>NZ_JBIARV010000001.1:694249-1456140 GCF_042890295.1 Streptomyces sp. NPDC002232 | reverse complement strand
CGGATGTGGAAGCCCAGTAATGGGTGGAGCTGACCGGTACTAATAGGCCGAGGGCTTGTCCTCAGTTGCTCGCGTCCACTGTGTTAGTTCTGAAGTAACGAACACGCCCCCCTTTCGGGTGGTGCGGCGGTTCATATCTTCATAGAGTTTCGGTGGTCATAGCGTTAGGGAAACGCCCGGTTACATTCCGAACCCGGAAGCTAAGCCTTTCAGCGCCGATGGTACTGCAGGGGGGACCCTGTGGGAGAGTAGGACGCCGCCGAACAATTTTTAGCCTCAACCCCTGGACCTTGTCCGGGGGTTGAGGCATTTTTGCGTTCTGGGACAGATGCGAGAGCAGGGGGCACGCAGACGTGGATTTCGCGTCCTGGAGTGACTGGGTCCGGGCCGTGCTGGGGGTGTGCGTCACCGGTCTGGTGATCGTGCTGCTCTGGCGGGGCGTCACGTGGGGGGCCGGCTACCGGGATCCGCACCGGAGGACCGGCCAGCGGATCCTTCTGGTGCCCCGCCGGCTGGTGCGGGGGAGAGTGGAGGCGCTGCGGCCCTCCGTACGGGCCGTCGTGGCCCTGCGGCGACACCAGGGCGTGCCGAGTGCCCTGCCGCTGAACGAGCTGCTCGTGCGCCTGGTCGAAGCCGACCGTGCGGCGAGGGTGCTGCGGTGGGGCCGACGCGTGTGGGCCGCGGTCGTGCCCGGGCTGCTGCTGGTCGGAGGGCTCGTACTGGGTGCCTGGGTGGTGGCGTACGCGGACGTCGCCGCCGGTCGCGGCCTGTGGTTCCTCGCCCCCGACAACGTCTTCGGCTCGCTCTTCGGTGAGCGGGGGCTCACCGAGGGAAGCGAGGAGTGCACCGGCTGGTCCCTCCTGCTCGGCTGCGAACCGGAGGTCGTCCCCTGGTGGTCCGGAGCGGAGTCCGGCTTCGTCTTCGGGGTCGCCGTGGGGCTCGTCGTCGGCGCCTGGTGGATCCGGCGGGCCGCCATGCGCGACTTCACCCGCTGGGCACGGCAGGAACCGCCCCTGTCCGCCTGCCTGGTGGCACTCGGCGCGTGCCGCGCGGCGCTTCGCACGCCCGCACCCGAGGCGTCCGTCCTCGACGAGGCGGTCGCCGAACTACGGGCGGCAATCCAGGATTTCGCTCGGTGGGGGCCGCCCGCGGACGCCGAGCGGCGGCGCGAGCTGGAGGAGCACGCCGGGCGGGTCGCCGCGACGCTGCACGAGGCCTCGGGGCGGGTGCTGCGGGAAGGGGTGCCGGTGGCGCTGCCCGCGCTCGTACGGCTGCTGGCGCAGCTCCAGGACCGGCTGCACGCCTCCCGGTGGCTCGCGTTGCTCGACGCCTCGCTCCTCGTCGCGGCGCCGGCTCCGCCACCCGGGCCCGTCCCGGGTGCGGCGGCCTCCGCGGAGGGCGGGCGCTGGCAGCGGTACATGGCCCTGGCGACGGCCCTTCCGGCGATCCCAGCGCTGCTGGCCCTGGCGTTCACGGCGGTGACGATCACTCAGGCGCGGGACACCCTGCGGATCACCGAGCGGGGGCAGATCGCGTCGAGCTACAACGACACCGTGGCCAATCTGGGCGACGACTCGGTCGACGTCCGGACCAGCAGCATCTTCGCCCTGAAGCGGATCATGGAGGAGTCGCCCCGTGAGCAGCCGGCGATCGTGGAGATCCTGTCCGCCTATGTGCGGGACAAGGCCAAGATGCCGTCGAAGGCCAAGGCGGAGGCCCTGCGTCGACAGCCCGGTACGCGGCCGCCCGAGGACGTCCAGGCGGCTCTGAAGGTGCTGGGAACCCGTCCGCAGGGGGTGGAGGGGGAGGGCGTTGTGGACCTGCGGCGGACCTTTCTGGTGGGTGCGGATCTCACCGACGGGGAGTTCGCCACGGCGGACTTCCGCGGGGCGGATCTGACGTTCGCCCTCCTTCACGGGGGGTTCCAGGGCGCTCCGTTCGTCGGTGCGAGGCTGCGTGGAGCGGGGCTGAGCGACGGGCGTTTCTCGCAGGCTGACTTCAGTGGCGCCGACATGGTCGGTGTCGTCTGGGACGGTGCCGACTTCGAGGGCGCGAACCTGGAGGGTGCCGACCTCACGAGGGCTTCGTACGACCCCGCCGTCGGAGAGTCGTCCGTCGACCTCTCCGAGGTGGTCCTCTCCGGGGCGAACCTCACGGACGCCGATCTGACCGGCGCGCGGCTCGTGGATGCCGACCTCGGTGAGGACAGGGAGAACAAGCTGCCCGCGGCGAACCTGACCCGGACGGACTTCACCCGTGCCGATCTGAGGGACGCGCGTCTCGACGGTGCGGACCGCAGGACCGCCGTGTGGACGGACGCCAGGACGGGGAGCTGAGGCGGGTCAGGTCGCCGGGGTCACCAGGCCCGTGTCGTACGCGAGGATCACCGCCTGCACCCGGTCGCGGGTGGCGGTCTTCGCGAGGACGCGGCCCACGTGGGTCTTCACCGTGGACTCCGCGAGGTGCAGGCGTTCGGCGATCTCCGTGTTGCTCCAGCCCCTCCCGATGACCGTGAGGATCTCGCGTTCCCGGTCGGTGAGGGTGGCGAGGCGGGGGTCCTCGGCCGGGGGCGTGGCGTTCGGACGCGGGAGGTGCTGGACGTAGGCGTCCAGGAGGCGGCGGGTGAGGCTCGGGGCGACGACCGCGTCGCCGGCGGCCACCGCCCGGATGCCCGCGAGGAGTTCCTCGGGCTCGGCGTCCTTCACCAGGAAGCCGCTCGCGCCGGCGCGCAGCCCGTCGTACGCGTACGCGTCGAGGTCGAAGGTCGTGACGATCAGGATCCGGGTGCGGGCGCCGGTGGCGACGACGCGGCGCGTGGCCTCGATGCCGTCGAGGCCGGGCATCCTGACGTCCATCAGGACCACGTCGGGGTGGTGCCGGTCGACCAGGCGGATCGCCTCGGTGCCGTTCGACGCCTCGGCGACGACCGTCATGTCGTCCTGGCTCTCCAGCAGCATGCGGACGCCGAAGCGCTGCATCGGCTGGTCGTCGGCGATGAGAACGGTCGTCACGAGGGGGATTCCTCCAGGGGGATGCGGAGCCGTACGCGCCAGCCGTCGCCCGTGGGCAGGGGGCCGGTGTCGAGTGTGCCGTCGTAGCGGGCCGCGCGCTCGCGCATGCCGGTGAGGCCGTGGCCCCGGCCCGGTGCGCGCGACGGCGTGCCCGTGTCGGTGACGAGCAGTTCCAGGGCGCCGGAGCCGTACGACAGGCGGACGGTCGCCGTGGCGTCCGGGCCCGCGTGCTTCAGGGTGTTGGTGAGGGCTTCCTGGAGGACGCGGTGGACCGTGAGCTGGGCGCCCGCGGAGAGCGCGGGGGCCGCCGGGGGGAGGTCGGCGTGGACGAGCAGGCCCGCTCTCCGTACCCCCGCGATGAGGGGTTCCAGGTCGGTCAGGGTCGGCTGGGGGGTCCGGGCCGCGGTCTCGTCGTCCTCGTGCAGGACGCTCAGGAGGCGGCGGAGTTCGGCGAGGGCCTGGCGGCTGGTCGTGCCGATGGCGTCGAGGGCCTGGGCGGCGCGCTCCGGGTTCTTCGGCGCCGCGTACCTTCCGCCGTCCGCGAGGCTCGTGATGACGGAGAGGTTGTGGCCGATGATGTCGTGCATCTCGCGGGCGATCCGGGTGCGTTCGGCGGTGGCGGCGAGGCGGACCTCGTGGGTGCGTTCGTCCCTGCGGGCGCGGAGCGCGATGCCGAGCAGCGCCACGATCGCGTACGCCCACAGGGCGGGGACGACGCGCTGGTCCCAGGACTCCGACGGGAAGCGGACGGCGCCCGTGACGAGGGGCGGGGCGATGAGGGCCAGGGCCCAGAGGAGGGCGCGCGGCGGCCGGCCGAGCGCGATGTGGAAGAGCGGGAGCATCTGGAGGTAGGCGGCCTGGAGGAAGGCGCCCGAGCCGTCGCCGATCAGGGCCGCGCAGGCCATCACCGCGAGGGCCGTGAGCGGGCGGCGGCGGCGCCAGTGGAGCGGGAGGGCGAGGAGCAGGCTCAGGGTGACCACGAGCCAGACCGGGACGGACGGGTCGCGGGCGGTGTTCCGCCAGCCGCCGGCCGCGTCCACGAGGGCGGCCACCGTCCAGGTGGCGGTGACCGCCGCGTCCCACACCCAGGGGCGCCGGGCGTCCAGGGCCCGGACCCGGCTCCCGAGCCGCTGGGCGTACCGGCTCGGGCCGGTCGTCTCCGTCGTCATCCCGCCCCCACCTCTGTCGTCATCCCCGCCGTCGGCCCGTCACCATCCTCATACGTCGCGGCGCTTGAGGAACAGCGCGGGTACGGCGAGGGCCGCGGCCGCCCACAGCAGGAGGGCGAGGAGCGCGGCGCCGGGCGAGGCGGCGCCGGGGAGCGGGGTCGCGGAGCCGAGGGCGCCGGCCGCCTGGGTGGGGAAGTACCGCACGGCCGTGTCCATCGCCTCGTACGGGAGCATCCCGAGGATCTCCGGGACGATCAGGACCCCGCCGACGAAGGCGCCGATGGCGCCCGGCACCGAGCGGAGGGCGGCGCCGAGGCCGAGGGCGATCACGCCGAGGAGGGTGACGCCGGTGGCGTTGCCCGCGACGGCGGCGAGGACTCCGTCGTCGGTGAGGGAGGCGGCCTGGTCGGTGTCGGAGAGGAAGACCTGGGCGGTGAGGAAGGTCAGGAGGGCCGTGAGCAGGGAGAGGGTGAGGACGGTGGCCGTGTAGACCGCGGCCTTCGCCCACAGGACGGGCAGGCGGCGGGGGACGGCGGTCAGGGAGGCGCGGACCATGCCGGTCGCGTACTCGCCCGCGGTGACGAGGATGCCGAGGACGGCGAGGGCGATGGCGCCGAGCTGGGAGCCGTACAGGGTGAGGACGACGGTGTCGACGTCGGAGTCGCCGCCGCCGGAGGTGTACGTGGCGCCCATCAGGATGCCGACGCCGAGGAGGAGGGCGGCGGAGGTGAGGGCGGTGATCCAGGTGGAGCGTACGGTCCACAGTTTGTGCCACTCCGAGCGGAGCACGCGCGCGGGGGTGAGGGACGGGGTGGTGGTCATGCGGGGGCTCCCTGGTACTCGACGGCGTCGCGGGTGAGGTCCATGAACGCCTGCTCCAGCGAGGGCGCCTGCGGGGTGAGTTCGTGGAGGGGGACGGCGTGGGCGGCGGCCGTGCGGCCGATCTCCGGTGCCTCCAGGCCGGTGACGAGGAGGGTGTCCGGGGTGTCCGAGGTGATGCGGGCGCCGGGGAGCAGCGTGCGCAGGCGGTCCGCCTCGGGGGTGACGACCTTGACGCCCGCGCCGCCCGAGGACCGTACGAGCTGCTCGACGGTGGTGTCGGCGAGGAGCCTGCCCCTGCCGATGACGATCAGGTGGTCGGCGGTGAGCGCCATCTCGCTCATGAGGTGGGAGGAGACGAGGACGGTGCGGCCCTCGGCCGCCAGGTTCCTGAGGAGGGTCCGGATCCAGAGCACGCCTTCCGGGTCGAGGCCGTTGACCGGCTCGTCGAGGATGACGGTGGACGGGTCGCCGAGGAGCGCGGCGGCGATGCCGAGGCGCTGTCCCATGCCGAGCGAGAAGCCCTTGACGCGTCGGTGGGCGACGTGGGTGAGGCCCGCGAGGGCGAGGACCCGCTCCACGCGCGTGCGGGGGATGCCGTGCGTGTGGGCGAGTGCCATGAGGTGGTGGTGGGCGGAGCGGCCGGGGTGGACGGAGCGGGCTTCCAGGAGGGCGCCGACGTGGGTGAGCGGGTCGCGGTGGGCGGCGTAGGGGCGGCCGTCGACGGTGGCGTGGCCGCGGGTGGGGGCGTCGAGGCCGAGGATCATGCGGAGGGTGGTCGACTTGCCGGCGCCGTTGGGGCCGAGGAAGCCGGTGACGGAGCCGGGGTGGACGGTGAAGCTGAGGTCCTGGACGACGGTGGTGTCCCCGTACCGCTTGGTGAGGTTCTCTGCGCGGATCATGTCGTCGACGCTACGGAGCGGGCGGTGCCCGGGCGTCGGACCGGGGGCGGGTGCGCGGGGTGCGGCGTAGTACCCCGGTACGACGGGGGTGGTGTGGGGAAAAGGCCTTGTCCGGGGGTGCGGGGCTCGTCAGGATCTGTCGCATGGACTATTCGATACGCGTGATCCGCGCCGCGGAGTGGGAGAAGACCCGGGAGATCCGCCTGGCGGCTCTGCGGGACCCGATCGCCCATCTCGCCTTCCTCGACACCTACGAGGCCGCCGTCGAGCGGCCCGACGCCTTCTGGCGGGAGCGGGCGGAGGGGGCGTCCGAGAGCGGGGACGGGAGCGTGCGGCAGCTCGTCGCCGAGGGGACGGACGGCAGTTGGGCGGGCACGATCTCGCTGCTCGTGGAGCGGCCCTCGGACGAGGTGCGCTTCGGTGACGCGCCGAAGGTCGACCAGACGCACATCGTCGCCGTGTACGTGCGGCCCGAGGCGCGCGGGACCGGTGTGATCGACGCGCTGTTCCGGGCGGGGGTGGAGTGGTCCTGGACGCTCACCGAGCCGGAGGTGGCGCGGGTGCGGTTGTACGTGCACGAGGAGAACGCGCGGGCCGCGGCCTTCTACCGGCGGTTCGGGTTCGTCGCCACCGGGGAGCGGGTGCCGGTGCCGGGGCACGACACGGCGATGGAGGACGAGTACGAGCTCCTGCGGCCGGGGTCGGCCGTCGGTTCAGGCGCGGGAGCCTAGCCCCTGCGACGGGCGCCGTCCGGTGTGCGGGGCGCCGGCCCAGGCGGTGTCGGGCCAGCGGGTCATCGCCTGCTGCTCGGAGCGCATCAGGGCGACGGTCGGGAGGCCCTGGGTGGGGCCGGCGGCGAGGAGGTCCGGGAGCTGGGGGAGCGGGGCCACGGCGGCCACGTCGTCCAGGACGAGGGTCAGTGGTGGGTCGAGCCGACCGTCGGATGACCGTGCGGCCATGCGGCGGCCGTGCTCGACCACGCTTGCGGCGAGGGCCGTGAGGAGCGGCATCGCGCCGGGGTGGGTGCGGGGATCCTCGATCGCCTCGCCCACCACGTAGAGGGTGCCCCCTTCGGCGACGAAAGATGCCAGCGCCAGCGAATCCGTTCGATTCGGTGTGCACGCTTCCCTGATGTGGATCGAGGAGAGGGCGGCCAGGGCACGGGCCGTCAGTTCCTGGGCGAGGCGGCGGCTTTCCGGGTGTGCGGTGAGGGCCGACTCCAGGAGGCCCGCCAGGCCGGACGCGGCCTTCGGGTGGCTGCGGAGGATCCGTACGGGCTCGTGGGCGCCGGCTCCCTGCGCCCAGCGGTGGACCTGCCGGAAGGGGCGGCCGTCGACGGCGGCGGCGTGCAGCCAGCAGCGCAGGAGGGTCTCCGCGGTGTCGGCGGTGGCGGCGTCGAGGCGGGAGTGGGGGCGTACGGGGGCGAGCAGGGCGGTCGCGCGGTCCTGCGCCACGGCCGGGTCCTCGCAGTGCTCGGAGGGCGACCAGTGGAGCCGGGCCGGGGTGTCGCAGAGGTGGCCGGTGTCGTGGACCAGGACCGGGCCGAGCTTGCCGCGGGCGTCCTTGGTGGCGGACCAGACGGCGGGGTCGGAGGTGACGACGAGGGCCGGTCCCTCCGCGTCCAGGATCGCCTGGACCGCGACGGGGCGGCGGGTCTCCGGGGGGCCGTAGACGGTACGGGGGGTGGCTATGGGGGCCGGTGGGGCGGTCAGGGGCGCGGGGGCGGGTTCCGGTGTCGGTACGGGCGCGGTCGCCGGTACGGGTGCGGGTTCGGGTGCTGGTACGGGCGCCGGAGCCGGTGCCGGTGTCTCGTGTGCGCCGGGCGGTTCCGGTGCGGGCTTCTCCGACGGGTGGCGGGGGGCCGGGGGCGCGGTGGGCTCTTCCCGTCCCCGGGCGGGTTCCTCGCGTACGGGGGTGGGCGTCGTGCCGTACGTGCCCGCCTTGCGGTGCGCACGGACGGCGCGCCAGCGGGTCACCGTGCCCAGGACGAAGATCGCGAGGACCATGAGGATCATCGCCTCGCCGATCAGCAGGCCCCAGAAGAGGCCGTACCCCGACAGCTGGCCCGGCGGGGTCGCCGGCCAGGCGGCCGCGAGGTCCGTCGGGGCCGTCGCCAGGGAGCGCAGGGCGGTCGGGGTGCCGGTGAAGTCGACCCCGTCCGGCCAGGCTCCGTGGGCGAAGACGCCCGAGAGTCCGGTCGCCGTCCACGCCAGGACGGTGAGGCAGAGGAGGAGGGCGAACAGGCTGAGGAGCAGCCCGTCGGAGACTCCTCCGCCTCCCTTCCGCGCCTGTTCCATCTAGGCCACCGTCGACTGCGAAGTGCCGTTCATCTGCTGCTCGATGAGGATCGCGCGCTGTTCGGTCTCCCACTCCAGCTCCGGGTCCGTGGCGGAGGACTCGGTCATGGCGCGGTCGGTGTAGACGAGCGGGCGTTCCTTCTCGGTGATGAGGTGTTTGACCACCTGCACGTTGCCGTTGACGTCCCAGACCGCGATGCCGGGGGTGAGGGTCGGGATGATCTCGACCGCCCAGCGGGGCAGGCCGAGGACCCGGCCCGTGTTGCGTGCCTCGTCGGCCTTCTGGGCGTAGATGGTCCGGGTGGAGGCCATCTTGAGGATCGCCGAGGCCTCCTTGGCCGCCGCTCCGTCGACGACGTCGGAGAGGTGGTGGACGACGGCGACGAAGCTCAGGCCGAGGCGGCGGCCGAACTTCAGCAGGCGCTGGAACAGCTGGGCCACGAACGGGCTGTTGATGATGTGCCAGGCCTCCTCGACGAGGAAGATGCGCTTCTTCCGGTCGGGGCGGATCCAGGTGTGCTCCAGCCAGACGCCGACGATCGCCATGAGGATGGGCATGGCGATGGAGTTGCGGTCGATGTGGGAGAGGTCGAAGACGATCAGGGGCGCGTCGAGGTCGATGCCGACCGTGGTCGGGCCGTCGAACATGCCGCGCAGGTCGCCGTCGACGAGGCGGTCGAGGACGAGCGCGACGTCCAGGCCCCAGGCCCGTACGTCGTCTATGTCGACGTTCATCGCCTCGGCGGATTCGGCCTCCGGGTGGCGGAGCCGCTCGACGATGTCGGTGAGGATCGGCTGCCGGTCGGTGGTGTGCTCGGTGACGTACGCGTGGGCGACCTTGAGCGCGAAGCCGGAGCGCTCGTCGAGGCCGTGGCCCATCGCCACCTCGATGATGGTGCGGAGCAGCGCGAGCTGGCCCGTGGTGGTGATCGAGGGGTCGAGGGGGTTGAGGCGGATCCCGGAGTCGTTGGCGACCATGGGGTCCAGGCGGATGGGGGTTATCCCCAGCTCCTGGGCGATGAGGTTCCATTCGCCGACGCCGTCCTCGCCCTGGGCGTCGAGGACGACGACCTGCCGGTCGCGGAAGCGGAGCTGGCGGAGCACGTACGTCTTCTCCAGGGCCGACTTTCCGTTGCCGGACTCGCCCAGGACCAGCCAGTGGGGGGCCGGGAGCTGCTGGCCGTACAGCTGGAAGGGGTCGTAGATGTAGCCCTTGCCGCTGTAGACCTCGCGGCCGATGATGACGCCGGAGTCGCCGAGGCCGGGTGCGGCGGTCGGCAGGTAGACGGCCTGGGCCTGGCCGGTGGAGGTGCGGACGGGCAGGCGGGTCGTCTCGACCTTCCCGAAGAGGAAGGCGGTGAAGGCTTCGGTGAGGACGGACAGCGGATCTCGCATGGCTCTGTGCCCCTTCGGCCCTAGCGGCGGATGCCGGTCGCGAACGGCAGGGTGTTCACGAAGGCCCGGTGGTGCTCGCGGTCGCACCACTCCAGCTTCAGGTACGACTTGCCGGCGGAGGCCCTGATCGTGCGCTTGTCCCGGGCGAGGGCCTCGGGCGAACGCGACGACACCGTGATGTACCCGACGAGGTTCACTCCTGCCGCGCCGCTGGCGAGATCTTCACCCCGCTGGTCGAGCCGGCCGTGGGCGGCGATGTCGCGGGGGTCGACCGTGCGGTTCATCTTGGCGGCGCGGCTGGCGTCGGCCTGGTCGTTGGTCTTCTCGGTGAGCATCCGCTCGATGGCGACCTCGGTGGGCTCCAGGTCCATGGTGACGGCGACCGTGCGGATGACGTCGGGGGTGTGGACGAGGAGCGGGGCGAGGAAGTTGACGCCGACCGGGGTCATCGGCCATTCCTTCACCCAGGCGGTGGCGTGGCACCAGGGGGCGCGGGTGGAGGACTCGCGGGTCTTGGCCTGGAGGTAGGTCGGTTCCATGGCGTCGAGCTCGGCGGGCCAGGCGTTGCGTTTCGTCATGGCCTGGATGTGGTCGATCGGGTGGTCCGGGTCGTACATGGAGTGCACGAGGGAGGAGAGCCGGGACTGGCCGAGGGGCTGGCGGACGCGGATGTCGGCCTCGGCGAGGCGGGCGCAGATGTCGGTGAGCTCGCGGGCCATGACGACGGCGAGGCCGGCGTCGCGGTCGAGCTTGCGGGCGCCGGAGGCGTGGCGGGCGGCGCGGGCCATGGCGTTGGCCTCGGCGGCGAGCTCGCGGGTGTAGTGCATGCAGGCGACGAGGTAGGCGCGGTGCTGCTCGCTGGAGGTGGAGACCATCGACTGGAGCTGGTCGTAGGACTCCTGGAGCCACGGGGGCGCGTTCTGGTCGCCACGCTGGCCGACGTCCTTGGCGTGTGCGTCGGGGTCGGCGGGGAGGGTGCGGGCGAGCATCTGGAGGCGGGTGACGAAGCCGTCGCCGTTGGCGACGTGCTTGAGGAGGGTGCCGAAGCGGTCGACGAGGGCCTCCTGGTCCTCGCTGTCGCGCAGGCCGACGCCGGGGCCCTCGATCTCGATGGCGGCGGTGACGGTGCGGCGGTCGGCGTGCAGGAGGACGGCGATCTCGTCCGGGCCGAAGGGGGCGGCGAGCCAGCCGACGCGGCCGATGCCGGGGGGCGGGCCGACCTCGACCTCGCGGCCGTCGAGGCGGGTGCCGGCCTCGTTGGCGACGGAGCGGTAGGCGGTGCCGCGCTTGAGCATCCGCTTGTAGCTGCGGTTGATCTCGAACCACTTGTAGAAGGTGCGGTGCTTGTACGGGAGGTACACGGCGGCGATCGCGAGCATGGGCAGGCCGGCGAGGAGGGCGATCCGCAGGGGGAGGGCGGGGACGAGGAGGCCGCTCATCATGCCGAGGAAGGCGCCGACGATGATCAGGGCGATCTCGCCGGTCTCGCGGTTCTTGCCGACGATCGCGTTGGGCCGGGCGCGGCCGACGAGATACGTGCGGCGGGGCGCGACCGGCTGGGACTGGGTCGTCAACGCCCTGCACCTCCAGAGTTCTTGCGGTTGCCGTGCGGGGTACCCGCGGTGGGACTGCTGCTACGGGGCGGGGGCGTGGCGCCGCCGCCGGTGCCGCCACCGCCGCCTCCGCCGCGGCTGCTGTGGGCGGCCATGCCGCCGGAGAGCGGGTTGGCGGGGCGGGGGCCGGAGCCCTGGGAGCCGCCGCCTCCGCCGCTGTCGCGGGTGCTGTGGGTCTTGATGCCCTGGGAGACGAGGGAGGCGGGGGAGGAGATGACGGCGGCGGCCGTGTTCTCGCCGGCGCGGTGGAGGCGGTTGTCGCGGGAGGCGGCGATCTCGTCGCCGAAGCCGGGGACGAAGCGGTAGATCATCGCGGAGGCGAAGATGGCGAGCAGGATGATCGAGAGGCCGGAGACCACGGCGGAGACGGAGTCGGGGCCGGAGCCGGAGGAGAGGGCGCCGGCGAGGCCGAGGACGATCACGATGACCGGCTTGACCAGGATGATCGCGATCATGATGCCGGCCCAGCGGCGGACGTGGCCCCACATGTTCTTGTCGACGAGGCCGGAGTAGACGACGACGCCGAGGAGGGCGCCGACGTACAGCAGGACGGCGCGGAGGAACAGTTCCAGGTAGAGCACGCCGGCGGCGAGGACGGTCACCAGGGACACGATGATCAGCATGATGGGGCCGCCACCGATGCTGTCGCCCTTCTGGAGGGCCTCCTTGAAGCTGCCGAAGAAGATGTCGGTCTGCTGGCCGGTGCCGGAGGCGATGACCTCGGTGATGGCGTCGGTGGCGTTGACGACGGTGTACAGGATCAGGGGCGTGAACGCGGAGGCGAGGACCGTCAGCCAGAGGAAGCCGATGGCTTCGGAGAGGGCGGTGGTGAGGGGGACGCCGCGGACGGCCCGCTTGGCGACGGCGAGGAGCCAGAGGAGGAGGGTGAGGAAGGTGGAGGCGGCGAAGACGATGGCGTAGCGGCCGAGGAACTGCATGTTCGTGAAATCGACGTCGGCGGTCTCCTTGACGGCCTTGGAGAGGTAGTCGACGGTGGCGACGGCGGCGTCGGCGAAGCCGCGGGCGAGGGAGGAGAGGGGGTCGAGGGAGGCGGGGTCGGTGACGGTGGTCTTGTCGGCGCCACCGCCGGATCCGGCACGGCCGTTCTCGCAGTAGTCCCGCGCGGGGCCGCGGATCAGGTCGCAGGGGTTGTTCCGGCCGCTCGGGCTCGGTGTGGGAGTGGGCGTCGGCGCGGCGAACGCGCGGCCGGCGAAGAGCACGACGGCCGTCTGCGCCGCGCCGAGGGCGGCGGCGATCCTGGTCCCGCGGGGAAGGCGCTTACCGGGCATAGGTGAAGCCTCCGAACTGACCGACCGCGTCGCTCATCTCCTCCGCCGTGGAGGCGCGCTGATCCCGGCCGACGGGCACCGGGCCGTCCTTCTGGCTGAAACCGGTGACCTTCCAGTCGCCGTCGACCCACTGCAGCTCGTACGAGCCGGTGTACCAGGCTTCGGAGACGGGGTTCTTGGAGCCGTCACCGGCCATGCCGAACAGGGACGAGAACCACACCGACACGGTGGCCTTGGCGTCCGAGTAGTTCTCGACCTTCGATCCCACCGGGACGATGCGGGAGATGAACGTCAGGCCCTGCGGGGTGGTGCCGTCCTCGTGGAGACCGATCCGGCCGAGGAAGCCCTTGTCCGCGTAGACCTTGTCGAGGTCGGCCTGACGCGCCGCGGCGACGGCGGGGGCGTACACGGTGCGGACGATCTCGCTCCGTGCCGGGCCGGAGAACATCTCCGCCGAACCCAGCGCCACCGCGTAGTTCGTCGCCGCGCTCTGGGCGCCCTGGTCGTCGTGGGCGTAGCCGGTGGGGATCTGGCCGTTCTTGCCGGTGACCGGGCGGACGCCGGTCGCCGAGGTGGGGGCCGTGCTGCCCGGGGTGCCCGCGCGGGGGCCCGCCGTGTCCGTCGGTTCGGTCTCGCCGCGGTTGGCGAAGGCGATCGCGGCGACGAGGAGGACCACCACGCCCACGACCGTGATGAGGGATCGGGAGCTGCGGACGGGGCGGCGGGCGCCGCCGTAGACGTCGCCGCTGTTGCCTTCGGGCAGGCGGGTCCGGGTCTGGCCCGAGCCGCCCGCGCCGCCGAAGCTGTCGTGCTCGTCGCCGGGACTCATGCCGGGTGCGCCCCCTCACTCGTTCGCGGGTACGGCCGTGCTTCAACATGACTGGGCATCAGGGAACGCATTCTCAGGAGGGTCGGGTCCGACGGGAGATCAGACGGCCATCCCGTACACGATGGTGAACAGCGTCCCCAGTGATCCGATGATGAAGACGCCGGTCAGACCGGCGACGATCAGGCCCTTGCCCTGTTCCGCGCTGAACGTGTCGCGGAGGGCGGTGGCGCCGATGCGCTGCTTGGCCGCTCCCCAGATGGCGATGCCGAGGCAGAGCAGGATGGCCACGGCCATCACGACCTCGATCATCACCTTGGCCTCGTTGCCCAGGCTCCCGAAAGGTCCCCAGTTGGGGGCGATTCCACCGATGATGGTGGTGATGTCGCCCTTCTCGGCCGCCAGGTACATGTAACTCACCGCCCCTGTTGGGTACTTGGTCGCCCCTGCCGGACGGCATGGGTCATCGCCCTATCTTCGCTGATGAAACCGCCCACGTGCGACGGCTTGGCGGCTCTCTTTACCCGATCCCCGCACACTTGACCGATCTGACCGTCTTGACCTGCGGTGGTGTGGCCGGTTTCCATGCGAAGAAGCGTATGGTCACTCTGTGTATCACGGAGAGTGACTCCGGGCAATGATTGTCGTTGTTGCACTCTTGGGGCGGTGTCGGACGGCGTCCGCCTAGACTGGCTCGCGGGGCGTACTGCCATGAGCCGAGGGGTGGTTGACGGTGCGTAGGGCTGGCAAGGCGTGGCTGATGGCCGGCGGGGCCCTGGGGGTCTGCCTCGGCTTCGTCGCGCTGCTCGTGGTCGGTACGTACTCCGCGGCCGCCGGGATCGCCGGCGGCGCGGCCGGCAAGGGCGGCTCCGTGGCGCTCGCCAAGGGGGCCGTGCCCGAGCTGTACCAGGGGCTGGTGCAGCGGTGGGGGAACCTGTGTCCGGCCATCAATCCGGCGCTGCTCGCCGCCCAGCTCTACCAGGAGAGCGGCTGGAACCCCCGGGCCGTCTCCCCGGCCGACGCGCGCGGCATCGCCCAGTTCATCCCCGGCACCTGGGCCGGGCACGGCATCGACGGCGACGGGGACGGCGACCGGGACATCTGGGACCCGAAGGACGCGATCGCGTCGGCCGCCTCGTACGACTGCGAGATCGCCGGCTACGTCAAGGACGTGCCCGGCGACCCGGCGGACAACATGCTGGCCGCCTACAACGCGGGCGCGTACCGGGTCATCCGGCACGGCGGGGTGCCGCCCATCAGCGAGACCCAGAACTACGTGCGCATCATCCGGTCGCTCGAGAAGAGCTTCGCCCGCCCGGTCGGCCGCGTCGCCCCCTCGCAGCAGGCCGCGGCCGCGATCTCCTACGCGCAGGAGAAGCTGGGCACGCCCTACCTCTGGGGCGGTACGGGCACGGCCGCGCAGAACGGGCGCTTCGACTGCTCCGGCCTCACGCAGGCCGCGTACGAGACCGTCGGCGTGACGCTGCCGCGCGTCGCCAACGACCAGTACAACGCCGGGCCGCACCCCGCCCGGGACGAGCTCCTCCCGGGCGACCTGGTGTTCTTCTCGGACGACCTGACGAACTCCCGGGCCATCCGGCACGTCGGCATCTACGTGGGCGGTGGCTACATGATCGACGCCCCGCGCACGGGCGCGGTGATCCGGTTCGACCGGATCGACACCCCGGACTACTTCGGGGCCACCCGCGTCACCCGCGAGGGCGCGGCGGCGCTGCCCACCCATCTGCCGCAGGCCTAGCGGCAGGAGACGGACCGTCGGGCGTTCTTCGGGGCTTATCGGGCATGGCTGGAACTCTCCGTCATGCACAGGCCCTGAGCTGCGGTGCACCGTCACTCTTCGATAACGTCAGCATGATCCACCGGAGAGAGCGGAACGTACGCCTCAGGCGGTTCGTTCCCCCGATCCGACCGCTCTGACCACGGGGGTTGGAAACCAGACACGAGAGCAAGGGGCCGCAGCAGATGGCTGGACTCGCATCGGACGGCTCGAACCCCGATGTCGGCCTGCTCTACGACATCAACGGACTGGCCAAGGCCGCTCCGCCGTGGTTCGACCGCGTCATGGAGTTCGTCGGCGAGTACGGGATCGTGCTCGCGATGGTCCTCGTCGTGCTCTGGTGCTGGTGGAGCGTCCGCCGGCGCGGCACCGCCACCGACTCCGTCGCGGCCGTCGCCGGGCTCGTCTGGGCCCCGCTGGCGGCCGGCATCGCCCTCCTGGTCAACATCCCCATCCGCGACTTCGTCGAGCGCCCCAGACCCTTCAGGGACCACCAGGGCCTGGAGGTCCTGGTCGACGGGAAGACCGACTTCTCCTTCGTCAGCGACCACGCCACGCTGGCGATGGCGCTCGGCGTCGGCGTCTTCGTCGCGCACCGCCGCTTCGGCCTCGCCGCCATCGGCCTGGCGCTCGCCGAGGGCTTCGCGCGCGTCTACATGGGCGTCCACTACCCCACGGACGTGATCGGCGGCTTCGCGCTGGGCACGGCCGTGGCCCTGCTGCTCGCCCCGGTCGCGCTCGCCCTGCTCACGCCCGTCGTCTCCGCCGTCGCCGGATCCGGCCGCGGCGCCCGGCTCGTCCGCTCCCGCCGGGCCGACGCGGCACGCCGCCCGGAGGCCTTCGGCATCGCCGAACCCCGCCTCGGCGGCCCCGCCCCGACTACCGGCCAGAAGGACCTCGCCGCCTAGGGCGTGCCGTCACACTCTCGTCTGCCCCCCGGGCGGCGACGGGACTTTGATGACACGCCCCGGGCCTGCCTCGCCCGGTGCGTGGCACGTCCGGCGGGAGCGCCCCCTAGGAGCCGTTCGCGCGGAGGTGTTCCGTCGCGTCCGAGCGGGCCTTGTCGCGGGATCTGCGGGCCGGGCCCGTCCAGCCGCAGCTGCACCGTGCCAGCGCGAACGAGCCGCGCTCCGTCGTCGTCGTGGTGTGGGCGGAAGCCTGCGCGTGCACCCCACCACGGTACTGCGCGTGACGCGACGCCCCGCCCGTCGTTATGCGGATCGGGTGTCCCCGGGACCCGAGGGTCCCGGGAAGGGCGGGTCCCGGGCGAACAGCGGTGAGGCGTTGGGGGTTGGCGGCGATGGTGGAGCACCGGTACGGGCGTCCGCACGGACGGGGCGGAGGGGCGTTCGCCGTCACCGCCGTCCTGGTCGGCTCCCTCGTCGGGACCGTCACGGTCACGGGCTGCGCGGCCCCCGACGACCCGAAGGCGGCGGCGGCCACCGACCCCGCCCTGGCCGTACGGGACGCCGCCGACGCGCTGGCGAGGGCCGGCACCTCCAAGGCGGGCACCTCCATGGAGATGGCCTCCGGCGGGACCCGGGTCACCATCCGGGGCGAGGGAAGCTACGACTTCCGGCGCCGCACCGGACGGCTCCAGGTGCTGCTGCCGAGGGACCCGGCCGGGACGAGCGAGCACCGGCCGATCACCGAGCTCCTCACCCCCGGCGCGCTCTACATGAAGAACCGGGGCGCCGGGGTGCCCGCCGACAAGTGGGTCCGGGTCGACACCACGACCCTCGACGACGGCAACCTCGTCACCGGCGGCGCCACCGACCCGGCGGCTGCCGCCGAGCTGCTGCGGGGCGCCCGCGAGGTCGTCTACGTCGGCGAGGTCGAACTGGCAGGGGTGAAAGTCAGCCACTACCGGGGGGTCGCCGACATCGCCCGCGCCGCCCGGGCCGCCTCCCCGCAGCTGCGCGGGGCGCTCACCGCGGCGGCGAAAGGGTTCGCCGACGACACCGTGCCCTTCGACGCCTACCTCGACGGCGAGGGGCGGCTGCGGAAGGTGCGCCACCAGTTCAGCTTCAGCAACCAGGGCCGGACCGTCGCGGTCGCCTCGACCACCCTGCTGTACGGCTTCGGGGTCCCCGTCGAGGTCGTGCTCCCGGACCGCCGGGACATCTACGCCGGGAAGATCAAGGCCTGACCTGGCCCGCTCGCGGCGCTGACCATCGGCAAATGGTCCGGACGTGTCATGCGCGGTCCGTGGCCCCGTCCCTACGCTGGGAGACCGCTGGGAGACCGACGCCGGCAGGAAGAGGTGGATGCGCGTGGCCCCGCCCGGTACAGCAACCGTGCCCGCAGACCCGGACTGCGTCGCCCTCGCCGAGATCGAGCTCTGCGGAGAGCTGATCATCGCGGCGTCGGCCGCCGACGGGGAACGGCTCAGCGACGACCGGATCGACGAGGTCCTGCGGGTGGCGGCGGAGCGGGCCGCGGAGGAACGCTGAGGGTGCGGTCCCGCCCCGCCCGCCTCAGGTGCGCATCATGCGGGCGATGGCCTTCGTGGCCTCCTCGACCTTCTCGTCGATGCCCGAGCCGGTCGCCGCCGCGTCCGCGACGCAGTGCCGCAGGTGCTCCTCCAGGAGCTGGAGCGCGAAGGACTGGAGCGCCTTCGTGGAGGCGGAGACCTGCGTGAGTATGTCGATGCAGTAGACGTCCTCGTCGACCATCCGCTGCAGACCCCGGATCTGGCCCTCGATCCGGCGGAGCCGCTTGAGGTGCTCGTCCTTCTGCTTGTGGTAGCCGTGCACGCCGTGACCGTGGTCGGCCGGCTCGACGGCCTCGACGGCCTCGGGGGTGACCTGGTCCGCCTCGGTGGTCGTCATCGCGTCCTCCCGTTGTCCAGAAAAGGGGGTGTATACCCCTCGTGGGTATATGGTACCGATCCCCGCCGGTCCGGGCGGGGGCCCGTGCAGTTCACTGTGCCTGATGGGCGACACTGAGAGACGCCGGTTAGCCGTGGCCGGATGATGCGCCTAGCATCAGCCTGACCGAAACCCAGCACCCCGAGGACCTCACGTGCGATTTCGTCTGACCCCCAGGGAGACGAGCTTCTACGACATGTTCGCCGCGTCCGCGGACAACATCGTCACGGGCTCGAAGCTCCTGATGGAACTGCTCGGAGCGGAGCCTTCCGCCCGGGCCGAGATCGCGGAGCGGATGCGGGCAGCGGAGCACGCCGGTGACGACGCCACCCACGCGATCTTCCACCAGCTGAACTCCTCCTTCATCACGCCGTTCGACCGCGAGGACATCTACAACCTCGCGTCGTCCCTCGACGACATCATGGACTTCATGGAGGAGGCCGTCGACCTGGTCGTCCTCTACAACGTCGAGGAACTCCCCAAGGGCGTCGAGCAGCAGATCGAGGTCCTCGCGCGGGCGGCGGAGCTGACCGCCGAGGCGATGCCGAACCTGCGGACGATGGCCAACCTCACCGAGTACTGGATCGAGGTCAACCGGCTCGAGAACCAGGCCGACCAGATCCACCGCAAGCTGCTCGCGACGCTCTTCAACGGCAAGTACGACGCCATCGAGGTGCTGAAGCTCAAGCAGATCGTCGACGTGCTGGAAGAGGCGGCCGACGCGTTCGAGCACGTGGCGAACACCGTGGAGACCATCGCGGTCAAGGAGTCCTGAGCTTCGTGGACACCTTCGCTCTGATCGTGACCATCGGTGTCGCGCTCGGCTTCACGTATACGAACGGCTTCCACGACTCGGCCAACGCCATCGCCACCTCGGTGTCGACCCGGGCGCTCACGCCCCGGGCGGCGCTCGCGATGGCGGCGGTCATGAACCTCGCCGGTGCCTTCATGGGCAGCGGCGTCGCCAAGACGGTCAGTGAGGGGCTCATCGAGACCCCGACCGGCGACAAGGGGATGGGCATCCTCTTCGCCGCGCTCGTCGGCGCGATCATCTGGAACCTTGTCACCTGGTACTTCGGACTGCCGTCCTCCTCCTCGCACGCCCTCTTCGGCGGCATGGTGGGCGCGGCGCTGGCCGGCGGCACCGAGGTGATCTGGGGCGGCGTCCTGGACAAGGTCGTCATCCCGATGTTCGTCTCCCCGGTGGTCGGCCTCGTGGTCGGCTACCTGGTCATGTGCGCGATCCTGTGGATGTTCCGCAAGGCCAACCCGCACAAGGCCAAGCGCGGCTTCCGGATCGCGCAGACGGTGTCGGCGGCCGGCATGGCGCTCGGCCACGGTCTCCAGGACGCGCAGAAGACCATGGGCATCGTGGTGATGGCCCTGGTCATCGCCGACGTCCAGCAGGCGGGCGACGACATTCCGGTGTGGGTGAAGATCGCCTGTGCCGTGATGCTGTCGCTCGGCACGTACGCGGGCGGCTGGCGCATCATGCGCACCCTCGGCCGCAAGATCATCGAGCTCGACCCGCCGCAGGGCTTCGCGGCGGAGACGACCGGTGCGTCGATCATGTTCGGCTCGGCGTTCCTGTTCCACGCGCCGATCTCGACCACGCACGTCATCACCTCCGCGATCATGGGCGTCGGCGCGACGAAGCGCGTCAACGCGGTCCGGTGGGGCGTCGCCAAGAACATCATCCTCGGCTGGTTCATCACCATGCCGGCGGCCGCGCTGGTCGCCGCGCTGAGCTACTACGTGGTGCAGCTGCTGTTCGGCTGAGTGGTTCCGTACGGAAATGGGCCCGGCTCCCCTGTGGGGGAGCCGGGCCCTTCGTCATTACGGTGGCACCGCCATGCAGCACCGTAAGACGGTCTGGGGGAGCGCGGTCTAGCCGAAGCGGCCGGAGATGTAGTCCTCGGTCGCCTGGACGCTCGGGTTGGAGAAGATGCGCTCGGTGTCGTCGAGCTCGATCAGCTTGCCGGGCTGGCCGACGGCCGCCAGGTTGAAGAAGGCCGTGCGGTCCGAGACGCGGGCCGCCTGCTGCATGTTGTGCGTCACGATGACGATCGTGAAGCGCTCCTTCAGCTCGCCGATCAGGTCCTCGATGGCGAGGGTGGAGATCGGGTCGAGGGCCGAGCAGGGCTCGTCCATCAGCAGGACGTCGGGCTCGACCGCGATCGCGCGGGCGATGCACAGACGCTGCTGCTGACCGCCGGAGAGGCCGGAGCCCGGCTTGTTGAGGCGGTCCTTGACCTCGTTCCAGAGGTTGGCGCCCTTGAGCGACTTCTCGACGATGTCGTTCAGCTGGGACTTCTTGTACTTGCCGTTGAGCCGCAGGCCCGCCGCCACGTTGTCGAAGATCGACATGGTGGGGAAGGGGTTGGGGCGCTGGAAGACCATGCCGACGGTGCGGCGCACGGCGACCGGGTCGACGTTCGTCCCGTACAGGTTCTCGTCGTCCAGCATCACCTTGCCCTCGACGCGGCCGCCGGGGGTGACCTCGTGCATGCGGTTCAGGGTGCGCAGGAAGGTGGACTTGCCGCAGCCGGAGGGGCCGATGAAGGCCGTCACGGAGCGGGGCTCGACGGTCATCGAGATGTCGTCGATCGCCTTGTGGGTGCCGTAGTAGGCGGACAGGCCGCTGACGTCGATGCGCTTGGCCATGTGAATCACTTCCAATGTGCCGCGGTCAGCGGCCGGTCTTCGGGGCCTTCCAGCGGGCGATGCCGCGGGCCACCAGGTTGAGGATCATGACGAAGGCGATCAGGACGAGCGCGGCGGCCCAGGCACGGGCCACGGCGGCGTCGGTGCCGACCGCGTACTGCTCGTACACGTAGAGCGGCAGGGAGGACTGGGCACCTTCGAAGGGGTTCGGGTTGATGAGCTTCGTACCGAACACGAGGAGCAGGATCGGGGCCGTCTCACCGGTGATGCGGGCCACCGCGAGCATGACGCCCGTGGTGATGCCGCCGATCGCGGTGGGCAGGACCACCTTCAGGATGGTGCGCCACTTGGGGATGCCGAGGGCGAGGGAGGCCTCGCGGAGCTCGTTCGGGACGAGCTTGAGCATCTCCTCGGTGGAGCGGACCACGACCGGCACCATCAGGATGGCGAGGGCCATCGCGCCGGCGAAACCGGAGGGGCCGAAGCCCAGCATCAGGTTCCAGGTGGCGAGGATGAAGAGGCCGGCGACGATCGACGGGATGCCCGTCATGACGTCGACGAAGAAGGTGACGGCCTGGGAGAGCCTTCCGCCGCCGTACTCGACGAGGTAGACGGCGGTGAGGAGGCCGATCGGCGCGGCGATCAGGGTCGCGATGCCGACCTGCTCGATGGTGCCGAGCAGCGCGTGGTAGACGCCGCCGCCGGCCTCGGCGTCGAGGACGCCGTTCATCGAGTGGGTCAGGAAGTAGCCGTCGAGGACGTCGAGGCCCTTGCTGATCGTGACCCAGGCGAGGGAGAGCAGCGGGACGACGGCGAGGACGAAGGAGACCCAGACGAGGCTGGTGGCGACCCGGTCCTTGGCCTGGCGGCTGCCCTCGACCTTGGTGGTCACGGCGAAGGTGACGAGGACGAAGAGCAGGGCGGCGAGCAGGCCCCACTGGACCTTGCTGTGCCAGCCGGCGGCGGCGCCGATGCCGATGCCTCCGGCGATCGAGCCGGCGGCGATGGCGGCCGGGGTCCAGCGGGGGAGCCGGGCGTGCGCGAGCGGCCCGCGCTGCGGGGCGGCCGTGACCGGACGGTCCTGTATGGCGTGGCTCATGCCGCGGCCCCCGAGTACTCCTTGCGGCGGCCGATGATCCAGCGGGCGGCGCCGTTGACCAGCAGGGTGATGACGAAGAGGACGAGACCGGAGGCGATCAGGGCGTCCCGGCCGAACTCGTTGGCCTCGTTGAACTTGGCGGCGATGTTCTGCGCGAAGGTGCCGCCGCCCGGGTCGAGGAGGTGGCCCGAGAGGACGAAGCTGGGCGAGAGGACCACGGCGACGGCCATGGTCTCGCCGAGTGCGCGGCCGAGGCCCAGCATGGAGGCGGAGATGATGCCGGAGCGGCCGAAGGGCAGCACCGACATGCGGATGACCTCCCAGCGCGTGGCGCCGAGGGCGAGGGCGGCTTCCTCGTGCATCCGGGGGACCTGGAGGAAGACCTCGCGGGTCACGTTGGTGATGATCGGCAGGATCATGATCGCCAGCAGGATGCCCACGGTGAAGAGGTTGCGGGCGACGCCGTCCTGGGACTTGTCGAAGATGTACGTCCAGCCCAGGTACTGGTCGAGCCACTGGTTCAGGCCGCCCAGGTACGGGACCAGGAAGATCGCGCCCCAGAGGCCGTAGATGATGCTGGGCACGGCGGCGAGCAGGTCGACGACGTACGCGAGCGGCTTGGCGAGCCTGCGCGGGGCGTAGTGCGAGATGAAGAGGGCGATCCCGATCGCGACGGGCACGGCGATGAGCATCGCGATGATCGAGGAGACGATCGTGCCGAAGGCGAGGACGGCGATGCCGAAGACCGGGGGGTTGTTCGCCGGGTTCCACTCGAAGGTGGTGAAGAAGTTGGTGCTGTCCTTCGAGATGGCGAGGACGGCACGGTAGGTCAGGAAGACCGCGATCGCGGCCATGATCACGAGGAGGGTGATGCCGGAGCCTCGGGAGAGGCCGCTGAAGATGCGGTCCCCGGGGCGGGTCGCGCTCTTGGCGCGCCGGCTCCTTTGTATGTCTGGTGTGGTGGTAGCCATCTGTTCTTCTCCGGTCTGCGGGTCCCGTGCGTCCCTCGGTCGAGGGGGGACGGGGCCCTGGCGGCGGTGCACCGGATGCCGGGGCCGGCCCCTCCAGGACGGTGGGGGGCCGGACCCGGCCGGGGGTCAGGACAGGGTGGGGACGATCGCGCGGACCTTGGCCGCGATCTCGGCCGGGAGCGGGGCGTAGCCGGCGTCGGCGAGGACCTTCTGGCCCTCCTCGCTGGCGGTGTAGGTGAGGAACGCCTTCAGGGTCGGCAGGGTCTCCGCCTTGTTGCCCTTGTCGCAGGCGATCTCGTACGTGACCAGGGTGAGCGGGTAGGCGCCCTCGGCCTTGGTCGTGTAGTCGAGGGAGAGGGCCAGGTCGCTGCCGGTGCCCTTGACCTTGGCGGCGGCGATGGCCTTCGAGGCGTTCTCCGTGGAGGCGGCGACCGGGGCGGCGGCACCGGTGTTGATGCTGACCGTGGAGATCTTGCTGGCCGTGGCGTAGGAGAGCTCGAAGTAGCCGATGGAGCCCTCGGCGTCCTTGACCGCGGTGGCGACACCGGAGGAGCCGTTGGCGGCCTGGCCGCCCGGGGCGGGCCACGACTTCGTCTTCGGGTCGTACTTCCAGTCGGCCTTCGCGGTGGCCGAGAGGTACTTGCCCAGGTTCTGCGTGGTGCCCGACTCGTCCGAGCGGTGGAAGGCCTGGATGGTGGTGTCGGGGAGCTTCGCGCCCGGGTTCAGCTTGGCGATCGCCGGGTCGTTCCACTTGGTGATCTTCGTGTCGAAGATCTTGGCGAGGGTGGGGGCGTCCAGGACCAGGTTGTCCACGCCGTCCAGCTTGTAGCCGATGGCGATGGGGCCGCCGACCATCGGCAGGTTGACGCCCTTGCCGCCCTTGCAGATCTTCTGCGACTCGGCGACCTCTTCGTCCTTCAGGGCGGAGTCGGAGCCGGCGAAGGTCACCTGGCCCTGGTTGAACTTGGTGATGCCGCCGCCGGAGCCGATGGCCTGGTAGTTGACCTCGACACCGGAGCAGGCGGCCTGGAAGTTCTTGACCCACAGGTCCATCGCGTTCTTCTGCGCGCTGGAGCCGGCGGCGAGCAGCTGGCCCTTGGCACCGTCACACGCGATGTTCGACGCGGCGGCGGAGGTCTTGGTGCCGCCGTCCTTGGTCGGGGTCTCCGTGTTGTTGTCCGAGCCACACGCCGAGAGGACGAGCGCACCGGAGACGACGAGGGCACCGATCGCGGAGGCGCGAAGCCCGTTCTTGCGCGAAAGCTTCACTTTCGGGTGTTCCTTCCAGAAGCCGCCTTGTCGCGGGGCGCGGACCGGGTGTCCTGACCGTTGTACGGCGGCGTGTGTCGGTTGGTGGGTGCGTTGCTGTGCTCCGTGCACCCTGTAAGGCCGAAATTAGGCAGATCAGGTGAAGCGGTCTGCGGGGGAGAGTGAACGGGAAGTGAACCGTGCCGGAAGCCCGGGTGCGGGGGCACGTCCGTGGGGGCGGATGGGCTGTTGCGGGCCCGCGCCCGCGCCCGGCCGTTGTGGGCCTGCGCCCCACCGTTGTGGGCAGGCGTTCCGCAAGGGGCGGAACGGGTGGGCACAACGGACCCGCGCCCTTCCGGCGCCAGAGGCTGCTGTGCCTGGCCCGCACCGCCAGGTGCGGCACATGGTGGTGCGGGTCAGGGCGCGGACGCGGAGGCGCCGCGAGAGGGCGCCGTCCCGTGTGCCCACCCGTCCCGCCCAGCGGGACGATTGCCCACACGGGGCGTGGGCGGCGGGCCCACGCGCGGCGCGGGCCCGCCGAGGTGCGGGCGCACGCCGGGGTGGGTGGATGGACCGCCCACGCGGGCCCACGCGCGGGCGCGGCCCGGGGCGGGTCTAGGGCCGCGCAAGCCGGTCAGGTCGGGGTGGTGGTCAAGGCCGTGTCCAGGAGGGTGCGGTCTCGGTGTTGGGTGAGGCGGTGGCGGGCCGACGACGGGGGGAGCCAGAGGAGGGCGTCGACCTCGCGGGTGGGGACGAAGCCGCCGTCCAGGGCGCGGGCCGACCAGTACGCGACCTCCTTGGGGCGGCCGGCCACCCAGTAGTGCGCCGTGGGCAGGCGGGCGCCGAGCTCGCAGCGGCGGCCCGTCTCCTCCAGGACCTCGCGGAGCGCGCACGCCTCCGCCGTCTCGCCGCGCTTCCGCTTGCCCTTCGGGTGCGACCAGTCGTCCCACTTCGGCCGGTGGACCAGGGCGATCTCGATGCCCTGGCCGGAAACCGACGGCCGCCACAGGACGCAGCCCGCGGCCAGGATGGGGGTGGTCATGGGACCGGGGCCGTCGTTCTGCGCCAGGCGCGCTGGAAGGAGAAGCGGGCCGCTTCCACCTCGTGGCGCTGGTCGGCGTGCAGGACGCCCAGGGCGTAGGCGGTGGCCGGGGCGATCCGCGGGGTGCGGGCCGCGGTGGCCGCCGCCGTCGCGGCCTCGGCGGCGTCGCGGTGCCGGTCCAGGGCCCGGGCCGCCTCGTAGAGGACGGAGTCGGGTTCGCCGCCGGTGTGCAGGGCCTCGGTGGCGTACCGGTGCAGACGCAGCAGGGCCCGGGTGTGGTGCCAGGGCGCGTCCTGGCCCTCACCGGCGGCGAGGGCGAGGGCTTCCGCGTTGTACGGGTGGGCCGCCCGGTTCAGCGGGAGTGCGGCGACCGCGTCCTGGAGGCGTCGCGCGGCGAGGTCGGCGGGGGCGTCGATGACCTCGACGGCCGGGGCCGCGCCGGCGGGTCCGAGGGGCACCTCGGAGGCGAGGAGCGCGACGGCGTCGGCGATCGCGTGGAAGCGGGCGGAGCCGAGGGCCTGGAGGGAGGCCGAGTGGGCGCGCGTGCGGGCCAGGGTCAGCTGGCGTTCGAGGAGTGCGCCGGCGCGGGCGGCCCCGACCGTGAGGCCGGGTCCGCCCTCGGTGTTCCGGGCCGCGGGGACCGGGCCGCTGCCGTTCGACAGCCGGGACAGCGCGTCCACCAGGCGGACGAGGCGGGAGGTGCAGGCCTGCTCCAGGGCCAGGGTTCCCGAGAGCCAGGCGAGCTCGGTGCGCAGCTGGTCGGCCCAGGCGGTGTCGAGCAGCGGGCGGAAGGTGTGGAGGGTGCCGCCGATCCGGCGGGCCGCGGCCCGCAGCGTACGGGCCGCTTCCTCCGCTCCGGCCGTGTCGGAGCCGCTCTCGCCGTGCAGGCGCAGGCCGCGGAGGAAGTCCGCGGCCCGCGCGTGCAGGTAGGGGGCGAGGACCTCGCCCGCCGTGACGTCCTGCGAGTGGTCAGGGTTGTGCACGCCGGCGCCTCCGCGCGTCGATGAGCATCTCCTGGACGTGCCGCAGGGGCCGGCCCTCGGGGTCGGTCGCGTGCCGCGTCCAGTTCCCGTCGGGGCCGAGGTGCCAGGAGGAGGTGGTGTCGGACATCCCGGTCTCCAGGAGCCGGGTGAGTGCGGCCCGGTGGGCCGGGTCGGAGACCCGTACGAGGGCCTCGATCCGGCGGTCCAGGTTGCGGTGCATCATGTCGGCGCTGCCGAACCAGACCTCGGGTTCGCCGCCGTTGCCGAAGGCGAAGATCCGGGAGTGCTCCAGGAAGCGGCCGAGGATCGAGCGGACCCGGATGTTCTCCGAGAGGCCGGTGACGCCGGGGCGCACGGCGCAGATGCCGCGGACCCAGATGTCGACGGGGACGCCGGCCCGGGAGGCCTGGTAGCAGGCGTCGATGATCGCTTCGTCGACCATCGAGTTGACCTTGATGCGGACGTACGCCGGGCGGCCCGCGCGGTGGTGGGCGATCTCCTTGGTGATCCGGGAGACCAGTCCGTCGCGGAGCGACTTGGGGGCGGTGAGCAGGCGCCGGTACGTCTCGCGGCGGGAGTATCCGGAGAGCCGGTTGAACAGGTCGGAGAGGTCCGCGCCGACCTGCGGGTCCGCGGTGAGCAGGCCGAGGTCCTCGTAGAGGCGGGCCGTCTTCGGGTGGTAGTTGCCGGTGCCGACGTGCGAGTACCGGCGCAGCAGCTCGCCCTCCTGGCGTACGACGAGCGACAGCTTGCAGTGGGTCTTGAGGCCGACGAGGCCGTAGACGACGTGGCAGCCGGCCTCCTCCAGCTTCCGCGCCCACTTGATGTTGGCCTGCTCGTCGAAGCGGGCCTTGATCTCGACGAGGACGAGGACCTGCTTGCCGGACTCAGCGGCGTCGATGAGGGCGTCGACTATCGGGGAGTCGCCGGAGGTCCGGTAGAGCGTCTGCTTGATCGCGAGGACGTCGGGGTCGGCCGCCGCCTGCTCCAGGAAGGCCTGGACGGAGGTGGAGAAGGAGTCGTACGGGTGGTGGAGCAGCACGTCCCGTTCGCGCAGCGCGGCGAAGACGTCCGGCGCGGACGCGGACTCGACCTCGGCGAGGTCGCGGTGGGTGCCGGCGACGAACTTGGGGTACTTCAGTTCCGGCCGGTCCTGTCCGGCGATCCCGAAGAGGCCGGTGAGGTCGAGCGGTCCGGGCAGCGGATAGACCTCGGCGTCGGAGACCTTCAGCTCGCGGACCAGCAGGTCGAGGACGTAGGGGTCGATGGACTCCTCGACCTCCAGGCGCACCGGGGGCCCGAAGCGGCGCCGCATGAGCTCCTTCTCCAGGGCCTGGAGCAGGTTCTCCGCGTCGTCCTCCTCGACCTCCAGGTCCTCGTTCCTGGTCACCCGGAACATGTGGTGCGCGAGCACCTCCATGCCGGGGAACAGCTCCTCCAGGTGCGCCGCGATCACGTCCTCCAGGGGGACGTAGCGCTGCGGGGAGGCCTCCAGGAAGCGGGAGAGCAGCGGCGGCACCTTCACGCGCGCGAAGTGGCGGTGGCCGCTGACCGGATTGCGTACGACCACGGCGAGGTTGAGGCTCAGGCCGGAGATGTACGGGAAGGGGTGCGCCGGGTCCACGGCGAGCGGGGTGAGGACCGGGAAGATCTGCTGCCGGAAGAGCGTGAAGAGCCGGGCCTGCTCCTTCTCCGTGAGCTCGGGCCAGCGGATCAGGTGGATGCCCTCGTCGGCGAGGGCGGGGGCGACGTCCTGCTGGTAGCAGGCGGCGTGCCGGGCCATGAGCTCGCGGGAGCGCGTCCAGATCAGGTCGAGGACCTCGCGGGGCTGGAGGCCGGAGGCGGACCGGGTGGCGACGCCGGTGGCGATGCGGCGCTTCAGGCCGGCGACGCGGACCATGAAGAACTCGTCCAGGTTCGAGGCGAAAATCGCGAGGAAGTTCGCCCGTTCCAGGAGGGGTGTCGTGGGGTCCTCGGCGAGCTCCAGGACGCGCTCGTTGAAGGCGAGCCAGCTGCGTTCCCGGTCGAGGAAGCGGCCCTGCGGCAGCTCGGCGCCGAGTGCGCCGTCGTCCTTGAGCGTGTCGGGATCGGAGTCGAGCTCGGCGTCGAGGTCGGTCACGACGGTCCCGTTCGCCACGTGCGCGCGGTGGGTGGTGAGGGAACCGAAGGAGGACGTTCCGGACGACGGGGCGGACGGCGTGGCGGAGGGCTGGACCGGGACCTCGGCGGGCTGCTGGCTCATGGCCCCATTGTTCCGCGCGGAGGGGTGGTCGGGCGCGTCGGAGCGGGCCGTGGGGGAGGGAAGTCTCCCTTTGGGGAGGGCGGACACGGAGCGCTTCATTGCGTGAGCGTCGCAAGCGCTTCTGAATGGCCGGTAACGACGACATGACGTACGGGAATCGGGGGCGGGGCCCTTGTCGGGGCCCCGCCCCCCTTTCCGGGCCCTTGCCGCCCTACGGGTGGCGGGCGCGCAGGACGCGGAAGGCGGTGAGGACGGCGAGGGCGGCGAGGGCGAGGAGGATGCCGGTCTCGACGAGCTGGAGGGGCCAGAAGTGGGTGGACGGGTGGAAGTCGACGAAGTCGGCGACCCCGCCGCGCCCGATCATGCAGTCGCGCGCGGTCTCCGCCCGGGTCGAGCAGTACTCCCAGCCCACGCGGTCGCCGGAGGCGGTGACCATGCCGTTGCCCAGCACCCAGGCGTCGGACACGCGCAGGGACAGCTCGCGGCCGGTCAGGGTGTCGGCGGGCCACAGTCCGGGCCGCAGCCAGGCCAGGGCGAGCAGGAGGCCGGTGGTGGCCGCGACGGTCACGCCCATGGCGACGACGGTCCGCCGCACGAGGAGGCCGACGAGCGTCCCGAGGGCGGTGCCCAGGAGGGCGTGGGCCACGGGCAGGGTGCCGATCGAGGCGTAGATGGTGGGGTCGTACCAGTACGTCGGGAAGTCGTTGGAGGGTCCCGTCGACCACGACCAGTGGAAGACGAGGCTCAGCAGCGGGACGCAGGTGACGACGAGGGCGGTCGGCACCGCGAGTGTGGCGGTGAGCCAGCGCGCGGGGCTGACGGACTGCGTCCACGCCATCTTGTACGTGCCGGTCTCCAGCTCGCGGGCGATCACCGGGCCGGCGACGACCGCTCCGAGCAGCACGGGCAGGGCGATCATGCCGAGGCCGACGTACTCCACCAGGTGGCGGGCCAGCCACCGGTCGTCGGTGTACTCGCGGACGGCCTGGAAGCAGGACCGGTCGGTGCTGTCGACGGCGCAGTGCGCGGCCCGCAGCGCTTCGGCGGCGCCGTCGGACCACAGGCGCGCCGTGATCAGCACGGCGGCCGCGGCGACGGCCAGGGCCAGGGCCGTCCACAGTGCCGGACGGTGCTGGCGGACCGTCACCCAGTAGGGGCCCCTGAGCGCGAGGGCGGTCATGCGGAGGCTCCTTCGAGGGTGCGCGAGGCGCGGAGGTGGGCGAGGAGGAGCTCCTCCAGGGAGGGCGCGGTGGCGGTCCAGGGGCCCTCGACCGGGCCCTTCCGCCGTACCAGGGCGGTGAGCTGACGGCCCGTGGTGCGGGAGTCGACGACGGCGTGCGGGGCGAGGTCGCCGACCGGGCCGGTCAGCAGGGTGTGGGCGGCGATCAGTTCGTCGATCTGCCCGTCGAGCCGGATGCCGCCGTCGTGGACGAGGAGCAGGTGGTCGCAGGTGCCCTCCAGTTCGGTGAGGACGTGCGAGGACATGACGACGGTGGTGCCCCGTTCGGCGGCGTCCGCCATGAGCGCGCCCATGAGTTCGTGGCGGCCGAGCGGGTCGAGGTCGGCCATCGGTTCGTCGAGGAGCAGCACGTCGGGCCGCTTTCCGAGGGCGAGCGCGAGGGCGAGGCGGCTGCGCTGGCCGCCGGACAGGGAGCGGACCCGGGCCCCGGGGTCCAGCGGTCCGGCCGCGACCAGTTCCTCGGCGACGGCCCGGTCCCAGCGGTCCGGGTTGAGCTCGCGTCCCATCCGCAGGGTCTCGGCGACGGTGAGGGAGCCGTACAGGGGCTTGTCCTGGGCGACGTACGCGACGCGGTCCCCCTCCGGCGCCACGATCCGGCCCTCCGTCGGGCGCAGCAGGTGGGCCGCCACGGCCAGCAGGGTCGACTTTCCCGCGCCGTTGGGGCCGACGACGGCGACGATCCGTCCGGCGGGCAGCGTGAACGTGCAGTCCCTTAAGGCCCAGGTTCCGCCGCGGCGGCGGTAGCGCAGGCCGAGGCCCTCGGCCTCGATGACCGGGTCGGTCATTCGTCCCCCTCGAAGTGTTCCTTCAGTACGGCGGTGAAGAGCGCGGCGACGTCGTCCCGTTCGAGCCCGGCGGCGCGTGCCCGGCGGGCCCAGTCGGTGAGTTCGCCGCGCAGCGGCGAGTCGGCGGGGCCGGTGCCGAGGGTGGCGCGGACGAAGGTGCCGAGGCCGCGGCGGGCTTCGACGAGGCCGTCGCGTTCGAGCTCGCGGTAGGCCTTGAGCACCGTGTTGGGGTTGATGGCCGTCGCCTCGACGACCTCGCGTGCGGTGGGCAGTCGGTCGCCCGGCTCCAGGAGGCCCATGCGGAGGGCCTGTTTCGTCTGCTGGACGATCTGGAGGTAGGTGGCGACGCCGCTGCGCCGGTCGATGCGGTACTCGACCACGATCCCTTCCACCACCCTTTCACTAATCAAGTAGTGAAAGGGTGGTGGAAAGAAGGGGGCGGTGTCAACCGCCCCCTTTCATTGGGGTGTTCAGGACGTCGGCGCGCTCCGTGTGTTCAGGACGCCGGCGTCCCGCGCCGGTTCAGGACTCCGGTGTCAGGCGCGTGTTCAGGACTCCGTGCGGTACATCAGGTCCACCTCGTGCGTCGTGAAGCCGATCCCCTCGTAGACCCGCACCGCCGCCGTGTTGTCCGCGTCCACGTACAGCATCGCGGTCGGCAGCCCCTGCGCCGCCAGGTGCCGCAGGCCGATCGCGGTCAGCGCCTTGCCGAGACCGCCGCCCTGCGCGTCCGGCAGGATGCCGACCACGTACACCTCGCCGAGCTGCTCCTCGGCGTGCGTCTTCGTCCAGTGGAAGCCGATCAGGCGCCCGTCCCGCTCGGCGAGGAAGAAGCCCTTCGGGTCGAACCACGGCTCGGTCTTCCGGTCGTCCAGGTCCCGCTGGGTGAGCGAGCCCTGCTCCGGGTGGTGCGCGAAGGCGGCGGCGTTGACGGCGAGCCAGGCGGTGTCGTCCGCGCCGGGGTTGAAGGTCCGTACGGTGACGCCCTCGGGCAGCACCGGCTCCGGGATGTCGAGCGGCACCAGGGGGCGGCGCAGCTGGCGCAGTTCGCGGAAGAGCGTCAGGCCGAGGACCTGGGCGAGGTGCCGGGCGGCGGACTTGCCGCCGTGGGCCCAGACGCGCAGTCGCTTGCCGGAGGCGCCCAGCAGGGCGGTGCCGAGCGCCCGGCCGTGGCCCCGGCCCCGGTGGGAGGGGTGCACGACCAGCTCGGCGGCCGGGGCCTCGATCGGGTCGGTCTCCTCCAGCTGGGCGTAGCCGTAGAGCTGGGGGCCGACGGTGAGGAGGAAGTGCCGCACGCCCTCGCGCCGGCCGTGCCGCAGGTAGAGCCGGCCCTGCTCGGACACGGCGTGCAGGCCGTCGGCGTGGTCGGCGGCCTCGAGCAGCTCCAGTACGTCCTGGATCTGCTCGGGCGTGAGCTCGTCATACGTGTGGATCTGCCGTCCCGGTTCGAGGGCCGGTGCCGTGTCGGAAGTCATGGCTACGAGCCTACGGCGACAGTTCGTCAGCCAAGGGCAACTGTCTTGTAACCCGCTCCCCCCTGTTGCGCTACGCGCGTTGACTCTAGGCTGCACGCGCAACGGGGAAGCAGATCAAGGCCGCGAATCGGGGCAAGGGGACTAGGGGAGAGATGGCAGCGACACCGAGGAAGAACAAGACGGCACGGCGCATTCTCGCCGCCGGTGCGGGGCTCGCGACCGTCGGGGCGCTCGTCGCCGCGATGCCGTCGGCCGGGGCGGCCGGTGACTCGTACGCCGCCGGGCACGGCAAGGGCAAGGGCTGGGGGCGGATGGTCGACGTCCAGCTGCTCTCCTTCAACGACCTGCACGGCAACCTGGAGCCGCCGGCCGGCTCCTCCGGCCAGGTCACCCGGACCAAGCCGGACGGGACGACGGAGAAGGTCGACGCCGGTGGCGTCGAGTACCTGGCGACGCACCTGCGCCAGGCCCGCCAGGGGAACCGTTACTCCGTGACCGCGGCGGCCGGCGACATGATCGGTGCCTCTCCGCTGCTCTCCGGGCTCTTCCACGACGAGCCGACCATCGGCGCCCTGAACAAGCTGGACCTGGACGTCACCTCGGTCGGCAACCACGAGTTCGACGAGGGCGCGCGCGAGCTGGCCCGGATGCAGAACGGCGGCTGTCACCCGACGGCCGGCTGTTTCGTCCCGGGCAAGAAGTTCAAGGGCGCCGACTTCCCGTACCTCGCGGCCAACGTGACGAACGAGAAGACCGGCAGGCCGCTGCTCGACCCGTACTTCATCTGGGAGAAGAACGGCGTCCGGATCGGCTTCATCGGCGTGACCCTGGAGGGCACCCCGAACGTCGTCACCGCCGAGGGCGTCAAGGGCCTGAAGTTCGGCGACGAGGTCGAGACGATCAACAAGTACACGAAGATCCTGGAGCGCAAGGGCGTCAAGTCCATCGTCGCCCTGGTGCACGAGGGCGGCCTGCCGGCCTCGCAGTCCGTGAACTACAACTGCGACGGTGACGGCGACGGTGAGGGCGAGGGCGTCTCCGGCGCGATCGTCGACATCGCGAAGAACGTCTCGCCGCAGGTCGACGCGCTGGTCACCGGCCACACGCACCAGGCGTACGTGTGCACCATCCCGGACCCGGCGGGCAAGCCGCGTCTGGTCACCTCGGCCTCGTCGTTCGGCAAGCTGTACACGGACACCACGCTGACCTACGACCGCCGCACCAGGGACATCGTCCGCACCGCGGTCGCCTCGGCCAACCACGTCGTCACGCGTGACGTCCCGAAGGCCCCGGACATGACGAAGCTGATCGAGGACTGGAAGACGATCGCGGCCCCGGTCGCGAACCGCCCGCAGGGCTACATCGCCGCCGACATCAACGGCCGCGGCTCCACGGCGTACGAGAAGCCGCTCGGCGACCTGATCGCCGACGCGCAGCTGGAGGGCCTGGCCCCGGCGGACAAGGGCGGCGCGCAGCTGGCCCTGATGAACCCGGGCGGCATCCGCTCCGACCTCGTGTACAAGGCGTCCGGCGCCGAGGGCGACGGCGTGGTGACCTACGGCGAGTCCTTCACCGTGCAGCCCTTCACCAACATGATGAACGTGGTCGACCTCTCCGGCGCGAACCTGATCGCGGCGCTGAAGCAGCAGGTGAGCGGCTCCAACGAGAGCTCGATCAAGATCCTCCAGGTCTCGAAGGGCCTGACCTACACGCTCGACATGACGAAGACGGGCGCGGCCCGCGTCGTCGACGGCTCGATCAAGCTGAACGGCGTGGCGATCGACCCGTCGAAGACCTACCGCGTCGCGATGAACGAGTTCCTCGCGGGCGGCGGCGACGGCTTCGCGGCCCTGGCCACCGGCACGAACAAGCTGGTCGGCGCCTCGGACCTGGACGTCTTCAACGCCTACCTGGCGGCCCACTCCACGGCGGCCGCCCCGCTCCCGGTCCCGGCCGCGGACCGGATCACGGTCGTCCAGTAGCCGATCGGGCACCCCGGAGGGGGCGGCGCGCCGTTGCGACGGGGCGCCGCCCCCTCTGCCGTGCGTGCGGCACCCTGGTGGTGTTGTGGTGTACCTGTCATAGTCCGGGGCATGGAGCGACGACGTCTACTCATCGGGGCCCTGGGGGCCGGAGCCGCACTGGTCGTCGGGGCGCACGGCGCCTCCGCCGCCTCCGCCGTGGACCCGCGCGCGTGGCTGGGCGGCCACGGGGACGGGACCGACCTGCGGCGGCTCACCATCCCCGGCACCCACGACTCCGGCGCCCGCTTCGGCGGCCCCTGGAGCGAGTGCCAGAACACCACCATCGCCCAGCAACTGGACAGCGGCGTCCGGTTCCTGGACGTGCGGTGCCGGGTGACCGGAGGCTCCTTCGCCATCCACCACGGCGCCTCCTACCAGAACATGATGTTCGGCGACGTCCTCGTCGCCTGCCGGGACTTCCTCGCCGCGCACCCCTCCGAGACCGTCCTCATACGGGTCAAGCAGGAGTACTCCGAGGAGTCCGACGCCGTCTTCCGCGGGGTGTTCGACGACTACCTCGACCGGCGGGGATGGCGCCCGCTCTTCCGCATCGGGGACACCCTGCCGCTCCTCGGCGAGGCCCGCGGGCGGGTCGTGCTCCTCGCCGACAACGGAGGCCTCCCCGGGCTGCGGTGGGCGGACCCGGCCGTCTTCGCCGTCCAGGACGAGTACAACGCCCTGCCCGACGCCAAGTACCCGAAGATCCAAGCCCACTTCCGCGCCGCCGCCACCCAGCCCGGCCGGCTCTACGTGAACTTCGTCAGCACCGCCGCCTACCTCCCGCCCCGCTGGAACTCCGACCGCCTGAACCCCTGGGTCCACGGCTTCCTGGACAGCGCCGAACTCGCCGGCCGCGTCGGCCTCGGCATCGTCCCGCTCGACTTCCCGAACACCCGCCCCGGGCTCGTCGACGCCCTCCTCCGGCACAACTAGGAGCCGCTCACAGCTCCGGCGGCGGTGTCGGAGCGCCCGGCAGACGGAGGGTCGCCACCGTGCCGCCCCCCGGCGCCGGGGCCAGCGACACCGAGCCGCCCGCCTGCTGCACCGTCCGCGCCACGATCGACAGGCCCAGGCCCGAGCCCGGCAGGCTGCGGGCCGACGGGGAGCGCCAGAAGCGGTCGAAGACGTGTGGGAGCTCGTCCGGCGGGATGCCGGGCCCGTGGTCGCGGACGGTCAGCTCGCCCCGCATCAGGGTCACCTCGACCGTGCCCCGGGGCGGCGAGAACTTCACCGCGTTGTCCAGGACGTTCACCAGGGCCCGTTCCAGGGCCGGTGCCTCCGCCCGCACGTACCAGGGCGCCAGGTCCGTCACGAAGTTCAGCTCGGGGCCGCGCAGCCGCGCCCGGTCCAGGGCCGTCCGCAGGGTCGTGTGCAGCGGGACCACGCCGAGCGGGCCCGGCCGGTCCGCGTCCGGGCGGGCCAGCTCCTGGAGGTCGCCGATCAGCGCGGCCAGCTCCGTCATCTGCGCCTTCACCGAGGCCATCAGGGCCCGCCGGTCGTCCGGCGGGATCGCCCGGCCGGTCTCCTCGCTGCGGGCGAGCAGCTCGACGTTGGTGCGCAGGGACGTCAGGGGCGTCCGGAGCTCGTGGCCGGCGTCCGCGATGAGCTGCGCCTGCCGGTCCCGGGAGGTCGCGAGCGCCGCCGTCATCGCGTTGAAGGAGCGGGACAGCCGGGCGATCTCGTCCTCGCCCTCCACTGGGATCCGCACGGCCAGGTCCTCCGTCGCGGCGACGTGCTCGACCGCCTCGGTCAGCCGGTTCACCGGTTCGAGGCCGGTCCGCGCGACCCACAGCCCGGCCGCGCCCGCGCCGACGACGCCGATCCCGGAGACCAGGAGCAGCACCCAGCCGAGGGTGGACATCGAGTTGTCGATCTCGGAGAGCGGACGGGCGATGGAGACCGCCCGCAGCCCGGCGGGGCTGGCGTCCGAGTAGGTCCAGACCCGCATCTCGCGCCCGGCGTCGTCCTTCACGGTGTGCAGGACGTACTCCAGCTGCCCGCGCGCCACCGCGAGGTCCGCGGACCCCGCGGGGATCGGCGCCTCGCCCGAGGTGCACACGAAGCCGTTGTCGAGGATGACCTGCACGGTGTACGAGCCGCCCACCGGCGGGGGCGTCGTGCCCGCGCGGCAGTTCCCGAGCAGCGTCTGCACGCTCGCCGGGTTCAGGGTGGTGTTGCGCAGCGAGGAGTCCAGCTCGTTCTCCAGCTGCGCCCGCGTCAGGAACCAGCAGGCCAGCGACACGGCCGCGACGGCGACGGCCACCGCTACGGCGGTGAGCAGCGCCAGCCGCGACCGCAGCGGCCGCGAGCGGAACCAGTTCCTCATGCGGCCCGTCACTCCCCGCCTCCTCCGCGCAGCGCGTAGCCCACGCCCCGGACGGTGTGGACGAGCCGCGGCTCGCCGCCGGCCTCGGTCTTGCGCCGCAGGTACATCACGTACACGTCCAGCGAGTTCGAGCTGGGCTCGAAGTCGAAGCCCCACACAGCCTTCAGGATCTGCTCCCGGGTCAGGACCTGGCGCGGGTGCGCCAGGAACATCTCCAGGAGGGTGAACTCGGTCCGGGTCAGCTCCACGGTCCGCCCGCCCCGGGTGACCTCGCGCGTGGCCAGGTTCATCCGCAGGTCCTCGAAGGCCAGGACGTCGTCCTCGACGGGGGCGGCGGACGCGACGGCGTAGGAGCTGCGGCGGAGCAGGGCGCGGATGCGGGCGAACAGCTCGTCGAGCTCGAAGGGCTTCACCAGGTAGTCGTCCGCGCCGGCGTCGAGCCCGGTGACCCGGTCGCCGACGGTGTCGCGGGCGGTCAGCATGAGGATCGGCACGGTCGAGCCGGCGGCCCGGATCCGGCGGGCCGCCGTCAGCCCGTCCATGCGGGGCATCTGGACGTCGAGGACGACGAGATCGGGGGCGTACGACTCCATCGCGGTGAGGGCGTCGAGGCCGTCGACCGCGTCGAGCGTCGCGTACCCCTCGAAGGCGAGGCTGCGGCGCAGGGCCTCCCGCACGGCGGGTTCGTCGTCGACGATGAGGATGCGCTCGGCTTCGTTCTGCTGTCCCGTCATGGGCTCAGCGTCGCACGCCTCCGGTACGCCGTTCAGCTGCCGCCGCCCGCGCGGAGGGTGTTCAGGTCGGCCTTCACCGTGTCGACCGGGATGGCGAATCCGAGGCCGACGCTCCCGGCGGTGGAGCCGCTCGAAGAACTGGGCGAATACATGGCCGAATTGATTCCGATGATCTCGCCGTTCATATTGATCAAGGCGCCGCCGGAATTCCCGGGATTGAGCGAGGCGTCGGTCTGGATCGCCTTGTACGTGGTCTTCGACGCACCGGTGTCGCCGTTGAACCGCTGTCCGCCGAACTCGAACGGCCAGCCCTGGCTCGGGTCCCACTGCTGCCCGCCGCCCTGCTGCTGCTCCTGGCCGCCGCCGCCCTCGTCCTTGGCGACGGTCACGTCCCGGTCCAGGGCGGAGACGATGCCGCTCGTGACGGTGCCGGTCAGTCCCTCGGGGGAGCCGATCGCGACGACCTCGTCGCCGACCCTCAGCTTCGAGGAGGCGCCGAGGGTGGCGGCCTTGAGGCCCGAGGCGCCCTGGAGCTTGATGAGGGCGAGGTCCTTGTCGGGGTCCGTGCCGACGACCTCGGCCCGGTAGGTCTTGCCGTCGTCGAGCTGCACGGTGACCGCCGTGGCACCGGAGACCACGTGGTTGTTGGTGATGATCTCGCCGTCGGAGGTGATGATCACGCCCGATCCGGTGGACTTGCCGGAGTTCGAGGTCGCGGAGATCTCCACGATGGAGGGGGAGACCGCCTGGGCGACCCCGGCGACGGTGCCCTTGCTGCCGGAGGAGACGTTGGTGCCGCTGACGGCCGGAGCGGCGGCGCTCACGCCGGAGGGGTCGGAGACGAGGTGCTGGACCAGGGTCGCCGCGCCGCCGCCGACGGCGGCGGCCGCGATGGCCACCGCCGCCATGAGCCCGACCCCGCGCCGGGCGCGACGGCGGGGCGAGGGGCCGGGGGCGGGGACGGGGGAGGCGTGCGGCGGGTCCGTCGGCGGCGGCACGTGCCCGGCCGAGGGCCAGATGGTGGTGCCCGGCTCGGTGCTGATCGGCTGCGTCGGCTCGTACGGCGGCCTCGGCGGCTGCGGCGGGTAGTACGGCTGCTGCGGCTGCTGCTCCTGGAAGTCCGTCATGGCTATGACTTTCGGACGGTTTCATGAGAGCGGTCTGAGGACCGGCTGAGAAGCCCGACAGAAGCCTGTATGCCCGATATAAGGAAGCGGGTTTCCCCGGCTCGGCCAGGGCCCGGACGGAGGCCGGTACGGAGCGCCGTACCGGCCGCTCAGCCCCCGTCGCAGCCGCAGGAGCGGCGGACCACCAGGCCCGAGGGGAAGAGCTTCACCCGCTCGCGGCGCGAGCCCGAGACGCGGACCGAGTCGTCGAGGACCAGGTCCACGGCGGCCCGGGCCATCGCGGGCCGGTCCGAGGAGACCGTGGTCAGCGGCGGATCGGTGAGCGCCGCCTCCTTCACGTCGTCGAAGCCCGCGACGGCCAGCTCCTCCGGCACCTCGATGCGCAGTTCGCGCGCGGCCCGCAGGACGCCGAAGGCCTGGTCGTCGGTGGAGCAGAAGATGGCCGGCGGGCGGTCCGGCCCGGCGAGCAGCTTCAGCGCGACCTGGTAGGCGTCGTAGCGGTTGTACGGCGCCTGGAAGAGACGGCCCTCGATCGGGAGGCCCGCCTCCTGCATGGCCCGCCGCCAGCCCTCCTCGTGGTCCGCGACCGGGTCGCCGACGGCCGGGGTGTTCGGGACGCCGCCGAGGCACGCCACGTACGGGTGACCGTGCTCCAGGAGGTGGCGGACGGCGAGCTGGGCGCCGCCGATGTCGTCGGTCACGACGGCCACGTCGTCGATCGCCTCGGGCCGCTCGTGCAGCAGCACCACGCGCGCGTCCCAGGCCTCGATCTCGCTGGCGGCCTGCTCGCTCATGCCCTGGCTGACCAGGATCAGCCCGGAGACCCGCATGCCGAGGAAGGCCCGCAGGTAGTGGACCTCGCGCTCGGTCCGGTAGTCGGAGTTGCCGACGAGGACCATCTTCCCGCGCTCGGCCGCGGCCTGCTCGACCGCGTGCGCCATCTCCGCGAAGAACGGCTGCCGCGCGTCCGGGACGATCATGCCTATGAGGTCGGTGCGGCGCGAGGCCATCGCCTGGGCCACCCGGTCGGGCCGGTAGCCCAGCTCCTTGATGGCGGCGAGGACACGCTCGCGCGTGGCCGGGGCGACCGGCCGGGGTCCGTTGTTGATGACGTAGCTCACGACCGCGGTAGAAGTACCCGCAAGTCGCGCTACGTCATCCCGCGTCACCTTGGCCACGCGCGGCAGTCTACGCGGGGTGACCTACCTACCGGCAGGTCGCATTGTGGCATCCGCCACGTTCCTGTCCTCCGAGGGGGTGACGCCCTCCGTGGCGTCCTTGACGCGGGCGCTCGCGCGGGCCTCCTCCTTGGCGCGGGCCTCCTCCGCCGCCCGCTCGACCTTCTCGGGCGTGACGAAGCGGTAGCCGACGTTCCGGACGGTGCCGATGAGGGACTCGTGCTCGGGGCCGAGCTTGGCCCGCAGCCGCCGCACGTGGACGTCGACCGTGCGGGTGCCGCCGAAGTAGTCGTACCCCCACACCTCCTGGAGGAGCTGCGCGCGGGTGAAGACCCGGCCCGGGTGCTGCGCCAGGTACTTCAGCAGCTCGAACTCCTTGAAGGTCAGGTCCAGGACCCGGCCCTTGAGCTTCGCGCTGTACGTCGCCTCGTCGACCGACAGGTCGCCGTTGCGGATCTCCATCGGGGAGTCGTCGGAGACGATCTGCTGGCGGCCCATCGCGAGCCGGAGCCGGGCCTCGACCTCGGCCGGACCGGCCGTGTCGAGGAGCACGTCGTCGATGCCCCAGTCCGCGGTGACGGCCGCGAGGCCGCCCTCCGTCACGACGAGGATCAGCGGACAGCCGGGCCCGGTGGAGCGCAGCAGCTGACACAGCGAGCGGACCTGGGGGAGGTCGCGCCTGCCGTCGACGAGGATCACGTCCGCGCCGGGGGTGTCCACGAGCGCCGGACCCTCGGCCGGGGCCACGCGCACGTTGTGCAGCAGCAGACCGAGTGCGGGAAGCACCTCGGTCGACGGCTGGAGGGCGTTCGTCAGGAGCAGCAGAGAACTCATCGCGCCGCACCTTCTTCGGTCGTCGTCGATCCGTCGTGCGTCGATCCGTCGTGCGTCGTCGTTCGCTCGTCCATGACGTCGGTTCCTCCTCGGTCCCTGCGAGGACGTCTATGTGTGCTCACGTGTGGCTCTCGCGCCCTGAGAGCTTTTGTTCATCCGTCCGTAACAACGGTCGGAAAACGCAAAAGGACCCGGGGGCTGCGTTGCCCGGATCCTCTGGCAAGCAGAATAGCCCACATGAGTTCCGAGGCAGAGGGTCGATTTCACATCCTGGATGTTTCCTCGCTCACTTCCGTCCACCGCCCGATGACCCGGCGCGCAATGCTGCGTACCGATGACGGTGTCCGGATCGAGGCGGTTTACGAACCTTCCGGGGCCAGTGTCACCGATACGGCGGTCGTCGTCGCGCACGGCTTCACCGGGTCGGCCGACCGGCCCGCCGTCCGGCGCGCCGCCCGGGTCCTCGCGGAGCGCGGCGCGGCCGTCGTCACCTTCTCCTTCCGCGGCCACGGCCGCTCCGGCGGCCGCTCCACCGTCGGCGACCGCGAGGTCCTCGACCTGGCCGCCGCCGTCCGCTGGGCCCGCGAGCTGGGCCACGCGCGCGTGGTGACCGTCGGCTTCTCCATGGGCGGCTCGGTCGTCCTGCGGCACGCGGCCCTGGCGCGGGGCACGGAGGCCCGCGCCGACGCGGTGGCCGCCGTGTCCGCGCCCGCCCGCTGGTACTACCGGGGGACGGCCCCGATGCGCCGCCTCCACTGGGTCGTCACCCGGCCGGCGGGCCGCCTCGTCGGGCGGTACGGCTTCGGCACCCGGATCGACAGCGGGACCTGGGACCCGGTCCCGCTGTCCCCGGTGGAGGCGGTGCCGCTGATCGCGCCGACCCCGCTGCTGATCGTGCACGGCGACCGGGACGCGTACTTCCCGCTCGACCACCCGCGCGCGCTGGCCGCCGCGGGCGACGCGGAGCTGTGGCTGGAGCGGGGCATGGGCCACGCCGAGAACGCCGCCGACGAGGAGCTGCTCGCCCGGCTGGGGGACTGGCTCACGCGCGGATAGCCCATCATGGGGGGCGGCGCGCAGACGAACGAAGGGAGCGCCGCTATGGCAGCGGGAACCATCCGCTACTGGGCCGCGGCCAAGGCCGCCGCCGGTGTCGCCGAGGAGCCGTACACCGCGGGGACCCTGGCCGAGGCCCTCGACGCGGTCCGCGCGGAGCACCCGGGCGAGCTCGTCCAGGTGCTGAAGCGGTGCTCGTTCCTGGTCGACGGTGACCCCGTCGGGACCCGGAGCCATGAGACGGTACGGCTTGCCGAGGGCGGCACGGTCGAGGTGCTCCCCCCGTTCGCAGGAGGGTGACCCCCACAGCATGAGCAACGACCAGTACCACGGCGGGCAGCCGTACGACCCGTACGCGAACGGGCAGCAGAACCCCGCCGACGTCACGCAGACGTGGGAGGGGCAGACCTGGGACACCACGTACCAGCCGGCCGTGTCGTACGACCAGGTCCAGGCGGCCCGGGCGGCCGGGCCCCAGGAGCCGCACCCGCGGCCGTACGAGCAGCAGGCGTACGGACAGGCCCCGGAGCAGCCGCCGGAGGGGCAGGCGTACGGACACCAGCCCCCCGGGCAGCAGATGTACGGGCAGCAGCCCTACGCCGGGCAGGGGTACGGGCAGCAGCCGCCGTACGAGCAGCAGCCGCCGTACGAGCAGCAGCCGCCCTACGCGCAGCAGGCGTACGCCTCGCAGGGGGCGCCCGCCGCGTACTACGAGGAGCCGGCCGCCGAGCCCGCACCCGAGCCGGCCGCCGCCCCCGTGCCCCCGGCCGCCGCCGCCCCCGCGGCCCCGGCCGGGGAGGGGCCCGCCTACTCCTCGCCCACCACCTCCGGGAACACCCGCATCACCGACGCCCAGCGCGCCCGCGCCGAGGGCCGGTCGCCGATCATCGCGCCGGGCATGCGGCCCGCCGCCCTGACCGCCGTCCTGGGCCTGCTCCTCGCGGGCGGTGCCTCCCTCGGCCCGTACGGGCTGCTCGTCCCGCTCGTCCTGCTCCAGGGCCTCACCGCCGCCGGCTGGTTCCGGCTCAACGGCATGTGGCCCGCCCGGCAGGGCATCGCCCTCGCCTTCCTCGGCGGCCTGGTCTCCGACGCCGCGCTCCTCGCCGTCGGCCGGGAGCACGCGGCCGCCGCGATCCTCGGCACGCTCGGCGTCTGGGTGCTGCTCTGCCTGGTCCTCCAGCTGCGCAGCCACGCCGACCCCGACGAGCGCATGTACGGCCTGATGGCCACCATCGCCGCCGCGGCCCTGACGGTCGTCGCCACCGGGCACCTGGGCGCCGAACCGGACGCCGTGGTCGTCGGCGGGGCCGCCGTCGCCGCCGCCGTCCTCGCACGGGCGCTGCCGCTGCCCGGACCGGTCTCCGCGGTCGCCGCGCTGCTCGCCTCGGCGGGCGCCGGGATCGCCGCCGGCGGCGTCACCGACCTGGGCTCCTCCGGGGCGCTGCTCGGCCTCGGCGCCGGCGTCTGCGCCCTGATCGGCCTGCGGGTGGCCAGCTACGACTACCCGTCGCGCTTCGTCCACATGACCGCGGGCGTCGCGCTGCCGCTCACCGCCGCCGCACCCGCCGTCTACCTGCTGGGCCGCGCACTGGCCTGACCGGCGGTCCCTCCCGCCGCGGGAACCAACCGGCCCTCCGACACGTCGATCTTCGTGTCGGGGGGCCGGAACTGTTACAGAAGGCAAAACGGGGGGACGCTCAGCCCATGCGAGCACTGCGGATTCTGTTGATCTTGGCCGTCGTGCTGGGCGGGATCCTCGTCGGGATCGACCGGCTGGCCGTGTCGTACGCCGAGTCGGAGGCGTCGAGCCGGGTCAAGCTGTCGGGCACGCGCGCCGACGCGATCGACGTCGACATCAAGGGCTTCCCCTTCCTGACCCAGGTGGCGGACAAGCGCTTCGACGAGGTCGACGTGAAGGCGACCGGCGTCCGGGCCTCGGCGGGCGACAAGGACATCCGGGTCGGCGAGCTGACCATGGCCCTGCGGGACGTGACCGTCACCGGCGACTGGGCGGGCGCGAAGGCCGGCTCCGCGCGCGGCACGGCCCTCATCTCGTACCCGGACCTCACCGCCGCCTCCGACCGGGGCGCCACCGTCGCCTACGGCGGCGACGGCAAGGTGAAGGTCACCGGCAGCGTGAAGATCCTGGGCCGCAGTCTGACCCGCTCGGTGCTCTCCACGGTGACCGTCGTGGACGGCGACACCCTCAAGGTCCGCGCCGACGAGGTGCCGGGCGAGGGCATTCCGGGCGTGGAGGACCTGGTCCGCGAGCGGACCGACTTCCAGCGGTCGATCGGCAGGATCGCCGGCATGAAGGTGGAGAAGGTCGAGCCGCGCCCGGACGGCCTGGCGGTCACGGTGACCGGAAGCGACGTCGTCCTGGCCGGGTGACGGGGCCCGGGGACGGGTACGGGGGCCTGAGGGCCCCCGTTTTTCATATGCTGAGACATCGGCGTCCGATCCGCAGAAGACGAAGCGGACACCGGGGTGCGGAGGCGTCCGGAGCCGACGCGCACCGTGATCACGTCTCGTATCTCGGACGATCGCGTCTCAAAATACGACACACCGGTGACACGGCCGCCTGTCCGTCCCTACGATCGAGGGCATGAAGCGACAGGCGGATCTCACGAAGCGGCGGGCAGTCGACCTGTGCCGCGTCGCCGCCATGCTCTGTCGCCCGGTCTGAGCGGGACGCCCACTCCCGTATCCCGCAGGCCCTTCGACCGAGGTCGGGGCCGCCCTGTGCAGAGCCGTACGCACGTCCACCGTCCGTACGCACGCGACGACGCGTACCGGCCGCACGCACCGCACCACCGCAGCACGCCCCCGCACACTGCCCCGGAGGAGAACAGCATGGCTCGCAGCGACGTCCTGGTCGACGCGGACTGGGTCGAGGCCAACCTCGACAACCCGCAGGTCGCCATCGTCGAGGTCGACGAGGACACCTCGGCGTACGAGAAGAACCACATCCGCAACGCCATCCGGATCGACTGGACCCAGGACCTGCAGGACCCGGTCCGCCGCGACTTCATCGACCAGGAGGGCTTCGAGAAGCTCCTGTCGGCCAAGGGCATCGGCAACGACACCACGGTCGTCCTCTACGGCGGCAACAACAACTGGTTCGCCTCCTACGCGTACTGGTACTTCAAGCTCTACGGCCACCAGGACGTCAAGCTCCTCGACGGCGGCCGCAAGAAGTGGGAGCTCGACTCCCGCGACCTCGTCGTCGAGGTGCCGGCCCGCCCGGCCACGGAGTACAAGGCCAAGGCCCAGGACTCCTCGATCCGCGCCTTCCGCGACGACGTCGTGTCCGCGATCGGCGCCCAGAACCTGGTCGACGTCCGCTCGCCCGACGAGTTCTCCGGCAAGCTGCTCGCCCCGGCGCACCTCCCGCAGGAGCAGTCGCAGCGCCCCGGCCACGTGCCGAGCGCCCGCAACATCCCGTGGTCGAAGAACGCCAACGACGACGGCACGTTCAAGTCGGACGACGAGCTCAAGGCCCTCTACGAGGACGAGCAGGTCGACCTGGCGAAGGACACCATCGCCTACTGCCGCATCGGCGAGCGCTCCGCGCTGACCTGGTTCGTCCTGCACGAGCTGCTCGAGGTCCCGAACGTCAAGAACTACGACGGCTCCTGGACCGAGTACGGCTCCCTCGTCGGCGTGCCGATCGAGCTCGGCGCCAACAAGTAACTCCCCGGATCCCTCCCCTTCTCCGGACCCCTCGACCGTAAGGACAGAACGACATGTGTGGAGCGCAGCCCGGCGGCCCCGACGCCTCGACGATCAAGCCCGGTGAGACCACCATCCAGGGCTTCGTGACCAAGGACGGCGAGCCCGTCACCGGTTACGTCCGCCTCCTGGACTCGACCGGCGAGTTCACGGCCGAGGTCCCGACCTCCGCCACCGGTCAGTTCCGTTTCTACGCGGCCGAGGGCACCTGGACGGTCCGCGCCCTGGTTCCCGGCGGCACCGCCGACCGCAAGGTCGTGGCCCAGAAGGGCGGCCTGGCCGAGGTCGCCATCGCCGTCTGATCCGACGGCACCCGAACGGCCGGAGGGCCGTGCCTCCTGGGGGGTTGGACGCCTATTCCAGGACTTGAGGCACGGCCCTCCGGTCTGTCCGCGTGCGGCTTCCGGTCGTACGCTGGAGGGGTGTACGCACGACGTCGCCACGTCTACTTCTGGATGATGGGCGCCTGCCTGCTGCTCTTCGTGGGCGCCTGGGCCGTCGTGCGGCTCTTCTCGATGCCGGTCGCCGTCGGCATGTGCGTCGTCGCCATGGTCATCCCCCCGGTCGCCGCGATGGTCGCGAACCGCCGGGGCCCGGACGACCGCTGGTGGGACGATCCGTCCGGCGACCAGAAGTCGGACGAGTGGTGGGACGAACTCGACGGCAAGAAGCGCCGGGAGCGGTGAATCGGTAGCCGCGAGCGGTGAATCGGTAGCCGGTAGCCGGGACGGTGGATCAGTAGACGAGGGCCTGCGTCCCGTCGGTCATCGCCTCCTGGACGAAGACCTGGGCGCCGGCGATCCGGACGCCCTCCAGGACGTCCCCCTCCGTGATCTCCCGGCGTGCCGCGCACTGCGTGCAGAGCGTGACGCGGCCGGCCGCCAGGATCGAATCGATCAGGTCCGGCAGCGGCGCCGCGTGCGGGAGGTCGAACTCGGCCGCGCGGCCCGGCAGCGCGAACCACGAGGACTCGCCGGTCAGCCAGAGCGAGACCTCGACGCCGCTGGCGACGGCGACGGCGGCCACCGTGAAGGCCTGGGAGCAGCGTTCGGGGGCGTCGGCCCCGGCGGTCACCTTGATCACGAGCTTCTTCGCCATATGCCGAACTGTAATGCGAGCCGGCGCAACTCCCCGCGCCCCTCACGTGTCAGCTGTGTGCGCGGGTGACGGAATCCGCGCTTCAGGTCTCGTGGGGGGACTCTTGAGCATCGAAGAAAGTATCCGAAACACGGATACATCAGAACCGCCAGGGGCGGAGCCGGCTCCGGAAGCCGCACCTCCGGTCCGGCAGCCGCGCCGTGTGCTCCGCACCGTCGGGCTCCTCGCCGTCGCCGCCGTCCTCGGCCTCGTCGGCGGCACCGCCGTGGGCTACGGCATCCATGCCGACCGCGAACCCACCGCGCTCCCGCCGCTGAACCAGCCCGGCCTCGCCTACCCGGCGAAGCCGCTCGCGGTGGTCACCCAGACCCGGAAGGGCGGGACGCTCACGGTGCCCTTCCAGCAGACCGTCGCGCTCCAGGCGCAGCTGCTCGGCTGAGCCCTCGGCGATCTTCGGGAGACCCACCTCACCGAGTGGGCCGGACCCCCGCCCACTAAGCTGGGGTCCGGCCCGTTCCGCCTTCACCGCTCAGTCGAGGAGCACCCCGTGATCGTTTTCTTCGAAACCCTCCTGGTCCTGGTCGCCGTCGGCGTGATCGCCTTCGCCGGTCTGACCGTGAAGAAGCTGTACCAGGGCCAGCGGTAACCACTTCTAGAGAACGCCAGAGCTGCTCATGATCGAGATCCCGTCCGACCTCAACCCGGACCTCGTCCCCCTCGCGTTCCTGCTCGGTACGTGGGAGGGCGCGGGCGTCTCCGACTTCCCCGGCGCCGAGAAGTGCAACTTCGGCCAGTCCGTGACGTTCAGCCACGACGGCCGGGACTTCCTCGAGTACCACTCGCACTCCTGGGTCCTCGACAACGACGGCAACAAGGTCCGTCCGCTGGAGAGCGAGAGCGGCTACTGGCGGATCGACAAGGACCGCAAGGTCGAGATCGTCATGGTCCGCGACCAGGGCATCGTCGAGATCTGGTACGGCGAGCTCGCCGACCAGAAGCCGCAGATCGACCTCGCGACGGACGCCGTCGCCCGCACCGCCGCCTCGGGCGCGTACAGCGGCGGCAAGCGCCTCTACGGCTACGTGAAGAGCGACCTGATGTGGGTGGGCGAGAAGGCGACCCCCGAGGTCCCGCTCCGTCCGTACATGTCGGCGCACCTGAAGAAGGTCGTGACGCCGGAGGAGGTCGCGGAGATGGCCCGCAACCTTCCCGACATGCCGGACGACGGCATCGCCTTCTTCCGCTAGACACTCCGGGTGCCCGCCGCGTCCTCATACACTGGGGGCGTGGTGAGCACCGACTGGAAGAGCGACCTGCGGCAGCGCGGCTATCGGCTGACGCCGCAGCGCCAGCTTGTCCTGGAGGCCGTGGACGCGCTGGAGCACGCGACTCCGGACGACATCCTCGGCGAGGTCCGCAGGACGGCCTCCGGGGTGAACATCTCCACCGTGTACCGGACCCTGGAGCTCCTGGAGGAGCTCGGGCTCGTCAGTCACGCGCATCTGGGGCACGGGGCCCCGACCTATCACCTGGCCGACCGGCACCACCATCTGCACCTGGTGTGCCGGGACTGCTCCGAGGTGATCGAGGCGGACGTCGAGGTGGCCGCGGAGTTCACCGGGAAGCTCCGTGAGACCTTCGGGTTCGAGACGGACATGAAGCACTTCGCGATCTTCGGCCGCTGCCGGGACTGCTCGAACAAGGACGCGGCCGGCGGGTCGTAGGCTTTCTCCATGAAGAGCCCTCTGTTGTCCCTGCCCGGCGCCGTCCCCGCCGAAGGCCGCGACGAAGGCGTCGCCGCGCACTACGGCGATCTCTTCCGCGAGCAGCGCGCCCTCTCGGAGGGCGACGGTTTCGTCGACCTCTCGCACCGGGGCGTGATCGCCGTCTCCGGTGCCGACCGGCTGAGCTGGCTGCACCTGCTCGTCACCCAGCACATGACGGACCTGCCGCCCGGGCGGGCCACCGAGGCGCTGATCCTCTCCGCGAACGGGCACATCGAGCACGCCCTGTACCTCGTCGACGACGGCGAGACGGTGTGGGCGCACGTCGAGCCGGGGACGCGCGAGGAGCTGCTGACGTACCTGGAGTCGATGAAGTTCTTCTACCGGGTGGAGGTCGCCGACCGTACGGCGGACCTCGCGGTCGTCCACCTCCCGGCCGGCTCCATCGCCGAGGTGCCCGAGGGCGCGGTCGTCCGGGAGACCCCGCACGGCCGGGACCTGTTCCTGCCGCGCGCCGCTCTGGAGTCCTTCGCGGCCTCGCACGGTCCGGCCGCGGGGATCCTCGCGTACGAGGCGCTGCGCGTCGAGGCGCACCGGCCGCGGCTGGGCTTCGAGACCGACCACCGGACGATCCCGCACGAGGTCGGCCTCATCGGCAGTGCCGTCCACCTCCAGAAGGGCTGCTACCGGGGCCAGGAGACCGTCGCCCGGGTGCAGAACCTGGGGAAGCCGCCGCGCCGCCTGGTCTTCCTGCACCTGGACGGCAGCGAGGTGCTGCTGCCGGGCCACGGGACCCCGCTGCGGCTCGCGGCCGACGGGGAGGAGGGCCGCCAGCTGGGCTTCGTGACGACGGCGGTCCGCCACCACGAGCTGGGGCCGATCGCCCTGGCGCTGGTCAAGCGGAACGTGCCGGTGGACGCGCCGCTGATCGCCGGGACGACGGCCGCCGCGCAGGAGACGGTCGTCGAGCCGTAGGGCTACACGTCCAGGAGCACCGTGAACGGGCCGTGGTTCGTGAGCGAGACGCGCATGTCCGCTCCGAAGCGGCCCGTCTCCACGTGGGCGCCCAGCAGGCGGAGCTGGGTGACGACCTCGTCGACCAGGGGTTCGGCGACGGGGCCGGGCGCCGCGGCGTTCCAGGTGGGGCGGCGGCCCTTGCGGGCGTCTCCGTAGAGGGTGAACTGGGAGATGACGAGCAGCGGCGCGTTCACGTCGGAGCAGGACTTCTCGTCCTCCAGTACCCGGACGGACCAGAGTTTTCTGGCCAATCGGGCGGCCTTCTCCGGGGTGTCGTCGTGGGTCACCCCGACCAGGACGCACAGCCCCTCGCCGCTGATCTCGCCGACCGTCTCCCCTGCGACGACGACACGCGCGCCGTCGACCCTCTGCACCACTGCTCGCATGCGCACCAACCTACCCAGCGGGCCCGGGGCCGAAGGACGAGGGGCCGAACGGGTGCAGAGCGCCTGCACGTGCACGGGCAGGAGTGGCACCATGCGTGTGAGGCGGTGCGGTTCCGCACCGGTCGAGGGGACGATTCTCATGAGTGCACCTGGCACCGGGCCGACGCCGTCCGGCCCCGTACCGCTGATCCGCTCCGGAGCCCGGGGCGGAGGACCGGGCCAAGGGCCCGTGACGCGCCCACCCGTGCAGCGGAGCGCCGAGCCGGCGGACCGCGCGCAGCCCGATCTCGGCGCGCTGCGGCTGCCCGAACTGCGCGCGCTGCGCCGGGACGCGCAGAGCGACGAGGCCGACCTGAGCTACGTACGCCGGATGCTCCAGGGCCGGATCGACATCCTGCGCGCCGAGCTGGCGCGGCGGACCGACCCGGAGGCCCCGGTCCTGGACCGGCTCTCCGAGATCCTCGCCGACGTGCCCTCGCGGCACCGCACGTCGGCGCGGCACGTGACGCTGTCGACGCCGCGCGGCGAGGAGTACCGGCGGCTCGCGACCGAGATGCTGTCGGAGGTCGAGCTGTCGGACCTGACGGCCCGCACGGACGACGAGCTGCACGCGGCGATGGGGCGGCTGGCCGGGTACGAGCAGCAGGTCTCGCGCCGCCGCCAGCACCTCCAGCGGACCGCCGACGATTGCAGCGCGGAGATCGCCCGCCGCTACCGGGAGGGTGAGGCACAGGTCGACGACCTGCTCGCCTGAGCCGCCGGAAACCCGCGTGCGGGGCGCCGGGGGCCGTGCGTAGGGTCGGGGAATGGGTGTCGACGTGCGTACGGTGACGGAGTCCGAGTTCCGCGACTGGCAGGTCGCGCTGCGCACCGGCTTCCTCCGGACGCCGGTCGTCTCCGACGCGGAGCTCGCCGACCGGCTGGCGCACGCGGACCTCGCGCGGACCCTCGGCGCCTTCGACCGGGACCGGGTGGTCGCCACCTTCCGGTCCTTCCGGCAGGAGGTCAGCACGGTCGGCGGCGGGAGTCTCGTCGCGGACGCGATCACCCAGGTGACGGTCGCGCCGACGCACCGCAGGCGCGGGCTGCTCAGCCGGATGATGTCCGCCGACCTCGCCGCCGCGAAGGAGCGGGGCGACGCGATCGCGACGCTGATCGCCGCCGAGTACCCGATCTACGGGCGGTTCGGCTTCGGCCCGGCCAGCTGGGCCGCCGAGTGGAGCGTCGACGTGCGGCGGGCCGGTCTCGACCCGCGCCGCTCGGGCCGCCCGGAGGACGGCGGCCGGATCGATCTGACGGACGCCGAGGAGATCCGCGGGATCGGCCCCGCGCTGCACCGCCGGCTCGCCGGTGTCCGCGCCGGGGTCACCCACCGCGAACAGCGGGACTGGGAGCGGGGCACCGGCCTCGGCCACCAGAGCGATCCGTGGCGGGAGCCCTACTACGCGGTGTACCGGTCGGCGTCCGGTGAGGTCGAGGGGTACGCCGCGTACGGCGCGGACGACAAGTGGGACGACGCGAAGCAGCCGCTGAACACGGCGACGGTGCGGGACCTGATCGCCGTCACGCCGGCGGCCGAGCGCGCCCTGTGGCACTACCTCTGCTCGGTCGACTGGATCGCCACCGTCCGCTCCGGCTACCGGGCGCCCGACGATCCGCTGCCGCTGCTCCTGCCCGATCCGAGGGCGGCCAGGACGCTGACGTACGTGGACATGCTGTGGGTCCGGGTGCTGGACGTGGTCCGGGTCCTGGAGGGCCGCACCTATCCGGTGGAGGACGGTCTCGTCCTGGAGATCCGGGACGCGGACGGGCTCGCGGGCGGGCGGTTCCGGCTCGACGCCTCCCCGGCGGGCGCGTCCTGCGCGCGTACCACCGCGTCGGCCGACCTCGCCTTCGACGTCGCCGAGGCGGGCACGCTCGCGTTCGGCGACGAGTCGGCGGTGCGGCTGGCCCGGCTCGGGCGGGTCGAGGAGCTGACGCCGGGGGCGGCGGCCCGCGCGGACCTGCTCTTCCGCACGCCGCTGCGGCCGTTCTCGCCGGACATCTTCTGACCGGTCGGGCCGGACCCGGCTGCCAGGCGGGCCGCACGCGTCGCTGTGCGGACCCTGCGCGTCACTAGGATGTTCGCCGCTACTGGTGGAAGGGAAGGCCTCATGGACCGGGACGACGTGGAGCCGGGGTACGTGAAGCCCGAGTACCCGACGGGGCTGCGCGAGCGGAAGAAGGAGCGCACCCGGCAGGCGCTGTCGGACGCCGCCATCGCGCTGTTCCTGGCGAAGGGCTTCGACGGGGTGTCCGTCGCGGAGGTGGCCGCCGCCGCCGAGGTGTCGAAGCCGACGCTCTTCCGGTACTTCCCCGCCAAGGAGGACCTGGTCCTGCACCGGTTCGCCGACCACGAGGGCGAGTCCGCGCGCGTGGTGGAGGCCGGGAAGGTCTACGGCACGCCGCCGCTCGACGCGCTGTACGAGCACCTGGTCGAGGGGCTGGAGCGGCGCGACCCGGTCACCGGGCTCTGCGACGTGCCGGCGGTCCTGGCGTACCACCGGCTCCTGTACGGGACGCCGGCCCTGCTCGCCCGCGTCCACGGCTTCCAGATGAACTCCGAGGCGGCCCTCGCCGAGGTGCTCGGCGGGGACCCGCTGACCGCGCGGCTCGCGGCCGGGCAGATCACGGCCGTGCTCCGGATCCTCGCGGACGACAACGTGGCGCGCCTGGCGGCCGGGGATCCGGTCGAGGAGGTCGCGCGGGACGCGACGGCCGCGGCGGAGGGGGCGTTCCGCTCGCTGCGGCAGGGGCTGCCGTACTGAGGGGGCGGGTTCGGGTCCGTACTGAGGGAGCGGCCGTACTGAGGGAGCGGGGTCCTCTCTCGTGACTCAAGTAAAAAATGTAACCCGGTAACGTTTCCGCTAGGGTGGGCGGAATGACGTCACCGGACCTCGAGCTCGCCCGTGAACGCTCCCACCACGACGCCTGCCGCGCCGCCCTGACCCGCATGACGGAGGACGTGGCCGGCCAGGTCGTCACCGGCGAGGACGTGGCCGCGTCCGGCGCCGACGCCGAGGCGCTCGGCCGCCACCTGCGCAGCCGCATCAAGGAGATGCGCGAACAGCCGCCCGGACCGCTCTTCTTCGGGCGCCTCGACCGCGAGGACGGTCAGGTCCACCACATCGGCCGCCGCCGGATCGCCGAGCACCCGGCCGCCCCGCCGCTCGTCGTCGACTGGCGCGCGCCCGTCTCCCGCGCCTACTACCAGGCCGGCGCGCACGACCCCCAGGGCGTCCTGCGCCGCCGCCGCTTCGGCTGGGCCCCGAACAGCGCGGGCGCGACCGAGGACCTGACCGCCCTGGAGGACGAGCGCCTCGCCGACGGCTCCACCGGCACCGTCAGCGCCCTCCTCGCCGGCGAGATCGAGCGCCCCCGGGTGGGCCCCATGCGGGACATCGCCGCCACCATCCAGCCCGAGCAGGACGACCTCGTGCGCTCCGGGCCCACCACCTCCCTGTGCGTGCAGGGCGCCCCCGGCACCGGCAAGACCGCGGTGGGCCTGCACCGGGCCGCGTACCTGCTCTACACGCATCCGCAGCGCATCCGCCGCTCCGGCCTCCTCGTCCTCGGCCCCCACCGGGCCTTCCTCTCGTACATCGCCGAGGTGCTGCCCTCGCTCGGCGAGACCGGCATCCGGCAGGCCACCCTCGACGACGAGATCGCCCGCCAACCGGTCCGGGCCGAGGACGGCGAGGAGGCGGCCCGGATCAAGCACGACGTCCGGATGGCGGGGGTGCTGCACCGGGCCCTGTACGGCAGGGTCGACCCGGCCCCCGCAGAGGACCTCGCGGTCCGTGACGGCTCCAGCCACTGGCGGCTCCCGGCGACGGAGCTCGCCGCGATCGTCGCGGCGGTACGGGACGAGGCGCCGCCCTACGCGACCGGCCGCGAGCGGGTCCGCGCCCGGGTCGTCCGGGCCCTCCAGCTCCGCGCCGAGCGCCGCGCGGGGCCGCTGGGCGCGGCCTGGGCGCGGCGGACCGAGCGGGCGAGGGCGGTGACGGCCTTCCTCGACGCGTGCTGGCCGAAGGCCGCTCCCGAGGAGGTCCTCGCGGAGGTCCTGACGGACCCGGCGGCCTTCGCCACGGAGACGGAAGCGGAAGCGGCGGCGGGCCCGGGGGTCCCGGGCCTGACCGGGGCCGAGGCCGCCGCGATCCGCTGGACCAGGCCGCCGCGCTCCCACCGCTCCGCCCGCTGGACCGCCGCCGACCTCGTCCTCCTCGACGAGCTCGCGGGCCTGATCGAACGGCCCGAGGGCTACGGGCACGTCGTCGTCGACGAGGCCCAGGACCTCTCGCCCATGCAGTGCCGGGCCGTCGCCCGCCGCACCGCCTTCGGTTCGCTCACCGTCCTCGGGGACCTCGCCCAGGGCACCACCCCCTGGGCCGCCCGCGACTGGGGCGAGCAGCTGGCCCACCTGGGCAAGCCCGGGACGCCCGTCGTGCCGCTCACCCTCGGCTACCGCGTCCCGGCGGCCGTCGTGGACCTCGCCAACCGGCTGCTGCCCGAGCTCGGGGCCGACGTGCCCCCGGGGCGCTCGGTCCGCCGGGACGGCGAGGTGACGGTCCACCGCACGGCGGACCTGGCCGCCGGGGTCCGCGCGGCCGTGCGGGCCGCGCTCGCGGCGGAGGGCTCGGTGGGGGTCGTCACGGCCGACCACCTCGTCGACCGGGTGGCCGGGATGGCCGCCGAGGCCGGGGCGGTCGACGGGGGCGGGAGGCGGGTGACCGTGCTGCCCGCGTCGGTCGTCAAGGGCCTGGAGTTCGACCACGTGGTGGTGGTCGAACCGGCCGCGATCGTGGCGGCCGAGCCGCGCGGCGCGAACCGGCTCTACGTGGTGCTCACGCGGGCGGTGTCGCGGCTCGCCCTGGTGCACACGGAGCGGCTGCCGGAGTGCCTGGAGCCCCGTACAGGGCGGTGAGTTCGGCGCCGGTGCGGGCCAGTGCGGCGCGCGCCGAGGGCGGGTCGAGCAGCTCCACGCGGGCGCCGAGCCCGGCGAGGCGGGCGGCGATCACCTCGGGGGAGGGGCCGTCGGCCTCGAAGGCCGTCCAGCCGTCCGGGGTCCGCTCCCCGTACCGTACGCGGCCGCCGAGCAGGCCCTCCAGGACGGATCCGGTGTCCGGGGCGGCCCGGCCCCGGACCGTCGCGGCGACCATCCGGTCCTCCATGCGGGCGGCGAGCGCGCGCCAGGCGGTGGTGAGGTCGAAGCCCTCGGGGCGTACGGCGGCGGCGCCGGTCTCGGCGACCGAGGTGACGCGGCCGACGCGGAAGACGCGCAGGCCGTCCGCCGTGTCCGCGAGGAGGTAGCGGACCCCGGACTTCGCGGCGATCCCGAGGGGCTGGACGGTCCGCTCGCGCGGGGCGCGGCCGGGCCGGGCGTACCCGATGCGCAGCTCCCTCCGGTCGACCACGGCCCGCTGGAGCGCGGCGAGCCGGGCCTCCTCGGGCTCCGTGCCCGTCCAGTCGGCGCCGTCGACGGTCCCGGCGCCGGCGGCGGCCTCGGCGTCCGCGCGCAGCGGGGCGGGGAGGGCCCGGACGAGCTTGCGGAGCGCGGTGCGGGTCTCCGGTCTGGCGTCGGCGTCCGGCCCGGTGAGGAGGAACAGCGCGCGGATCTCGGGGGCGGTGAGCCCGGTGAGGTCGGTACGGGCTCCGCCGACGAGCGACCAGCCGCCGCCCTGCGAGTACACCGGGATCCCGGCGGCCGCGAGCGCTTCGAGGTCCCGGCGCGCGGTGCGCTCGGACACGCCCAGTTCGGCGGCGAGTTCGGCGGCGGTGACGCGCCGCCGCGTGCTCTGGAGGAAGAGCAGGGCGGCGACGAGTCGGTCGGCTCTCATGCCGCCATTGTCAGCTGCCGGGGCCGGGCGGCGGCGGGCCGCAGGACGGTGAGGGCGACGGTCAGGGCGACCAGGAGGAGTCCGGCGCCGACGCCGAAGGCGAGGTGGTAGCCGCCGGTCAGCGCCTCGGGCGCGGGCCTTCCGGCGGCCGTGAGGGTCTCGGTGCGGGCGGCGGCCAGGGTGGCGAGGACCGCGACGCCGAGGGCCATGCCGATCTGCTGGGTGGTGTTGAAGAGCCCGGAGGCCAGGCCCGCGTCCGCCTCGCGCGCGCCGGACATGGCGAGTCCGGTGAGGGCGGGGAGCGCGAGGCCGAAACCGGCGGCGAGCAGCATCACCGGGAGCAGATCGGTGGCGTACGAGGCGTGGACGGGGACGCGGACCAGCAGGCCGAGGACGCCGGTGAGCAGGACGAGACCGGTGAGCAGGACGTTCCGCTCGCCGAAGCGGGCGATGAGGGGGGCCGAGGCGCCGAGAGAGACGGCGCCGATGACGAGCGCGGCGGGGAGCATCGCGAGGCCGGTCTCGGCGGCCCCGTAGCCGAGGACCTTCTGGAGGTAGAGGGCGACGAGGACCTGGAAGGAGAAGAGCGCGGCGACCATCAGCATCTGGACGGCGTTCGCTCCGGCGACGCTGCGGGAGCGGAGGATCCGCAGCGGCATGAGCGGGTGGGCGGCCTTCGCCTGGCGGAGCAGGAAGCCGGCCAGGAGGGCGACGGCGAGGGCCCCGAGGCCGAGGGTGTGCGCCGAACCGGCCCCGTGCTCCTCGATCGTGACGACGGCGTAGATCCCGGTCATGAGTCCGGCGGTCACCAGCAGCGCCCCGGCGACGTCGGCGCCGGCCCGCAGGCCGAGGCCGCGGTCGGCGGGGAGGGCGCGGACGGCGACGAGCAGGGCGGCGACGCCGATGGGGAGATTGACGAAGAAGATCCAGTTCCAGGCGAGGGCGTCGGTGAGGACGCCGCCGAGGACCTGGCCGAGGGAGGCGCCGGCGGCGCCGGTGAAGCTGAAGACGGCGATGGCGCGGGCCCGGGCGCGGGGCTCGGTGAAGAGGGTCACCAGGATGCCGAGGCCGACGGCGGAGGACATCGCGCTGCCGACGCCCTGGAGGAAGCGGGCGGCGATGAGGACGGCGGGCGTGGTGGCGAGGCCGGCGAGGAGCGAGGCGGCGGTGAAGACCCCGGTGCCCGCGAGGAACATCCGCCTGCGGCCGAGGAGGTCGCCGAGCCGTCCGGCGAGGAGGAGGAGCGAGCCGAAGGCGATCAGGTAGGCGTTGACGACCCAGCTGAGTCCGGCGGGGGTGAAGCCGAGGTCCGCCTGGACGGCGGGCAGGGCGACGGTGACGATGCTGCCGTCGAGGACCGTCATGAGCATGCCGGTGGCGAGGACGCCGAGGGCGAGGCGGGGGCGGGTGGGCGCGGGCATGGGGACCACTCCTGTTCGTCGGAGGCGACAGGAGTGACGCTAGCAGAAGGTTTTGTTGCAGACTATTTTTTACGGGAGTAGTTCTGCCTCATCCGCGCTGCCGGGCCCGGCGGGCGGGCGTCGGGCTCTCGACGGCGGTCGCGAGATGACCGGCGGCCAGCCGCTCCAGGGCGCGCAGCAGGGCGGTGCGCTCCTGGTCGGGAAGGGCGGCCAGGGCGCTCTCGTGGACGCCGTCGACGATCTCCTGGCTCCGCCGGGCGACCGCCGCGCCCGCCTCGGTCACGGCGATGATCCGCGCCCTGCGGTCGGTGGTGGACGGCCTGCGCTCGGCGAGCCCGGCCTTCTCCAGGGCGTCGACGGTCACCACCATCGTGGTCTTGTCCATGTCCCCGATCTCGGCGAGCTGCGCCTGCGTCCGCTCCTCCTCCAGGGCGTGCACCAGGACGCAGTGCATCCGCGCGGTGAGCCCGATCTCCCCGAGGGCGGCGGCCATGCGGGTGCGCAGCACGTGACTGGTGTGATCGAGAAGAAAGGAGAGGTCGGGTTCGGTGCGGGTGGGCGCCATGGCTGTCATGTCCGCCAGGGTAAGCGGGGGTAGGTCCGTGGCGGATGGTCGGGAAGCGGACGGGTGCGCTGGGCGGGTGGCCGGGTCGGGCCCGTGGGCGGCGCGGCCGGCTCGCCCTCGGTGCGGTGCGGTGCGGTGCGGCCTGGGTCGGGCCCGCGGGTCCCGGGGCCTGGGCCTGCTGCCCCGTCCCGCCCGGGTGCGGTGCGGTGCGGTGCGGTGCGAGTCGGGCGCGCACGCCCGCACGGGCCCGTGCACCGTGGGGCCGCGCCCGCCCGTACGGGGCCTCCGCGCTGTGGGTCCGTGCGCCCGGTACGGGCCTGCGCCCGCGCCCGCCGTCCGCGTGGGCCTGCGCCCGCGCCCGCCCTCCCGTGCGGGCCTGTGCTCGCGCCCGTGTGGGCCTGCACCCCGCCCCCGTGTGGGGCCCGTCGCCCGCTGCCCGTGTGGGCAATCGTCCCGCTGGGGCGGGACGGGTGGGCACACGGGACGGCGCCCTTTCGCGGCGCCTCCGCGTTCTGCGCCCTGGCCCGCACCGCCATGTGCTGCACCTGTCGGTGCAGGTCCGGGCGCGGGAGCCTCTGGCGCCGGCAGGGCGCCGTTCCGTTGTGCCCACCCGTTCCGCCCTTGCGGAACGCCTGCCCACAACGGCCGGCGGGGGCGCGGGCCCACAACGGCCGGGCGCGGGCCCACGGCTGCCGGGCGCTACAAGCCCCTCGTGCCGTCGATCCGTTCGCGCAGCAGATCCGCGTGGCCGTTGTGCCGCGCGTACTCCTCGATCATGTGGACAAGCACCCACCGCAGCGACACCCGCCCCCGCCACTCGTCCTCGCCCGTGACGTCGAGGTCCGGCGCCTCGGCCGTGAAGCGGTCGGAGTGGGCCACCGCCGCCCGCCACGCCTCCCAGGCCTCCTCGACGGCCCCGGGCCCGGCCGTGGCGTCCTCGAAGTCGCCGTCCGGGGAGTCCGGGGAGGAGAAGAGGGGGCGTACGTCCTCGCCGGCGAGGACCTCGCGGAACCAGTGGCGCTCGACGTCGGCCAGGTGGCGGACGAGGCCGAGCAGCGAGAGGGTCGAGGGCTCCGCCGACCGCAGCGCCAACTCCTGCTCCAGCCCGGCGCACTTGAGCTCGAGCGTCGCCCGCTGGTCCGCCAGGAAACCGGCGAGCAGGGGCCGTTCGGCCCCGGTGGCCGGTCCGGCGAAGCGCCCCGGGCCCGGGGCCGCCGGCTCGTCCAGGACGTCCGATCGCCTGCGAGGAGCCGTCGTCTCGGCGTCCCGCTCGTCAACTGCCATGGTTAGCTCCCCTGTTGGACCTTCGGCTCCATGCTGGCACGGCGGCGCCCCCTGCCCCGGGCGACGGGGAGGGGGCGGGCCCGGAGGGGGCGTCAGGACTTGGGCTGGGCGAAGCGGATCATGTTGCCGGACGGGTCGCGGAAGGCGCAGTCGCGGACGCCGTAGTGCTGGTCGACCGGCTCCTGGAGCACGTCGCCGCCGGCCGCCCGGACGCGCTCGAAGGTGGCGTCGACGTCCTCGGTCGCGAAGATCACGCCGCGCAGCAGCCCCTTGGCGAGCAGGTCCTTGACGGCCTGCCGGTCGGCCTCCGAGGCGCTGGGGTCGGGGAGCGGGGTCTCCAGTACGACCGCCACGTCGGGCTGCTCGGGGGACCCGAGGGTCACCCAGCGCATCCCCTCGTAGCCGACGTCGTTGCGGACCTGGAGGCCGAGCGCGTCCCGGTAGAAACCGAGCGCCGCGTCGGCGTCGTCGACGGTGATGAAGCACTGCGAGAGCTTGATGTCGTTCATGTCCTCGACGCTACGGCGAGGTGCCCGTTCCCGCTTCTCCGATCCTGACCGCTTGCGCGGGGGCGCCGTTCCTCACCGGCCGGGTCAGCACCTTGGCGACGCAGGCGGGCATCGCGGCGCCCTCCTCGTGGCCGCCGTCGCCGTGGCCCCGGGCGCGGTAGGCGCTGGGCGTCTCGCCGACGAGCTCGGTGAAGCGCGAGCTGAAGGAGCCGAGCGAGGTGCAGCCCACCTCGAAGCAGACCTCGGTCACGCTCAGGTCTCCCCGGCGGAGCAGTGCCTTCGCACGCTCGACGCGGCGGGTCATCAGATAGCTGTACGGCGTCTCGCCGAACGCGGTGCGGAAGCTGCGGGCGAAGTGGCCCGTGGACATCAGGGCGACCCTGGCGAGGGCCGGGACGTCCAGGGGCGACGCGTAGTCGCGGTCCATCGTGTCCCGCGCGCGGCGCAGTCTCTTCAGGTCCTCCAGGTCCATGCCGCCCAGCATGGCACGTGGGGCCGTGGCGCGGGCCGGTCGTGACAGAGGGCGCGATGTCGGCTCGCGCCCCCGCCCACTTCTGGCGAAGTTCCCCCGTGACCGCTGACGGGATCGATGGACGGGATCAGTCAGCGGGACCTACGCCGGATCAGCCCGTGTGCAGGTCGGATCCGAGATGCCTGACCAGCTCGAACGCCTCGCGCCGGAGCGAGACGAGCGAGTCGATGGTCCGGTCGTCCGCGCTGCGCCAGCGGCTCTGCGCGATGCGCCACGAGGCCAGGAAGACCCCGACGCGCATGTGCGTGACGAGGCTCTCCGGGGTGCCGTTGGCGACGACCCGGTCCAGGATCGTGCACTCCATCTCGACGCAGTGGTCGAAGCTGTGCTTGGCCAGGGCCATGCTCCCCGCCGCGAGGTCGAGGGACGCGGCGAAGTCGTCGGCCCACTGCTCGCCGGCCGTCGACAGGACGTGCTCCAGGGGAGCGTTGAGGTCCTCCATGGTCGAGGCGTCGTCGGGCAGTTCCTCCAGGTAGCGGTGCCAGAGCTCGACCTCGGGGGCGAGGAACACCGACTGCTTCTCCGGGAAGTACCGGAAGAAGGTGCTGGTGCCGACACGCGCGAGCTGACAGATCTGGGCGACGGTCGTCGCGTCGTATCCGGACTGCGCGCCGAGCTCCCGCGCCGATCGCACTATCTGCTGTTTGACCTCGGCTTTCTTGATGTCACGCAGGTTCTCCACTGGGGGCTTCTGAGGGGGTTTATTCACCATGGCAGCGACCGTAACAGCACCCAAGTGGAATTGACCCCCACTAGGCAGCAGATCCTGAGTGGGTGTATAACTCATCTGGAAGTCACTTCCACTTGGGAGTTGCTCCGGTCGGTGGGGACGGGGAGGGGCGAAGACGTGGGCGGCAACCGCATGTGGGCCTTGGTGGCCGATGGCGAGGGCGGGATCGCGCCCGCCGAAGTCGATCGCCCGGCCGTCGAGGCGGGGCAGGTCCTCGTCTCCGTGCGGGCCTCCTCGGCGAACTTCGGCGAGGTCACCGACATCCTGCCGAGCGCCCCCCGAGGGGCCGTGCCCGGCTGGGAAGCCGTCGGCACGGTGCTGGAGACCGGGCGGTCCGTCTCGCGGTTACGGCCCGGCGACCTGGTCGCCACGCTCGGCGACTGGGGCGGCTGGGCCGAGTACCGGGCGGTGGACGAGCGTCTCGCCTTCCGCCTCCCGCTGCACAGCTCGCCGACGTCGATGGCCGTCGTCGGAGTCGCCGGCGGCACCGCGATCCGGGTCATCCGCCGACTGGGGTCGACGCTCGGCGCCCGCGTGATGGTGACCGGCGCCGCCTCCGCCGTGGGGGTCTTCGCCGTACAGCTGCTCGTGATGGCCGGCGCGCACGTGGTCGCCGTGGACCGCAGGGCGGAGCGGCACGCCCGCCACCGCGAGCTGGGCGCCGGGGAAGTGTTCACCACGCCCCAGGAGAACCGCGAGCCGGTCGAGGCGGTGATCGACACCGTCGGGGGCGAGGTCCTCGTCCAGGCGTTCCGGCAGCTGAGGGCCAACGGCCGGCTGATCGCGGTCGGTCACACCGCACGCGAGTGCGAGAGGTTCGAGCCGGGCGACTTCGAGGGCGACGAGGGCCGGTACGGCCGCGTCATCGAGACCATGCACCTGCTCCAGGGCGATCCGCGGCGCTCGCTGGTCGACGACATCGAGTGGCTCGCCCGGATGGTCGACCGAGGGGGCGTCCTGACCCCCGAGATCCTCGTCCAGGAGAAATCTTCTTTCGCGTCAACGGTGACGCTGACACCCAGACCGAACGGATGGATCAAGACCGTCTTCAAGGTCGGATAGCACCACACCAGCACCCCTTGGGCGGCATGGCCGGCACGTTCGGCTGCCTAAAAGCATCAATGGAGGCACCAGTGGAAACCAAGCTCAGCGAAGAAACGATCAAGCGCGTCACGCTGGAGATCGTCGTCGACGAACTCGAACTCGACGTCGAGCCGGACGAGGTGGACATGAACGCCAACCTCATAGAGGAGTACGAGGCCGACTCCCTCGGCCTGATACAGGTCCTCGCGCGGGTGAACAAGGAACTGGCGATCCGCCTGCCGCGCGAGGAGGTCGGCGACCTGCGGACCGTCGACGAGATGGTCCGGCGGATCATCCAGCTCCGCACCGACGAGGAGACCTCCGATGAGGCCTAGTGCGCGGCGCGTGGTCGTCACCGGAATCGGCTGCGTCAGCAGCATCGGAACCGGCGTCGAGGAATTCACCGAGGGAATCAAACAGGGCCGGAGCGGGATCTCGGAGATCCGCTCCTTCGACAGCGGCGACTTCGACCGCCACCTGGGCGGCGAGGTCCACGACTTCGAGCCCGGCGGGATCGTCGAGACGATCGCCCCGGCCGAGTGGGGCAGGACCGCGCAGATCGCGGCCGCCGCGGCCCGGCTCGCGTTACGGGACTCCGGGATCGAGCTGACCGACGACCTGCGGTCGGCGACCGGAGCCATCATCGGGACGACCAACGGCGAGGCGCCCACGGTCGACACCCTGACCGGCCAGTGGCTGGACCGGGGACCCGGCCTCATGGACGCCGACCTGGTCAGCCTGCTCCCCGCGGGCAACATCGCCGCCGCCGTCTCGGTCGAACTGGGCCTCCACGGCGAGACGATGACGATCCCCACGGCCTGCTCGGCGGCCAACTACGCGATCGGGAGCGCCGGGGACAAGATCGCCTCGGGCGAGGCGGACGTCATGTTCGCCGGCGGCGCCGACAGCGTGAACCGCTTCACCCACGCCGGGTTCCTCAGCCTCGGAGCCATCTCCGACGGGGTCGGCAGGCCCTTCGACCGGAACCGCACCGGCATCGTCACCGCCGAGGGCGGCGCGGTCCTCATGCTGGAGGAACTGGAGCACGCCACCCGCAGGGGCGCCCACATCTACGCCGAGCTCCTCGGATACGGCCTCTCCTGCGACGCCCACCACATCGTGCACCCGGACGCCGACAGCATCGCCGACTGCATCCGCCGGGCCCACGCCCACTCCGGGATCGACGCGGGCAGCGTCGACTACATCTCCGCGCACGGCACGGGCACGCCGACCAACGACGTCACCGAAGTCACCGCCACCCGGAGCGTCTTCGGCGCCGCGCACCCGCCGATGAGCTCCATCAAGTCGATGCTCGGGCACACCATGGGCGCGGCGAGCGGATTCGGCGCGATCGCCTGCTGCAAGGCGATCGAGGACTCCTTCCTGCCGCCCACGATCAATCTGGAGGAGGCCGATCCCGACCTCGGCCCCGACATGGACTTCGTCCCCCGGGAAGCGCGTGCCGCCCGGGTGCGGGTCGCCCAGAACCACGGTTTCGCGTTCGGCGGGAACAACGCGATCACGATCTTCGGCGCCGTCGCGGACCAGCCCGTGCCCGCCCTGGCAGGGGAGGCGCAGTGACGACCCGAACCGCAGTGACGACCCGGACCGCAGTGACGACCCGGACCCATGAACCGCGGATCACGGACATCTCCGTGCTGTCCGTCGCGGGGCTCGGCCTGGAGACCGTGCGGGAGCGCCTGGGCGCCTCCCCGTCCGAGGACCTTCCGCTGAACGAGCCGCCGCGGGCCGACGCCGCCGACTACGTCGGGATTCCCGGCTCGGTCTCGGCCGTTCCGTCCTTCGACATCACCGACTTCGTGCCCAAGAAGGGCACGAAGAACATCGACCGCACCACCGCCCTGGGCCTCGCGGCCAGCGCCCGGCTCAAGCGGACCCTGACCGAGAGCGCCGGGATCACCGACGACTCCTGGCTGTCCACCGGTGTCGCGATGGGCAGCATGGTCGGCAGTCTCCGCAGCAGCATCGAGCTGGACTCCCGGGTGATCGAGGGGGCCGGCATCGATCTGATCAACCCGGCCCAGTTCCCCAACACCACGATGAACTGCTGCGCGGCGCAGGTCGCGATCTGGCACCGCTTCCGCGGCCCGAACTCGACGCTCGCCAACGGCTCCCTGAGTGCCGTCTCGGCGCTCCAGTACGCGTCCCGGCTGATCGACCGGGGCCACGGGCAGCGGATGCTGGTCGGCGGGGTCGAGGAGCTGTCCCCGCACACCGCCTGGGGCATCCGGTCCAAGAAGATCGTGCACGACACCGTGCCCGTCGCCGAGGCCGCCGCCGTGTTCGCGCTGGAGCCCGACGGGCTCAGCGACGCGCCCGCCCTCGCGACCGTCGCCGCCTGCGCGGTGGGCTTCGCCCCCGTACGGACGGACGCCGGATACGCCGAGGCCCTGCGCCGCGTCACCGCCGGCGTGCTCCGGCGGGCCGGGGTGGACGACACCGCCGTCGGCCTCGTCCTGCCCGGTGCCGAGGGAACGGTCCTCGCGGAGGCCGAGCAGGCCGCCCTCGCCGGGTTCGCCGCCCCCCGCGTCGACGTCCGCGCGGCGTTCGGCGAGTGCGGAAGCGCCCTGGGCGCCCTCCAGGTCGCCGCCGCCCTCGCGGCCGGACGCCCCGGAGACACCGCGCTGATCACCGGCATCGACATCTCCGGTGCCGTCGGCGCAGCCGTGCTGCGGATCGGGGCCGCGGCATGAGCGCCCGGATCCTGATCGTCGGCGCCGGCCCGGCCGGTCTCGCCGCGGCCGTCTCCTTACGGCTCCAGGGCGTGCCGGTGACGGTGGTCGACAAGTCCGCCGCCCCGCACACCCACCCGAAGGCCGTGGTCCTGTGGCCGCGCGCCCTGGAGATCTTCGAGCGGCTCGGCGTCGCCGAAGGGCTGCTGGCCGCGGGCCACCCGCTCACCGGCCAGCACTACCACTCCAACGGCACCCGGGTCGCCAGCATGACCTTCCGCCGGCTCCGGCACACCAAGTACACGTACGCCCTGGCCATTCCGCAGCACGCCACGGAGCGCGTCCTGCGGGACCGGCTCGCCGAACTCGGCGGTTCGGTCCGCGCCCACACGGAGCTGACCGGTCTGCGGCAGGACGCGGGGACGGTGACCGTGACCCTCGCCGACCTGGGCACCGGGACCACGGGCGACGAGACGTACGACTGGGTGATCGGCGCGGACGGCGTCCACAGCTCCGTCCGCGCCGCCGCCGGGATCGACTTCGAGGGCCAGACGTACGAGCAGACGTTCCTGCTCTCGGACGGCCCCTGCGAGACCGGGCTCGCCACCGACTCCGCGCACTACTTCATGACCGACACCGGTGTGCTCGTCATGGTGCCGCTGCCGGACCGCCAGTGGCGCGCGTTCATCAGCGCGCCCCGCGACATCCCGGAGGGCGAGGAGCTCGTCGACACGGTGGCCCGCGTGGTGGACCAGCGGTCGCCGGTCCCCGTGCGGTTCCTCGACGGACACAAGGCCGGCCGGTTCCGGATCCACCGCAAGGCGGCGGAACGGGTCTGGCAGGACCGGGTGTTCCTCGTCGGGGACGCGGCGCACGCGCACAGTCCGGCGGGCGCGCAGGGCATCAACACCGGTGTGGAGGACGCGACCGGCCTCGCCTGGCGTCTCGGCACGATCGGCCGGACCCCGGTGTCCGCCGCGGAGACGGACCGCCTCTTCACCCAGTGGGCGGACGAGCGCCACCAGGTCGTCGAGAACGTCCTGCGCGACACCGACCTCCAGACCCGGCTGTGGGGGGTGCGCGGACTGCGCCGCCGCCTGCGGGACGTCGTGCTGTACGGGGCCGAGCGCACCGGACTGCTGGACCGCGTGGTCATCCCCCGGCAGACCCAGATCACCCAGCGGTACGAACCGGCCCCCGGGCAGGCGCGTCCGAAGGCCGTCGGGGTCCTGCGCAGCCACGCCCGGCTGCCCAACGTGGAGATCCCCACCGGCGGCGGCGGGACCCGTCTGCACGACCTGCTGCCGACGACCGGGCCGATCACCCTGGAGTTCGACCCCGCCGGCGCCTCGGGCCGCCCCACGGAGGTGCGGCACGCCGCCGCCGTCGGCGGGACCGGATCCGGCACCGTCTCGCTCACCGGTCCCGCGCTGAAGTCCGCGCTGGGCATCAGCCGCCGCGTCACCTGTGTCGTACGCCCCGACGGGATCGTGGCCGCCTTCCTACCCGACACCGCTCCCGGCAGGGGGGAGAGCACCTCATGACCACGGCTGTCGAACGCACCTCGCGCGAGCTGGTGCACCGCGCCCACCCGAGGGAGATCCTGGTCTCCCCGCCGAGCTGGGACGCCGAGCACCGCTACCAGACCACGACGGTCACCACCGACATCAGCACCTACTACCTGGACCACCACGGCCGGCACCGGCTCGACCTGCTGCTGATGACCGAGGCGTGCCGGCAGGCGGCGATCAGCGCGGCCCACCGGTTCGAGGGCCTTCCGCTGGGCGTCGCGGCGTTCTTCAACTCGATCGACGTCCGGCTGAGCGACGTCGACGTGCTGCTGAACTCCACCGGCGAGCTGGTCATCACCACCTCCATGGACGAGATGCGGCTGCGCGGCGACGGCTCGCCGAAGCAGATCGTCTACTCGCAGGAGGCCGTCGTCGACGGCTCCGACCGGCCGGTGCTGCACGCGCGGATGGCCGTCCAGGGCGTGGCCCAGGGCCGGTACCCGGACCTGCGCGCCTACCAGCGCAACGGCTCCGCCGCGCCGACCACCGCCGCGCTGCGGGCCACCTTCCGGCGCCACCGCGACATGGCCGAACCCGAGCGGGTCGGCCGTACCCAGACCGCCAACGTCGTCCTCGCCGGTCTGCGGGGGACCGGCGAGGGCGCCACCGCGATCCTGGACGCGGACCTGGCCAACGCCAGCCTCTTCGACCACGACTACGACCACTACCCCGCGATGGTGCTCATCGAGGCGGGCCGGCAGCTCGCCCTGGCGTGCACGGACCGGGCGGTCGACTGGATCATCAGCGGCTGCCGCGCCGAGTTCCCCGGCTTCGCCGAGCTCGACACCCAGACGGCGCTCGTCGCCCGGCGGTACGGCGACAACGTCGAGGTGCAGGCCCGGCAGGACGACTCCGTCGTCACCCGCATGTGGTTCGAGCTGACGAAGATGGCGAGGCCGTCGTGACGGGCCTCGCGATCTGGAGCGACTTCCGCGGCGTGTTCACCCCTCCCCTCGCCGAAGGGGTCCGGCGGTTCTGCGAGGGGCGGGAGTTCACCCCCGCGCAGATCCTCCGGTGCCTGCGCTCCATCGGCGAGCGGCACGGCTGCCCGGACGGCATGGCCGTCCTCGACTCCGGCGTCCTCGACGAGCGCCGCTGGACCGGCGAGATCGAGCGGGAGCTGCTCGACCGCTTCGGCATCGCCACCGACCTGTCCGACTTCGGCCCGCGCTGGTGGAGCGACCGGCGGGTCGACGAGGCCTGGGTGGCGGCGCTGCGGGAGTGGCGGGCGGCGGGCGCCTTCGTGGGGCTCATGTCCAACATGCCCGCCGAGTGGAGCGGCCATCTGGGTTCCTTCCCGTCCGTCGCCGACGCCTTCGACGCGGCGCTGCTCTCCTGCGACGTGGGGACCCGCAAGCCCGAGGGGGAGATGTTCCGTCTCGCCGAGGCCCGCTCGGGCCTCGCCCCCCGGTTCAACGTCCTCGTCGACGACCTGCCCGAGAACGTCGAGGGCGCCCGGCGGGCCGGCTGGAGCGGTGTGCTCTCCGGCGGGGACGCGACGCAATCCGCGATCGCGCACATCGACTCGATGGTGCGCGACGCCACAGCGAAGAGTGAGGAAGTGGCGCGATGAGCTCGCGATCGGCATTTGTCACCGGGGCCAACCGCGGGATCGGTGAGGCCATCGCCAGGGACCTGGCCAAGCGCGGCTACCGCGTCGTGGGCACCTACCGCAGCACCCGTCCCGAGGTGGACGGCGTCTCGTTCGTCCACTGCGACGTCCGCGACCCCGCGTCGGTGGCCGCCGCGGTCCGCGAGGCCCGGGAGGAGCTCGGCGAGATCGACGTCATCGTCAGCAGCGCGGGCATCACCCAGGACGGGCTGCTGATGTCCCAGGCCCCCGACGACGTGGCCGGCGTCCTCGACACCAACCTGACGGGCGCCTTCAACGTCGTCCGCGAGGCCGTGTCCGACATGGTCGCCAACAAGTGGGGACGGATCGTGTTCGTCTCCTCGGTCATGGGGATGTGGGGCTCGCCGGGACAGACCAGCTACTCCGCCTCCAAGAGCGGCCTGATCGGCCTGACCCGCTCCCTCGCCTGGGAGCTGGGCCGGGCGAAGATCACCGCCAACGCGGTCCTCCCCGGCCTCATCGAGACCGAGATGATCGCCGGCCTGACGGACAAGCGGCGCGACCAGGTCGTCTCCCAGACGCCGCTGCGCCGCACCGGCACGCCCGAGGAGGTCGCCGCCCTGGTCGGCTTCCTGATCTCCGACGAGGCCGCCTTCATCACCGGCGCCTCGATCCCCATCGGCGGCGGCATCGGCATGGGTCTCTGACCCTCCCGCCCTCCCGCGGCACCCCCGCACGCCCCGCCCGCAGCACCCCCGAACCCGTACCCAGCGAAGGGACACCCTGTCATGACCACAGCCCGGACGACCTCGTACTACCCCTGGCGCGAGGAGTACGTGACCCTGCCGGTCACCGCCGGACCCGGCACCGACGCCCGGATCGGCCTGCTGAAGATCGGCGACCCCGACGCCTCCACCGTGATCCTCTTCCTCGGCGGCAAGGAGGGCGCGGCCGCCGGTTTCACCGCCCTCGGCCGGACCGTCGCCGCGGTCGCGCCCGGCGTGCAGTTCTGGGCGATGGACCGTCGCGAGACGTTCCTCACCGACACCTCCCAGGCCGACGCGCCCCTCGAAGAGGCCGTCTCCTACTACCTCGAGGGCCGCTACCAGGGCCCCGACGCGGCGCACCTCGCCGACTACGCCGAGTGGGGCCTGGAGGTCCTCGTCGAGGACCTCCGGGTCGCGGTCGCGGCCGCCGCCGAGGGCGGGCGCAAGGTCCTGCTCGGCGGGCACTCCGTGGGCGCCGCCGAGGTCGTGCACTACGCGGCCTGGGACTTCGACGGCGTCGCCGGCCACCGCGGCGTCGACGGCCTGGTCCTGGTCGACGGAGGCGCGCTGAACGCCTTCCGCGGCGCGGGCATGGAGTTCGGCATCGACCTCGACACCGCGCGCGGCTGGCTCGCCGGCATCCGCGCGGGCGGCGTCTTCGAGACGGACACCTCGACCTCGGCCACCCTCGGCTTCGACGGGCCGCCGGAGTCCGCCGCGCTCTTCTACAAGCTGGCGTCGCGCGCCCTCCTGGAGCAGCCCACCGCCGTGTCGCCGCTCGCGGCCCATCTGCCCGACCGCTACCCGGTGCCGTCCTCGCCGACCAACCACGAGGTCTTCGCCGCCCTGGTCAACCTGGGCAACGCCAAGCCGGGATACGGGGTGACCGCCGGCCGCTTCGAGAACGGCGACTGGGTGCAGGACGGCCCGACCCGCCTCGGCACCGTCGCGCACGCCCACTCCCTGGGCGCGGGCGCCTTCCAGTGGCGCACCCTGAGCCGCACGCTGCTCGACCTCATCGCCGCGGACCCGCTGCGGCAGAGCGAGATCACCGAGCTCCTCGGCCTGCGCAACACGCACGCCGCGGAGATCGACCTCCCGGTCCTGGCCTACGCCTCCGCGTTCACCGACGGCTCCTCGTTGGAGGCCGCGAAGGAACTGGCCGAGCTGTCGGCGATCAGCCGCCTCGACCTCGTCGAGGACAAGGCGCTGAGCCACCACGACGTGCTCTTCGCCGATCTGCCCGCCAACTCCCTCGTGCGCGCCCTCGCCTCCTTCGCGAGCTCGCTCGCCGCGTAAGCCCACCCGTCACAGACAGGGAGCTCCACAGTGACCAGCACGGAGTCCGTCCTCCACACGGGCACCGACGACACCCGCGCACCCGGCACCCCCTCGTGGCTGGTGCTCGCGGTCGCGGCGGTGGCGGTCGTCATCGTCCCCCTGGGCGTCAGCGGTACGCCGCTGCTGCTGCCCGGGATCGGCACCGACCTCGGCGGCGGCCTGGCCCCGCTCCAATGGGTGGTCAACGCCTACAACGTGGCCGCGGCGAGCACCATGCTCGCCACCGGCGTGCTCGCCGACCAGTACGGAAGGCGCCGGGTCTTCCGGGTCGGCGCCGGCCTCTACCTGGTGTCGCTGCTGGTCACCGTCCTGGCGCAGGACACCCTCGTCATCGACGTGGCCAGGGCCGCCGCCGGGATCGGCGCCGGTGCCATCGTCACGTCGATGACGGCCATCGTGGCCAACGCCTTCGACGGCCCCGCCCGGGCCAAGGCCTTCGGCCTCGTCGGCGTCGTCATCGGCGCGGGCCTCGCCCTCGGCCCCACCATCAGCGGCGTGATCGCCCAACTCCTGAACTGGCGGGCCGTGTTCGGCTTCCACGCCGTGATCGTGGCGCTGGGCCTGCTCGGTTCGCTCGCCCTGCGGGAGTCCCGCAACCAGGGCGGCAGCCGGTTCGACTTCGCCGGTGCGGGCCTGTTCACCGTCGCGCTGCTGCTGCTCACGATCGGCACGATCGAGGGCCCGCAGTCGGGGTGGGCCGCCGGGACCACGATCGCCCTGTTCGCGGGTGCGGTGCTGGCCTTCGCCCTGTTCGTCGTCCACGAGCGGCGCACGGGCAACCCGATGTTCGAGATGAGCCTGTTCGCCGACCGCCAGTTCCTGACGGTGAACCTGGTCAACATCGAGTTCGCGTTCGGCTTCATCGGCCTGCTCCTGCTGCTCCCCGCCTTCCTCCTCAGCGTGGGCGGCCTGGGGAACGGCGCGGCCGGTCTGCGGATCCTGCTGCTGACCGTACCGATCTTCCTGGTGCCGATGGTGTCCGGCAGGCTGAGCGCCGCGGGGGTGCCGCTGCGGCTGATCCTGGCCGGAGGCCTCGCGCTGATCGGCGCCGGGGCGTTCGGCCTGACCTTCGCCGAGGGCGACAGCGCCCTGTGGGTGCTCGCGGTCCCGCTGATCGTCACCGGCGCCGGGGTCGGGGTGCTGAACGGGGTCATGGACGGTGCGGCGGTCGGCTCCGTGCCGAACGCCTCGGCCGGCATGGCGGCGGGGATGTTCAACACCATCCGGCTCGCCGCGGAGTCCCTCGCCTCCGTGGTCGTGGTCGCGCTGGTCGCGTCCTTCGTCCACACCCGGCTCGCGGACGCCTCCCTGCCCGCGGGCCTGGACGCCGCCCGCGCGGCCGACGAGCTCGCCGCGGGCGACGTCGGGCAGCTCTTCGCCCAGTACCCGGACCAGGCCCACACCCTGGCCTCGGCCCACGCCTCGGCGTTCCACCAGGTCATGTGGGTCTCCGTGGTGCTCGCCGCGGTGTCCGTGGTGGCCGTGCTCGTCCTGCTCCGCCGGGACGGCAAGCGGTGACGGCCGCCCGGCAGATGCCGCTGAGCGCGGTGGACGCGGTCGAGGCGAAGGACGGCGGCTGCGTCGCCCGCAAGCGGGTGCGCGCCGACGACCCGTACCTCGAAGGGCACTTCCCCACGCTGACGGTGTACCCGGGAGTGTTCCTGATCGAGGGCGTGCAGCAGATGCTCGAACTGCACCTGGACGGCGAGCTCGGAGGGATCGAGCTGGTGTCCGTCGAGTCGGCCCGGTTCAGTCTCCCGGTCCTGGCCGGGGACGAGGTGCGGTTCGACACGACGATCACCGGTGACCGCCCCCTGCTGTCCACGTCGACGCAGTGCACCGTCGGCGGCCGGCGGTGCGCCCGGATCGCGGCGACCTGGCGGTGGGCGGCGTGACCGGCCGACCGGACCGGGGTCCGGACGTCCATCCGGACCCGGCCGACCTGCTGCCGTACGGGCATCCGGCGCTCCACGTCGACCGGATCCTGGACCACCGGCCCGGCGCGCTGACGGCCGTGAAGGCCGTGTCGGGGCACGAGCTCGGCGGCCACGCCGGATCGGCGCGGCCCGCCCGGCTCCCCTCGACGCTCGTCCTCGAGTCCTTCCTGCAGGCGTGCGGCCTGCTGGCCGCGCTCGACGCCGGGGACGGCGGGCCGGGGCGGCTGCTCGTGTTCGGTTCGGCGCGCAACCTGCGCTTCGAGGGCGCGGTGCGGGCCGGCGAGCTCCTCGTGCACGAGGTGGAGCGGGGCGACACGGACGGGGACACCACGGTGTTCTCCGGGGTCTCCCGGACCGGAGACGGACGGCTCGTGCTCACCGTGGAGCGCGCGATCACCCTGAGCCGCCCCGCGGACGCGCTCGCCCCGGCGGGCAGCGGCGACTGACCTCCTCCGAAGAAAGCGAGACGTCATGTACGACTACGTGATCACCGTGCCGGGACAGGGGGCGCACCGCCCAGGCATGCTCGACTCCTGGCTGGACGGCTCGCCGCGCGCGGCGGACCTGCTCGCCGCGTGGTCGGAGGCCGCCGGGCTCGACCTGGCGGCGGCCAGCCGCGACGCCGCGGCGATGAGCGACACGGCGGTCGCGCAGCCGCTGATCACCGCGGCGGCGCTGCTGTCGCTCGACCGGCTGCGCGACCGGCTCGGCGCGGCCCCCGGCCGGGTGCTGTACGCCGGGCACTCCGTCGGCGAGCTGGCGGCCGCCGCGGGCGCCGGGTACCTCTCCCCGGAGACGGCGGTCGCCCTGGCCCGGGCCCGGGGCAGGGCCATGTCGGCGGCGTGTGCGGACGCCCCGACGGGGATGCTGGCGTGCATGCCGTCCAAGCGGGACGGCGCGCCGGACGCGGCGATCGTCGAGGCGGTGCACGCCGGGGGGCTGACCGTGGCCAACTGGAACGGCAGCCACCAGTTTGTCGCGGCCGGTCCGGTGGCCGCGACCGAGTCCTTCCTCGCGGAGCCGCCGCGCGGCGTGCGGGTAGTGGGTCTCGACGTGGCCGGGGCCTTCCACACCGAGGCGATGGCCCCGGCGCGGGAGGAGTTCGCCGAGGCCGTGGCACGGGCGCCGTGGCGGAGCCCGGACGCGGCGCTGCTGGGCAACGGCGACGGCGCGTTCGTGGCCGGTCCCGAGGACCTGCGGCGGCGGCTGGTCGCCCAGCTCACGTCGGCGGTCCGCTGGGACCTGTGCGCGGAGGCGATCGCCCGGGACTCCTCGGACCGGACGGTGCACGTCGAACTGGCTCCCGCGGGGCCGCTGACGAAGCTGGCCGAGCGGGCCCGGCCCGGGATCCCGGCGGTGGCGCTGCGGGCGGCGGACGACCTGGAGCGGGTGCCCGCCCTCGCCGGCCGTGGTGCCTGATGGCCCGGCAGGTGGTGCCCGCCAGCCATGAGGACCTGCTGACCCGGCCGCTCTTCTGCCATCTCGGGACGCTGAGGGCGGACGGAGCCCCGCAGGTCAACCCCATGTGGGTGCTGTGGGAGGACGGCGAGCTGTCGTTCTCGACGTCGACGACGCGGGTCAAGTACGCGAACGTCCGGCGGGACGACCGGGTGTCGGTGTCGGTCAACGACCCGGAGCGGCCGTACCGGTACCTGGAGGTCCGGGGCCGGGTGCTCCGGGTCGAGCCGGACACCGAGGGCGTGTTCTTCCGGCGGCTCGCCGACCGGTACGGCCGGGAGCTCGGCGGCGCGCTGCCGCCGGACGTCCTCACCCGGGTCCGGCTGGTCGTCCGGCCGGAGACGGCCCGCTGCCAGTGACGTCCCGGAAGCCCCCCGAACAGGCGCCCGCACCGTCCCCCGTACCGGTGCGGGCGCCGCTCGTGGTCCCGGCCCGGGCAGGGGAAACGGGCCCCGTGCCCGTACGAGCGCGGGAACCGGGCCCCATACCCGTACGAGCGCGGGAAACCAGCCCCGTACCGGTACGAGCGGGGGAACCGGGCGCCGTGCCGCCGCCCCCCGTACCGGAACCGGGCCCCGTGCCGCCGTCCCCTCTTCCGTCGGCGGCGCGGGGCGCGGGTCTGCTCGCGCGGATCCTGCCGGAAGGGGCGGCCGCCGCCGAGCGCTTCGACGACCGGGAGCCGGTCGCCCCGCACCCGGAGGAGGAGGCGGTGGTGGCCGGGTCGGCGGCCGGGCGGCGCGCCGCGTTCCACACGGTGCGGCTCTGCGCCCGGCTGGCCATGGCGGACCTCGGCGTTCCTCCGGTCCCGGTCCTCCCGGGCCCGAAGGGCGAGCCGCGGTGGCCGGGCGGGCTCGTCGGCAGCATGACGCACTGCGCCGGTTTCCGCGGGGCGGCGGTGGCGGCGTCCGCCGATCTGGCCGGTCTCGGCATCGACGCCGAGCCGCACGGGCCGCTGCGGCCGGGCGTCCTGGAGTACGTGGCGCTGCCCGCCGAGCGCGCGCGCCACGCGCGCCTGGCCCGCACGGATCCGTCGGTGCACTGGGACCGGCTGCTGTTCAGCGCGAAGGAGGCGGTGTACAAGGTGTGGTTCCCGCTGACCCGGTCGTGGCTGGACTTCGACGGCGCGGACATCACCCTGCTGCCCGACGGGCGGCTCACCGCGCGCCTGCTCGTCCCGGGCCCGTACGTGGCGGGCCACCGGGTGGGGACCCTGCACGGCCGGTGGCTGGTCGCCGGGGGCCTGGCCCTGACGGCCGTCGCCCTGGGAGCGGCGGGGGACACGGTCACCCCCTGGACGCCGCCCCCCGGAGACGACACTTGCAAGCAGGCTGCTTGCAATAGTTAGCAAAGGCTGGCATCGTCGGGGCATGGCATCGCTCAACGTCGGCAATCTCGGCGAGTACCTCCGCGAGCAGCGGCGTACCGCGCAGCTCTCCCTGCGGCAGCTCGCCGACGCCGCCGGCGTGTCGAACCCGTACCTCAGCCAGATCGAGCGCGGGCTGCGCAAGCCCAGCGCCGAGGTCCTCCAGCAGGTCGCCAAGGCGCTGCGGATCTCGGCCGAGACGCTCTACGTGCGGGCCGGGATCCTCGACGAGGCGGAGCGGGACGAGCTGGAGACGCGGGCCGTCATCCTGGCCGATCCCTCGATCAACGAGCGGCAGAAGCAGGTGCTGCTCCAGATCTACGACTCCTTCCGCAAGGAGAACGCCGCCGAGACGGCGGCCGCCGCACCCGATGCCACACCGCCTTCGAGCCAGTAGTCATCTCCGGGAGGAACACCAGCATGGCCATCATCGACGAACTGCGTACCCCTCTCTACTTCGCCGCCGGCACCGCCGACCTCGCCGTCCAGCAGGCCCGGAAGGTGCCCGGCCTGATCGAGCAGATCGCCGCCGAGGCGCCGGCCCGCATCGACGCCGTGCGGAAGACCGACCCGAAGGCCGTCCAGGAGAAGGTGTCCACGCAGGCCAAGGAGGCCCAGGCCACCGTGCAGTCGAAGTTCGCCGAGGTCGTCGGCAGCCTCGACACGGACCTCAAGAAGCTCGGTGAGACCGCCCAGGACCTGGCCCTGCGCGGCGTCGGCGTCGCCGCCGAGTACGCGGTGAAGGCCCGCGAGAAGTACGAGGAGGTCGCCGCCCACGGGGAGGAGGCCGTCCGCGCCTGGCGCGGCGAGGCCGCCGAGGAGATCACCGAGATCGCCGTGGCCGTCGAGCCGGAGCCCGCGCCCAAGGCCGAGGAGGAGGCCGCCCCGGCGGCCGCCAAGGCCACCCCGCGGAAGCCCGCCGCCCGCAAGACGCCCGCGAAGAAGGCGGCCGTCACCGCCGAGAAGGAGTAGGGCCGGGCACCATTCCGGGTACCCGGTGCGTTGTACCGGGTACCTTGACCGCGAGGCGCTCTCTTCCATCCCCCTAGGCGGTGCTCAGCATGTTGCGCGCGGGATTCGACTCCCTTCTCTCCCTGGTGATCTTCCTGGTCTTCACCGGCTTCGCCGTCGCCGCGCTCGTCTTCGCCGCCATGGCACGCGAGGACGCCTACCGCGCCGCCGAGAAGCAGACGAAGAAGTTCTGGCTGATCGTCCTGGGCATCAACCTCGCCCTGAACCTGCTGCTGCCGATGCTCTTCCTCCAGATCGCGGGGCTGATCGCGGCCATCGTCTTCATGGTGGACGTGCGCCCCGCCCTCGCGCAGGTCTCCGGCGGCGGCCGGGGCGGCCGAGGCGGCGGCTCCAGCAGCGACGGGCCGTACGGCCCCTACAACGGCGGCCGGTAGCCGACCGCCCCGCAGCAGAACGACGACAGGACCCGGGACTACCCCCGGGTCCTGTCCCTTTCCAGGGCCAGGACGGCCACGTCGTCCGTCAGCTCGCCGCCGTTCAGGGACCGGACCTCGGTCACGGCCGCCTGAAGCAGTTCCTCGCCGCGCAGGCCCGCGGACAGCTGCCGGTCGATCATCCCGACCATCCCGTCCTGGCCGAGCCGGGGCGAGCCGGGACCCGCGGAACGGCCCTCGATGAGCCCGTCCGTGTACATCAGCAGGCTCCACGCCCCGCCCAGCTCGACCTGGCGGCGCGGCCAGCGGGCGCGCGGCAGCAGTCCGAGGGCCGGGCCGCCGTCGTCGTACGGCAGCAGCCGGGCGGCCCGCCCCTGCCGGGCGATCAGCGGCGAGGGGTGCCCGGCCAGGCAGAGGCCGGCCCGGCGCCCGTCCGGCGCGATGTCGACGGTGCACAGGGTCGCGAAGATCTCCTCGCTCTCCCGCTCGTGCTCCAGGACCTGCTGCATCGTGGAGAGCAGCTCGTCCCCGCAGAGCCCCGCGAAGGTCAGGGCCCGCCAGGCGATCCGCAGCTCGACGCCGAGCGCGGCCTCGTCGGGACCATGGCCGCAGACGTCGCCGATCATGGCGTGGACGGTGCCGTCGGGGGTGCGCACGACGTCGTAGAAGTCGCCGCCGAGCAGGGCGCGGGAGCGGCCGGGCCGGTAGTGCGCGGCGAACCGCAGGTCGGAGCCCTCCAGGAGCGGCGTGGGGAGCAGGCCGCGCTCCAGGCGGGCGTTCTCCTGGGCGCGCAGCCGGGACTCGGCGAGCTTGACCTGGACGGCGTCGGCCCGCTTGCGCTCGACGGCGTACCGGATGGCGCGGCTGAGCAGCCGCCCGTCGAGCTCCTCGCGGAAGAGGTGGTCCTGGGCCCCGACGCGTACCGCCTCGGCCGCCAGGTCGGCGTCGGCGGAGGCCGCGAGCGCGAGGACGGCGTGGCGCGGGGCGAGGCGCAGGATGTGCCGCAGCGGGGCGAGCGGGTCGTCGGCCCGGGGGCCGGGCAGCGACAGGTCGACGAGGACGCAGTGCACGTCGTCGGTGAGGAGCCGCTCGGCCTCGGTGAGGTTCCGGGCGGTACGGATGCGGACCCGGGTGCCGGCGGCGTCGGCCGCGTCGAGCAGTTCGGGCACGGCGAGGGCACCCGCCGGGTCGTCCTCGACGACCAGGAGAGTGAGATCGGTGCGGTCGGTGCCTGTGACTGTGCCTGTCATGGGAGTGGCGTCCAGTGGAGTGGCGGCGCCGGGTCCCGCAGCGGCAGAGACGTTTCTCTGACGCGGTACGGATACGGGCATCGGTCCGGGTTTCCTTCCCTCCCCCCGAGGGTGCGCAGGGCGCCGGGTGGCGCCCCGCCCGTCCCGGACCCTAGCGGTAGGGGGGTGCGCAGCGGAATGGTGATCAGCCTGTGAGAGCGCGCGCCGCGCTTGGCATATGCCGCGGATGGGGAGGTACTCGCCCCCGCGTGCTCCACGCGGGGGCCTTCGGCCCATGAGAAAGGTCACGCGGCGGCCGGTCAGGCACCGGGGGCCGCCGGGGTGGTCCGGGCCACGCCTCCGGTGCCGCCGGGGTGGTCCGGCCCACGCCCCCGGCGCCGCCGGGGTGGTCCGGCCCACGCCCCCGGAGCCGCCGGGGTGGTCCGGGTCACGCCTCCGGTGCCGCCGGGGTGGTCCGGCTCACGCCGGGCGGACGACGCCGAGGATCTCCATCGAGCCCGCGCCCGCGAGGGTCACGTTCCGCCCGGGGCGCGGCGCGTGCACGATCGTCCCGTTCCCGACGTACATCCCGATGTGGCTCGCGTCCTTGAAGTAGACGATCAGGTCGCCCGGCCGCATGTCCTTGACGTCCACGTGCGGGAGCAGCCGCCACTGCTCCTGGGAGGTGCGCGGGATCCCCCGGCCGGCCGCGCCCCAGGCGCTCTGGGTCAGCCCGGAGCAGTCGTACGAGCCCGGTCCCTCCGCGCCCCAGACGTACGGCTTGCCGATCTGGGCCGTGGCGAACGCGACCGCCTTCTTCCCGTCGGCCGTCGCGCCCTCCTTCGGGCCGTCGAGGACGCCGGTGCCGAGCCAGGTCGTCTGGGCCCGGAGCTGGGCCTGCTCCTCCAGGCGCCGCAGCCGCTCGCGCTCCTCGGCGGCGAGCTCGGACTCCATCTTCTTCGCCGCGTCGATCCGGGCGTTGATCTCCTTCTTCGCCTTGGCCTGCTTGACGCGGTTGGCCTCCAGCTTGGTCCAGTTGGTGCCCGCGTCCTTGGCGTACGTGTCCAACTCGGCCTGCGCGCGGGTCATCTCGCCCAGCAGGTCGGTGGTCGCCTTGGCCCCCGCCTTGAGGCGTCCGGCGTTGTCGAGGAAGAGCTGCGGGTCGTTCGTGAGGACGAGCTGCGCGCCCTCCGGGAGCCCGCCGTTGCGGTACTGGGCGCGGGCCTGGGCGCCGGCCCTGGCCTTGAGGTCGTCGATCTTCTCGCGGCCGTCCACGATCATCCGGGCGAGCCGGACGATCTCGGCGGACTGCTCCTCGGTCTTCTCCTCCGCGAGGTTGTACGCGTCGGTGGCGACGGCCGCCTTCCGGTACAGGTCGTCGATCTCCGCGCGCACCTCCTCCAGGCTCTTCTTCGGCGGGGGAGGCGGGAGCGGCGAGGCCGAGGCCTGGAGGGTCAGTGCGGGGGAGGCCAGCACGGTCAAGGCGCAGATCACGGTGATCGCGGCGGTGGCGTGGCGGCGTCGGTTCACAAGCTCCCCCTTGAGCGACCCACATCTGATTTACCGTCAGTAACTTGATGCTGACCTGGCGATAGTGCCATGCGAAACCGCAAAGCGACAGGGGTGGCCGGGGTCTGTCGGCCTGATCCCCCCTCGGGTGACGAGTGAGACGTGCGGGACGTTCCCCGCGTACGGGAAATTCAGCAGGAGTTGGGGACGGAGCCGCCCGCGCGGGGCGGGGGAGGGCGGGGGCCGGACCGGCCGACGCACCGTCACCCGGGCCTCCAAAGGCCCGCCCTCACCCGGCAGTCACCCCCGAGGCGCCGGAGCCCGGCAGTCACCCCCGCGGCGCCAGCGCCTCCCACCGCACCGTCACCTCGCCCTGCCGCCACCGCCGCGGGCCGTCCGTCAGCGGCCAGTCCGCCGCCAGCTCGCGGACGGAGCGGATCCACCGCTGCCGGGCGCCGAGCGAGGCGTACGGGGCGGCCGCCGCCCACGCCCGGTCGAAGTCCCGCAGGAAGGCGTGCACCGGCTCGCCCGGCACGTTCCGGTGGATCAGCGCCTTCGGGAGCCGCTCCGCGAGGTCCGAGGGCCGGTCGAGCGAGCCCAGCCGGGTCGCGAAGGTCACCGTGCGGGGCCCGGCCGCGTCGAGCGCCACCCACACGTGCCGGCGCCCGATCTCGTCGCAGGTCCCCTCCACCAGCAGCCCGCCGGGCGCCAGCCGCCCGCACAGCCGCGCCCAGACGGCGGCGACCTGGTCCTCGTCGTACTGGCGCAGCACGTTCGCCGCCCGGATCAGCGCGACCCGGCCCGGGACCGGCACCTCGAAGCCGCCGTGCACGAAGGAGAGCCCGTCGCCCTCGTACGGCTTCGCGGCCTCGACCCGGGCCGGTTCGATCTCGATGCCGTACAGCCGGGTGCGGGGATCGGCCGTGCGCAGCCGGGCCAGGAGCTCCACGGCGGTCCAGGGGGCGGCCCCGTATCCGAGGTCGACCGCGAGCGGCGGCTCGGGGGAGCGGCGGAGGGCGGGGCCGTGGACGGCGGCGATCCAGCGGTCCATGCGGCGCAGCCGGTTCGGGTTGGTGGTCCCGCGGGTCGGGGTGCCGACGGGGCGGGTGGTGCGCGGGGCCATGCGACGAGCGTAAGGGGTACGGGGGAGCCCCCCGCCCGGGCCCGTTCGCGCCCCCGTCCGGGCCCTGCCCCGCCCGCGGCCCCTGACCGCACCCCCCGCCCGGCCCCCCACCCGGCGCCTGCCCGCCCCCCGCCCGGCAACGAATTGGCAAAGCACGCACCCGCCGGAAATGAAAGGGGTGATTCCGGCGTTGTCGCCGCTGGAGGACGTTCCGCGCCCTCCACCTGTCATGCCCGCCAGCTCAGCCCCCCGAGCGGAAGGACCGCCGACGTGAGCCAGTACGTGTCCCGGTTCGCCGGTACCCGGCACCGGCACCCGGCCCCCGCCAGGCTCCGGCTCCCCGGCCGGCACCGCACTCCCCGGCGCGTGGCCATGCTCAGCGTCCACACCTCGCCGCTGCACCAGCCCGGCACCGGTGACGCGGGCGGCATGAACGTCTACATCGTCGAGCTGGCGAAGCGGCTCGCCGCCATCGACATCGAGGTGGAGGTCTTCACCCGGGCCACCACCGGCGGCCTCCCGCCGGTCGTCGAGCTGGTCCCGGGCGTCCTCGTCCGGCACGTGGACGCCGGTCCGTACGAGGGCCTCGCCAAGGAGGAGCTGCCCGCGCAGCTCTGCGCCTTCACCCACGGCGTGATGCAGGCGTGGGCGGGCCACCGCCCCGGCCACTACGACCTGGTGCACTCCCACTACTGGCTCTCCGGCCACGTCGGCTGGCTCGCCGCCGAACGCTGGGGCGTCCCGCTCGTGCACGCCATGCACACCATGGCGAAGGTCAAGAACGCGGCGCTCGCCGAGGGCGACACGCCCGAGCCCGCGGCCCGGGTCATCGGCGAGACCCAGATCGTCTCCGCCGCCGACCGCCTGATCGCCAACACGGCCGAGGAGGCCGACGAGCTCGCCCGCTTCTACGAGGCGGACCCCGGCAAGATCGCGGTCGTGCACCCGGGCGTCAACCTCGACCACTTCCGCCCGGGGGACGGCAGGGCCGCCGCCCGCGCCCGCCTCGGCCTCCCGCAGGACGCCTTCATCCCCGTCTTCGCGGGCCGGATACAACCGCTGAAGGCCCCGGACATCCTGCTGCGCGCCGCCGCCCGGCTCCTGGAGCAGGACCCCTCGCTGCGCACCCGCATGGTCGTCCCGGTGGTGGGCGGGCCGAGCGGCAGCGGTCTGGCGAAGCCGGAGGAGTTGCAGAAGCTGGCGGCCCGGCTCGGCATCGCCGACATCGTGCGCTTCCACCCGCCGGTGGGCCAGGAGCGCCTCGCGGACTGGTTCCGCGCGGCGAGCGTGCTCGTCATGCCCTCGTACAGCGAGTCCTTCGGCCTGGTCGCCATAGAGGCGCAGGCGGCCGGCACCCCGGTCGTCGCGGCGGCGGTCGGCGGGCTGCCGGTGGCCGTGCGGGACGAGGTGACCGGTCTCCTCGTCCAGGGCCACGACCCGGCGGACTACGCCCGCGCCCTCGGCCGGTTCGTGGCGGACCCGTCGCTGTCGGCCCGGATGGGCGAGGCGGCGGCGCTGCACGCCGGTTCCTTCGGCTGGGACACGGCGGCCTCGGGCACGGCGGACGTGTACACGGCGGCGATGCACGACCACCGGCTGCGGGAGCCACGTCGTCGCGTACGCTCGCACCATGGCTGAGGACGTTCGGCGGATCATCGAGGAGACGTTCGACGACGCCGAGCTGGACTGGGAGTCCCCGGAGCCCGGCTCGTACGTCGTCAAGCTCCCGGGCACGCGCAAGCTGTTCACCACCCTGTCGCTGCGGGTGGGCCGCCACTCCCTCTCCCTCAACGCCTTCGTCATCCGGCACCCCGACGAGAACGAGGCGGGCGTCCACCGCTGGCTGCTCGAACGGAACCTGAAGCTGTACGGGGTCGGTTACGCGGTCGACGGCCTCGGCGACGTCTACCTCGCCGGCAAGCTGCCGCTGGCCGCCGTCACGCCGGAGGAGCTGGACCGGCTGCTCGGCTCGGTCCTGGAGGCCGCGGACGGCGACTTCAACACGCTCCTGGAGCTGGGCTTCGCGTCGGCGATCCGGCGGGAGTACGAGTGGCGGGTCTCGCGCGGCGAGTCGACGCGCAACCTCGACGCGTTCAGGAACCTGACGCAGAAGCCGACCCGGCAGCGGGAGCGGGAGTCGGAGCCGACGCCTGAGCAGGAGTCGGCGCCGCGATCGGAGGGGAAGCCGGCGCAGACGCGGGCGCCCCGATCGGACCGGAAGCAGGCGCGCTGACGGCGCCGTCCCGGTAGCGCCCCGGCGTCGTGCCGAACTCGCGGCGGAAGGCGTGGGACAGGGCGTACGGCGAGGCGTAGCCGACGCGCCGGGCGACCGTCGCCAGCGGCGCCCCGGTGTCGCGGAGCAGCGCGGCGGCGCGGGTCAGCCGCCACCAGGTGAGGTAGGCCATCGGCGGGCGGCCCACCAGGGCGGTGAACCGGCGGGCCAGGGTGGGGCGGGAGACGCCCGCCTCGGCCGCGAGCCGGGCGATGCTCCACGGCGCGGCCGGATCGGAGTGCAGCGCGCGCAGCGCGGCGGCCGTCACCGGGTCGCCCAGGGCCGTCGGCCACGTCCCGGCCGTGCCCCCGGCCGTCCAGGCGCGGATCATGTAGACGAGGAGCAGGTCGAGCAGGCCGGGGAGGGCCAGCGAGGAACCGGGGCGCCGTTCGTCCAGCTCGCCCTCCAGGAGCCCGATGGCGGCCCGCAGTTCGGGAGGGGCGCCCTCGTGGGCCGGCAGGTGGACGAGCGCCGGGAGCTCCGCGAGCAGGGGGTGCGCGTGGCGGCGGTCGAGACGGTACTTGCCGCACAGCAGGCTGACTTCCGTCCCGGGCGGGCCGGCCGGGCGCGCCGAGCGGCCTCCGTCGGCCCAGCGGCCGAAGGGCATCGCCCCCGCCAGGGTCTCCGCGTCGGCGGGCGCGTCGGCGATGACGTGCCCGGTGCCGTGCGGGAGCAGCACCGCGTCGCCCGGGCCGAGCGCGACCGGGTCGCCGTCGTCGGGGAGCACCCAGCAGCTGCCGTCGAGGACGACGTGGAAGCCGGCCCCTTCGTACGGGTCGAGCCGCACGCACCAGCGTCCGGCGACCCGCACCCGGTCGGAGGACGGCCGCCCGACGCGTACGGCCGCGATCGCGTCGCTCACCACGTCCATGCCGGGGAGCGTACCCCCGCAGTGAGCCTCTCGCGCATGCGGAGGAGCGGATCGGGCATTGAGCGGCTCACCGGCCCCGCCCTACTGTCGGTCGCATGACGTACGAGAGCGCGCAGAGCATCGTCCTGGGGGACGTCGAGGTCCTCCGGGTCGTCGAGTGGCAGGGGCCGTTCGGGCCCGCCCGCACGCTGGTCCCGGACGCCGGGGCCGAGGTGTGGAAGGACAACGAGGAGTGGCTGGCGCCGGACCACTGGGATCCGGACGGCGACAGCGCGGTGATGGCGCTGCAGACCTGGGTGCTGCGCAGCGGCGGGCGGACCGTGCTGGTCGACACCGGGGTGGGCGACGGGCGGGAGCGGCCCGGGATGCCGCTGTTCCACCGGCGCCGGGACGGTCTCCTCGGGCGTCTGGAGCGGGCGGGCGTCCGGCCCGAGGACGTCGACGTCGTCGTGAACACGCATCTGCACGCCGACCACGTCGGCTGGAACACGTACGACGCCGACGGGTCGGGGGAGTGGGCGCCGGCCTTCCCGAACGCCCGGTACCTCCTGCCGGCCGCCGACGACTTCCACTTCGGCCCGGCGAACGGGTACGGCGGGGGCCTGCGGGAGGACGACCGGCTGATCTACGAGGACAGCGTGGCGCCCGTGCACCGCGCGGGACTCGTGACGCTCTGGGACGGCGAGCACCGCATCGACGAGAACCTCGTCCTGGAGTCCGCGCCCGGCCACACGCCGGGCTCCGCCGTGCTGCGGCTCGCCTCCGGGGGCGACCGGGCGGTCTTCGTGGGCGACCTGCTGCACAGTCCCCTCCAGATCCTCGACCCGGGGCGCGCGAGCTGCTTCTGCCTGGACGCGGCGGGCGCGGCGGCCAGCCGCCGGCGGATCCTCGAACGGGCCGCCGACACGCGGGAACTGGTCGTCCCCGCGCACTTCGGCGGGGCGGGCGCGGCCGAGGTGCGCAGGGACGGGACGGGGTTCGAGGTGGCCGCGTGGGCGGCCTACGGGACGGGGTGAGTCAGGCGCCGACGGCGTCCTTGGCGGCGGTGGCGCCGGAGGCCGGTTCGACGGGCGCGACGGTCGCCGCGGGCTCGGCCGCCGCGACGGTCACGCCGGGTTCGACGGCGGCGACGGCGTCGGCGGTGGTGACGGGCTCGGCGGCGCCGGTGACCGCGGCCTCGTCCGTCAGCGCCTTCCGCAGCCGCGTGAAGTACCCGACCGCGGCGACGACGCCGATCGCGGCCGTCGCCGCCCACAGCACGTCGGGCCCCGGACCGTCGACGATCGCGCCCGCGCCGATCGGGGCGACGAAACCGGCGACGGCCCAGGACATGCCCATCACGCCCTGGTAGCGGCCCCGGGCGTGCTCGGGGGCGAGGCGCGCGGTGGCGGCGGCGTTCGTCGGGACGTGGATCATCTCGCCGACCGTCCAGACGACGACGGTCGCGGCGAAGGCGACGGAGGACCCGGCGAGGGCGGTGGCACCGGTGCCGAGGGCGAAGAGGAGCGCGGAGAGGGACAGCAGGAGGACCGGGGAGCGCTGGTCGGTCAGCTTGTTGACGAGCAGCTGGAAGCCGACGATCACGATGCCGTTGACGGCGATGACGACGCCGTACGAGGAGGGGGACAGGCCCTGGTCCGCCATGGTGAGCGGCAGGCCGATCCACGGGGCCGTGAAGACGAGGCAGACGAGGAGGTTGAGGAGGACGAGGGTGCGGAAGGGCGCGTCGCGCAGCACGGTGAGCATGCTGACCTTCGCCTCGGCGACCGGGGCGCCCTGCTGGTCGACGGCGGCCTCGGGGCGGGTCTCGGGGAGCCGGAGGAAGACGATGACGGCGCAGAGGGTGGTCGCGACGGCGTCGACGACGAAGAGGGTGCGGTAGCCGAGGAAGGCCGCCGCGCCGCCGCCGATGGAGGCGATGGCGAAGCCGAGGTTGAGGGCCCAGTAGTTGAGGGCGTACGCCCGGCGCACGTCGTGGGCGGGGACCATGTCGGCGATGGTCGCGTTGATGGAGGGGCGGACGGCCTGCATGGCGACGCCCATGAGGAGGACGACGGTGGCGATGGCCCAGGCGCTGGTGACGACGGCGAGGGCGGCGGCGCAGGCGGCGGCCGCGAGGTGCATGGTGACCATGGTGGGGCGGCGGCCCCAGCGGTCGGTGAGCGCGCCGCCGAGCGGGGAGCCCGCGACGCCGCCGAGGCCGTGGAGGGCGACGACGAGTCCGGCGAACCAGGCCGAGTGCCCGAGCTCCACGGTCAGATAGAGGGAGAGGAAGGTCAGGACGAAGGCGCCCGTCCGGTTCACCAGGGTGGACAGCCACAGCCACCAGAATCCCGGGGGGAGCCCGGAGACCGTCTCGCGAGCCGATCTTCTGAGCGCGTCGATGGACATGTGAGGCCGCCCCCTGCTGTACGTAAGCCCTGCTTCCGGCTTCCGTAACTTACGCATCTCATACGTCGGACGCCAGCGAATTGACGACGCGCGTCAATCGTCGGCGGTCTATTAGGCTCGGACGCATGGCCGACGCACCGTACAAGCTGATCCTCCTCCGCCACGGCGAGAGCGAGTGGAACGAGAAGAACCTGTTCACCGGATGGGTGGACGTGAACCTCACCGCCAAGGGCGAGAAGGAGGCGACGCGCGGCGGCGAGCTGCTCAAGGACGCCGGCCTGCTGCCCGACGTGCTGCACACCTCGCTCCAGAAGCGCGCCATCCGCACGGCGCAGCTCGCGCTCGAGTCCGCGGACCGCCACTGGATCCCGGTCAACCGCTCGTGGCGCCTCAACGAGCGTCACTACGGCGCCCTCCAGGGCAAGGACAAGGCCCAGACGCTCGCCGAGTTCGGCGAGGAGCAGTTCATGCTGTGGCGCCGCTCGTACGACACCCCGCCGCCGGCCCTGTCGGACGACAGCGAGTACGCGCAGGCCCACGACGCCCGCTACCAGACGATCCCGCCGGAGCTGCGCCCGCAGACCGAGTGCCTCAAGGACGTCGTCGAGCGGATGCTCCCGTACTGGTACGACAACATCGTCCCGGACCTCCTGGCCGGCCGCACGGTCCTGGTCGCCGCCCACGGCAACAGCCTGCGCGCGCTGGTGAAGCACCTGGACGGCATCTCGGACGAGGACATCGCGGGCCTGAACATCCCGACGGGCATCCCGCTCTCGTACGAACTGGACGAGAACTTCAAGCCCCTCAACCCGGGCGGCACGTACCTCGACCCGGAGGCCGCGGCGTCGGCCATCGAGGCGGTCAAGAACCAGGGCAAGAAGTAGCCCTCACCCACGAAAGAGCCCCCGCCCCGCGGTTTCTCCGCGGGGCGGGGGCTTCTTCGCGCGCGGGGGCCGTCAGGGGGGGAAGCGGCACCGGCCGCGGCGGGCGCGGGCTTCGACAGGTCGTGGAGGCTCCAGCCCAGCCGCTCCATGACCTCGGATACCCTCGGCCCACGCCGGGGTTCGGGCTGTGTGGAACGGAGGCCGGCTGTGTCGGTGCGTGAGAACCTCGCCAGGCTCTTCCGGCGGACGGCCGAAGACTCCGACGGCGAGCTGTTCGCCGTGGAACGGCCTTGCGTGTGCTCGCCGGAGTGGCCCGGCCTGGAGTCGACGGCGAACGGGCACCCGCTTCCGGCCCAGCCCTCCCTTCACTACAGCGTGCTGACGAACCCGGAGGTCGGTCCGTTCGTCGCGCGGTGCACCGGCTGCCGGGCGCGCTATCCGCACCCGTGGGTCGTGCCGCAGGGCGCACCGATGCCCTTCGACTGGGCTCGCGAATGAGAGGGAGCGGCGTCGCGCGGCTGCCTCAGGGTCCTCAGTTCTCGCAGGCCCGCGTGCGGAAGTCCGTCAGCGTCGTCGTCCGGACCTCGTCGCCGTCCGTGTAGGCGACCTGGTCCGGGCGCAGCCTCTTCAGGTCCGCGAGGGTGAAGGAGTGGGCGTCCGTCGACCAGGAGTTGTCCCGGGTCGTGCCGTACACCCGGTAGAGCCGGTCCGGTTCCAGGGCGTGCGGGGCCGCGTCCCGGGTCAGGCCGCCGCCCCCGGCCGGCGCCGTCAGAGGCCAGGTCGTGTACGCGGTCACCGGCTCCTCCGCGGTCCACGAGTCCGTCCACTCCGGCTCCCCCGCGTCCTCCGTGTCCCGCTCCGCCGGGTCGTCGGGGTGGAGCACCGCCGTGTCGATCCGGTCGTGGCAGACCAGCAGCACCCCCAGCGGCTCCCCCCGCGCGGACACGGTGACGCCCGTGACGCCCGCGACCGGGACGGTGCATCCGGTGAGGGCGAGCAGACAGACGGCGGTCGGGAGCGCGCGGCGCGGCCAGGTGATCATGAGCCTCATCGTCGTACGGTCCGACAATCCCGCACGGTGATCCCGTCGAATCGTTACCGTCCTGCCCATGAGCACGTCACTCCGCCTGGAGCAGATCACCCCCGCCAACGTCGACGCCGCCCTCGCCCTGCGCGTCCACCCCCATCAGGAGCGGAACGTCGCCCCCGTCGTGCGCTCCCTCGCGCAGGCGTACGCCTTCGGGGACCACGCCTGGCCCCGGCTGATCTTCGACGGCGACGAGCTCGTCGGGTTCCTCATGGCCTTCCTCGACCTCCCCTGGAACGAGGAGAAGGACCCCGCCGACCGCCGCAGCGGCCTCTGGCGCCTCAACGTCTCCGCCGACGCCCAGGGCAAGGGCTACGGACGCTTCGCCGTCGAGGCCGTGCGTGAGGAACTGCGCCGGCGCGGCGAGCAGCGCTTCCACGTGACCTGGGAGCCCGGCGAGGACGGCCCCGGCGCCTTCTACGACAAGCTCGGCTTCCGCCCGACCGGCGAGCTCAGCGGCGGTCAGACCGTCGCCGTGCTCGACGTCTGACAGCGGTACGGGGCGGGGGCGCGGCTGTCGCCCCCGCCCGCTCACCGGTCAGCCGGAGCAGCCCCCGCACTGGCACGGCGCGCCCGACTGGCAGCCGCAGCCGCAGCCCGAGCCGCAGCCGCAGGCGCCGAGCACGGGCAGGAACACCGCCTCGCGCGGCTCCTCCGCCCCGGATTCGGTCGTCATGGGGGATTCGGCCATGGGGGTCCCTCCCTTTCGAGGCGAGCTTCGCCTCCCCCCATTGCATGCCCACTCGGACCGGCGCATCAACGGCGCATCGGCGCCCGTGCGCCTACGCGCCCTCCACCGGCGCGTCCGCGGCCTGGAGCTCGTCCGCGTGCTCGCCCGTCACCAGGTACACGACGCGCTTCGCCACCGACACCGCGTGGTCCGCGAACCGCTCGTAGTACCGGCCGAGCAGCGTCACGTCCACGGCCGTCTCGATGCCGTGCCTCCACCGGTCGTCCATCAGGTGCTGGAAGAGCGTCCGGTGCAGCAGGTCCATCTCGTCGTCGTCCTGCTCCAGCTGGAGCGCCAGGTCGACGTCCTTCGTGATGATGACCTCCGCCGCCTTCGCCATCAGGCGCTGCGCCAGCTGACCCATCTCCAGGATCGTCGCGTGCAGGTCCCTCGGCACCGCCGTGTCCGGGAACCGCAGCCGCGCCAGCTTCGCCACGTGCTGCGCCAGGTCGCCGGAGCGCTCCAGGTCGGCGCTCATCCGCAGCGAGGTCACCACGATCCGCAGGTCCGTCGCCACCGGCTGCTGACGGGCGAGCAGCGCTATCGCCCGCGCCTCCAGGTCGTGCTGGAGGTCGTCGACCTTCTGGTCCGCCGCGATCACGCTCTCCGCGAGCTTGAGATCCGCGTCGAGCATGGCCGTCGTGGCGCGCCCGATCGCCGACCCGACGAGCCGGGCCATCTCGACCAGGCTCTCGCCGATCGAGTCCAGTTCCTCGTGGTACGCGTCCCGCATGGTGTCCCTCTCTCCGCAAAGCTCCGGGGGTCCGGGTGGGGCATCGGACCCCCACGCTCCCACGTTCGGCCCCCTGTGCGTCCGGTTCCACCCCCTGATGTGAACCGGCACTTTCCCCCAGGTGAACTCTGGGCGACACGCGCCACCTCGGCCGCCGGGGCAAATGAACCAACCCCGTCTCCACGGTGAACTCTGGGCGACGACTGTTCGAGGAGCCACTCGGACGGCTGGGAGAGTGTCGTCGACGCCGCATAACCTTGGAGCCATGGACGTGAACGCGGCGGTCGCCGCATTGGCAGCGATCGCCGGAGTGTGCACCGGCGTGATCGCCATGCTGGCGTTCCGCTGGAGCGAACGCGACCAGGCGCGACCCACCCGTACCTCACTGCACACCGACGCCGTGCTCCCGCCCGGCGTCGACACCGTGCTGTCCGTGCTGCGCTCCTCCGCGGTCGTTCTCGACGAGAGCGACTCCGTGGTGAAGGCCAGCTCGGCGGCGTACGCCCTCGGCCTGGTCCGCGGCGGCAAACTGGCCGTCGAACCCATGCTCAACATGGCCCGCGACACCCGGCGCGACGGGGAGATACGGCAGGTCGAACTGGACCTGGCCCGGCGCGGCACAGGACGCGGCGAGGCCCTCGCGGTCTCCGCCCGGGTCGCCCCGCTGGGCTCACGGCTCGTACTGCTCCTGGTCGAGGACCTCACCGAGGCCCGTCGCATCGAAGCGGTACGGCGCGACTTCGTCGCGAACGTGAGCCATGAGCTCAAGACACCCGTGGGCGCGCTCTCGCTGCTCTCCGAGGCCGTCATGGACGCCTCGGACGACCCCGAGGCGGTCACCCGCTTCGCCGGCCGGATGCAGATCGAGGCGACCCGCCTGACCAACCTCGTACAGGAGCTCATCGACCTCTCCCGCGTCCAGAACGACGACCCGCTGGAGGACTCCGAGCCGGTGTCCGTGGACGAGCTCGTCGCCGAGGCGATCGACCGCTCCCGCCAGCCCGCCTCCACCAAGCAGATCACCATGGTCTCCGGCGGCGCCGCCGACCTCCACGTCTGGGGCAGCAGGGGCCAGCTCGCCGCGGCCCTCGGCAATCTCGTCGAGAACGCCGTCAACTACTCCCCGGCCCGCACCCGGGTGGGCATCGCCGCCCGCCACATCGCCGCGCCCGGCGGGGACCTGATCGAGATAGCCGTGACCGACCAGGGCATCGGCATCTCGGAGAAGGACCGCGAGCGGATCTTCGAGCGCTTCTACCGGGTCGACCCGGCCCGCTCCCGTGCCACCGGCGGTACGGGTCTCGGCCTGGCCATCGTCAAGCACGTGGCCGCCTCCCACGGTGGCGAGGTCACCGTCTGGAGCACCGAGGGCCAGGGCTCCACCTTCACCCTGCGGCTGCCCGAGGCGGGCGCCGTACGGGACCGCCGGCCCGCCTCCTCCCCCACCCCAGATCTCATGACCGAACCGCTTCCCGCCCCGGAGGTCCTTCCGTGACCCGAGTGCTCGTCGTCGAGGATGAGGAATCCTTCAGCGACGCCCTGTCGTACATGCTCCGCAAGGAGGGCTTCGAGGTCGCCGTCGCGGCGACCGGGCCCGACGGCCTCGACGAGTTCGAGCGCAACGGAGCCGACCTCGTCCTCCTCGACCTGATGCTTCCGGGTCTGCCCGGTACCGAGGTGTGCCGCCAGCTGCGCGGCCGCTCGAACGTCCCGGTGATCATGGTGACCGCCAAGGACAGCGAGATCGACAAGGTCGTCGGCCTGGAGATAGGAGCCGACGACTACGTGACCAAGCCCTTCTCCTCGCGTGAGCTGGTCGCCCGCATCCGCGCGGTGCTCCGGCGCCGCGGGGAGCCGGAGGAGGTCACCCCGGCGGCCCTGGAGGCCGGCCCGGTCCGCATGGACGTCGACCGCCACGTGGTGACGGTCTCGGGCGGCAAGGTCGACCTGCCGCTGAAGGAGTTCGACCTCCTGGAGATGCTGCTGCGCAACGCGGGCCGCGTGCTGACCCGTATGCAGCTCATCGACCGGGTCTGGGGCGCGGACTACGTCGGCGACACCAAGACCCTCGACGTCCACGTCAAGCGCCTCCGCGCCAAGATCGAGCCGGACCCGGGCGCGCCGCGCTACCTGGTGACGGTCCGCGGCCTGGGCTACAAGTTCGAGCCGTAGGCCGTACCGACCCCACAACCCCGAAGGGGCGGCCCCTCCCAGCTGGGAGGGGCCGCCCCTTCGGCGTGGTGCTCGTGGAGCGCGCGGCGGGCGTCAGTGGCCGGCCGGCGTCGTCTCGCCCGCGGCCGGGGTCTCCGCGCCGTGCTCGGCGCCGTGCTCGGCGTCGCCCGACGGGGACGCGGTGGCGCTCGGAGTGGTGCCCGGGGCGGCCGGCGGGGCCGGGACGACGGTCGGGCCGTACTCCTTGAAGTAGCTCTTCGCCGGGACGACGAAGGCGCTCAGGGCGACCTCGCCGGTCCGGCTGAGCTGGAAGACGACCTTCTGGGCGTCGCCGTCACGGGCGGACGCGGCGCCGTTCTCGATCACGGCGGACGCGTTGCCCGCGCCGCCGATGACGACCGAGCCGTGGGCGGGGACGACGACCGGACCGGAGCCGCCGGCCGCCTGGAGCTTCACGACGGAGGCGGTGCCGGGCAGGCGGATCGCGTCGAGGGTCTGCGGCAGGCCGCCGTTGTTGAAGACGGTGGCCGAGACGGCGGCCGGACCCTTGACGCCGGGCTCGGGCTGCGTGATGACCAGCGCGTTCTGGATCTTGACGTCATCCACGGTGACGGCGGCGTTGTCCGGCCGGATCTCGAGCGTCTGCGCGTCGTTGCCGGCGCCACAGGCGGAGAGGGCGGCGACGGAGAACACGATGGCGGTGGCGGCGAGGGCGCCGCGTCGAAGGCTGCGGCTCACGGCGGCGGCATCTCCTAGGACGTACGGACGGGCGTGGGAACTAAGGGACAGCTAAAGGTGTGTCAGCGCGCTTAGGTTACCGAGCCTCACTCCGCGTCCCGCACCCGACCCGCCCCTAACCGGTCACGGCCGTCCCCGGGTGGGCCCACGGGGCGCCCGGCGGCGGCCCTCCGGTCGACGGAGACGCGCCGGTTCATGTGGCTGGATCACGACCCATTGACCTGTTGTTCACATAACCGCCTTGATCAATTCGGAGGTGCCGCCGCATTCCGCCGAGCCGCCCCCGCGGAAAACCCCGCACGCGTGTCGGTTGATGTCCACTGATCAATTTCGGGAATCACCCCGACATGCGTCCGTACGAGGGGTCGATCCTCGAACGGAGTAGGCGAAGAAGCCCCCTCCGAACCAGACAAAACGGGACATCGAGCCATCCTGGAGGGGCTCCTGGTACGTGTAACGTGCGCGTTTCTCTCCGTCCGCGCAGCGGCTCCGACCTGCGAATACCGCCCTCCGGAGGCCCTCCGCAGCACGTCCGTGTCACCGTTGTCAAGCCCCGAGATATGCCCTGACCTGCGAAAACGTCATTCAGAAGAAGCCGAATCCGTGTTACCCTGGATAGCCACGGAAGGGGTACCTGTCACATGACGTTCAAGGTTGGCGACACCGTGGTCTATCCCCATCACGGGGCCGCGCTGATCGAGGCCATCGAAACTCGCCAGATCAAAGGCGTGGACAAGACCTACTTGGTGCTCAAGGTCGCGCAGGGCGACCTGACGGTTCGTGTGCCGGCGGACAATGCGGAGTTCGTCGGTGTTCGCGACGTGGTCGGTCAGGACGGGCTGGACCGGGTCTTCGAGGTGCTGCGCGCGCCGTACGCCGAAGAGCCGACGAACTGGTCCCGTCGCTACAAGGCAAATCTCGAGAAGCTCGCCTCCGGCGATGTCATCAAGGTCGCCGAAGTAGTGCGCGACCTGTGGCGTCGGGAGCGCGAGCGCGGTCTCTCCGCAGGTGAGAAGCGCATGCTCGCCAAGGCTCGCCAGATCCTGGTGAGCGAGCTGGCTCTCGCGGAGAACACGAACGAGGACAAGGCCGAGGCCCTCCTCGACGAGGTCCTCGCGTCCTGAGCGCGAAGCCCAAGTGAAGCAGTGAAGCGATGCCGCGGTGCCCGCTGGCGTGCTGTGATCCACACAGTGCTGCCGTCGGGCGCTGCGGCATGTCCGCGTACGTCCGCGGAGCGTACGCGCGCGTCGCACCGGAATACACCGCACCGCTGAAGTAACCCGCACCCCCTGTACTTCTCTCCACCCGAACCCCTGTGCCCACGCGGCCACGCCTCGACCGTCGTCACGGAAAGGGCCCGGTCAAGGCGGTGCGTCCGGCACGGTGAAGCCCCTACCCATGTCGGCCGCGGAAACAAACCTGCCGGAGTGCAACCGATGTCAGACGAAGTGCGTCCCCGTCGTACCGCCGTGGTGATCCCGGCCGCCGGACGGGGCGTACGCCTCGGCCCGGGCGCCCCCAAGGCGCTCCGCGCGCTGAACGGCACCCCCATGCTGATCCACGCCGTCCGCGCGATGGCCGCCTCCCGCGCGGTCTCGCTGGTGGTGGTGGTCGCCCCTTCCGACGGCGCCGCCGAGGTCAAGAACCTCCTCGACGCCCACGCCCTGCCCGAGCGGACCGACTACCTCGTCGTCCCCGGCGGCGACACCCGCCAGGAGTCCGTCCACCTCGGGCTCAAGGCGCTCCCCGGGGGCATCACGACGGTCCTGGTCCACGACGCGGCCCGCCCCCTGGTGCCGGTCGAGACCGTGGACGCCGTCATCGAGGCCGTACAGGCCGGTGCCGTCGCCGTCGTCCCCGCGCTGCCCGTCGCCGACACCGTCAAGGAGGTCGAGCCGGCCGAGGAGCCCGGCGGCCCCGAGCAGGTCGTCGCCACCCCGGTCCGGGCCCGCCTCCGGGCCGTCCAGACCCCGCAGGGCTTCGACCACGACACCCTGGCCGACGCCCACGCCACCATCGCCCTCGCCGGTGACGGTGCCACCGACGACGCCGGCATGGTCGAGCGGCTCGGCGCGCCCGTCGTCGTCGTGCCCGGCCACGAAGAGGCGTTCAAGGTGACCCGCCCTCTCGACCTCGTCCTCGCCGAGGCCGTACTCGCCCGCAGGAGGGCCAACGATGGCTTCTGACCGACCCGTGCTTCCCCGCACCGGCATCGGCACCGACGTCCACGCCTTCGAGAAGGGCCGCGAACTCTGGTGCGCGGGCCTGCTCTGGGACGGCCGCGACAGCGACGGGTACGGCCTCGCCGGGCACTCCGACGGCGACGTCGCCGCGCACGCCGCCTGCGACGCCCTCTTCTCCGCCGCCGGAATCGGCGACCTGGGCGCCCACTTCGGCACCTCGCGCCCCGAGTGGTCCGGTGCCTCCGGCGTCACCCTGCTCGCCGAGGCCGCCCGGATCGTCCGCGCCGAGGGGTACGAGATCGGGAACATCGCCGTCCAGGTCGTCGGCGTGCGCCCCAAGGTCGGCAAGCGGCGCGACGAGGCGCAGAAGGCGCTGAGCGAGGCGGCGGGCGCACCCGTCTCCGTCTCCGGCACCACCACGGACGGACTCGGCCTCACCGGCCGGGCCGAGGGGCTCGCGGCCCTCGCGACCGCCCTCGTCTACCCCGTCGGTACGCCGTAGTGCGCCGGGCGCGGTGAAAAACGTCATCGGTGACCCCGATCAGGTCGCGGGGCACTACCACACGCCCACTACCCTGGAGTGGTGACTATTCGCCTGTACGACACCAGCGCCCGGCAGATCCGTGACTTCACCCCGCTCACGCCGGGCTGCGTCTCGATCTACCTCTGTGGTGCCACCGTGCAGGCGGCCCCGCACATCGGTCACATCCGGTCGGGGCTGAACTTCGACATCATGCGCCGCTGGTTCGACTACCGCGGCTACGACGTCACGTTCATCCGGAACGTCACCGACATCGACGACAAGATCATCAGGAAGGGAGCCGAGCAGGACCGCGCCTGGTGGTCCATCGGTTACGAGAACGAGCGCGCGTTCAACGCCGGTTACGAGGCACTCGGCTGCCTCCCGCCGAGCTACGAGCCCCGCGCCACCGGTCACGTCCCCGAGATGATCGAGATGATGCGGGGTCTGATCGAGCGCGGCCACGCCTACGAGGCGGACGGCAGCGTCTACTTCGACGTGCGCTCCTTCCCGGGCTACCTGGAGCTGTCCAACCAGGACATCGACGACCTCCGCCAGCCCGCCGAGGACGGCATCACCGGCAAGCGCGACCCGCGCGACTTCGCCATGTGGAAGGCGACCAAGCCGGGCGAGCCCGACTGGGAGACCCCGTGGGGCCGCGGCCGTCCCGGCTGGCACCTGGAGTGCTCGGCGATGGCCCACAAGTACCTGGGCTCCGCCTTCGACATCCACGGCGGCGGCCTCGACCTGATCTTCCCGCACCACGAGAACGAGATCGCCCAGGCCAAGGCCTTCGGCGACGAGTTCGCGCGGTACTGGGTGCACAACGCCTGGGTCACCATGAGCGGCGAGAAGATGTCGAAGTCGCTGGGCAACAGCGTCCTCGTCTCCGAGATGGTGAAGAACTGGCGCCCCATCGTCCTGCGCTACTACCTGGGCACCCCGCACTACCGCTCGATGATCGAGTACAGCGAGGAGTCCCTGCGCGAGGCCGAGTCGGCGTTCGCCCGCATCGAGGGCTTCGTCCAGCGCGCCACCGAGAAGGCCGGGACGACCGTCGCCCCCGCCGCCGAGGTGCCGCCGGCCTTCGCCGAGGCCATGGACGACGACCTGGGCGTGCCGCACGCGCTGGCGATCATCCACACCACCGTCCGCCAGGGCAACAGCGCCCTCGCCGCGGACGACAAGGACGAGGCCATCGCCCGCCTCGCCGAGGTCCGCGCCATGCTCGGCGTCCTCGGCCTCGATCCCCTCGACCCGCACTGGGCCGAGGAGACCGGTGGCGGCGAGGAGCTCCACGGCGTCGTCGACACCCTCGTACGGCTCGTGCTCCAGCAGCGGGAGTCGGCGCGCGAGCGCAAGGACTGGGCGACCGCGGACGCGATCCGCGACCAGCTCGCCCAGTCCGGCCTCGCCATCGAGGACAGCCCCGACGGCCCCCGCTGGACGCTGGGCAACCGTTAGAAGACGTGCCGCTCGGGACTCCGGGCGGCACACTTCAGTTACAGACTTTGTACGTCAGCAGAGGAAACAGGTAGTCATGGCCGGGAACAGCCAGCGCAGGAACCGTCGCACGTCGAACAAGAAGGGTGCGACGGTCGGCAGCGGTGGCCAGCGGCGCAAGGGCCTCGAAGGCAAGGGCCCGACCCCCAAGGCCGAGGACCGCAAGGGCCACAAGGCGTACCGCGTCTCCAACGCGATGGCCCGGCAGGCGGCCAAGCGCCGTCCCGCGCCCCGCCGCGGCGGCCCCAAGGGCGCCAGCGAGATGGTCGTCGGCCGCAACCCGGTCTTCGAGGCGCTGCGCGACGGCGTGCCCGCGACCACGCTGTACGTGCAGCAGTTCATCGACAACGACGAGCGCGTGCGCGAGGCCCTCCAGCTCGCCGGCGCGCGCGGCAACATCCACCTGATGGAAGCCCCGCGCCCCGAGCTCGACCGCATGACCAACGGGCTGAACCACCAGGGTCTCGTCCTCCAGGTCCCGCCGTACGAGTACGCGCACCCCGAGGACCTCGCCGCCGCGGCCTACGACGACCACGAGGACCCGCTGATCGTCGCCCTCGACGGCGTCACCGACCCGCGCAACCTCGGCGCGATCGTCCGCTCCGTCTCCGCCTTCGCGGGCCACGGCGTGGTCATCCCCGAGCGCCGCGCCGCCGGCATGACCGCCGGTGCCTGGAAGACCTCCGCCGGCACCGCCGCGCGCACCCCGGTCGCCCGCGTCACCAACCTGACCCGCGCCCTCCAGGAGTACAAGAAGGCCGGCATCGCGGTCGTCGGCCTCGCCGCCGAGGGCACGCACGAGGTGCAGGACCTGGAGGCGCTCGGCGGCCCGGTCGTCATCGTCGTGGGCTCCGAGGGCAAGGGACTGTCCCGCCTGGTCGGCGAGACCTGCGACTACCTCGTCCGCATCCCGATGCCGGGTGGCGCCGAGTCGCTCAACGCCGGTGTCGCCGCCGGTGTCGTGCTCTACGAGGCCGCCCGCCGCCGCCGGGGCTGAGCCCGCACCACCGTCCCCGCGCCCGCCCCCGGCCGTCAGGCCCCTCGGGCGGGCGCGGGCCGCTTCGTTGATCTTGACGGGTCTCGGACATTTGGCAACCGTCAAAGCAGTGTCCTAACCGCGCGTCACTCGGTTAGATGAGTGTGGACACCAGAACGCCCCGGCCGGGGTTCGACGATCAGCCCGCGCTGAGCATGGTCAAGGTGGATTCCGATCCCGCCCAGGTGATCGTGAACCACGCCAGCTTCCGTGTGCGGCTCGCGCCGGCCCCGCAGCCGAAGTTCGCGGCCCGTACCGCCGCCCTGTCCGGAGTGGGCGGGGGCGGCCCGCGCCGCCGGCCCGTCGTGTGGACCGGGAAGTCCTCGCCGGGCGCGACCGGCCTCCTTCAGGCGGTGCGCGAGTCCTCCGTCTCCACGCTGGAGCCCGTCGGGCACGGCGGCCACGGCGTCGGCGACACCCAGGCCATCCCGCGCATCGACAGCACCATGGCCCACCCCGTGGTGCCCGGCGAGGCGCCCCCGCCCCTGCTGCCGCCGATGCGCCGCGCCGAGGGCGCCTACGACGAGCTGTACGAGCTGCGGCCGGAGCCCGTCGAGACGTACGACGAGACCGACGAACCGCGGGGGCGCGCGCAGCGCCACGGGCAGGACAACGTCCGGCACGCCTACTACCCCGGGCGCCGGATGAACCTCGGTGTCGTCCTCCTCCCGCTCCGCGTGTTCCTCGGCTTCATCTCCATCTACGCGGGCATGGGCAAGCTCTGCGACCCCGTCTACTTCGACGGCGGCGAGCGCGGCTCCATGGTGAAGTGGCTCAACTCGCTGCATCCCTGGGCCCTCGCCGAACCGCTGCGCGACTTCGCCCTCCAGCACCCCGTGGGCGCCGGGCTCACGGTCGCCTTCCTCCAGGTCGTCGTCGGCGTCCTCACCGTCCTCGGACTCTGGCAGCGCGTGGCGGCCGTGGTCGGCGGCCTGCTCTCCGCCGCCCTGCTCCTGACCGTCAGCTGGAAGACGGTCCCGGTCTACGACTCCGCCGACATCATCTACCTCGCCGCCTGGTCCCCGCTGATCATCGCCGGCGCCCCGGTCTACTCCCTCGACGGCCGTCTCGCCGGGGAGGCCTGGCGCACCCTCGGCCCCCGCGCCGAGCTGTGGGACCTCCGCCGCCGCGTCACCCGCCGCAGCACCCTCCTGGCCGCCGTCGTCGTCGGCCTCACCCTGCTCGTCGGCTCCGTCCTCGGCGGCGCCGTCCGCTCCACCGAGATGGTCACCGTCCCGGGCCCCAACGACGACCCGATCAACCACCTCCCCGGGCAGCCGCTGCCGCAGGAGCCGACCCGCCGCGCCCCCTCGAAGGCGGCCTCCACCGCGCCCGAGCGCGCCGCCGCGACGACCGAGCCGCCGGCGCGGCGCGAGGAGACGCGGGAGGAGACCACCAAGCCCACCGAGACGACCCGCGAGTCCACCCGGACCCAGGAGCGGCGTCCGACGGCCACGCAGGGAGCGAGCGGCACCGGCGGCGGCGGTGGCGGCGGCAGCCGGAAGCCCACGCAGTCGAAGCCGGCGCCCCCGCCGTCCACCAGCGACACGCCGAGCACCAGCGGCGGCACCTCGGGCGACGGTTCGACCGGCTCCACCAGCACCCCGTCGGAGGGCGGTTCGACCTCGGGCGGCGCCCGGAACCCGATCGGCGGCCTGCTGGGCTGATCCCCGGGCACGCACCAGGGCGGCACCGCTTCTCCGGCGGTGCCGCCCTTCGCGTACTTCGGAGCACGCCCTTCCCGTATGTCGGAGCACGGCCTTCGCGGGTGGCGGGGCGCCGTCCTTCGCGTGTGCCTGTCCCGTCAGGCCTTCTGGGCGGCCAGCTCCCGCGCGGCCTCCGTCAGGTCCTTGGCGGTGTCGATGGCCCTCCAGTAGGCGCCCTGGGGCAGCGGGAAGCCCGCCAGGCGGCGTTCGCGCGCGAGCCGGGGGAAGGTGGTCCGCTCGTGGTCGCCGAGGTCGGGGAGGAGCTCCGTGAAGGCCGCGGAGAAGACGTAGACGCCCGCGTTGATCAGGAAGGGCGAGGGCGGCGCCTCGATGAAGTCGGTGATGTGCCCGAAGGTGTCGGTCTCGACGGCGCCCCACGGGATCCGGGGGCGGGCCAGGGCGAGCGTCGCGAGGGCGTCCCGCTCGGCGTGGAAGGCGGCCATCTCGCGCAGCGAGAAGCGGGTCCAGATGTCGCCGTTGGTGGCGTACCAGGGCTGGTCCGGGGCGGGCAGGTGCGCGGCGGCGTACTTGAGGCCGCCGCCGCGGCCCAGGGGCTCGGTCTCGACGACCGTGGTCACCTTCAGGGGCAGGTTCGCGGAGTCAAGCCACTCCTGGAGCACCTCGGCGAGGTGTCCGCAGGAGACGACGGCGTCGGTCACGCCCTCGGCGGCCAGCCAGGAAAGCTGATGGCCGATGATCGGGGTCCCGGTGCCCGGGATCTCGACCATCGGCTTGGGGCGGTCGTCGGTGTACGGGCGGAGCCGTGAGCCCTGGCCGCCCGCCAGGACCACGGCCTGCGTCGGAGTGGTGTGCATACGGGGAACGATAGGTGCCCGGTACGCGGCGGGGCGTTCAGCTCGCGGCCCCTCCCTCGTGAACCGGTCAGCTCGCGCGCATCACGCCGGTCGCGTACGAGGTGTCGCAGACCGGGCGGGAGAAGGACTGCGCGCGGGACGGGCCGTACTGCTCGACGGCGGCGCGGCCGAGGGCGCGGGCGATGGAGAAGCAGTGCTGGGCGAGCGAGGGCCGGTTCTCCACCTCGCGCTGGAGGTGGGTGAGGGCCGTGCCGGGGTCCTTCTCCTGAAGCTCGGCGAGGAGCTGGTCGCGGAGAATATCCTGGGGGGCACGGGACTTGGCCCGGACGGAGACCTCCGTGGAGGACGCCGTCAGCTGGGTCCCGGAGTCCTGACCGGCCCACGGAACGGCGGACACCGCGAGCGTTCCCGAGAGCACCAGGACGACGGGCAGGACGAGGGCGAGAGAGCGGCCGATTCGGCGGGCAGTGTGCGTCACGCAGGCGAGCGTAGCGGCCGGTAGTGATATGGCGACATTTAGTCACTCTCGCGGGGGATGGTTCGAGGCGGCTTTTCGAATCCCGTGTTGACGCGGGGACCGGTTCGCGGCCCCGAATGCCGGGGTTTCACGGGGAAAGACCGTGGTTCGCCCTTTTAAACGAACGGCCCCGCGTCTGCGAGGGACGCGGGGCCGTACGGCTGTGCTCGGGGGCGGTCTCAGTCGCTGAGGCGGGCGCCCGTCGAGGTCGAGAAGACGTGCAGCTCGGCGGCGCGCGGCACGACGTGCAGCGTGGTGCCCTTGGCGGGCACGTCACGGCCGCCGACGCGGACCACCAGGTCCTTGTCCTCGCCGCCGACGCGGGTGGAGCCGTACACGAAGCCGTCGGAGCCGAGCTCCTCGACGACGTTGACGGTGACGGCCAGGCCGTCCTTCGAGGTCGCGCCGTGCACGTCGAAGTGCTCGGGGCGGACGCCGACGGTCACGGTGGTGTCGCCGGCGGCCGAGGCGGCGGCGATGGCGTCGCGGGTCACCGGGACGACGCTGCTGCCGAACTTCACGCCGCCGTCGACGATCGGGACCTCGATCAGGTTCATGGCCGGGGAGCCGATGAAGCCGGCGACGAAGAGGTTGGCGGGCTTGTCGTACATGTTGCGCGGCGAGTCGACCTGCTGGAGCAGACCGTCCTTGAGGACGGCGACGCGGTCGCCCATGGTGAGGGCCTCGGTCTGGTCGTGGGTGACGTAGACCGTGGTGATGCCCAGGCGGCGCTGGAGACCCGCGATCTGCGTACGGGTCGAGACGCGGAGCTTGGCGTCGAGGTTCGACAGCGGCTCGTCCATGAGGAAGACCTGCGGCTCGCGGACGATGGCGCGGCCCATCGCGACGCGCTGGCGCTGACCGCCGGAGAGCGCCTTCGGCTTGCGGTCCAGGAACTCGGTGAGGTCGAGCATCTTCGCGGCCTCTTCGACCTTGGCGCGGATGTCGGACTTGTTCACACCGGCGATCTTGAGGGCGAAGCCCATGTTGTCGGCGACGGTCATGTGCGGGTACAGCGCGTAGTTCTGGAACACCATCGCGATGTCCCGGTCCTTCGGCGGCAGGTGCGTGACGTCGCGGTCGCCGATGCGGATGGAGCCGGCGTTGACGTCCTCCAGGCCCGCGAGCATGCGCAGGGAGGTCGACTTGCCGCAGCCGGAGGGGCCGACGAGGACGAGGAACTCGCCGTCCGCGATCTCGATGTCGAGCTGGTCGACGGAGGGCGTGGTGGCACCCGGGTAGACCCGGGTGGCCTTGTCGAACGTGACGGAAGCCATGGTGATGTGTCCCTTCACCGGCAGGAACGTGCCGGACGATCCGAGTAAAGGAAGGATTGAGGTCTAGTCCACCTGGGTGAACTGGGGGTGACGCTACCGTCCGGTGCCCGATCTGTCAGCATGCGCGGGGCCGTGAGATTTCCGACCGCCGCCGGGGCCGGGTTGGTTACACTTCACTCGCTGCCGCCTTAGCTCAGTTGGCTAGAGCGCTTGACTTGTAATCTTGAGGTCGTCGGTTCGATTCCGACAGGCGGCTCTGTGACGGAGGGCCCCGGACGCGCGAAGCGTCCGGGGCCCTCCGTCGTCACCGGGGAGATCTGGGGAGGGGTGCGCGGATGAGTCGGCGTTCCGGTGGGCTGATCGGGGTGTGGGCCGAGCAGCAGCGGGTGGCGCAGCGGGAGCGGGAAGGGCAGCACCAGGCACTGCTGCGGCAGCAGCGGGACGCCGAGCGGGCGCAGCGGGCGCGGGAGCGGGACGTCGCCCGGATGCGGCGCGAGCAGCGGGCCGCGTACCGGCAGGCGCGGGACGCCGACGCCCTGCGGCGGACCCAGCAGATCGACCGGCGGGTCGCGCTCCTGGAGTCACTGCTCGCGACGGGTTGCCGGGCGCCCGCCTTCGCGGTGGAGTCGCTGCGGCGGGAGGAGGGCGTCGAGCCGTTCTCCCCCGGGCCGCTGGGGGAGCCCGTCGCCCTGCCGGACCAGCGGCACTACCAGCCGCAGGGGGCCTGGACGGCGTCCGGGCGGGCACAGGCCGAGCGGGACGCGCGGGCCAGGTTCGAGCACGACTGGTACGCGGCGCAGGCCGCCGAGGCGCGGCGGGTCGAGCAACTCGCCGCGTACCGGCGCGCGTACGACGAATGGGCCGCCGCCCGCCGGGCCGAGATACGCGCCCAGAACAGCGGGATCGACGGGACCGTGGCCGCCCTGCGGGACGGGGACCCCGACACCGTCGTCGAGTACTTCACCGCCGTGCTCTTCGCGTCGACCGCCTGGCCCGACGGCTTCCCCCGGGAGGTGTCGGCCGCCTACGACCGGGCCGGGCGGGCGCTCGTCCTCGACTGGGACCTGCCGGGGTACGAGGTCGTTCCCGAGGCCAAGGGCGTCAAGTACCTGCCGAGCACCGACCAGGACAAGGAGGTCCCGAGGCCGGTGACGCAGCGGCGGGCGCTGTACCGGGACGTGCTGGCGCAGAGCGTACTGCTCGCGGTGCGGGAGCTGTTCGCCGCCGACCGGTTCGGGGCGCTCGACGGGGTGGCGCTGAACGGGTACGTCGGCGGGGTCGATCCCGCCACCGGGCGCGCCGCGCGCGTGTGCGTGGCGTCGGTCGTGGTGGAGCGGCCGGCGTTCGACCGGCTGCACCTGGAGCGGGTGGGGGCCGTCGAGTGCCTGACCGGGGCGCTTGCCGGACGCCTGTCGGCCAGGCCGGACGAGCGGACGGCGGTCGCGCCGCTGCGGGAGCCGGGACAGGTCGGCTCCGACGTGGTGGTGCAGGGGGACGGGGAGGAGCCCGACCTGCTCGCCATGGACCCGATCGCCTTCGAGGGGCTGGTGGCCGAGCTCTTCCGGGCGCGGGGGCTCCAGGCGGTGACCACGCAGCGGTCGGGGGACGGCGGGGTCGACGTCCACGCGCTCGACCCGGACCCGATCAGCGGCGGGTCGATCGTGGTCCAGGTCAAGCGCTACCGGAACACCGTGCCGCCGAGCGCGGTGCGGGACCTGTACGGGACCGTGCAGGACCAGGGGGCCAACAAGGGGGTGCTGGTCACCACCTCGAAGTTCGGGCCCGGTTCGTACACCTTCGCCAACGGCAAGCCGCTGACGCTGATCCCCGGGACCGAGCTGGTGGACCTGCTGCACCAGCACGGACTGCGGGGCCGGCTGGGCGGGCCCGCCCGCGGGGCGGCGGCGCCCGCGCCCGTCCCGGTCTCCCCGCCGGCCGAGGCCTCCGAGGACTTCAACCTGCTGGGGATGGTGTGGTCGGGGTCCGCGGCCCTGGACGTCTGCGCGCTCGTCTGCGCCGGGAACCGGGTCCTGGGCGACGAGTGGTTCGTCTTCTTCAACAACCCGGCGACGCCCGACGGTTCGGTGGCCATGGTGGCGGCGGCGCCCGGTGACCGGGCCGCCGTGCGGGTCGGCTTCGACGCGCTGCCCGCCCGCGCGGACCGGCTGGTCCTGGTGGCGGCCGTGGACCCGGAGGTGAATCCGGACGCGGACCTCGGCGGCTTCACGGAGGCCGGGATCAGGCTGCGGGACGACGCGGGCACGGAGCTCGACCGGCTGGAGGTGTCGGACGGGCGGCCGGGGGAGACGGCGCTGGTCCTCGGCTCGTTCCGGCGCCGGGCCGGCGGCGACTGGGACTTCGTCCTCGGCGGGAAGGGGTACGGGGGCGGCCTGGAGGAGCTCGTGGGGGACTTCGGCATCGAGGTGGAGTAGGGGAGACGGCGGGGTGGGGGGCGCGGCCCGGCGCTCGGCGGACGCTCAGGCGGTTCGCCCAGCGTCCGGCCGGGCGGGGCGCGGCGGACGGGCCCCGGCATGGTGCGTCCGGGCGGGGCCCCGCCCCGAAGCGTCCGGACGGGGCCCCGCCCCGATGCTCAGCGGCCGCTCAGCCGGTTCGCCAGGACCGCCACGCGGTCCGTCTCCGCCGAGCGCCCGGCCGCCTCGCGGCGGTCGGCGCCCCGGAAGGCCGCGTACATGGTCTGGACGCCGAGCCAGCGCAGCGGCTCCGGCTCCCACTTGCGGACCTTGTGGTTCACCCACGGCAGGGCGGTGAGGTCGGTGGGGCCCGACTGACCGGAGTCCTGCTGGATCAGGTCGCGCAGGGTGCGGGCGGCCAGGTTGGCGGTGGCGACCCCGGAGCCGACGTAGCCGCCGGCCCAGCCGAGGCCGGTGCTGCGGTCGAGGGTGACGGTGGCGCACCAGTCGCGGGGGACGCCCAGGACGCCGGACCAGGCGTGGTCGATCCGTACGCCCGCCAGCTGGGGGAAGAAGCGGATCAGGATCTCGCGGAGCGCCTCGATCGTCTGCGGCTGGGTCCGGCCGTCGTTGTCGGTCTTCGAGCCGAAGCGGTACGGGACGCCCCGGCCGCCCAGCGCGATGCGGCCGTCGGCGGTGCGCTGGGCGTACATGTAGGCGTGCGCCATGTCGCCGAGGGTCTCGCGGCCGTTCCAGCCGACGGACTCCCACTGCGCCTCGGTGAGGGGCTCGGTGGCGATCATCGAGGAGTTCATGGGGAGCCAGGTGCGGCGCTGGCCGGCCAGGGAGGCGGTGAATCCCTCGGTGCAGCGCAGCACGTACGGGGCGCGGACGGTGCCGTACGGGGTGATCGCGTGCTTGGGCCGGATCTCGGTGACGGGGGTGGACTCGTGGACGGTGACGCCGAGCGCCTCCACGGCGTCCGCGAGGCCCTGGACGAGCTTCACGGGGTGCAGCCGCGCGCCGTGCGGCGTCCACGAGGAGCCGACGGCTCCGGCGACGCGGACGCGCTCGGCCGTCTCGCGGGCTCCGTACAGCTCCCGGTCGGTCTCGCCGAAGGCGGCCTCGGCGGCGTGGAAGGCCTTGAGGCGGGCGAGCTGGGCGGGGGAGAGCGCCACCTCCAGGACGCCGCCGCGGTGCTGGTCGGCGTCGATCTTCTCGGTCGCGCAGACGTCGAGGACCTCGGTGACGGTGGCGTTCATGGCCTGCTGGAGGCGGACCGCGGCCTCGTGGCCGTGGAGCTTCGCGTAGCGGTCGCGGCCCGCGATGCCGTTGTAGAGCCAGCCGCCGTTGCGGCCGGAGGCGCCGTACCCGCAGAACTTCGCTTCGAGGACGGTGATGTTGAGGAAGGGGACGGCCTTCTTGAGGTAGTAGGCGGTCCACAGGCCGGTGTAGCCGCCGCCGACGACGCAGACGTCGGCGGTGGTGTCGCCGGGGAGCGGTTCGCGGGGCGCGGGGGCGCCCTCCTGCGCGTACCAGAACGATATGCCGCCGTTGACCGTGCTCATGTGTACCCCTGGATTCCGGATGCGTGGGCGGGACGTTACCGGTGGCCTCGCCTCCTGGATACAGCCGTCGCGGCGGACCCGCGCGCCGAATATCCCAGGCGCCGCTCGGTGCCGGTGTCTAGGGTCGTCGGGTGATCGACGTACCGGAGGAACTGGCCCAGTCGCAGGCGAAGTACAACGGTGAGGCGGGGCGGGCGTTCGTCGCCGGGCTGCCCGCGCGCGCCGAGGAGTTCCTCGGCCGGTGGGGGCTGCGGGTCACCGGGCCCTCGATGTACGGGGTGGCCTCGCTGGTGCTGCCGGTGGTGCGGGACGCCGACGGCACGCGCGCCGCGCTGAAGATGCAGCTCCTCGACGAGGAGTCGGAGGGGGAGCCCGTCGGCCTGCGCGTCTGGGACGGGGCGGGCGCGGTCCGGCTCCTCGACCTGGACGACGCGACCGGGACGATGCTCCTGGAACGCCTCGACGAGGCCCGGCCGCTGTCCTCCGTCGCGGACACCGACGAGGCCCTCGGGATCGTCAGGGACCTCCTCGCCCGGCTCGTGGCCGTCCCGGCGCCGCCGGGGCTGCGGACCCTCGCGGACATCGCGGCGGGGATGCTCGCGGACGTCCCCGAGGCGGCGGCGCGGCTCGGCGCGGACGACGCGGCGGTCCTGCGGGACTGCGCCTCGGCCGTACGGGAGGTGGCGGGCGAGCCGGGCGACCGGCTGCTCCACTGGGACCTGCACTTCGGGAACGTCCTGGCGGCCGACCGGGAACCCTGGCTGGCCATCGACCCGAAGCCGCTCGCCGGGGACCCGGGCTTCGACCTGCTGCCGGCCCTGATGGACCGCTTCGACCCGGACCGGCTCCTGTGGCGGTTCGACCTGCTCGCCGAGGTCGTCGGGGACCGGCGGCGCGCCGTGGCCTGGACGCTGGGGCGGGTCCTGCAGAACGGGCTCTGGGACGTCGAGGACGGCGAGCCGCGCCTCGACCCCGAGCAGGTCGCCGCCGCGCGGATCCTGCTGGCGGGAAGGGCCTGATCCGGGGCAGGGTGGGCGTCATGATCCGTACCGCCACGCCTGCCGACGTCCCCGTCCTCCACGCCCTGATCCGTGACCTCGCCGCGTACGAGAAGGCCCTCGACGAGGTCCGGGCCACCCCTGAGCAGCTTCACGAGGCCCTGTTCGGGGAGCGCCCCGCCGCCTACGCGCACCTCGCCGAGACGGACTCGGGCGAGCCCGTGGGCTTCGCGCTCTGGTTCCTGAACTTCTCGACCTGGCGCGGTGTCCACGGCATCTACCTGGAGGACCTGTACGTCCGCCCGGAGGCCCGAGGCGGCGGCCACGGCAAGGCCCTGCTGCGCGAACTGGCCCGGATCTGCGTCGAGCGCGGCTACGAGCGCCTGGAGTGGTCGGTCCTGAACTGGAACCAGCCCTCGATCGACTTCTACGAGTCCCTGGGCGCCCGCCCGCAGGACGAGTGGTCGGTGTACCGGCTGACGGACGGGGCGCTGGCGGAGCTCGGCGGGGCGACGGTGTAGGAAAGGGGCATGGATGACATCGAGCAGCGGTTCCAGCGGATCACCGGCTTCATCGAGGCGCGGCTGACGCCCCTCTTCGACCCCGCCAACGGGAGCGACCACGGATTCGGCATGGACGACACGTCGCGGGCGCTGCGGGCCCTGCGCTACACCGTGCAGGCCGCGTCGGCGGTGAACGGACTCGTGGAGAAGCGGGAGACGGCGCCGGAACTGCGCCAGGTCGTCGACCAGGCCCTGGAGCACAACTGGGACGTGCTGCGCTCCGCCGCCCGGATGTGGGAGGACCACCCGGACTTCCTGAAGGAGTTCAAGGCGCACTCCTGGGACGTCCTCGGGGTGTGACCTTCGGGGCCTTCACGGTCCCTCCCGGGCCCGCCGGGGGTCCCTCGCGGTCCCTGCCTCTCCCTTCCTCCAGGGGATGAGGACCACTCCCTTCTTCTAGGGGATGAGGACCACCTTGCCCGTCGTGCCCCGGGTCTCCAGGGCGCGGTGGGCGCGCGCCGCCTCCGCGAGCGGGAAGCGCTGGACGGCGGGGCGCAGCGCCCCGGTGGCCGCCGCGTCGAGGGCGGCGAGTTCGAGCGTACGGATGTCCCCGCCCGCCTTCTGGATCATGACGGGGCCGAGGACGGACTCCGAGGTGATGCCGCGCGCGGCGAGCTCCTCGGGGGTGAAGGTGAGCGGCTCGCCGTCGTGGAGTCCCGCGCCGCTCCAGCCGAAGACCAGGTGCTGGCCGCCCTTGCCGAGCAGGTCGACGGCGGCGCGTCCGGTGTCGCCGCCGACCGAGTCGAAGACGACGGTGGCGCGGCGGCCGGTCGGGTCGAGGTGGGCGCGGACCTCCGCCGGCCAGTCGGGCCGCGTGTAGTCGACGGCCAGGTCGGCGCCGTTGGCCGCGACGAGCGCGGTCTTCGCGGGGCCGCCGGCGAGGCCGACGACGGTGGCGCCGGCGTTCTTGGCGTACTGGACGAGCAGGGTGCCGATGCCGCCGGCGGCGGCCGGGACGATCGCGACCGAGTCGGGGCCGAGCTCGGTGAAGCCGAGGATGCCGAGGGTCGTGCGGCCGGTGCCGATCATCGCGACGGCCTCCGCCTCGCCGAGGTGGTCGGGCAGGGCGTGCAGCCGGGCGGCGTCGGTGACGGCCCGCTCGGCGTAGCCGCCGGGGTTCATGCCGAGGTGGGCGACGACCCGCCGCCCGAGCCAGGACGGATCGGTGCCCTCGCCGAGGGCGTCCACGATGCCGGCGACCTCGCGGCCCGGGATCGTGGGGAGCGCGACGGGCGCGGGGAACGGGCCCGTGGCGCCCTCCCGGAGGGCGGTGTCGAGGAGGTGCACGCCGGCCGCCGCGACCCTGATGCCGACCTGGCCGGGGCCGGGCACCGGGTCGGCGGTCTCCTCGTAGGTGAGGTTCTCGGCGGGACCGAAGGCGTGGAGGCGGATGGCGCGCATGACGTTTCCCCTGTCGTCGTCGTACGGGTGGGCTCGCGGCTCCACCCTCCGACCTCAACCGCGCTTGAGGTCAAGGCCGTGCCGGTGGTGGTGCTCCAGCCGGTCCGCCCGCAGGGCCAGCGACACCGCCTCGACCGCGCTCGTGAACGACACCTCCGACAGCACGCCCGGCGCCGCCACCTGATCGCCCACCAGATAGACCCCGTCGCCCCGGTCGACGGCCGGCCGGTCGCGCCAGGTGGTGCCCGGGAGGTCCACCGCGCCCGTCCGGCCCTGCGAGACGGACTCCCGCCGCCACACCGTCCGCTCGCGCCAGCCGGGGAACCCGGCGTCGAGCAGCCGCTCGGCGTGGGCGACGCCGTCCGCCTTCGACGCGCCGGGGCCGATCGGCAGCTGTGCCTGGACCAGCTGCTGCCCGGCCGGGGCCAGCGAGGGGTCCTGCGCCGTGTACCGCTCGATCCAGCCGGGCACGTCCAGGTCCGAGACGACGAAGGGATCGCCCTTCCGGGTCCGCAACGCCAGGTCGAACAGGACCGTACGGCCGCTCTCCCAGGTCAGCGACGGCTCGCCGAGGAGCCGGGCGGCGGCGGGCAGGGCGGTCGCGACGATCACCGGACCGCCGCCGAGCGGCAGGGTGTCGACGCGGGACGAGGTCTCGATCCGTGCGCCCAGCTCACGCGCGCGCGTGGCCATCCGGTCGATGAGCCGCCCCCAGCCGCCCCGCGGATAGTGCGCCTCGGGCGGCAGGCACGCGGCCCGGTGCAGGCGCTCCTGCACGAAACGGGCGGAGAGGGAGCCGGGGTCGTGGTGGAAGAGCGCGACCCCGACGTACGCCGAGGCCACGCGCGCGGTGCGCTCGCCCGCGAGTCCGGTGACCCAGGTGCGGAAGTCGAGGTCGACGGGGGCCTGTTCGGCGGTACGGCGGGCCTGACGGAACAGGCCCAGCGGCGGGGTGCGGCGCAGGGCGCCGTCGAGGTGGACCCGGAACCGGAGGGCCTCGGCGGGCGGCAGTGCGGCGAGCTCGCCGAGGAGCCCGCGCTGCTTGAGCCAGGTCCAGTGCGGGCCGCCGCTGTAGAGCGCGTGCGGACCCTCGTTGGTCCGGTACGGGCCCTCGGCCGTGCGCGCCCGGCCGCCGAGCGTCCGGTGCGCCTCGTGGAGGGTCACCTCGGTGCCGGCCTCGGCGGCCGTGATGGCGGCGGTCAGTCCGGCGAAGCCGCCGCCGATGATCGTGAGCTTCCGCATGTCCGTCTCCCTCGTGTGGGTCTCGTACGGGGGACGGACGGCGGGCCCTCGGATGTGACACGGGGGGCGCTGTCAGTGGCGTACCTCACGATGGGGGCATGGCGACACAGCGCAAGAAGAAGGTGGCGGGGGCGCGGCGGCCGGAGCTCCGGCTGCCGCCCCTGGAGGAGTACGGGGGCGGGCTCGAACCGGACGGGGACTACGACGGCCTCGAACTGGCCGGGCTCGACCTGTCCGGCCAGTCCGGCGAGGGGGCCCGGTTCCTCGACTGCGCGCTCCGGGAGTGCGGGCTCGACGGGGCGCGGCTGACGGCGGCGCGGTTCCTCGACTCGGTCCTCACGGGGGTACGGGGTGTGGGCATCGAGCTGGCCGGGGCGCAGCTGCGGGACGTGGAGGTCGTGGAGGCGCGGCTCGGCGGGGCGCAGCTGCACGGGGCGGTGCTGGAGCGGGTGGTCTTCCGGGGCGGCAAGAGCGACTACCTGAACCTGCGGGAGGCGAAGCTGAAGGACGTCGTCTTCGAGGGCTGTGTGCTGAGCGAGCCGGACTTCGGGGGCGCGGTCCTGGAGCGGGTGGAGTTCGTGGACTGTGTGCTGACGGGGGTGGACTTCACGGGGGCGCGGCTCACGGACGTGGACCTGCGGGGGGTGGCGCGCCTGGAGATCGCCCGCGGCGTGGAGTCCCTCGCGGGCGCGGTGATCTCCCCACCCCAACTCCTGGACCTGGCACCGGTCCTGGCGGCGAGACTGGGGGTGAGGGTGGAGCCTTGACGCGCGGCGGCGCGGGGGCTTGTGCGGGGCGGCGCCGGCGCCTGGGTGGGCCTGCGCCTGGGTGGGCCCGCGCTCGCGGCGGGAGCGGCGCCCGCGCCCGGGTGGGCCTGCACCTCCCGCCGTTGTGGGCCGGCGCCCACGCCCGTGTGGGCCCGCGCCTCCCGCCGTTGTGGCCCGTCACCCCCGCCCGTGTGGGCCGCGCCCGGTGTCCGCTGCCGGTGCGGGCCTTCGCCCGCTGCCCGTGTGGGCAATCGTCCCGCTGGGGCGGGACGGGTGGGCACACGGGACGGCGCCCTTCGCGGCGCCTCCGCGTCCTGTGCCCTGACCCGCACCGCCCGGTGGCCGTGCACGTGGGTGCGGGTTCGGGCGCAGGAGCCTCTGGCGCCGGCAAGGGCGCCGTTCCGTTGTGCCCACCCGTTCCGCCCCTTGCGGAACGCCTGCCCACAACGGCGGGGCGCCGCCCACAACGGGCGCGGCGCGGCCCACAACGCGCAGGTTTGTCCCAGGGGTTACTTCACGCGAGGGAAGCGGGACTGGAGCGTCCAGATCGTCGGGTTGTCGGCCAGCCCCTCGTGCATGTCCGTGAGGTCCGCGATCAGATCGTGCAGAAAGTCCCGCGCCTCACGCCGCAGCTCCGCGTGGTTGAACGTCACCGGCGGCTCGTCCCCCGGCATCCAGTCCGCCTCGACGTCCACCCACCCGAAGCGCCGCTCGAAGAGCATCCGGTCCGTGGACTCGGTGAAGTCGAGCTCCGCGTACTGCGGCTGGGAGGCCCGGCTGCCCCGGGGGTCCCGGTCGAGCTGCTCGACGATGTCGCACAGCGCCCACGCGAAGTCGAGCACCGGCACCCATCCCCAGGCTGTGGACACCTCGCGGTCCGCCTCGGTGTCGGCGAGGTACACGTCCCCGCAGAACAGGTCGTGCCGCAGCGCGTGGACGTCCGCGCGGCGGTAGTCGGTCTGCGGGGGGTCGGGGAAGCGACGCGAGAGGGAGTAGCCGATGTCGAGCACGGCACCGATGGTGTCACGGGACCGGACCCGCCCCGCACGCGCGGCCACCCGTCCCGGCTCCGGGTCCGGGCCGGGAACCCCGTCGCTCGGTGCCGGCACACCACCCGATGCGACGGCCCCGGCCCGGACCGGCGCCACGGCTGCCCGCCCGGGCGGGCTCAGCGGCGGCCGTGCACCGCTCGGGCGACCCGGGGGCCGAGCCAGCGCTTGAGCCGCCGCAGGGCCTCCAGCCGTTCGGCGGCCCGGTCGATCCGGTAGTACAGCTGCGGCGGGATGTGCGGCAGCAGCGGCGAGTGGCGCTGCCCGAGCAGCGCGAACATCTGCGCGGGCTCCAGGCTCATGTAGCGCGGCAGGTTCTCGTACCACTGGGCGCTGTAGCGGGCGGCGCTCTGCGCGGAGAGCAGCTCGGCGCGGCGGCGCTTCCCGTACGAGGTGAGGGCGGCGTCCAGGCCGCCGGGGGTGCTCGTGGCGCCGGGTGCTCCCAGGGCGTCCGCGAGGGCGAGCGCGTCCTCCAGGGCCAGGGTGGTGCCCGCGCCGATCGAGTAGTGCGTGGTGTGGGCGGCGTCGCCGAGCAGGACGAGGTTGCCGCGGTGCCAGACCCGGTTGGTCAGCGTGCGGAAGGTCAGCCACTGGGCGGTGTCGTCGGCCCGGTCGCGGCCGATCAGCTCGTGCCCGTCGAGGAGGTCGTGGAAGAGCTTCTCCAGCAGGTTCAGGCTGTCGGCCTCGCCGCGCGCGTCGAGCCCGAGGCCGGTCCACGTCTCCGGGGAGCACTCGACGACGCAGGTGGACCGCTCGCCGCTGAAGCCGTACGCGTAGCACCAGATCCAGCCGTGCTCGGTCTCCTTGAACGCGAAGCTGAAGGAGTCGAAGACCTTGGTGGTGCCGAGCCAGATGTACGGGTTGCGGCCGCTGGCGACCTCGCTGCCGAAGTGCCCGGCGTGCGCCTCGCGCAGCACGCTGTTGACGCCGTCGGCGGCGACGACCAGGTCGGCCCCGGCCAGTTCGGGGGCGTCCGGCCCGGTGATGTCGTGCTCGAACTCCACGCGGACGCCGAGGTCCTCGGCGCGCTCGGCGAGCAGCGCGAGCATCCGCCGCCGCCCGATGCCGAAGCCCGCGTCGCCCCGGTGGACGGTCCGCTCGTCGCGCACGATCGCGACGCCGTCGGTCCAGGTGACGGAGGCCTCGGCGACGGCGGCCGCGGACTCGGGGTCGCCGGCGCGCAGCTTGCCGAGGAGCCCGGCCCAGTAGGTGACGCCCCAGCCGTACGTGGAGCCCTCCGGGTTCCGTTCGTACACGGCGATCTCGTGGGACGGGTCCTGCCGCTTCAGCAGGATCGAGAGATACAGGCCGGCGGGGCCGCCGCCGACGATCGCGAGCTTCACGTGCGCTCCCACTGAGACATGACACCGTGCGGTCGAATGACGACGCAGGGTAGCAGCGGGGGCGGTGCGACGCCGGGGAACCGCACCCCGGACCAGCCCAACGGATGAAGGCGGCGGCCGGACGGGGCGGCGGGGGAGGGAGAGAGGGCCCCAGCGGCGGACCGGCCACAGCGGCGGCAGGCCGACGCACCGGCCCGGCCCGGGGACGGCTGGGTCACGACACCGGCCCCGCCACGGCGGCCGGGCCACGGCCTCACGCACCGGCCCGCCCCCCGCCCCGCTACGGCAGCAAACGGCGTTCCTTCGCCACGGCGACCGCTCCCGCTCGGGTGTCGACGCCGAGCTTGGCGTAGATCCGGCCCAGGTGCGTCTTCACCGTCGCCTCGCTGATGAACAGCGCCCGCGCGATCTCCCGGTTGCCCAGGCCCCGCCCCAGCTGCCCGAGGATGTCCCGCTCCCGGTCGGTGAGCGACGGGCCCGCCGCGCCGCGCATGCGGTCCATGACCCGGCTGGCGACCGGCGGGGAGAGGGCCGTGCGGCCCTGCGCGGCGGCGTGGATCGCGGCGAACAGCTCCTCGGGCCGCTCGGCCTTCAGCAGGTAGCCGGTGGCGCCCGCCTCGATCGCCCGCGTGATGTCCGCGTCCGTGTCGTACGTGGTGAGGACCAGGACGTGGACGCCGGTCGGCGCGATCCGCCGGGTCGCCTCCACGCCGTCGATGCCCGGGCCGAGCTGGAGGTCCATGAGGACGACGTCCGGCGTCAGTTTCGCGGCCATGGCGACGGCCTCCTCGCCGCTGCCCGCCTCGCCCACCACCTCGATGTCGGGGGTGCTGCCGAGCAGCGCGAGCAGGCCGGCCCGGACGACCACGTGGTCGTCGCACAGGAGGATCCGTACGGACATCAGGACTCCAGGGAGAGCGGGATCGCGGCGGAGAGCACCGTGCCCTCGCCGGGGGTGGACTCGACGGTCAGGGTGCCACCGAGCTGCTGGGCGCGCACCCGCATCGCGGGCAGCCCGTGCCCGCGCTCGGCCTGCTCCCGCGCGAGCGCCGGATCGAAGCCCCGGCCGTCGTCGGCGATGTCCAGGACCACCTGGTCGTCGAGGTAGGTGAGGGTGAGCGCGGCGGAGTCGGCGCCGGCGTGCTCCCGGATGTTCGCGAGGGCGCCCTGCGCGATCCGCAGCAGGGCCGCCTGCACGCGGTCGGGCAGCGGCACCGCGATCCCGTCGACCCGGAAGGCGGCCGACTCGCGGGCGGCGAGCCCGCGCAGGGCCTCCTGGAGGCCGCCGCCCCCGGCCAGGTCGGCGGGGGCGAGGTCCTGCACGAAGCGGCGGGCCTCGGCGAGGTTGCGCTCGGCGATGGCCTCGGCGGTGCGGACGTGGCGGCGGGCGGTGCCCGGGTCGCTGTCCCAGGTGCGGTCGGCGGCCTGGAGCAGCATCTGCTGGCTGGACAGGCCCTGCGCGAGGGTGTCGTGGATCTCCATGGAGAGGCGCTGGCGCTCGGCGAGGGTGCCCTCGCGGCGCTCGATCGCGGCGAGTTCGCGCCGGGTGCGGATGAGGTCGTCGATCAGCGCGCGCTGGCGGGCGGCCTGCCGCTCCGCGTACACGAAGACGCCGGTGGCGAGGGCGGCGACGGCCGGCGGGGCGACGATCAGGTTCGGGTCCCAGCCGCCGTGCGAGAGCTGGACCTGCGCGAAGACCACGAAGGCGGTGAGCAGGGCGACGAGGCCGAGGGCGGCGCGTGCCGGGAGGGTGCGCAGGCCCGTGTAGAAGAGCGGCACCGCGCACCAGGCGAAGCTGGGCGCGAGGACGACGAGGAGGACCCAGACGGCGACGACCGTGCCCAGCCAGGCGATCCGGCGCGGGGTGGCGCGGGTGCCGAGCACCGGCCCGAGCACGTAGAGGGAGGCGAGCGCCCCGGTCAGGGCGATGATCCAGGGGCTGCGGGCCTCCCAGTCGTGCCGCAGCAGGAAGCGGGCGAGGGAGGCGCCGAGCAGCAGGAAGAACGCGATGTGCATGACCCGCGCGAGCCAGCGGGCGTCCGGGTCGTGTTCCGTGGGCCGGGTCACCGTGCCGCCTCCCTGCCTGTCCGACCTGGGTGTACGTGTCCATGGTGGCCCGGAGGGGCCAGGGCGGCATCAACCGATCGGCTGACGGTCCCGTCGTCCGGTGTGCGCGCGGAGGGCAGCCGGACCGTGGACCGTCCGGTGCCGGTTCCGGCCGGAGGATCGATGCAGAGCGACGGAACGGACCGCTCGAAGGCTTCCCCCTCCTCATCCCTCACGGAGTCAGTCATGAAGAAGATCCTCCTCGGTGCCACCGCTGCCGCCGTCGTCGCCGCCGGTACTTTCGGCGTGGTCTCCGCGAACGCCGCGGCCCCGGCCGCCGCTCCCGCCGCCGTCACGGCCGACGCGGACCACGGCAACACCACGACGTCGACGCACCTGACGATCGAGGCCGCGACGAAGGCGGCGCGGGCGACCCTGGACGCCGCCGAGAAGGAGAACCAGCGCGTCTCCGTCGCGGTCGTCGACCGCAACGGCAACACGATCGTCACGCTGCGCGGCGACGGCGCCGGCCCGCAGTCCTACGAGTCGGCCGAGCGCAAGGCCTTCACCGCCGTCTCCTGGAACGCCCCCACCTCCGTCCTCGCCGGCCGCCTGGCCAACGCCCCCACCCTGAAGGACATCCCCGGCACCCTCTTCCTCGCCGGCGGCGCCCCGGTCACGGCGAAGGGCGCCCCGATCGCCGGCATCGGAGTCGCCGGAGCCCCCTCGGGCGACCTCGACGAGAAGTTCGCCCAGGTCGGCGTGGCCTCCCTCGCGAAGTAAGACCCTCACGAGGCACGCCCTCACGAGGCAACCCCTTCGCGAAGCGGCACCCTCGCGAAGCACCGCCCTCGCGGGGCACCCCCCTCGCGAAGCGGCACCGCCCTCGTGACGTAGCGCCCCAGCCGGTGGCGGCGCCCGGATCCCCCGCCGGGCGTCGCCGCCTTTTTCGTTTTTGACCTTTTAAGATCGGTACGTGTCACAACGCAGCCGTTCCGGAGCCCTCGCCCTCGCCGCGGCCCTCACCGCCCTCGGGCTGCTCGCGGGCGGCTGCTCCGATGTCGGCGGCGGCGTCCGAGGCACCCCCGGCGCCTCCGGGCTGCGCGACCCGCTCTTCCCGAAGCTCGGGAACGGCGGGTACGACGTCGGCCACTACGGCCTGACCCTCGCCTACGACCCCGCCTCCGGCCGCCTCGACGGCACCGTCGAGATCACCGCCCGCGCCACCCAGGACCTCAGCGCCTTCAACCTCGACCTGGCCGGCCTCACCGTCGGCGGAGCCACCGTCGACGGCGCCCCCGCCGCGTACAACCGGGCCGGGAACGAGCTCACCCTCCGCCCCCACGAGGAGATCCACGAGGGCAGGGAGTTCCGCGCCACCGTCACCTACACGGGTGTGCCCGAGCCGCTCACCGACGCCGACGGCTCCAAGGAGGGCTGGATGCGCACGGCCGACGGGGCGGTCGCGGTCGGCGAACCGGCCGGGTCCATGACCTGGTTCCCCGGCAACCACCATCCCTCCGACAAGGCCGCCTACGACCTGACGCTCACCGTCCCCGCCGGGCTCGAAGCCCTCTCCAACGGCGTCAGGACCGCACGCCGCACCGAGGCCGACGGGCGCGTCACCACGGTCTGGCACACGGCCGAGCCGATGGCGAGCTACCTCGCGACGGTCGCGATCGGCCGGTACGCGACGGGGACGGGGACCGCACTCGGCTCCGTGCCCGTCCTCACCGCCGCGGCGGCCCCCGTCGCGAAGGCGAGCGCGGCCCTGCGGGCCCAGATCCCCGAGCTCCTCGCCCGCCAGGTGAAGCGCTTCGGGCCGTACCCCTTCTCCGCCACCGGGGCGATCGTCACCGAGGACGGGACCCTCGGGTACGCCCTGGAGACCCAGGGCCGGCCCATCTTCCCGGCCGGCTCCTTCGACCGCCCGACCCTCGTCCACGAGCAGGCCCACCAGTGGTTCGGCGACTCCGTCACGCCCGCGAGCTGGCGCGACATCTGGCTGAACGAGGGCTTCGCGACGTACGCGGAGTGGCTGTACGGGGAGGAGTACGAACACGTCCCGGCGAGCACCCGGTTCGCGGAGGCCTTCGACCAGGACGCCAACTGGGCCTTCCCGCCGGCCGCCCCGCCCACCGCCGAGAACCTCTTCGACCCGCCCGTCTACCAGCGGGGCGCGATGGTCCTGCACCAGCTGCGCGGGGCCGTCGGCGACCGGGTCTTCGACGAGATCCTGCGCGGCTGGGCCGCGAAGTACCGCCACGCGAACGCCACCACCGACGACTTCACGGCCTACGCGGAGAGCGTCTCGGGACGCGACCTCGGCACGCTGTGGGACGTCTGGCTGTACGGCGACGGCAAGCCGCCGAAGCCCTAGGGGTCCTGGGAGCCCTAGGAGCCCTAGGAGCCCTAGGAGCCCTAGGAGCCCTAGGAGCCCTCGGGGCCCTAGGAGTCCTGAGAGTCCTCGGGGCCCCGGAGGCTCTTCCGCAGGACGACGCACGCCCGCCCGTGCGCGAGGTCCGGGCGGCGGGCCGTCTCCCGGTAGCCCAGGGCGGTCCAGAAGGCGAGCGCCTTCGGGTTGTTCTCCAGGACGGCGAGCCGCAGCCCCGTCCGGCCGGCGGAGCGGAAGCGGTCCTCGACGTACGCGGCGAGCCGGCGGCCGTGGCCCGCGCGCCGCTCGTCCGCGTGGACCATCAGCAGCCCGAGCCACGGATCGGGATCGGCCGGGTCGGGGTGGCGGCCCAGGGTGACGGCGACGGCGACGAGCCGGCCGCCGGAGCGGGCGAGGAGGACCTCGGCGGTCGGCTGCGCGAGCTCCTCGGCCAGCGCGGCAGCGACCTGCTCCGGCCGGACGTCGGACGGGTCCGGGAAGTCGCCGCTGAGCTGATGGAACTCCTCGTTCGAGGCGTAGAGGGCGGTGAGCTCGGTGAGCAGTGCGCCGGGGAGGGCGACGCCGTCCTCCAGGGCCTGGGGGGCGAGGGTCTCGACGATCACGCGCACAGGCTAGGGGGTGTCTGGTCGATCAGGCCGGACCGGCGGGACACGGCCCGGGGCCCCGGCCCGGGAAACCCGGCCGGGGCCCTGGGGACGCGCGACGGGTCAGAGGTTGACGCCGAAGTCGCGGGCGATGCCCTCCAGGCCCGAGGCGTAGCCCTGGCCCACGGCGCGGAACTTCCACTCGGCGCCGTTGCGGTACAGCTCGCCGAAGACCATGGCCGTCTCGACGGCCGCGTCCTCGGAGAGGTCGTAGCGGGCGAGCTCGGCGCCGCCGGCCTGGTTCACGATGCGGATGTACGCGTTGCGCACCTGGCCGAAGTTCTGCGAGCGGGACACCGCGTCGTAGATGGAGACCGGGAAGACGATCTTGTCGACGTTCGGCGGGAGGGCCGCGAGGTTGACGTTGATCTGCTCGTCGTCGCCGCCGCCCTCGCCGGTGCGGTTGTCACCGGTGTGGACGATGGTCTGGTCGGGCGTCGACTTGTTGTTGAAGAAGACGAAGTGGGCGTCCGAGGCGACCTTCCCGGCGGCGTCCACGCCGATCGCCGAGGCGTCGAGGTCGAAGTCGGTGCCGGTGGTGGTGCGGACGTCCCAGCCGAGGCCCACGGTGACGGCGGCGAGGCCCGGGGCCTCCTTGGTCAGGGAGACGTTGCCGCCCTTGGACAGGCTCACAGCCATGGAAAGTCCCTTTCGTCGTGATGTCGTCGCTCGCCTGGAGAAACGCACCGGAGTCGCCGCCGGTTCCCGCCCGCGGCCGCGGGAAAACAGGATGACTCGCGCGGTCCCGGACGGGGAACATGGGGGGCATGTCCGGTCCCTATCCCATCCGCGGCTCCGTCTCGCTGCCCGAGGCCGAGCTCCAGTGGCGTTTCTCGCGGTCGTCGGGGCCGGGCGGTCAGCACGTGAACACCAGCGACTCGCAGGTGGAGCTCCGCTTCGACCTCGCGGCCACTGACGCGTTCCCCGAGGTGTGGAAGGCCCGCGCCCTGGAGCGCCTCGCCTCCCGCCTGGTCAACGGCGTCGTCACGGTCCGCGCCTCGGAGCACCGCTCCCAGTGGCGCAACCGGGAGACGGCGGCGGTCCGCCTGGCGGCCCTCCTGGCCGAGGCGACGGCCCCGCCCCCGAAGCCCCGCCGCCCGACGAAGATCCCCCGCGGCATCAACGAACGCCGGCTCCGCGAGAAGAAACAGCGCTCGGAGACCAAGCGCACCCGCCGCTCGGGCGACTGGGGCTAGGCCCCGCGCCCGTGGGCATCGGGCGGCGCCGTCACTCCACCGGCAGCCTGTAGCGCATCCGGTACCGGTGGGCCGCCTTCGTCATCAGGGTGACCTCGATCGGGCGCCGGTCGTCCGAATAGACCACCCGGAAGGCCACCAGGACCGGCATGTCCTTGGGGAGCTCCAGGGCAACTACCTCTTCCTCCGTCGGGATCTCGGACGACAGCTCGTCGACGAACTCTCGTGGTGGAAAGCCCATCGAGTCGAGCAGCGCGGGCGTCCCGCCTCGAATCCGCTTCTTCTCCAGCACGGCCGTGCCCTCGACCAGGCTCAGCGGGTAGTACGACCGCGTTAGTTCCGTCGGCTCCTCGTCCAGGAAGAGGATCTGTTTCCTCAGGACCGCCGGCTCGCCGGCCTCCAAATGGAGGGCTTCGGCCACTTCCTTCGGCGGGACGGCGACTTCGACGGCCAGGAGCTGAGACCTGCCGACCTGGTGCCGCTTCGCGGCCTCGGACATCCAGGGGTAGGGCTCGTCCGGCCCGGCGGGCTTCATGTACGCGATCGGCTCGACCGACTGTTGCGCGTGCTGCCGTACGTACACGCCCTTGCCCGGCAGCCCTTCGAGGAGCCCCTCGGCCTTCAGGGCCTGGAGTGCCTTCTGGACCGTCGTGTTCGCCACGCCCCCGTACTGCTCCATCAGCTCGGCGGTGGAGCCCACCTTGCTTCCCGGAGGGAGGTCTCCGCGGGTGATCTGCCGCCGCAGCTCTGCCGCGATCTTCTGGTGCGGTGACCTCGGGTCCTTGAACTCCTTCGCCATCACGCGTCCCGCTTCCCGATCCGATACGTGAGGTGCCTGCCCGCGGGCATGGTCATCAGGGAGGCCTCCATCGGCGTTCCGTCGGCGGTCGACGTCAGGCGCAGCAGGCGGAGGACGGCGCTGCCCTCGGGCAGGCCCAGGTACTGGCTCTCTTCCGCAGTGGCGAGGGCGGCGCTCACGTCCTCCACGACCTCTGCTCCGGTATATCCAAGCTCCTCGAGGAGAGTCACGGCGCCGCCGGGCACCTTGCGCGGCTCGGCCAAGGGCGTGCCTCCGGCGATGGCGACGGGGTAGTAGGAGTCGGCCAGTTCCACGGGTTGCTCATCGAGCAGGATCAGCCGGCGCCTGACGACCACGCGCTCGCCGGCGGACAACCGCAGGGCGTTGCGGATGTCCTCGGGGGCGTCCGTCTCGCCTGCCTGGAGGAGCCGCTGGCCGCCTCGGCGTCCGCGGAGGGCGGCCTCATCGGTCCACGCGTCGCTCTGGCCGGGCTTGCGCGGGGCCAGGTACGGGGCGGTCTCGCTGATCCATGCATCGCCCGCCATGTTCCTACCTCCGGCTCGCTGTTGCCAGCGACCCTACTTCCTCGCTCCCTACCGGTGCCGTTCCTTTAAGCGCTTGCCGCTTTAAGTGGGATGCGCTTAAGGTAGGCCCCATGGAAGCGACGGATGCTGACGAAGCTCAGCACGGTGTTCCCGTACCGCCGGAGGGCTTGAGTCCGGCTCTTCGCGCGCGTGCCGAGGCCAGGTGGCAGACGTTCCTCGACCGGTGGCTGGACAGCGCCCCTGACGAGCCCGATCGGTGAGCGCCCCGGAGGTCACGGGTGAGGAGGAACACCCCCTCCTCCGTCAAGAGGTTCGCGACATCGCGAGCGGGGGTGAAGGGGTGCTCACCGCCGTCGTCCAGGAGTGGCACGGCGGGCGGCTCCTGCGCATCGCCTTTGTGCAACCCGCCACCGGCATGGGCTGGACCACGGCGGCCGACAACATCAGGCCCGCTCCGGGGTGCGGCGCGACGCCCTCCGGGGGTCCGGGAGAAGCCGCCGAGGGGCGCACGTAGACGGTGTGCCGCCGTCCAGGCGGGCTGGCGGGTCCGGGGCGCCGTATGGCGGGCGCCGGCGCCCCTCAGTCCGGCAGGGTCGCCGTGAGGTCCACCTCGACGAGCTGGCCGGGGAAGCCCAGCTGGGCCACGCCCAGGAGCGTGCTGGCGGTGGTGAGGGCCGGGGCCAGGGCGGAGGCGGTGAGGCGGGTCCACACGGCCGCCAGGGCCTCCCGGTCGTCGCTCCGCACGTAGATCACCGACCGCACCACGTGGTGCGGCCCGGCGCCGACGGCGGCCAGGGCGGTGAGGGCGTTCGCCGCCACCTGGTCGGTCTGCTCCTCGAAGGACCCGGCGCCGACCAGTCCGCCGTTCCGGTCCAGGGGGCACTGTCCCGCCAGATGGGCGGTGCGGCCCGACTCCACCACGGTGACGTGGTGGTACCCGGGCGTCGCGTGCAGTTCCCCGGGGTTGATGCGGGTGATCTTCTCGGTCATCGCGCGAGTCTGGCCGGTGCCCGGGCCCCCGCGCACCGCATTTACGACAGCCGGCGGTACTTCCCCTGGTAGTACGTCAGGGGACCCCCGCCCCCGCCGGGCAGGCCGACCGTCAGGACCCGGCCCACCACCAGGGTGTGGTCGCCGGCCACGACGCGGCTCTCCGTGCGGCACTCCAGGACCGACAGCGCGCCGCCCATCAGCGGGGCGCCGCTCTCCTCGCCGCGGGTGTACGGCAGGTCGGCGAAGAGGAGCCGGTCGCTGACCCGGTTCTTCATCGCGAAGCGCCCGGCGACGTGCCGCTGGTCCTCCGCGAGGACCGACACCGCCCAGACCGGGACCTCGGCGAGCAGGTCGTCCATGCGGGAGCCGTTGCGGAGGCTGACGAGGACCAGGGGCGGGTCGAGGGAGACCGACACGAAGGCGGTGGCCGTCATGCCGACGTCCTCGCCGCGCGGGCCGTCGTCGGGGTCGTGCGCCGTCACCAGGACCACGCCCGCCGCGAGGCGGGACATCGCCGCCCGGAACTCGTCGTTGCTCACCCCCTCAGCATGAGGGACGGCCGGATCGGACACGGGGGGCGAGGTCGGGGTCTTCAGCACACCCGCACGCTAGTCCCGGTGCCCCGCGGCCCGCATCGGGCCGGGGGACCAGCCCGGCGGGGGTCCGCGGACCTAGGACCCCGTGCCCCGAGAGCCACGCGGTACCCCTCGTGACCTGCTGTGACTTGAGTCACACGGGGCAGTATTTGCTGACCCTGTGTACCGGGGGCGCAGCTCGCTGTGATTCAGTGGCGGTGACAGTGCAACACGAAGCCGATGAGAACCCTGGAGTTGCTGTCGAGGTCTCGGGGAGAGCGAGCGATGGAGACCGAGTCGGAGCCGTACGTCCGTCTCTCGACCCTGCGGCAGCTGCATCAGGTCGTGGCGGATCTCAACACTGCGCGCAGCCTGGCGGACACCCTTCAGACCGTCGCCGACGGTGTGGTGGCCGGTCTCAACTACGAGCTGGCCTGCGTCAACCTCGTCCGCCCCGACGGTGACCTCGTCGTCGCCGCCTTCGCCGGAAGCTCCGCCGCGGAGGCCCTCATCACCGGCCGCGTCGGCTCCCGCGCCTCCTGGGAGCGCCGTCTGACCATGGGCGCCGCCTGGGGCGACCTGCGGTTCATCCCGCACACCGAGGGCTGGGTCCTCATGGAGGACGACGTCCCCCAGTGGCACACCGACGGCCCCGCGCCCCGCTTCGAGGACGAGTGGCACCCGCACGACCGGCTCTACGCCCCGATGTACGCCTCCGGCTCCGGCCGTGAGCTCCTCGGCGTCATATCCGTCGACCGCCCGCGCAACGGCCGGCACCCCGGCCCCTGGGGCCAGGAAGCGCTCCAGATGTACGCCTCGCAGTCGGCGATCGCGATCAGCAACGCCCGGCTCCGCTCCAACATGCAGCGCGCCCTGGTCCGCCTGGAGCGCGAGCAGCAGGCCCTGCGGGCCTCGGAGGAGTCCTTCCGGCAGGCCTTCGAGTACGCCCCCTCCGGCATGGCCATCGCCGAGATGGGCGGCGACCAGCACGGCCGGCTCCTCCGCACGAACGACGCCCTGTGCCGGCTCCTGGGCCGCCCCGCCTCCGTCATGCGGCGCTACTCCTTCGCCGACCTCGTCCACCCCGAGGACATAGGGACACTGCTGCGGACCTCCGCCGAGGGCGGCCGGGCCGAGCTGCGCCTCGGCCGCCGGGACGGCACGTACGTCTGGGTCTCGCTGCGCAACTCCGTCGTGGCCGACACGGCCGACGGGCCCCGCTTCCTGCTCACGCACGTCGAGGACATCGAGGAGCGCAAGCGGCACGAGCTCCAGCTCGCCCACCGCGCCTCGCACGACGCCCTCACCGGCCTCCCCAACAGCGCCGAGCTGCGCGCGCGCCTGTCGGCCCGGATCTGCGAGCGGCCGTCGGCGCCGGGGGACGAGGCCGCGTACGGCGGGTACGGGGCGGGGCACGGCGGCGGCGGGTACGAGCCCGCGCACGACCCGGCGTACGACCCCGGGCACGAGCCGCAGACCTTCGAGTACGACCACGAGCACGAGCACGGCTTCGGGTTCGAGCCGGCGGGCGGCGCCGGGCCCTACGACCACCACGTCCACAGCGTCGCGCCGACCGGCGGGGACGTCGACGACGGCACCAAGGGGCTCGCGGTCCTCTTCTGCGACCTCGACGGCTTCAAGTCGATCAACGACCGCTTCGGGCACCACACGGGGGACGCGGTGCTCATCGAGGTCGCGCGCCGGCTCACCACCGGAGTGCGGGACGGCGACACGGTCGCCCGGCTCGGCGGTGACGAGTTCGTCGTCCTCGCCGACGGCCTCGGTTCCGCCGACGCCGCCGACCTGGCCGTACGCCTGCGCAACGCGATCATTCCGCCGATCCGGGTGGACGGCCGGGCGGTCCGCGTCGGGGCGAGTTTCGGCATCGGCTGGGCCGAGTGCGGGATGACCGTGGAAGAGGTCCTGAACTCGGCCGACCAGCGGATGTACATCGAGAAGCGCTCCCGCGCGAAGGTCCACCGGAGGGCGGGCTGAGTCGCGCGCTGGTCCGTTCGGGGTAGGCTCGGCCGGTCGGCGACGGCTGGCGAGCATGGAAAGGGTGACCCGGATGGCTGCCGGTAACGACGGCACGAACAAGCCCGAGGACGACGACCCGTTCGGCTATCTGTACGCGGACGGTCAGGCAGCGGGCGCCCAGCCCCCGCAGGGCGGCGGCTACGGCTACCCCGGCCCCGCCGCGGCGCAGCCGGGTGTGCCCCGGACGTCGTACAACCAGGTCAGAACGGTCGGCGAGCGTCAGTACGGCCACCACCAGCAGCAGTCGTACGTGCCGCCGCAGCAGCAGGCCCCGTACGGCCAGCCGCAGGCGCAGTACGCGGCGCCGGAGACGTACGGCGCCCCGCCGCAGAACCGCCCGGCCCCGCAGCAGCGCGGCGGCTCGGGCCGCGGCCCGAACACGAAGGGCCTGCTGATCGGCGCGGTCGCGGTCGTCGCGGTCGTGGTGATCGGCATCACGGCGGCGGTCATCAGCAACTCGGGCGGCGACAAGGACAAGGACCCGAACGCGGGCGGCGGCCCCGCCCCGACGGCCTCGTCGGAGGTCTCGGAGTCCCCGAGCACCGCGCCGAGCGACGACAAGACGCCCGAGAAGCTCCCCAAGCAGGACGCGGCGACGCTGACGCTCGGCGGCCAGGCCGCGGCGGAGAAGACCGTCCCGGGCGCCGAGGGCGCCGGCGGCGTGTACGTCTCGGGCTTCAACGCGCCGGGCGCCTCGGTGACCTGGAAGGCGAACATGCCGTCGGGCGGCAAGTACCGCCTGACCGTGCGCTACGCGATCCCGGCGGTCGACGCCAACGCGACCCTGACGGTCAACGGCAAGGCGAACTCCCAGCCGCTGGGCCTGAAGAACTTCGTCCACTCCTCGGACCCGAACCTGGAGAAGAACTGGCAGACCACCTGGGCGCCGGTGGACCTCCAGAAGGGCGAGAACGAGATCAAGATCTCGTGCGAGCAGGGCAACCAGTGCAACGTGCTGCTCGACTGGCTGGAGGTCACGCCCGCGCCGGGGGGCTGAGCCCCGGCGTACTAGGGGTGGGGGCGAGGGTGGAGGCCGGGGCCGAGCCCCTGGCCGGCCAAGGGGGTGGGGGAGAGGTCGGTGGGCTCTTCCCCGGATTCCAGGAGGGTGTCGGCGGCGCCGATGACGAGGGGGTCGGGGTGGCCGACCGCCTTCTCGTCCTTGCGGTCGTAGTCGACGCGCCACAGCAGGCTGCGCATGGCTTCGAGCCGGCCGCGCTTCTTGTCGTTGGTCTTGACCACCGTCCACGGCGCGTGGCTCGTGTCGGTGGCCCGGAACATCGCGACCTTCGCTTCGGTGTAGGCGTCCCACAGGTCCAGTGAAGCCAGGTCGGTGGGGGAGAGCTTCCACTGCCGCACCGGGTCGACCTGGCGGATGGCGAAGCGGGTCCGCTGCTCGGCGCGGGAGACCGAGAACCAGAACTTGACCAGCAGGATCCCGTCCTCGATGAGCATGGTCTCGAAGGACGGGCACTGGCGCAGGAACAGGTCGTACTCCTCGGGGGAGCAGAACCCCATCACCTTCTCGACGCCGGCGCGGTTGTACCAGGACCGGTCGAAGAAGACGATCTCACCCGCGGCCGGCAGGTGGGCGACGTACCGCTGGAAGTACCACTGCCCCGCTTCCCGCTCGGTCGGCTTGTCCAGCGCCACGATGTGCGCGCCGCGTGGATTGAGGCGCTCGGTGAACCGCTGGATCGTGCCGCCCTTGCCCGCGGCGTCCCGCCCCTCGCACACCACCACGATCCGTGCGCCGGTCCGCTTGGCCCAGTGCTGGAGCTTGAGCAGTTCTATCTGAAGGATCCGCTTGGTCCGCTCGTACTCCGCACGGCGCATCTTGCGGTCGTAGGGGTAGTTCTCCTGCCACGTCCTGATGGGAGCACCGCCGGAGTCCAGCAGCACAGGATGTTCGGGCCGACGGGCGTCCACGCTCAGCCCGGCCAGCAGATCGTCGTTTGCCCTTCGCGATGATTCCGGTGCGCTCACGCTTCCGCGTCTACCCGTCACCTGCCGCACCTAACGGCGCCCGACCCGCCGACCGGGGTGCCCGCGGCGCGGGACGCGCCTTCTCCGTCCCCCACGGCTGCCGCTTCCCCGGCACGCGATCAGGCCCCGACCGGGCGAGCGGTCGGGGCCTGACGGCGCAGCGGGAGTGCCTTCAGTGCTTGAAGGTGTCCTTGATGTCTTCCTTGGCCTCGCGGGCGTTGCCCTTGGCCTGGTCGGCGTGGCCTTCGGCGGTCATCCGCTCGTTGCCCACCGCACGGCCGACGCTCTCCTTGACCTTGCCCTTGGCCTGCTCGACCTGCGCCTTGGTCTTCTCCGTGCCCGACATCAGGACCTCCTCGTGTTGCACCGGTTTTGCCGTTGACCGTCATCTGCTCCCCATCCCCGCCGGTAAACGCGGAAATTTTCGTGAGTCCCGAGGGAGGGGACGGGCGCCACTGCTGCGCGGGGAGAAAAAGATGCCCGTGATCAAGCGAATTCGCTTGCCCGCCTGCACGGATAAGAAACAGGTAAGTTTCGCACGCATGACCGGCAGGGTCTGGGGAACCTTTTGCTGCGGAGGTTGATAACTATGGTTCCCCTGCTTCTCGTTCTTCTGCTCATCCTGATCCTCTTCGGCGGCGGTTTCGCTGTACAGGCCCTGTGGTACGTCGCGATCGCGGTCCTGGTCCTGTGGCTCATCGGCTTCGTCGCCCGTCCGAAGGGCAGTAGCGGTCGCTGGTACCGCTGGTAGACAGCCGCTCCTGGCACAGGTCAGAGGATGGTCCGACGGTGGCCTTCCACCCCCGCGAGGGGTGGAAGGCCACCGTCATGTCGCCACAGGGATTTCGTTCCGCCTTCGCGGATGAGAACGGAGGGCGCGGGTAGCCGTACGCGGGTCGGGGCGGCGGCCGTGACGCAGCAGGGACCTGCTCACCTCCAATGATCGGCGGCCGTCCCGGCCCGGATCGAAATCTCGGATGTGTGGCGGTGTGAATGCGGGGCAAGCGGACTTCAGGAAGAAACGCGAGTTTCGCCGCAGACGTAAGGTGCAAGGAGAGAACGGCCGGGAAATTCTTCCCCGACTGTTTCCGTTATTAGCGGAGGGTTTTGTCTGATGACTGAGAACGTGTGGGGCTACCGTGAGACGTCCGGCCGTGTGGCCGGTGGCGATCTGACCGGTTACAAGGTCGAGGCGACCGACGGCAGCATCGGCAAGGTCGACAAGCACTCCGACGAGGTGGGCTCCGCGTACATCGTGGTGGACACCGGTCCGTGGATCTTCGGCAAGGAGGTCCTCCTGCCCGCCGGTACGGTCAGCCGTGTCGACGTCGAGGACAAGAAGATCTTCGTGGACCGTACGAAGGAGCAGATCAAGAGCGCTCCGGAGTTCGACAAGGACAAGCACCTGGGCAACGCGGAGTACCACGACCAGGTGGGCGGCTACTACGGCGGCCCGCACGGCGTCTGACACGCGCGCAACCGACGGTGCACGGGGCGGGGCGGCAGCCACACGGCTGCCGCCCCGCCCCGTTGCGTGTACCCGACACGCCCTAGGACGCCTCCTCGACGACCTTCACCCGGGGCAGCAGCTCCTCGTACGCCGCGGGGTCGAACTCGCCGGCGACCGGGGAGAGGACCGTGGCCGCCGAGAGGGCGACCGCGCGGGTGAGGCGGTCGGGCCAGGAGGTGCCGTCGACCAGGCCCGAGAGGAGTCCGGCGACGGCGGAGTCGCCCGCGCCCGTGGGGTTGCCCCGCACGGCGGCGGGCGGCGCCGCGCGCCACAGGCCCTCGGGGGTGGCGGCGAGGAGGCCCTCGGGGCCGAGCGAGGAGATCACCGCGTGGGCGCCCCGGCGGCGGGCGTCGCGGGTGGCCCGGTGGGGTTCGCGGGCGCCGGTGAGCTGGGCGAGTTCCTCGGCGTTCGGCTTGACCAGGTCGGGGCGGGCGGCGATGCCCCGCCGGAGCGGTTCGCCGCTGGTGTCGAGGAGGACCGGGACTCCGGCCGTGCGGGCGAGGCGGATCAGTTCCGCGTACGCGCCGACGTGGATGCCCGGCGGGAGGCTCCCGCAGAGGGCGACCGCGGCGGCTCCGCCGAGGAGCTCCGAGAACCGGGCGCGGAAGGCGGTCCACTCCGCGGCGGTGACGGACGGGCCCGGTTCGTTGAGCTGGGTGGTGTCGCCGCTCGCGGTGTCGACGACCGCGACCGTGCGGCGGGTGGGCCCCGCCGTCCCGACGAGTTCGTCCCGTACCGGCGTCTGGGCCAGCAGGTCCCGCAGGGTCGCGCCGGTCGCGCCGCCCGCGAAGCCGGTGGCGACCGTCTCGTACCCGAGGGCCGCGAGGACGCGGGCGACGTTGAGGCCCTTGCCGCCGGGCCGTTCGATGACCTGGGTGACGCGGTGGGAGGCGTGCGGGACCAGCGCGGGGACCCGGTAGGTCAGGTCCAGCGCCGTGTTGAGGGTGACCGTGAGGATCATGACCTGTCCGCCCCCCGTACTCCCGGTGAAGTCGTGCGGAACAGGCGTTCCGACGGGCACCGATCATGCCAAACGAAAGGCGGTTGGCCCAGCCCCCGGGCCGACCGCCCTGCCGCATGACTCCTGATCAGGCCGCCAGGGGGTCCACGATCCACTCGCCCTTGCGCATGACGCCCTTGAGGTCGAACTCCGCGTCCAGGACCACGATGTCGGCGTCCTTGCCGGGCTCCAGGGAGCCGACGCGGTCGTACACGCCGAGTAGCCGGGCGGGGTTGGCGGAGATGGCCTGGACGACCGACTCGACGGGGAGGCCGTCGACGGTGGCGGCGCGCTTAAAGGCGCGGTCCAGGGTGAGGGTCGAGCCGGCGATGGAGCCGCCCTCGACGAGCCGGGCCACGCTGTCCTTCACCTCGACCGCGAGCGGGCCGAGCATGTAGCGGCCGTCGCCGAAGCCGGCCGCGTCCATGGCGTCGGTGATGAACGCGACGCGCTCGGGTCCCGCGTGGTGGAAGGCGAGTTCCAGGGCGGCGGGGTGGAGGTGGGTGCCGTCGTTGATGAGCTCGACGGTGATCCGCTCGTCCTCCAGGAGGGCGGCGATCGGGCCGGGGGCGCGGTGGCCGAGCGCGGGCATCGCGTTGTAGAGGTGGGTGGCGACGGTGGCGCCCGCGTCGATGGCCGCCTGCGTCTGCTCGTATGTGGCGTCGGTGTGGCCGATGGCGGCGATCACGCCGTGCTCGGCGAGCAGCCGTACGGAGTCGATGCCGCCGGGCAGCTCGGTGGCGAGGGTGACCATCCTGGCCTGCCCGCGGGCGGCGTCGATCAGCTTGCGGACCTCGGCGGGGTCGGGGTCGCGGAGCAGCGTCTCGTCGTGGGCGCCCTTGCGGCAGGGGGAGATGAAGGGGCCCTCGAAGTGGATGCCGGCGATCTCGCCCTGCTCGGCGAGCTCGGAGAGCAGCCCGGCGCGGCGGCTCAGGAAGTCCATCTCGCCGGTGACGAAGGAGGCGACGACGGTGGTGGTGCCGTGCAGGCGGTGGGTGTGGACGCCCTTGAGGATCTCGTCGACGGTGCCGGAGGTGAAGGACGCGCCGCCGCCGCCGTGGTTGTGCAGGTCGACGAAGCCGGGGACGAGCCAGTGCCCGGCGAGGTCGACGACCTGGGCGTTCTCGGGTGCGGAGCCCGCGATGCGGTCGCCGTCGACGATCACGCGTCCGTTCTCGACCGTTCCGGTGGGCAGCACGACGTGTGCGCCGGCGAGAACCTTGTGATCGGCCATCAGGCGGAAACCTCCGAGTCGAGGGAGAGAAGGTCCCAGGCGAGGAGGCCCGCGCCCAGGCATCCGGCGGTGTCCCCGAGGGCCGCCGGGACGATGGCGGGCAGCTTCTGGAACGTGACGCGTTCCTCCACGGCGGCCCGGAGGGGTGTGAACAAGGTTTCCCCGGCCTCGGCGAGACCGCCACCGATGATGAGCGTGCGGGGGTCCAGGAGGGTGAGCGCGGTGACGAGCCCGTCGGCGAGGGCGTCGACGGCGTCCTGCCAGACCCGTACGGCCGTGGGGTCGCCGGACTCGACGGCCTTGGCGCAGTCGGCCGCGTCGGCGTCGGGGTCGCCGCTGGCCCCGGCCCAGGCGAGGGAGACGGCGGAGGCGGAGGCGTACCGCTCCAGGCAGCCGCGCTGGCCGCAGCCGCAGTCGGTGCCGCCGGGGCGGACGACGATGTGGCCGATCTCGCCGGCGTAGCCGTGGGCGCCGGCCTCGATGCGGTCGCCGATGCCGATGGCGCCGGCGATGCCGGTGCCGAGGGGGACGAAGAGGAAGCGGTCGGCGCCGTTGCCCGCGCCGATGCGGCCCTCGGCGAGGCCGCCGGTGCGGACGTCGTGGCCGAGGGCGACGGGGATGCCGTCGAGCCGGTCGCTGAGGAGTTCGCGCATGGGAACGTCGCGCCAGCCGAGGTTGGCGGCGTAGACGGCGATGCCGTTCTCCGCGTCGACGATTCCGGGGACGGCGACGCCCGCGGCGGCGGCGGGCTCTCCGTACCGCTCCTGGCCGAGGGCGCGGAGGTCCTCCGCGAAGCCGAGGATCGTCTCCACGACGGCCTCGGCGCCGCGCTCGCGCCCGGTCGCGCGGCGGGCCTCGTGCAGCAGGGTGCCGTCCGCCCCGACGAGGGCGGCCTTCATGCCGGTGCCGCCCACATCCAGGGCGATGACGTGTCTCACGGGGGACAGTCTGACGCGGGACCGCCCAAAAGGTCTAGTCCACTGAGCAGGATTGTTGCGCTCGGATACAAATTCGAGGCCAGGCATGGGGCCATGGTCCCGCCGCAGTTGCGGAAGTGATACCCGAGTGGTGTAGACCTCACGCCCGGACGCGGGGCACACTTACGGCCCTGAGAAGAGCAAACACGCAGCTCAGTGCAGTGAGAATCCTGGCAGAACGACAGCTCAAAGATGAGCAAAAGGTGGATGAAGACGTGGAGCGGCGACGATTCCTTGGACTGACCGCGGCCGCCGCCCTCGGGCTGACCGCCACGGTCGCCGGCTGCGGCTCCCTCGGCGGCGACTCCGGCGACGTGACCCTCAGGCTGGTCGCCGCCGACTACGACCTGACCGGCGGCGACACCACCAAGAAGTACTGGGCCGACCTCGTCGCCGCCTTCGAGGCCAAGCACCCCGGCGTCAAGGTCGACGTCCAGGTCGTGTCCTGGGACGACGTCGACCGCAAGGTCGCCGAGATGGTCAAGGCGGACGAGGCCCCCGACATCGCGCAGATCGGCGCCTACGCCGACTACGCCGCCGCCGGCCAGCTCTACGCCGCCGACGACCTCCTCTCCATCCCCGTCCAGGCCAACTTCCTCGGCCCGCTCGTCGCCGCCGGAGAGTACAAGCGCACCCAGTACGGCATGCCGTTCGTCGCCTCCACCCGGCCGCTCTTCTACAACAAGGAGCTCTTCGAGAAGGCCGGCGCCGAGGCCCCCACCACCTGGGACGAGCTCGCCGAGGCCGCCGCCAAGCTCAAGGCCAAGGGCGTCCGCACCCCCTTCGCGCTGCCGCTCGGCCCCGAGGAGGCCCAGGCCGAGGCCCTCATGTGGCTGCTCAGCGGCGGCGGCGGCTGGACCGACGCGTCCGACCGCTACGCCATCGACTCCGACGCGAACGTGCGCACCTTCGAGTGGCTCCGCAAGAACCTGGTCGGCGAGGACCTCACCGGGCCGGTCGCCCCCGGCAAGCTCAACCGCAAGGCCGCCTTCGCCGCCTTCGCGAACGGCGAGGTCGGCATGCTCAACGGCCACCCCTCGCTCCTCAAGGAGGCCGCGAAGAAGGGCGTCAAGGTCGGGCAGGTCCCCCTCCCCGGCGCGGACGGCGCGCCCAAGACCTCCATGGGCGTGGCCGACTGGATCATGGGCTTCAAGCAGAACGGTCACCGCAAGGAGATCGGCGACTTCCTCAACTTCGTCTTCAGCGACGAGAACGTCCTGAAGTTCGCCGGCGACAACGACCTGCTGCCGGTCACCGTCACCGCCTCCACCCGCATGGAGACCGACCCCGCCCACGCCAACCTGCGCGTCTTCCTCAAGGTCCTCCCCGACGCCCAGCTCCCGCCGGTCGGCAAGACGTCCTGGGCCAAGGTCAGCGAGGACGTCAAGCAGAACATCGGCAAGGCCGTCACCCCGGGCGGCCGCCCGGCCGACGTCCTCGGCCGGATAGGCCGGGACGCGACGGCGGCCGAGAACGCGGAGTAATAGGTTGGTCGTATGACCGAAGAGGAGACGGCCGACGGCGGCGGGCTCACGGAGCGCGCGGCCGACGGTGCCGGGTCCGGGGAGCGCGCCGACGACGGCTCCGGGCTCGGGGCGCGCGCGTCCGACGGCTCAGGGTCCGGGGAGCGAGCGGCTGACGGCTCCGGGCCGGGGGAGCGCGCCGACGGCTCCACGCTGGGGAAGCGCGAGCGGGACCTGCTGGCCGTCGAGCGGCGGTCCTGGCCCGGGCCCGGAGCGAAGGAGCGGGCCGTGCGCGAGCGGCTCGGACTCTCGCCGACCCGCTACTACCAGCTCCTCAACGCCCTCCTCGACGACCCGCGCGCCCTGGCCCACGACCCGGTGACCGTCAACCGGCTGCGGCGGGTCCGCGAGAAGAAGCGACGCCGCCGGGAAGGGTGAGCCCGGTCGCGTGACCCCGGCCACGCTGACGCGGCCGCCGTACGTCGGTAGGGTCGGGAGCATGGTCAGCAGCCTCTCGCACCCGACCACCTCCGCCGGCCGCGACGGTCTGGCCGCGCTTCTCGCGCGGCCCGGTGAGGCCGTCGTCGCCCTCGACTTCGACGGCACCCTCGCCGAGATCGTCCCCGACCCCGAGCGGGCCCGCGCCCACCCCGGTGCCGTGGCCGCCCTCGCCGCCCTCGCCCCGCGGGTCGCCTCCGTCGCCGTCGTGACCGGCCGCCCCGCCGGGGTCGCCGTCCGTTACGGCGGCTTCGCGGGCGTCCCCGGTCTGGAGCACCTCGTCGTCCTCGGCCACTACGGCGCCGAGCGCTGGGACGCCGTCACCGGCACGGTCAGGGCCGCCGCTCCGCACCCCGGCGTGGCCACCGTCCGCGCCGAGCTCCCCGGTTTCCTGGACCGGGCCGGGGCCTGGCCGGGCGTCTGGATCGAGGAGAAGGGCCGCGCGGTCGCCGTCCACACCCGCCGCGCGCTCGACCCCGAGGGCGCCTTCGAGGCGCTCAAGGGCCCGCTGGGCGACCTGGCCGTCGCCCACGGCCTCGTCCTGGAGCCCGGCCGCATGGTCCTGGAGCTGCGGCCGCCCGGCATGGACAAGGGCGTCGCGCTCGCGGAGTACGTACGGGAGGTGGGAGCCGGGTCGGTGCTCTACGCGGGCGACGACCTGGGCGACCTGCCCGCCTTCGCGGCGGTGGAGAAGCTCCGCTCCGACGGCACCCCGGGCGTCCTGGTGTGCAGCGGTTCGACCGAGGTCCCGGAGCTGGCCGGCCGGGCCGACCTGGCCGTGCAGGGCCCCGCGGGCGTGGTCACCTTCCTGACGGAGCTGGCGGAGGCGCTGGGGGAGGGCTGAGGTCCCCCACGGGTCTTGGCGGAGGCGTCGGGGGAGGGGCGAGGTCCTCTACGGGCCCTGGCGGAGCAGCAGGTCCACCACGCCCGTCAGGTCCTCCTCCCCGCTGCCCTCGGCGAGCCGGCGGCGCATCAGGTCGAAGTACGGCGCGAGGAGTTCCGGGCTGACGCCCTGCTCCTCGGCGGTGGCCAGGAACGTCGGCGTGCCCGCCACCTGCATGGAGAGATTGGACACCACGCCCCCGGTGTACTCGCCGGACCGCAGCCGGGCGGCGGTCCCGTGGACGCTGCCGGACATCGCGGTGAGCCAGTCGGCGAGCAGCGGGGCGAAGGCGACGGGATCGACGGCCTCCCGGCGGATCAGCGCGAAGGCGTGCGCGGCCCCGGCGAACATCCCGTACATGGCGCTGAGCAGGGCCACGTCGTGCAGGGCCGCGAAGCCCGCGTCCGCGCCGACGTACGTCGTGTCCGCCGGCACGGCCAGGGTGGCCCCGTGTGCCGCGAACAGCTCGGCCGAGCCGCTGTAGAGGACGTAACCGCCGGCCTCCGGGACGCCGATCATCGGCGGGACGGCCATGATGCCGCCGTCCAGGTAGCGGGCGCCCCGCTCCTCGGCCCAGGCGGCGCGGGCCCGGGCCTGGGCGGGCGTCGTGGTGGTGAGGTTGACGAGGTCCCTGCCGGTGAGGTCGACGCCGTCGAGGGCGGCGCCGACGGAGTCGTCGTCGAGGAGGCAGAGCACGACGAGGGCGTTCGCCGCGACGGCCCCGGCCGCGGTGTCGGAGGTCTTCGCGCCCAGGGCGGCGAGGGAGTCCGCACGGGCCGGGGTGCGGTTCCAGACGGTGAGCGGGTGTCCGGCGGCGAGCCAGGTCCGGGCGAGGGCGCTGCCCATGGCGCCGAGTCCGAGGAGGGAGAGGGAGGTGGGCGGGTTCGCTGTCATGCCCACCAGGCTGCGCCGGGCCTCCGGCCCGCTCAAGTACCCACTTCCAGGTGGGTGGTTACCCTGAGGTGAGCGAACAGGTCAGGAGGGTGGGGCGGATGGCGACACTGAACCGGCCGGGCGCCGGGGACGGCCACGTCTGCGGGATCGACGCGGCCATGGAGGTGATCGGCGGCAAGTGGAAGGTGCTGATCCTCTGGGCGCTCCACGAGCAGCCGCACCGCCGCTTCGGCGAACTGCGCCGGCTGGTCCCGGGCATCACGGAGAAGGTCCTCGCCTCCCACCTCCGCGAGCTGGAGGCCGACGGCATCGTCGACCGCGTCTCGTACGACGAGGTCCCGCCCCGCGTCGAGTACGCCCTGACGAAGGACGGCATCCGCCTCAACGACGCCCTCGAACCCCTGGCGGCCTGGGGCCGGGAGCGGCGCGGGACGCCCGTCAGTCCCTGAGCGCGTCCAGTTGGGCCAGGAACCAGCGCTGCGGGGGAAGGGCCGTGGCCGCGGCGGACAGGCGTTTCGTGCGGTCCGCGCGGTCCGTCGGGGGCATGGTCAGGGCCGTGTGCAGGGCCTCGGCCGTCTCCGTGACGTCGAAGGGGTTCACCGTGAGGGCGTCCTCGTGGAGCTCCTCGTGGGCGCCCGCCTCCCGGGAGAGGACGAGGGCGCAGCCCTGCTCCGAGACGACCGGTATCTCCTTCGCCACCAGGTTCATGCCGTCCCGCACCGGGTTCACCAGGGCCACGTCCGCCAGGCGGTAGGCGGCCAGGGAGCGGGTGAAGTCGTCCTCGACGGAGACCAGGACCGGCTGCCAGTCGGCCGTGCCGAACTCCGCGTTGATCTCCGCCGCCAGGTCCGAGACCGCCGCCGTGTAGGCGCGGTACGACTCCAGGTCCTGGCGGGAGGGGTACGCGGAGGCCAGGTGGACCACCCGGTCGCGCCACTCGGGGCGGGTGGTGAGGAGCTCGCGGTAGGCGAGGAGACCCCGCAGGATGTTCTTCGAGAGTTCCGTACGGTCCACGCGGACGATCGTCTTCCGGCCGCCGGTCTCCTCCCGCAGCCGTGCCACGCGCTCGTCCACCTCCGGCCGGTACGCCAGGGCCCTCAGCTCCTCGCCGTCCACGCCCAGCGGGTACGTCGCCACCCGGGTCCGGCCGAGGTCGCCCGCGCCGCCCTCGAAGGCCTCCGCCCACGCGCGCGTGTGGAAGCCGAGGCGGTCGGCGCCGAGCATCCCCCGCAGGAGCTCCTCGCGCACGTCCGTCGGGAGCATCCCCAGGTAGGCGGGCGAGGCCCAGGGGGTGTGGGTGAAGTGGGCGATCCGCAGGTCCGGGCGGAGCTCGCGGAGCTGCCCCGGGACCAGCGCCAGGTGGTAGTCCTGGACCAGGACCGCCGCGCCCGGGGCGGCCTCGGCGGCCAGGGCCTCGGTGAAGGCCAGGTTGTAGGCGCGGTAGGAGTCCCAGAGGCGGCGGAACTCCGCGTCGAAGACCGGTTCGCGCGGGATGTCGTACAGGTGGTGGTGGAGGAACCACAGCACCGAGTTCGCGATGCCGTTGTACGCGTCCGCGTACACGGACGGATCGATGTCCAGCATCCGCACGCCCGGCTCGGCCGTCCCGCGCCGCACCGCCTCGCGGTCGCCCGCGCCGAGCGCCGCGCACACCCAGAGGCTCTCCCGCGCGTCGATGGTGCTCAACGCCGACGCCAGGCCGCCGCCGCCCTTGCGGGCGTCGAGCGAGCCGTCCTCGCCGAGCGCGTACGAGACCGGGCCCCGGTTGGATGCGACGAGCACAGTAGCCATGTGGCGAACCTAGCCCGTCTCGTAAACGCTCAAACGTACGTATACGAGACGGGTCGATTCGGCCACGGCCAGTCATCGCAGGTCAGTCGCGTCGGCCGCGCATCGCCGCCTTCGCCACCAGGCCCGTCGCCGCCAGGGCCACCGCGAGCGCGCCGAGCAGCCAGAGGCGCTCGCCGCTGCTTCCCGTCTCGGCCATGGAGCCGGCGTGACGGTCTCCCCGCGGGCCCGGGGCCGGGGCGGCGGGGGGCTGCGGGGAGGAGGGAGCGGTGGCCGGGGCCGCGGGGGAGCCCGGGGCGGATGCCGGGACGCCGCGCGGGGCGCTCGGCTTCGGGGAGGGGTTCTTCGGGTCCGGCTCGGGCTCCTCGCGGGCCGGGCCGGGGCCCGTCGGGGTCGGGACCGGGGCCGCCGGCCGGGGCGGGGCGGGCAGGGCGCTCTCCCGCTCCGTGGGCGCCGTCCGGGGGGTCTCCAGGTCCGGGACCGGCACCGAGAGGGCGAGCGCGGTCGGCACGTACGGGTCGCCGCCGGTCGTGAAGGCGAGGTCGGCCGTGGTCGCGCCGGGCTCCACCACGCCGGCCGGGACGTCGAAGGTCTTGGCGTCGACGCTCAGGTTGTGCGCGAGCCGCGGGGAGAGCGCGCCGTCGTTCTCGCCGGAGAAGAAGTTGTCGGTGTCGCCGGTGCGGGGCGCGAGCACGGTGCGCCCGTTCACGAGGAAGCGGTCGCCCGGCGTGCTCCGGTCGCCCCCGTACGCGGTCACGCCCGCCCGCACCGTGCCGGGCGCCCGGTGGAAGCCGTCCACGGTGATCGTGGTCGCCGGGGACTCCGGGCGCTGGAGGACGTGCCCGCCGTAGAGGCGGACGTCGCGCCGCTCGGGGGCCTTCACCGGGTCCGGGCCCGGGAAGGCGTGGACGACCGTCAGGGACCAGCCCGCCGCGCAGCCCTTGCCGCTGGGCGCCCACACGTTGCCGACCGCCACCCGCACGTCCGTCCCCGAGACGCCCGCGAAGGCGGCGGTCACGTCGGACTCGCCCGTGTAGTAGTGCGGGCCGGCGGTGTCGGCCGGGTCGGCGACCACGCTGTCGAGGGAGACCGGGACCGCCGCCCCGGACCCCACCCGGAGCACCGGAGCCGTCGTCGTCGGGTCGCCGGGGGACCGCCCGGCGTCCGCGCCGGAGGAGCCGCAGCGCTTCAGCGGCGCGCCGCCCGGGCCCCGGTACGTGCCGTCGTTGCCGCCCCAGGAGAGGCGGGCGTACGCGACCCGGGCGCCCGCCGGGATCCGCACGTGCCCGGTGCTGGAGCCGAACGCGGTGCTCCCGGTGCCGGCCGCGTCGATCCGCCGCGTCACGAAGGTGTCCTCGCCGTCCGGGCCCCGGCCCGAGGTCGCCGCCGCGCAGCGCGCCGCCGGGCCGGCCGGGGCGTCCGGACAGCCCACGACCGTGTTGCCGATCGTGGTGAAGTCGCCGTACAGCGACGCGGCGTACCGCAGGCCGAAGGGCTCGATCACGTCCGCCGCGGCCGGGACGGTCGCGGCGGACACGAGCGAACCCGCCGTGAGCCCGAGGGCCGCGAGCACCCGGCCCGGGTGAGGAAGTCTGAAGCGCATAAAAGGGCAATTTATGCAAAACAGATCATCACAGGACGTTACGCCACGCGGCGCCGCGCGTACTCCGTGACCTCGGCCATCGGCGGCCGCTCCTCGGTGTCCACGGGGTACGTCGTCGGCTCGAAGCCCTTCTCGCCCCGCTCGAACTGCGTCAGCACCGGCCGAACCAGATGCCCCCGGGAGAGCCGCAGCTGCGCCGTCCGGTAGATCGCCGCCGCCATCCGGCCCAGCGCCAGACCGTCCTGGTGCCGGTGCTTGCGCACCCCCACGTCCACCTGGGCCAGCGCGTCCAGGCCCACCGTGTGCAGGGCGTCCACGAGCAGTCCAAGCTCCACCCCGTAACCGACCGGGAAGGGCAGCCGTTCCAGCAGCGAGCGCCGCGCCGCGTACTCGCCGCCCAGCGGCTGCACGAAGCCGGCCAGCTGCGGCCAGTGCAGATTGAGCAGCGGCCGGGCCACCAGCTCCGTCACCCGGCCGCCCTGGCCGGGGGGCCTGCCGGAGGCGGGCCCGTCGATGTCCGGGCCGAAGGGGCGGTCGTACATCGCCTTCACGAAGTCCACGTCCGGGTCGGTGAGCAGCGGGCCCACGATCCCCGTCACGAAGTCCGCCGAGAAGTCCCGCAGGTCCGCGTCCACGAAGCACACGACGTCCCCGCTCGTCACCATCAGCGACCGCCAGAGCACCTCGCCCTTGCCGGGCACCGCCGGTATGCGGGGGAGTATCGCGTCCCGGGCGACCACCCGGGCGCCGGCCGCCGCCGCGACCTCCGCCGTGCGGTCCGTGGAGCCCGAGTCGATCACCACCAGCTCGTCGACGAGCGGCACCGCCTCCGTCATCAGCTCGCGCCGGATCACGGAGACGATCTCCCCGACCGTCGCCTCCTCGTTCAGCGCGGGCAGGACGACGCTGACCGTCGTGTTCCGCTTGGCGGCGAGCACCCGGTCGAGCGGGCGGTCGGACACCGACCAGGACCGCCGGGCCAGCCAGCGCTCCACTTCCTCCAGCACGTGATCTCCATCTCGCGGTTCGGACGGCCGGTCCAAGGTTCCGGGCCTTCGGTTACAGTCTTGAACAACGCGGATGCCCGATGCACGTCGGGGTGCCGACCGCGTCGGAGCGCAGGAACGAAAGTCCACCACGCTTCACAATCGAATACCGCTCATCCAGAGGGGCAGAGGGAAACGGCCCGTTGAAGCCCCGGCAACCCTCCAGTCGGTTCGTCTCGTACTCCATCGAGGCCCCCGGCTAGGGAAGGTGCCAAATCCGTCTCATGGCGAAAAATTCGTCATGGGAAAGATGAGGAGAAAGGGCCTCGCCTCCATGGCTGTTCAGACCGTCGCACCCACCAACGTCGACCTCGGTCCCGCGTCCGGGCTCTCCTGTCGCGAATGCGGTGAAGTCTTCCCGCTCGGCCCGATCTTCGCCTGCGAGCTCTGTTTCGGACCGCTCGAAGTCGCGTACGACCTCCCCACCGGTGACCCCGAGGCGCTGCGCAAGCAGATCGAGGCCGGCCCCGCCAACATCTGGCGCTACGCCCCGCTGCTGCCCGTCCCGGCCGACGTCGCCGAGAAGCCGAACCTGAACCCCGGCTGGACCAAGCTCGTCCAGGCCGACAACCTCGCCGCCGAGATCGGCGTCGCCCCCGGCAAGCTCTTCGTCAAGGACGACTCCGGCAACCCGACCCACTCCTTCAAGGACCGGGTCGTCGCCCAGGCGCTCGAAGCCGCCCGCGCCTTCGGCTTCACCACCCTCTCCTGCTCCTCCACCGGCAACCTGGCCGGCGCCGTCGGCGCCGCCGCCGCCCGCGCCGGATTCCGCTCCTGCGTGTTCATCCCGCACGACCTGGAGCAGGGCAAGGTCGTCATGGCCGGCGTCTACGGCGGTGACCTCGTCGCCATCGAGGGCAACTACGACGACGTCAACCGCTTCTGCTCGGAGCTCATCGGCGACCCGCTCGGCGAGGGCTGGGGCTTCGTGAACGTCAACCTCCGCCCGTACTACGGCGAGGGCTCCAAGACGCTCGCGTACGAGATCTGCGAGCAGCTCGGCTGGGTCATCCCCGACCAGCTCGTCATCCCGATCGCCTCCGGCTCCCAGCTGACCAAGATCGACAAGGGTCTCCAGGAGCTCATCAAGCTGGGCCTCGTCGAGGACAAGCCGTACAAGATCTTCGGCGCCCAGGCCGAGGGCTGCTCCCCGGTCTCCGCCGCCTTCAAGGCCGGGCACGACGTCGTCCGCCCGCAGAAGCCGAACACGATCGCCAAGTCGCTGGCGATCGGCAACCCGGCCGACGGCCCGTACGTCCTGGACATCGCCCGCCGCACCGGCGGCGCCGTGGAGGACGTGAACGACGAGCAGGTCGTCGAGGCCATCAAGATCCTCGCCCGCACCGAGGGCATCTTCGCGGAGACCGCGGGCGGCGTGACCGTCGGCGTCACCAAGAAGCTCGTCGAGGCCGGTCTCCTCGACCCGGACCTGACCACCGTCGTACTCAACACGGGCGACGGACTCAAGACCCTGGACGCGGTGGCCGACACCTCTCAGGCGACCGTCACCATCCGCCCGAGCCTGGACGCGTTCCGCGACGCCGGCCTGGCCGTCTGAGTCCGTCCGCCCCCTGGCCCACCGAAAGGTTTCCGAACATGGCCGTGAACGTCCGCATCCCCACCATCCTCCGCACCTACACGGGCGGGCAGTCCGAGGTCCAGGCCGAGGGCGCGACCCTCGCCGAGGTCATCGCGGACCTGGAGAAGAACCACACGGGCATCGCCGCCCGCGTCCTGGACGACCAGGGCAAGCTGCGCCGCTTCGTGAACGTCTACGTCAACGACGACGACGTGCGCTTCGAGCAGGGCCTGGAGACGGCCACCCCGGCCGGCGCGGGCGTCTCGATCATCCCGGCCGTCGCCGGCGGCTGCTGAGCCGCACCGGCTGTCCCGTCTTTCTCGAATTGCCCCTTCCGCGTCAATAAGCGGAAGGGGCAATTCTGCATGGTTGAGCGCGGTAGAGTTGGGGAAGTCCCCTCCGCTGCTCATGCCGGTCGCATATGAGAATGCGTCCCCGCACGACAAGAAGCAGCCAAAGTACCTGCGCCTTGTGTACGTTCTGCGCGCTTTGCCGGGCCCGACTTGCCCCGTAATTCCGGGGATTATCCCCAATTCCCCTTTCCAGGGCGCCCAGAATTCTCGGTCGAATGACCTGTTGCAGAGGGCAGTTGGGCAGATACATTCAGCGGCGGTCGACGCGTTCCGGCGCAGGGTCTGACCCGGGTCCGCGAGGTGCGGTTCCCGCGCAAGGGCCAGTAATAGGGGAGTTAGGCATGGCTCAGGGCACCGTCAAGTGGTTCAACGCGGAGAAGGGCTACGGCTTCATCGCGGTAGACGGTGGTGCGGATGTTTTCGTCCACTACAGCGCGATCCAGATGGATGGCTACCGCAGCCTCGAAGAGGGCCAGCGGGTCGAGTTCGAGATCTCGCAGGGCCAGAAGGGTCCGCAGGCGGACATGGTCAAGCTCGCCGTCTGAGCGCGGCGCGATCGGCCACCGACGCAACGCCGTCGAGGGGTCCGCATCCCTGAGGGGATGCGGACCCCTCGTGCGTTCCCGAACCTCGGCGGAGAGGTGCCCGATCCACGAGAGTCGCTTGCACTCGCATGGGTCGAGTGCTAATCATTGGCGTTAGCACTCGGAAGGTGAGAGTGCTTACGAGGATCGGGCAGACGAGGCCCGCGGCCAGGTGGGGCAAGGAACCATCGGGCACGCAGGCCGTCCGTCGCGGGCGTCGGCGCGGTCCTGGAGCGTTATCCACCCCATGTCCGGGAGGACCACTTCACATGGCCAAGATCATCGCGTTCGACGAGGAGGCCCGGCGCGGTCTCGAGCGCGGCATGAACCAGCTCGCTGACGCCGTCAAGGTCACCCTCGGCCCCAAGGGCCGCAACGTCGTCCTCGAGAAGAAGTGGGGCGCCCCCACGATCACCAACGATGGTGTCTCCATCGCCAAGGAGATCGAGCTCGAGGACCCGTACGAGAAGATCGGCGCCGAGCTGGTCAAGGAAGTCGCCAAGAAGACGGACGACGTCGCCGGCGACGGTACGACCACCGCCACCGTTCTCGCCCAGGCGCTCGTCCGCGAGGGCCTCCGCAACGTCGCCGCCGGCGCCAACCCGATGGCCCTCAAGCGCGGCATCGAGAAGGCCGTCGAGGCCGTCTCCGGCGCCCTGCTGGAGCAGGCGAAGGATGTCGAGACCAAGGAGCAGATCGCTTCCACGGCCTCCATCTCCGCCGCCGACACCCAGATCGGCGAGCTCATCGCCGAGGCGATGGACAAGGTCGGCAAGGAAGGCGTCATCACCGTCGAGGAGTCGCAGACCTTCGGTCTGGAGCTCGAGCTCACCGAGGGCATGCGCTTCGACAAGGGCTACATCTCGGCGTACTTCGCCACCGACATGGAGCGCATGGAGGCGTCGCTCGACGACCCCTACCTCCTGATCGTCAACTCCAAGATCTCCTCCGTGAAGGACCTCCTTCCGCTCCTGGAGAAGGTCATGCAGTCGGGCAAGCCGCTGCTGATCATCGCCGAGGACGTCGAGGGCGAGGCCCTGTCGACCCTGGTCGTCAACAAGATCCGCGGCACCTTCAAGTCCGTCGCGGTCAAGGCCCCGGGCTTCGGCGACCGCCGCAAGGCGATGCTGAACGACATCGCCATCCTCACGGGCGGCACGGTCATCTCCGAGGAGGTCGGCCTCAAGCTCGAGAACGCGGGCCTCGACCTGCTCGGCCGCGCCCGCAAGGTCGTCATCACCAAGGACGAGACCACCATCGTCGACGGTGCCGGTGACAGCGAGCAGGTCGCCGGTCGCGTGAACCAGATCCGCGCCGAGATCGAGAACTCCGACTCGGACTACGACCGCGAGAAGCTCCAGGAGCGCCTCGCGAAGCTGGCCGGCGGCGTGGCCGTCATCAAGGCCGGTGCCGCGACCGAGGTCGAGCTCAAGGAGCGCAAGCACCGCATCGAGGACGCCGTTCGCAACGCGAAGGCGGCCGTCGAGGAGGGCATCGTCGCCGGCGGCGGCGTGGCCCTGCTCCAGGCCTCCTCGGTCTTCGAGAAGCTCGAGGCTGACCTGGCGGGCGACGAGGCCACCGGTGCCAACATCGTCAAGCTGGCGCTCGAGGCCCCGCTGAAGCAGATCGCGGTCAACGCCGGTCTCGAGGGCGGCGTCGTGGCGGAGAAGGTCCGCAACCTGCCCGTCGGCCACGGCCTGAACGCCGCGACCAACGAGTACGTCGACCTCATCGCCGAGGGCATCATCGACCCGGCGAAGGTCACGCGCTCCGCGCTCCAGAACGCCGCGTCGATCGCCGCGCTGTTCCTCACCACCGAGGCCGTCATCGCCGACAAGCCGGAGAAGGCCGCTGCGCCGGCCGGCGGCGGCATGCCGGGCGGTGACATGGACTTCTGATCCCCCGGGATCGGCGGTTCATCGCTGAACGCGAACGAGGGCGGCACCCCCACCGGGGGGTGCCGCCCTCGGGCGTTGCGGGGGCCGGGCCTGCCGCGCGCGCACGCGGGGGTCCCGGCGTACGCGCTCACGGGGTCCCGCGTCCGTGCTCAGGCGGGGTCCGTCGTCCGTGCTCACGCGGTCCGGCGCACGCGCCAGGGCGGAGGTCTCGGCGTACGCGCGCTCACGCCGCTCCGGCGCACGCCGCTCATTCGCTTTATGGGGGTACCGGGGCGATCCTGGAAACGCGCCCCCGCGCGAAGGGAACGGAGCCATGGTCACCCTGCTCACCACGCCGGCCGACCGGGAACTGGTCATCACCCGCACCTTCGGCGCCCCGCCGGCCCGCGTCTGGGAGGCCTGGACGCGGCCCGAGCACGTGCGGGCCTGGTACGGGGTGGCGGCGCTGACCACCACGGTCGTCGACATGGACCTGAGGGCGGGCGGGGCCTGGCGCTGGGGACAGCGCGCACCGGACGGCCAGGAGATCGTCTTCTCCGGGACGTACGTGGAGGTCGTCCCGGTGGAGCGGCTGGACTACACGGAGCTCTTCGAGCAGATGCCGGGCGCCGAGCCGGTCCGCGTGACCCTGACCTTCGACGCGACGCCCGACGGCGGCACGGCCCTGACCAGCACGTCCCTCTGGCCCTCGAACGAGTCGAGGGACCAGGCGCTGGCGGCGGGCATGGAGGCGGGGGTGCGGGAGCAGTACGACCGGCTGGCGGAGCACCTGGCGGGGATGTAGCCCCCGGGGCTACGGGCGGCGGAAGAGGCCCGTCCAGAGGAAGGACTCGCCGAAGGCGGGGGAGTCCGCGTCCTGGGCGCGCATGCGGCGGAGTTCGATCTCGGTGAGGCCGGCCCCGGCCGGGTCGGCGAAGAGCGCCCGGAGCGCGGTGTCGGTGTAGGCGAGTCCGCCTTGCAGCCCGCCCCGCCGGTAGAACTCGGCGTCGGGGAGCTCGGAGCCCATGCCGCCCTCGCCGGCCGCGAACGCGGTGAGCGCGAGGTGGCCGCCGGGGGCGAGCGCCCGGTCGAGCAGGGCGAGGTAGCTGACGCGGCGGTGCGGCGGCAGGTGGTGGAAGCAGCCGGAGTCGTGGATCAGGTCGTACGGCCCGTCGAGAGGGGCCGTGAAGGCGTCCGCGCACAGGAAGCGGACGTTCTCGGCGCCCGTCGCGGCGGCCCGTTCCTCCGCCCAGGCGACGGCCGTGGGCGAGAGGTCGACGCCGGTCACGTGGAAGCCGGCCGACGCGAGGTGGAGGGCGTTGCGGCCGGGCCCGCAGCCGAGGTCGAGGACCTTGCCGCCGGCCGGGAGCAGTCCCCGCTCGACGTACGAGAGGAGGTTCTCGTCGGGCTTCGCGACGAAGAACGGCACGGGCTTGTCCCGGTCCGCGTAGAACCCGTCCCACCACGCGGCCCCGCCCTCCGTCCACCGGTCGGCGCCGGGCGGGAACAGGCCGTCGAGCAGGGTGAGTACGTCGTCGATCGTGCGGATGTCGCGGTGCGTGGCGTCCAAGTGGATCTCCCCTCCGAGTCCCTCAAGATTACCGGCAGTTGAGATAAAAGCCCAGGTCAGAGATGGTGTGCGGAGGTTCCGTGCGGGCGCTGGGCGGGCCGTGGCGGGGCGCCTGGCGCCCTGGGGCGGAAGGGGCGCGCGACGGCCCCGGAGCGTGCCCCCAGGACCGGGAAGGCCCCTTCCCGGCGTTCGCCGAGCCCGGTTTCCGCACCCGCGAGGAGGCCGTCAGGCCTGCGGGGCCAGGAGTTCCGGGTCCTGGCCCGAGCGGCGCAGGGCGTTCGCGACGAAGCCGTTCGCCTTCAGTTCCTCCACCGTGGCGCGGAGGAACGCGACCGTCTCCGGGCGGCGGTCCACCGTCGTCCCGACGGCCTGCCGGATCTCCATGAACCGGCCCTCGATCAGCCGGACGTCGGGGTGCGCGGCGGCGTACGCGGTGAGCGGCTGCCGGATCCCCGCGCCGGCCTCCAGGTCCTCCGCCCGGAAGGTGTCGACGCCCTCCTCGCCGCGCACCACGGTCGCGTGGGCGAGGCTCCGCGACAGGAACAGGTCGTAGGCGGAGCCCTTCTTGACCCCGATCCGTACGCCCGGCGCGTCCACCTCCTCGACGGTGGTGAGCGCCGAGTCGCGCGGCACGGCGTACACGCCCTCGATCACGACGTACGGGGCGGTGAACGCGACCTCCGTCTCCCGCGCCGGGTCCACGGCGAGGAAGCAGAGGTCGGCCCGGCCCTCCGCCATGGCCTCGAAGGACTTCCGCGCCGCGTCGAAGCAGAGCAGCTCGACGGGGAGGCCGAGCCGCGCCCCGAACTCCCGCGCCAGGTCCACGGTGATCCCGCCCGGCGCCTCGGGGGTGCCCTGCGCGAGCACCGGGTTCCCGAGGTTGACGGAGGCCCGGAGGACGCCGGTGGGGGCGAGGTCGGCGGCGACGGCGGGGTGCGGTGTCGTGGTGGTCGTCATGGTCGGAGTCTAGGCAGGGGGAGGGACGGGGGCGGGTGGGGTGTTCGGCCCGGGGCGGTCGGCCGGGACCGGGCGGGGGTGCTCCGCCCGGGCGGTCGGCCGGGGCGGTCGCCGTCCTCCGGGGGACGCGGTGAACACCCCCCGTCCGGCCGGGGGTTGGCCCCAGCTCCGACCCGCCTGTCTGCCGGATGGGGCCCGGGTGCCGGGTCCGCGAGGCTGTGCGCATGACGACGAACCGTGGACGCAAGGCCCTGATGCTCACCCTCTCCGCCGCCGCCGTGGCCGGTGTCGCCCTCGCCGGCGGCGGGGCCGCCCCCGCCGCCGCTGCCGACGGACTGCGCTGGGCCGCCTGCGACCCCGCCGTGAAGCCGCTGCCGGGCCAGCAGTGCGCCACGCTCACCGTCCCCCTCGACTACGCCGCCCCGGACGGCGAGCGGATCGGGCTCGCCGTCGCCCGGCTGCCCAGCACCCGGCCCGAGGCCCGCCGCGGGACGCTCATGGTGATCCCGGGCGGCCCGGGGAGCTCCGGCGTGCAGCGGCTCGGGCAGAAGGGGGCCGCCCTCGCGAAGGAGACGGACGGCGCCTACGACCTGGTCGCCTTCGACCCGCGCGGGGTCGGCGGCTCGGCGAAGGCCCGGTGCGGCTTCGACGAGGGCGACCGGCGGCTGGTCACCCTGCGGTCCTGGCCGGCCGCCGACGGCGGCATCGGCGAGAACGTGGCCCGCTCGCGGCGGATGGCCGAGGACTGCGCGCGGAACGGGGGCGCGATGGTCCGCGGCCTCACCACGGCGAACCAGGTCCGGGACCTCGACCGGCTGCGGCAGGCGCTCGGCGAGCGGAAGCTGTCGGCGTGGAGCGTGTCGTACGGGACGTACGTGGCCGCCGCGTACGCCCAGAAGTTCCCGGAGCGCACCGACCGCTGGGTCCTCGACAGCAGCGCCGACCCGGACCCGAAGCGCGTCGCCCGGGGCTGGCTCGCGGGCATGGCGCGCGGCGTCGAGGACCGCTTCCCGGACTTCGCGGCCTGGGCCGCCCACCCCGACCGGGCGGCGGAGGGCCTGCGCCTCGCCGCCCGCGCCGAGGACGTCCGGCCGCTGTTCCTGGAGCTGGCCGCCCGGCTCGACCGCGCGCCCCGGCCGTCGACGACCCCCGGGACGCCGCTGACGGGCACAATCCTGCGGCAGGCGCTCCAGCAGGCCCTCTACTCCGACGCCGCCTTCCCGGGCCTCGCCCGGCTGATCTCCCAGGCCCTCGACCCGGCGGGCGTGCCGGTGCTGCCGCCCGAGCTGGCCGGTCCGATGCCCGACGAGGCGGCCACCGTGAGCGTCGGCGTGATCTGCAACGACGTCGACTGGCCCCGCTCCGTACCGGCGTACGAGCGGGCCGTCGCGGCGGACCGGGCGCGGTACCCGCTGACGGCGGGCCTGCCGGCGAACATCACGCCCTGCTCCTTCTGGAAGGGCGGCGCCGTGGAGAAGCCGGCCCGGATCACCGACCGGGGCCCGTCGAACGTGCTCATGATCCAGAACCTCCGCGACCCGTCGACCCCGCACTCCGCCGGCCTGCGGATGCGCGCGGCCTTCGGCGACCGGGCCCGCCTGGTCTCCGTGGACGCGGGCGGCCACGGGGTCTACCTGGGCAACGGGAACGCGTGCGGCGACCGTGCGGTGACCCGCTTCCTGACGGAGGGCGTGCGCCCGGCGCGGGACGTGCTCTGTGGCTGAGGGTGGCTGAGGGTACGGAAGAGGGGGCCCGCCCGGATCGCTCCGGGCGGGCCCCCTCTCCGTACCGGCCCTCAGGCCTTCACCAGCTCCGGTTCCGGGGCCGGGGCGTCCGCCCGTACCCCTTCCTCGTCCGTCTCGACGTCGAACTCCTCCAGGAGCTCCTTGCTGAAGCCGAAGAAGTACGTCGCCGCGAAGCCGGCCAGGTAGCCGACGAGCAGACCGCCCGCGTAGATCGCGATCGTCTCGCCCAGGCCCTTGTTGCCGTCGAGGAGCGGGAAGAGCGCCCAGCCGGACGGCCCGATCGCCGTCGAGCCGACCTTGTCGCCCAGCATGCTGAAGAGGCCGACGAAGCCGCCGCCGAACGCGCCGCCGACGCAGGCCGTGACGAACGGGCGGCCCAGGGGCAGCGAGACGCCGTAGATCAGGGGCTCGCCGACGCCCAGGAAGCCGGCCGGGAGGGCGGACTTGATGGTGCGGCGGAGGGAGCCGTTGCGGGGGAGCTTCAGGTAGACCGCCATGGCCGCGCCGACCTGGCCCGCGCCCGCCATCGCGAGGATCGGCAGCAGGACCGTGTATCCCTGCTGCTCGATGAGGGTGGTGTGGATCGGGATGAGCGCCTGGTGCAGGCCCAGCATGACGAGCGGCAGGAAGAGGCCGCCGAGGAGGAAGCCGGCTCCGGCGCCCGCGTTCGCGAGGAGCCAGTCGGCGGCCTCGCCGATGGCCCGGGAGATCTCCCCGGCCACGAACATCAGGCCGAAGATCGTGACCAGGCCGGAGATCAGGACGGTCAGCGTCGGGGTGACCAGGACGTCCAGGGCCTCGGGGACCCAGCGGCGGCACCACTTCTCCACGTACACGGCGAGGACGGCCGCGCCGAGTGCGCCGAGGACACCGCCCTGGCCGGGGGAGAGCGTCTGGCCGAAGGCGTCGATCTTGGCGACGCCGGGGAAGACGATGATCGCGGCGACCGCGCCGCCGAGGATCGCGGTGCCGCCGAACTCCTTCGCGGTGTTGTAGCCGACGAAGACCGCGATGAGGGCCATGAAGCCGCTCGCCATCGCGGCGAGCGCGGGGGTGACGGACGGCAGCCAGCCCAGGTTCACCAGCAGGCCGTTGAGGCCGGCGATGATGCCGCAGCCGATGAGCGCGGGGATCAGCGGGACGAAGATGTTCGCGATCCGGCGGAGGAAGAGCTTGAACGGGGTCGCGTTCTTCGCCTTCTGCGCGGCCTTGATCGCCGCGCCCTGGCTCGCGAGGTCCTCCGCGGAGTGCTGCGGGGCCGTCTCGGCCACCAGGGCCTCGAACTCGGGGGTCACGCGGGCGACGGTGCCGGGGCCGAGGACGATCTGGTACGTGTCGTCCTCGACGACCCCCATCACGGACGGCAGGGCCTTGAGGTCCTCGTCCCGGACGAGCGAGCGGTCCCGCAGACCGAGCCGGAGGCGGGTCATGCAGTGGGCCACGGAGCTGATGTTCCCGGCGCCGCCGACGAGGGGGAGGATCGCGGCGGCGATGGCGCGGTTCTTGTCGTCTGTGCTCATGGTGCGGTGGTGCCTTGCTGTGAGGGGGGCGTTGCGCGGGGGGCTTTACGGGTGCAGGGCCGTGCGCAGGTGACCCTCGGAGGCGGTCAGCCGCTGCTCGGCGGTCGGGGCGTCGATGTCGGCGAGGATCATGAGGATGGCGTTCTTCACCTCGCCGTCGGCGGCGGCGAGCGCCGTCTCGATCTGTTCGTCGGGCGCGCCGGTGGCCAGCGCGACGATGCGGCGCGAGCGGGCCTGGAGCTTCTCGTTGGAGGCGCGGACGTCGACCATCAGGTTTCCGTAGGTCTTGCCGAGGCGGATCATCGTGATGGTCGAGATCATGTTGAGGACGAGCTTCTGGGCGGTGCCGGCCTTGAGCCGGGTGGAGCCGGTGAGCAGCTCGGGCCCGGGGACGACCTCGATGCCGTGCTCGGCGGCGGCGGCGAGCGCGCTGTCCTCGTTGCAGGAGAGGCCGATGGTGAGGGCGCCGAGGGCGCGGGCGTGCTCGACGGCGCCCACGGCGTACGGGGTGCGGCCGGAGGCGGAGATGCCGACGACGGTGTCGTCGGTGGTGAGCCCGAGTGCGGTGAGGTCGGCGACGGCGAGGTCCTTGGAGTCCTCGGCCCCCTCGACGGCCTTGACCATGGCGGACGGGCCGCCCGCGATGAGGCCGACGACCTGCGCGGGGTCGGTGTTGAAGGTCGGCGGGCATTCGCTGGCGTCGAGGACGCCGAGGCGGCCGGCGGTGCCCGCGCCCATGTAGATCAGCCGGCCCCCGCGGGACATCCGCGCGGCGGTCGCGTCGATGGCGGCGGCGATCGCGGGCAGCTGCCGGGCGACGGCCTCGGGGACGGTCCGGTCCTCGCCGTTCATGGTGCGGGCGATGTCCAGGGTGGGGAGCTGGTCGATCTCGGCGAGCTCGGGGCGGAAGGCCTCGGTGGTGAGGGTGGCCAGCTGGGCGCGGAGTTCGGAGTACGTGGTGGGCACGGGGCGGGCTCTTTCGGTACGGCGGCGTCGTCGGCGCCGGTTCCTGGCGGGTGTGCGGTTCAGCGGGTGCGGGGTGAGTGGCGGTGGGCGAGGGCTTCGTACGAGGCGGCGAGGGCAGGGGCCGCCGTCTCGTACGTGCGCTGGGTGACGCAGGTGAACAGACAGTCCACGACCAGCAGCTGGCTGGTGCGGGACGACATGGCCGCGGGGCGCAGTTCGCTCTCGCGGGCGGTGGAGGTGGTCAGGACGTGGTCGGCGTACTGGGTGACGGGGCCGTCCGGGCGGCCGGTGACGGCGACCGTGGTGGCGCCCCGGTCGAAGGCCACCCGGAGCGGTTCTATGACGTCGCCGGTGGAGCCGGAGTGGGTGATGGCGAGGGCGACGTCGCCGGAGCGGAGCTGCACGGCGTTGGTGACGGCGAGGTGCGGGTCGCTGTGGGCGTGCGCGACCAGGCCGATCCGGAGCAGCTTCTGGCCGAGGTCCTGGGCGACGAGGCCGGAGGCGCCGACGCCGTAGATGTCGATGCGGCGGGCGACGGCGAGGGCGGCGACGGCGGCGCCCAGCTGGACGGTGTCGAGTCCGGCGGCGGTGTCGGCGAGGGTCTGCTGCTCGTCGTAGGCCAGCTTGGCGACGACGTCGGCGATCGGGTCGTCGACGGCGATGTCGGCGGTGACGGCCGGGGCGCGGCCGGACTGCTGCTGGGCGGCGAGTCCGGCGAGGGCGAGGCGCAGGTCGCGGTAGCCCGGGTAGCCGAGGAGCCGGGCGGTGCGGACGACGGTCGCCTCGCTGGTGCCGGTGAGCTCGGCGAGGCCGGTGACCGTGAGGGCGGCGCAGCCGGCCGGGTCCCCGGCGACGGCCTCGGCGACCCGCTGCATGGAGCGGGTCATGGACGGCGCGAGGGTGCGCACCTTGGCGGCGAGGGCGGCCGGGGCGGGCGGCGCCGCGCCGGTGAAACTTTCCTTCACGTCATTGGTCACACCTGAAAGATACTTTCGCCGCGGGGGAGCGACAAGACCCCGAGGGTCCCGGATCCGGCGGGACTTCCGGCCGTGGTTCCGGCCGGACGTCCGCCGGGATCCGGGAGGGGGCCTTCGCCCTGTCCGTCGTACGGGCGACAATGAGTGCATGGACGACATCGACCCCGTGGAGCAGGCGCTGCACACGGCGCGCGCGCTGGTGCTGGCCGACCTGGTGGCCCGGGAGGTCGCGGCCGCCGAGGTCGTGTCGATGGTCGAGGACGCGGTGACCCACCGTCGCTGGTGGGTGGAGCAGTGGCCGGAGGGGGTGTCGTACGTGGCCGGGCTCGTCGCCCAGGACGTGCAGGACGCCCTGCTGGAGCAGTACGGCCGCTGGCCGCTCTGCCCGGTCTGCTCCTCCGGCGACCCGCACGCCCTCGACGTGGAGCCCGAGCTCGGCCCGGACCCGCACTGGGTCTGCGGCAAGCAGGGCGTGGTGGTGGCCCCGGTGGGCGGCCTGACATGACGGGAGCCCCCGGGTGAGCCTCTACATCGACCCGCCGACCTGGCCGGGCCACGGCCGCATGTGGTCGCACCTGGTCAGCGACGCCTCCTTCGAGGAGCTGCACGCCTTCGCCGCGTCGATCGGCGCGCCGCCGCGCGCCTTCGAGCGGGACCACTACGACATCCCCTCCGACCGCTACGCGGACGCGGTGGCGGCGGGCGCGATCGAGGTCGGCTCCAAGGAACTGCTCCGCCACCTCACGAGCGCGGGCCTGCGCCGCCCGAAGAACCGTCCGGTGTCCTGAGCGGGCGGGTGGGCCTGCGCCGCCTGAAGAGCCGTCCGGCGTCCTGAGCGGGCGGGTGGGCCCGGCGACCCCTCGGTGAGCCGCCCCTAGGCGAGCGCGGCGACGATGGCGCGGGCGCAGTCCAGGGACTCGGTGTGCGTGGTGTCGACCTCCAGGTCGTACTCCACGCCCTCGTGCACGATCCGCGCCTGCCGCGCCGCCATTCCCGCGGTCCGGTCCCCGCGGGCGGTCTCGCGTCCCGCGGCGACCGCGGCCTCGCACCGCACCCCGACCCACAGCACGGGCAGGTCGCCGAGGGCCTCGCGCCAGCGGCGCTGGGAGGCGGCCCCGCCGAGGAAGACGTCGTCGACGACGATCCCGGCACCGGCCCTGGCCATCGCCACGAGCCCTCCGGCCCAGGCGGCCTCCAGGGCGCGGAAGCCCGCTCCGACGCCGACCCCGCCGTCGGTGTCGAAGACGATCCCGTCGTCGGAGTCCCGCATGCTCGCGGGCAGGGCGTCGACGAACGAGTCGACGCCGAAGGCCAGCCAGGGCTCGGGGAGCAGGGACTGAAGGCACCGCACGATCCCGGACTTCCCCGAGCTGGAGCCGCCGTTGAGAAGGATCATCCGTGTCGTCACCGCGCCACCCTAGGGGCACGCGGTGACGGGTCGCAGCCGGATTCCGCCGGCCCTCGCCCCCGCCCTCAGCAGGGGACCTCGGCGCCCTGTTCCGTCTTCCGCCCGGCCGCGCTGGACGTCACGACGCGGGACGTCGAGCGGTGGAGCCGGAGGGCGACCGCCGCGGTGGCCAGGCCGACGGCCGTCATGGCGGCGCCCGCCCAGGCCGTGGAGGCGTAGCCGAGGCCCGCGTCGATGACGGTGCCGCCGAGCCAGGGGCCGCCGGTGTTGCCGAGGTTGAAGGCGGCGGTGGTGGTGGCGCCCGCGAGGGTGGGGGCGGCGCCGGCGACGTTGAACATGCGGGCGTTGAGGGCCGGGGCGGTGTAGAAGGCCGAGACGCCGAGGAGGAAGGTCAGCAGGACCGTGGCGACGGGGCTGGGGGCGAGGAGGGCCAGGGCGGTCAGGAAGACGGTCGAGGCGGCGATGCCGGTGAGGAGGACGCCGAAGAGATGGGCGTCGGCGACGCGTCCGCCGATCGCGGTGCCCACCAGCGCGCCGATGCCGAAGAGCCCGAGGACGCCCGAGACCCAGCCGGCGTCGAGTCCGGAGACGTCGGTGAGGAGCGGCGCCAGGTAGGAGAAGGCGCAGAAGACGCCGCCCGCGGCGAGGGCGGTCATCGCGACGGCGAGGAGGACCTGGCGGTCGCGGTAGATGGCCAGCTCCCGCCGGAGGCGGGGCCGGGTGGCGGGGAGCGGGAGGTGCGGGATGCGGGTGACCACGCCGACGAGGGCGATCGCGGAGGCCGCGCCGACCGCCCAGAAGGCGGAGCGCCAGCCGAGGTGCTCGCCGAGGAAGGCGCCGGCCGGGACGCCGAGGACGTTGGCGATGGAGAGGCCGCCGATCATGACGGCCATGGCCTTGGCGCGGGAGCCGACGGGGACCATCGCGATGGCGACGGCCGCGCCGACCGCCCAGAAACCGGCGCAGGCGAGGGCGCTGACCACGCGGGAGGCGAAGAGGACGGCGTAGTTCGGGGCGAGCGCCCCGGCGACCTGCCCGAGGCCGAAGACCGTGATGAGGGCGATCAAGGTCGTCTTGCGGGGCAGCCGGAGCGTCGCCACGGCGAGCAGGGGCGCGCCGACGACCATGCCGATCGCGAAGGCGGAGATGAGGAGCCCGGCCCGGGGGATGGAGACGTTCATGTCCTCGGCGATGGGCGGCAGGAGTCCGGAGAGCATGAACTCGCTGGTGCCGAGGGCGAAGACGGACAGGCCGAGGATGTACACGGCCAGGGGCATACGGGTGGGGGGTATGGTCTCGGGCGTCGAGGGGGCGGCGGCGGTGGGCTCGGCAGAGGGAGACGGCATGACATGCGTCAACCCTCGATTCGCACCTGTCATTCCGTGGCGCCGGGATGTCTTGGTATACGAGACGAGCGGCCTCGGCCCGCGTTCTTTACGCCGGGTAACAAGATGATCAACGACGGGGTCGGTTTATCCGGCCCTGGGTCCCGGCGTGGCCTTGGTCCCCTTTATTTGATCTTCCCGGACGGGACCCGGCGTGGCATCGTCGCAGGGTAAGCGGCAGTGCCGGTTCGTGGGGGAGAACCGAGTGCCGGCATGTGTCGCGATCCGGGGGGACCGTGCCCGTGGGCATGCCGTCCTCTGTCATGCCCATGTAAAAGCGCTGCCTCACGATCGAGAGATTGTCAGGCCACATGTCCCTGTTCAGAGACGTCGGCAGACGCCGGCGTCGCCTGCGGTACGCCCTCACCCGGGCCACCAGCGCGACCGCGCTGGTCACCGCCACCGCCGTACTCACCGGCCTCGTCCAGGCCTCGCCGGCCGCGGCCGACACCACACCCGAGACCGACACCGGATACGGCCGCAACACCATCGGCCAGGACCGGCGGCTCGACCGCTGTCTCGCCGGCGTCGCGCTGCACGTCGGCGGCCCCCTGATGAAGGCCAAGGCCGTCGAGGGCCTCACCGGCACAGAGCAGCAGCTCCGCGACGCCATTGGGGACCGTGGCTGGATCGGCTACGGACCCCTGGGCCAGGCGGCCGACGCCGACAAGGACCAGCGCTCCGTCCAGTTCGCCGCCGAGACGGCCCGCACCACGGCCCTCGACGATGCCAACAAGCCCTACCGCGAGTCGGCGTGGGCCAGCGACCAGATGGAATGGCACGCGCCGAAGTTCGCCGACGCGATCACCCGGCACGCCGTCGTCGCCCAGACCGAGCTGGCCTGGCGCCTCGGCAAGGACGAGCACAGCAAGGCCAGTCCCGAGGCCGTCGCGCGCGCCAAGGCCGTCGCCCAGGAGAACCACGGCAAGGACGACTGGCACGACTTCTACTCCGACTGGATGCTGGAGGACAGCGAGGTCCGGTGGGACTACTTCGGTGGCACCACGTCCAGCGACATCGCCGCCTACCTGAAGCGCGGCGGCTACGCCGTCGAGGCACCCGCCAAGGACTCCGCCGCCTACCGCATCGAGGTCGAGGACCTCAAGCAGGCCTGGGCCGCCTGTGACTGGCAGAACCCGGTCGACCCGCGACGCAAGCTCAACGAGCCCGTCATGAACGCGATGGTCGAGTGGGAGCAGGAGTACGCCGGGCAGGCCACCCAGCGCGCCGCGATCATCAAGGCCGAGGTCGAGGCCTCGGTGGCGGCCCGCGAGGCCACCGACCTCATGATCCAGTCCATCGAGCAGGCCTGGTTCGCCGACCAGATCCTGACCTGGCGCAAGTACTGGGCGGACACGCTCGCCCGGGACCCGAACACGATCCTGGGCAAGCCCGACCAGGCGTTCTACGACAAGGCCACGGCCGACCTGGCCCGGACCCGGACCAATGTCAGCGGCCTGGTCACCTCCGCCAAGGCGCAGGCCGTCAAGGCGGCCACCGCCGCCCAGAAGGCCGCCACCGCCCAGCAGGAGGCCTGGGGCGTCGCCGACGCCACCCACGTGCCGCGCGGCCGGGGCCTGATGTACGCCCAGCAGTCGGTGCAGGTCGCCCGCGCGTCCTCCGCGGTCGCCGCGGCCGCGTCGAAGGCCGCCGAGACCGCGCTGAACGCCGCCAACGCGACGGTCGCCACCAGCGACACGCTGCTCGCCAAGGCGCAGACCGAGTCGCACGCGATCGACACCGAGTTCCGCCGCGTCGCCGCCCAGGAGGCCGCCGCCCAGGCGAAGGCGGCCGCCGACAGCGCCGAGGCCAACGCCACGGCCGCCGCCGCGAGCGCGAACACCGCGAAGGCCGCCCGTACGACCGCCGAGGACAAGCGCGACAAGGCCAAGACCGCCGCGAGCACCGCGGCCACCGAGCGGGCCAAGGCCCAGACGGAGAAGGCCACCGCCGTCGCCTCCCGCACCAAGGCCGCCACCGAGCGCGCCAAGGCCGCCGCGGCCGAGCAGCGCGCCGCCGCCCAGCAGACGACGGCGACCGCCGCCGACACGGCTGCCGGGACCGCGACCTCCGACGCGCGGGCCAAGCGGACGCTCGCCGACACGAAGGCCGAGGCCGCGCAGACCGCGCGCGAGAAGGCCGTGGTCGCCCTCCAGGCCAAGAAGGCCACCGCCGCCCGTGCCGCCGCCCTCGAAGCCGCGGCCACCGCCGCGGCGGGTACCGCGGCCGCCACCGAGGCCCGCACGGCCGCGACCGAGGCCCGTACCGCCGCCACCGCCGCCGCCCAGGCCGCCACCGCCGCGCAGACCGCCGCGGACCAGGCGACCACCGCGGCCGTCACGGCCCGCTCCGCCGCCACCACGGCGGAGGGCGCCGGGGCGCGCGCCCGGGCGAGTGCGACCGCCGCGTGGTCGGCGTACCGCACCTCCCTCGACGAGGCGTCCACCGCGCACGCCGCCGCGGCCACCGCGCTCGACGCGTCGAAGGACGCGGCGATGCGCGCGGACAACGCCGCCACGGCGTCGGAGAACGCCACCGGGCTCGCGAAGAAGGCCGAGCAGGAGGCGATCGCCGCCGGGACCGGGGCCGCCGAGGCCGTGAAGTCCGCCGGGACCGCCACCGGCCGTGCCTACGCCGCCGGCCAGGCCGCGCTCGCCGCCCGCGACAGCGCCACCGCCGCGGTCACCGCCGCCGGGGACGCCGTCTCGTACGGCGCGCCGTACCAGGAGAAGGACAGCGCGGCCGCGTTCGCCGTGCTCGTCGGCCAGTCGACCAAGACGGTCGCCGAGCAGCAGGCCGCCGCCGCCGAGGCCAAGGCCCATCAGGCCGAGCAGGCCGCGGCGTCCGCGCGGGAGACCGCCGCGCAGGCCTCCGGGGACGCGAAGCTCGCCGCCCAGGTGGCCGCCGCCGCGGCCGCAGACTCGGCCCGCGCCGTCGAGGCCGTCGCCCGTGCCCAGACGTCGGCGGCCGACGCCGCAGGCGCTCAGCAGGGTGCGAAGACCGCGTCCGACGCCGCCGCCGACCACGCCGCACAGGCGGGGAACGACGCCGCCACCGCCCGCCTCACCGCGGACGGGGCGAGCGACGCCGCGACCGAGGCCGAGCGCGAGGCCACGGACGCCGAGCGGCACGCCGCCGAGGCGAACGAAAAGGCCGGCCGGTCCGGTGACGCGGCCAAGGAGGCCGCGGAGAAGGCCGCCCAGGCGGAGAAGGACGCCAAGGACGCCGAGAAGAAGGCCGGCGACGCCTCGGGCGACAGCACCGCCGCCGAGGAGGCCGCGAAGAAGGCCGAGCAGGAGCAGCGCGAGAAGAACGAGGCCGCGCACAGGACCGCGCTCGCGGAGGGCAACACGCCCATCGAGGGCGGCGCGTCCAACTGGCCCGCGCTCGGCGCGCGCGAGGAGAAGATCCTCCTCGACGCCTGTGGACAGACCTGTGTCGACGACTACCGGAAGGGCCTCGCGGCCGTCTCCGTGAACGTCGTCGAATGGGCCGACACCCATGGCGGGCGGATCCTCTTCGAGCAGCTCGACGCCGCCAAGGTGAAGACCTGCCTGGCCGGGTCTGACGTCGACGACTGCCTCTGGGGGCTGGTCGACATCCCGTCGTCCGCCGTGATCGTGGGCCGCGTGCCCGCGCTCGCCCAGGCGATCGAGAAGGTCTCCGACGGCATGCGGACGATCTTCCGCGACGCCGACGACGCCCTGCGGCGGCTCAACGGACTGGCCGCCGTCATCAGTGACGTCCGCTCGACCCCGCGTCTCAACCGGTGCCTCGCGGGTGTCGCCCTGCACGTGGGCGGCGCCAGGACGAAGGCCCTCGCCATCCAGGGCCTGACCGGCGGCGACGCCCAGCTGGAAGCCGTCGTCGGCGACCGCGGCTGGATCGGCTTCATGCCGCTGGGGCAGGCCAACGACCAGGATCGCAAGGACGGTTACGCCTACCTGGACGCGTTCGCGGCCCAGAAGGCGATCCTGGAGGACGCCAACAAGCCGTACGCGATGAGCTCGTTCGACGACGGGATCACGCTGCACGCGCCGGAGTTCGGCGCCGACATCAGCGCCTTCACCGCCGCCACCCAGGCGAAGCTGGCCGACCGCATCGGCTGGGACGCGCACACCAACGCGAGCCCCGAGGCGATCGCCAAGGCCCGGCAGATCACCGAGCAGAACCGCGGCAAGGACAGCTGGCACGACTTCGCGGCCGAGTACATGCTGCGGGACTCGAACGTCAACAACACCCGCTTCTCCGGTGGCACCACGTCCTCCGACATCGCCACCTACCTGCGGCACGGCGGCTTCCCCGCCACGAAGGTCGCCGAGGGGACGCCCGAGTTCCGCGTCGAGGTCGAGAGCCTCAAGCAGGCGTGGGCCTCGTGCAACCACGCCGACCCGGTCGACCCGCGCAACGCCCTGAGCGAGGCCGCCTCCCAGGCCTCGTACGAGTGGGAGCTGGAGTACGCCGGTCAGGCCGCGCCGCGCGCCGTCATCATGCAGGCGGAGGCCGACGCCGCCGCCGCGACCCGGTCCGCCACCGCCGCCATGATCCAGGCCATCGGCCAGGCGTGGCGCGCGGACCAGATCCTGCGTTGGCAGAAGTACTGGCACGACAAGCTGGAGGCCGACCCGGACCACATCCTCAAGCCGAAGCAGGCCCTCTTCGACAAGGCGAAGACGGACCTGGCGAACGCCCGGGGCAAGGTTCAGGCGCTGGTCACCACCGCCAAGGACCAGGCCGCCGCCGCCAACGCCGCCGCGCAGCGCGCGGTGACCGGCCAGCAGCAGGCCTGGGCCATCGCGGACGCCTCCGAGGTGCCGCGCGGCCGGGGCCTGATGTACGCCCGGCAGTCCGTGCAGGTCGCCCGTGCCTCGGGCGCGGCCGCGACGGCCGCCTCCAAGGCGACCGAGACGGCCCTGAACGCGGCGAACGCCACCGTGTCGACGTCCCAGGCGCTGCTCGCCCTGGCGAACACCGAGGCGCACGCCGTCAACACCGAGTTCCGCCGCATCGCCGCCCAGGAGGCCGCCGCCCAGGCGAAGGCCGCCGCGGACAGTGCGGACGCCTACGCGGCCTCGGCCGCGGCGAACGCGGAGACCGCCAAGAAGGCCAAGGCGAAGGCCCTCGCGGAGGAGCAGGACGCCAAGAACGCGGCGGCCGACGCGCAGGCGCAGCGTGCCGTCGCCGAGCTGGAGCGCGCCAACGCGGCGGCGTACCGTGCGACCGCCGAGCGTGAGCGGGACAAGGCGGCCGGCCACGAGGCCGACGCCGTCGCGCAGGGCCGGATCGCGAGCGACGCGAGGGTCTCCGCGGAGGCGGCCGGATCCACCGCCTCCTCCAAGCGGGCCGTCGCCGAGCAGTCGGAGCGCGACGCGGTCGCCGCCCGCGACAGGGCCCTCGAGGCCGAGCAGCGGCGGGACTCGCTGAAGGCGAAGGCGGCGGCCCTGGAGGCCCAGGCAGACGCCGACGACGGTACGGACGCCGCCGAGGCGTCCCGTGCCGCCGCGACCGACGCCCGTGCCGCCGCGAACACGGCGACCACGGCGGCCACCAACGCCCGCGCGTCGGCGAACGCGGCCACGGCCGCGGCCACCAGTGCCCGCGAGGCGGCCACGAAGGCGCAGGGCTCCGCGTCCCGCGCCAAGGCGGCGGCCGACAGCGCCTGGTCGTCCTACATGATCGCGGCCGGCTCGGCCGCCGCGGCGCACGCGGCGGCCGCCGAGGCCATCGACGCCTCGGAGGCGGCGGCGGCCGACGCGAAGGGCGCCAAGGAGCAGTCGGCGAAGGCCTCCGCGGCGGCGAAGACCGCCAAGACGGAGGCGGCCGCCGCCCGTTCAGAGGCAGCGCAGACCGCGTCCTGGGCGGCGACCACCGCGGGCAAGGCGCTCGCGGCGGTGCAGTCGTCGCTCGCGGCGCGGGACTCCGCGGCCGCGGTGACCAGGCCGGCCAACGAGGCGATCGCGCTCGGCGGTCCGTTCCAGGAGGCCGACAGCTCCGCCGCGTTCGCGGTGCTGACCGGCCAGCAGTCGCTGACGATCGCGCAGCAGCAGGCCGCCGTCGCGGCGGCCACGGCGAACCAGGCCGAGGGGTTCTCCGCCGAGGCGAAGGCCCTGGCCGAGAAGGCCGCCGCGGACATGAAGCTCGCGGCGCAGGCCTCGGCCGCGGCCGCGGCGGACGCGTCCCGCGCGGCCAAGGCCTACCAGCGGGCCCAGGCGTCGGCCGCCCAGGCGGCGAAGGACGCCAAGGAGGCCCAGGCGGCGGCGGGCCGCGCCGACGGCTACGCGATGGCGGCCGGCGAGGACGCCCTGAAGGCGTCGTCGGCGGCGTCGGACGCCCAGTCGGACGCCAACGCGGCGGACGCGGCGGCGACCGAGGCGGAGAAGGACGCCGCTCACGCCCGGACGGTGGCGGCCAAGGCCGAGGAGGACGCCGCCAGCGCCCGCGCCACCGCCACCAAGGCGGAGGAGGACGCGACGGCGGCCGAGACGGCCGCGGCCGGCGCCCGGGACGCGGCGGAGGAGGCCCAGGCCGCCGCCGACCGCACCGAGAAGAACGGCAGCAACGAGCAGATCTCGCAGGGCGTCACCACCGGTATCGGTGGGGTGTGGGCCGTTCTGGACCACATCGAGTACATCGGCGAGCCGCAGAACGTCGTCAAGGACAACTGCAACCCGATCATCCACGTCGGGGACTGCAGGATCACGGCGACCGTCACCTACAAATCGCACGTCGACCTGTTCATATGCCTGGCCTCGCCGGAGTCGTACACGGGCAGCTGCCCGGACGCGGACACGGTGTACCTCGGTCCGGACGTCACGGACCCCAAGACCGACCGCATGACGATCACGCTGACGATGGCCGAGTTCAACTCGGGCATCGATCCGGTGGACATCCTGCTCGGTGACTTCATCGGCTGCGCCAAGCTGATCACCCCGGGGGTCTCGGGAGGCAGCTGGGGCGACTGCGCGTGGGCGGCGAGCTGGTTCGTCGCGGGCGCGCTGTTCAAGACGGCCAAGGTCGCGGTGACGGCGATGGACGCCGCCATCAGGACGGGCATCGGCTTCGCCGATGCCTGGAGGGCGCTCCGTACGGTTGGTCTGACCGAAGCCGCGGTCCAGGGCATGGTCGCCCGGATCGTCCGCAAGCTGAACGACACCTGCAAGACCGTCGGCAGGGCGACCTCCGGCGCTTCGTTCAGGACGGCCTCGTTCTCCGCGCCCTCCTTCGCGGCCTCGGCCGGCAACACCGGGCCGGGCTGCTGGATCGGTGGCCTCAACGGACCGGGATTCTGGGCCGCTGAGAACGAGGGCATGGAGGCCGCCGCCGCTGCCTACCAGGCGCGGGTGACGGGCGGAGTCCCGCAGGGCTTCGTCTACAAGCTCAAGATGAAGTACCCGGTGGCGGGCCGCAAGGGCGAGTACGTGAAGCTCGACGGCTACCAGGACGGCAAGCTGATCGACGCGAAGTTCTGGAGCGACAGCGGCGTCATCGACCCGGCGACCGGAAAGTTCAAGTTCTTCGTCACGGCTCCCATCAAGGAAGCCAAGGCCCAGGTCGCCGGAGCCAAGGCGGCGGTCGGGGACACGTATACGCCCATCGTGTACTACGTGAGCTCTCCGGAGGCGGCGACCGCATTCCGGCACATGGTCGCTGACACTCCCGAACTCGCGGGAAAGATCGACGTCATCTACATGCCGTAGCATGCGCCGTCGGTGCGGCCTCCCGGGGGCAATTCGCTTTCCCGGGGGCCGCACCCTGATGATTCGAAAACACTCCGATGAGGATCCAGCAATGAGTCGCATGCTTTTCGTGCTCCGCTATCGGGACGGCGAACCGGAGCCCCTCGACATGAAGCTCGTCAGGGAGGTCCTGGAGCCGTACCTCGTCGCCGCGGGCGAGGACCTCACGGAGGGGGTGCTCATCCGGACCGCCGACGGGCACGAGGTCGATGTGGACGTCAACGACGTCTGCGTCTCCGTCAGCCGCTTCCCGACCGGGCAGTTCTTCGACATCCTCGCCCGGTTGGTGGACCGTCTCGGGGCGGCCGTCCTCTCGTCGGACCGGCCGGTGGTCATCCGTGAGGAGCGGGACCGGGCCGGTCTGTCCGAGGACATCCGTGAGGGCGCGGTCGTCGTCGCGGTGACGGGACCGGCCCTGGAAAGCCACTTCACCGGTTCCTGACCGGGAGCCGACGACCACGAAGGGGGTCTGCCCGGTGCTCACGCACCGGGCAGACCCCCTTTCCCGTACGTCCGACGGCGCCGTCAGCCCCTGACGTCCGCGAGCCGCTTCAGCTGGGCCTCGACCACCGGCTCCGGGATCGCGGCGTGCTTCGGGTCCAGCATGTTCACGCCGTAGAAGGCGGCGACGACGCCGCCGCTGCGGACCACGGTGTACGTCATGGGCACCTGCTGCTTGCCGATGTCGCCGGTGATCCGGTAGGCGACGGTCTCGTCGGCGCCCGCGCCGAGCTTCGGCGCCGGGAGGCCCTCGACCTTGCCGTACGTCAGGCCGAGGGTCTTGAAGCCCTTGGGGCAGGCGGTGACGGCGGCGCGGAGTTCGGTCATGACACGGCCGGCGTCGGCTTCCGAGTGGGAGGCGAGCCACATGGAGCCGACGGTGGCGTTCTTGGCGTCGACGGGCTGGAGGGTGCGGTGGGCGGTGCCGACCGCAGGGAGGTGCGTGAAGCCGCCGATCAGGCTGGCGAGGGGCTGGCAGGCCTTGGTGTCGGACCGCATGCCCTTGCCGGCCTCGACCTCGGACCTGGCGATCTTCTTGGCGTCGAATCCGGCGGCTCTTCCGGTGAGGGCGGCCTTTTCGAGCCGCTCCGCGTCGAGCGCGCCGAGGCGCTTCGCCTCCGCGGAATTCTTCCTGTCGGCGCTGCCGGCGGTCGCCTTCGGCTTTTTGTCGCCGGATTCATCGGATTTCCCGCTGCACGCGGACGCCAGAAGCAGGGCCGGGATGACGGCGGCGATCGGAAGGGCCCTGTGCAGTTTCATTTTCTTTTACTTTCCTGGCGTCTCTCGCGGGTGAAGAACAAACGAAATGATCTTACCGGCGGTAGTGCGCCCCTCTCATTACGTTTCGGCGTCGGAGGGGTCCGTCCGGCCGGTCCGCTCAGCCCTTGCCGGACAAGTCCGTCAATTCCGCCAGCTCCCGCTCCAGGTTCTCCCGCGCCCGCCCCTCCCAGACCGCCGCCCCGTACGGGGTGCGGAAGAGGCGGGGGAGGCCGAGGAGGTGGCGCAGGACGGCGGCGCGGCCCTCGCGGAAGGCCTCTTCCGGGATGAAGGCGTACTCCTCGCGGACCGCTGCCGCATACCCCCGGTAGGTGTCCGGGGCGGTGGCGAGGATCGCCAGGTCGGCGTCGCAGAGGGTCTCGCCGTTGAGGTCGCCCGGGGCCGGGTCGTGGCTGATCGTGAGGCGGACCAGGCGGGCCACCTCGGCCACCTCGTGCGGGGTGAGGCCGGCCTCGGTGAGGGCCTTCTCGGCCAGGAGTGCCGAGCGCTCCTCGTTCTCGGAGCGGTCCGGGCGGTAGACGGCGTCGTGGAACCAGGCGGCGAGCCGTACGAGCTCCAGCTCGCCGCCCTCGCCGCCCTGGTCGGTGAGTTCGTCGACGCGGTCGAGGACCGCCCGCAGGTGGTCGACCGTGTGGTAGCGGCGCTGGGGTTCGGCCCAGCGGGACAGCAGGTTCCGGCCGTACGGGGTGGGGTCGGGGCCTTCGCGGCCGGAGCGCGCGGCGCGCAGGGTGGCGTTCCAGCGGCGGAGCAGTGCGGGGTCCTGGTCGGGGTGCGGCGCGCGGTCCTGGTCTGCGGTCATGGGGGCATTCTGCCCGGCCGGGGGTGCGGAGGGAGTGCTTCCCACGCGCCCTCACCTCACTCTTACATACCCCCCATGGGTATGCTACGGTGCTCCGCACAGGTACCCCCTAGGGGTATGCAGCAGCGAGTGAAGGGTCAGGGCAATGTCAACCGTCAATCCCCGGCGCTGGTGGGCACTTGTCGTGCTCGCCGCCGCTCAGTTCATGGTCATCATGGACACCTCGATCATCGGGGTCGCGCTCCCCGAGATGCAGAAGGACCTGGGCTTCTCGCAGAGCGAGCTCCAGTGGATCTTCAACGCCTACGTGATCGTCTTCGGCGGCCTGCTGCTCCTGGGCGGACGCCTCTCCGACCTCGTCGGAGCCCGGAAGATCTTCGTCACCGGCTGGGCGGTCATGATCGCCGGCTCGGTCGTGGCCGCGGCCGCGCAGACCGCCTGGGTCGAGATCGCCGGGCGTGCCGTCCAGGGCGTCGGCGGCGCGCTCATCGCGCCCTCCGCCATGACCCTGCTCATGATGCTCTTCATGCACGACCCGAAGGAGCTCGGCAAGGCGATGGCGCTCTACGGCGCCGCGGCCCCCGCCGGCGGCACCGCGGGCGTCTTCCTCGGCGGTGTCTTCACCGAGTGGATGAGCTGGCAGTGGGTCTTCATCATCTACATCCCGATCGGCCTCGCGACCCTCGCCGCGACCAAGCTCCTGCCGGACGTCCAGTCCCGCCGCGGCTCCGTCGACGTCCTCGGCGCCGTCGCCGTCACCGCCGGTCTCGCGCTCGCCGTCTTCGCCGTCGTCCGCGCCCCCGAGGTCGGCTGGGGCGCCACCGCCACCGTCCTGGAGCTGGCCGGCGCCGCCGTCCTCCTCGTCCTGTTCTTCGTGATCCAGAAGAGCATCCGCGAGCCCCTCATGCCGCTCAGCGTCTGGCGGGTCCCGCGCCTCGGCTCGGCCAACCTGGCGATGACGCTGCTCGGCGCCGCCTGGATCCCGATGTGGTACTTCCTCAACCTGTACCTCCAGCAGGTCCTGGGCTTCGGCGCCTTCGAGTCCGGTGCGGCGCTGCTCCCGATGACCGTGCTCCTCATGATCTTCATGACGGCGATCACGGCCCGGCTCATGATGAAGGTCGGCGCCAAGCCGCTCATCGCCGGCGGTCTGCTCGTCCTCGCCGCGGGCCTGGTCTGGCTCGCCGCCGTCCCGCCCACCGGCTCCTTCCTGGTCGACGTGCTGCCGGCCTCGCTCGTCGCCGCCCTCGGCATGTCCCTCGCCTACATCCCGGCGATGATCGCGGCCATGTCCGGCGCCCCGCAGGAGCAGGCCGGTCTCGCCTCCGGCATCGTCAACACCACCTACAACGTCGGTTCCGCGCTGGGCCTCGCCGCGCTGACCGCCGTCGCCATGTCGCAGGGCGCCGACCAGCTCGGCAACCTGCCGAAGCTGACCGACGGCTTCTCGTCCGCCTTCGTCGGCGCCGCGATCGTCGCCGCCGTCGGCGGTGTCGTCACCCTCCTCGTCATGAAGAGCGACAAGGCCGTCGCGGCGGAGGCCGCCGCCGCGCCCGCGCCGCAGGGCGAGAAGGTCTCGGCCTGAGCCCCGCCCCCGAGGGGCCGCCCGACGTCCGCGCCGCGGACGCCGGGCGGCCCCTTTCCCGTATGTCCCGAATTTCGCGTACTCCGAAAGGAAAGCCGTGGAACTCCGCACCCGCGCCGTGCACGTCGTCAACGAGCCCATGCCCGGCGGCAGCCGGCCGCTCTCCGTCCCCCTCGTGCAGTCCTCCGCCTTCGCCTTCGACTCCGCCGCCGACCTCGCCGACGCGATGGCCGGCCCCGACGGGCGCTACGTCTACAGCCGCCGGGGCAATCCGACCGTCCGGGCCCTGGAGCAGACCCTCGCCGGTCTGGAGGGCGGCGAGGGGGCCATCGCCTTCGCCTCCGGCATGGGCGCGATCAGCGGCGTGCTCCTCGCCCTGCTGCGGCCCGGCGACCGGGTGGTCGCCCAGCGCTGCCTGTACGGCGGGACGCACGCGGTCCTCTCGGACCTGGCCGAGCGGTACGGGATCGAGGTCGTCCGGATATCCGGCGACGACCCGGCCGAGCTGGAGGCCGCCGCCGTGCACCCCGCCACCCGGCTCCTTGTCCTGGAGACGATCGCCAACCCCACCGGCCAGGTCCCCGACCTGCCCGGACTGCTCGCCGCGGCCCGTGCCCTCGGGGTGACGAGCCTGGTCGACAACTCGCTCGCCTCGCCCGTGCTGTGCCGCCCCCTGGAGCTCGGCGCCGACGTCGTCGTCCACTCCACCACCAAGTACCTCTCCGGGCACTCGGACGTCCTCGGCGGCGTCGCCGTCTTCGCCGACGAGGCGCTGCGCCGCGGGGTGTGGCCCCGGACGGTCGAACTCGGCGCCTGCGCCGACCCGTTCGCGGCCTGGCTCACCCTGCGCGGGATCCCGACGCTGCCGCTGCGGATGCGCGAGCACTGCGCCAACGCCGCCGCGCTCGCCGAGCTGTTCGCGGCCCGCGCCGAGGTGGCGGCCGTGTGCTACCCGTGGCGCCCGGACCACCCCTCGTACGACACCGCCCGGAAGGTCCTGGCCGGCGGGGGCGGGCTGCTCTCCGTGCAGCTCGCGGGGGGCCGGGAGGCCGGCCGGGCCTTCATCGAGCGGGTCCGGCTCGCCCGGCTCGCGCTCTCGCTCGGCGGCGTGGAGACGCTCGTCGCCCATCCGGCGTCCACGTCCCATCGCGAGCTGGACGAGGACGCGCTGGCGGCCGCGGGGATCGCTCCGGGGCTCGTGCGGATGTCCGTCGGCATCGAGGACGTCGAGGACCTCTGGGCCGACCTGGAGCAAGCCCTTCAGGACGGGCCACCGGCCCGTCTTTTGGGTTGACAAAATAAAGGGCTGATTCGTAGATTTGGAGGTGCCAGGAAAAGACACTCCTAGGTCAAGGGGGGCGCGCGATGCGCTACTTCGAGGACTTCCGGCCCGGCGACGTCCACGAGCTGGGCACCGTCACCGTCACGGCGGAGGAGGTGCTGGAGTTCGGCAGGCGCTTCGACCCGCAGCCCTTCCACACGGACCCCGGGCTCGCGGAGGAATCCCCGTTCGGCGGACTGATCGCGAGCGGGTTCCACACCCAGGCGATGTTCATGCGGCGCTACGTCGACGGACTGCTCGCCTACAGCGCCTGTACGGGCTCGCCCGGCATCGACGAGGTCCGCTACCTGCGGCCCGTCCGCCCGGGTGACGTGCTCACCGCGCGCGTCGAGATCCTCGGCTCCACCCCGTCGCCGTTCAACCCCGCCACCGGCACCGTCAAGCCGCGGTGCACGCTCGTGGCCCCCGACGGGACGGCCGTGTTCAGCATGATCCTGCACAGCATCTTCCGCCGGCGGCCCGCCGGCTCCGAGGCCGGCCATCTGTCGTCGATGCCCGCGGCCGAGGATCCCGTCGCCTGTGCGCGACCGGCCAAGACCTGTGTCCCGGTCATGAGCGCCTGACGGACCGTCCGTCCGTCGGGCCCCGAGCACGGCCGTCCGTACTTCCCGCAACCCGACCCGAAGGGGGACCTCCTGTGGAGGCCGTATCCCGCACCGCCCAGTGGACCGCCGCCGCGCGCGCCCTGGAGACCGAGCGCGAGGACCGGCTGTTCGCCGATCCCTACGCGCGCACCGTCGCCGACGAGACCGGCTTCGAGCTGCTCGCGCGCTACGACGGGGGCGGCATCGTGCCGTTCCTCGCCATCCGCACCACCTACCTCGACCGGGCCGTCGTGAAGGCCGTGGAGGAGCGCGGCATCCGTCAGGTCGTCTTCCTCGCCGCCGGCATGGACACCCGCTTCTTCCGGCTGCCCTGGCCGGACGGCGTCACCGTCTACGAGCTCGACCGCCCGGCCCTCCTGGAGGCCAAGGCCGAGATGCTCAAGGACGAGCCCCGGCCCGCCGGACGGACCAGGGTCACCGTCCCCGTCGACCTCACCCAGGACTGGACCGGACCCCTGAAGGAGGCCGGCTGGAAGAGCGAGGAGCCCGTCCTGTGGGTGGTCGAGGGCCTGCTGTTCTTCCTGCCGGAGCAGGCCGTACGGACCCTCATCTCGACGCTCTCCGCGCACGCCGCGCCCGGCTCCGTGCTGCTCGGCGACGTCATCTCCAAGTCGGCCCTGGAGAACCCGCTCGCCCGCGCCTTCATGAAAGCCCTGGAGGAGGACGGCAACCCCTGGCTCTTCGGCACCGAGGAGCCCGAGGCGCTGCTCGCCGACTGCGGCTGGGCCGTGCGCGAGGTCAGGCAGCCCGGTGAGGACGGCGCCGCGTTCGGCCGCTGGCCCTACCCGGTCCCGGCCCGCACCGTGCCGCGCGTCCCCCGCTCCTTCCTGTTCACCTGCGACCTGCCGACGTACGAGGAGGAGACGGCCGCATGAGCGCCCACGACTTCCACCAGAGGGTCATCACCGACGCCGGCGCGGCCGTCCGCGGCCTGACCGTCGCCCTCGGCGAGCGCCTCGGCCTCTACCGGGCGCTGGCCGAGCGGGGCCCGCTCACCGCCGCCGCCCTCGCGGCGGCGACCGGCACGGACGAGCGGTACGTCGAGGAGTGGCTGCACGCCCAGCTGTCCGCCGGCTACGTCGAGCGGCACCCCAGCTCCCTCACGTACACGCTCCCCGCCGACCACGTCGAAGTCCTCGCCGACCCCACGGCCGTCACCTACGCCGCCGGGTTCTTCACCGCCCTCAAGGCGCTGTACGCCACGGAGGACCTGCTCGTCGACGCCTACCGCACCGGCGACGGCGTCGGCTGGGCCGAGCACGACGCGGCCCTCGACACCGGCATGGGCTCCTTCTTCCAGCCCACGTACGAGCACAAGCTCGTGCCCGACTGGCTGCCCGCCCTGCACGAGGTCACCGGCAAGCTCGACGCCGGAGGCACCGTCGCCGACGTGGGCTGCGGCGTCGGACACACCACCCTGCTCATCGCGAAGGCCTTCCCGCACGCCACCGTCCACGGCTTCGACTACTCCGAGGAGGCCATCTCCATCGCGCGGGAGCTCGCCGAGGAGGCCGGCCTGTCCGACCGGGTCGTCTTCGAGGTCGCCTCCGCCGACGACTACCCCGGCTCCGGCTACGACCTGGTGTGCTTCTTCAACGCCCTGCACGACATGGGCGACCCGGTCGCCGCCGCCCAGCACGTCCACAAGTCCCTCGACGCGGACGGCACCTGGATGCTCGTCGAGTCCAACGTCTCCCCGCAGGACATCGACACCCAGACCCCCGCCGCCCGCATGTTCATGGCCCTGTCCGCCGTGATGTGCCTGCCCGTCGCGGTCGCCCAGCGCGGCCCGCACGCCCTCGGCAACCACTCCGGCGAGAAGGCCTTCCGGGCCATCGCCGAGGAGGCCGGCTTCACCCGCTGGCGGCGCGCCACCGAGACCCCGGTCAACGCGGTCTACGAAGTCCGGCCGTAACCCCCGAAGTCAGCGAGGAGAACCGTCATGGGCGTTGCCGCCCTGCCCGTCACCGACCGCTTCATGGAAGTCCTGGAGCGCCTCAGCGAGCGTTCCGTCGAGGACTACTACAACCCGTACCAGACCTTCCAGTGGCCCGAGACGCTGGAGGAGGACCGCTTCTGGATGACGCCGGAGCTGCTCACCGTCTACGGCACCGAGCACTACGACACCCTCGGTGAGGAAACGCTTCGGCGCCTGTCGAAGTGGGAGTCCGTCAACTTCTACAGCCTCAACGTGCACGGCATCCGCGAGCTGCTCATCGAGGTCGTCGGCCGCATCCACATGCCCGGCTTCGAGGTCCCCTCGGACTTCTTCCACCACTTCATCGGCGAGGAGAACGAACACATGTGGTTCTTCTCCGAGTTCTGCCGGCGCTACGGCCACAAGATCTACGGCTCCACCGCCATGCGCGCCGACGCGGCCTGGGAGCCCGAGGTCGAGAACTTCCTCGTCTTCACCCGCATCCTCTTCTTCGAGGAGCTCGTCGACCACTACAACGCCCGGATGGCGAAGGACACCTCCCTCTGCCACACCATCCGCGAGGTCAACCGCATCCACCACCAGGACGAGTCCCGCCACATCGCCTTCGGGCGCGAGCTGGTCTCCCTGCTGTACCAGCGGATGTGCCAGGCCGTGAGCGCCGAGCGGGTCCGCGAGGTCGAGGCGTACCTCAAGCGGTACGTCGTCTACAGCATCAACTCGCTCTACAACCCCCACGTGTACAAGGACGCCGGCGTCGCCGACCCGCTCGCCCTGCGCAACGCGCTGATCGCCGACGGCTCCCGCCGCGCCCACGAGCGCAAGGCGATCCGCAAGCCGCTCTCCTTCTTCCTGAAGACGGGGATCTTCGCCGACGACACCCTGCCCGTCCTCTGAGCGACCCCCCTCACCCGAGAGCCCTCACCTGAGAGGTGCACCGACCATGACCGTGACGACCCCCGAGACCGTCGGGGAGACCAGGGGCCTGCCCACCCTCGGCCCGGAGGCGACCCGCCTGCTGCGGCTCCTCGACGACACCTTCGAGGGCTGGGGAGTGGCCGCGGGCGCCCGTCCGATGACCATGCCCCCGCTCCTCCCGGCCGCCGACCTGGCCCGGCTCGACTACTACGACAACTTCCCCCATCAGGCCGTCGTCGCCGCCCCGCTCGACCTGGAGCGCCGCGCGACCACGCCCTTCTCCGCCGAGACCGGCTGCTTCCCGAGCGAGGCGCTCGAACCCGCCGCGCTCGGACTGCCCTCGGCGTCCTGCTACGCCGTCTACCTCACCCACCAGGGCACCCGGGTCGCCGACGACACCCTCGTCACGATCTGCTCCTGGTGCTTCCGCAAGGAGACGCACTACGAGGGCATGCGGCGCCAGCTCGGCTTCCGCATGCGGGAGATCGTCGCCCTCGGCGGCCGTGAGCACGCCGAGGACCACCTCGCCGCGTTCACCACCCGCATCCAGGCCTTCGCGGAGGCCCTCGACCTGCCGCTGCGCAGGGAGGCCGCCTGCGACCCCTTCTTCGACAAGGGCAGCTCCAAGGCGGTCCTCCAGCGCCTCACCCCGGTGAAGCACGAGTTCCTGTACGAGGACCTGGCGATCGCCTCGGTCAACACGCACCGGAACTTCTTCGGCGAGCGCTGCGACATCACCCTGGAGTCCACCGGCGGCCCGGCCTTCACCAGCTGCGTCGCCTTCGGCCTGGAGCGGTGGCTGTCGGCCCTCACCCGCCGGCACGGCGGCTGGGAGGCCGCCACCCGGGCGGTGCTCGACGCCACCCGCGGGGCGTCGGCCGGCACGAGCGTCGCGGCCGGGCCGGTGATCTGACGTGCCGGCCCGTCCCGCCGCCCCGCCGGCGGGCGGCCTGGGGTGGGCGAACCTCGGCATGGACATCGTGTCCGTCAACCGTGTCCGCAGGCTCCTCGCCCAGTACGGGGAGCGGTTCTTCGAGCGGATGCTCACCCCCGGCGAGCTCGCCGACTGCCGCACCTCCTCCGGGCTCGACGTCCTGAGCCTCTGCGGACGGATCGCGGCGAAGGAAGCGGCGTTCAAGACCTTACGGGTCCGCGGCCGGTTCCTGCCGTGGCCGGACATCGTGGTGCGGCGCTCCGAGGGCGGCTGGCCGCTCGTGGAGCTGCACCGGACGGCCGCCGAGATGGCGGCGGAGTCCGGCATCACCGAGATCACCGTGTCCATCAGCCACGACGTGGACTACGCGGTCGCGGTCGCCGCGCCGATCATCGCCCCCACCCCTTACGTATCCCACAGCAGCTGACAAGGAGCGCAACCATGGCCGACGGCCTGCAGACGGTGAAGAGCTGGATCCTCGAGCGTCACCCCGAGCGCGACGACATCGCGTCCGACCTGGACCTGATCGAGAACCGCCTCATCGACTCGCTGTCCTTCGTCGAGTTCGTCTTCCTCCTGGAGCAGGAGAGCGGCACCGCCATCCAGATGGAGACCCTGGAGGTCGACTCCATCCGCACCCTCGGCGCCATCGAGCAGCACTTCTTCAAGACCCCGGCGGAGGCCCAGGCATGAGCCGCCGCCTCTTCACCTCGGAGTCCGTGACCGAGGGGCACCCCGACAAGATCGCCGACCGGATCAGCGACACCATCCTCGACGCCCTGCTCGCCGAGGACCCGCACTCCCGGGTCGCGGTGGAGACCCTGATCACCACCGGCCAGGTCCACATCGCCGGCGAGGTCACCACCTCCGCGTACGCGCCGATAGCCCAGCTGGTGCGCGAGGCCGTCCTCGACATCGGCTACGACTCCTCCGCGAAGGGCTTCGACGGCGCCTCCTGCGGCGTGTCGGTGTCCATCGGGGCGCAGTCCCCGGACATCGCGCAGGGCGTCGACACCGCGCACGAGGCCCGCGTCGGCGGCGCGGACGACGAGCTGGCGGCCCAGGGCGCCGGCGACCAGGGCCTGATGTTCGGCTACGCCTGCGACGACACGGCCGAGCTGATGCCGCTGCCGATCGCACTCGCCCACCGTCTGTCCCGGCGGCTGACCGAGGTCCGCAAGGACGGCACCGTGCCCTACCTGCGGCCGGACGGCAAGACGCAGGTCACCATCGAGTACGACGGGGACCGCCCGGTTCGCCTGGACACGGTCGTCGTCTCCTCGCAGCACGCGGCCGACATCTCCGTCGACGGCCTGCTCACCCCGGACGTCCGCGAGTACGTCGTCGAGCACGTCCTGAAGCAGCTCGCCGAGGAGGGCGTCGGCCTGGAGTCCGACGGCTACCGGCTCCTGGTCAACCCGACCGGGCGCTTCGAGGTCGGCGGCCCGATGGGCGACGCCGGACTCACCGGCCGGAAGATCATCATCGACACGTACGGCGGGATGGCCCGGCACGGCGGCGGCGCCTTCTCCGGCAAGGACCCGTCGAAGGTGGACCGCTCGGCGGCCTACGCGATGCGCTGGGTCGCGAAGAACGTCGTCGCGGCCGGTCTCGCCCGCCGCTGCGAGGTGCAGGTCGCGTACGCGATCGGCAAGGCGGAGCCGGTCGGCCTCTTCGTCGAGACCTTCGGCACCGGCACCCTCCCCGACGAGACGATCCAGGAGGCGGTGTCGGCCGTCTTCGACCTGAGGCCGGCGGCGATCATCCGCGACCTGGACCTCAAGCGGCCCGTCTACGCGGCGACCGCGGCGTACGGCCACTTCGGACGCGAGCTGCCCGAGTTCACCTGGGAGCGCACCGACCGCGTGGCGGCCCTCAAGAAGGCGGCGGGGGCTTAGGGCATGCGCCTCGCTGTCACGGGATCCATCGCGACCGACCATCTGATGACCTTCCCCGGCTGGTTCAGCGAGCAGCTGCTCGCCGACCGGCTCGACCGGGTCTCCCTGTCGTTCCTCGCCGACAACCTGGAGGTCAGGCGCGGCGGAGTGGCAGCGAACATCGCCTTCGGACTCGGCGTCCTCGGCCTGCGGCCCGTCCTCGTGGGCGCGGTCGGCGCCGACTTCGAGCCGTACCGGGTCTGGCTCAAGGAGCACGGTGTGGACACCGACGCGGTGCGCGTCAGCGCGTCGCTCCACACCGCCCGCTTCGTCTGTACCACCGACCGGGCCCAGAACCAGATCGCCACCTTCTACGCCGGGGCGATGGCCGAGGCGCGCGAGATCGACCTCCGCGAGGTCGTGGCGCGCACCGGTCGCCTGGAGCTGGTCCTGGTCTCCCCGGACGACCCCGAGGCCATGCTCCGGCACACCCGCACCTGCCGTGACCTGGGGATCCCCTTCGCCGCCGATCCGTCGCAGCAGCTGGCGCGGCTCGACGGGGCAGAGGTGCGGGAGCTGGTGGACGGGGCCCGGTTCCTCTTCACCAACGAGTACGAGACGGCTCTCCTCCTGGAGAAGTCCGGCTGGACGGAGGCCGAGGTGCTGCGCCGGGTCACCACCTGGGTCACCACCCACGGCGAGGCCGGCGTCCGCATCCGGGGCGAGGGCCGCGACCCGCTCGCCGTCCCGGCGGTGGAGGTCCCGGCCGTCGTCGACCCGACCGGTGTCGGGGACGCCTTCCGGGCCGGTTTCCTCGCCGCGACCCTGTGGGGCGTGCCCGAGCGGTGCGCGGCGCAGCTGGGCTGCGCGGTCGCGGCGACCGTCCTCGACTACGTCGGGACGCAGGAGTACCGGCTGCACCGGGACTCCCTCCTGGACCGGATCAGGACGACGTACGGGGTGGGCTGCACGGCCACCCTGGTCACCCATCTGAGGGGGCTCACATGAGACGGTCCCTGCGCGAGGAGTTCGCCACGCGGGTCGTCGTCGCCGACGGGGCGATGGGCACGATGCTCCAGGCCGCCGACCCGTCGATGGACGACTTCCGGAACCTGGAGGGCTGCAACGAGATCCTCAACCTCACGCGCCCCGACGTCGTCGCGGCCGTCCACGACGCCTACTTCGCCGTCGGCGTCGACTGCGTCGAGACCAACACCTTCGGGGCGAACCTCGCCGCGCTCGCCGAGTACGGCATCGAGAACCAGGTGTACGAGCTGTCCGAGGCCGGCGCCCGGATCGCCCGCGCCTCCGCCGACGCCCACACGGCCGGCGACGGGCGGCCCCGCTGGGTCCTCGGCTCCATGGGGCCCGGCACGAAGCTGCCGACCCTCGGGCACGTCCCGTACGAGCCCCTCCGGGACGCCTTCCAGCAGAACGCGGAGGGCCTGATCCGGGGCGGCGCCGACGCCCTGCTCATCGAGACCTCGCAGGACCTGCTCCAGACGAAGGCGGCCGTCATCGGCGCCCGCCGGGCCCTGGACTGGGTCGGCGCGGACCTCCCGGTGATCGTCCAGGTCACCGTGGAGACGACCGGGACGATGCTGCTCGGCTCGGAGATCGGGGCGGCGCTGACCGCGCTCGAACCGCTGGGCATCGACATGATCGGGCTGAACTGCGCGACGGGCCCGGTGGAGATGGCCGAGCACCTGCGGCACCTGTCGCGGCACGCGCGGATCCCGATCTCGGTGATGCCGAACGCGGGCCTGCCGGTGCTGACCTCGGACGGCGCGCACTATCCGCTGTCGCCGACCGAACTGGCGGACGCCCAGGAGCAGTTCGTGCGGGAGTACGGGCCGGCCCTGGTGGGCGGCTGCTGCGGCACGACCCCGGAGCACCTGCGGGAGATCGTGGAGCGGGTGCGGGGCGCCGCCGTCCTGGAGCGGCGCCCGGTCACGGAGCCGGGCGCGTCCTCGCTGTACAGCCACGTGCCGTTCCGGCAGGACACCTCGTACCTGGCGATCGGCGAGCGGACGAACGCCAACGGCTCGAAGAAGTTCCGCGAGGCCATGCTCGAAGGCCGCTGGGACGACTGCGTCGAGATGGCCCGCGACCAGATCCGCGAGGGCGCGCACCTGCTCGACCTGTGCGTCGACTACGTGGGCCGGGACGGCGCCGCGGACATGGCGGAGCTGGCGGGGCGGTTCGCGACCGCCTCCACGCTGCCGATCGTGCTGGACTCCACCGAGGTGGGGGTGCTGCGGGCCGGTCTGGAGAAGCTCGGCGGGCGGGCCGTCATCAACTCGGTGAACTACGAGGACGGCGACGGCCCCGAGTCCCGCTTCGCGCAGGTCACCGCGCTCGCCAAGGAGCACGGCGCGGCGCTCATGGCGCTCACCATCGACGAGGAGGGGCAGGCGCGGACGGCCGAGCACAAGGTCGCGATCGCCGAGCGGCTCATCGGCGACCTCACGGGCAACTGGGGGATCAGGGAGTCGGACATCCTGATCGACGCCCTGACCTTCACGATCTGCACGGGTCAGGAGGAGTCCCGCAAGGACGGCGTCGCCACGATCGAGGCGATCCGCGAGCTGAAGCGCCGCCACCCCGAGGTCCAGACGACGCTCGGCCTGTCGAACATCTCCTTCGGGCTCAACCCGGCGGCGCGGATCGTCCTCAACTCGGTCTTCCTCGACGAATGCGTGAAGGCCGGGCTGGACTCCGCGATCGTGCACGCGTCGAAGATCCTGCCGATCGCCCGCCTGGAGCCGGAGCAGGTCGAGGTCGCGCTCGACCTGATCCACGACCGCCGGCGGGAGGGGTACGACCCGCTCCAGCGGCTCCTGGAGCTGTTCGAGGGCGCGACGGCGCAGTCGCTCAAGGCCGGAAAGGCGGAGGAGCTGCTCGCGCTGCCGCTGGACGAGCGGCTGAAGCGGCGGATCGTCGACGGCGAGAAGAACGGCCTGGAGGCCGACCTCGACGAGGCCCTGACCGCGCGTCCCGCGCTGGAGATCGTCAACGAGATCCTGCTCGACGGCATGAAGACGGTCGGCGAGCTCTTCGGCTCGGGTCAGATGCAGCTGCCGTTCGTGCTCCAGTCCGCCGAGGTCATGAAGACGGCGGTGGCCCACCTGGAGCCGCACATGGAGAAGTCGGACGCGGACGGCAAGGGCACGATCGTCCTGGCCACCGTGCGCGGCGACGTCCACGACATCGGCAAGAACCTGGTCGACATCATCCTGTCCAACAACGGCTACAACGTCGTCAACATCGGCATCAAGCAGCCGGTCTCCGCGATCCTGGAGGCCGCGGAGGAACACAGGGCGGACGTCATCGGCATGTCCGGTCTCCTGGTCAAGTCCACCGTGATCATGAAGGAGAACCTGGAGGAGCTGAACGGCCGGGGACTGGCGTCCCGCTTCCCCGTGATCCTCGGCGGCGCCGCCCTCACCCGCGCCTACGTCGAGCAGGACCTCCACGAGATCTACCAGGGCGAGGTCCGCTACGCCCGCGACGCCTTCGAGGGCCTGCGCCTCATGGACGCCCTCATGGGCGTCAAGCGCGGCGTCCCCGGGGCCACCCTGCCGCCGCTGAAACAGCGCAGGGTGCCGAAGCGGACCGCCCCCCTGGTCGAGGTCCGGGAGCCCGAGCCGGCCGGACGCTCCGACGTCGCCGCCGACAACCCCGTACCCGAGCCCCCCTTCCTCGGGACGAAGGTCACCACCGGCATCCCCCTCGCCGCGTACGCCCCCTGGCTCGACGAGACCGCCCTCTTCAAGGGCCAGTGGGGGCTGAAGGACGACGCGACCATCGAGACCGAGGGCAGGCCGAGGCTGCGGGCCCTGCTCGACCGGATCGAACGCGAGCGTCTCGTCGAAGCGGCCGTCGTCCACGGCTGGTTCCCCTGTGTGTCCAAGGGCGACGACCTGATCGTCCTGGACGAGGACGGAGGCGAGCGGACCCGCTTCTCCTTCCCCCGCCAGCAGCGGGGCCGCCGCCTCTGCCTGGCCGACTTCCACCGCGCCGAGGAATCCGGCGAGGTGGACGCGGTCGCCCTCCAGGTCGTCACCGTCGGATCCCGGATCGGCGAGGAGACCGCCCGGCTCTTCGCCGCCGACTCCTACCGCGACTACCTGGAACTCCACGGCCTGTCCGTCCAGCTGGCCGAAGCCCTGGCCGAGTACTGGCACGCCCGGGTCCGCGAGGACTGGGGCATCGGCGCCGGGGACCCGGCCGGCCTGGAGGGGATGCTGCGCACCGAGTACCAGGGCTGCCGCTACTCCCTCGGCTACCCGGCCTGCCCCGACCTGGAGGACCGGGCGAAGATCGCCGCGCTGCTCCGGCCGGAGCGCATCGGGGTCGTGCTGTCGGAGGAGTACCAGCTGCACCCCGAGCAGTCCACGGACGCGATCGTCGTCCACCACCCCGAGGCGAGCTACTTCAACGCGGGAGGCCGCAGGTGAACCCCACGTACTCCTTCGAGTTCTTCCCGCCGAAGACCGACCGGGGCGAACAGACCCTGTGGGACGCGATCCGGCGCGTGGAGGCGCTCGCGCCGGACTTCGTCTCCGTGACGTACGGCGCGGGCGGGTCGTCCCGCGACCGGACGATCGACGTCACGCAGCGGATCGTGACGGAGACGACCCTGCGGCCGGTCGCGCACCTGACGGCCGTCGGGCACTCCGTCGCCGAACTGCGGTCCATCATCGGCGCCTACGCCGACGCCGGGGTCCGGGACGTCCTCGTGCTGCGCGGCGACCCGCCGGGCGACCCGCGCGGCACCTGGACCCCGCACCCGAAGGGCTTCCGGTACGCGTACGAACTCGTCGAGCTGGTGCGCTCGCTGGGCGACTTCCGGATCGGGGTGGCGGCCTTCCCGGAGGGCCACCCCCGGTCCCGCCACGCCCCGGACGACCTCGCGCACTTCGTCGCCAAGTGCCGGGCGGGCGCGGACTACGCCATCACGCAGATGTTCTTCGACGCCGAGGACTACCTGCGGCTGCGCGACCGGGTCGCCGCCGCCGGCTGCGACACCCCGATCATCCCGGAGATCATGCCGGCCACCGACGTCCGCCAGATCCGGCGCTTCGCCGAGCTGTCGGACGCCGCCTTCCCCGAGGACCTGGCGCACCGCCTGGAGGCGGCGAAGGACGACCCGGCCGCGGCGTACCGCACCGGGGTCGAGCACGCGACCGCGATGGGCCTGCGGCTGCTCGACGAGGGTGCGCCGGGCCTGCACTACATCACGCTCAACAAGTCGACGGCGGCCCTGGAAATCCATCGAACCATCATGAGTGCAAGGAGAGTTGCAGCGCATGTCTGACTTCACCGACTTCAAGGTCGCCGACATCGGCCTCGCGGACTTCGGCCGCAAGGAGATCACGCTGGCCGAGCACGAGATGCCGGGCCTGATGGCCATCCGCCGCGAGTACGCCGAGCGGCAGCCGCTGGCCGGGGCGCGGATCACCGGCTCCCTCCACATGACGGTGCAGACGGCCGTCCTGATCGAGACGCTGGTGGCGCTGGGTGCCGAGGTCCGCTGGGTGTCCTGCAACATCTACTCCACCCAGGACCACGCGGCGGCCGCGATCGCCGCCGCCGGCATCCCGGTCTTCGCCTGGAAGGGCGAGACGCTGGAGGAGTACTGGTGGTGCACGGAGCAGGCGCTGACCTGGCCGGGCGCGGACGGGCCGAACATGATCCTGGACGACGGAGGGGACGCGACGCTGCTCGTCCACAAGGGCGTGGAGCACCGCAAGACGGGTGTGCTGCCGGAGGCGTCGAACGAGGAACTGGCCGTCGTCCGCGCCCTCCTGGAGCGCACGGAGCTGGACTGGCCGGCGATCGCGGCGTCGATCCGGGGCGTGACGGAGGAGACCACGACGGGCGTCCACCGGCTGTACGAGATGCACCGCGACGGCGAGCTGCTCTTCCCGGCGATCAACGTGAACGACGCGGTGACGAAGTCGAAGTTCGACAACAAGTACGGCTGCCGCCACTCCCTGATCGACGGCATCAACCGCGCCACCGATGTCCTCGTCGGCGGCAAGACGGCCGTCGTCTGCGGCTACGGCGACGTCGGCAAGGGGTCGGCGGAGTCGCTGCGGGGCCAGGGCGCCCGGGTGATCGTCACGGAGATCGACCCGATCTGCGCGCTCCAGGCGGCGATGGACGGCTACCAGGTCGCCACCCTGGAGGACGTGGTGGAGACGGCCGACCTCTTCATCACGACGACGGGCAACAAGGACATCATCATGGCGTCCGACATCGCCCGCATGAAGCACCAGGCGATCGTGGGGAACATCGGCCACTTCGACAACGAGATCGACATGGCGGGGCTCGCGCGGATCCCCGGGATCGTGAAGGACGAGGTGAAGCCGCAGGTCCACACGTGGACGTTCGAGGACGGCAAGGTCGTCATCGTGCTGTCCGAGGGCCGGCTGCTGAACCTCGGCAACGCGACCGGTCACCCGTCCTTCGTGATGTCGAACTCCTTCGCGGACCAGACCCTGGCCCAGATCGAGCTCTTCACGAAGACGTCCGACTACCCGGTGGGCGTGTACACGCTCCCGAAGCACCTGGACGAGAAGGTCGCCCGCCTCCACCTGGAGGCGCTCGGCGTCCGCCTGACGACGCTCCGCCCCGAGCAGGCGTCGTACATCGGGGTCCCGGTCGAGGGGCCGTACAAGCCGGACCACTACCGCTACTGAGATGTGTACGGACGACACACGTGACCCGTGGCTCCCGGACCGTCTCCTCCGCACGGAGCGGGACCTGCTGATGCCGCTCCTGCGGCGCACCCCCGAGGAGGCCTACGAGCTCCGCACCGCGTGCCCCGGCTGGACCGCGCGCCAGGTCCTCGCCCACTGCGGTGCGGCGCTCGTCCGGATCGTCGAGGGCCGGCTGGAGGAGGGCGTCTTCCTGCCGGAGGCCAACGCCTGCGACGTCGCCGAGCGCGAGGAGTGGCCCGTCGGCCGGATCCTCGACGAACTCGAACGCGGTCTGACGGAGGCGGGCCCGGTCATCGCGGACCGCGAGGACGGCCGCCTCGACGCGGTGGCGCTCGGTGAGTGGGTCCACGCCGGAGACGTCCGGGAGGCCTTCGGGGAGCCCGGCGCCTACTGCGGCGCGGCGCTCGACCTGGCCCTCCCGCTGCTGTCCGTGACGAGCCGCCGCCGGGAGACGCCGCGCCTGGTCGGCGTCCTCGCGGACCGGGACGACCACCCGGTCTCCCTCGGCAACCCGATCGAGGGCCGGCCGACGGCCCGCTTCCACGGCGACGCGGCGACGCTGATCCGGATCTACGCGGGGCGGCCGCTGGTGCGGACGCGGTACGAACTGACGGGCGCGGCGGAACACGAACTCCTGATCTACCGCTGAGCCCGTGCGGGCCCGCGCGCCGCGCCCGTGTGCCCGCGCGGGCGTGCCCGTGCCGCCGCCCGCGTGGGCTCACCCCCGTCCCGTGCGGGGCGCGCCCCGCGTGGGCCCGCGCCCGTCGGGGCCCGTCGCCCACGCCCGGGTGGCCCCGCGGCCCCGTGTGGGCCTACGCCCCGCCCCCGTGTGGGCAATCGTCCCGCTGGGGCGGGACGGGTGGGCACACGGGACGGCGCCCTCAGCGGGGCCTCCGCGTTCCGTGCCCTGGCCCGCACCACCGGTGTGCCGCACCGGGGGTGCGGGTCCACGCACATGAGCCTCCGGCGCCGGCAAGGGCGCCGTTCCGTTGTGCCCACCCGTTCCGCCCCGGCGGAACGCATGCCCACAACGGGGGTGGGCCCCCACCCGAAGGGACCCCATGAGCACGCTCGACCGGCTTCTGCGCGCGCACGTCGACGCGCACCCGCACACCCCCGCCGTCACCTTCGGCCAGGACACGCTCTCCTACCGGGAGCTGTACGACACCGCCGCCGCCCTCGCCGCGCACCTGCACGCGCTCGGCGTCCGTCCCGACGACCGGGTCGGTGTCCACGTCGAGCCGTCGCTCGGCCTGATGACCGGCATCTGGGGCGTCGTCCTGTCCGGCGGCGCGTACGTCCCGCTCTCCCCGGAGTACCCGGAGGAACGCCTCCGGTACATGATCGAGGACAGCGGCGCCCGGGTCGTGGTGACCCAGGACCGCTTCCGGGACCGGGTCGTGGACCTCGCCCCGCCGGGCACGAGGGTCGTGACCCCCGGGGACGTCCGGCCGGGGAGACCGCCCGCGGGCCCCGCGCCGCACCACCTCGCGTACGTCATCTACACCTCCGGTTCCACCGGCCGCCCGAAGGGGGTGATGGTCGAGCACCGCTCGATCGTGTCCCAGATGCGGTGGATGGAGGCGGAGCACGGGCTCGGCCCGGACGCCGTCGTCCTTCAGAAGACCCCGATGAGCTTCGACGCCGCCCAGTGGGAGATCCTCGCCCCGGCCGTCGGCGGCCGGGTGGCCGTCGGCCCGCCGGGGGTCCACCGGGACCCGGAGGGCCTCGTCGACGCGATCCGGGCGCACGGCGTGACCCTGCTCCAGGGGGTGCCGACCCTCCTCCAGGCCCTCGTGGACACGGAGCGGCTCGGCACCTGCCGGGGGCTCCGCCGCGTGTACTCGGGCGGCGAGACCCTCTCCAGGAACCTCGCCGTGCGGCTGCTGGCCGAGCTGCCGGACGCGGAGCTGGTCAATCTGTACGGCCCCACGGAGTGCACCATCAACGCCTCGTCGTACACGGTGGACCGCGCGACGGTCGCCGACGGACCGGCCGCGATACCCATCGGCAGACCGGCGTACGGCACGACCTTCCGGCTGCGGGAAGGCGAGCTGTGCGTCGGCGGGGTCCAGGTGGCGCGGGGGTACCTGGACCGTCCCGAGCTGACCGCCGAGAGGTTCGTGACGGACGCGGCCGGCGAGCGGCTGTACCGGACGGGCGACCTCGCGCACATCGACGACGACGGCACGGTCCACTTCGCGGGCCGGGCGGACAACCAGATCAAGCTGCGCGGCTTCCGCGTCGAGCTGGACGAGATCGCGCTGGCGATCGAGGACCACGACTGGGTCAGGCACGCGGCGGTCATCGTCAAGGACGAGCCCCGCACCGGCTTCCAGAACCTGGTGGCCTGCGTGGAGCTGTCGCCGAGGGAGGCGGCCCTGATGGACCAGGGCAACCACGGCGCCCACCACCAGTCGAAGGAGTCGAAGCTCCAGGTCAAGGCGCAGCTGTCGAACGCGGGCACCCGCGACGACGCCGAGCTCGCGGGCTGCCCGGTGGTGGAGCTGCCGGGGGCGACGCCGACCGGGCGGATGCGCCGTACGGTCTTCGCCCGCAAGACGTACCGCTTCTACGAGGGGGGCGAGGTCACCCGCGCCGACGTCCTCGCCGCCCTGGCCCGCCGCCCCGAGGGCATCGGCTCCCGGTCGCCCGCCGGTCTCACCGCGGCCGACCTCGGCGAGATCCTGCGCTGGTTCGGGCAGTTCACGAGCGAGGAGCGGCTGCTGCCGAAGTACGGCTACGCCTCGCCGGGCGCGCTGTACGCGACGCAGCTGTCCGTGGAGGCGCGCGGGATCGCGGGTCTGGACCCGGGCACGTACTACTACCACCCGGTCCGGCACCGGCTGTACCGCACGGAGGCGTCGGACGAGCCCGGTGAACCGTTCCTCCGGTTCCGCTTCCACGGCCGGCGGGCCGCGATCGAGCCGGTGTACCGGAACAACATCCAGGAGGTCCTGGAGATCGAGGCGGGCCACATGGTGGGCCTCTTCGAGGAGGTCCTGCCGGGGTACGGCCTGGACGTCAGGCGGTGCGGGGACGGGGCCTGGGAGGTCGTCCCGTACGACGGGGCGAGACGGTCCGAGCCGGAGGTGGACCTCTACGTCCAGGCGCACGGGGACGCGGTCCGGGACCTCCCGCGGGGCCAGTACGTCCACGGGGACGGCACGCTGACCCGGGTCTCGCCCTCGCTCGTCGAGAAGAGGCACGTCATCGCGATCAACCAGGCGGTGTACGAGCGGGCGGCGTTCGGCGTCACGGCGGTGAGCCGGACGACGGACCCGGACCGCGCGTACGTCGATCTCGGCCGGGTCCTCCAGCGCCTCCAGCTCGGCGGGCACGGGCTCGGGTTCATGTCCGCGGGCTACAGCTCGAAGTCGGGTCATCCGCTGCCCGCGGCCCGGCGCGTGGACGAGATCCTGACGGCGGCGGGACGGTGGACGGGTCCTTCGTACTTCTTCGTCGGCGGCCGGGTGAGCGAGGAACAGCGGCTGAGCGAGGGGATGTACGAGGACACGGTCCACATGAAGGGCCCGGCGGAGATGATCCGCGACGACCTGGCGCACCACCTGCCGGACTACATGATCCCGAACCGGGTGGTGGTCCTGGACCGGCTGCCGCTGTCGGCGAACGGCAAGGTGGACACGAAGGCGCTCGCCGGCCTCGCGGTGGTCAACGCGGGACTGCACGGCCGCCCGCACGTCCTGCCCCGGACGCGCACGGAGGGCAGGCTCGCGGAGATCTGGGCGGCGGCGCTGAAGTACGAGGAGACCGGCGCGGTCTCCGTCCTGGACGACTTCTTCGAGTCCGGCGGCAACTCGCTGATCGCGGTGGCCCTTGTCACCCGGATCAACCGGGAGTTCGGCGCGGGGCTGCCGCTCCAGATCCTCTTCGAGCGTCCGACGATCGAGAAGCTCGCGCACCGCCTGGACGGCGCCGCCGCGACGCCCTCCTCGCGTCTGGTGCGGCTCCACGCGGCCGGCGCGGGCTCGCCGGTGTACTGCTGGCCGGGGCTCGGCGGGTACACGATGAACCTGCGGCACCTGGCCGAGGAGGCCGGCGTCGACCGGCCCTTCTACGGGGTGCAGGCGCACGGCGTCAACCGGGGTGAGGAGCCGTACGGGACGATCCGCGAGATGGCCGCCGCCGACGTGTCCGCGATCCGCCGCCGCCAGCCCACCGGCCCGTACACCCTGTGGGGCTACTCCTTCGGCGCCTGCGTCGCCTTCGAGTCGGCGCACCTCCTGGAGGCGGCGGGGGAGCAGGTGGAGAACCTCTTCCTGATCGCCCCGGGCTCCCCGAAGGTCCGGTCCTCGGAGACGGGCGGGGCGTCGTACGGCAATCCGGCGTTCGTGACGATCCTGTACTCGGTCTTCGCCGGGACGATCGACCCGGGCGTGCGGGCCGTGGACCGGGCCGGGTTCGTGGCGCGCGTCGCGGCGGACTTCCCGGCCCTGGACCCGGACCTGATCGGGCGGATCGTCGCGATCGTCGAGGAGACCTTCGAGTTCACGTACACCTTCCGGGAGTTGACGGAGCGGCAGGTGAGCTGCCCGGTGACGCTCTTCAAGGCCGAGGGCGACGACTACTCGTTCCTGGAGGGCGCCACGGGCTGGTCGACCCGTCCGCCGACGGTCGTCGAGCTGGACGCGGACCACTACAGCCTGCTCCGGCAGCCGGATCTGACGGAGCTCGTCAAGAAGATCCGCTACCGCCTGGGTCTGTAGCGTCCTCCTCCGGGTCGGCCGGGGGCTTCGAGTGGAGGACGGCCCGGGCCTGTTCGGCGGCCCGGGCCGTCGACTCGGAGACGAAGTCGAGGAAGCGGGCGACGTTCTCCAGGCGGTGACCGGCCGGAGTGCCGGAGCCGAGCACGGTGACGCCCTGCCGCGCGGTCTCGACGATCTGCGCGATGGACCGGGCGGAGGCCGTCATCGCCTGGTACCAGACGTCGTCGTCGACGGTGTAGCGCTCGCGACGGCGGTCGTCGCGCTCCCGGCGGATGAGGTTCTGGCTGTCGAGGAACGCGACCGCCTTGGAGATGGACGCCGGGCTGACCTGGAGGCGGTCGGCGAGCTCGGACGCGGTGAGGCTGCCCGCGTCGGCGAGGGTGAGGCAGGCCATGACGCGGGCCATCATCTTGGGCATGCCCGAGGCCATCATGACGGTCGTGAACGTCTCCTCGAAGGCGCTCACGGCCTCCGCGTCCCGCCCGTGGGCCTGGGGGACGGCGGCCGTCCCCCGGGCCGCGGCCGGCTTGCGGCGGTGGGCGCGGTGCTCGGTGGCGCGGTGGGCGAGGTCGGCCCGGTAGCCGGTGGGGCCGCCGTTGCGCATGACCTCCCGTGTGACGGTCGAGGTCGGGCGGTCGAGGCGTCGGGCGATCTCCGCGTACGCGAGGCCGTCGGCCAACCCGGTGGCGATCTGCTGGCGTTCGGGCTGGGTGAGTCTGCCTCCCGGCATCGCGGTCTCCTTCGCGGTCCGTGCTCCCTGGAGCCCTCAGCATAGCGTTCACCGACATTCCATTGCAACGCACTGAGGGTGCGCTGTTGCATTAGATTCAGAACCATTGCAATGAAATCGCGTAAGTGACCTGCCAAAACAGGGATTTCAAGCAACAACATGCTTGCCGGACTAGCGAACGCAACGTAGCTTTTCCTTCATCGGAAAGAGCGCGGCGGAACACCGCCCGCCACGACCAAGGAGAAGCACCATGCAGAAGTTCGACACCGCCGCCGCGATCGTCACCGTCCTCGCCGTCCCCGCCGGACGCATCCGCCTCCTCGCCTCCGACCGCGCCGACACGACCGTCGAGGTCCGGCCGGCCGACCCCTCCCGGAGCCGCGACGTGAAGACCGCCGAGCGCACCGAAGTCGCCTACGCCGACGGCGTCCTGCGCATCGAGGTCCCCAAGCCGAAGAACGACCTCCTCGGCGGCGACACCGGCTCCGTCGAGGTCACCGTCCAGCTGCCCGCCGGCTCCCGCGTCGAGGCCCGCGCCGCCGCCACCGAACTCACCACCGCCGGCCGCCTCGGCGACGTCACCTTCGAGGGCGCCTACCGGCGGATCACCGTCGAGGAGGCCGCGAGCCTGCGCCTCACGGCCGCCGACGGCGACATCGAGGTCGGCCGCCTGACCGGCTCCGCCGACCTCACCACCGCCCGGGGCGACATCCGCGTCGCCCAGGCCGTCGGCGGCACGGTCGACCTCACCACCCAGAAGGGCGACATCGAGATCACCGCCGCCGCCGGTGTCTCCGCCGTCCTCGACGCCGGCACCGCGTACGGCCGCGTCACCAACACCCTGAAGAACGACGGCACTCCGGCCCTGACCGTCCGCGCCACCACCTCCTACGGCGACATCGCCGCCCGCAGCCTGTAGCCCATCCCACCGACCGACGCGCAGCCCCTGAAGGAGTACCTCACATGACCACCCAGGCCATCGCAGCGACCGGGCTGCGCAAGTCCTACGGCGAGAAGACCGTTCTGGACGGCATCGACCTGAGCGTCCCGGAGGGTTCGGTCTTCGCCCTCCTGGGCCCGAACGGCGCGGGCAAGACCACCGCCGTGAAGATCCTGTCCACGCTGATCACCGCCGACGCCGGACAGGTCACGGTCGCCGGCCACGACCTGGCCACCGCCGCGCAGTCGGTGCGCGCCGCGATCGGTGTGACCGGCCAGTTCTCCGCGGTCGACGGTCTGATCACGGGCGAGGAGAACATGCTGCTGATGGCGGACCTGCACCACCTGCCGAAGGCGCGGGGCCGCCGGGTCGTGGCCGAACTCCTGGAGCGGTTCGACCTGACGGAGGCGGCGGGGAAGCCGGCGTCGACGTACTCCGGCGGCATGAAGCGGCGGCTGGACATCGCGATGACGCTGGTCGGCAGCCCGAGGATCATCTTCCTCGACGAGCCGACCACCGGTCTGGACCCCCGCTCCCGGCACACCATGTGGCAGATCATCCGCGAGCTCGTCACCGGCGGGGTCACGGTCTTCCTCACCACCCAGTACCTGGAGGAGGCCGACCAGCTCGCCGACCGGATCGCCGTCCTCCACGACGGAAAGATCGCCGCGGAAGGCACCGCGGAACAGCTCAAGCGCCTCATCCCCGGCGGCCACATCCGCCTGCGCTTCACCGACCCGACCGCCTACCGCACCGCCACGACCGCCCTCGCGGACGCGGCCCGCGACGACGACGCCCTGGCCCTGCACCTGCCCAGCGACGGCAGCCAGCGCGCACTCCGACTCATCCTCGACCGGCTGGACACGGCCGGCATCGAGGCGGACGAACTCACCGTCCATACCCCCGACCTGGACGACGTCTTCTTCGCCCTCACCGCCACCGACCAGCCCAAGGAAGTAGTCCGATGAGCACCCTCGCCCTCGCCGCCCGCGACACCACCACCATGCTGCGCCGCAACCTCCTGCACGCCCGCCGCTACCCCTCCCTCACCCTGAACCTGCTCCTCACCCCGGTCATGCTCCTGCTGCTGTTCGTCTACGTCTTCGGCGACACCATGAGCGCGGGCATCGGCGGCGGAGACCGCGCCGACTACATCGCCTACCTCGTGCCCGGCCTGCTCCTGATGACCATCGGCTCCACCACCATCGGCACCGCCGTCTCCGTCTCCACCGACATGACCGAGGGCATCGTCGCCCGCTTCCGCACCATGGCCATCCACCGCGGCTCCGTCATCACCGGCCACGTCATCGGCAGCGTCATCCAGTCCGTCGCCAGCGTCCTGCTGGTCGGCGCGGTCGGCGTCGCGATCGGCTTCCGCTCCACCCACGCCACCCCCCTCGAATGGCTCGCCGCCCTCGGCCTGCTGATCCTGTTCGCCCTGGCCCTGACCTGGATCGCCGTCGGCATGGGCATGGTCTCCCCGAACGCCGAGGCCGCCAGCAACAACGCCATGCCGCTGATCTTCCTCCCGCTGATCTCCAGCGCCTTCGTCCCCGTCGACCAGATGCCCGGCTGGTTCCAGCCCATCGCCCAGTACCAGCCCTTCACCCCCGCCATCGAAACCCTCCGCGGCCTCCTCCTGGGCACCGAGATCGGCCACAACGGCTGGCTCACCCTCGCCTGGTCCCTCGCCCTGACCCTCCTCGGCTACTTCTGGACCAGGGCCGTCTTCCACCGCGACCCCCGCTGACCGCAACCCCGCACGACCCCACGAAAGGCCCGCCGCGGCTCACCCGCGACGGCCCTTCGTCGTGCGGTGCTCACACGGGGGCGGCGGCCGACAGGCCCGCGTCGACGGGACCGACGCCGGCTGAAAACCCTTTGCCGGACCGGGGAGTCGGCCGCCAGTCTCTCGGCATGACCAGTCATCCCGTCCGCCCCGTCGCGGACCTCTTCTCCGCCGACGGGCGCCTCAAGGCGATCCCGCGCCGGCCCGCCCGGCGCGAGGCGCTGCTCGCGCACCTCGCCACGACCCTCTTCGAAGCCGACCGGACCTACCGGGAGCCCGAGGTCAACGAGGCCCTGCGCGCCGTGCACGAGGACTTCCCGGCGCTGCGCCGCCATCTGGTGATCGGCGGCTTCCTCTCCCGTACGAAGGACGGCTCGGACTACCGCCGCCCGTACTGCCCCGACACCCCCGGAGACACGGTCCCCGCCGTCGCGTGATCCCGCCGGCCGACCGGCCACGGCTTCGCCCGGCCGGCGTCAGATCTCGGGCAGGAGCCGGATCGTACGGTCGTGAACGGCTCGTTGTCACGGTCGGAGCGCAAGGCCCGCATCAGCTCCGCCTCGACGAAGTCCGTCCCCGGCGCCTCCGCCCGGTCCCGGGGACGCTCCGGCCGTCAGCGGTCGCGCCGGGCGCCCGCCGTCAGGGCGACCGTGCCCGCCACAGCCAGGACCGCGCCCGCGGCCAGGACGCCGTGGCGGGAGCGCCAGGAGAGGACCGACCAGCGGGACTGGGCGGAGAGCAGGGAGCCGAGGCTCGCCCAGGAGCCGATGGAGGCGACCGAGAGGGCGGAGCCGACCGAGCCGACGGAGAGGAAGGAGCCGACCGAGCCGACGGAGAGGTAGGAGCCGACCGAACCGATCGAGAGCATCGATCCGACCGAGCCCACGGACAGGAACGAGTCCCGCGACCAGAGCGACAGGGACGCGCGCGCGTGACGGGTCTGTGGGGTCATGCCGCGATCCTAGGCAGCATGGGCCGCCGCCGGGAGCAGGCCGGTCCGTGGAGACGCCGGTTCCGGGTGCGGGCCGGTCCGTGGAGACGCCGGTTCCGGGTCCGGGCCTGCCTGCGGAGACGCCGGGTCCTGGCCCCTCCGTGCGGGCCCCGGGTCCGGGTGCCGACCGGTCCCGGGGGCCCGTTCCGGGTGCGGGCCCGTTCCCGGAGGTGGCGGTTCCGGGCGTGAGGCCGTCCCGGTGTGGCTCGTTGGACCAATCGGGCCGTCCGTGCGCATCGCTCCAGGACCCGACCGCAATCGCTGGATGCACCACGCATCGAATCGCGGAATTGGTCTAGTCCAAGTTTGGTCCAGGCCATTGACGTGCTCATGGTGCCCGGGGTTTCGTCGTGACCCAACAGTCGTGCGCGACAAGGACGTTGACGCACTCCCGTACCCCCCCCACACAGGCATTGGATCGCCATGAGACGACGCGTACGTTCGCTCCGCTCGGCCCTCACCGCCGCCGTGACCGCCGTGGCCGCCCTCGGCCTCGCCACCGTCGCGACCGCCCCCGCGCAGGCGGCGACGCCGCTGCCCGCCCGGGTCTTCGCCCCCTACTTCGAGTCCTGGACCGGCGAGAGCCCGGCCGCCCTCAGCGCGCAGTCCGGCGCCAAGCACCTGACGATGGCGTTCCTCCAGACCGCCGCCAAGGGCTCCTGCACCGTCCTCTGGAACGGCGACACCGGGCTGCCCATCGCGCAGTCCTCCTTCGGCGCCGACATCTCGACGATCCGGTCCCGGGGCGGGGACGTCATCCCCTCCTTCGGCGGCTACACGGCCGACACCACCAGCACCGAGATCGCCGACAGCTGCACCGACGTCAACCAGGTCGCGGCCGCGTACCAGAAGGTCGTCACGACGTACGACGTCACCCGGCTCGACATGGACATCGAGGTCGACTCCCTCGACAACGCCGCCGGCATCGACCGCCGGAACAAGGCCATCAAGATCCTCCAGGACTGGGCCGCCGCCAACGGCCGCCAGCTCCAGATCTCGTACACCCTGCCGACGACCACGCACGGCCTCGCCGCCAGCGGCCTCGCGGTCCTCAAGAACGCCGTGACCAACGGCGCCAAGGTCGACGTCGTCAACCTCATGACGTTCGACTACTACGACAACGCCGCCCACGACATGGCCGCCGACACCAAGACGGCCGCCCAGGGCCTCTACGACCAGCTCGCCAAGCTGTACCCCACGAAGACGGCCGCCCAGCTCTGGGGCATGGTCGGCATCACCGAGATGATCGGCGTCGACGACTTCGGGCCCGCCGAGACCTTCACCCTCGCCAACGCCCGCACGGTCTACGACTGGGCGGTCTCCAAGGGCATCAACACCCTCTCCTTCTGGGCCCTCCAGCGGGACAACGGCAGCTGTGCGGGCGGCGCCGCCGCGGACAACTGCTCGGGCATCCAGCAGAACACCTGGGACTTCTCGCACGTGTTCGCGCCCTTCACCAGCGGGACGACCGCGCCGACGGACGACTTCTCGGTGACCACCACCCCGGCCGCCGCCACCGTCACCGCCGGCGGCTCCACCTCCGCCACGGTGAAGACGGCCGTCACCGCCGGTACCGCGCAGACGGTGAACCTCTCGGTCAGCGGCCTGCCCGCCGGCGTCACCGCCTCGCTCAGCCCCACGTCCGTGACGGCCGGGGGATCCTCGACCCTCACCGTGAACACCACGGCGACCACCGTCTCCGGCACCTACCAGATCGTGGTCAACGGGGCGAGCGCCTCGGCCGGGCACGCGGCGGTCCTCTCCCTGACCGTCACCGGCGGCGCCACCCAGTGCACCGCGGCCCCGTGGGCGTCCTCGACCGTCTACACCGGCGGCCAGCAGGTCTCGCACAAGGGCCACACCTGGAAGGCCAAGTGGTGGACGACGGGCGAGGAGCCCGGCACCACCGGCCAGTGGGGCGTCTGGCAGGACCTCGGCGCCTGCTGAACCCACCGATGACCTGACGACAGGGCCCGCCGCGCACCGGCGGGCCCTGCCGCGTTTCCGTGCCGCGCTTCAGCCGAGGCCCTGCCGACGTCTCGGCCGCCGCCCCTGCCGCGTCTCCCTTCGCGGCGGTCCCGGTCGCCGCCGTCCCTCCGCCTCGGGCCACCCGGCGGCCGCTCAGTCGATGTGCACGATCTGGAAGGCCTCCGCCATCCGGCCCGGGGGCAGGCCGCCGGCCGAGGCGTGTTCGCCGAGCCAGTCGCGCAGCAGCCCCGCCAGGTCGTCGAAGTGGGCCGTCTGCGAGGTGTGGATGCGCAGGGCCTCGACCTTGCGGTCGAAGACGGAGGTGACGTCGACGTACTGGTTGGGGGTGGGGCCGGTCATCAGCCACAGTTCGTGGACGGTCCACGGCTCCAGGCCCTCCTCCTTGAGGAGCGCCGCGTGGGCGAAGGGGTTGCGGGCCTCGGGGTAGACGGCGCGCAGGGCCGCGTCGCCGACCGCGCGGTGGTCGGGGTGAAGGTCGGCGACGCGGGCCCAGTTGATCTCGGGCGAGGGGATGACGGCGCGCTGCGGCCGTACCTCGCGGATCACCCGGCACAGGTCGCGACGGAGCTCCACCGAGGGCTCCACGAAGCTGTCGGGGTAGCCGAGGAAGCGCACGTCGGCGACGCCGCTGAGCTTCGCGGAGTGGACCTGCTCGGCGCGGCGCAGGTCCGCCATGGCCTGCCGGGGGAGCGCTTCGTCGTAACCGCCCGCGCCGCCGTCCGTGACGATGCAGTACGTGACGCGGGTGCCGCGCTCGATCCACTGCATGACGGTGCCGCTCACGCAGAACTCGATGTCGTCCGGGTGCGCGGCCACGACGAGCAGGGACTCGGGGGTGGTCCGGTTGAAGTCCTCCATGGGGCCAGCCTGTTGGGGCGGCGGGGGCGTCGCAAGGCCACGTCGTGGCGTGAACAGGACATGGCACTTACGCGCCACTCAAAAGCTTGGTAGATTCAAATCATTGGATAATCCGGGTGACGCGCTTGGAGGGTGACCGGCATGTGCAGGATCCTCGGCTCCTTCGCCGCCGGGGCGGACCGCCCCGAGCCGGCCCAGCTCGCGGCGGTCTCCGCCCGCCAGCGCCACGGCGGCCCCGACGAGCACCAGGTGCTCAGCGGGCCCGGCTGGTCGCTCGGCTGCGACCGCCTCGCCGTCACCGACCCGCGCGGCGGACAGCAGCCCTACCGGCTGCCCCACCTGCCCGGCGTCCTCGCCGTGCTCAACGGCGAGATCTACAACCACGCCGAACTCCGCCGTACGCTCGCCGCCCGGGGCCACCGCTTCCCCGACCGCTGCGACGGCACCCTGCTCCCCGCGCTCTACGCCGAGTACGGGCCCGCCTTCGCCGAGCACCTCGACGGCATGTTCGCGGTCGCGCTCCTCGACCTGCGGCCCGGCAGCACCGGACTCGTCCTCGCCGTCGACGACATGGGCATGAAGCCGCTCCACCTGCACCACGACCCGTACGACGGCTCCACCCGCTTCGCCTCCGAGATCCCCGCCCTCCTCGCCTTCGAAGGCGTACGGATCTCCCCCCGCGAGGACGCCCTCGACACCGTCCTCGCCACCCGCACCTCCTTCTCCGCGCACACCGCCCTCGACGGCGTCGACGTCCTGCCGCCCGGCGCCACCGCGGTCGTGCGCCCCGGCGCCGCCCCCGTCGTCCGCCGCCGGGTCCCGCACCGCGCCGCCCCGCTCGGCGACACGCAGGACGTCCTGCGGCACGAGGTGCGCCGGCTCGCCCGGGCCGAGGTGCCCGTCTGCGCCGTCACCAGCGGCGGCCTCGACTCCGGGCTCGTCACCGCCCTCGCCGCCGAGCAGGCCCGCGAGACGGACGCGCCGCCGCTGCACACCTTCCACCTCACCTACCGGGGCCGCTGGCCCGGCTCCGAGGCCGCCCACGCCCGGTCCGTCGCCCGGCGCGCCCGGACCGTCCACCACGAGGTCGCCGTCGACCCCGACGAACTCGGCTCGCTCCTCACCCGCACCGTGCGCCACCTCGGCCAGCCCAACGCCGACCCCATCACCCTCTCCACGTACGCCCTCTTCCGCGCCGTCCGCCAGAACGGCTTCACCGTCGCCCTCGCCGGCGACGGCGCCGACGAACTCTTCGGCGGGTACGACCGGATGCGGGCGGCCCTCGCGGCGGGCCCCGCGTGGGCCGCCGCCTACACGGACGCCCTGTCCGCCGCCCCCCGGCTGCTCCGCGAGCACCTCTACACCGCCCAGTACCGCGCCTTCATCGCCGACACGGGCTCCGCCGCCGACCGCATCGAGCAGGAGCTGTGCTCGGCCGAGGCGGCCGGCGCGGACCGGCTCACCGCGATCAGCGCCTTCGAGACGCGCTGGCGCCTCCCGGCGTACCACCTGCGGCGCCTGGACCACCTGTCCATGGCGTGGGCGGTCGAGGCGCGCCTGCCGTTCTGCCAGCCGTCGGTGGTGGCGCACGCCCGGTCGCTGCCGGTGGCCGCGCGGACGGGGAAGCGGGCGCTGTACGAGGCGGGCCGGGAGCTCCTCCCGGCGTCCGTCCTGAACCGGCCGAAGCAGCCCTTCACCCTGCCCGTCGAGGCGATGCTCGCCCCCGGCGGCCCGCTCCTCGACCTGGTCCGCGAGCTGCTGTCCCCGGCGCGTCTCGTCCTCGGCGGGAAGATCCGCGCGGACCGGGCGGCGAAGCTGCTCGCCCGGCACCTGGAGCGGCCCACGCCGCAGGCCGCGCTGACCCTCTGGTCCCTCGCCGTCCACGAACTGTGGACGGAGGTCGTCCAGGGCATGCGGATCCCGGTGGGCTGTGCGGCCTGACCCCCCGGACGTCTCCGGCCCCGGACCGGCGCCGTGGGGCGCGACGGCTGCGGGGCCCCGGCGCGCGGCCGCGGACGCCGCCCCGGCCGGGCGCCGGGGCACGGCCGGGCGCGAAGGCACGGTCGAGCGCGGAGGCACGGCCGGGCGCGAAGGCACGGCCGGGCGCGGAGGCACCGTCGAGGCGCTCGTCGTGCGGGCCCACGACGCCCCCGGGCCCACCCTCGTGCTGCGCGTCGACCGGCTTCCGCCCGGGGCGCTCGCCCTCGGCGCCGAGCTGAGGGCCGCCCTCGCCGCGACGCCCCGCCCCCGCCTCCACAAGATCGCCCTGTTCGACCCCCGCACCCTCCGCTACCGCTTCGTCCAGGCCCTCCCCGGCGGTTCCTTCGACTTCCGGGCCGGGTGCGGGCACTCCCTCCTCGCCTGCGTCGTCGCCGACGGGCGTCCCGGGCCCGTCACGGTCCGCGCCGTGACGACCGGCGACACCGTCCTGTGCGAGCCCGAGCGCGCACCGCACCACGACGCGTACACGCTCAGCTTCCTGCGCGCCCCGGACGCCCCCGGCACGCTGCCCACCGGCCGCCCCGTCGACGTCCTGCTGGGCGTGCCCGTCTCCCTCGTCCGGTACGGCAATCCGTACGTCTTCGTCGACGCCCGGCACCTGGACCCGCGGGCGACGGAGCGTCAGCTCCTGGCGCTGCGCGCGGAGGCCGCCCGCCGCCTCGGGCACCCCCCGGCCTCCGCCCTCCCCAAGATCGCCGCCGTCGCCGACGGCCCCGGCGGGCTCTCCGTCCGCGCCCTCACGGTCGGCGGCTGGCATCCCGGGCTCGCGCTCACCGGCGCCGCCGCGCTCGCCGCCGCGGGGGCCATCGACGGGACCGTGGTGCCCGTCCCGCGCGGGCCCGTCCGCACCCCCGCGGGCCCGGTCACCGTCTCCGCCGCACCGGACCGCGTCCGCGTCCACCACAAGCGCGCCGAGGTGCTGGAACGCCTGGAACTGCCGTGGCGTGTCCACGCAACGGCGTGAACGCGCACCCCGTCCACCGGCCCCGCACCCCCGCGCCTCTGCCACGCTGCAAGGGACCGGCCATCGGTATCCGTGGGGACGTGGGGAGAGCAGACGCACATGAAATTCGAGAATCTGCGTGTCGTCGTGACCGGGGCGTCCCGCTACTTCGGCCGCGCGCTCGCCGTCGGATTCGCGCATCTGGGCGCGGAGGTCTACGTGTCGGCGCGGACCGTCGAGGCCGCCGAGCGGACCCGTACGGAGGTCATGGGTTCGGCCCGTGACCGCATCCACGCCTTCGGCTGCGACCTGAGCCGGCCCGCCGAGATCCGGGAGTTCGCGGCCCGGGTCGGCGAACGGACCGACCGGGTCGACCTGTTGGTCAACAACGGGGCGCGCTGGCTCGACGGGATGGACCTGGAGGCGGCCAGCGACGCCGAGATCGTGGAGACGATCGAGTCGACGGCCGGCGGCACGGTCCTCATGGTGAAGCACTTCCTGCCGCTGCTCCGCGGCTCGCTGCGGCCCGACATCGTGAACATGGTCGCCGTCCGCGACGCCGAGGGCGCCTCCGCGGCCGCCGGCGCCGCCCACGAGGCCTTCTGGGCGGCGAAGAGCGCGCAGGCGGGATTCGCGGACATCCTGTCGCGCAGGCTGCGGCCCTCCGGGGTCCGCGTCTTCTCCCTCTTCCCGCCCGATTTCTCGACCTCGGACCCGCGCTTCGCGGAATGGGACGGATCGAATCCGGACGGAATAGCGCCCGACGAGAAACTCACCACGCAGGCCCTTTTCGAGTGCATCGTCTACGCCGTCGAGCAGCCCCGCGACTGCTTCATCCGGTCCTTCCACTTCGAGCCCCGCTGACCGACGGAAAACCGCGTCAAGGAGGTCCCATGAGCACCCCCGTCTGGATCACCGCGACCCCGCCCGCCACCCACGGCGAACTCCACATCGGACACCTCGCCGGGCCCTACGTGGCCGCCGACGTCCTCACCCGCTTCCTGCGCGCCGAGGGCGAGGCCGTCCGGTTCACCACCGGCACGGCCGATCACGCCAGCTCGGTCGAGGTCCGGGCGCTGCGCCACCACCGCAAGCCGGAGGAGGTCGCGGAAGGCTACCGGGCCGCGATCACCGCCGACTGGCTGCGGTCCGGCGTGGAGTTCGACCACATCGTCCGCCCCCGCCGCGACAAGGGGTACGGACGCTGGGTGCGGGAGCTCTTCGCGAAGCTGTACGCGCAGGGCGTCATCGCCCCCCGGACGCGGCTGCTGCCCTACTGCGAGCCGTGCGACCGCTGGCTGCACGGGGCGCACGCCACCGGCACCTGCCCGCACTGCGGCGCGGTCAGCGACGGCGGGATGTGCCACGAGTGCGCCCGTCCCAACGACGGCGGCGACCTGATCTCGGCGCGCTGCGCGCTCTGCGACACCCCGGCGGTCGCCCGCCGCTGCCGCCGGCTGTACGTGCCCCTGGAGCCCTTCCGGGAGACGCTCGCCGAGTACTGGGCGACGGCCGGCCTGCCGCCCCGGCTGGCGGCGCTGTGCGAGTCGCTCGTGGAGGACGGGCTGCCGGACATCGCGGTGGGCCACCCCGCCGAGTGGGGTCTGGAGGTGCCGGTGGAGGGCTTCCCCGAGCACCGGATCGACGGCTGCTTCGAGGCCGCCGCGATGCACCTCTTCGGCTACGACGTGACGGGCCCGCTGCCCCGCCGGGCGATTCACTTCTGCGGCTTCGGGCACGCCTTCTGCCACGCGGTGCTGCTGCCGGTGCTGCTGCTCGCGCAGGACGTCAAGCTGCCGCAGGACTTCAACGTCAACGAGTCGTACGTCATCGAGGAGGGCGTCCAGGAGGGCAACGTCTGGGCGCTCGACCTGCTCACCGAGTACGGCTCGGACACCCTGCGCCGGCACGTCCTCCAGGCCCGTCCGCTGGGCCGCCGCACGGTCTTCCGGCGGGAGCGGCTCGCCACCGCCCGGCGCGAGCTCGACGAGAACTGGAACAGCTGGCTGTCCCGGCTCTTCTCGGCGGTGCGGGAGGAGTGCGGCGGCCTCGCCCCGCAGGCGCTGCCCGGCGGCACCGGCTGGGAGGTCCTGGAGCGGCGGCTGCACCGGGGCGTGGACGACCTGCGCGAGGCGTACGGCCCCGACGCCTTCGACCCGCGCCGGGCGGTCGCCGTCCTGGACGAGATGGTCCGCTCGGCGGCCGACTTCGGTCACGTCAACGCGCACGAGCGGTGCCGTCCCAGCACCTCGTGCCGTCACCTCCCCGCCCTCGCGGCCCAGTTGGCCGTCGCGTCGGCGCTCTCGGCGTGGGCGCGACCGGTGATGCCGGAGGGCGCCGACCGGCTGGCGGCGGCGCTCCGGGTGGAGCCGGGGCGTCCGGTCGGCTGGCAGGCGCTCACGGGCCCGCTGCCGGGGACGCGTCTCGCACCGCCGTCGGGCCCGGTCTTCGGGTTCTGAACGCCCGCACCCGATCCGTACTACTAAGCAACTAAGTACTTCAGTATCCGATCGATCCCCGCCCCCTCCCCGTCGCGTGACCGTGCGCGCGAGCGACGCGCAGGGACACGTGGCCCCCACTCCCCAGGAGCCCCACGTGTCCCTGCGCGTCGCCATGCTCAGCGTCCACACCTCCCCGCTCCACCAGCCCGGGACGGGGGACGCCGGCGGCATGAACGTCTACATGGTCGAGCTCTCCCGCGCCCTCGCCGAACAGGGCGTGGAGGTCGACCTCTTCACCCGCTGCCGGGGCGAGGGCGCGCCCCCGCGCGTCGAGCTGGCCCCGGGCGTCCGGGTCCGCCACCTGCACGCCGGGCCCCGCCGGGCGCTGCCCAAGGAGGCGATGCCCGGCCTGGTGGTGCCGTTCGCGCTGGCCCTGCTCAAGGAGGAGCGGCGCTACGACCTGGTCCACTCGCACTACTGGCTCTCCGGGCAGGCGGGCCGGATCGCCTCGGTGGGCTGGCGGATACCGCTGGTGCACACCGCGCACACCCTGGCCCGGGTGAAGAACGCCTCGCTCGCCGAGGGCGACACCCCCGAGCCCGAGCTCCGGGTCCGCGGCGAGCACCAGGTGGTGGGCAGCGCGGACCGGCTGATCGCCAACACGGCCGACGAGGCGGAGGCGCTGCGCTCGCTGTACGGGGCGGAGGGGGCCAGGACCGAGGTCGTCCGGCCGGGGGTCGACCTGCGCACGTTCCGCCCGGGGGACGGGCGGGCGGCGGCCCGGGCCCGGCTGGGGCTGCCGCCCGGGGCGTTCGTGCCGCTCTACGCCGGCCGCATCCAGCCCCTGAAGGGCCCGGACGTGCTGGTGCGGGCGGTGGCTGAGCTGCTCCGGGAGGCGCCGGACCTGCGCCGCCGGCTGCTCGTGCCCGTGGTGGGCGGGCACTCGGGGGCGACCCGGGAGGGCACGGCATGGCGGCTGGCCGAGGAGCTGGGGGTCACGGACGTGCTGCGGCCCTTCCCGCCGGTGCCGCAGGAGCTGCTGGCGGACTGGTACCGGGCGGCGGACGTGCTGGTCGTGCCCTCGCGCAGCGAGTCCTTCGGTCTGGTGGCGCTGGAGGCGCAGGCGTGCGGGACGCCGGTGCTCGCGGCCTCGGTCGGCGGCCTGCCGACGGCGGTCTGGGACGGGGTGACGGGGCTGCTGGTGCGGGGTCACGACCCGGTGGAGTACGCCCGCCGGCTGCGCTGGTTCGCGGCGCACCCGGAGGCGGTGGAGACGATGGGGGCGGCGGCGGCCCGCCATGCGCGCGGGATGAGCTGGCGGGCGTCGGCCGGGCGGACCGTCGAGGTGTACCGGGGGGCACTGGAGCGTGGGGTGGGGCAGGGGCGGCGGCACGCCCCTGCCCCGGCGGCCCCTCTCTCCTGGAGGAACGAGAAGGCCGTAGCACAAGTCTAGCATCTCTTTTGGTTCGACCAAAGGTATGGCGAGCTCCGGATCGTTCAATTCCGTTGTGCGGATGACGGATTGACGCAATCACGCCATGGCGGGTCCACGCAGAGACAATCTCTGGAATCGCCCCGGAGGCGGCGACAGAATGGAGATGTCTTCAGGGAACGCCCGGCGGCACGGGCCCCCGGAAGGCGGAATTGACATTCCAAGTCCTGGAGGAATCATGTCCGTTGCGCAGAACACCGGAATCCGCAAGGCCGTCCGTCAGCTCCTGGTCGCCATGGTCGCCTGTACGGCCGTCGCGGGCGGCGCCGCCTTCGCCGTCGGCTCGGCCGACGCGCCGGTCACCCCGCAGACCGTCGCCGGCGTCACCGAGGACAACGGCTGGCCGGTCGTCCCCCCGAAGCCGACCCCGACCAACTGAGAATATTCCTCCGGGAATTGACCGGGTAATTCACGCGCTCGACCGGGCCCCGCAATCGCTGCCACGATTGTGGGGCCCCGGTGATTCCCGCACGGCCCCGGAGAAGAAGGCCGGGCAGCCTCCCGGCGCCTTCCCGCACGGCCCCGGAGAAGAAGGCCGGGCAGCCTCCCGGCACCCCCTCCGGGCCGCGCGGACCCGGTCAGTCCAGCCAGCCCAGGCGCACCGCGCGCGCCCCCGCCTCGAAGCGGCTCGTCGCCCCCAGCTCCTGCATGAGTTCCGAGATCATCCGGCTGACCGTCCGCAGCGAAACCCCCAGCGTGCGCGCGATCCGCTCGTCCTTCATCCCCGAGGCGAGCATGTGCAGCGCGGCCCGCTGCTGCTCCGAGAGCCCGTCGCCGCCCGCCTCCGCCGCCGCCTCGTTCCCGTACGGGGTCGCCGTGTGCCAGCAGTGCTCGTACAGGCTCAGATACGGCCGCACCAGGGCGCTGCCCCGGGCCAGGATCGCGCCCTCGCCCGGCTCCTCCGGCCGGATCGGCACCAGCGCGAACTGCTGGTCGGCGATGATCAGGTTCATCGGTACCACCGGCGCCAGCCGGATCTCCACCCCGAGCTCCGCCCGCTGCCCGAGGAACTTCTCCATCTGCGGGTCCGTCGCCTCCTGCCGGCCGTAGATGGCGCGCACCCGCACCCCGTTGGCGAGCTGGCGCCGGTCCCGGTCGAGCATCCGCTCCGGGTTCTCCCGCCCCGGCGTCCCCGGGTGCAGGGACGCCGAACTCTCCTGCATGACGTCGGTGATGTCCTCGATGGCCTGCTGGATCCTGCGGTAGTCGGTCAGCGCCTCGACGTGCGTCTCCGCCCGGGTCAGCGCCTCCGCCCGCAGATAGGAGCCCGCGAGGACCTCCAGCGTGCTGTACGCCTCGTCCGCCTCGGCCAGGTGCTCCCGCAGGCGCTCCCGCTCCCGCTCCAGGAGCCGCAGGAGCGCGATCTCCGGGTCGATCGCCGCCACCGTGTCCGTCTCGGAGCGCCAGCTGCCGTCCTGGAGGGCGGTGATGGTGGCGTGGGCCTGCCCGGTGGGCACGATGAGGCCCAGGGCGAGGAGTTCGCGGCGACATCGCTCGTACTCCTCCGGGGCGAGCCCGAGTGCTCTGCGGACCTCCTCGAAGTCCGAGACGCCTCTTCGGCGCAGTTCCTGGTACACGGAAAGGAGGGCGTCGGTCGTGCCGCCCCCGGTGCCGTCGCCCGCGGTGACCATGGCGAAGTGACCCCCTCGTCCTCCGAGTCGCCCCGCCCTCACCCTCGTACGGCTCGGCGGGAGTCCGACCTGCGCTTGCTGCGGTCCGCACGGCCCCGACGGTCCGTGCGCGTCCCCCATGACATCCGAACTCCCGGTACTAGGCCACGGGTTCCGGCCCCTCGCCGTCGAGCAGTCCGAGCCGGGCCGCCTTGACGCCCGCCTCGAAGCGGCTCGCCGCCCCCAGCTCCTGCATGACCTCGGACAGGAGCCGGCTGACGGTCCGCAGCGAGACCCCCAGGCTGCGGGCGATCTGCTCGTCCTTGATGCCGGAGGCGAGCATGTGCAGGGCGGCCCGCTGCTGGTCGGAGAGGCCGTCTCCGCCGGGCTCCCCGGGCTCCTCGCCGTACCGCGCGGCGGCCTGCCAGCAGTACTCGTAGAGGGCGAGGTACGAGCGGACGAGGCCGGGGCCGCGGGCCAGGATCGCGGGCGAGTCCGGGTCGTGCGGGTCCGTCGGCAGCAGGGCGAAGTTCTCGTCGGCGAGGACCATGTTCATCGGGACCACGGAGGAGAGGCGCAGCTCCACGCCGAGCGCCGCCCGGTCCGCCAGGTGCTGGGTCATCTCCGGCACCGTGCCGACCCGGCGGCTGTACATGGCGCGGACCCGCACGCCGCGGGCCGCCCGCGAGCGGTCCCGCTCCAGCTCGGCGGTCATGTCCTCGCGCCGGACGGAGCCGGTGTGCATGACGTGGACGGCGGTGCGCACGGACCCGGTCAGCTCCGCCAGCTCCCGCAGCACCCGCTGCGGGTCGGTGACGATCTCGACCTCGACCTCGGACCGGGGCGCGGTCCCGGCCCGCAGGAACGGTCCGGCGAGGGCTTCGAGGGCGGTGTGCGCGCGGCTGGTGGCGGCGAGGCGGTCCTGGAGCCGGTCGCGCTCCCGGCGCAGCAGTCCCAGCAGGGCGACGTCGGGGTCGACGACGACGGGTCGGAGGGGGGCGGGGGCGGTGGCGTCGGGGGCGGCGGTGAGTCCTAAGGCGGCGAGTTCGCGCCGACATCGGTCCCGCTCGTCGGCGGTGAGCTCCAGGCGGTCCGCGACCTCGTCGAAGCCGGCCTCGGGGCGGGCGCGCAGTTCCTGATAGACGGCGAGAGCCTGTTCGCTACCCGCGCGGGTCACGGCGGCGTTTCTGGACACGGCGCAGCAGACTCCCCTCGGATCCACGCGGACCCTGTTGAATCGCCCCGCTAGACCCTGCCACAAAATCGAACGACACGCACGGAGTTGACCAGCCCTCAGACGGCTTCGGCGTCCGCCCGGCAGTCGGGGCACAGGCCCCTGAAGACGACCTCCGCGTCGTCCACCCGCCACTGCGGCAGGGCGCCCCGGGGCGGCGTGGGCGCGGTCGCGGACACGTTCTCCACCCGGCCGCACGAGGTGCACAGGGCGTGCTGGTGGGGCGGCCCGGAGACCTCGAACACCGCGGGCAGGCCGGGCCGGTCGAACTTGCTGACCAGACCCGTCTCCTGGAAGTGCCGCAGCATCTCGTACACGGCCTGGCTGGTCAGCGTGCCGAGCCGCTCGCGGGCCGTCGTGGTGATGGCCTCGACGTCCAGATGGCCGCCGGCGGCGAGCACCGTGAGCACCTCCAGGCGCGGGCCCGTGACCCGCAGCCCGACGTCGCGCAGCCGCTGGATCACCGCCTCGCGGCCCGTCAGCTCTTCCACGACTGCCATCTTCTCCGCCCGCCACCTGGTCGGCCCAAACGTTTGTGGGCATCGTACCTCTTGCTCGTCAACCCCGGCAGACTCTCTTCGGCCGTCCGTCCGTACGCGTCAGTCGTCCGTCCGGCAGACCAGGAGCACCGATTCGGTCCGCTCGTCGATCCGGTGCCGCCGCCGCCCCTCGATGTGGAGCCCCGCCGCGTGCAGCTCGGCCGCGAGCCGCTCGGGGTCGACGATCCACTTGTCGGTGGTCAGCACCACCCGCTCCGAGGAGACCTTGCCGGTCCTGGCCGCGTAGTAGGTGATCCGCTCGCTCATCGACGGCAGGTCGAACACCTGCCGGGCCACCACCCACTCGTCGATCCCGTCGAAGCGGGGCACCTGGAAGGCCCAGGTCCGCTGCGGCTCCGCGATCAGCCCCGGCAGCTGGTGCGCGGTGTAGTCGAGGGCGAGCGCCCCGCCCGTCTCCAGATGGGCCGCGACCTCGCGGAGCAGCTCCGGCCGCCCGGCCGGCGGGACGGCCGCGACCATGGCGCCCGCGAGGAGCGCGAGCCGGTAGCGGCCCTCCAGACGGAGCCCGGTGAGCTCGGCGCGGTGGGTGACGACGAGCCCGGCCACCTGCGGGCCGATCCTGCGGGCCCAGCCCTCGAGGCGCTCCAGTGCGGAGGCGTCCCGGTCCACGGCTTCCACGGCGAAGCCGTGCCGGGCGAACGGGACGGCGAGCCGCCCGGCGCCGGAGCCGAGGTCGAGGACGGGTCCGCCGGTGGAGCGGGCGAGGCTCAGATAGCGGACGATGTCCGCGCTGTGCGGGCCGAGCAGGGCGTCGTGCAGCCAGACGGAGCCCTCGTCGGCGGGGGCCACCGATTCGAGCCCGGGAAGGGTGTCGGCGGTGACCCGGATCCCGGCGCCCGGGGCGGGCTCCCGCGCCGGGCCGTATCGGGACGGCAGGACCGGGGCGAGCGCCGCGGGCACGACGGGCAGGGAAGTGCCGCTCGGTGTGTGCATCGCTCCTCCAGGGGCTCGCTCGGTCCATGCCGTCCGGACGAGGTACCCGTGCCGCCGGGCCCGCGCCGCTGAGCCCATCCTGACCTGGGGGGCGAACCCCGATCCACCGGATCGGGCTGCGTGAACACGCGATGGCGTGGATCTGCCACGGTGGGCCCGGGCGGGCGGCCGGCGGGGAGGAGCGACCCACCCTCGGGTGAGCGGGCGGCCAGGGGCCGACGGGTCCGGCCCTCGGATCGGGCCCTCAGACGAGCGGGCGGCTCCACCGTCGCGGCGAGAGGGCCGCGAAGCCCACGTGGGAGTAGAAGGGGAGCGCCGGGTCGGCCTCCGCCGGGAGCTCCACCCGCTGCTCCCGCGCGCCGTAGCCGCGCATCCGCTCGGTCGCGGCGGTGAGCAGGGCCGTGCCGACGCCGGTGCGCCGGGCGTTCGGCCGGACCGCGAGCGCGTACACCTCGCCCTCGCCCGGGACCGGGACGCCGCCGGCGGCCACGCCCACGACCGCGCCGTCCGCGTCCGTGGCGACCAGCCAGCCGAGCCATCCGGGCGCGCCCCCCGGAATTTCAATTTCCGCGCGTATGCGGGGGAGCGCGCATTGGGCCGAGATCAGCCGGCGCATCGGGATTTCGTCCAGTATTCCGGCGTAGCTGCTCCGGATGATGTCGGCAAGCAGTCTGGATATCGTCGTCGCGTCGCCGGCCGCTGCCGTACGAACGCCAGCGAGCTGCATTGGTTTTGCACCCTTCGACGTGCCGAGTCCGAGCCCCAACGTACCCACAATAGCGGCGCATTCCGTGATCCGTGACCGATGCGAAATCTACGAATTCGCTTAGTAAATAACGGTGTTCACGATTACAGGGGGAACGAGCAGCAGGCGACGATCAGGGGGGCCATCGCGAGGCCCGCCGCCGCGATCGTGAGCAGCCCGCGCAGCACGGGGTGTCCCGCGCTGTACGGGGTGAGGATGCGCCGCATCCGGACCGCCGCCGACGGCCCGCCCGCGGCGAACGCCGACCGGGGCGCCCGCCCCGAGGCCAGGGCGTACAGCGCGGTCGCCAGCGCGTCCCTGGTGCACCGGCGCAACGCCCGGTCGTCCGCGGCCATTTCGAGCAGCAGCGGTACGGCGGGGCCGCCGTACCGGGCGAGCGGGAGGCGCGCGAAGACGGACGCGAAGGCCTCCGCCGCCGCGACGAGGAGGTGGTGGTGTCCCGCGATGTGCGCCCGCTCGTGCGCGAGGGCCGCCGCGAGCTGGTCGGGGGTCAGGGCGTCCACCGCGCCCGACGAGACGACGACCCGGCGGGAACGGCCCGGCAGGCAGTAGACGGCGGGCCGGTCGTCGTCGAGGACGGTGGCGCGCAGCTCGGGGTCGTACCGTCCGACGAGCCGCAGCACCCCCGCGTGCCGCGTCCGCATCCGCCGGGCCCGGACGAGCCGGCGGACGAACGCGGCGGTGGGCACCGAGAGCACGAGGAGCGACAGCGAGAAGGCGAACCGCTCCCGCCCGTCCAGGTGCAGGATCTGGTCGGGGGTCGGCGGCCGGAGCGTGAACATCATGTCCGCGAGGCGGTGGCTGCTCTCGGCCGAGAGGACCATCTGCGCGGGCAGCAGCGCGGCGGCGGCCGCGAATCCGGCGCCGCACGCGGCCCAGACGGCGAGCGCGAGCCGGGGGACCTGCTGGGCCCAGCGGGCCCGGACCACCTGCCGGGGCACGGCGAAACCGGTGAGCAGCACGATGCCGAGCGGGACGAGGACGTGGTGGTTCACGCGCCGGCCCCGTCCGAGGGCCGCGGCCCCTCTCCCGGGCGGGCGGTCTCCCCGGCGCGCGGGCCGCCGCCGGGCTGCGCGCCCTGGTCGCCCCGGGCGGTGCGGAGGGCCGCGTCGAGGGCGGCCATGTCCTCGTCCGAGATGACCTCGACGAAGCGGAGGAGGGCGGCCGGGCGGTCCTGGCTGTCGCCGAGGGCGTCCCGCATCAGACCGGCCGTGTACTCCTCGCGGCCGCGCACCGGCTCGTAGAGCCAGGCCCGTCCGGTCTTCTCGCGGCGGAGCCAGCCCTTGCGGTGCAGGATGTCCGCCACCGTCATCACCGTCGTGTAGGCGACCCGGCGTCCCCGATTGATGTCGTCGACGAGCTCGCGGACCGTGGCGGGCCGCTCCCAGGCCCACAGTCGGTCCATGATCTCGGCCTCCAGCTCTCCCAGCCGGCGCACGTGCATCCCCTCCCCTTGCGGGCGGCGCTCATCGTACGGGCCGTTCCGCCTTCTCAGGTATACCCCCTAGGGGTACGGTGGCAGGATGTCGACCCTCATGAAGAACCGCTCCTGCGCGAAGGTCTGCGACTCCGGTCTGCCCGGATCGGTGGAGCTGGTGCTCCTCCGGCGGCTGCTCGGCCTCTGTCTCCGGCTGAGCCTCACGCTGTCCGCCGACTGCCCTTCGCGCACGAGCGGTTGACACTGCTTCGGTACCTCGTCACCTCAGGCCGTCATGACGCCCTCACGCCCTGCGTCATCGAGCCGTCCCGCCGTACCGCCGTCGAGCCGTCACGTCCGGATCAGCCGGGCGATGGCCTTGGACGCCTCGCCCACCTTCACCTTCGCCTGGTCCCCGCCCTGCGCGATGGCCTCCGTGACGCAGCAGCTCAGGTGCTCGTCCAGGAGGGCCACCGCGCAGGACTGGAGGGCCGCGTTGATGGCGGAGACCTGGGTCAGGACGTCGATGCAGTAGACGTCCTCGTCGACCATCCGCTGCACGCCCCTGACCTGGCCCTCGATGCGCCTCAGGCGTCTGATGATGTCTTCCTTGTGCTGTCCGTAACCGGCCATGGCGGGCTCCTCGGGGATGGGCGCGGAAGGGGATGCGTCAGCGGTCGGCGGCCTGGAAGCCGCGCAGGCGGAGGCTGTTGCCGACCACGAAGACCGAGGAGAAGGCCATGGCCGCGCCCGCGATCATCGGATTGAGCAGTCCGGCCGCGGCGAGCGGCAGGGCGGCCACGTTGTAGGCGAAGGCCCAGAAGAGGTTCGACCGGATCGTGCCGAGCGTCTTGCGGGAGAGCCGGATGGCGTCGGCCGCGGCCCGCAGGTCCCCCCGTACGAGGGTCAGGTCGCCGGCCTCGATGGCGGCGTCCGTGCCGGTGCCCATCGCCAGGCCCAGGTCGGCCTGGGCGAGCGCGGCGGCGTCGTTCACGCCGTCGCCGACCATGGCGACCGAACGCCCCTCGTCCTGGAGCCTCTTGACGACGTCGACCTTGTCCTGCGGCATGACCTCGGCGATGACCTCGGCGATGCCGACCTCGGCGGCGACGGCCTCGGCGACCGCCTTGTTGTCCCCGGTGAGCAGGATCGGGGTGAGGCCGAGCGCCTTGAGACGGCGGATGGCCTCGGGGCTGGTGTCCTTGACGGCGTCGGCGACCTCCAGGACCGCGCGGGCCTCGCCGTCCCAGGCGACCGCGATGGCGGTCCTGCCGGCCTGCTCGGCGGCGTCCTTGGCGGACTTGAGGGACGGGGTGAGCTCCATCGCCCACTCCTGGAGCAGCTTCTCCCGGCCGACGAGGACGGCGTGGCCGTCGACGACGCCCTGGACGCCGAGCCCGGGGACGTTGGTGAAGTCCTCGGGGGTGGGCAGGGTGCCCACCTTGGCCGCGGCGCCGGTGGCGACGGCCTGGGCGATCGGGTGCTCGGAGGAGTGCTCCAGGGCTCCGGCCAGGCGCAGGACGTCGGTCTCGTCCGTACCGGCGGCGGTGTGGACCTTGATCAGGGTCATCCGGCCGGTGGTGACGGTGCCGGTCTTGTCGAGGACGATCGTGTCGACCTTGCGGGTGGTCTCCAGGACCTCGGGGCCCTTGATGAGGATGCCGAGCTGGGCGCCGCGGCCGGTGCCGACCATGAGGGCGGTCGGGGTGGCGAGGCCGAGGGCGCAGGGGCAGGCGATGATCAGGACGGCGACGGCCGCGGTGAAGGCGGCGGTCAGGCCCTGCCCCGTACCGAGCCAGAAGCCGAGGGTGCCGAGCGCGAGGGCGATGACGATCGGCACGAAGACGGCCGAGATCCGGTCGGCGAGGCGCTGGGCGGCGGCCTTGCCGTTCTGCGCGTCCTCGACGAGCTTCGCCATCCGGGCGAGCTGGGTGTCGGAGCCGACGCGGGTGGCCTCGACGACCAGGCGGCCGCCGGCGTTCAGGGTGGCGCCGGTGACGGAGTCGCCGACGGAGACCTCGACGGGCACGGACTCGCCGGTCAGCATCGAGGCGTCGACGGCAGAGGAGCCCTCGACGACGGTGCCGTCGGTGGCGATCTTCTCGCCCGGGCGGACCAGGAAGCGGTCGCCGACCTGGAGTTCGGCGGTCGGCACGGTGACCTCGCGGCCGTTCCTGAGGACGGTCACCTCCTTCGCGCCCAGCTGCATCAGCGCCTTGAGCGCGGCGCCCGCCTTGCGCTTCGAGCGGGCCTCGAAGTACCGGCCGGCCAGGATGAAGGCGGTGACGCCGGCCGCGGCCTCCAGGTAGATGTTCCCGGCGCCGTCGGTGCGGGCGATGGTGAACTCGAAGGGGTGCGTCATGCCCGGCGTGCCGGCCGTCCCGAAGAAGAGCGCCCACAGCGACCAGAGGAACGCGGCGATCGTGCCGACCGAGATCAGGGTGTCCATGGTGGCCGCGCCGTGCCGGGCGTTGGTCCAGGCGGCCTTGTGGAAGGGCCAGGCGGCGTAGACGACGACCGGCGCGGCGAGCGTGAGGCTCAGCCACTGCCAGTACTCGATCTGCAGCGCCGGGACCATCGCCATGGCGATGACGGGCACGGCGAGCGAGACGGCGGTGATCAGCCGCTGCTTGAGGGGCCGCAGCTCCTCGTCGGCCCTCTCCTCGTCGGTGGGGCCCCCGGCGTGCTCGTCGGCCTGCGGGGCGGCGGGCTCCTGGGCGGTGTAGCCGGTGGCCTCGACGGTGGCGATCAGGTCGGCGACGTCGATGTCGGCGTCGAAGGTGACCTTCGCCTTCTCGGTGGCGTAGTTGACGGTGGCCTCGACGCCGTCCATGCGGTTGAGCTTCTTCTCGATGCGGGCCGCGCACGAGGCGCAGGTCATGCCGCCGATGGCGAGCTCGACCTGGGCGTGGCCCGGAGTGGTCGTGGTCATTTCCTGCTCCTCGGTGTGGCGCGTTTCGGGGGCCGGGGCCCGGGCTTGGGGGAGGGCGGGCCCCGGCGGCCGGGGTGGTGCGGGCGGAGTCCGTCTGCCGGGCGGACCGTCGGGTACCGGGACGGGGGACGCCGGTGGGGTGTCGGTCGGCCCGGCGGCGGATCAGGCCCGGCCGGTCAGCTCGTAGCCCGCGTCGTCGACGGCCGCGGTGATCGCGGCGTCGTCGGGCTCGCCGCCGGTGGTCACGGTCACCAGGCCGCCGGCGACGTCGACGTCGACGGAGAGGACGCCGGCGAGTGCGCCGACGGACTGGGTGATCGCGGTCCTGCAGTGGCCGCACGTCATGCCGGAGACGGCGTAGACGGTGACGGTGCTCTCGGCGACCGCGACGGCGGCGGTCTCCGTGGTGGTCGAGCAGCTGTTGTCGGGGGTGCAGCAGGAGCCCATGGCTTCCTCCTCGGTCGATTCCACTCGATGAATACCCTCGGGGGGTATCCGGTTCTGCCTCCATGTATACCCCCCAGTGGTATCCGGCGCAAGCGTCGACCCGACTTGACTTGATACCCCCCAGGGGTATGGTGAAGTGCATCGGACGCAGGAATGCCCACGCCACCCACGTACGGGAGAGCAGTCATGAACACCGGAGTGAAGATCACTGCCTTTGCCGCCGCGCTCGCCGCGACCTTCGGGACCGCGTACGGGGTCGGCAAGGGGGTCGGCCCCGTCGGGGAGCCGGAGCGGGCGGGACACGGCGGGCACGCCGCGCAGGAGCCCGCGAAGAAGGCGGAGGGCGGCCACGCGGGCCACGAGGAGGGTGCGACCACCCCCGCCTCCTCCCTCCCCGGAGGCCTCCAGATCTCCCAGGACGGCTACACGCTGGCCCTGGACACCCCCACCCCCGCGCGGGGCCGCAGCACCCTGAAGTTCTCCATCCGGGACGCGGCCGGGAAGAAGGTCACCGCCTTCACCACCGAGCACGGCAAGGAACTGCACTTCATCGTCGCCTCGCGCGACCTCACCACCTTCCGTCACCTCCACCCGGTGAGGGCCGCCGACGGCACCTGGTCGGTGGACGCGGACCTGCCGGCGGCCGGCGCCTACAAGGCCTTCGCCGACTTCAAGCCCGCGGCGAAGGGCGCCCAGGGCATCACCCTGGGCGCGGACCTCTCCGTCCCCGGCGCCTATGCGCCGAAGCCGCTCCCGGCCGCCGCCCGGACGGCGACGGTCGACGGCTACCAGGTCCGCCTCGGCGGAGTCCTGGACCCGGGCAAGGCGGGCGAGCTGCGCCTCACCGTCACCAAGGCCGGGAAGCCCGTCACGGACCTGGAGCCGTACCTCGGCGCGTACGGCCACCTCGTCGCCCTGCGCGACGGCGACCTCGCCTACCTCCACGTCCACCCGAACGAGGGCGGCCCCGGCCCCGACGTCTCCTTCACGGCGACGGCCCCCAGCGCGGGCACGTACCGTCTGTTCCTCGACTTCCAGCACGGGGGCAAGGTCCGGACGGCGTCCTTCACGGTCACGGCGGGCGCCCCGGGCACGGCACCGTCCCCGTCCGCGAGCGGGACGGGTGAGGCGGGGCACGATGCGGGCGGTCACGCGCACGGCTAGTCTGGACATTGGACTAGACCTGTAGCCGTCATTCATGGAGGAATGGGCTCGATGAGCAGCAACCGTGCAGTCCTTGAGGTGATCGCCCTCGACGAGGAAGACGCGGTCGCTGCCCAGACCGGTGGAGCCGACCGGCTCGAACTCGTCACCGACATGGCGGCCGACGGACTCACCCCGTCCACGGCCTCCTTCGCCGCCATCCGGGCCGCCGTCGACATCCCGCTGCGCGTGATGCTCCGCCTCGCCGACGGCTTCGCGGCCGGTGACGTCGACGCGCTCGCCGGCCGCGCCGAGGAGCTGCGCGCGGCGGGCGCGGACGAGTTCGTCCTCGGCTTCCTCACCGTCGACGGCGAGCCCGACCTGGTCGCCGTCGAGCGGCTCGTCGCCGTCCTGGACGGCTGCCGCTGGACCTTCCACCGGGCGATCGACCGCGCCGCCGACCGCGACGGGCTGCGCAAGCGCCTCGCCGACCTGCCCGGCCTCGACACCTATCTGACGGCCGGCGCCGCCACCGGCGTCGACGACGGCCTCGCCACCCTCACGGCCGAGGCCGCCCGCACGGGCGAGCCCGGCTACGAGCCCCAGATCCTGGTGGGCGGCGGCCTCCGCCTCGACCACCTCCCGGTCCTCCGCGCGGCCGGGCTCACCGCCTTCCACATCGGCGGCGCGGCCCGCCCCCGCGGCTGGACGGCCCCCGTCTCCCCGGAGGCGGTACGCACCTGGCGCGAGGCGATCGACGCGTAGCCGCCGGGGGTGGCGGAGGGCCGGGGCCGCGCCCCGGTGGGGACGGCTCCCGCCCGCGCCCCGGGCGGGGGTACGTCCTTGCCCTGCGCCCGCGCCCCGGGCTGAGGTGGTTCCGCCCCGCGCCCGCGCCCCGGTGGAGCCCCCCCCGCGCGAAAACGCCTCGCACCCCCGTCGCCGATCTCGCTAGCCTCGCCCGCGTGACAGCCGACAAGATGCGACCCGGCGAGCTCGACATCGACACCGCGCTCGTCGAGCGGCTCGTCGCCCGGAGGTTTCCCGAATGGGCCGGGCTCGCCGTGCGGGCCGTCGCGTCGGCCGGTACGGACAACGCGATGTTCCGGCTCGGCGACGACCTCGTCGTGCGGCTGCCCCGCGTCCCGGACGCCGCGCACGACGTCGAGAAGGAGCAGCGCTGGCTGCCGCTGCTCGCCCCGCACCTGCCGCTGGACGTGCCCGTGCCCGTCGGGCGGGCCGGGGGCGGCGCGGACTTCCCGCTGCCCTGGTCCGTCTACCGCTGGCTCGACGGCGCCGACGCCCACGCCGTCCCGCTCGCCGACCTGGCGCACACCGCCGTCGAGCTCGGCCGCTTCGGCGCGGCCCTGCGCGCGGTCGACAGCACCGGCGGTCCCGCCTCCTCCCGGGGCGGCCCCGTCACCGCCTGGGAGGACGGCGCCCTGGGGCCGGCCCTCCGGGACCTCGACGTCGACGCGGACCTCGCCGCCGCCGCGTGGGAGTCCGTGCTCCGGCTGCCCCGGTGGGACGGCCCGCCCGTCTGGGTCCACGGCGACCTGCTGCCGGGCAACCTCCTCGGCCGCGACGGGCGCCTCGGCGCCGTCATCGACTTCGGGGCCCTCGGCACGGGCGACCCCGCCTGCGACACCATGCCCGCCTGGACGCTGCTCACCTCCGGCACCCGGCCCCTCTTCCGCGAGGCCGCCGGGGTCGACGACGCCACCTGGGCGCGCGGCCGGGGCTGGGCGCTGGCCTGGGGCCTGGTGACCGAGCACTACTACCGGGAGACGAATCCCGTCCTCGCCGGCATCGCCCGCCGCAGCCGCACGGAGGCCCTCGCCGAGTACGCGGCGACGGTCTAGGACGGCACGCCCTGGTCCGGCGCCGTCGGCGGGCTCGCCACCAGCTCGACCTCGAACCCGTCCTCGTTCTCCAGGTACGCCGCGTAGACGCCCTCGCCGCCCGCGTACGGATGCCGGTCGGCGAACATCAGCCGCCAGCCGTGCGCGGGCGCCTCGGCCGCGAGGGCGTCGACGGCCGCCCGGTCGCCCGCGTGGAAGGCCAGGTGGTTGAGGCCCGGCCGGAGCCGGTCGTGCCGGTCCGACGTACGGGCCGGGGACTGCTCCACGACCAGGTAGCAGGAGCCGAGCGCCCAGCTCCGGCCGCCCTCCCAGGACTGGAAGGGCGCGTACCCCAGGGCCCCGAGCAGCCAGCCGAGGCTCCGCTCGGCGCGCGCCAGGTCGCCCACCCACAGCTCGACGTGATGGAGCGAGCCGACCCGGCTCACAGGGCGCCCAACTGCTCGGGAAAGGGGGCGGAGTGAATGATCGTCAGGCCTGACACCGCACGGGTCAGGGCCACGTACAGCCGCCGCAGGCCCGTCCGCTCGTCCGGCTCGCCGTCGACGACCGCGGCCGGCTCGTCCAGGACCACGTAGTCGTACTCCAGGCCCTTCGCGAGCGAGGCCGGGACCAGCGTGAGCCGCGACTCGGACGTGGTCTCCTCGCCGGGGGAGAGATACGGCAGACCGGCCGCCGCCAGCGCCTCCGCGAGCGGCGCGATCCGCGCGTCGGCGGCGATCAGACCGATGGAACCCTCGTGCGCCAGGGCCTCGACGCAGGCGGCGACGGTGTCCCCGTCGAGGTCCTCCGTGCGGCGGACGGCCAGCGAGCCGGGGTTCTCCCGGACCGACTCCACGGCGGCGAGCCCCGGCGACATGTGCGGCAGGAGCCGAGAGGCGTACGCGATGACCTCGCGCGGCACGCGGAAACCGGCCGTCAGCTCCTCCACCAGGGCCTCCGGCTTCCCCAGGTGCGCGAGGGCCTGCGCCCAGCTCTCCGTCGCCCACGGCGTGGTGCCCTGCGCCAGGTCGCCCAGGACCGTCGCCGAGCCGGTCGTGCAGCGGCGGCCCACGGCCCGGTACTGCATGGGGGACAGGTCCTGCGCCTCGTCGAGGACCACGTGTCCGAGCGAGTGCGTCCGCTCGACCAGGTCCTTCGTCTCGTCGATGAGGACGGCGTCGGCCGCCGACCACCGCGCCGCCTTCACGCTCCGCGCCGGCTTCGCCCACAGCAGCAGCTTCTGCTCGTCGTCGGTGAGCAGCCCCTCGGCGTGCTCGGCGAGGAAGTCGGCGTCGCTCAGGAGCCGCAGGACCAGCTTCGCGGGCTCGACGGGCGGCCAGCACTCCTTCACGAGGGCCTTCACCGCCGCGTTCCGCGCGACCGCGTTCTGCACCCGGTCGTCGGGGGCCTCGCCGGCCTCCTCCATGCGGATCAGGACGGCGTGCGCGACGCGCTGCGGGAGGGCCTCGCGGGCGGCGCCGTAGCGGATGTCGCGGTCGAGCAGCTCCTGGACCATCTGCTCCAGTTCGTACGCGGGGACCCGCCAGCGCCGGGAACCGCGGACCACCATCAGGGCCTCCGTCGGCAGCGAGACGTGCGAGCGGACCGCGCGCCGCAGCACCTCCGCCATCCGGGCGTCGCCCTTCACGACCGCCGTCGGCGCCTCGTCCGTGCCGCGGACCTCGACGTGTGCGACGAGGTCGTCGACCGTCGCCTGCTGCACCTCCAGCTCGCCGAGCGCGGGCAGGACCTGCTCGATGTAGTGGAGGAAGGAGCGGTTCGGCCCGATGACGAGGGTGCCGGTGCGGGCGAGGCGCTCGCGGTGGGCGTAGAGCAGGTAGGCGACGCGGTGCAGGCCGACGGCGGTCTTACCGGTGCCCGGACCTCCCTGCACGCACACGGTCCCCGACAGGCCGGAGCGGACGATCCCGTCCTGCTCGGGCTGGATCGTGGCGACGATGTCGCGCATGGGGCCGACGCGGGGCCGCTCGATCTCGGCCTGGAGCAGGCGGCTGGTGTGCTCCAGCTCCTCGGGGTCGGAGAGGTGCTCGTCCTCGTACGCGGTGAGGTCGCCGCCGGTGTAGCCGAAGCGACGGCGCAGGCCGACGTCCTGCGGGTCCTTCTTCGACGCCTGGTAGTACGGCTGGGAGACGGGCGCGCGCCAGTCGATCACCATGGGGTCGCCGTCGGCGTCGTGGACGTGCCGCCGGCCGATGTAGAAGCGCTGGCCCTCCTGCGTGGTGTGCAGGTAGTCGAGCCGCCCGAAGAAGAGCGGGGTGTCCGCGAGGTCGGCGAGCGCCTTGATCCGGTCCTCGATCTGGCGGCCGAGCACCAGGGAGTTGACCCAGTTCGCGGTGACGTCCTTGATGTCGAGCGCCTCGACGTCCTCGCGCATCGCGCGCAGGGCGGCGCGGGAGGAGGCCAGATGGGCGCGCTCGCGCGCGAGGGGGTCGGAAACGGACACGGTGGGGCCTCCGGGCAGGTGGATACGCGGACACGGCGAGGTGGCCGCCGGTTTCCGACCGGACGGCGGCGCTCCACGAACGGGAAGCGGGGGAAGCCGGAAAGTGTAACTCCGGCCGGACACCGGGGCGAACGGATATCACCCTTAGGGGACGGGATCCGACGCGAGGGGGACCCAGGTTCCATCCCCAGACCGATGTATCCGCAATGTCCGGATTCCATGATGGAGGCATGGCAGCGACGACCTTCACCCTCGTGACCACCGTCCCCCGGCCCCAGCTCCTCGCCACGGCCGTCCGCGCGATACGCGCCTTCGGCGGCGCGGCGACCGCCGTAGTCCTTCTGGGCGACTACGGCCCCCCGGAGGCGGGCGTCAGGGACCCCCGCCCCCGGCACCTCTCCCGATCTGAGTAGGTCCCCGCCCCGGCTGAGTACCCGAACGCCTGCCGGGGCCGGGCCGCCGCCTGCTGTGATCGGCACATGACGACGAAGACCTCGACCCCGACCTCGACCTCGGCCGACGACCTGGCGCGCACCACCCGGACCCTGCGCTTCACCGCCCTCGGGGGCTTCGCCGTGCTGCTCGCGCTGCTGGTCCTCACCGCGGCGCTGGTCCTCGGGGACGCCGTCAGCGGCGACGGCCGTTCCGGGGCCTTCACCACCGCCGCCTTCTGGACCTTCCCCATCGGCGCCGGCGCCGGGCTGACCGCCCTCGCCGTCCCCCGGGACCTGATGGCGACCGGGCCCCGCCGGGCCCTGGTGATCGCCCAGTACGCCCTCGGGGCCGTCGGCGTCCTCCTCCAGCTCCTGGACTGACCCGGCTCCGGCGCCGGTCCGGCTCCGGTACCGGCCGGCTACGGCGCCAGCAGCTCGTCCGCGTCGACGATGCGGTACGCGTAGCCCTGCTCCGCCAGGAAGCGCTGCCGGTGGGCGGCGAAGTCCTGGTCGATCGTGTCCCGGGCGACCACCGAGTAGAAGTGCGCCTGGTGACCGTCCGCCTTCGGGCGCAGGACCCGGCCGAGGCGCTGTGCCTCCTCCTGCCGGGAGCCGAAGGTGCCCGAGACCTGGATCGCGACCGTCGCCTCCGGCAGGTCGATCGAGAAGTTCGCGACCTTCGACACCACGAGCACGCTGATCTCGCCGTTGCGGAAGGCGTCGAAGAGCTTCTCGCGCTGCGCGTTCGACGTCTCGCCCTTGATCACCGGGGCGTCCAGGTGCTCGCCGAGCTCGTCCAGCTGGTCGATGTACTGCCCGATGACCAGGATCTGCTGGCCCTCGAACTTCTTGACCAGCGCCTCCGTCACCTTCCGCTTCGTCGCCGTCGTCGCGCAGAAGCGGTACTTCTCCTCGGCCTCGGCCGTCGCGTACGCGAGCCGCTCCGAGTCGGTCAGGTTCACCCGCACCTCGACGCAGTCGGCGGGCGCGATGTAGCCCTGCGCCTCGATCTCCTTCCACGGCGCGTCGAAGCGCTTCGGCCCGATCAGCGAGAAGACGTCGGACTCCCGCCCGTCCTCGCGCACGAGCGTCGCGGTGAGCCCGAGGCGCCGGCGGGCCTGGAGGTCGGCGGTGAACTTGAAGACCGGCGCCGGCAGCAGGTGCACCTCGTCGTACACGATGAGGCCCCAGTCGCGGGAGTCGAAGAGCTCCAGGTGGGGGTAGATCCCCTTCCGCTTCGTCGTCAGCACCTGGTACGTGGCGATGGTGACCGGCCGGATCTCCTTCCGCGTCCCGCTGTACTCGCCGATCTCGTCCTCGGTCAGCGAGGTCCGCCGCACCAGCTCGTGCTTCCACTGCCGGGCCGACACGGTGTTCGTGACGAGGATGAGCGTCGTCGCCTTGGCCTGGGCCATCGCCCCGGCCCCGACCAGCGTCTTGCCCGCGCCGCAGGGCAGCACGACGACACCGGAGCCGCCGTGCCAGAAGCCGTCCACGGCCTGCTTCTGGTACGGGCGCAGCGACCAGCCGTCCTCGGCCAGGTCGATCCGGTGCGCCTCCCCGTCCACGTATCCGGCGAGGTCCTCGGCGGGCCAGCCCAGCTTCAGCAGCGTCTGCTTGATCTGCCCGCGCTCGGAGGGGTGCACGGCGACGGTGTCCGCGTCGAGCCGCTCCCCGACCAGCGGCTGCACCTTCTTCGACCGGAGGATCTCCTCCAGGACGGGCCGGTCGGTCGAGGTCAGCACGAGCCCGTGCGTCGGGTGCTTGGAGAGCGTCAGCCGCCCGTACCGGGCCATGGTCTCGGCGATGTCGACGAGCAGGGCGTGCGGCACGGGGTAGCGCGAGTACTCGACGAGCGCGTCGACGACCTGCTCGGCGTCGTGTCCGGCGGCGCGCGCGTTCCACAGACCGAGCGGCGTCACCCGGTAGGTGTGGATGTGCTCCGGCGCCCGCTCCAGCTCCGCGAACGGCGCGATGGCCCGCCGGCAGGCCTCGGCGAGCTCGTGGTCGACCTCCAGGAGCAGCGTCTTGTCGCTCTGGACGATGAGTGGCCCATTCACGTGCGATCGGTCCTTCCCGGGCCGCTCCGACGACGGCCAATCCTCCAGTCTGCCCGATCCGGGGCCGTGGTGGGCCGGACGTCCGCCCGATCCGGGGCCGTGGTGGGCCGGACGGGAGCGCTAGACCTGGTCGTCCGCCAGTTCCGCGACGCCCGTGATGCGGTGCAGGGGGTACGTGCGGACCTCGTCGGCCGTGTGGTCGTACCCCGTCACGAAGCCGCCCTCCACGCGGACCGGGGCGATGACGCGCTGGCTCGCCGCGCCCTCCGCGTTCACGTAGCCGATCCAGACGGCCGAGCCGGTCATCGCGGCGGCCTGCACGGTGGCCAGGGTCTCGGCCGCCGAGGTGCGCGGCAGGCCGCCCGCCGCCGTCACGGGCGCCGGCTGCTCCTTGCGCACCGCCGTCGCTGCCCGGTCGCCCGCCCGGATCGCCTTCACCGCCGCGCCGAGCAGGGTGGTGTCCGGGGCGGGCGGGCCGTCGGGGACGGGGACCGGGGCCGTACGCGCCGGGGCGCGGTACGCGTCGGCGCGGGTGATCAGGACGTCGCCCTCGGCGGACTCGGCGGCCGGGGCGTACCCCATCGACCGCAGCCCGTCGAGCAGCGACGCCGGGTCCGTCTGCGCGGCGAGCACCGTCGGCGCGAGCCGGCGCAGGCCCAGGGGCGCGGACCGCCGGTCGGCCAGGATCTCGCCGAGGACGGTGTCGTCGTCGCAGCGCACGTACGCGGAGGCCGCGCCGATCCGCAGGTGGCCGTGTCTCCTGGCCACGTCGTCGATCAGGTACGCCAGCGGCTGAGGCACGGGCGTGCGGGAGTGCGCCGTGAGGAAGTCGTGCAGGTCGGAGGCGGACCGTCCGGAGTCGAGCGCGCGCCGCACGGATCCGGGCGTGAACCGGTAGACCGTCGCGCCACCCTTCGATTCCACGTCCGCCAGGACCGCCAGCGCGTCCGCCAGCGGCCGCCGCAGCGGCCCGGGCGCGACGGCCGTCAGGTCGGCCTGGAGGAGCACGTGGTCGACGGCCTCGGGGAGCAGCGGCGCGAGCAGGGTCGCGGCCCGCCCGGCGGCCACCGACAACTCGACCCGGCCGCCGTGGTCGGCGGGGGCGGCGGCCTCCGCCAGCGGCAGGTTGAGCAGGGCGCGGGCGGGGCCCGCGAGCGCGCCCCGGCCGGTGAGCCCGAGCAGCTCCGCCTCGGCGAGCGTCCAGCGGGCGAGCCGCGCCCGCAGGTCACCGGGGAGGTCGGGGCCGTATCCGGGCGCCCCGAAGCCCTCGGCCGCCGAGCCCGCGCCCACCGCCGTCGGACCGGAGCCGGCGGCCGGGCCCGTGGGGGACGGGAAGGTCTGCGCCGGTGCCGTCTGCGCGGTGCCGCGCGGCGGCCGCTCCCAGCGCAGCCGCGCGAACAGCGACTCCGGCTCCGCCGCCGCGCCGGGCGGGAGCGTCGCGAGGAGTTCGAGGACCCGGTGCCGGACCTCCGGCGCGGGCCCCCGGTCCAGGTCCGGGCCGAGCACGGCGAGCGTGCGGCCCTTCGCGTCGGCGCCGCCCACCAGGCCGGGCGTCCGGGTCGACATCAGCCAGGGCGCGACGAGCCGGGCCCAGCGCTCCGCCGCGGGCAGGTCGAGCCAGTCGTCGTACGCGGGCGTCGGCGCGTACCGCTCGTCCGCCTCGCCGTCCGAGGCGAGCAGTCCCGCCCCGAAGCACAGCTCCAGCCAGAAGGCGGTGAGCTGCTCCGACAGGTCCAGGGCCGTCGCGGTCCGCTTCAGGTCCCGTACGGACATCCCGCCCGCCCGCAGCACCTGCGGGCCGCCTTGGTCCCAGGACTTCAGCAGCTCCTCGACGGTCGCGAGCGCCGCGTACGCCTGCCCGGCGGCCGCGCTGTCCACCACCTGGGGACGGTAGTCGCGCGCCACCCCGAGCTCCGGCGCCAGCGGCTCCGGCGCCCGGTGCGCCCGGCCGCCCCGCAGGTGCAGCGCCACCTCGCGCGGCAGCACCATCGTCCGCGCCGACACCGGCAGCAGCAGGCCACGGTCGCGCAGCCAGCGCACCGGAGGCGCCGGGTTCGCCGTCACCTCGCCGTACGGCGGACCCCACACCAGCCGGTCCAGGACGGACAGCGCCTCCGGGGACGCCTCGTCGAGGAGCGCCCCCATCCTCGCCCGGTCCGTGAACAGCTCCGTGAGCACCCGCACCGCCGACACCGGGTCGTGCGTCGCCGTGAGACCGGCCGTCGCGATGATCTCCTGCACCCGGCCCGGCGACATCCCCGCCGTCGCCTCCGCGACCGTCGGCCCGAGACCGGTCGGCGAGGAGTGCTGCGCCGACGGCGCGAGCAGCTCCCGCGCGGTCCGCACGAGCCGCAGCCGGTCCTCCTCGCCCCACAGCAGGGCCTGCTCGCGCAGCAGCGCCACCGCGCCGGGCAGCGCCGCCTCGATCTCCGGATCGCCCTCGTCGCCGGTCAGCAGCCCGAGCAGGACGGGGTACGGGGCGGGGTCGGGGGCCACGGCGAGTGCCTCCGCCGTCTGGAGGGCGAAGCGGTCGAGCCGCTCCAGGGCCCGCACCACCGAGCCCCGCGTGCCGGCGCGGGTCGCCAGCTGCGTCAGGTCGTTCGGTACGGGGTTGAGCAGGTCGGGGCGGGCACGCAGCAGCCCCGAGAGTCCCTCGTCGCCCCGCGCGCGGAGCGACTCCGCGAGCGTGCGGGGCGCCGCGGCGGCGCCAGTAGCTTCGGGCACGTGCGCCTCCCGGTCGAGCTCACCGATCCCCATCCGCCCCACGTTAGCCGCTGTCCAGGCGCTAACGTCGGGCCGTACCGGGCGAACCGGCCGTGGAGGGGCACCGTGGGGATCGAGAGCGACCGTCTGGTCTACGACTATCTGAGCCGGGTCGGCGATCTGGCACAGCAGCGGCAGCTGCCGGCGAGCGACCGGATGAAGCTCGTGTCCGGGCTGCGGAACGAGATCGACCGCAGGCGCGCCACGCAGGGCGAGGAGAGTCCGGCGCAGGTGCGCGGCATCCTCGGCGCCCTGGGCACCCCGGACGAGGTGGTGGACCGGGCGGACCCCGCGGACGGGGCGCCGGTGCCGAAGCCCCGGGCCGGGGAGGGCCCGCCGACCGGGCCGACGGGGTCGGCCGGGTCGAGCGGCGACGCCGGAAACCCGTCACCGCCGTCCGGCGCGTCGGTCCCGGTCGCCGAGCGGGAGGACCGGAAGCCCGCTCCCGTGGGGGACTGGTGGCGGACGGACGCGGACGCCCCCACCGACGAGGACGGGTTCTTCGGCTTCGTCGGCGGGATCGAGCGGCCGGACCTGTTCGCGCCGCCGCCCGAGCCGGAGGAGGAAGCGGAGGACGCGGCCCCGGCTCCGCCCGTGGGGCGGGCGCGTCGCCTGGCCCGGCTCCTGCGGCGGCGCAAGGCGCCGGTCGCGGCGCCGGTCGCGGTCGCGGAACCGGCCGCGCCGTCCCGGTCCCGCCTGGCGAACCCCTTCGTCCTGCTCGCCGCGCTCCTGCTGCTCGGCGGCGCGGTCTTCGGCTCGCTCGTCGCCCTCGCGGCGGGCTGGCTCCTCGCGTACGCCTCCCGGCGGCTGACCCCCGGCGAGGTCAAGGGCGCGGTCCTCGTGATCCCCGGCCTCAGCGCCGCGGCCGGCGTCCTCTGGCTGTGGGGCCGCGTCGAGGGGCGCTGGGGCGAGGCGGTCCCTGCCGGGGGCGAGGCGATGGGCGCGGCGGTCTCCGAGACGTGGCCCTGGGTCCTCCGCGGCGCGGCGACGGCCTCGGCCCTCTTCCTCCTGTGGCGCTCCCGCCGCCACTGACGGCCCCGCCGGTCCGTCGTGCGCGGCGCCCCCGCGCACCCCGCCCGTCGCGGGCCCGCGCCCACGCGTCACGGGCAGGCGCCCCCGCCGCCCCCCGTTGCGGGCCCGCGCCCGCTCGTTGTGGGCCGCGCCCCGCCGTTGTGGGCAGGCGTTCCGCAAGGGGCGGAACGGGTGGGCACAACGGACCCGCGCCCTACCGGCGCCAGAGGCTCCCGCGCCCTGACCCGCACCGACAGGTCCAGCACGTGGTGGTGCGGGTCAGGCCCGGAACGCGGAGGCGCCGCTAAGGGGCGCCGTCCCGTGTGCCCACCCGTCCCGCCCCAGCGGGACGATTGCCCACACGGGCAGTGGGCGAAGGCCCACACGGCGGCGGCACACGGGCACCGGGCGAAGGCCCGCGCGGGTGCGGGCGCCGGGCCCATGCGGCGGCGGGCACACGGGCAGTGGGCGACGGGCCCACTCGGCGGTGGGCAGACGGGCAGCGGGTGAAGGCCCGCACGGGTGCGGCCGCAGGCACACGGGCGCGGGCGACGCCCCCGCACGGACCACCGGCGGAGGCGGTCGACGGCGCCGCACGAGCGACGGCCGGCCCCGCACCGGCGGCGCCGGCCCACCGGCCACGGCCAGCCCCCCGCCCTCAGCGAAGCGTCGCCGGCTCCGGTTGCCACGGCGCCCCCGGCACCACCAGCGGTGACCCCGTCACCGGGTCCGGGACCACGACCGAGGTGAGGCCGAAGACGTCCCGTACCAGCTCCGCCGTGACGATCTCCGACGGCGGGCCCTCCGCGACGACCCGGCCCGCCTTCATGGCGACGAGGTGGTCGGCGTACCGGGCGGCCTGGTTCAGGTCGTGGAGGACGAGGACGACGGTCCGGCCGCGCAGCCGGTTGAGGCGCCGGACCAGGTCGAGGACCTCGACCTGGTGGGAGATGTCCAGGTAGGTGGTGGGCTCGTCGAGGAGGAGCAGGTCGGTCTCCTGGGCGAGGGCCATCGCGATCCACACGCGCTGCCGCTGCCCGCCGGAGAGCGCGTCGACGGACCGGTCGGCGAGCGCGGCGACGTCCGTGCGTTCCATGGCGTCGGCGACCGCCCGCTCGTCCTCCTCCGACCACTGCTTCCACCAGGCCTGGTGCGGCTGCCGGCCGCGGGAGACGAGGTCGGCGACGGTGATGGCCTCGGGCGCGACGGGCGTCTGGGGCAGCAGGCCGATGGAACGGGCGATCCGCTTCGTGGGGAGCTTCGCGAGCGACTCCCCGTCGAGGAGGACCGCGCCGCCCGCGGGCCGCAGCAGGCGGCCGAGCGCTCGCAGCGTCGTGGACTTGCCACAGGCGTTGGGGCCGACGATCACGGTCACCCGGCCGTCGGGGACCGCGAGGTCGAGCTCCTCGACGACGGTGCGGTCCTCGTAGGCGAGGGTCAGCCCGCGGGCCTGCAATCTGCTCTCGACGCTCTCGACGCTCTCGACGCTCACGAGGTTCCTCCAACGGCTCGGCTCCGGACGATGAGCCAGATCAGGTACGGGGCGCCGACCGCCGCCGTGAGGACTCCCACGGGCAGTTCGACGGGGGAGAGGAGCCGCCGCCCGAGGAGGTCGGCGGCGACGACGATCACCGCGCCGGTGAGCGCGGAGCACAGCAGCGGGATCTGTGCCGTGCGGGTCATGCGGCGGGCGATCTGCGGGGCGAGCAGCGCGACGAAGTCGACGGGTCCGGCGACGCCGGTCGCGACCGAGGCGAGGACGACGCCGACGACGACGAGCCCGAGACGGACGCCGCCGAGGCGGACGCCGAGCGCGGTGGCCGTGTCGTCGTCGAGGGCCGCGGTCCGCTGGGCGCGGGCCGCCCACAGCACGGCGGGCAGCAGCAGGAGCAGCGTCCAGCGGATCGGCGCGGTCTCGTCCCAGCCGCGCCCGTTGAGGGAGCCCGTCATCCAGATCTGGGCCTGCTGGGCGACGAGGTAGTCGCCCTTCGTCATGAAGAGCGTGATGAGGGACCGCAGGGCGATCGCGATGCCGATGCCGATGAGGACGAAGCGGGTGGCGTGCAGTCCGCCGCGCCAGGCGAAGACGTAGACGAGGGCGGCGGCGAGGATGCCGCCGGCGATCGAGACGTACGGCAGGACGGTGTACGAGGTGAGGCCGAAGGTCATCGCGGCGACGGTGACGGCCCCGGCGCCCTGGCTGATGCCGATGATGTCGGGGGAGGCGAGCGGGTTGCGGGCGACGGTCTGGATGAGGCCGCCCGCGATGCCGAAGGCCGCGCCGACGGCGAGGGCGGCGACGAGCCTCGGCACGCGCAGCTCCTCGACGACGAACGCCGACGGCGACGGCTCCCCGAGGAGGATCCGTACGACCTCCCCGGGGGAGACGGCCTTCTCGCCGACGCAGAGGTACGCGACGCAGGCGGCGGCCAGGAGCAGCAGCAGGCCGCCGGCGACGAGGGCCGAGCGCCGGTGGACGAGGAAGGAGGCCCGTCCGGCGCGCACGAGTCCGTATCCGGCGGGGCGGACGGGCCCGGCGGGCCGAACGGGCCGGACATCGAGGGTGGTCACGCGGGCACCGCCTTCCGCCGGACCAGGGTCACCAGGAACGGCACGCCGATCAGGGCGGTCATCACCCCGGCGGGGATCTCGCCCGGCGGGAACAGGATCCGTCCGGCGACATCGGCGACGAGCAGCATCACGGGCCCGGTGAGCGCGGCCATCGGCAGCACCCAGCGGTGGTCGGAGCCGACGACGGCGCGGGCGATGTGGGGGACGGCGAGGCCGACGAAGGCGACGGGCCCGGCCGCGGCGACGGCCGCGCCGGTGAGGACGGTCGCGCCCAGCCCGCCCACGATCCGTATGGTCGCGACGCGCTGGCCGAGGCCCTTGGCGACGTCCTCGCCGAGGGCGAGCGCGTCGAGCCCGCGGGCCACGGAGAGCACGAGGACCGCGCCGAGCAGCAGGAAGGGCCAGATCTGGGCGACGATCGCGGTGTCGCGCCCGTCGAGGGAGCCGATCTGCCAGAACCGGAACTCGTCGAGCGCCGAGGCCCTGGTCGTGAGGACGCCGGTGGTGACGGAGAGCAGCAGCGCGTTGATCGCGGCGCCGCCGAGCGCGAGCTTCACCGGTGTGGCGCCGCCGCGCCCGGCGGCCGCGATCGCGTAGACGGCGACGGAGGCGAGGGCGGCGCCGGCGAAGGCGAACCACACGTACCCGCTCAGCTCGTGCACCCCGAGGAAGGCGATGGCGAGGACGACCGCGACCGACGAGCCCTGGCTGATGCCGAGGATGCCGGGGTCGGCGATCGGGTTGCGGGTGATGCCCTGGAGGGCGGTGCCGGCGAGCCCGAGGGCGGCGCCGACCATCAGCCCGATGAGGGTCCGGGGGACGCGGAGCTCGCGGACCACGTCGGCGTCGGTGCCCGTCGCGCCGTGCAGGAGGGCGTCGAGGACGGTGGACGGGGCGACGGGGCGGGCGCCCACGGCGAGGCTGAGCAGGACCGCGAGGAGCAGGGCGACGAGGGCCGCCGAGGTCGCGAGGACCCGTCTGGTACGGAAAGCGGCTGGCATCGGGACCCATCGGGGGGAGTGCGGGTTTGGTGAGGCTTGCCTGAGTGTAGCCAGCACGCATGTGCGAGCACCCGGGCCGGAGGTCCCGCGACAATGGCCCCATGACGACCACGCCTCCGCAGCCGCCCACCGTCGGCTTCGACCTCGACCTGACCCTGCTCGACACCCGCCCCGGCATCCGGGCGACGTGGGTCGCCTTCTCCGCCGAGGTCGGCGTGCCGGTCGACGCCGACCTCGTGGTGAGCCGCCTCGGGCCGCCGCTGGAGCAGGAGATCGCGCACTGGTTCCCGGCGGAGCACGTCACGGAGATGACGGCCCGCTACCGGGCGCTCTACCCGGAGTACGCGATCGCGCCGACGGTCCCGATGCCGGGCGCGCGGGACGCCATGGAGGCGGTGCGTGAGGCGGGCGGGCGGACGATCGTCGTCAGCGCGAAGAACGGCCCGCACGTCGAGCTGCACCTCGCCCACCTCGGCATCGAGCCGTACGCGGTCGCGGGCGGCCTGTGGGCCGAGGGCAAGGCGGAGGCCCTGCGCGCGCACGGCGCCGGGGTGTACGTCGGGGACCACGTCGGAGACGTCCGGGGCGCCGCCGCGGCGGGCGCCCTGTCGGTGGCCGTCGCCACCGGCCCCTGCCCCGCCGAGGAGCTGCGGGCGGCGGGCGCGGACGTGGTCCTGGCGGACCTGACGGACTTCCGTGCCTGGTGGGAGGGGTACCTGGCCTGAGCGTCAGGCGGTCTGGCCGGAACGGGCCTGCCGACGCTGGGCCGCGACCGACCGGAGCACCCCGGCGGCGGCGAGCAGGAATCCGACGCCCATCAGCATCGACACGAGGTACGCCACGGTGGGGAACGGGTCCGTCTTGAGGAACAGCGGGGCCACGGTGACCAGCGTCGCGACCGCGCCGACCGCGAACACGATCACACCGATCTTGACGAGTCCGTCACCCGGGGCACTGTCGTCCACCGGCACGGCGGGGGTTTCACTACGCATCCGGCCAGGGTAGTTCCCAGGCCGGAGGAACACATCGGCGACGTCTTGTCACCGGCCTCCAGCCCATTAGCCTGGTGCCGGCGGGTCGGTCGACCCGCCGTTTGCCATCCCCATCGACGAGGACGAGGACGAGGACAGACGTGCCTACCGGCAAGGTCAAATGGTTCAACAGCGAGAAGGGCTTCGGCTTTCTCTCCCGCGACGACGGCGGCGACGTCTTCGTGCACTCGTCGGTGCTCCCTGCCGGAGTCGACGCCCTGAAGCCCGGCCAGCGGGTGGAGTTCGGCGTCGTCGCCGGGCAGCGCGGCGACCAGGCGCTGTCCGTCACGATCCTCGACCCGACCCCGTCCGTCGCCGCGGCGCAGCGCCGCAAGCCCGACGAACTGGCGTCCATCGTGCAGGACCTGACGACGCTCCTGGAGAACATCACGCCGATGCTGGAGCGAGGCCGCTACCCGGAGAAGGCGGCCGGCAAGAAGATCGCCGGCCTGCTGCGCGCGGTCGCCGACCAGCTGGACGTGTAGCCCCCGGAAGGGGCCCCGGGTCAGGGGAACCGCAGCGCGTCCGGGCCGAGGGGCGGTACGAGTCCCTCGGCCGCGGCGCGCGTGAGCAGCCCGCGCACCGCCGCGTAGCCGTGCTCGCCGAGGTCGGCCGTGAACTCGTTCACGTAGAGCCCGATGTGCTGGTCGGCGACCTTCGGGTCCATCTCCTGCGCGTGTTCCAGGACGTACGGCCGCGAGGCCGCCGGGTCGTCCCAGGCCATCCGCACCGAGGCGCGGGCGGACGCGGCGAGCCGCTCCAGGGTCTCGGCCCCCAGTGAGCGGCGGGCGACGATCGCGCCCAGCGGGATGGGGAGGCCGGTGGTGGACTCCCAGTGCTCGCCCATGTCGGCCAGGCAGTGCAGCCCGTAGTCCTGGTACGTGAAGCGGGCCTCGTGGATGACGAGCCCCGCGTCGACCTTCCCGTCCCGCACGGCGGGCATGATCTCGTGGAACGGCATCACGACGACGTCCCCGACACCGCCGGGCACGGTCTCGGCCGCCCACAGCCGGAACAGCAGGTACGCGGTCGAGCGCTCGCTCGGCACGGCGACCGTCTTCCCGGCGAGGTCGGCGCCGGTCGCCGCGTCGCGGGTCAGGACGAGCGGGCCGCAGCCCCGGCCCAGGGCTCCGCCGCAGGGCAGCAGGGCGTACTCGTCGAGGATCCAGGGCAGCACCGCGTACGAGACCTTCAGGACGTCGTGGCCGTCGGTGCCGCTCTCGGCCCAGCCGTTGGTGACGTCGATGTCCGCGAAGGTCACGTCGAGCCGGGGCGCGCCCGGGACCCGGTCGTGCGCCCAGGCGTCGAAGACGAAGGTGTCGTTCGGGCAGGGCGAGTAGGCGATCTTGAGTTTCACGGGTGCGGCTCCCACGACTCGACGAGGACGGTGCTGCCGAGCAGCTCGAAGGTGTGCCGGAGGGCGCCGAGGGCCTCGCCGATGCGCCAGGCGGCGCGGTCGCGGGGGCCGACGGCGTTCGACACGGCCCGGATCTCGACGACGGGCACGCCGTGCGCGGCGGCGGCCTCGGCGACGCCGAAGCCCTCCATCGCCTCGGCGGCGGCCGTCGGGTGCCGCTCGGCGAGTTCGGCGGCGCGCCGCGCGGTGCCGGTGACGGTGGAGACCGTGAGCACGGGCGCGAGGGCGTACGGGGGGCCGGCGCCGAGCGCGGCGGTGACGCGGCCGGTCAGTGCCTCGGGCACGGGGTGGACGGAGCGGCCGAAGCCGAGCTCCTCGACCGCGAGGTACCCGTCCGTCGTCTCGGCCCCGAGGTCGGCGGCGACGATCGCCGAGGACACCACGACCGATCCGACGGGCGCGGCCGGCTGGAACCCGCCGGCGATCCCGGCGGACACCACGAGGCCGTAGGGGGCCCCGGTCAGGGCTCCGTGGGCGAGTGCCGTCCCGGTCGCGGCGGCGACGGCGGCGGGTCCGACCCCGCCGACGAGGACGTCGACGCGGTCCTGGTGGCGGCGCAGCGTGAGGCCCCCCGGCAGCGGGAGGAGCACGGGGCCGCCGAGGCCGAGGCCGGCGGAGACGGAGTCCGCCTCCGCCGCCACGGCCGTCACGATCAGGATCCGGTGGACCACCGGCGGATCAGGAGTCCTTCTTCAGCTCGAAGTGCCAGATGCCGGTCAGCTTCTTGCCGGTGTTCTCGACGATGGTCACCTGGGTGCTGTTCGGGGTCTCGCCGGTCTGGGACTGCGAGAAGAAGGCGCTGGCCGGGATGGTCCGGTACGTCTTCTTGTACGGCTCGGGCTCGGCCTGCTGGCCGCCGAGGAAGATCGTCCAGCCGTTGTCCGCGATCTTCGGATCCACGCCGAAGCGGATCTTGTCGTCCGCGGAGACCTTGATGGTCTTCTCGGCCTTCTTGTTGAGGCACTGCTGGATCTGCGACTCCTTGATGGCTTCGCCGTCGTTGTAGCAGGCGGCCTCGGAGTTCACCGATTCGGTCCCGACCGTCAGGGTCGCGAGCGGAGTCGGCTTGTCGCAGGCGGAGAGGACGAGGAGCCCGGCGGAGACGGCCCCGAGGGCGACGGCGGCCCGGCGGCGCGAGCCGGAGAAGAACGCAACGGTCATGAGCCGAAGGCTATCGGGCCGCCGCGTCCGCGCCACGCGGGGGTACGGCGTGCCGCCCCGGCGTACCGCTTCCGCGCGGAGTTCCGGGCCCCGGGGACCGCGATCCGGCCGTACGGGCGGGACGCCTCCGACGGGCAGATCGCGCCCCACGGGCAGGACGCCCCATACGAGCAGGACGCCCCCGACCGGTAGGACGACCCCGCTGGTGGGAAGCCCCGACGGGCAGGAAGCCCCGACGGGCAGGTCGCCCCCCCACGGGCAGGGCGCCCCCGACCGCCGCTAGGCCACCTTCGTCCTCGGGCGGCCGCCCTTGGGGCCCTGGCGGCCGCGGGACGCCGTCAGGAGGCCGCGGACCGCCAGGACCCAGCCCAGGGCCAGGATCCCGGCGGCGACGGACATGCCCAGGGTGCCGTTCAGGGGCAGGGCGATGCCGATCCCGCCGCCCACCACCCACGCCATCTGCAGCGCCGTCTCGGACCGGGCGAACGCCGAGGTCCGCACCAGCTCCGGGACGTCCCGCTGGATGAGCGCGTCCAGGGACAGCTTCGACAGGGCCTGGGTGAGTCCCGCGACCGCGCCGAGGACGGCGACCATCAGGCCGCCGAAGAAGATCGCCGTGCAGATCGCCGTGCCGCAGACCACGGTGAGCATCGTGGCGATGATCACCTCGGGCGCCTGGCCCCGGTCCCGCAGCAGCGAGGCGGCCGCCGTGCCGCAGGCGTTCCCCACGCCCGCCGCCACGCCCACGATCCCCAGCGACACGGCGGCGCTCTGCCCCGACAGCGGGTGCTCGCGCAGCAGGAACGCCAGGAAGAAGATCAGGAATCCGGACAGCATGCGCTGCGCCGCGTTCGCCTCCAGACCGTGCAGCACCGACGGGCCCACCGTCCGCAGGCTCGGCTTCTTCTCGCCGTGCGTCAGCAGGTGCGCCCGCCGCTCGCCCTTCGCCGAGTCCACCTTGTGCGGCATCCGCAGCGCCCAGAAGGTGCCGAGCAGGAAGAGCGCGCACGCCCCGTAGAGGGGCCAGGTCGGCCCGATCATCTGGAGTCCCGCGCCGATGGGCGCGGCGATGCCGGTGGCGAGGAGTCCGGCCAGCGTGACCCGGGAGTTCGCCTTCACGAGCGAGAAGTTCGGTGGCAGGAGCCGGGGCACGACGGCGCTGCGGACCACCCCGTACGCCTTCGAGGCCACGAGGACGCCGAGCGCCGCCGGATACAGCTCCAGGCCGCCCGTCGCCACGGCTCCCGACATGAGGATCGCGAGGACGGCACGGGTCAGCATCGCGCCGGCCATCGCCGCGCGCCGCCCGTGCGGGATCCGGTCCAGGAGCGGACCGATCACGGGGGCGAGGAGGACGAAGGGGGCCATCGTGACGGCCAGGTAGAGCGCGACCCGGCCGCGGGCCTCGTCGGTCGGCACGGAGAAGAAGACGGTGGAGGCGAGGGCGACGGTGATCATGACGTCGCCGGCGCCGTTCACGGCGTGCAGCTCGATCAGTTTGCCGAGACCGGATTCGCCCGCCCCGTGCGCGTGGGTGGCCTTGCGGATGCCCTTCGCGGTCCCGGTGAACGGCAGGTGCAGGACGCGCCCGACCCTCCGGCCCGCTCGGCTGAGCGGCCCGGCTGGATCATGCGATCGTACGGGGGACCGTGCGGCTGCCACTCCGTCATAGTGCCCCACGGGCGCGCCCGGCGAACCGTGCCACGACGGACGAGCTCCGAGGAGAGGTCCGCCGGAAGGCGGCGCGGGACGGCTCCGGAGGACGGGCGGGGGCCGCTCTCCGGACGGGCCCCGGCGGGCGTGTCGCGAGCGGGAGCGGGCCGCGTGCGGGGTGCGTACGGGGTGCGTCCGCGCTGGGTACGGGGCCCGGCGCGGCCCGTCCGCGCCCTCACCCGCCCGGCCCGTGGGCACCCCTCGGACGCGTCCGTTCGGAGCCCGTCCCCGGGTCCGTCTCAAGGCGGTTCGGCGGTGCGCGGCGTCCGCGATCCGGGCCACTTGGGACGGGCAGGTGGGCGGAGGCCCGCGAACGGGGTAGCGTGCGTAGCGCGTCACCGGCGGAATCTCTCGGCCGCGCGCCTCTTCGGCATCCCGCAGAATGGATGACGTTAGGTGTGCCCGAGACGCGCGAGACAAGTCGGGTGCGGACGTCGATGCGGCCCTCTGGTCCGCTCCGCCCGCGGCCCGTGGCTTCGCTCCCGCCCCTCGGCCGGCGCACCCGTGAGACGGCGTAGGAGAGAAGCGAGACCTGTGAGTGCTGCGACGACGCGAAGCGGTACCCCGCGTACCCCGCGAGCCACGCGTATCCCCGACCGCCTGTGCGCGGAGGCCGTAGACCTCGCGCGGGAGGCCGCCGAGGAGGCGGCCGCGCCAGGGATCGTCGGCGCACACGTCGAGGTCGTCGCGGAGGGCGACCGGGTCGTCACGCACTACTTCGAGTCCAAGGAGCCCGGCTACCGGGGCTGGCGCTGGGCGGTGACCGTCACCCGCGCCTCCCGCGCGAAGAACGTCACGCTTGACGAAACCGTCCTGCTGCCCGGCTCCGACGCGCTCCTCGCCCCCGAGTGGGTGCCGTGGAGCGAGCGGCTGCGGCCCGGCGACATGGGGCCCGGCGACCTCCTGCCCACCGAGCAGGACGACCTGCGCCTGGAGCCCGGCTACTCGGGCGAGGACGCGCCGCCGCCGAACTCGGCCGTCTCCGAGGAGATGGAGGAGCACCTCGACGAGGAGGACGCCGAGCTGACCTCGCGCACCCCGTCGCGGGGCGCGATCGCCGCGGTCGCGGACGAGCTCGGCATGCGCCGGGCGAGGGTCCTCTCCCGCTACGGCCTGCACGAGGCGGCCGACCGCTGGGACGAGGCGTTCGGCGCGAAGACGCCGATGGCCGTCGCGGCGCCCGCGTCCTGCGAGTCCTGCGCGTTCCTGGTGCCGGTGGCCGGGTCCCTGAGGCAGGCCTTCGGCATCTGCGCGAACGAGTTCTCCCCGGCGGACGGCCGGGTCGTGTCCCTCGCGTACGGGTGCGGCGGGCACTCGGAGGCCGCGGTCATGCCGAAGCCGCCGCGGCCGGCGCCGCCGGTGCTCGACTCGATGGCGGCGGACGCGTTTCCGCTGCGGCCGGCGAAGGACTCGGGCTCGACGACGGAACCGGACGCGACCTCGGAAGACCTGGGCCACTCGTAGCCCACCGGCCCCTCGGTCCGCCAGGACCTCCGCCCAGGCGGGGCGCCCCACGCGGATGCGGCGCCTGCCGCCCGTGCGGGCCCGCCGGCCTTGCTGGCCGCACCCGTGGCGGCCCGCACCCGTCCGAGCGCCCGCCTCGCGCGCTCGGCGGCCCCGCCGCCCGTGCTGGCCGCACCCGTTGCGGCGCCCGTCGCCCGGCGGTCCCGCCGCCCCGCCCGCGCGGGGGCCCGCCGCTCGTTCTGGCCGCACCCGTGCGGCGCCTGGTGCGACGCGGTCCCGCCGCCCCGCGCCCGTGTGGGCGCTCGCCCGCTGCCCGTGTGCCGCCGTCGCCCGCTGCCCGTGTGGGCAATCGTCCCGCTGGGGCGGGACGGGTGGGCACACGGGACGGCGCGCTGAGCGGCGCCTCCGCGTTCTGGGCCTGGACCCGCTCCACAAAGGTGCCGTCACCGGTCGTGCGGGTTCAGGTCCAGGAGCCTCTGGCGCCGGCAGGGCGCTGGTCCGTTGTGCCCACCCGTTCCGCCCCTTGCGGAACGCCTGCCCACAACGGCGGGGCGCGGGCCCACAACGGTGGGGCGCGGGCCCGCAACGTGGCGCGGCGCCGGTCCGCAGCGGGCCGGCCGCGGGCCCCGAAACCGCAGGCCGCAGGCCCGTCGCGGACCGGTCGGAGGCGGGCCCGAAAAGGGCAGGCCGCAGCTAGGGGCGGGCTCGTCATGGGGCGGGCGTTTCGCGCGGTACCTTCGGGCCCCGGGCATCGACGTCCGGGAACGACCGCCCCGCAGAGTGGAGTCAGACGTGAGCGTCAGCGTCCGGACGACGACCGACGGAACCGACCCCTTCGGCACCGCACGGCTGCGGCGGGGTGTGCTCGATGCCTGGGGCGCGAGCCCCGCCCGCTTCCGTGAGGACGCCAACGCCGAGGAGGACCTGGCCCTCGGCGGCTACCGCGACCGCCTCGTCGTGGAACTGGCCCAGAACGCTTCGGACGCCGCCCACCGCGCCGGCGTCACCGGCCGCCTGCGCCTGACCCTGCATCCGGCGGACCACGAGGGCCCCGCGCTCCTCGCCGCCGCGAACACCGGCGCCCCGCTGGACGCCACGGGCGCCGAGTCGCTGTCCACGCTGCGCGCGTCCGCGAAGCGCGAGCAGACCCACGGCGCCGTCGGCCGCTTCGGCGTCGGTTTCGCCGCCGTCCTCGCCGTCACGGACGAGCCCGCCGTCCTGGGCCGGCACGGCGGCGTCCGCTGGTCCCTGGCGGAGGCGCGCGAACTGGCCGCCGAGGCCGCCCGGTACAGTCCGGGCCTCGGCGACGAACTGCGCCGCCGCGACGGCCACGTACCGCTGCTCCGGCTCCCGCTGCCCGCCGAGGGCACCGCGCCCGACGGGTACGACACCGTCGTCGTCCTGCCGCTGCGGGACACCGCCGCCGAGGACCTGGCGGAGCGGCTCCTCACGTCCGTCGACGACGCCCTGCTCCTCACCCTTCCGGGTCTCGCGGAGATCGTCGTGGAGACCCCTGGGGGTGGCGTACGGACCCTCCGCCGCTCCGAGGAGGACGGGTACGTCCGGATCGACGACACGGGCACCGGCGGCCACCGCTGGCGGACCGTCACCCACGGCGGCCCGCTCGACGCCGGGCTCCTGAAGGACCGTCCGGTCGAGGAGCGGCTCCGCCCGCACTGGTCGGTGACCTGGGCCGTACCGGTGGACCCGGAGGGGGCCCCGAAGTACCCCCGGACGACCCCCGTGGTGCACGCCCCGACGCCCACGGACGAGCCGCTGGGCATCCCCGCCCTGCTCATCGCGTCCCTCCCGCTCGACACGGCCCGGCGGCACCCGGCGCCGGGGCGGCTCACCGACTTCCTGGTGCAGCGAGCGGCCGACGCGTACGCCGAACTCCTCGCGGAGTGGCACCCGGTGACGACGGCGACGCTCGACCTCGTGCCGGGTCCGCTCGGCAAGGGCCCGCTCGACGGGGCGCTGCGGGAGGCGATCCTGGACCGGCTGCCGAGGGTCGCGTTCCTGGCTCCGGCCGCTCCCTCCGAGGAGCTGCCGGCGCTCCGCCCGATCGAGGCGGAGGTCGCGGAGGGCGCGGGCGCGGAGACCGTCGAGGTGCTCGCCGAGGTCTTCCCGACGCTCCTCCCGGCCGGCCTGGAGCGCCGCCCCGAGCTGCGCACCCTGGGCGTGGGCCGGGTCCCCCTGACGGAGGCGATCGACCGCCTGGCGGGCGTGGACCGGGCGCCGACGTGGTGGTGGCGGCTGTACGACTCGCTGGCCGGGGTCGACCCGGACCGGCTGACGGGCCTCCCGGTGCCGCTCGCGGACCCCGCCGACGGCACCCGGATCCGGGCGACGATCGGTCCCCGTCAGGTGCTCCTGCCGCAGGACCGGACGCCCGCCGAGCTGACCCGGCTCGGGCTGAAGGTGGCGCACCCGGAGGCGGCCCATCCGCTGCTGGAGAAGCTGGGCGCCCTCCCGGCCACGCCCCGCGCGGTCCTGACGACCCCGCAGGTCCGGGCGGCGGTCGCGGCGTCGCTGGACGCGGGGGAGATCTGGGACGAGGACGCGGACGCGCTGGACGCGGAGGAGCTCGCCGACACGGTCCTCGCGCTGGTGCGCGACGCGGAGCTGGAGCCGGGCGAGGAGCCGTGGCTGGGCGCGCTGGCGCTCCCGGACGAGGACGGCGAGCTGTCCCCGGCGGGCGAGCTGGTCCTGCCGGGCTCGGCGTTCGCTGCGGTGATGCGGGAGGACGAACTGGCCTTCGTGGACGCGGACCTGGCGGCCCGCTGGGGCGAGCAGCCGCTGGCCGCGTGCGGGGTGCTGGCGAACTTCGCCCTGGTCCGGGCGACCGACCTGGTCCTGGACCCGGACGAGGTGGAGCCCCGTGAGGGCGACTACCCGGAGCCGGACGACGCGGGTCTGCTCGACGCGGTCGACGTGTGGTGCGAGGACGTCCTGGACCGCCTTCCGATGACTCCGGTGCCGCCGGTGGCGACGGAGATCGTGGCGGTGCGGGACCTGGATCTGGTCGACGACGGCGCCTGGCCGCAGGCCCTCGCGCTGCTGGCGCAGCCGCCGCTCAGGGACGCCCTGACGCAGCCGGTGCGGATCCTGCTGCCGGACGGCCGGACGGAGACGGTCCGTTCGTACACGGCCTGGTGGCTGCGCGACCACCCGGTCCTGGACGGCCGCCGCCCGGCGGGCCTGCGCGCGGCGGGGTCGGATCCGCTGCTCGCCGGGCTGTACGACCCCGCCGACGCGACGGGCTTCGAGGACGAGCAGGTCCTGCGGGCCCTGGGGGTCCGCACCTCGGTCGCGGCGCTCCTCGACGAGCCGGGCGGCGGGGCGGAGCTCCTGGCTCGCCTGGCGGACCCGTCGCGGGAGGTGACGGCGGTCCAGCTGCACGCCCTGTACACGGCGCTCGCCGACCTGGACCCCGAGCAGGTGACGCTCCCCGACGACCTGCGCGCGGTCGTGGACGGCGAGCTGGTCGTGGTGGAGGCGTCGGAGGCGCTGGTGGCGGACGCCCCCGACCTCCTCCCGCTGGCGGGCGGCCTGCCGCTGCTGCCGGTGTCCCCGTCGCGCGCCGACGACCTGGCCGACCTCTTCCAGGTCCGGCGTCTGAGCGAGGTCGTGGAGGCCGAGGTGACGACGGCCGGCGAGGAGCACGAGGTCCCGCCGTCGGTCCACGCCCTGCTGGGTCCCGCGACCCCCGCCTCGTACGTCGAGCACGAGGAGCTGCGCGCGGGCGGCGTCGAGCTCGACTGGCGCCGCACCCCGGACGGCGTGGTGCACGCCGCCACCCTGGAGGGCGTGGCCGCGGGCCTGGCCTGGGCGGCCGCCCAGTGGCCCCGCCGCTTCGAGGTGGCGGCCCTCCTGGAGGACCCGTCGCGGACGGCGGAACTGGCCCGCGACCGCTGGTTCGACTAGCGGGCCCCGGCCCGGCCGGCACCCCCGGCCGGGCCGCTACGCCGCGAACCGGTGGTCCACCCAGCGCCAGGCGGCTTCCAGGAGGGCCGCGCCGGCCGCCGCGATGCCGACCGCCGTCCACGGCATGGTCACGCCCACCAGCTTCAGGGCGAAGAAGTCCTGGAGCCAGGGGACGGCGAGGACCAGGAGGAAGGCGGCTCCCATGGCGGCGACCAGGGTCACGCGCCACCAGGTGTAGGGGCGGGCGATGATCGCGAGGACCCACATGGAGACCAGGAAGAGCGTGAGGGTGGCCGCGCTGGTCTCGGCGGCCAGGGCGTCCGGGCCCGTGTAGTGGTGGCGGGCCAGGAGGTAGGTGGTGAAGGTGGCCGCGCCGGCGACGACGCCGCCGGGGACGGCGTACCGCATGACCCGTCGCACGAAGTTCGGTTTCGCGCGTTCCTTGTTGGGGGCGAGGGCGAGGAAGAAGGCCGGGATGCCGATGGTGAGGGTGGACAGCAGCGTCAGGTGGCGGGGGAGGAACGGGTACTCCACCTGGGAGCAGACCACCAGGACGGCGAGCAGGACCGAGTAGACCGTCTTCACGAGGAAGAGGGTGGCGACGCGGGTGATGTTGCCGATCACCCGCCGGCCCTCGGCCACCACCGACGGGAGGGTGGCGAAGCTGTTGTTCAGCAGGACGATCTGGGCGACCGCCCGCGTCGCCTCCGAGCCGGAGCCCATCGACACGCCGATGTCGGCGTCCTTCAGGGCCAGGACGTCGTTGACGCCGTCGCCGGTCATGGCGACGGTGTGGCCGTGGGACTGGAGCGCCGCGACCATGTCCCGCTTCTGCTGCGGGGTGACCCGGCCGAAGACCGCGTTCTCGTCGAGGACCTTCGCCATCTCCTCCCGGTCGGCGGGCAGCCGGCGGGCGTCCACGGTGTTCTCGGCGCCCGCCATGCGCAGCTTTCCGGCCACGGCTCCCACGGAGACGGCGTTGTCGCCCGAGATGACCTTGGTGGCGACGTTCTGGTCGGCGAAGTACGCGAGGGTGTCGGCGGCGTCGGGGCGCAGGCGCTGTTCGAGGACGACGAGGGCGGTGGGGTGGGCGTCGGCGGTGAGGTCGGGGGAGTCGAGGCCGTGGGCCGTGCGGGCGAGGAGGAGGACGCGCAGGCCTTCCTCGTTGAGGTGGTCGATCTCGGGGAGGACGGGGTCCCCGGCCTTCAGGAGGACGTCCGGGGCGCCGAGGAGCCAGGTCGAGTTCTCCCCGTCGCCCTCGCTGAACGAGGCACCGCTGTACTTGCGGGCGGAGGAGAACGGCAGGCTCTCCGTGCAGCGCCACTCCACCGTCTCCGGATAGGCGTCGATGATCGCCTGGAGGGAGGCGTTCGGGCGCGGGTCGGACTCGCCGAGTGCGCCGAGGACCTTCCGTACGTACGTCTCGTCCGCGCCGTTCAGGGGGCGCAGTCCGGTGACGTCCATGCCTCCTTCGGTGAGCGTGCCCGTCTTGTCCAGGCAGACCACGTCGACCCGGGCCAGGCCCTCGATCGCGGGGAGCTCCTGCACGAGGCACTGCTTGCGGCCGAGGCGGATCACGCCGATCGCGAAGGCGACGGAGGTCAGCAGGACGAGGCCCTCGGGGATCATGGGGACGATGCCGCCGACGGTGCGGGCGACGGCGTCCTTGAAGTTGTCGTCCTTCACCACGAGCTGGCTGATGACGAGCCCGATGGCGGTGGGGATCATCATCCACGTCACGTACTTGAGGATCGTGGAGATGCCGGTCCGCAGCTCGGAGTGGACCAGGGTGAAGCGGGACGCCTCCTCGGCGAGCTGGGCGGCGTAGGCCTCGCGGCCGACCTTGGTGGCGGTGAAGGCGCCGCCGCCGGCGACCACGAACGAGCCGGACATCATGCGGTCGCCCGGTTTCTTCACCACCGGGTCCGCCTCGCCGGTGAGGAGCGATTCGTCGATCTCCAGGCTGTCGGCCTCGGCGACCTCGCCGTCGACGACGACCTTGTCGCCGGGGCCCAGTTCGATGAGGTCGCCCAGGACGATCCCGGAGGTGGAGATCTCGGCGGCCGTGCCGTCGCGCCGCACGGTGGGTTTCGCCTCGCCGATGACGGCGAGGCCGTCGAGGGTCTTCTTGGCGCGGAGTTCCTGGAAGATGCCGATGCCGGTGTTCGCGATGATCACGAAGCCGAAGAGGCTGTCCTGGATCGGGGCGACGAAGAGCATGATCACCCAGAGCACGCCGATGATCGCGTTGAAGCGGGTGAAGACGTTCGCGCGGACGATCTCCGTGGTGGAGCGGGAGCTGCGGACGGGGACGTCGTTGACCTCGCCGCGGGCGACGCGTTCGGCGACTTCGGCGGAGGTCAGCCCGGCGGGGCGGTGCACCACGGGCGGCCCGGTCGTCCCCGTTCCGCCGCCGTCCGTGTCGATCTTCGCCCGCTGAGTCATGTTTTCGACGGTACGGCCGGATTCGGTCGTTCACCTGCCGAGAAAGGCGAAGATCAGACCGGGGGAGGAGGGGAATCGTCCCCTGGTCCCACCTGCCGGGTGGGTGTCGTCCGACCGGCGGGGGTCATGCCCCCGGACGCGCCTCGGGGGCCGGGCCGGCCGCCTGGGCCGCCGCGTGCCGCTTGATCGCCGCGTCGCGCTTCCGTACGTACCAGATGCCGATCAGGCCGAGCCCGGCCCCGGCGAGGCAGGTCCACACCCACCAGGTGAGGTCCCGGTCGTCGAACCAGCCGTAGAAGGGGACCTGGACGAGGAAGAGGACGAACCAGAGGATCGTTCCGCCGGTGATGGTGGCGACGACGGGCCCTTCGAGGGGCTCGGGTGCCTCGTGCTTCGGTGTCCACTTCGCCATGGGGCCCAGTCTAGGTGGCGCGTTTTCGGGTCTACGCGCGGAGATGGACTCCCGCTCGTTCATGTGTTCATACTGAAACGGTTTGCCTCTGGCGGGTTCCACTCGTATGAACCGCCAAAAAGGACTTCTCAGAACCTCCGAAGAGGAACCCCCATGAGCACGACGGCCCCCGCCAAGGCCATGCCCCCCGAGACGCCCGGAAACCCGGCCTCCGGACTCGACCGCTACTTCAAGATCTCCGAGCGCGGCTCCACCGTCGCCCGCGAGGTCCGAGGCGGCTTCGCCACCTTCTTCGCGATGGCCTACATCATCGTGCTGAACCCGATCATCCTCGGCAGCGCCAAGGACATGTACGGGCACCAGCTCGACGGCGGCCAGCTCGTCACCGCGACCGTCCTCACGGCGGCCTTCTCGACGCTCCTCATGGGCGTCATCGGCAACGTCCCGATCGCGCTCGCCGCCGGCCTCGGCGTGAACACGGTCGTCGCGCTCCAGCTCGCGCCGAAGATGTCCTGGCCGGACGCCATGGGCATGGTCGTCCTCGCCGGCCTCGTCGTCATGCTGCTCGTCGCCACGGGACTGCGCGAGCGCGTGATGAACGCCGTCCCGGTCGGCCTGCGCAAGGGCATCGCGATCGGCATCGGCCTCTTCATCATGCTGATCGGCCTCGTCGACTCGGGCTTCGTCTCCCGCATCCCCGACGCCGCGCACACCACCGTCCCGCTCCAGCTCGGCGGCTCGGGTCACCTCACCGGCTGGCCGGTCCTCGTCTTCATCCTGGGCACGCTGCTGACCCTCGCCCTGATCATCCGCAAGGTGCCGGGCGCGATCCTGATCTCGATCGTCGTCATGACGATCGTCGCCATGGTCATCAACGCGGTCGCGACCGTCCCGTCCTGGGGCCTCACCACCCCGGAGTGGCCCGGCAACCCGGTCGCCTCGCCCGACTTCGGCCTCGTCGGGCAGGTCAGCCTCTTCGGCGGCTTCGACAAGGTCGGCATGCTGACCGGTGTCCTCTTCGTCTTCACCGTCCTGCTGTCCTGCTTCTTCGACGCGATGGGCACGATCCTCGGCGTCGGCGACGAGGCCAAGCTGATGGACAAGGACGGGAACTTCCCCGGCATCAACAAGGTCCTCCTCGTCGACGGCCTCGCCGTCGCCTCCGGCGGCGCGACCTCCTCCTCCGCCACCACCTGCTTCGTGGAGTCCACGGCCGGTGTCGGCGAGGGCGCGCGCACCGGTCTCGCCTCGGTCGTGACCGGCGCCCTGTTCTCGGTGGCGCTGTTCCTCACGCCGCTCGCGACCATGGTGCCGTCGCAGGCGGCGACCCCCGCGCTGCTCGCGGTGGGCTTCCTGATCCTGGCCGGGTCGATCAAGGAGATCGACTGGAGCGACTACACCATCGCGGTGCCGGCGTTCCTGGCCATGGTGATGATGCCGTTCACGTACTCGATCACCAACGGCATCGGCATCGGCTTCATCACCTTCAGCGTGCTGCGCCTCGCGGCCGGACGGGGCCGTGAGGTCCCGGTGGCGATGTACATCGTGTCGGCGGTCTTCGTCTTCTACTACGCGATGCCGGCGCTCGGCCTCACGTGATCGCCGGGTTCGGCCGCGGGGGAACCGCAGGCCGGACCGTAGAACTTCTCCGTCTCGTCGACCGCGGTCTTGAACCGCTCGTCGAAATCCTCGCGAATGAGCGTCCGGGCCACGTAGTCCTGGACGCTCATTCCCCTTTTCGCGGCGTGACTCCTGAGCCGGTCGAGCAGCTCACCGTCGATGCGCAGGCTGAGCACTGTCGATCCCATGCCGTTCAGGGTCGGGGCAGCCGGGGGCTCTTTGCGTCACTTTCCGGATCCGGCTCACTCGTTCGGGTGATACATGGATGCCGAAGCGTGATCTGGCGTGTGCCGTGCTGTCGCCAGGCGCGGGGGAGGGCGGTGTGATGCGTGTGACGTCCGCCCGTTCCTGTTGGTATTTAGACAGAGTAATGAGTTAGGCTAACAAACATGCCAGATCTGTCCCACGGCACCGCCGACGACGTCGCGGCCGTGAACGCGCTCCGCTCCTCCGTCATGCGACTGGGCCGACGCCTCAAGCACCAGCGCGTCGACGAGTCGCTGAGCCCGACCGAGATGTCGGTGCTCGGCACCCTGTCGCTCTGCGGCTCCGCCACCCCCGGCGAGCTGGCGCGCAAGGAGCACGTCCAGCCGCCGTCGATGACCCGCATCGTCGCGCTGCTGGAGGCCAAGGGACTGGTCCGGCTCGAGCCGCACCCCGACGACCGGCGGCAGAAGGTCGTCAGCCAGACCGAGCAGGCCGAGGCCATGCTGGAGGAGTCCCGCCGCAAGCGGAACGCCTGGCTGGCCTCCCTCGCCGAAGGGCTGGACGAGGACGAATGGGCGAAGCTGCGCGCGGCGGCCCCGGTCCTGGAGAAGCTCGCCCACCTGTAATCCCCTGCGCCAAGGAGGCGACGCACTTTGAGTACGGGACCCGGAGCAGACTCCGCACCCGTCCACCGACCCACCCTCGACACCCGTGGGCGGGGGGAAACCTTCTCCTCGCTCAGGATCCGGAACTACCGGCTGTTCTTCACCGGAGCCATCGTCTCCAACACCGGTACCTGGATGGCCCGGATCACCCAGGACTGGCTGGTCCTGAGCCTCACCGGCTCGGCCGCCGCCGTCGGCATCACCACGGCCCTTCAGTTCCTGCCGATGCTCCTCTTCGGCCTGTACGGCGGTGTCATCGCCGACCGCTACCCGAAGCGGCGCCTGCTGCTCGTCAGCCAGGCCGCCCTCGGACTGTGCGGCCTCGCGCTCGCCGTCCTCACGCTCTCCGGGTCGATCCAGGTCTGGCACGTGTACCTGATCGCCTTCCTGCTCGGCATGGTCACCGTCGTCGACAACCCCGCCCGGCAGGCCTTCGTCTCCGAGATGGTCGGCCCCGGCCAGCTCCGCAACGCCGTCTCCCTGAACTCCGCGAACTTCCAGTCCGCGCGGCTCGTCGGACCCGCCGTCGCCGGTGTCCTCATCGCCGGGGTCGGCAGCGGGTGGGCCTTCCTGCTGAACGGACTCTCCTTCCTCGCGCCCCTCGTGAGCCTGCTGCTCATGCGGACGAACGAGCTCCACAAGGTGGAGCGCGCCCCGCGCGGCAAGGGACAGCTCCGGGAGGGCCTGCGGTACGTCGCCGGGCGGCCCGACCTGCTCTGGCCGATCGTCCTCGTCGGCTTCGTGGGCACCTTCGGGTTCAACTTCCCGATCTGGCTCACCGCGTTCTCCGACGACGTCTTCCACGTCGGCGCCGGCGCGTACGGCTTCCTGAACACCCTCATCGCGGCGGGCTCCCTGGTGGGCGCCCTCGCCGCGGCCCGCCGCGGCTCCACCCGGCTGCGGATGGTGGTCGTCGCCGCGGCCGTCTTCGGCGCCCTGGAGGTCGCGGCGGCCCTGTCGCCGACGTTCTGGCTGTTCGCGGTGCTGCTGGTGCCGGTCGGCACGATCGGCCTCACGGTGAACATCGCGGCGAACTCGGCGGTCCAGATGGCCACCGACCCGGTCATGCGGGGGCGCGTCATGAGCCTCTACATGATGGTCTTCGCCGGTGGTACGCCGATCGGGGCACCGCTCCTCGGCTGGGTCACCGACACGTACGGCGCGCGCGTCGGCTTCGCCGCGGGCGGCCTGATCTCGCTCATCGCGGCGGTCGTCGTGGGCCTGGTGCTGGCCCGCGTGGGCGGCCTCAAGGTCGCGATGGGCTGGCACCGCGGACACCCGCGGGTGCGGTTCGTGGCGCGCGAGCGCCTCGTGACCGCCGCGTAGCCCTCGTGCGGGCGGCGGACCCGGCCCCCAGACGTGGCCCCGGTGCGGGCGGCGACCCGGGCCCCCGACGTAGCCCTCAGGAGGGCGGCGGACCCGGCCCCCCGACGTATCCCGGGGCGGGCGGCGGACCCGGCCTCCCCGCCGTGGCCCCGGTGCGGGCGGCGACTCGGCCCCCCGACATGTCGCCCCGGGGCGGGCGGCGGCACCCGGGTCCTGGTCGGGCCCCGGTCCCGGCCGGGCCCCGGTCCTGGTCGGGACCCGGGACCCCGCGCACTCCCGGGCCCCCGGAGCGGGGCCCGGGGCCTTGTCCCCGGCCCCGGGCCCGGCAAGCTCAGGGCGGCGACGCCGTTCTCAGAGGCGTCGTTCCAGGATCTGGCCCGGCCAGTCGCCGACCCGGAAGGGTTCGGTGCGGGTGAAGCCCTGGCCCTCGTAGTACGCGATCAGGCGGCCCTCACTGCCCGCGAAGCAGTCCACCCGGAGGAGCGAGACCTCCTGGCGCCGGGTCTCCGCCTCCGCGTGGGCCAGAAGCGCCGCGCCCACCCCGTGGCCGTGGAACCGGGCGTCCGTCGCGAGGAGCCGGACGTACACCTCCGGCTCCCCGGCCGGCGGGACGTGCGGGCCCGGGTGCGGGGTCAGCGTCATCGTGCCCGCCGGCACGCCGTCGATCTCGGCGATCCACGGATCGCCCTCGGACATCGTCCGCTCGACCTGCTCCACTGCCTTCGCCCGCGCGGAGAACGACTCCGTGCCCCACTGGGCGGTGATCCCCTTGCCGTTGAGCCACACCACGGCGCTGTCGAGTATCGCGAGTATCGCGGGGAGGTCCTCCGCCCCGCCCTTCCGGATCTTCATCTCCGTGAGACTAGCCGCACAACCCTTCGAGGCGGCCGGAAGTCGTATCCACCGGAAAGATCTCGTAGGGGGAGGAATACGCCTTGAACGCTGCTTCGTCTCGTCGTCGTGTCCCGGTGTCGGTGGGGATCGTCCTGGCGGTGGTCGCGTCCGGCCCGTTCCTCGCCCCGCCCGCCGCCGCGGCGCCCCCGGCCGTGACCGCTCCGGCCGCCGCGGCGCCGATCGCCGTCCCCTTCCTCGCCTCCGGCGGTGAACTGGTCGACGCCGGGAGGACCGGCTTCCTCTCCCAGGACGCGGACGGCCGCGCGCGCTGGACCCGCTACGCGGACGGGGTGTCGACGGTCTTCGAGAAGCACGAGGGCGACTACGTCCTCGGCGGCGGGCCCGGCTCGGACGTCGTCGTGGTCGCGCACGCGGTGAACAACCCCGGGGACGAGGAGATCCCGACCTCGACGGTGCGCGTGTACGACATGGCGACGGGGGCCGCGCCTGTCACCCTCGACCTGACCGCGAGCACGGAGACCCGCGGCTTCCTCGACGCCGTCTCGGGCTCGACCCTCCTGGTGACCGACCGCCCGCGCCGGCAGGTCAAGCTGATCGACCTCGACGGCGGGCGGCCGACCGTCCGCCCGGTGGGCGGCTCGTACGCCGAGCCCGTCTGGATGCCGGACACCCTGTCCGGCACGGCGGTCCTGCGGGACCGCGACCGCGACCAGGTCGTCGACGTGCGGACGGGGCAGCCCACCGGGACGTACCGGACCGCTCCTGACCCCGGCTGGCCGACGCCGTACGTGCCGAGGTCCTCCTTCGTCGCCCCCGACCGGGTCGGCTGGACGGAGCGCACCGGCGGCAAGCTGCTCCTCGCCACGGCCGTACGGGGGCAGGACGAGGTCGTGCGGACCCCGCTCGGTCCGGACGACGCGACCACGATCACCGGCGGCCTGCTCGGCGACTGGTTCCTGTGGGGCGCCGGTCCGGGCAACGCCACTCCGTGGCACGCGTTCTCGGCCCGCTCCCTGAAGGACGGGTCGACGGTGGAGCTCCTCGACCACGCCACGGACGTCGCCCGGGGCCCGGACGGCACCTTCCTCGTCCTCGGGACCAGCGCCGCCCGTGGGGCGGGCGTCTACCGGGTCGCGGTCGGCGCGGACGGGCGCCCAGCGGCCGAGCTGATCGCCGCCACCGGCGAGCCGGCCGGAGCCACCCCCCTGGCGTACGCCGGGGGCGCGCCCGCCACCGTCGACCTGGACGGCGTCGCCAAGGCCCGGCTTTCCTGGAAGTTCTCCACGACCCGGGCGGACCTCACCGTCCGGATGAAGCCGAAGAACGGGTGGGAGACGTTCGAGACGGTCGTCCGGCCCGCCTCCGGCTCCGGCGCCTTCCCGGACGGAAGCCTCGGGTTCGACTGGCCCGGCGAGGTGGGCCAGGGGGAGCCGAGGCCCGCCCCCAACGGCGCCTACGAGTGGACGGTCACCGCCCGGCCGTGGAACGGCATGCCCACGGTCACCGTCTCCGGCACCCTCACCGTCACCCGGTCCCCCAAGGCCCACGACTTCGACGACGACGGGGCGCCGGACCTGGTCGCGAGGGACCGGGACGGCTACCTGGACCAGATCGGCACGCGCTGGGACGACGCGCGGGGACGGCTCGTCCCGCTGAGGAGCAACACCTCCGGACTGCGCGGCTGGAACGTGTACGACCAGGTTGAGGCCACCGGCGACCTCGCCGGTTCGAACGCCGCCGACCTGGTTGCCCGCGACCGGGACGGGGTCCTCTGGCTCCACCGCGGCACCGGCAGCCAGAGCCGGGTCGGCTACGAGCCGCGGGTGCGGATCGGCGGCGGCTGGAACACGTACACCCAGCTCACGGGAGGCAGCGACCTCACGGGGGACGGGCGCCCCGACCTGGTCGCGACGGACAGGGGGGCGACCTGTGGCTGTACCGGGCGACGGGGTCGACGACGGCTCCGTTCGAGGCCCGGAGGAAGATCGGCCACGGATGGGGGATCTACGACCGGATCACCGCCACGGGGAACATCGGCGGCGGTACGGCCGGTGATCTCGTGGCCCGCGACAAGGCCGGGACGCTCTGGCTCCACCTGGGCAGGGGCGACGGCACCTTCGCGCCCCGGACGGTGATCGGCGGCGGCTGGAAGGTGTACGCCGACGTCGTCGGCATCGGTGACGGCGACAAGGACGGGCGCCCCGACCTGTACGCCCGGTCGTCGACGGGCGCCCCGGCCGCGTACTTCTACGCGGGCACGGGCGACTGGAAGGCCCCGTTCGAGCCCCGTGCGACGACCGAGGCCGGAACGGGGGAGAGCTGGGGCGGCGGCGTCGTCCAGCAGGTCTCCTGACCCCGCCCCGGCGTCCCCGCCCTGCCACACTGCTGCCATGAGGCTCTTCGCCGCCGTCGTGCCCCCTCGGGAGTGCCTGGACGAGCTGGAGCACGCCGTCGACCGGCTGCGCGGGCTGCCCGGCGCGGACGGGATCCGCTGGACCGAGCGGACCGGCCGGCACCTCACCCTCGCGTTCCTGGGGGAGGTCGGCGAGGAGCTGCTGCCGGAGCTGGGGACACGTCTGGAGCGGGCCGCGCACCGGACGCCCGCCTTCACGCTGCGGCTGCACGGCGGCGGCCGTTTCGGGCGGCGGGCGCTGTGGGCGGGTGTCGCCGGTGACCTGGAGACGCTGCGGCTGCTCGCCGAGCGGTCGGACGCCGCCGCGCGCCGGGCCGGGGTCCCGATGGAGGAGCACCGCCGCTACCGGGCCCATCTGACCGTCGGCCGCGCGCGGGGCGAGGACGTGGCGCTCGGGGCCTTCGTGGACGGGCTCGGGGGCTTCGAGGGGGCGCGGTGGCGGGTCGGGGAGCTGCTGCTCGTCCGGTCGAACCTGCCGGTGAGCGGGGTGCGGGGCGAGCGGCCCCGGTACGAGACGGTCGCCGCCTGGCCCCTTGAGGGGCGGGAGGGGCGCTCGGGTTAACCTCGTCGGGTGGACCCGAAGACCCGAAACCGGATCATGGCCGGTGTGCTCGTACTGATGTTCGCGATCATCGCGGTGGCCTCGCTGGTGGGCCGCTAGCCTCCCGTACCCCGCCCGGCCCATGCTGTGGGAAGCCCCTTGCTTCGAGTGCGCTCGAAGCAGTTGGCTTGACGTCCATGGAGTACACGCAGCTCGGACGCACCGGACTCAAGGTCAGCCGACTCGTCCTCGGGACGATGAACTTCGGACCCCAGACGGACGAGGCAACCAGTCACGCCATCATGGACACGGCCCTCGAAGCGGGGCTCAACTTCTTCGACACGGCCAATGTGTACGGCTGGGCGGAGAACAAGGGGCGGACGGAGTCGATCATCGGCTCCTGGTTCGCCCGGGGCGACGGCCGTCGCGACCGCACGGTCCTCGCCACCAAGGTGTACGGGAACATGGGCCCCGACGGCGAGGCCTGGCCCAACCACGACAAGCTCTCGGCGCTCAACATCCGCCGGGCCGTCGAGGCCAGCCTGAAGCGGCTGGGGACGGACTACATCGACGTCTACCAGTTCCACCACGTCGACCGTGCCACTCCCTTCGAGGAGATCTGGCAGGCCGTCGACGTGCTGATCCAGCAGGGCAAGATCCTGTACGCCGGTTCCTCCAACTTCCCCGGCTACAAGATCGCCCAGGCCAACGAGACCGCCGCCCGGCGCGGCTCGGTCGGGCTCGTCAGCGAGCAGTGCCTCTACAACCTCTTCGAGCGGCGCGCCGAGATGGAGGTCGTCCCGGCCGCGCAGGAGTACGGCCTCGGGGTCATCCCCTGGTCGCCGCTGCACGGCGGTCTGCTCGGCGGCGTCCTGAAGAAGGAGACCGAGGGCAAGCGGCGCACCGAGGGGCGCGCGGCGGCCACGCTGGCCGACCCGGCGGTGCGGGCGCAGCTCCAGGCGTACGAGGACCTGCTCGACAAGCACGGTCTCCAGCCGGGCGAGGCGGCGCTGGCCTGGCTGCTCACCCGTCCGGGCGTCACGGGTCCGATCGTCGGGCCGCGCACCCCGGAGCAGCTGGCGGGCGCGCTGCGCGCGCTGGAGCTGGAGCTGAGCGAGGAGCTGCTCGCCGGTCTGGACGAGATCTTCCCCGGTCCGGGCCCGTCCCCGGAGGCCTTCGCCTGGTGACGGGCGGGTAGGGCCCCGGTCCGAGGGCGGCGCGGGGGGCTGGTGCGGGTGGTGGCCCCGGCCGGGAGCCGCCCGGCCGACCGGGCCCCGGCCTGGTCCCAGCCCGCTGTGGCCCCGGTCCGGCCCGCTGTGCCCCGGCCTGGGCCCAGCCCGCTGTGCCCCCGGTCCGGCCCGCTGTGCCCCCGGTCAGGGGCCGCCCAGCCAGCTGGTGGCGTCCAGGCGGAACGCCGTCTCCGCGGGGACGACGTTCCGCAGGGCCGCCTCCATGTCCCGGACGCGGTCCGCGCCGAGGGTCGCGGCCCATTCCGCCCGCAGGTCGTCGAAGACCGCGGCGGAGCGGGCGAGGGCGTCGTGTCCGCGGGGGGTGAGGCGGACGAGTTTGCGGCGGGCGTCCTCGGGGTCGTCGGCGCGTTCGGCGTAGCCGGCGGCGAGCAGCCGGTCGACGGTCTTTCCGGCGGCCTGCTTGGAGACGCCGAGGCGGCGGCCGATGTCGCTGGCGGTGGCGCCCCCGGCGCCGATGGCCTGCATGGCGAAGCCGAAGGCGGGGCGCAGGTCGGGGTGGCCCTCCTCGGCGAGCCGGGCGTGGAGCCGGTCGATGAGGGTGCGGAAGCCGCCGAAGAGGAGCAGGGGGAGTTCGTACCCGGGCGTGGCGCGCGCGGGTGCCCCCTTGCCGATATCGACAACCTGGTTTACGTTTTCTCCAGCGACATGGTCAACCATGTTGTCCATTCTATCGTCCGTCCTGGGGGAACCACCGTGTCCGCACCGCTCGACCTGTCCGCCCGCACCGCCGCCGCCGTCGCCCTCCTCAAGGAGTCCCCGGAGACCCTCGACGGCTTCCTCCGGCTCAGTGCGATCTTCGAGTCCACCACCCTCGCCCCGCACTCCCGCGAGACCGTCGTCCTCACCGTCGCCGAGCGCCATCAGTGCCACCTCTGCGTCGACATGCACGAGACGAAGCTCGCCGCCCTCGGACCGGCCCCCGACGCCGAACGCCTCGACGCCGTCAGGACGTTCACCCTCCGGGTGCTCGCCTCGTCCGGAGCCGTGAGCGACGAGGACCTCGCCGCCTTCGAGAAGGCCGGGTACTCCCGCCGCAACGCCCTGGAGGTCGTCCTCGGCATCGGCACCTACACCCTGTCGACCTTCGCGAACCGCCTCACCCGCGCCGCCTGACCCCTCACACGGCGCGGACGTACGGACCGCCGACGCCCCACGCCTGGTGCATCGCTCCGGCGAAGGCGGCGGCCAGCTTCCGCTCCCCGGACGGGCCGGGATGCGTGCCGTCGTAGGTGTCCGCCCGCAGGTCGTACGAGTCCGGGACCGACGCCAGCAGCAGCGGCGACGCGGCCGTGTCCAGGTCCGCGACCGCCTTCGCCAGGAGCTCGTTGAAGCGGGCGCACTCGGCGGCGAACCCGGCGTCGTACCCGGCCCGGACGTTCGGTATGACCGGCAGGAGCACCGCCCGGACCCGCGGGTTCGCCGCCCGGGCCGCCGCCACGAACGCCCGGACGTTCTCCTCCGTCTGGTCGCTGTTCGTGTAGAAGCCCAGGTCGATCAGGCCCAGCGAGACCAGCAGGACGTCCGCGCCCGTGGCCGCCACCGCCTCCCCGATCACCGGCGCCATGTGCAGCCAGCCCTCGCCCCAGCCCGCCAGATGACGCCGGGCCGGAGCCGGGAACGCCGGATCGGGGTACGCCTCCGAGGCCGGCGCGTCGACGGCCGGGTCGTACAGGCCGGAGCGCGGGCCGACGATCTCGTACCCGCCGGGAAGCGTCGCCTCCAGGTGCTCCCACATGCGGTAACGCCAGGTCCAGTCGCCGGCGCGTCCGATGGTCATGCTGTCGCCGACGAACAGAAAACGCATGGTCACATCATCGCGGACCGCGTCCCGGAGCTGCGACGTGATCCGGGACACGGGACCGGGTCAGCCGTTCAGGAAGGACCCGACCCTCGACACGACCCACGCCGGGTCGTCGTGCCACGGGAAGTGCCCCGCCCCCGCCAGGACCGCGCACCCCGCCTTCGGGAAGAGCGCCGCGTACGCGGTCGCCGTCGGCACCGGCGTGTTGACGTCGCCCTCCCCGGCCACCACGAGCACCGGACGGCCGAACTCCGCGAACACCGCGCGCGTGGCCTCCGGTTCGAAGGCGCCCTCGCTCGCGTAGACCGCGGCGCCCTCCGCGTTCCGCTGCCGCTCCGTCGCCGCCTCCCGCTCCCGCGCGGCCTCGTCCCAGGTCCCGTGGAAGAACGGCGCCACCGCCTTGAACGTCTCCGGCGTCCCCCGGCCCTCCGTCAGGTCCTCCAGCGCCACGTACGCCTCCGCGAACCACGGCTCCCCGGTCCGCAGCCGCGCCGCCGCCAGCCGCTCCTCCCCGGACGTCTCCAGGCCGACGGCCGCCGTGCCCGGCGTCAGCAGCACGAGCCGGGCCACCCGCTCCGGATGCCGGGCCGTGTACAGCGCGGCCAGGTTCGCGCCCGCCGAGTGCCCGAGCAGGTCGACCGCGTCCAGACCGAGGTGCGCGCGGAGCGCCTCCACGTCCTCCACGAGCCGGTCGCAGCGGTACGAGTCCGGGTCCTCCGGCACCTCCGAGGCGCCCGTGCCCCGCAGGTCCAGCCGGATCAGGGTGCGGTGGGCGCCGAGCCCGCCGAGCTCGCCGAGATACACCGAGTCCTGGAGGGGGCCGCCGGGCAGACAGATCAGCGGAGCGCCGGAACCGGACACGTGGTAGGCGAGCAGGGTGCCGTCGGGAGCGGAGAAGGTAGGCATGAGCGCGACCCTGGCAGTGCCGTCCCCGCAGGTCAAGCGGGATCCCCCGGGGCCGTGGCACGCTTGATCCCATGCGATCTGCTCTGTGCGCCCTCGGCGCGGCCGCCGCCCTGGTGCTGCTCCCGGCCGCCCACGCCCGTGCCGAAGGGCAGGAACCCGACCGGGACTTCACGATCGAGGACTCCCGGATCACCGAGTCCAGCGGACTCGCCGCGAGCCGCGCCCACCCGGGGATCTACTGGACGCACAACGACCAGGACGCGCCCCTGATCTACGGCGTCGACTCCCGTACGGGAAAGACCGTCGCGACCCTGACCATGGCGGGCGTGGGCACCCCCCGCGACATGGAGGCGATCGCCGTCGGCCCGGACGGCGACCTCTACGTCGGCGACATCGGCGACAACCTCGACGGCTCCTGGGACCACGTCTGGATCTACCGCTTCCCCGAGCCGGCGACCCTGAAGGACCAGACCGTGCGGGCGAAGCAGTACGTCGTGAAGTACGCGGACGGGCCCCGCAACGCCGAGGCCCTGATGGTCCATCCGAAGACCGGCCGGGTCTACATCGCGAGCAAGAAGGAGGACGGCGGCGGGCTGTACGCCGGCCCCGAGCACCTCTCCGCGTCGGGCACGAACGTCTTCCGGCGCGTCGACGAGGTGCCCTGGGTCACCGACGGCGCCTTCTCGCCGGACGGCGACCGGCTCGTCCTGCGCGGCTACTTCAGCGCCAGGGAGTACACCTGGAAGGACGGCCGCCTCGGCGACGAGGGCACCGCGGTCGGCGCCCCCTTCCAGGGCCAGGCGGAGTCCGTGACGTACACCCCGGACGGCTCGGCCTTCATGTTCGGCTCCGAGGGGAGGAACAGCCGGGTGGTACGGGTGGACCGGGCCGACCGGCCCGCGCGGCAGCCGGCCCGGACCCCGGGCGGAGCCTCCGACTCCCCGTCGGCGTCCCCCGCGCAGGGGGGCCAGGGCAGCGTCACCACCGGCTTCCTCGTCCTCGCCGGCGCCACCGTCCTCGTGGTCGGCGTCAAGCGCCTGCTGAGGAAGGGATAGCCGGAGGGCCCGGCACCGAGACGTCTCGGTACCGGGCCCTGCGTGCGACCTAGGGGGTCAGAGCTTCTCGATGACGTAGTCGACACAGGCCGTCAGGGCCCGCACGTCCGCCGGGTCGATCGCCGGGAACATCGCGATCCGCAGCTGGTTGCGGCCCAGCTTGCGGTACGGCTCGGTGTCCACGATCCCGTTGGCGCGCAGCACCTTCGCGACCGCCGCCGCGTCCACGTCGTCGGCGAAGTCGATCGTGCCGATGACCTGCGAGCGCTTCGCCGCGTCCGTCACGAACGGCGAGGCGTACTTGGACTCCTCGGCCCAGCCGTACAGCGCGTCCGAGGACTCCTTCGTCCGCGCCACGGCCCAGTCGAGACCACCCTGGCCGTTGATCCACTTCAGCTGCTCGTTGAGCAGGAACAGCGTCGACAGCGCCGGGGTGTTGTACGTCTGGTTCTTCAGCGAGTTGTCGATCGCCGTCGGCAGCGAGAAGAACTCCGGGACGTGACGGCCGGACGCGTGGATCCGCTGCGCCCGCTCCAGCGCGGCCGGGGAGAAGGCCGCGAGCCACAGGCCGCCCTCGGCGGCGAAGGACTTCTGCGGAGCGAAGTAGTAGACGTCCGTCTCGGTGATGTCGACCGGGAGGCCGCCCGCGCCGGAGGTCGCGTCGACCAGGACGAGCGCGCCCTCGTCGGCGCCCGCGACCCGCTGGATCGGGGCGGCGACACCGGTGGAGGTCTCGTTGTGCGTGTACGCGTAGACGTCGACGCCCGCCTCGGCCACCGGCTCCGGGTGCGTGCCCGGGTCGGAGGAGATCACGGTCGGCTCGGCAAGCCAGGGAGCCAGCTTGGCGGCCTTCGCGAACTTGGAGGAGAACTCGCCGAAGGTGAGGTGCTGCGACTTGTTCTCGATGAGGCCGTGGGTCGCGACGTCCCAGAAGGCGGTCGAACCGCCGTTGCCCAGGATCACCTCGTAGCCCTCGGGCAGCGAGAACAGGTCGGAGATGCCGGCACGTACCTCGCCGACCAGGTTCTTGACCGGAGCCTGGCGGTGGGACGTGCCGAGGAGGGAGGTGCCGGTGGCGGCCAGGGCGTCCAGCGCCTCCGTACGCACCTTGGAGGGGCCCGCGCCGAAACGGCCGTCGGCGGGCTTGATGTCAGCGGGAATCCGGATCTCAGCCACGAGGCGGAGAGTATCGGGTCGGGGAGGGGCCGGTCGCCGGATGTCCGCCCGATGAGACGAGGACTGAGACATCCTGGGCTTGTGGGAAGACACCAGGAAGACCCGTCCGGACTGGCATCCGACCTGCGCGCCGCCGTCGCCGGAGACGTCGACTTCTCCGCCACCGCGAGGGCGCTGACGACCATGGACGCCTCCAACTACCGCCGCGTTCCGGCCGGTACGGTCGCGCCGCGCGACGCCGCCGACGTCGCGGCCGTCCTGGAGGTGTGCCGGGCGCACGGCACCACCCCGGTCGTCGCGCGCGGCGCCGGGACCTCGATCGCGGGCCAGGCGACCGGCACCGGCGTCGTGCTCGACCTCACACGGCACATGGACGGGATCGTCTCCCTGGACCCCTCCGCGCGCACGGCCGTCGTCCGCCCCGGACTCGTCCTGGACCGGCTGCGGGCGGCGGCCCGCCCGCACGGGCTGACCTTCGGACCCGACCCCTCCACGCACAGCCGCTGCACCCTCGGCGGCATGATCGGCAACAACGCCTGCGGGGCGCACTCGGTCGCCTGGGGCACCACGGCGGACAACGTGCGCTCGCTCGATGTGGTGACGTACGGAGGCACGGCGTTGACGCTGGGGCGCGACGGGCGGGGCGCCCCCGACGGGCTCCTCGGCCTGGTCGACCGGAACCTCGCCCTCCTGCGGACCGGATACCCGGCGGGACTGCCGCGCCGCATCTCCGGCTACGCCCTCGACGCGCTGCTCCCCGAGCGCGGCGTCGACGTGGTCCGTTCCTTCTGCGGCAGCGAGGGCACGCTGGGCGTGGTCACGGAGGCGACGGTCGCGCTCGTCCCGCTGCCGGCCGAGCCGGTCCTCGTGGTCCTCGGGTACGCCGACGAGAGCGCGGCGGCGGACGCCGCGGCCGGGCTCCTCCCGCACGGGCCGCTGACCGTGGAGGGCATGGCCGCCGACCTCGTGCGGGGAGCGTCCGGACTGCCCCGGGGCGGGGCGTGGCTGTTCTGCGAGGTCGACGGCGCGGGGGCGGCCGCCCGCCTGGTGCGGGCGGCGGACGCCCTCGACGCCGCCGTGGTGCGGGACCCGGCCGGGCAGCGCGCGCTGTGGCGGATCCGGGAGGACGCGGCGGGGACGGCGACGCGGCTGCCCGGCGGCGGGGACGCGTGGCCCGGGTGGGAGGACTGCGCGGTGCCGCCGGCGCGGCTCGGCGCCTATCTGCGGGACTTCCGCGCGCTCCTCGCGGAGTTCGGCCTCCGGGGAGTCCCGTACGGGCACTTCGGGGACGGGTGCGTGCACGTGCGGATCGACTTCGACCTGTGGACGGAGCCGGGCGTACGGGACTTCCGGCGCTTCTCGGAGGCGGTCGCCGACCTCGTGGTCGCCCACGGCGGCTCGCTCTCCGGGGAGCACGGCGACGGGCGGGCGCGGGCCGAACTGCTGCCCCGGATGTACGGGGACGAGCTGGTCGGGCTGTTCGGGGCGGTCAAGGACGTGTGGGACCCGGACGGGGGACTGAACCCGGGGACGCTGGTGCGGCCGGAGCCGCTGGACTCGGGTCTCCGCTTCACGGGCCTCCCGGTGGTGGCGACGGGGACGGGCGCCGGGGTGGGCAGGGCCGCGGCGAGGTGCGTGGGCGTGGCGAAGTGCCGGGTGGCGGGGCCCAGCACCGGGCCGGGCGTGATGTGCCCCTCGTACCGGGCGACGGGGGAGGAGAAGCACTCCACCCGGGGCCGGGCGCGGCTCCTCCACGAGATGGCGCTCGGCGAGGTGATCACCGACGGCTGGCGCTCGGAGGAGGTCCGGGACGCGCTCGACCTGTGCCTGTCCTGCAAGGGCTGCCGCAGCGACTGCCCGGTGGGCGTCGACATGGCGGCGTACAAGGCCGAGTTCCTGGACCGGCACTACGCGCGGCGGCCCCTCGCGCGGCCCCGCTCGCACTGGACCATGGGCCGGCTCCCGGGGTGGCTCGCGCGGTTCGGGCGGGGGCTGAACGCGGCGATGGCGCTGCCGTTCGCGGCGCGCCTGGCCGGGGTGACGCCGGAGCGGGCGATGCCGAGGGTGGCGGAACGGTCCTTCGTGTCCTGGTTCGCCGAGCGCGCCTCGAACCGCACGCCGGCGCTCACGCTGTGGCCGGACACCTTCACGAACCACCTGGCGCCCGAGGTGGGCGAGGCGGCCGTCCGCGTCCTGGAGGACGCGGGCCTCGGCGTGGAACTGCCGCCGGGGCGGGTCTGCTGCGGGCTGACGTACGTGTCGACGGGGCAGCTGGGGGCGGCGCGCAAGGTGATGCTGCGGACGCTCGACGTGACGGAGGAGCTGACGGGCCCGGTGGTCGTCCTGGAGCCCTCGTGCGCGGCGGCCCTCAGGACCGACCTGCCGGAACTGCTGCCGGACGACCCCAGGGCGGCGCGCCTGGCGTCGTCGGTGGTCACCTTCGCGGAGGCGCTGGAGACACTGGCGCCCGACTGGACTCCGCCGCGCCTGGACCGGCCGGTGACCGGCCAGACGCACTGCCACCAGCACGCGGTCCTGGGCGACGGGGCGGACCGCCGGCTGCGGGAGAGGGCGGGCCTGACGGGCGAGCTGGCGGGCGGCTGCTGCGGCCTGGCGGGCAACTTCGGCTTCGAACCGGGCCACTACGAGGTGTCGGTCGCCTGCGCGGAGGACCAACTGCTGCCGGCCCTCCGCGCGGCGGAGCACCCGACGGTCCCCCGCTCGGCGGAGCACCCGACGGTGCTGGCGGACGGCTTCTCGTGCCGCACCCAGATCGCCGACCTGACGGAACACCGGGGCCGGCACCTCGCGGAACTGCTGGCGGAGGGGTTGGGGGAGGGGTTGTAGGTGCGGGTTTGAGGTTCACGGGGTGGGGCTGGGCGGGGGGTGCGGGCTTCTGAGGCGCATGGGGCGGGGCTGCCTCGTAGGTGTCGGGTGGGACCGCCCTCTCTCCGAGAGTCGCACCTTCCGCCGCCGCGTCAAGGGCGCCTACGGCGTCGCTGCGCGATGGGCTGCGCCCACCCTTGACCCGGCGGCTCCAGGCGCGAAAGACCTCTCGGAGGGCGGTCCGGGGGGCGGGTCCACGCGGGGCTTCGGGCAGTGTCGGGGGTTTGTGTGGCGGGTTGCGGCCCGGTGGGTGGGGGCTGGGTTCGCGGTCGGGGTGGGTGGGACACCGTCCCCGCGCTGTCGGTGCGCGGTCGTGGAATGGGGCGGTGGGGGTTGGCTTGGCGGGTTGCGACCGTCTCGCGGCCGGGCTTCAGGCCCCGCTGGTCATTCCCGGTGGGTGGGGAGGAGCGGGGACGGGTGGGGGGAGTGGGGACGGGTGAGGACGGGGGGTTTCTCCGGGTAACTCGAAGGAATCACCCCATCCAGGCCCCGAAGACGGGCGTTACCGGGAGTAGGTGGGAGTTGCCACCGCGAATGGGAGTGGCAGTGGATGTGCGACGTGGTTTCCCCGGGTAACTCGGAGATCTGACCCCCTGGGACCCTGAGCGAGGAGCGTTACCGGGAGTACGCGGGAGTTGTCACCGCGCATCGCCCCTACTCCTCGTCGGACGGCTTCCCTCACACCTCACCCCCACCCCCGCCCCCTCCCCCCACCCGGAATGACCAGCGGGGCCTGAAGCCCAGCCCGGACCCCGACCCGCAACCCGCCAAGCCCACCCCCGACGCCCCATTCAACGATCGCGCACCGGCAGCGCAGGGAACGCGTCCCACCCACCCCCGCCACAAACCCAGCCCCCACCCACCGATCCGACACCCGCGACCCAAACCCCGGACACTGCCCGGGCCCCCGCGTGGACCCGCTCCCCGGGCCGCCCTCCGAGAGGTCTTTCGCGCCTGGAGGTGACGGGTCAAGGGTGGAGCGCAGCGGAATCGGCGCAGCCGACGCGACGAAGGAGCGCCCTTGACCCGTCGCCGGAAGGTGCGACTCTCGGAGAGAGGGCGGCCGCACCCGACACCCACGATCCCGGACGCGCCCCTGCCGCCCTCGCCTTGGCCCCAGCCCCCCCCGACACACACGCACGCCCTACTCCGCCTCCCGCACGATCTCCCGCGCCATCGTGACCAGTTCCCCCGTCGCCGGGTGCGGGAAGGCGTCGCGCCAGGCCAGGACCAGGGGGAGCGGGGGCGCGTCCGGGAGGGGCCGGTAGGTGACGCCCGGGTGCGGGTGGAGCGCGGCCGTCGAGGCCGACGAGACGCCGATGCCGCGCCCGGCGGCGATCGCCGTCAGCCAGTCGTCCGTGTTGGCGACCGTGAGCGTGCCCGCCGGGCGGGCGTCCGGAGGCCAGAGCGCGAGGGTGGTCGTGCCGGAGACCGTGTTGAGGACGACCGTCTCGGCCGCGAGCTCGCCGAGCGCCAGCCGTGCGCGGTCCGCGAGCGGGTGGTCGGCGGGCAGGGCGGCCACCCGGTGCTCGGTGGCGAGTTCCTCCGTCACCAGGCCGGGCGCGTCCACCGTGCCCCGGAGCAGGGCGGCGTCGACCTCGCCGCGGGCGAGGCCCGCCGTGCGGTCGTCGACGCGGAGGAGTTCGAGCGGCGTCTCGGGGTGGGCGCGCTGCCAGCGCCGGAGCAGGGGGGTGGTGTACGGGCCGAAGGCCGACCAGGCGTGCCCGAGGCGCAGCGGGCGGTGGCGCAGCCTGGCCGGGTCGACGGCGGCGTCGAAGGCGGCGAGGGCGGCGGCGGCCCGGTCCTGGAAGGCGCGGCCCTCGGCGGTGAGCGCGAGGTGGTGGGTGGAGCGGTCGACGAGCCGGGCGCCGAGGTGCTGTTCCAGGGCGGCGAGCGTGCGGGACACGGCGGGCTGGGTGAGGTGGAGCCGGGCGGCCGCCCTGGTGAGGCTGGCCTCCTCGGCGATGGCGAGGAAGCAGCGGAGGTGACGCAGCTCGATGCTCATGCGTCCGGAGCATAACCGCAGCACAATCGGCATTTCCGGTGCCGCGCGAGGGCTCGTAGCGTGGAGGGGAAATCCGGCTGCGCCCGGGACGGGGGTGCATTATTCTGGACCATGGGTCTAATTGAATGAACTTATGTGGGTGAAGGAGCCGTCGGTGGACAGTCCGGTCAAGGAGATGGCCCCGGCCGTCGCGCCCGCGGCAGCCGCGGTGGGGCCGGGGGCGGCCCCGGGCGCGCCCGGCCCTCGCCTCGGGCCCGTCGCGCTCGTCGTCACCGGCGGGCTGTCCGTGCAGTTCGGCTCGGCCGTCGCCGTGCTCCTGATGCCCCGGGCGGGCGCGCTCGGGGTGGTCACCCTGCGTCTGGTGCTCGCCGCCGCCGTCCTGCTGATCGTCTGCCGGCCGAAGGTCCGGGGGTACGGCCGGGCGGACTGGGGGACGATCGTCGCGTTCGGTGCAGCCATGGCGGGCATGAACATCCTCTTCTACCAGGCCGCCGACCGGATTCCGCTGGGTGCGGCCGTGACCCTTGAGGTCCTCGGCCCGCTGATCCTCTCGGTGGTCGCCTCGCGCCGGCTGATGAACCTCCTCTGGGCCGGGCTCGCCCTCGGCGGCGTCGTGCTGCTCGGGGGCGGCGGCTTCGACCGCCTGGACCCGCTCGGCGCGGCCTTCGCGCTGGCGGCGGGCGCGATGTGGGCGACGTACATCGTCTTCAGCGCGCGGACGGGCCGCCGCTTCCCGCAGGCGGACGGGCTCGCGCTGGCGATGGCCTTCGGTGCCGTCCTCAGTCTGCCGCTCGGCATCGCGGAGGCGGGCGACAAGCTCCTCGTGCCGTCGACGATCGGCCTCGGCCTCGCGGTCGCGCTGATGTCCTCGGTCCTGCCGTACACGCTGGAACTCCTCGCCCTGCGCCGCCTGCCCGCGCCGACCTTCGCGATCCTGATGAGCCTGGAACCGGCCATCGCGGCGGCGGCCGGCTTCCTCGTCCTCAGCCAGGCCCTGTCCGCGACGGACGCCCTCGCGATCGCCCTGGTCATCGGCGCGAGCATGGGCGCGGTCCGCACCCAGTCCCGCCGGGCGCGGGCGGAGGTCCCGTAGGACGTGTGGTCGCAGTCCGGTCCGCCCCGCTGGGCGCCGACGGGAGTCCGACGGCGGGCTCGGGGGTCGTCCGGCCGGGTGCCTATGATCCGCGCATGATCGCCGAACTGCAGTGCGTCGTCCTGGACTGTTCCGCGCCCCGCGAGCTCGCCGGGTTCTACCGGGCGGTGCTCGGCGGGGACGTCGACCGGCCGGACGCGCGCTGGTCCCTGGATGAGGGCTGGTCCACGCTGCACGCCCCCGGCGGGCTCGTCCTGTGCTTCCAGCGCGTCGCCGGCCACCGCCCGCCGGTCTGGCCGGACCCGGAGCGCCCCCAGCAGTTCCACCTGGACTTCGGCGTCGCGGACCTGGACGCGGCGCAGGAGCAGGTCCTCGCGCAGGGGGCGCGGCTGCTCGACGACGGGGCGGGCGCGCGGAGCTGGCGGGTGTACGCGGATCCCGAGGGCCATCCGTTCTGCCTGGTCAGGCACTGACCCGATCCGTTCGATCGTTGACCGCGGGGCTGTTGAGGGCGGCGTGGGGCGGTGCGGATCATGGAGGGGTTCTCAGCCGTACGAGGAGGGGGAGCCGACCATGGCCCTGGAGATGCGAGACCGGTGCGAGCGCTGCGGGACGGCGGCCCTGGCCGTGGACGGGCCCGCGCGGATCTGCACGTACGAGTGCACCTTCTGCGTGCCCTGCGCCGACGCCATGGAGGACGTCTGCCCCAACTGCGGCGGCGAACTGGTGGCGCGCCCCCGGCGCGCCCGCGCCTAGGGGTGCGCGGGGGGAACCGTGCGCTGGGCCTGGTGTGCGCGGCCGTCCTGCTGGGCGGCTGCTCGTCGTCCGAGCCCGACGGGACGAGGGCGCAGTGGCGGGAGTACTGCGCCCGGCTGGGGGCCTGGCAGGAGGCGAGGAACTCCGTGGACACCCTCCGGGAGGCGCCCGGCGGGGCCGAAGCGCTCGCCCAGGCCGTGATGTCCGCCGCCAGCGTGCTCGACCGGACACGGCGGGACCAGGACAGCGTCCACGTCCTCGGCGACACCGCCTCCGCCGTCACGGAAGCGGACCTGGTGGCCGAGGGGCGCGTCGTGTCCTCCTGCGACCGGGCCGGTTTCGAGACGCTCGTGAGGTAGGTCGGTAGATCGGTAGATCGGTAGGCCGGTGGCCGGTGGCCGGTGGGTCGGCGGGGCGCAGGGGTCGGGTCGGTGGGCGTCGGGGCTCCGGCGCGCGGGTTGGTGGAGGGGTGGCCGAGGGGGGTCTATACACTCAACGTATACACCGTGCGTATAGTCAGGGCGCATGGCACCGTCCGCACCCACGCCCCTCGGCCCCCGGCTCCTCAAGGCCGTCATCGTCTCCACGCTCGGAGTCGCCGCCGCGCACCTGATCCTGTCCGACACGCTCTATCTGTCGTTCGCCGGTCAGGCGGCCTCGTCGCTGGGAGCGGGGCCGGGCTACTCGGCGGACCAGGCGTTCACGACGGCGCTGATCAACACGTTCCTGGTCATGCCCCTGGTCCTGTGGATCGGGATGCTCGTCAGCGGGGAGCGGCGCGTGGGGCCGATGGTGCTCGTGGGGACGATCGCCTGGGTCACGGCCGTCGGGAACGGCATCGATGTGATCGACGACGCCCCCGACGCGATCCTCCCGATCCGGTCCCTGGCCCTCGTGGTCGTGGTGACGGCCCTGGGGTCCCTGATCCGGAGGAAGAAGCGGGGCTGACCGGCGCCCGCGCCCGCGTCGATGTTGCCCCGCCGAGCCGGTGCCCCGCGTGGCCGTCTGCGGCCGGGGGCGTGCGACGGTCGGGGCCCGGGCCTCAGGCGCCCGCCCGCTACGCGCTTCCGTGCGGCGGCCCGCCTCTCGCGCTTCGCCCCCGCCTGGGCCCGCGCCCGTGCGCCCGACGCTGCGCCCCGCGCCCGTGCGCCCGACGGGGCTGCGCCCCGCGCCCGCAGTGCCCGCGCCGCCCGTGATGGGCCTTCGCCCCCGCGTGCCTATGCCGCCCGCTGCGGGCCCGTCGCCACGCCCGTGTGGGCAATCGTCCCGCTGGGCGGGACGGGTGGGCACACGGGACGGCGCCCTTTCGCGGCGCCTCCGCGTCCTGTGCCTGGACCCGCACCGCCCGGGTGCCGTCACCGGTGGTGCGGGTCGGGGCGCGGGGGCCTCTGGCGCCGGCAAGGGCGCCGTCCGTTGTGCCCACCCGTTCCGCCCCTTGCGGAACGCCTGCCCACAACGGGGTCCGGCATGGGCGCGGGCCACAGTGGCGGGGCGCCAGCTCCGGGCCCGGCCAGCGCCTGCCCGGGGCGGGCCAACGCCCGGGCAGGCGCCCGCAACGGCGGGGCGCGAGCCCCAACGGGTCGGCGTGGGCGGGCCCGCAACGCGCCCGCAGGGACCCGCGCACGCGCCTCGCAGGCGCGAGAAAGTAAAGCAAGCACGCTTGATTGTTTCTGGGGGCGCTGGCATGCTCCTCCGCGAAGGCCCGTGACCGCCCGTCCCCCGAGGGGAGCGCACCGTGTCCGACCCCGTCGTCGTCCTCGACGACCTGCGTGACGAGAGTGCAGAACTCGACCGTCTCGTAGCAGAGTTGAGCGAGGAGCAGTGGGGCACGGCGACCCCCGCGCCCGGCTGGACCCTCGCCCACCAGATCGCCCACCTCGCCTGGACCGACCGGGCCGCCCTCCTCGCCGCCACCGACGCGCAGGCCTTCGCCGCCGAGACGGAGAAGGCACTCGCCGCGCCCGACCGCTTCGTCGACGAGGGCGCCGAGGAGGGCGCGAAGCTGCCGCCCGCCGAGCTCCTCGCCCGCTGGCGCACCGGCCGGGAGCTGCTTCAGGAGGCCCTGCGCGCGGTCCCGCCCGGCGTCAGGTTCCCCTGGTACGGGCCGCCGATGAGCGCCCAGGCCATGGCCACCGCCCGGCTGATGGAGACCTGGGCGCACGGCCAGGACGTCGCCGACGCGCTGCACGCCGTCCGGCCGCCCACGGCCCGGCTCCGGCACGTCGCCTGGATCGGCCACCGCGCCCGCGACTACGCGTTCCTCGTCCGGGGCGTCCCGGCGCCCGCCGAGCCCTTCCGGGTCGAACTCGACGCCCCCGACGGCACCTTGTGGACGTACGGCCCCGAGGACGCCGCCCAGCGGGTCACCGGGCCCGCCCTCGACTTCTGCCTCCTCGTCACCCAGCGCGTCCACCGGGACGACACGGCCCTGGTCGCCGAGGGCGCGGACGCCGAGCGCTGGCTCGGCATCGCCCAGGCCTTCGCGGGCCCGGCGGGCGCGGGCCGCGCCCCCGAGGGGGACCGGTGACCCTCCGCATCGGCAACGCCTCCGGCTTCTACGGCGACCGGTTCGACGCCGTCCGCGAGATGCTCACCGGCGGCGAGCTCGACGTCCTCACCGGGGACTACCTCGCCGAGCTGACCATGCTCATCCTCGGCCGCGACCAGCTCAAGGACCCGGCCGCCGGATACGCCAAGACCTTCCTGCGGCAGATGGAGGAGGGCCTCGGCCTCGCCCACGAGCGCGGGGTCCGGATCGTCACGAACGCGGGCGGCCTGAACCCCGCCGGTCTCGCCGACGCCCTGCGCGCCCTCGCCGCGAAGCTCGGCCTGCCGACCCGGATCGCCCACGTGGAGGGCGACCGGCTGCCCGCCCGGGACGGCGCCCTCGCCGCCAACGCCTACCTCGGCGGCGCCGGCATCGCGGCCTGCCTCGCCGCCGGCGCCGAGGTCGTCGTCACCGGCCGGGTCACCGACGCGGCCCTCGTCACCGGGCCCGCGCAGTGGCACTTCGGCTGGGGCCCGGAGGCGTACGACGAGCTGGCGGGCGCGGTCGTCGCCGGGCACGTCCTGGAGTGCGGCACCCAGGCCACCGGCGGGAACTACGCCTTCTTCCGGGGCCATGACGTGCGCCGCCCCGGCTTCCCCGTCGCCGAGCTGCACGCCGACGGCAGCGCGGTCGTCACCAAGCACCCCGGCACCGGCGGCGTCGTCGACACCGGCACGGTCACCGCACAGCTGCTCTACGAGACCGCGGGCGCCCGCTACGCCGGGCCCGACGTGACCGCCCGGCTCGACACCGTCCGCCTCACCCAGGAGGGCCCCGACCGGGTCCGGATCGACGGCGTACGGGGAGAGGCCCCGCCCCCGACCCTCAAGGTCGGCCTCAGCAGGCTCGGCGGCTTCCGCAACGAGGTCGTCTTCGTCCTCACCGGCCTCGACGTCGAGGCCAAGGCGGCGCTGGTCCGGGAGCAGGTCCACGAGGCCCTGGCGAAGAACCCGCCCGACACGGTCCGCTGGGACCTCGCCCGCACCGACCGCCCCGACGCCCCCACCGAGGAGACCGCGAGCGCCCTGCTGCGCCTGGTCGTCCGCGACCGGGACCCGGAGCGGGTCGGCCGCGCCGTCACGGGCGCGGCGATCGAGCTGGCGCTGGCGAGCTACCCCGGCTTCCACGTCACCGCGCCGCCCGGCAAGGGCGCCCCGTACGGCGTCTTCGAGACGGCGTACGCACCGGCCGGCGAGGTCCCGCACACGGCGGTCCTCCCCGACGGGACCCGCCGGGAGCTCGCCCCGCCCGTGCGGACCCGCGCCCTGGAACCCGTACCGGACCCGGAGCTTCCGCCGCCGCTGCCCGCAGGGCCGACCCGGCGGGTACCGCTCGGCCGGATCGCCGGGGCGCGCAGCGGGGACAAGGGCGGTGACGCCAACGTCGGCGTGTGGGTGCGCACGGAGGAGGAGTGGCGCTGGCTGGCGCACGCGCTCACGGTGGAGCGGATCGTGGAGCTCCTGCCCGAGGCCGCCGGTCTGACCGTCACCCGGCACCTGCTCCCGCGGCTGCGCGCGGTGAACTTCACGATCGCCGGGATCCTCGGGGAGGGCGTCGCCTCGCAGGCCCGCTTCGACCCGCAGGCCAAGGCCCTCGGCGAATGGCTCCGCTCCCGCCACTTGGACGTCCCGACGTCCCTGCTGCCGGACACCGACCCCACCCCGGCCCCGCCGGACATCCGGTCCGTCAACGCCCCGCCCGACACCGACCCGACCCCGGCCCCACCGGACGCCGTCCCCGACCCCGCCTCATCCGCTCCCGGGCCCGCCTCCATCCCGTCCACCCCCACCCCGCCCACCCCCGCCCCGGAGGAACTCCCGTGACCGTCCTCGCCTCCGCCCTCGACACCGGCGGGTCCGACCACGCCTCCCACCGCGCGGCCATGCTGGAGAAGCTTGCCGCGCTCGACGCCGAGCACGCCAAGGCCCTCGCCGGCGGCGGCGAGAAGTACACCGACCGCCACCACCGGCGCGGCAAGCTCCTCGCCCGCGAGCGCGTCGAGCTGCTCGTGGACCCCGACAGCCCGTTCCTGGAGCTGTCACCGCTCGCGGCCTGGGGCAGCGACTACACCGTGGGCGCCTCGCTCGTCACCGGCATCGGGGTCGTGGAGGGCGTGGAGTGCCTGATCACCGCCAACGACCCGACGGTGCGCGGCGGCGCCTCCAACCCGTGGACGCTGAAGAAGGCGCTGCGGGCCAACGAGATCGCGTTCGCCAACCGGCTGCCCGTCATCTCGCTCGTCGAGTCCGGCGGCGCCGACCTGCCCTCGCAGAAGGAGATCTTCATCCCGGGCGGCGCGCTCTTCCGCGACCTCACCCGGCTGTCCGCCGCCGGGATCCCCACCGTCGCCGTGGTGTTCGGGAACTCGACGGCGGGCGGCGCGTACGTCCCCGGCATGTCCGACCACGCCGTGATGATCAGGGAGCGTTCGAAGGTCTTCCTCGGCGGCCCGCCGCTGGTGAAGATGGCGACGGGGGAGGAGAGCGACGACGAGTCCCTCGGCGGCGCCGAGATGCACGCGCGGACCTCGGGGCTCGCCGACCACTACGCCGTCGACGAGGCCGACGCGATCCGCCAGGCCCGCCGGATCGTCGCCCGTCTCAACCACCGCAAGCACCACGCCGACCCGGGGCCCGCCGCGCCGCCGAAGTACGACCCGGAGGAGCTGCTCGGGATCGTTCCCGGCGACCTGAAGACCCCGTTCGACCCGCGCGAGGTGATCGCCCGGATCGTCGACGGCTCGGACTTCGACGAGTTCAAGCCGCTGTACGGGACCTCGCTGACCACGGGCTGGGCCCGGCTGCACGGCTATCCGGTCGGCATCCTCGCCAACGCGCAGGGCGTCCTCTTCTCCGCCGAGTCGCAGAAGGCCGCCCAGTTCATCCAGCTCGCCAACCAGCGGGACGTCCCGCTGCTGTTCCTCCACAACACCACCGGCTACATGGTCGGCAGGGAGTACGAGCAGGGCGGCATCATCAAGCACGGCGCCATGATGATCAACGCGGTGGCGAACTCGAAGGTCCCCCACCTCTCCGTCCTCATGGGCGCCTCCTACGGCGCCGGGCACTACGGCATGTGCGGCCGGGCCTACGACCCGCGGTTCCTCTTCGCCTGGCCGAGCGCCAAGTCCGCCGTCATGGGGCCGCAGCAGCTCGCCGGCGTCCTGTCGATCGTGGCCCGCGCGAGCGCCGCCGCGAAGGGGCAGCCGTACGACGACGAGGCCGACGCCGGGCTGCGCGCCCTGGTGGAGGCGCAGATCGAGTCCGAGTCGCTGCCCATGTTCCTGTCGGGGCGGCTCTACGACGACGGCGTCATCGACCCCCGCGACACCCGCACGGTCCTCGGGCTGTGCCTCTCCGCGATCCACACGGCACCGGTCGAGGGCGCGCGCGGCGGCTTCGGCGTCTTCCGAATGTGAGGCACTGATGATTCTGACCGTACTGGTCGCGAACCGGGGCGAGATCGCCTGCCGGGTCTTCCGCACCTGCCGCGAGCTGGGCATCTCCACCGTCGCCGTGTACTCCGACGCGGACGCGGACGCGCTGCACGTCCGGGAGGCCGACGCGGCGGTACGGCTGCCGGGGGCGGCGCCCTCGGAGACGTATCTGCGCGGCGACCTGGTGGTGGCGGCGGCCCTCGCGGCGGGCGCCGACGCCGTCCACCCCGGCTACGGCTTCCTCTCCGAGAACGCCGACTTCGCGCGCGCCGTGACCGACGCGGGCCTGGTCTGGATCGGCCCGCCGCCCGAGGCGATCGAGGCGATGGCGTCGAAGACCCGCGCGAAGGAGCTCCTCGGCCTTCCGCCGCTGCGCGCGGCGGACGTCACCGCGGCCGATCTGCCCGTCCTGGTGAAGGCGGCGGCGGGCGGCGGCGGCCGAGGCATGCGGATCGTACGCGAACTGGAAGCACTGGAAGGGGAGTTGCGGGCGGCGTCGGCGGAGGCGGCGAGCGCGTTCGGCGACGGCGAGGTGTTCGTCGAGCCGTACGTGGAGAACGGCCGGCACGTCGAGGTGCAGCTCCTGTGCGACGCGCACGGCACGGTCTGGGCGCTCGGCACCCGGGACTGCTCCCTCCAGCGCCGCCACCAGAAGGTGATCGAGGAGGCCCCGGCGCCCGGCCTCCCGGCCGCGCTGGAGGCGAGCCTCCTCGACACGGCCGTCCGGGCCGCGAAGTCCGTCGGCTACGTCGGCGCGGGCACGGTCGAGTTCCTCGTCGCCGACGGCCCCGAAGGTCCCGGCTCCGCCCCCCGGGTCCACTTCCTGGAGATGAACACCCGCCTCCAGGTCGAGCATCCGGTCACCGAGGAGGTGTACGGCGTCGACCTCGTCGCCCTCCAACTGGCCGTCGCCGAGGGCCGCGCCCTGTCGCCCGAGCCCCCGGCGCGCCGGGGCCACGCGGTCGAGGCCCGGCTCTACGCCGAGGACCCGGCGCGGGACTGGGCCCCGCAGACGGGCGTCCTGCACCGCTTCGAGACGCCCGCCGGGGTGCGCGTGGACACCGGGTACGCCTCCGGGGACGCGATCGGCGTCCACTACGACCCGATGCTCGCGAAGGTGATCGTCCACGCCGGGACCCGCGAGGAGGCGCTCCGCAAGCTGGCCCACACCCTGGAGCGGGCCGTCGTGCACGGTCCGGCCACCAACCGGGGCCTGCTGGTCGCCTCGCTGAGGCACCCCGAGTTCGCCGGGCCGGACGCTCTCGACACGGGCTTCTATGACCGGAACCTGGCCGCGCTGACCGCGCCCGCGCCGGGCGGGGAGTACGCGGCGGTGGCCGCCGCCCTGGCCGGGGCGTCCGCCGCCACGGGCCGGTTCGGCGGCGGCTGGCGCAATGTGCGCTCGCGGGACGAGACGAGGACGTACGGCGGCCACGAGGTCCGCTACCGGCCGGCCAGGGACGGCGGGTACGAGGTCACGTCCCCGCAGGGCGTGCGGGTGGTGGCGGCGGCGCCGGACCGCGTGAGCCTGGAACTCGCGGGCGTGGTGCGGCACTTCGAGGTCACCGCGTACGAGGACACGGTCCACGCCGGGGCCCACCGTCTCACCGTCCGGCCCCGCTTCACCGACCCCGCCGATCTCCAGGAGCCCGGCTCCCTGCTCGCCCCGATGCCCGGCACCGTCGTCCGGGTCGCGGACGGCCTCGCCGTCGGCGACCGGGTCACCGCCGGACAGCCGCTGCTCTGGCTGGAGGCCATGAAGATGGAGCACCGCGTCATCGCCCCCGCCTCCGGCACGCTCACCGCGCTCCACGCCGTCCCCGGCCGCCAGGTCGAGGTCGGAGCCCTGCTCGCCGTCGTACAGACCGAAGCACAGGAGGAAGTCCCCGCATGAGCACCCTCATCGAGACCGAAGAGCTCACCGCGCTCCGCGCCGCCGTCTCCGCGCTGGGGCACCGGCACGGCCCCGGCTTCGACCGGGCCGCGCTGTGGGCGGAGGCCGGCAAGCTCGGCTATCTGGGTGTGAACCTCCCGGAGGAGTACGGCGGCGGGGGCGGCGGCATGGCCGAGCTGTCGGTCGTCCTGGAGGAGGCGGGCGCGGCCGGGGCTCCGCTGCTCATGATGGTCGTGTCGCCCGCGATCTGCGGCACGGTCATCGCCCGCTTCGGCACGGAGGAGCAGAAGCGGGCCTGGCTGCCGGGTCTCGCGGACGGGTCGAGGACGATGGCGTTCGGGATCACGGAGCCGGACGCGGGCTCCAACTCGCACCGCATCACCACGACCGCGACCCGCACCGAGGAGGGCTGGGTCCTGAACGGCCGGAAGGTGTTCGTCTCGGGCGTGGACATCGCCGACGCGACGCTGATCGTGGGCCGCACCTCGGACGCCCGCACGGGCAGCCTCAAGCCGTGCCTCTTCGTCGTTCCGCGCGACACGCCGGGCTTCGGGCGGCGGCACATCGAGATGGAACTCGACGCGAACGAGAAGCAGTTCGAGCTGACCCTCGACGACGTGCACCTGCCCTTCGAGGCGCTGGTGGGCGACGAGGACGCGGGTCTGCTGCAACTGTTCGCGGGGCTGAACCCCGAGCGGATCATGACGGCTGCCTTCGCGATCGGCATGGGCCGGTACGCGCTCGCGCAGGCGGTGCGGTATGCGAAGGAGCGCCAGGTCTGGAAGGCCCCGATCGGCGCCCACCAGGCCATCGCGCACCCCCTCGCCCAGGCCCACATCGAGCTCGAACTGGCCCGGCTGATGATGGCGAAGGCCGCGCACCTCTACGACGCGGGCGACGACATGGGTGCGGGCGAGGCCGCGAACATGGCGAAGTACGCGGCGGCGGAGGCCTGCGTGAAGGCCGTCGACACCTCGGTCCACACCCTGGGCGGCAACGGCCTCACGAAGGAGTTCGGCCTCGCGCGGCTGGTCACGGCGGCCCGGGTGGCCCGGATCGCGCCGGTCAGCCGGGAGATGATCCTGAACTACGTCTCCCACCAGACCCTGGGCCTGCCCAAGTCGTACTGACGGGACCGGGGCGGCCTAGCCCGCCCCGCCCGGAGGTCAGGTGGAGTCCGGGCCCGACGAGGTCTCCCCGAGTACCGCCCTCCGCAGTGATCCTGGCGACCACCTTCCACCTCCCCAGGGGGCAACGCATGGTGTTCCACAGCCCGTACGAGCCCGTTCCCGCCGTCTCCCTCCCCATCCACGACGCCGTCCTCGGGCGGGCCGCCGAGTGGGGTGACGCGCCCGCCCTGATCGACGGCGCCGGGGACCTCGCCCTCACCCACGGACAGGTCGACGCCTTCCACCGGCGCGTCGCCGCCGGGCTCGCCGGGGCCGGGGTGCGGAAGGGCGACGTGCTCGCCCTGCACAGCCCCAACACCGTGCTGTTCCCGGTCGCGTTCTACGCCGCCACCCGCGCCGGCGCGGCCGTGACCACCGTCCATCCCCTCGCGACGCCCGAGGAGTTCGCCCGGCAGCTGCGGGACTCGTCCGCGCGGTGGATCGTGACCGTGTCGCCGCTGCTCGCCGCCGCCCGCGCGGCGGCCGAACTCGCCGGCGGGATCGAGGAGATCTTCGTCTGCGACCGGGCCGGGGACGGCGAGGGCGTCCGGTCGCTCCAGGACTTCCTCGGCTGCACCGACCCCGTGCCGGAGATCGACGTCGACCCCGACCGGGACGTGGCCGCCCTCCCGTACTCCTCCGGCACCACCGGGATCCCCAAGGGCGTCATGCTCACCCACGCCTCCATCGCCACCAACCTCGCGCAGCTGGAGCCCGTCGTGCCGATGGGTCCCGGTGACCGGATCCTCGCGGTCCTCCCGTTCTTCCACATCTACGGGCTCACGGCCCTGATGAACGCCCCCCTCCGGTCCGGCGCCACCGTCGTCGTCCTGCCCCGCTTCGAGCTCGACGCCTTCCTCGGCGCCATCCAGAAGCACCGGATCAACGGCCTGTACGTGGCCCCGCCGATCGTCCTCGCCCTCGCCAAGCATCCGCTCGTCGCCGACTACGACCTGTCCTCCCTGGAGTACATCGTCAGCGCCGCCGCGCCCCTCGACGCCGCGCTCGCCGCGGCCTGTTCGGCGCGGCTCGGGCTCCCGCCGGTCAGCCAGGCGTACGGCATGACGGAACTGTCCCCGGGCACCCACGTCGTCCCGCTCGACGCCCCCGCGCCGCCGCCCGGCACCGTCGGCCGGCTGCTGCCCTCCACCGAGATGCGGATCCTGTCCCTCGACGACCCCGCGCGGGACGCCGCCCCCGGCGAGGAGGGCGAGATCGCCATCCGGGGGCCGCAGGTCATGAAGGGCTACCTCGGGCGCCCCGACGCCACCGCCGCCATGATCGACGCCGACGGCTGGGTGCACACCGGCGACGTCGGCCGCGTCGACGAGGACGGCTGGCTCTTCGTCGTCGACCGCGTCAAGGAACTCATCAAGTACAAGGGCTTCCAGGTCGCCCCCGCCGAGCTGGAGGCCCTCCTCCTCACCCACGAGGGGATCGCGGACGCCGCCGTCATCGGCGTGACCGACGCCGACGGCACCGAGATCCCCAAGGCCTTCGTCGTCCGGCGGCCCACCGCGCCCGGCCTCACCGCCGAGGAGGTCGTCGCGCACGTCGCCGCGCGCGTCTCGCCGTACAAGAAGGTCCGCAGCGTGGAGTTCATCGACACCGTCCCCCGGGCAGCTTCCGGGAAGATCCTCCGAAGGGAACTGAGGGAGCGCGCATGAGCCTGGTCGACGTCACCGAGGAGCGGGGCATCGCCACCCTCGCCCTGAACTCCCCGGCCACCCGGAACGCGCTCTCCGCGCCGCTCGTCACCGAGCTCGCCGACGCGCTCACCGCCTGCGGCAAGGACGCCTCGGTCCGCGCGGTCGTCCTCGGCCACACCGGCTCCACGTTCAGCGCGGGTGCCGATCTGAAGGCCCCGCCCAGCCCGTACGCCTTCGTCGACCTGCTCCGGCAGATCGTCGAGCTGCCGAAACCGGTCGTCGCCCACGTCGGCCCCGGCAGCCGCACCCGCGCCGGCGGTCTCGGCCTGCTCGGCGCCGCCGACGTGGTGGTCGCGGGGGAGGGCGCCGACTTCGCCCTCACCGAGGTACGGATCGGGGTCGCGCCCGCCGTCGTCTCCCTCACGCTGCTGCCCCGGCTGGAACCGCGCGCGGCGGCCCGGTACTACCTGACGGGCGAGCGGTTCGGCGTCCCCGAGGCCGTCGCCATGGGCCTCGTGACGGCCGGGGACGAGGAGCTGCCCGCCGTCCTCGACGCCCTCCGCGCCGCCTCCCCGCAGGGCCTGCGCGAGTCGAAACGGCTGGTCACCGCTAAAGTCCTGGAGACCTTCGAACGCGACGCGGAGGACCTGGTGCAGAGGTCGGCCACGCTCTTCGCCTCCCCCGAGGCGCGCGAGGGGATGACGGCCTTCCTCGAACGACGGGACCCCGCATGGCGGCTCTGACCGCGCCCAAGCCCGACCGGAACCCCAAGCAGGACCGGAGCCGCGCCACCCGGCAGCGGCTCCTGGAGGCCGCCGTGTCCTGCCTGGCCGAGCACGGCTGGGCGGGCTCCACGGTCTCGGTCGTCGCCGAGCGGGCCGGGGTCTCCCGGGGCGCCGCCCAGCACCACTTCCCCACCCGCGAGGACCTGTTCACCGCCGCCGTCGAGTACGTCGCGGAGGAGCGCTCGCAGGCCCTCCGGGCGGTCCGCACGGACGACCGCGAGCAGGCCGTCGCCGCCCTCGTCGGCCTCTACACCGGGCCCCTCTTCCGGGCCGCGCTCCACCTGTGGGTCGCGGCCTCCGGCGAGGAGCAGCTCCGCGAGCGGGTCACCGAGCTGGAGGCCCGCGTCGGGCGCGAGTCCCACCGCATCGCCGTCGAGGTCCTGGGCGCCGACGAGTCCCGCCCGGGCGTCCGCGAGACCGTCCAAGGCCTCCTGGACATGGCCCGCGGCCTGGGCCTCGCGACCCTCCTGACGGACGACCGCGCCCGCCGGGAACGGGTGGTGGCCCAGTGGGCGCGACTGGTGAACGAGACACTGAGCGAGTAGCCCGGCGTCCGGCCGCTCGGCGACGCCGCCGAGGCGGCCGAGGCGGCCGACGGCTCCCGGCTCCGGTCCGGCGTACAGCCACGGCGTACGGCCCCGGCGCCGATTCCGCCCGGTGCCCGGCCGCGACCGGCATCCGGGGCTCCGGCCCGGCGCACAGTCACGGCGTACGGCCCCGGCGCCGATTCCGCCCGGTGCCCGGCCGCGACCGGCATCCGGGGCTCCGGCCCGGCGTACAGCCACGGCGTACAGCCCCTGCCCCGATTCCGCCCCGTGCCCGGCCGCGACCGGCATCCGCCGCCGTGTGCATTCTCCTGCCCCGCCGCCCCCCGGCCGGAAGCCTCGCGCGCTCGCGCCGCGCACGGCGGCGATCTTCGCGCGCACCCGCCCTCCGGCGGGACTCCGGCGTGACTTCGAGCCAACCCGGGCCGGACGTGACCGGGGCCACAGCCGCCCGGTCCCCGTCGCAGTACGCTGACTCCATGCTCCTGCTCGTACGCCGTCGCCACGTGGACTTCGTCCGCGTCACGAGCATGAGCTGTCGCCGCTCCGCCTGACCTTCCGGGGTACCACTCCACACCCCTGCGGTCCCTCGTCCGAGCCCCAGCCGACCGGCACCCGTGGCCCCCGCCCCACCCTTGGCGGCCGCCCCGGGCACCCGTACACCCGCGGATGCACCCATGACGAACAGCTCGTACCCCTCGCAGCTCCCGATCGTCGACCTCTCGGCGGCCGACCGGGACCTCCAGGCCCGGAGGCTGCTCCACGCGCAGCTCCACTCGGCCGCCCACGACGTGGGTTTCTTCCAGCTCATCGGGCACGGCATCTCCGAGGCCGAGACCCAGGCCCTGACCTCGGCCATGCACGCCTTCTTCGCCCTGCCCGAGGCCGACCGGCTCGCCCTCGACAACATCAACTCGCCGCACTTCCGCGGCTACACGCGCATCGGCGACGAGCGCACCGCGGGCGCCCGCGACTGGCGCGACCAGCTCGACATCGGCGCCGAGCGCCCCGTGCGCGAGCCCGCGCCCTGGGAAGCCCCCTACTGGTGGCTCGAAGGCCCCAACCAGTGGCCGGCCGCCCTCCCGGAGCTCCGCGCGGCCGCCCTGCACTGGATCGACCGCCTCAGCGGCGTCGCCGAGCGGCTGCTGCACGAGCTGCTCGCCTCCATCGGCGCGCCCGCGGACTTCTACGACGACATCTTCGGCCCGCGCGCCCACCCGCACCTCAAGCTGGTGCGCTACCCGGGCAGCAGCGGCGAGGGCGACGACCAGGGCGTCGGCGCGCACAAGGACTACGGCTTCCTCACCCTGCTGCTCCAGGACCAGGTCGGCGGGCTCCAGGTGCAGCGCGAGGACGGGGACTTCCACGACGTGCCGCCGCTGCCGGGCGCCTTCGTGGTGAACCTGGGCGAGCTCCTGGAGGTCGCCACGAACGGCTACCTGGTCGCCACGAACCACCGGGTGGTCTCGCCGCCCGGAGCGACGGAACGATTCTCCGTGCCGTTCTTCTACAACCCGCGCCTCGACGCCCGGATCGCGCCGCTGGAGTTCCCCTTCGCGGACCGCGCGCCCGGCGTCACGACCGACCCGGCCAACCCGCTGTTCGCCGAGTACGGCCGCAACGAGCTCAAGGGCAAGCTGCGCGCCCATCCGCTGACGACGGCACGCCACCACGCGGACCTGCTGCTCGCCCAGGACGAGCAGGCGCAGCTGGTCTAGCGACCGGCCCGGACGCGCCGGTGGCGCCTGGCGGGGCTGTGCGGGCCCGCCAGGCGCCACCGGCGCGTCATGCGCGTGGAGACCTACCGACCGGCAATGTCGCCGTAGCCCTCGATCTCACGCGGGTCCCGCTGGCCGGGGCCCGTGTAGAGCGCCGAGGGGCGCACCAGGCGCCCGGTCCGCTTCTGCTCCAGGATGTGCGCGGACCAGCCGGCCGTCCGCGCGCAGGTGAACATCGACGTGAACATGTGCGCCGGGACCTCGGCGAAGTCCAGGACGATCGCCGCCCAGAACTCGACGTTCGTCGCGAGCACCCGGTCGGGGCGGCGGTTGTGCAGCTCCTCCAGGGCGGCCTTCTCCAGGGCCTCGGCGACCTCGAAGCGGGGCGCGGCCAGCTCCTTGGCGGTGCGGCGCAGCACGCGCGCGCGGGGGTCCTCGGCGCGGTAGACGCGGTGGCCGAAGCCCATGAGCCGCTCGCCCTTGTCGAGGGCCTGCTTCACGTACGCGGTGGCGTCGCCGGTCCGCTCGATCTCCTCGATCATGCCGAGGACGCGGGAGGGCGCGCCGCCGTGCAGCGGGCCGGACATGGCGCCGACGGCGCCGGAGAGGGAGGCGGCCACGTCGGCGCCGGTGGAGGCGATGACGCGGGCGGTGAAGGTGGAGGCGTTCATGCCGTGCTCGGCGGCGGAGGTCCAGTAGGCGTCGACGGCCTTGACGTGCTTCGGGTCCGGCTCGCCGCGCCAGCGGATCATGAAGCGCTCGACGACGGACTCGGCCTTGTCGATCTCGCTCTGCGGGACCATCGGGAGGCCCTGGCCGCGCGCGGACTGCGCGACGTACGAGAGGGCCATGACGGCGGCGCGGGCGAGGTCGTCGCGGGCCTGCTCGGCGGAGATGTCGAGAAGCGGTTTGAGGCCCCACACGGGCGCGAGCATCGCGAGCGCGGACTGCACGTCGACCCGGATGTCACCGGAGTGCACGGGGATCGGGAAGGGCTCGGCGGCCGGCAGGCCCGGGTTGAAGGCGCCGTCGACGAGCAGGCCCCAGACGTTCCCGAAGGAGACGTGACCGACGAGGTCCTCGATGTCGACCCCGCGATAGCGGAGGGCGCCGCCCTCCTTGTCGGGTTCGGCGATCTCCGTCTCGAACGCGACGACTCCCTCGAGCCCGGGTACGAAGTCGGACATCAGGCGGCTCCTCTATCGATGATCGATCAACCGTGTTGGTCGATGGTGGGGAATCAACAGTCATCCAGCCCAAGAGTCTGTACGGTTCCGATGATGCGGGGAAGCGTGACATCCGGCACACTCCGCTGATTCGGCGAGAGAGGATTAGCGCCCCGTGGTGCCGGGCAGACTGGGCTGCTGCGGCAGGATGGCCCTGTGACCGACGCCCTGGACCCCGCCGACATGCGCGAGCAGTACCGCACCACGGAGCTCTCCGCGGCCGACCTCGCGCCCGAACCGATCGGCCAGTTCGCCCGCTGGTTCAAGGAGACCGCCGCGAACCCGGCGATCCACGAGCCGAACGCGATGATCGTCTCCACCGCGACCCCCGACGGCCGCCCGTCCTCCCGGACGGTCCTCATGAAGCACTACGACGCGGCCGGCTTCGTCTTCTTCACCAACTACGCCTCCCGCAAGGGCAGGGAGCTGGCGGCCAACCCGTACACCTCGCTGCTCTTCCCCTGGCATCCGCTGGCCCGCCAGGTCATCGTCACCGGCCGGGCGGTCCGGATCGCCCGCGAGGAGACGGTCGCCTACTTCCGCACCCGCCCGCACGGCTCCCAGCTCGGCGCGTGGGCCAGCCCGCAGTCCGAGGTGATCCCGTCCCGGGCGGACCTCCTGAACCGCTACGCCGAACTGGCCGCCCGCTACCCGGAGTCCGAGAAGGTCCCGGTCCCGCCGGAGTGGGGCGGCATCCGTGTCGTCCCGGAGGCGGTGGAGTTCTGGCAGGGCCACGAGAACCGCCTCCACGACCGGCTGCGCTACGTCCACGAGGAGGGCGCCGGCTGGCGGGTGGAGCGACTGGCCCCCTGACGGGGCCGGACACGCAGGCGACCCGTGAGTCTTGGCACCGTCCGCCTAGGTTCGGACGGAGCCGGCCGGCCGGACTGCCGGCGACTCACGGGTCGGGTGACTGCGTTGGTGTTCGGCAGAAGGCCTGCCGAGGTGCACAGAGTGCGACTGGCAGGCCTTAGCCCGCAGTCACCTCACGAGTCCGAAAAGAAATCATGTTTTCGGATCACCTCCTTTCGCGTGTACCCACAGCCTAGGAAGCGTCCGCACCCGGCTCAACCCATTTATTCGAGCCCCGGAACTCGCTGAACTTCGCACAACTTCGCGGAACAGGGGTGTGCCCTGCGTCACGTTGAAGTTGAATGGTCCCAGCATGGGGGGTGCCTGGATGAGTGCATTCACGGGGGCCACGAGCGACGCCGTGTCCGTCCCGGGGGCGGGGGCCGATCTGCTGGCCGCGCTGCTCGACGGGATGGACGCCGCGCTCTGCGCGTTCGACGCCGACGGGACGGTCACGCACTGGAACCGGGAGGCCGAGCGGATCCTCGGCTGGTCCGCCGGGGAGGCCGTGGGCCGGCGCGGATTCGAGGGGTGGGCGGCGCGCAGCGCCGACGCCGAGGAGACCCTGGGCCGGCTGATGGGGGCCATGAAGGGCCCCGGGCGGCAGGTCCACGAGTTCGTCCTGTTCCGCAAGGACGGCGGGCGGGTCCTCGTGCGGAGCCAGGCGGCCGGCGTGCGCGGCGCGGACGGCGCCCCGGCGGGCGTGTACTGCGCCTTCACCGAGGTCCACGTCCAGCTGGACCTGGAGCGCTCGGTGGCCCTCAGCGAGGCCCTGTTCGACGACGCCTGCTGGGGCGTCGTCCTCGTCGACGCCGATCTGCGCCCCGCCATGGTCAACGCGCACGCGGCCCGTGCCTTCGGGACCGGGCGGACGGTCCTGCTCGGGCGACCCCTGGGCGAGGTCGTCACGCACGGCGCCGAAGAGCTGGAGGCGGCCTTCCAGCACGTCCTGGCGGAGGGCACGCCGCCCGCGCCGGCCGAGGTGTGGGTGACGCTCGGGGCGGCCGGGGAGGAGCGGCGCCGGTGCTGGCGCAGCGGCTTCCTGCTGCTGTCCTCGCCGATGGCGGAGGAGCCCGTGCCGCTGGGGGTGGCCTGGCTGTTCCAGGACGTCACCGAGGAGCGGCTCGCGGCGCGCGCGGCGGACCGGCTGCGGTTCCGGTGGAGCCAGCTGCACCGGGCGGGCGCGGCGGCCGCGGAGTGCGAGGACCCGATGGAGGCGGCGACGGTCCTGCTGGACTTCGCGCTGGCCGGGTTCGCCGACCACGCGCTGGTGGACCGTCCGGCGGGGGAGCGGCGCCTCACCCGCGCCCTGGCGACGCCCGCGGGCGCCGCTCCTGGCCCGTCCTCGCCGGTCGTGGGCGGCGGCATCCCGCTGCGGTACGGGCCGAGGCACCCGGCGCTCCAGGCCTGGGACCGGGTCGGCACGGTGCGGGCGAGCGCGGGCCGCACCGCCGAGGTGTGGGCGGAGGCGCACCAGTGGCCGGGGGACGCGGCGCACGCCCTGTGCGTGGTCCTGCGCTCCCGGGGCCGGACGCTCGGCGTCCTGACGTTCCTGCGCGCGGCCTGCCGCAAGCCCTTCGAGCGCGAGGACGTGGTGTACGCGGAGTCGGTGGCGTCCCGGGTGGCGGCGGAGCTGGCGCTCGGCTGACCGGCAGGGAAGGGCGCCGGTTCCTGCCGGGGTCCGGCATGGTCGGCGCCCGGCGCCGGGGCGATGATGGGCCCACGTCCGAGAGAGACCGTGGGGGTGGCGCCGTGCTGGCGTGGGTGGTGGGAGCGGGCATGCTCCTGGGAGTGGTGGTGATCGCGCTGGGCGTGGTCACGTACCGGACGTACTGGGTCCCGCCCTGGTCGCGCGGGCACGTCAAGCGGCCCCGGCTGCTGGGCGGGGGGTCGGTGCTGACCGGGCTGGGGGTCCTCCTGCCGGGCCTGGTGTACTTCGGCGTCGTGCCGGACCCCTCCTGGGAGGCCCGGTTCTTCGGCGCGAACGCGCTGATGCTGTCCGGCCTCGCCTGCATCGCCGCGAGCCAGCTCCTGGGGCCGCCGCGCGCGAGGACCCCGCGCGGCGACGGCCCGGTGACGCCGTAGGGCCCGGCCCGGCGGCTAGTGCCGGAAGAAGATCCGGTCCGCGTACTCGGTCATCACGCGCCCGTTCCACTCGTGCCCGCCGTCGACGTTGCCCGAGCGCAGCAGCGGCGGCTCGATGCCGAGGCGGACCAGCTCCTCGGCGGCGGCGGCCATGGTGGCCTGCATGAGGGCGCTGGTGACGACGGTGGAGGCGGGCGCGAAGGGCGCCTCGATGCCCTCGTGGGTGAGCTCCGCGTCGCCGATGGCGATCTTCGAGTCGAGGACGATGTCGCAGTGGTCCTTGAGGTACGTCCCCGAGACGTGCCGGGACTTCGTCTCGGTGGCGTACGCGAGCGAGGTGACGCCGATGACGGTGAGGCCGAGCGCGCGGGCGTTCATGGCCATCTCGACGGGCAGGGCGTTGCGCCCGGACAGCGAGATGATGATGAGGACGTCCCCGGACTTGGCGGGGGACGAGTCGAGGACCGCTCCGGCGAGGCCGTCGACCCGCTCCAGGGCGGAGCCGAGGGTGGCGGGCATGACGTCGACGCCGACGACGCCGGGGACGGCGAGCAGGTTCATCAGGGCGAGGCCGCCGGCCCGGTAGACGACGTCCTGGGCGGCGAGCGAGGAGTGGCCCGCGCCGAAGGCGAAGAGCCGGTTGCCGCTCGCGACGGCCCCGGCGATCGCGGCGCCCGCGGCGGCGATCTCGGCGGAGTCCCCGTCGCGGACCTGCTGGAGCAGGTCGATCGCGGCGTCGAAGAACTGTCCGGCCAGCTTGCTCTCGCCCATCGCGGCGGCTCCTTCTCGTCGTGCTCCGGTAGTGGTTCTCGTCGCGGTCGCCGATCACGGTGCGGTCTGGACCATTGCTCTGTCAATACCGCCTCACCCCCGGCGCGGCCCGGTTGTCCGCCGGATGCGTCAGTATTGGTGCAGGGCCAGCGCACGACTCATCGAGGGGCACGTATGTCCGGACTGATCGACACAACGGAGATGTACCTCCGCACCATCCTCGAGCTCGAGGAAGAAGGTGTGGTCCCCATGCGTGCCCGGATCGCCGAGCGGCTCGACCAGAGCGGCCCCACGGTGAGCCAGACGGTGGCCCGGATGGAGCGCGACGGCCTGGTGGCCGTGGCGAGTGACCGCCACCTGGAGCTCACCGACGAGGGCCGCAAGCTCGCCACCCGGGTGATGCGGAAGCACCGCCTGGCCGAGTGTCTCCTGGTCGACGTGATCGGCCTGGAGTGGGAGCAGGTCCACGCCGAGGCCTGTCGCTGGGAGCACGTGATGAGCGAGGCCGTGGAGCGGCGCGTCCTGGAGCTGCTGCGGCACCCGACGGAGTCGCCGTACGGGAACCCGATCCCGGGTCTGGAGGAGCTGGGCGAGAAGGCGGAGGCCGAGGCGTTCCTGGACGACTCGATGGTGTCCCTCGCCGATCTGGACGCCGGCGGCGGCAAGACGGTGATCGTCCGGCGGATCGGCGAGCCGATCCAGACCGACGCCCAGCTGATGTACACGCTGCGGCGGGCGGGCGTGCAGCCCGGCTCGGTGGTGTCCGTGTCGGAGTCGGCGGGCGGCGTCCTGGTCGGCAGCAGCGGCGAGGCGGCCGAGCTGGACGCGGAGGTCGCGGCGCACGTGTTCGTCGCGAAGCGCTGATGCGGTAGCGCCGGCAGGAGCGCGGAAGGGGTGCCCGGAAGGGGCGCCCCTTCCGGCGTTTCCGGGCTCAGAGGTACCGGGCTCAGAGGTACGGGGCGAGGACGCCCCACAGGCTCAGCGCGAGCAGGCCGAGTGCGGCGAGGGCGCCGAAGAAGTACTGCGCGATCACGAAGGGGAGCCACTTCCGCTGGACGTGGCGGCCGGGCCACTGCGCGTCGTAGACGACCAGGATGTGCGGGGTCGAGTTGTTCGAGGAGTACTGGGAGAGCTCGTTGCCCTGGGTGTCGGTGAACTTGTAGTACGACGACCGCTTCCCGTTCGCGTAGACGTCCGCCGTGGCCCGGACGGTGACCCCGCGCCGGGCGAGCAGCCACCGGTCCCGGAGGTTGCTCGCGGTGGCGAGGACGCCGCCCAGGCCGAAGAGCGTGCCGAATCCGGCGAAGAAGGCGATGAAGCCCATCTCGCCGCCGTGTGCGGAGGTGGTCCACCAGACGTAGGCGGTGTAGGCGCCGACGAAGCCGAGGCTCCAGCCGAGCACCGACCACCAGCGGACCGCGCCCGTCTCGGCGGTGAGGGTGACCAGGGAGCTGCCGGCCGGGTCCCGCTCCTCGGGGAGGGCGGCGGTCAGGGCGGTCTGGAACAGGGTGGTGGCGGTCGGGTTGCCGCCCGTGATCCAGTGCGCGGCGCCGTCGGTCAGGACGAGCTTGAGGGACGTCTCGGTGTCCCGCCGGACGTCCTGGATCACGGCGAGGGGGATCTCCGTGCGCCGCTCGGTCGTCGTGATGACGACCCTCTCGGCTTCGAGGGCGGCGGAGTCGGAGCCCTTGGTGAGGATCTGAGGTGACAGCACACTCCGTGGACCCGCACGGGCGCGATCCGGTTGTACGGCTCCGGGTCACGAAGCCGCATCGGATCGGCCTCGGGAGCCCAACATCCCGGCGTGCGCCCCGTTTTACGCCGGAATCGCCACGCCCGCGCCCTCGCCGTGCCACGCTGGTGGTGGCCGGGCGCGGAGGGGGTGGGGCCATGAGGGCTACGGGCGGCAGAGGGCCCCGGCGCCTTCCGGCGCCGGGGCCTGTCCTCCCCTGTGCTGACCTGGAGCCCCGAGCTCTCAAGGTCATTCCCCTCGGACCCCTTTTCCCCGAGTGGTCCGCCTCCCGCTCAAGATCTCCCCTCGGCAGCGCGCGTCAATCCTTGAGCCCTGTCACTCGAACGAGGGGTGTTGTGCGGCAGGAGCGCATTTTCGAATGCGAGTTCGATAGTCTGGCGAGGTTCGACGGAAGAGAGGGGGTGCCGGATCCATGGCGCGACGACTCGACGTCACCGGAGCCGACGGCGTCCGGCTGACGGCCTGGGACCACATGGCCGGGCCCGCCGGCCGAGGAGCCGGGGAGCATCCGGCCGCACCCGACGGACGCGGCATCGTTCCCCAGCCCGGTCCGGACACCGCCCGCCCCGGCGGCCGGCCCGTCCCCCGGCCCGCGCGGGCCCCGCAGCAGCTCCCCCCGGCTCCGGAGGGCCGGGCCCCGGCGCCCGGAGTGTTACTCCTCCACGGCCTGATGGGCCACGCCGGACACTGGGCCCCCGCCGTCCGCCGCCTCACCGGCGGCCACCGGATCGTCGCCCTCGACCAGCGCGGCCACGGCGCCAGCGAGAAGCCCGCCGCCGGGCCCTTCACCCGCGAGGCGTACGTGGCGGACGCCGCCGCCGTCGTCGAGCAGCTCGGCCTCGGCCCGGTCACCCTCGTCGGCCACTCCATGGGCGCGCTCACCGCCTGGCAGCTGGCCGCCGAGCGCCCCGACCTGGTCCGCGCCCTCGTCATCTGCGACATGCGCGCCTCGGCCCTCGGCGCGGCCTCGCAGCGGGCCTGGCAGGACTGGTTCCGCCGCTGGCCCGCGCCCTTCCCGTCGCTGGAGGCCGTCCACCGCTGGTTCGGCGACGAGGACCCCTGGGTGGAGACCCCGAATCCGGCGCGCGGCGCGTTCTACGCCGAGGTGATGGCCGAGCACCCCGACGGCTGGCGGCCGGTCTTCGACCCGGAGCAGATGCTGACCTCGCGCGAGACCTGGGTCCACGACGCCCACTGGGACTCCCTTGCCCAGGTCCGCTGCCCCACCCTCGTCGTCCGCGGCCTCGACGGCGAGCTGGGCCGCGCGGAGGCCCAGGAGATGGTCCGGGTCCTGCCCCACGGGGCGTACGCGGAGATCCCCGACGCCGGCCACCTCCTCCACTACACCCACCCGGAGGCCTGGAGCGAGGCCGTGGAGCCCTTCCTGAACGGCGTTCTCACCCCCTGACGGCAGGGATTCGGCCACGGCGCGATACGGTCCCTCCCACGGCGCGTCGAGCAGCAGGTCTCCGCGCCGCTGGGAGGGAACTCGATGCGCAATTCCATGCTGCGGCGCGTGGCCACGATGGCCACGACGCTGGGGCTCACCACGCTCGGCCTCTTCGGCGCGGGCGCGGCGCCGGCGCAGGCGGCGATCCGCGACTGCCCGTCCGGCTACTTCTGTGCCTGGAAGTCCGACAACGGCACCGGCACGATGTACAAGACGAACGTGAACCGGGCGACGCTCGGCACGTGGGACGACTCCTTCAAGTCCGTCGTCAACCACACGAACAAGTACGCCTGCCTCTACGACGCCCCGAACTACGACGTCGACGGCGGCACCTCCATCTGGGCCCCGGACCCGGCGGGCACCGAGTGGGGCTACTCGTGGAGCAGCGTCAGCTCGGTGAAGTTCGTCCCGACCGAGCGCGAGTGCGTCCTGCCGCCCTACCCCGCGTGGGCCGCGTACACCGCGCCCAAGGCGGCGGGCTTCGGCGACATGAACGCCGACAGGAAGTCGGACGTCATCGTCCGCGACGAGGCCGGCCGCCTCTGGTTCCTGCCCGGCGACAACACCGGCCGCCTGGTCGGCACCGGCGGCTGGAACGCCATGAGCACCCTCACCCGGCACGGTGACCTCAGCGGCGACGGCCGGGAGGACGTCGTCGCCCGCGAGGCGACCACGGGCAAGCTGTGGCTCTACCCGGGCACCGGCACGGGCGCCCTCGGCAGCCGCAAGCTGATCGGTTCCGGCGGCTGGAACGCCATGAACCACATCACCGCCTTCGGCAACCTGACCGGCGACGCCCGCTCGGACCTCCTCGCCGTCGAGAAGTCCACGGGCAAGCTGTGGCTCTACCCGGGCACGGCCACCGGCCTCGGCGCCCGCAAGCTCATCGGCAGCGGCGGCTGGAACACCATGAACGCGCTGGTCGGCCCCGGTGACATGAACGGCGACAACCGGCCCGACCTGATCGCCCGCGAGGCCGCCACCGGCAAGCTCTGGTTCTACCCGGGCACCGCCACCGGCGGCGTCGGCGCGCGCGTGCTGATCGGCTCCGGCGGCTGGAACGCGATGGCCTCGTTCCTCCCCCTGGGCGACCTCAACGCCGACGGGCGCAACGACCTCGCGACCCTTTCGAACAGCAGCTACGTCGGCGAGGGATGCCGGGGCGTGGGCTGCCTCGTCCTGTACTCCGGCAAGGGCACGGGCGCGCTGTACGCGGGCGCCCCCGAGGACGAGAACTGGATGGACCTGAACGCGTTCTGATCCCCTGGCGCGAAGGAGGGCCTCCACCCGTCGGGTGGAGGCCCTCGACCCGTCAGACGGCCGAGACGAAGACGTCCCAGGCGGCGGGGGAGACCTCGAAGGACGGGAGGGCGGTGTTCTTGGAATCGCGGACGTGGACGGAGTCGGGCTGGGACGCGACCTCGACACAGTCGCCCTGCTGGTCGCTGCTGTAGCTGCTCTTGTGCCAGTTGAGGTCGGTGCTCATAGCTTTCGTGCCACCTGTTCGATGAGTCGTGCAGAGTCCGCCGGGCTGAAGGCTTGGGCCCGTAGCGCGCTGTAGCGGGCGAAGCAGTCCCCCACGTCCGGTTGTTCGCTGAGAAAGTACCTGCTGCCCTGCCCTTCGACATAGACGAGTTGATTGCGGCGCTCCTCAGTCTCAAGGAGCGTGAATGACCCGCTGAGTCCTGCATGAACCCACAGGTCGTCCGGCATGACCTGGATGGTCACGTTGCGCAGCTCAGCACACTCCCGGATGTGCAGCAGGTTCTCCCGAAGCACCTCTGGGCCGCCGATGGGCTTGGTGAGTGCAGCCTGCTCCACGACGAAGGTCACCAGAGGTGATGGCTTGCGGCGGAACAGCGCCTGCCGCTTGATGCGTGCCACCACACTGGCCTCTATGTCCTCGTCCTCCAGAGCGGGGACGGAACAGTTGAAGACGGCTCGTGCGTACGCAGGGGTCTGAAGCAGCCCGGGGATGAGCTGGACTTCGTACTTGTGGATGCCCGCCGCCTTGGCCTCTTCCTCCATGTAGTCCTCGAACCAGGCAGCGATTCCACTCGCCGCCACTTCTTCCGCCACCTTCAGAAGTGCACCTTGTGCACCCAGCATCCCGTCCGACAGCTCGACGAATCTGCCCCTCGGACGCCGCTGCCCGCGCTCGATCATGGCCACCTGGGACTTGGAATACCCGGCCCTCTGGCCCAGCGCCTCCTGCGAGACACCGGCCCGCTCCCGGTAGAAGCGCAACAAGGCGCCGAAAGCCTTGGCGGCGCCCACATTGCCTGTGTTCTCTTTGTTCACACCCGACCTCCCCGAGTGCACAGTCCTGCACAACCCGACTGTGTCCCTGGTCACAGAACACCACGCCCCGTCACGCTGAGCGCATGAATCAGCGCAACTCGTTTGGTGACGCGCCCGATTGGGTACCTGCGTCCGGTCACGCCCTCCGTCACGCCGGAGTGCACTTCGACGCCGTGCGGATCGGGGGCTTCCTCGGTGAGGACGTGGCGTACCGGCTGATGTCGTTCACGGACTTCCAGGCCGGGCCGATCGTCCGGGCGGTGACGGGGGAGCGGAACCACTACTTCCTGCTGCCGCCGCAGACCGCCGCCGCGCACGCGTGGCCGGCTCCGGCGCGGGCGTTGAGCCGGAACGGGCGGGGGGAGGCGTTCGTGGGGATTCCGGCGCTGCACGGTGTGACCTGGCCACTCGACTGGCGGTCGCGGCCGACGGTCGAAGATCCGTTCGTAGAGCCGGAGTTGTTGCATCACACGGTGAAGTGTGCGCTACGGTAAGCACATCATCACGCTCCGTGAGAAACGGAGCGGTCCCCGGTGGTGCGGCAACACCATGACCCGGGGACCTTCACTCCAGTGGAAGCTAGAGGTCCACCAGAAATGCTTCGGCATGTTATCGCTCCGGTTCAGTCCTTCACCAGGGTCTCGAACGGCGTCGTGCGCCATCCGCGTCTGAACAACGACGCGAAGCTCCTCCTCATCTACGTGCAGGGCCTCCCCGAGGACGCGAGCGCCAAGCCGCTCGGGGAGCACGCCACCGACCTGGGCATGCGGCCCCGGGCGTACCACCGGGCGAAGGAGTGCCTGGTGGAGAACGGGTTCCTGCACGAGTGGAAGTTCCAGAGCGGGCGCGGGTACTGGACGACGACGCAGCTGCTCTCCAACACCACCCTGACGAGTGAAGAGGCGGCGGCCGCCCGGGACGGGGTTCCGACCGGGTCTCCGGATGTCGGCGAACCGACCACCGGAAAGCGGAAACCCCGGCGGGCCGGAAGCCAACTACCGGTAGACAAAGACCTTGGAAGTAAGACCTCTCCCCACCCACCCACCGAAGAGCCGGCGCCGAAGCCGGAAGCGGAGGAACCGGCTCCGGAGGATCCGCCCTCGTCGGATCCCGAAGTCGTCCAGGCCGAGCGCCTGTTGCTGTCGCTGCGGCACCAGAACCGGGAGCTGCTGCTCGGGGTCCGGGAGGCCCGTGGCCTGGCCGAGGCGGCGGCGGAGTGGCTGCGGCGCGGGGTGTCGGCGGCGGATCTGCGGCACGCCCTGACGGCCCATCTGCCCCGGGCCGGTGTCCGCTCGGCGGTCGGGTTCCTGCGGCACCGGCTGACGGTGAAGCTCCCGGTCCCGCTGCTGCCGGAGGCCCCGACGCCCGAGGAGCGGCACGAACCCGCCCGACCCGCCCTGGTGACCTGCGAGGGCCCCGGCGACGAGCACGTCTTCCGTCCGGTCGGCGACGAGACGCACTGCGGCGCCTGCCGCATGGAACGGGCCCGTCGGGCGGCAGGGATCGGGCCCCGGGAGACCGCCCTGCGCCCGTCCTGGCGGACCCGCGTCGAAGAGGTACTGGCCGAGGGCGCCGCCCCCGCCGGGTGAGCGGGCCCCCGGGCGAGCCCGGTCCGCGGGGCCCGGCTAGCGCCGGTCCTCGCGGCCCCGCCGTACGTCGCGGCGGACGTCGTCGTAGACCATGCGCAGGTCGACGAACTCCAGCGCGTACCCCACGCCCCGCGCGACCCATCCGATGGCCCGCACCAGCACCTCGTCCATGACGGCCCGCCTTCCCCCGATTGCCTGTCACCTCTTCAGACTCGGTGGCGGGACGGGAGGTTGAGCCGATCTCACCGGCGGCCAGGCCCCGTCAGGGCCGTTCCAGTCGCCAGACCCGGTCCTCGCCCGTCTCCGCCGGGGTGGTGGGCTCCTGGGGGCGGCGGAGGGTGCCGTCGAAGCCGAGGCGGGCGGGGATCCCGGCGCTCGCGTGGTTGGCGGCGTCGTGGACGATCTCCACGGCCGTCACGCCGGGCAGCCGGAACGCCTGCTCGACCAGGGCGCGGGCGGCGCGCGTGGCGAGGCCCCGGCCGGTGACCGACGGGTGCAGCCAGTAGCCGATCTCGATCGTGCCGTCCGGGGTGTCGTCGAGCCGGTGCAGCCCGCAGGAGCCCACGATGGCGCCGTCGAGCACGACCGCGTAGCTGTACTGCTCCCCGCGCGCCCACAGCTCCGCCCGGCCGCCCAGGAAAGCGGCCGTCTCCTCCCGGCCGTGCCGGGCGGCCCACGGCATCCAGGGGCGCAGGTGCTCCACGGACTCGTCGATCACTCGGAAGAACTCCGGGAGGTCCGCCTCGCCCTCGAAGGCGCGGAGCGTCAGCCCGCCGGGGAGTTCGACGCGGGGGTCGGGGCCGGGCGAGGGCGGTGAGAGGTCCATGCGGCGAGGATCGTGCGGGCCGGTCACCGGGGCAACGGGATTTCGACGGGCTCCGGCGCGGTCGCGGGTGCGGGCCTGCGCAGGCGGGCGAGGTCGAGCAGGAGGAAGGCGACCGCCGTGCCGCACAGGATCGTGGACTGCGGGGAGGCGCTGACCCCTTCGAAGTTGAGGAAGCTCTGCAAGGCGCCGGCGAAGAGCGACCCGACCGCCACGTCCCCGACCGTGCCCTCCCCGGTGCGCAGGCTGCAACCGCCCGCCGTCAGCGCGAGCAGGCAGGAGATCATGAACGTCTTGCCCAGCTCGCCCTGCACGGTCGCGCCGATCTGGGCCGTGTAGAGCAGCCCCACGACCGTCGCGAGCAGGAACGACGGCAGGAACAGGTGGACCGTGACCCGCGACCACGTCTGCTCCCGCGCGGCGAGCCGGGCCTCCTGCCGGGGCAGGTACCAGGCCGTCACCAGGAACAGCGCGGCGGCGACCAGGGCGACGCCGGGGATCCCCAGGTCGTTGGAGGCCAGGCTGTTCAGGAGCGGCGCCCGGACGTTCGCCATCTGCTCCGGGGCGATGTCGGTGACCAGCTGGTCCGCGCCGATGAGGACGGCGACCGCGGAGAACAGGGCGTGCCCCGTCCGGGCGTGGAGCGAGAGGAAGCCGCTGAGGAACGCGAAGGGCACGGCCGCCAGGAGGGCGAGCAGCAGCCCGAGGAACATCGCCCCGTTGTCCTCACCGGTGCTGTTCACGCCGATGATGGCCGCGCCGAGCCCCGCCACGCCCACCGTCGCCGGTTCGATGCGGCCGCCGCGCAGCAGCAGGAGCTGGGAGAGGGCGAGGACGCCGGGTATCGCCGCGGCCGTGACGACGCCCAGGAGCAGCCCGTCGGCCTGCCCCGCCTCCACGGCGCAGGCGACGGTCAGGGCGAGCGTGGCGGCGCCGACGACGCCCCGCCAGATCCCCTGACCCCGCCGGGTCGCGGTGGCCGGTGCGGTGTTCTCCATGCGTAGGCTCCCAGCCGTTCGGTCGATCGGAGGAGAGACATCATGGGGGACGCGATGGACCACGATGAGGGTTTGGTGCGAACCCTGCTCCAGGAGCAGCATCCGGACCTCGCGGAGCTGCCGCTCCGGCCGGTCCCGGGCGGCTGGGACAACCAACTCTTCCGGCTCGGCGACGCCTTGGCCGTACGGATGCCCCGGACCGAACGGGCCCCCGGGCTGCTGCGCAAGGAGCTGCGCCGGCTGCCGCACCTCGCCCCGCTGCTCCCGCTGCCCGTCCCCGTGCCCGTGCGCGCCGGGGAGCCGTCCGCGCGCTTCCCCGGCACCTGGACGGTGGCCCGCTGGGTCCCGGGCGAGCCGGCCGACGCCGTCCCCGTCACGCGCGGCGACCACGCGGCCGGGACGCTGGCGGACTTCCTGCGGGCGCTGCACCGCGAGGCCCCCGGCGACGCGCCCGCCAACCCCGACCGGGGGGTGCCCCTCGCGGGCTTCGCGGCCGGGTTCGAGGAGGGTCTTGAGCTGCTGGCCGCGCACGCCGACCCGGGGGCCGTGCGGCGGGTCTGGGAGGACGCCCTCGCGGCCCCCGGCCCGCAGGGGCCGCCGGTGTGGCTGCACGGCGACCTGCACCCGGCGAACGTGGTCGTCGCGGACGGCACCCTCGCCGGTGTCCTCGACTTCGGCGAGCTCTGCGCGGGCGACCCGGCGACGGACCTCTCGGCCGCCTGGCTGCTGCTGCCGCAGGGGGCGGCCGACCCGTTCCTCACGGCGTACGGGAGGGCCGACGAGGCCGCCGTCCGGCGCGCCCGGGGCTGGGCCCTGCTCCGCGCGGCCGGTCTGATCGCCATCGGCCGCGCGGGCGACCGCGGTCTCCCGGGCGGGAAGCCCACCTGGGGCCCGGCGGGGCGGGCCGCCCTCGGCCGGGTGCTGGCGCACGGAGCGCGCTGAGCCCCGGTCCGGGACGGGCCCGTCCTCGCGCGCGCCTACCCCTTGCTGACCGCCACCAGGATCTCCGGCAGGCGCTTCGCCGCGATCGGGGCGGCCAGCTTCAGGCCCCCGAAGGTGAGGAGCGCGCCGTAGAGCAGCCCCGCCGGAAGGAGCAGCCACAGCAGGGACTGCTGGTCGGAGACGTGCAGGTAGATCGTCGCCGCGATGAGCGGGGAGCACAGCACGCCGGCCGAGACCATGCCGCCCAGGATCGAGATCCAGGCCAGCCCGCCCTGCCCCGGCGCGACGTTCTTGTAGCCGCTGTCCTGCGGGATCGAGTACGGGAAGCGCGCCGACGTCAGCGCGCCCGTGCCGACCATCGCGCCGAGCAGGCCGAGGGCGAGCCCGAGGGCCTCGGGGATCTGCTGCCACGCGCCGAGGACCCCGGCCGTCACGCCCGTCACGAGGACCGTGAACGGCAGCGTGATCACGAGCAGGGCCTGCGCCCGCGCCCGGAGTTCGACGTAGGCGTCGGCCTTCGTGGAGATGGTCTGCGCGACCATCCAGAAGGCCGAGCCGTCCTGCCCGAACTGGTTGTACATCAGCATGCCGAGCATGCCGGAGGCGAAGCACGCGAAGTAGATCGAGCCGCCGCCCTGGAAGGCGTTGAAGAGGGGGACGATCAGACCGATGGCGAGCGAGGTCACCCACGAGGCCTTCGTCTTCGGGTCGCGCCACACGTACCGCAGGCTGCGCTCCATGACGGCGCCGGTCTGCCCGCCCGGCAGGATCCGGGCGAGCAGGCCCGAGCCCGCGGCCTTCTCCTCGGCGCCCGCGTCCGAGGCCGCGCCGATCGTGGAGCCGTCCGGCTCGACCATCAGCCGCACCAGGCTCCGCTGCCACCAGGACAGGAGCGCCGCCAGGGCAGCGACCGTGAGCAGCAGCCGGGCCGCCGCCACCGCGTAGTCGCCCCGGCTCGCCGAGTCGACCGCGCCGATCGCGGCGGCCGGCGGGAGCCAGCCGACGACGGCCGTGGCCGGTTCGAGGGCTCCCAGGCCGCCGGACTGGCCGAGCCGCTGCGCGGCGAAGTTCACGAACTGCATGCCGACCGCGATGATCAGACCGCTCAGCAGGGCCAGGTCCCGGCCCTTGCGCGAGGTCAGCAGCCGGATGTTGGCGGCGGCCACGGCCCGGGACAGCGCCACGCACGTCACCGCGGTGAGCGGGACGGCGAGGACGGCGAGGACGGTGGCGACCGCGCCGTGCGCCACGGCCAGGACCGCGCCCACGGCCAGGGCGGTGGTGAGGACCGGGCCGACGCCGACGAGGGAGGCCACGAGGAGCGCCCGGACCAGCGGCCGGGGCAGCAGCGGCAGCATCACGAGCCGCGAGGGGTCGAGGGTCTCGTCCCCGCTCGGGATGAACAGCGGCATGAACGTCCAGGACAGCGCGAGGACCCCGACGAGGAGGACCGCGACGGTGTCGGCGTCCTCGTGGCCCCGGAGCAGGGCGAAGCCCAGCACCGTGCCGGCGGCGAAGAGGGCGCCGAAGACGATCGTCACGATGTACGCGGCGGTCCGCCCGCCGGACTGCCGCAGCCCGTTCTTCAGCAGCGACAGCTTGAGCCGTACGAAGACGGACGTGAGCGACGGCGCGGCGGCGGCCGTCGGCACGGGGGAGGCGGTCGGCAGGGGGGAGGCGGTGGCGCTCATCGCTGCGTACCGCCCGTGCCCGAACCGGCGGCGCCGGAGCCGCCGCCCAGCCAGTCCAGGGAGTCCCCGGCGGCCGCGCGGCCGTTCGCGCCGACCAGCTCCAGGAAGGCCTCCTGGAGGGAGGACGCCGAGCCGCGCACCTCGGCGAGCGGGCCCTGGGCCCGGATCTGGCCGCCCGCCATGACGGCGACCCAGTCGCAGAGGGACTCGACGAGCTCCATGACGTGGCTGGAGAAGACGACGGTCGCGCCGGAGGAGGTGTACCGCTCCAGGACGCCGCGGATGGTCTGCGCGGAGACCGGGTCGACGCCCTCGAAGGGCTCGTCGAGGAAGAGGACCTCGGGGTTGTGGAGGAGCGCGGCGGCGAGGCCGATCTTCTTCCGCATGCCGGTCGAGTAGTCGACCACCAGCTTGTTCTGCGAGCCGGTCAGGTCCAGCACGTCGAGGAGCTGCGCCGCCCGCTTGTCGACCTCGGCGCCGGGCAGGCCCCGCAGCCGGCCGGTGTAGGCGAGCAGCTCACGGCCCGAGAGGCGCTCGAAGAGCCGCAGTCCCTCCGGCAGGATGCCGATGCGGGCCTTGACCTGGGCGACCGACTCCGGGTCGGCCCACACGTCGTGCCCGGCGACGAGGATCCGGCCGTGATCGGGCCGCAGCAGGCCGGTGATCATGGAGAGGGTGGTGGTCTTGCCGGCGCCGTTGGGCCCGACGAGTCCGATGAACCGGCCCGCGGGCAGGACGAGATCGATCCCGTTCACCGCGATCTGCTGGCCGAAACGCTTCCACAGCCCCTCGACCTGCACGGCGGGCACCGCACCTTCCCCCGGTGCGGTGCCCGCCTTGTCGTACGCTCCGTCAAATGCCTGGTCAGGCATGGTCCGTCAACCTCTCGGTCGTCCCCGTGCTTACGGGGACACCCTAAGGGCGGGACCGGCCGGGCCCCCAGGTCATGGCGTACGGCTTCGCGCCTCCGCCGCTTCCCGGCCACACGCGTACGCGAGGGCGCTGATCAGCTCCTCGGCGTCGGGCAGCCAGCGGTTCGCCTGGGTGGGGCGCCGGGCCCACTGCACGGCGCCGCAGCCGCCGATGCGGGTCGGCGGGGCCGCCACGTAGTGGCCCTCGCCGCGCGTGGTGAGGTCGACGGCGGCCGGGGCCCAGCCGAGCTTGCGGACGAGGTCCGGCACCTTGGTCGCGGCACCGGGCAGGACGAAGAAGTACATCCGGCGGTCCGGGGTGCAGGTGACCGGGCCGAGCGTCAGCTCCATCCGCTCCATGCGGGCGAGGGCCAGGAAGCCGGCGGACTCGGACACCTCGATCGCGTCGAAGGTGCGGCCGGTCGGCAGCAGGATCGACGCCTTCGGCGTCTTCGACCACATCCGCCGCGCCCCGACCCCGCTCCCGGTCGCCTGGGTCGACCAGTCGGGCCGGACCGCGTGGGCGCCGGGCACGGCGCACTCGTCCGCGCCGCAGGAGCAGCGCTCCCTGCCCTCGACGGCTTCCAGCCAGGTCCCGGGAAACACGTCCCAGTGCCGCTCCTCCGCGTACCGCACGGCGCTGTCCAGCAGCTGCTCGCCCCGCTGCTCGGGGATCGGCGCGGCTTCCCTGACTCCCATGGTCTCTTCCACGGACAGCACAACTGCCCCCGTCACCTGGGGTTACGGGCGCGGCGGTCGCCGCGTTGACGCATCGATCCTGCACGCGGGGCGCATGGGTGCACGAGCGGGGGCGCGTGGAGGACCGGGGAGCGGGGGTGGGTACGCAGAGGTGGGGGGCGTGGGTGGAGAGGCGTTTCTTCTCGTGACCGACGTGTCCGGTTTCGCGTGTTCACATCTGCATTGACCGCATATTCGCCGGGCATTGATCAGTTCTCTCGTGATCACCGCACGGCCTCAGGGGGTACTCATGGCAGCCAGGCCACTCGTTCCGCGTCAGCTCAACGAACGGCTCCAGTCGCTCATCCAGGAGGCCGGCTGCTCCAACGCCGGCCTCGCCCGCAGGGTCAACATGGTCGGCGCGGAGCGCGGCCTCGACCTGCGTTACGACAAGACGTCGGTGGCGCGCTGGCTGCGCGGCCAGCAGCCGCGCGGCCGGGCGCCCGGGATCATCGCCGAGGCGATCGGCCGCAAGCTGGGCCGCTCGGTCACCATCGACGAGGTCGGCATGGCCAACGGCCGGAACCTCGCCGCCGGGGTCGGGCTCCAGTTCGCGCCGACCGTGCCCGGGGCGATCGAGCAGGTCTGCGAGCTGTGGCGCAGCGACGTGGGACGCCGGGACTTCCTCAGCGGCTCCACGGTCGCGGCCTCGGCGCTCGTCGAGCCCAGCAGAGACTGGCTGATCACCGGTCCCGATCCGCACGTGGCCCGGATGGCGGGGGCCCGGGTCGGGGTCGCGGACGTGGCGGCCGTGCAGGAGATGACGGCCGCGCTCGTCGACCTCGACCGGCGCTTCGGCAGCGGCCACGTGCGGCCGGTGGTCGTGCACTACCTCAACAGCGTGGTGTCGGGGATGCTCTCCGGCTCCTACCGGGAGGCGGTGGGGCGCCGGCTCTTCGCCGCGGTCGCCCGGCTGACCGAACTCGCCGGGTACATGGCGGTGGACACCGGCGAACCGGGCCTCGCGCAGCGGTACTACATCCAGGCGCTGCGCCTCGCGCAGGCGGCGGGCGACCGGGGATACGGCGGCTACGTGCTGGCCGCCTCGATGAGCCACCTCGCGGCCCAGCTCGGCAACCCGCGGGAGATCGCCCAGTTGGCGCGGGCGGCGCAGGAGGGCACGCGCGGGAAGGTGCCGCCGCGCGCGGAGGCGATGTTCCTCGCGGCGGAGGCGCGCGGGCACGCCCTGATGGGAGACGTGCGGGCCTTTGACGCGGCGGCGGGCCGGGCCGCGGCGGCGCTCGACCGGGCCGATCCGGCGGCGGGCGACGACCCGGCGTGGATCGCCCACTTCGACGCGGCCTACCTCGCGGACGAACTGGCGCACTGCCACCGGGACCTGGGGCAGGCGGACGCGGCGGCGCGGGCGGCGCGGGAGTCGATCGCCGGGCATCCGAAGTCGCGGGCGCGGCGGCGCGCGATCGGGCTCGCGCTGCTCGCCGCGGCGCAGGTCCAGCAGCGGGAGGTGGAGCAGGCCTGCCGCACGGGCACGAAGGCGCTCGAACTGCTGGGCACGCTGCGGTCGTCGCGGGGCGCGGAGTACCTGGACGATCTGAGGGAGCGCCTGGAGCCCTACGCGGGGGAGGCGGTGGTGCGGGAGTTCGGCGCGCGGATGGAGCTGTACGCCGCGTAGAGGCCCGCGGCCGTTTCGTGAACGGCTTGTGTAACCGGGCTCACACGTGTGTGCGGACCCGTGTCGGCACCCGGTAGCGTGAGTCGACGATTCCGTAGGTTGGTCCATCAGTGGGAGTCCCGGTGACGCAGAACGGACAGGGTCCGGAGCAGGGCGGCGGTCAGCCGTGGGGCGGCGCCTGGGGTCCCGCCGGTGGCCCGCCGGGCGGGCAGCCGCTGCCGCCCGCGCAGCCGCTGCCCCCGGAGGCGCCGCAGGCCGCCGCCGACATGCAGTCCACCCAGTACCTGCCGCCTATACCCCCGCAGCAGGGCGCGCCGCAGCCCGGCTACGGCTACCCCGGGCCGGGTGCCCCGGCCGCCGGCGACCTCCAGGCGACCCAGCACATCCCGCCGGTGTCCGGCGGGATGCCGCCGGCGCAGGGGATGCCGCCGCAGCAGGGCGGGATGCCGCCGGCCCAGGGCGCCCCGCAGGCGGGGTACGGCTACCCGGGGCCGGGCGCCCCGCAGCCGGGCTACGGCTATCCGGGACCGGGCGCCCAGGGCGCCCCCCAGCCGGGCTACGGTTACCCGCACCCCGGCGCCCCGTCCGCCGGCGACCTCCAGGCCACGCAGCACATCCCCCCGGTGCCGCCGCAGCAGGGCGGGGGCTCCGACACCCAGTTCCTCGGCACGGGCCCGCTCGCCCACCAGGGGCCCGGTCCGGCCGGCGCCTCGGACGCGACCCAGTACATCGCCCCCGTGCCGCCGCAGGAGCCCGGTGAGCGGCAGCCGCCCGCCGAGTTCGACAGCCTCTTCCGCACGGAGGCCCCCCGGCCGCCCCAGCAGCAGCGCGCGCCGCAGGGCTACCAGCAGCCGGGCCCGGCCCCGTACCAGCAGCACCAGCAGCAGCCTCCGCAGCCGCCGCAGCAGCAGTTCGGCTTCCAGGACGCGTACTACGAGGACGAGGAGCCCGCGCCGCGCCGCAAGTCGCCGGTCGCGCTGATCGCCGCCGTCGTCGTCGGCTGCGCGGTCGTCGGGCTCGGCGCCGGGGCGCTGCTCAGCGGCGGCGACGAGGAGAAGGACCCCAAGACCGGCGGGCAGAACGTCGCGGCGAGCTCGGCCGCGCCCTCGGCCCCGGCCGAGAAGCCCGCGGAGAAGCCGGCCGACCCGGCCGAGCCGCAGGCGAAGGAGCTCAGCAAGCTCCTCGCGACGAGCAGCAGCAGCCGCGAGACGGTGATCAGCTCGGTCGCGGCCATCAACCAGTGCAAGGACCTCGACCAGGCGGCGAGCGACCTGCGGGGCGCCGCCGAGCAGCGCCGGGGCCTGATCGCCAAGCTCCAGGCGCTGTCCGTCGACAAGGTCCCGGACAACGCGGCGCTCACGGCGTCCCTCACCAAGGCCTGGCAGGCCTCGGCCTCCGCCGACGACCACTACGCCGCCTGGGCCGACCAGATGAAGGCGAAGAAGGCCTGCAAGGGCGGCAAGGCCCACTCGACCAGCCAGCGGACCGCGGGGGACGCGAAGAGCGGCGAGGCCACCCAGGCCAAGAAGTCGGCGGCCGGGCTGTGGAACCCGACCGCCGCGAAGTACGGCCTGGAGAAGCGGAGCTGGACGCAGCTCTGAGGGCCGAGCCCGGAGGCTAGCGGGCGCTGAGGACGGTCTCGCCGACGTCGACGAAGCCGGGCTTCTGCGCCACGAGCCGCCCCTGGCGCACCACCTGGAAGGTCACCTCGCGGTTGACGATCCGGGTGAAGCCGGGGGCGCCGAGCATGTCCTCGTACTTCCAGCGCAGGCCGGGGGTGAGGCCCCCGGTGTCGATCCGCTCGCCCCGGTCGAGGGCGTGGCTGATCTGCCCGGCCGTGACCGTGTCCGCGTCGAGCCCCTCGACGACGTCCTTGAGGACCGTGTAGGCGATCCACGTGGTCTGCACCCCGGCGTCGGCCGGGTCGACCCGGTTGTCGGCGAAGGCGTACTCCTGGATGACCTTGCGCATCGGTGCCCAGCTCCGGTCGCCCGCCTCCGGGTACCAGCCGGTGACGAAGGCGCCCTCGAAGGGGCTGTGCGGGCCGCCGGTGCGGTCGATGACGGGCTGGTCGACGCTGCCGAGGACCGAGGAGATCCGAACGGTCCCGGGCTCGCCCTCCTGCTCGGGGAGCCGCCGGAAGGAGTCGAAGAAGGTCTGGGTGCGCTCGCCGAGGACGGCGGTCACGCAGCCCTTCTCGTCGCCGGCCCGGGTGCGGGCGCGGCCGGCCTGCCGGGTGTACTCGGCGGCGTCCTCCTGGGCCGGGATGTCGACGGCGCTGCGGTGACTCGCCCGGCGCAGGCCGGAGTTGAGGAGCTGGGGGAGCTTGTCCCCGGCGGTGGTGTCGGGGCGGACGAGGGAGACCCGCTCGCAGGATCCGGCGAGCTGCATGCCGTGCCCGGCGATCAGGGAGGCCACGCCGCCGTTGACGGGGTACGAGAGCGGGCTGGTGAACTCGTCCTCGGCGATGCCGTAGCCGCCGATGTACGGGATGCCGGCGGCCTCCAGCGGGGCCATGAAGGCGCGGCCGTTCTGGCTGTACGAGCCGACGACGGCCACCGCCTTCTCGCGCACGGCCCGGCGGGCGCAGGCGGCGGCGCCGGAGGGGCTGTTCTGCTCGTTGCAGGTGAGGACGCGCAGCTCGTGCCCGTCGATGCCGCCCCGGGCGTTGACCCACCGGGCGTAGGTCTGCGCCATCGCGGGCATTCCGGGCATGTTCGTCGCGCGCGTCCGGTCCGGAGCCCACGTCATCACCGTGACGGGCTCCCTGGAGCCCCCCGTGGCCCCAGGGAGCACGCCACAGCCGGTGAGCAACGACGCTCCCGTCGCCGCGGTCGTGACGTACGCGAGGAGTGAGATCAGTCGCTTACCGGTCATGGGTACGCACATTTCCGCCCCACGGGTAACGCGGGAGTGAGCATGGTTCAACGGTGGGTGACGTGAAGGTGAATTACGGGGGTCCGTGCCCTGATGAGGAGGGGGCGAGTCCGCTTGTCCGACCCGGAACGTACGATCGAAACGTGTCCAGTCCAGTCCCCAGTCCAGTCTCCGGTTCGGTGAACTCTTCCCGTCGCGGCCGTCGCTCCTCCACCATGGGCGGCATGCCGCTCAACGACATGCCGTGGTGGCGCTGGCGCAGCAACGTGCGCTCGGCGCTGCACATGCTCTCCGACCCCGGATTCCACGAGACGACCTGGCTCACCGGCCGGGAGGGGTACGGCGACGTCACCGACGCCGTCTACCGCCTCGTCGAGGACACCTGGCTCGACAACTGGTCCGCCGAGAAGTACGTCGGCTCGATCTTCCGGGACTCCGGCGAGGCCGCCCTCGTCGACGTCGCCGTCCTCCGGGTGCTCCGCATCATGCACCAGGTGGGCCCGGACGCCCAGGTCTCCGCCTACCTCCAGCACCCCGGCTGGCCCGAGGCCGTGCGCGCCGCCCGCGAGGCGCACGTACGCCTCGCGCACGCCGACGGCGAGGACCCCGACACGCCCCCGCGCTCCCTCGACGTGCTCCATGTCATGACCCGGTCCTGAGCCGTTCCGCCTGGCGGACGGTGGTCCGTCCGGCGGGGCGTCTGTGGCAGGCTGACGGGATGACCGACCAGTACGTCCTCACGCTCTCGTGCCCCGACAAGCAGGGCATCGTGCACGCCGTGTCGAGCTACCTCTTCATCACCGGGTGCAACATCGAGGACAGCCAGCAGTTCGGAGACCGTGACACCGGTCTCTTCTTCATGCGGGTCCACTTCTCGGCCGAGGCCCCGGTGACCGTCGACAAGCTCCGGGCGAGCTTCGCCGCTGTCGGCGACGCCTACGCCATGGACTGGCAGATCAACCGCGCCGACCAGCCCATGCGGGTCGTGCTCATGGTCTCCAAGTTCGGCCACTGCCTGAACGACCTGCTCTTCCGCTCGCGGATCGGGGCCCTGCCGGTGGAGATCGTCGCGGTCGTCTCCAACCACACCGACTTCCAGGAGCTCGTCGGCTCCTACGGCATCCCCTTCCGGCACATCCCCGTCACCAAGGACACCAAGGCCGCGGCCGAGGCGGAGCTGCTGGAGCTCGTCCGCTCCGAGAACGTCGAGCTGGTCGTCCTCGCCCGCTACATGCAGGTCCTCTCCGACGACCTGTGCAAGCAGCTCTCCGGGCGGATCATCAACATCCACCACTCCTTCCTCCCCAGCTTCAAGGGCGCCAAGCCCTACCACCAGGCGCACGCGCGCGGCGTGAAGCTGATCGGCGCGACCGCGCACTACGTGACGGCCGACCTCGACGAGGGCCCGATCATCGAGCAGGAGGTCGAGCGGGTCGGCCACGAGGTGACGCCGGACCAGCTGGTGGCGACGGGGCGGGACGTGGAGTGCCAGGCGCTGGCGCGGGCGGTGAAGTGGCACGCGGAACGCCGCATCCTCCTGAACGGCCGCCGCACGGTGGTCTTCGCGTAACCCTCCGCCGGGCCGGCCCCCGGCCCGGTGCGGGCCGCGCTCCCGGCGCCCAGGCCTTGGCCCGCTGCCGGTGTGGGCCCGCGCCCCCGGCGCCCAGGCCTTCGCCTGCCGCCGGTGCGGGCCCGCGCCCGCCGTTGTGGACCCCGCGCCCGGCCCGCTGCGGGCCTGGGCCCGCCCGTTGTGGGCCTGCGTCCCGGCCGTTGTGGGCAGGCGTTCTGCAAGGGGCGGAACGGGTGGGCACAACGGACCCGCGCCCTGCCGGCGCCAGAGGCTCCTGGGCCCGAACCCGCACCGACAGGCGTCCGTCACGCGTGGTGCGGGTCAGGGCGCCGGACGCGGAGGCGCCGCTAAGGGGCGCCGTCCCGTGTGCCCACCCGTCCCGCCCCAGCGGGACGATTGCCCACACGGGCGTGGGCGACGGGCCACACGGGCGTGGGCGACGGGCCCACGGCGAGCGGCGGGCGCGGGCCCGCGCGAGGCGGGGCGAAGGCACACGGGCCCGGGGCGCGGGCGAACGCCCATACGGGCGCGGGGCGAAGGCCCACGGGCGCGGGCGGCGCGGCGCACGGGCGTGGGCGGAGGCCCGCACCGGGCGGCGCGGGCCCACGACGGGGCCCGGCGGGGCGCGGCCCACAACGGGCTGGGGCGCGGCCCGCGACCGGGCCCGGCCGGGTTACAGGCGGCTCAGGGACGCTGCCGCGGAGAGGACGTCGCGGATCGCCTCGCGGTCCCCGTCCTGCCCCGCCGCCGCTTCCTCCGGTGTGATGTGCCCCGCCACCAGCTGGCAGAACTCGACCCCGTCCATCGCCACCTGCGCGACCGCCCGGTCCGGTGAGCCGACCGCCGCCGGGGAGTCCAGGGCGATGTACCAGTGGCCGCCGCCCGCGCCCTCCACCTCCAGGTGGAGCGAGCGGCCCGGCGCGCCCGCCGTGACGAGCTCCTTGGCCGGGCCGGCCAGACCCGTGCGGCGGCGGTTGGCGAGCGCCGCGGGCAGCAGCCGGGCGGCCAGGTCGATCATGCCGTGCAGGTGCGCCCCGCTGGGCGGCGCGTACGGATAGGCGACCGCGTTCGCGATGTCGTCCGCGTGCCGCCAGCACTCGAAGGCCCGCTCCAGGAGGGAGTCCTGGAGCGGGAGGGCGAAGTCCTTGTACGTCACGGTCAGGTCCGCCACCCCGCGCCCCGCGAAGGCGGCCGTCCGGATCAGCGTGTGCGACTGGTCCCGCCACGGTCCCCGCAGGGAGCGGTTCGGCGGCCGGTCCAGGGCCGCCCAGAAGGCCTCGGTCCGCTCCGTCGGGGAGAGCTCCGGGACGTCCGCGCCCAGCGGGTCGTCCAGGCCGAGCGCCGCCGACACCAGGCCGTCGACCGCGAAGAGGTGGCCGATGACCGCCGCGACGGTGGCCTTGCGGCGCACCACGCGGTTCTCCTCGTACCACTTGAGCCGCACCGGCGCGTGCCACTCGGACTCGCCGATGTCCCGCAGGAGCGCGTCGAGCCGGGCGGTCTCCGCGTCGTAGGGCGTGACCCAGTCGGGGATCGGGATGCGGGCGGGGCGGCGGCCCAGGCAGTTCTCCAGGACCCGGGAGCGGAGCAGCGGGTCGAGGTCCAGGTCGCGGTCCTCGTGGAGGAGGGCGACGGCGTCGCGGAGCCGGAGCGCCTCGTCGGCGCAGGGCGCGCAGGCGGTGAGGTGGTTCTCGACGGCCAGGGTCTCGCCGGCCGAGCACGCCGACAGCGCCCAGGCCCCGAGCAGGGACTTGAGCACGCCGTGGCTGAGGTCCGGCACCTCGGGCTCCTCGCCGTCCACGTCCGGTTCCTCCACCTCCTCCGGGAGCCGTGCCGTCAGGTCCGCGTGGTCGTCGGCCGACCGGCGCGGGCCCGGTATCCGGGGGACGCGGGCGACGTCGTCGCCCTCGCCCTCCGCCGCGCCGTCCGCCCCGGTCACAGCGCCCGTCCGTAGCCCGGCGGCGAGGAGCCTTCGAGCGGCCGGGTGTGGGCGGAGGAGAGCAGCTGGAGCCCGAGCCGCAGGCGCCGGCGGGCCTCGTCCTCGGTGACGCCGAGGTCGGCGGCGGTCTGGCGGTAGTCGCGCCGCTGGAAGTAGGCCAGTTCGAGGGCTTCCCGCAGCGGGGCCGGCATGGAGGTGACGATGTAGTCGGCGCGGGCGGCGACCGTGGCCCGGTGCACCTTCTGCTCCAGCTCCTCGGTGGAGCCGAGCCCCGTCTCCGCGTACGCCAGGGCCTCGGCCTGCCGCAGCCGGTGCACGGCCTGCCGCTGGGTCAGCTTGGCGACCCACGCGCGCATGCTGCCCTGCTTCGGGTCGTAGGACTCCGGGTGCTCCCAGACGTGGCCGAAGACCTCGCGGGTGACCTGGTCGGCCGCCTCGTCGTCGCCGAGCACCCGGTGGGCGAGGCTGTGCACCAGGGCCGCGAACCGGTCGTAGAACTCGCCGAGGGCAGCGGCCTCCCCGCGCTCCAGCCGCTGCTGCATCCTGCGGTCCCAGCGCGGTGGTGTGTCCATCGGCATGAGGCCCTCCGTCCCGGTTCCCCTCCAAAGTAGTGCGCCGTTCCGACAACGCACTCCTGTTTGCCGCAAGTGCGCTCTTGACGCGGAATCGGATGGTAAGGAAAGCGTCATCCTTCGCGCGGGAGGTTTCGCCGCCCGTCACGGGGGCAGGCGCCGGATGTGACGACGATCGAGGTCGACGAGGACGAACACGGCCCCTGGACGGTCTTCCGTGTCCAGGGGGAGCTGGACCTGGTCACCTCTCCCCGGATACGCGCCCGCGTGCACGACGCGGTCGCGGGCGGCCGTCACGACCTGATGATCGACCTGACCGACGTGCAGTTCTGCGACTCCAGCGGCGTCGGCGTGCTGATCGCCTCGCGCCGGCTGCTCCGCTCCTGCGGCGGGCGGCTGCGGCTGATCCTCCCCGAGCAGCGGGACGACCGGGGCGGGCACGTCGACCGGGTGCTGTCGGCGCTCGGCGTCCGCCGCCTCTTCGACGTGTACGAGGACCTTCCCGAGGCCCTCACCGGGGTGTGCCGAACCGCTCCCTGAGCCGGTACTTGAGCACCTTGCGCAGGGTCTCGTTGCGGGGGAGCGCCTCCACCACCTCCAGCTGCTCCGGCAGCTTGTGGACGGAGAGGCCGGCCTCCCGCAGGAAGGCCGTGACCTGCGGGAGGGCCAGGGGTGCGGCGCCCGGGGGCTGTTCGACGACGGCGCAGACGCGCTCGCCGCGCTCGGCGTCGGGGAGGCCTATGACGGCGGCGTCGCCCACGTCGGGGTGCCGGTGGAGGAGGTCCTCGATCTCCTTGGCGGAGATGTTCTCTCCCTTGCGGATGATGATGTCCTTGATCCGGCCGGTGAGGACGAGGTGGCCGCTGGGCGTGAGGTGTCCGAGGTCGCCGGTGACGAGGAAGCCGTCCTCGTCGAAGGCGGCGGCGGTCTGCGCCGGGTCCAGGTAGCCCCGGCAGACCGCCTCGCCGCGCAGCCGCACCTCGCCGTCGCCGGTGATGCGGATCTCCATGCCGGCGGGCGGGCGGCCCTCGGTGGAGGCGAGGTGTTCGTCGCTGTCCTCGGGGTCGCCCATCGTGATCATGGGGACCTCGGTCATGCCGTACCCGTGGGTGAGGCGGCAGCCCAGCTCCTCCCGTACGGCGTGGTAGATCTCGGGCGGCTTGGGCGCGCCGCCGCCGGCCAGCAGGCGGAGGGTGGGGATGACGGGCTTCCCGGGCCGCTTGCGCTGCTCGGTGAGGAACATCGAGTAGAAGGCGGTGGAGCCGCCGGCGACGGTGACGCCGTGCCGGTTGTACTCGTCGAGGGCCTCGGGCAGCGCGAAGTGCTCGGACATCACGGCCGGGAAGCCGTAGAGCAGGAGCATCACCGTGTAGTCGGGTCCGGCGATGTGCGCGTACGGGAAGGCCATGGAGCCGACGTCCCGGTCCGTCAGCCGCAGGGCGTGCGCGAGGCAGGAGCCGCCGGCGAGGAGCGAGCGGTCGGTGTGCAGGACGCCCTTGGGGTCGGAGGTGGTGCCGGAGGTCCAGTAGATCCAGCGGACGTCGGTGCCGGAGGACGGCGGGGGCGGGAGGACGGCGGGGTCGCCGTCCGGTAGGTCCCCGTAGGCCTCGAAGATCCCCTGTGCGCCGAGCCGCCGTGCCATCTCCGCATGGTCGAATCCACGCCAAGTTCCGGGGACGGCGAAGTGCTCGGCCCGGGACGCGCGGAGCGCGAAGCCGACCTCCTTGTCCCGGTAGAAGGGGATCACCGGGGTCTGCACGGCGCCGAGGCGGGCGAGGGCGAAGGAGAGCACGGCGGTCTCGATGCGGGTGGGCAGCTGCCAGGCGACGACCGTGCCGGGCCGCACCCCCCGCCCGTACAGGCCGGCGGCGCACCGCTCGGCGCGCTCGCGCAGGCCCTCGAAGGTGAGGACGCGGTCGCCCTGGAGGAGGACGGGCCGGTCGGGGGTGAGCGCGGCGCGGCGCTCGACGAGCTCCCAGAGCGTGCGGGACTCGCCCAGGGCGTGTGCGGTCTCGGTCATCCCGTACTCCTCATGGCTGACGTTCCGTCAGATGGTGCGGTGAGCGTAGAGGTCCGGCGCTTGTCGGTCCAGGGGGCGGGGGCTAGCCTGATCCCATCAGATCTGACGGGTCATCAGAAACCGGAGAAGGCTCCATGACGGAACTGCCCCGCATCATCAGCGTCGACGACCACGTGATCGAGCCCGCCCACCTCTTCGAGACCTGGCTCCCGAAGAAGTACCGCGACCGCGGGCCCCGGCCCCTCACGGCCGGCATCGGCGAGCTCGCCTACGTCGCCGGGAAGTACCAGATCACGATGGACCCCGACGGCCCGCCCACCGACTGGTGGATCTACGAGGACCTCAAGTTCCCGTACAAGCGCAACATCGCCGCCGTCGGCTTCGACCGCGACGACATGACCCTGGAGGGCATCACCCGGGCCGAGATGCGGCGCGGCTGCTGGGACCCCAAGGCCCGGCTCGCCGACATGGACCTCAACCACGTCGAGGCCTCCCTCTGCTTCCCCACCTTCCCCCGCTTCTGCGGACAGACCTTCGCCGAGGCCCACGACAAGGAGGTGGCCCTCGCCTGCGTCCGCGCCTACAACGACTGGATGGTCGAGGAGTGGTGCGGCGACAGCGGCGGCCGGCTCATCCCGCTCTGCATCATCCCGCTCTGGGACATCGACCTCGCCGTCGCCGAGATCCGCCGCAACGCCGCCCGGGGCGTCAAGGCCGTCACCTTCTCCGAGATCCCCACCCACCTCGGCCTGCCGTCGATCCACTCCGGCCACTGGGACCCGTTCTTCGCCGTCTGCCAGGAGACCGGCACCGTCGTCAACATGCACATCGGGTCCAGCTCCCAGATGCCCGCCGCCTCCCCCGACGCCCCGCCCGCCGTCCAGGCCTCCCTGAGCTTCAACAACGCCATGGCCTCGATGATGGACTTCCTCTTCAGCGGCGTCCTCGTGAAGTTCCCCCGCCTCAAGCTCGCCTACAGCGAGGGCCAGATGGGCTGGATCCCGTACGCCCTCGAACGCGCCGACGACGTCTGGGAGGAGCACCGCGCCTGGGGCGGCGTCCGCGACATCGTCCCCGAGCCGCCCTCCACGTACTACTACCGGCAGATCTTCTGCTGCTTCTTCCGCGACAAGCACGGCATCGCCTCGCTCGACGTCGTCGGCCGCGACAACGCCACCTTCGAGACCGACTACCCCCACGTCGACTCGACCTTCCCGCACACCAAGGAGGTCGCCCTCGACCACGTCCGGGGCCTCGACGACGAGACCGTCTACAAGCTCATGCGCGGCAACGCCATCCGGATGCTGGACCTCGGGATCGTCTGATGGACCTGTCCTGCACCGACGAGGAGGAGGCCTACCGCGCCCGCCTGCGCGAGTGGCTCGCCGCCACCCTCCCCGGCCTCCCCGAGCGGCCCGACCCGCTCGACTGGCCCGCCCGCCGCGCCTACGACTGCGGCTGGCAGCGCCGCCTGCACGACGCCGGATACGCCGACACCCACTGGGACGCCTCCCCGACCCAGCGCCTCATCTTCCTGGAGGAGACCGAACGCGCCGGCGCGCCCTACGTCGGCGCCAACTTCGTCGGGCTCCTGCACGCCGGACCCACCGTCGCCGCCGAGGGCACGGCCGCCCAGCGCGCCCGCTGGCTGCCGCCGATCCTGCGCGGCGACGAGGTCTGGTGCCAGGGCTTCAGCGAACCCGAGGCCGGCTCGGACCTCGCCTCCCTGCGCACCCGGGCCGTCCGGGACGGCGACGCGTACGTCGTCACCGGACAGAAGATCTGGACCTCGCACGCCGAGGTGGCCGACTGGTGCGAACTCCTCGTCCGGACCGACCCCGACGCGCCGTCCAAGCACCGGGGCATCACCTGGCTCGCCCTGCCCATGGACGCGCCCGGCGTCACCGTACGGCCGCTGCGCACCCTCGCCGGATCGACCGAGTTCGCCGAGGTGTTCCTCGACGAGGTGCGGGTGCCCGTCGAGAACCGCGTCGGCGCGGAGAACGACGGCTGGCGCGTCACCATGGTCACCCTCTCCTTCGAACGCGGCACCGCCTTCGTCGGCGAGGTCGTCGCCTGCCGCCGGCTCCTCGGCGAACTCGCCCGCACCGCCCGCAAGAACGGCACCTGGGACGACCCCGTCCTCAGACGCCGGCTCGGCAGGCTCTCCGCCGAGTTCCAGGCCCTGTGGCGCCTCACCCAGGCCAACGTCAGCGAGGCCCAGGCCACCGGCGGGGTCCCCGGCACCGGGGGCTCCGTCTTCAAGCTGCACTACTCGCACGCCCGCCAGGAGCTGTACGACGCGGCCGCCGTCGTCCTGGGGCCCGACGCGCTCGACCTCGGCCGCGACTGGACGCTCGACCGGCTGTCCTCCCTCTCGTACACCATCGCCGCCGGCACCTCCCAGATCCAGCGCAACATCGTCGCCGAGCGCATCCTCGGCCTGCCGAAGGGACGGTGACCCCGCCATGGACTTTCGCCTCACGGAGGACCAGCGGGCGCTGCGCCGAGGCGTACGGGACCTGCTCGCGCGCCGCTTCGGCCGGGAGGCGCTGCGGGCGGCCGTCTCCGCGCCCGCCCCGGCCCTGGACCGGGACCTGTGGCGGGAGCTGGGCGCCGCCGGGTTCTTCGCGCTGCGGCTCCCCGAGGCGGAGGGGGGCGTCGGGCTCGGGCTGCCCGAGGCCGTGCTCGTCTTCGAGGAGGCCGGGCGGGTGCTGCTGCCGGGGCCGCTGGTCGCGACGCACCTGGCCGCCGGGACCGTGCCCGGGGCGGCGGACGGATCCGTCGTGGTCACCGCCGTGGAGGAGGGCCTGGTCCCGTGGCTCGACGGGGCCGACGTGGTCCTGGGCGACGCCACCGGCGCCGTACCGGTGCGGTCGGTCGACCCGCTGACGCCGCTGCACCGGGTGCCGGGACGCGGGGAGCCGGCCGCCGAGGCCGTGCTCCTCACCGCCGCCGAGCAGGTCGGCAGCTCCGCCGCGACCACCGGGGCGGCCGTCTCCCACGCGCGGACGCGGTCGCAGTTCGGGCAGCCGATCGGGGGGTTCCAGGCGGTGAAGCACCTCTGCGCCGGCATGCTCGTGCGGACCGAACTGGCCCGCGCGGCGGTGTGGGCCGCCGCCGTCACCCGCGATCCCGTCGAGATCGCCGGGGCCAAACTGCTCGCCGACGAGGCGGCCGTCGCCAACGCGCGGGACTGCCTCCAGGTCCACGGCGGGATGGGCTTCACCTGGGAGGCGGACGTGCACCTGCATCTGAAGCGGGCCTGGGTGCGGGCCGAACTGCGGCTGCCGGCCGCCCGGGCCGAGGAGGCGGTCGCCGCCGGACTCTAGCCACACCGGGCACGCGGCGCGTCACGGAACGTCGATATCGGGTTGTGTCCTTCGGCGGGGCCGTCACGGCCCGGAGTCGGCCTCCGCCTCCGGTACGCTCCGTGGGATGCGCGAGCTCGATGGCCCGGATCGTCCCGGTGTCGCCCCTGGGGCGGCCCCGCGACCCGGAATGCCCGCCGCTCGCGCCCGGCGTTCGACTCCCCGCAGCGGGCGTCGCACAGTATGGACCATGCGTACTCCTTCGCGCTGGAATATGCCCGAAGCGCTTGTTGCGGTGACTGTACGTCAACCATGCTGTCTCACAAGGGAATCACGTTCCGTAAAGGTGTGTCCGCCGGTTCGGATGGTGTGAGCGGTGCAGATGCTTCTTCAGGTTCAGTTGGAGGTCGGGCCCGACCCGGCCGAGGTGGGGCGAGCCCGGAGGTGGGCCCGGTCGCGGCTCGCCGGCTCGGGCATAGGGGACGACGAGCCGCTCGCCGACACGCTGGTGCTGCTCATCTCCGAGCTCGTCACCAACGCCGTGGTGCACACGGGCTGCCCGGCCGTGCTGCGGATGCTGTTCGCCGCGGGGGGCGGCGGGGTGCGGGTCGAGGTCGCCGACACGAGCGACCGGCCGCCCCGGCCCCGGCACGCGGAGGGCGACGACACCAACGGCCGCGGCCTGGAGCTGGTGGACGGCCTCGCGGACCGGTGGGGCTGGCAGCCGGAGGGTGCCGGCAAGAGCATCTGGTGCGAGGTGGACCGGGTCGCGCCCGTGACGCCGGGGCCGGTGGCCGTATCCCCCGGACGGGTGCGGTGTTGACGATTCGTTCCGTTTTGCCCACCCTGGGGTGAGCGATTCGTGGCGAGGGGAGCCGAGGGCCGTGGCCCTCGGCACGAGCGGGTCGCGGCCGGGCGGCGGCGGGCCGTGGCGTGCTCGGGGCGCGTGCGAGCGCGCCGCCGCCCGCGCGAGTGGGGTGAGCGCTGTGAGTTGCGCGCGTTCCTGGGGCTAGAAGACCGCGACCGGGGCCACCGGTGTGCCGGTGCCGCCGACGAAGGGCTCGGGCATCGCGGAGAGCAGGAAGGCGTAGCGCCTTGTCTGTGCACAGGCTGTGGACAGATTCTCCAGATTCCAGTTCTGCCCCTGGAGCATGCCCATCTCGACCAGGTCGAGGGCGTGCACGGGCAGCCAGAGGTCCTCGATCTCGGGCGGGAAGATCTCGAAGGTCAGCGTGTCGTTGGCGACGGCCGCGACGTCGTGGGCGTGGAACCACTCCGGGGCGCGCACCGAGAGGCCCGGTGACGGGAAGGCGTACCCGTGCCGGTCCCCGGCCAGGTACAGCTGGATCTGCCCGGTCCGTACGAGCACGATGTCCCCGGACCGTACGGTCACGCCGCCGAACTCGGCCGCCTCGTCCAGGTCCTCGGGCGTCACGGCGTGGTCGCCCGGCAGCCGGTCGACGCCCTTCGCGGCGGCCACGTCCAGGAGGACGCCCCGGCCGACGATGTGACGGGCCGTGTGGATGCCGCTGAACGCGGAGCGGCCGTGCGGGGTCACCGAGGCGGCGGGGCGGCCGTTGTAGATGCGGCCCGAGTGGGAGACGTGCGTCAGGGCGTCCCAGTGGGTGCCGGCCTGGAGGCCCAGGGTCACGGCGTCGTCGCTGGTGGCGACCGTGCCGGGGCCGAAGATCTCCTGGTTGACCTGGACCATCACATGGAGCGGGTTGACCCGCCCGGGGATCATGCCGGTCTGGACGCCGTCCTGCTTGAGGTCGAGGGCGAGCGGGACGCGCAGTCCGGTGCGGACGGTGGCCGCGGCCTCCCGCACGGCCTCGTCGGTGACGAGGTTCAGCGTGCCGATCTCGTCGTCCTGCCCCCAACGGCCCCAGTTGTTGACGCGGTTGGCGATCTCGTGGAAGGCGGCGGGAAGAGACATCGGGGCCTCCGGGGTCTTGTTTTCCGGTATCTGACGGACCGTAGAATCCTGACGACGAACGAATCTAACGGACCGTCAGAAAGTGCGGGAAGGGGCCGGGCATGGGGAACTTCTTGGCTGGCAAGGTCGTCGCCGTGACGGGGGCGGGGCGCGGCATCGGCCGGGCCGTCGCCCTCGCGTGCGCGGCGGAGGGCGCCAAGGTCGTCGTCAACGACTACGGCGTGTCCATCGAGGGCGGCGAGCCGACCTCGGAGGTCGCCGCGTCCGTGGTGAAGGAGATCGAGGCGGCGGGCGGATCGGCGGTGGCGGTCGCCGACGACATCTCCACGATGGCGGGCGGACAGCGGATCGTGGACGTGGCCCTCGCCGAGTACGGCCGGATCGACGGGGTCGTGTGCGTCGCCGGGATCCTGCGCGAGCGGATGCTCTTCAACATGTCCGAGGAGGAGTGGGACCCGGTCGTCGCCACCCATCTGAAGGGCACCTTCACCGTCTTCCGGGCCGCGTCCGCCGTCATGCGCCGGCAGGGCACCGGCACCCTCATCGGCTTCACCAGCGGAAACCACCAGGGATCGGTGGCCCAGGCCAACTACGCGGCGGCGAAGGGCGGCATCATCTCGCTGGTCCGCAGCGCGGCCCTCGGCCTGCACAAGTACGGCGTCACCGCGAACGCCGTCGCGCCGGTCGCGCGCACCCGGATGTCCGCGAACGTCCCCATGGAGCTCAAGGAGATCGGCGAGCCGGAGGACGTGGCGGCCCTCGTCGTCTACCTGCTGAGCGAGCGGGCCCGCGAGGAGCGGATCACCGGCCAGGTGTACACGATCGCCGGGCCGAAGATCGCGGTCTGGGCCCAGCCGAGGGAACTGCGCGCCGGATACGCGGAGGGCGGCGCGTGGACCCCCGAGCGCATCGCGGACTTCCTGCCGGGGACCGTGGGGACGGACCCCATGCCGATGCTGGCCCGCCTGGAGGAGATGGCGCGGGCCGCCGCCGCCGGCGAGCGTCCCAACGCGGGGAAGGAGAACGGATCGTGAGAGGCGTCGTCTTCGACGGGAAGCAGGTCAGGGTCGTCGACGACCTGGAGGTGCGCGACCCCGGCCCGGGGGAGGTGCTCGTGGCGATCGCCGCCGCCGGGCTCTGTCACAGCGACCTGTCGGTCATCGACGGGACCATCCCCTTCCCGCCGCCCGTCGTCCTCGGCCACGAGGGCGCGGGGACCGTCGCGGCCGTGGGCCCCGGCGTCACCCACGTCGAGCCCGGGGACCACGTCGCCCTGTCCACCCTCGCGAACTGCGGCGCCTGCGCCGACTGCGACCGCGGCCGGCCGACGATGTGCCGCAAGGCCATCGGGATGCCGGGGCAGCCCTTCTCGCGCGACGGGCGGCCGCTGTTCCAGTTCGCGTCGAACTCGTCCTTCGCGGAGCGGACCGTCGTCAAGGCCGTGCAGGCGGTGAAGATCCCCCGGGACATCCCGCTGACCTCCGCCGCCCTGATGGGCTGCGGCGTCCTCACCGGGGTCGGAGCCGTACTGAACCGGGCGAGGGTCGGCCGCGGCGACACCGTCGTCGTCATCGGGACCGGCGGCATCGGGCTCAACGTCCTCCAGGGCGCCCGGATCGCGGGCGCGCTGACGATCGTCGCCGTCGACACGAACCCGGACAAGGAGGAGACGGCCCGGCGGTTCGGGGCCACGCACTTCCTCGCCTCCGCCGACGGCGTGCGGGAGATCCTGCCCACCGGCGCCGACCACGTCTTCGAGTGCGTCGGCCACACGGGCCTCGTCCGGACCGCGATCGACCTCCTCGACCGGCACGGGCAGGCGGTCCTGCTCGGCATGACCGCGCCGAAGGCCGAGGCGACCTTCCCGCCGGCCGCGATGTTCCTCGACAAGTCGATCCTGGGCTGCCGGTACGGCTCCTCGCGCCCCCAGAAGGACATCGCCCTGTACGCGGAGCTGTACCGCTCCGGAGCCCTGCTCCTCGACGAGCTGGTGACCCGGACGTACCCCGTGGAGGAGTTCGCCCGCGCGGCCGAGGACGCGGAGCGGGGGAGGGTGGCGCGGGGGGTGCTCACCTTCTGAGGGGTACGCGCGCGGGTGCACGCCGAGGGCGGTCCTCAGACGGTGGCCGCCCCCGTGCGGAAGGTGCGGCGGTAGGACGTCGGGGTCACCCCGATCGCGGTCATCAGGTGCACCCGCAGCGACTGGGCCGTGCCGAAACCGGCGTCCTGGGCGACGCGGTCCACGGGCAGCCCCGTGGACTCCAGGAGGTGCCGGGCCCGCTCCACCCGCTGCTGGGTGAGCCACTGGCCGGGGCTGATGCCGACCTCGTCGCGGAAGCGGCGCGTGAACGTCCGTACGCTCATCGCCTCCTTCTCCGCCAGGTCCCGCAGCTGGATCGGCTCGTGGAGGTGGGCCAGCGCCCAGGCCCGCGCGGCCGTCGTGGTGTGGGTGCCGGCCTCCGGCAGCGGGCGCTCGATGTACTGGGCCTGGCCGCCCTCCCGGTGGGGCGGGACGACCGTCCTGCGGGCCACGTCGTTGGCCACGGCCGTGCCGTGGTCGCGGCGCACCATGTGCAGGCACAGGTCGATCCCGGCGGCCACCCCGGCCGAGGTCAGGACGTCGCCGTCGTCGATGAAGAGGACGTCCGCGTCGACCCGCACGCTCGGGAAGAGGCCCTGGAAGTGCTCCGCGGACGCCCAGTGGGTGGTGGCCGGGCGCCCGTCGAGGAGGCCCGCGGCGGCCAGCACGTACCCGCCGGTGCAGATGGCGACCAGTCGCGTGCCGGGCCGGATGCGCGCGAGCGCCGAGGCCAGCTCCTCCGGCAGCCTGCCCTCGTCGTAGACCGGCCCGAGCTCGTACGAGGCGGGCACCACGACCGTGTCGGCGGCGGCGAGCGCCTCCGGGCCGTGCTCGACGACGATCGAGAAGTCGGCGTCCGTCCGCACCGGACCGGCCACCGGGGCGCAGGTCACGATCTCGTACAGCGGCCGCCCCTCGGGGTCCTTCGCGCGGCCGAAGATGCGGTGCGGGATGCCCAGCTCGAAGGGGAGGATGCCGGGCAGGGCGAGTACGGCGACGCGGTGCGGCGACGGCACGGGCGGGCGCCCCCTTCATAAATGGGTGGTGGTCCAGACCACACGCTGGTAGCTCTACTTGTCCGTGACGGACAACACGTACAAGTCTGAGGCCACCGGGCGGATTCCCGCACCGGTCGTGCCGCCCGCGCTGTGGAACCGTAACTTCCGGCTCTTCTTCGTCGCCCGGGGCGTCGCCGTCTTCGGCGAGGGTATGGTCCCGGTCGCCTTCGCCGCCGGACTCCTCGGGGCCGGCCACTCCGGCTCGACCGTCGGCTACGCGCTCGGCGGCTGGACGGCCGCCTTCGCGGTCTTCGTCCTCTTCGGCGGCGTCCTCGCCGACCGGTTCACCGCCCGCCGGATGATGATCCTCGCCGACCTGCTGCGGCTGCCCGGAGCCGCGGTCCTCGCCGTCTCCTTCACGCTCGGCAGCCCGCCGCTGTGGACCGTGTACGCCCTCTCCGTGCTCAGCGGCGTCGGCGCCGCCCTCTTCCAGCCGGGCGTGGCCTCCACCATCCCCCGCATCGCCCCCGACGTGCAGCGCGCCAACGCCGTCCTGCGGGTCGTCGAGGCGCTCATGACCATGGCGGGACCGGCCGCCGCCGGGCTGCTCGTCGCCGTGTGGAACGCCGGGGCCGCCTTCGCGGTCAACGGGACCACCTTCGCCGTCAGCGCCGTCTGCTTCCTGCTGATGCGCCTCGCCCCGATCCCCTCCGACACCGCCCGGCGCGACTCCTTCGGCGCCGAACTCGTCGGCGGCTGGCGGGAGTTCCGCTCCCGGAGCTGGCTCTGGGGCGTCATCTCCATCTGGACGGTCTACGGACTGACCGTCGCCGGACCCATGGTGCCGCTCACCGCGAGCCTGGTCACCGAGGACCACGGCTCGGCCGCGTACGGCGTCCTCATGGCCGTCAACGGCGCCGGGAGCGCCGTCGGCGGCCTCCTCGCGATACGGCTGCGCCCGCGCAGGCCCCTCGCGGCGGGCGCGGTGGCGCTCACCGGCCTCCCCGTGAACCTGCTCCTGCTCGGCCTGGGCGCCCCGGTCGCGGTCCTCGGCGCGGGCCAGTTCATCGGCGGGGCGGCCTTCGCCTTCTGGCTGGTCATGTGGTCCACCTCGGTCCAGACGCACGTCCCGCAGGAGGCCCTCAACCGGATGCACGCGTACGACGTGGCCGGCTCGCTCCTGATGATGGGCGTCGGCCGCACCCTGTCGGGGCCGGTGGCGGCGGCGGTCGGCACGGAGACGGTGCTGCTCACGGGCGCGGGGATCGCGGTGCTCGTGGTGGCGGCGCTGCTGGCGGTGCGGCCGATCAGGAGCCTGCCGCGGGCGTGAGCGGACAGGCCGCGCGTCCCGACGCGTGCCTCGCCCCCGTGTCCCGACGCGTGCCTCGCCCCCGTGTCCCGACGCGTGCCTCGCCCCCGTGTCCCGGCCCCGTGTCTCGCCCAGTGTCCCGGCCCGTGTCCCGATCCTTTGGAAACCTGTCATTCGGGCCAATGGCCGGGCGCGCGGCGGGCCGGGATGCTCGATGGCATGGCCCAGACAACCGAGACGGTTCCCCTCGCCCCCGCGGGACAGCCCCGCACCCCCCGCGTCCACCGCGCCTGGTTCGTCGCGGCGGTCACCTTCGTCACGATCATCGGCGCCGCCGCCTTCGCCTCCCTGCCGGGCCTTCTCATCGAGCCGCTGCACCAGGAGTTCGACTGGTCGCGGGGGACGATCGGCTTCGCCGTCTCGGTGAACCTGGCCCTCTACGGCCTCACCGCGCCCTTCGCCGCCGCCCTCATGGACCGCTTCGGCATCCGGAAGGTCGTGGCGGTCGCCCTCACGATCATCTCCGCCGGATCGCTCCTCACGGTCTGGATGACCGCGGCCTGGCAGCTCGTCCTCTACTGGGGCGTCCTCGTCGGCCTCGGCAGCGGCTCCATGGCCCTCGCCTTCGCCGCGACGGTCACGAACCGCTGGTTCGTCGCCCGCCGCGGCCTGGTCACCGGCATCCTGACCGCCGCCGGCGCCTCCGGCCAGCTGATCTTCCTGCCGCTGCTGTCCTGGCTGGTCGAGCGGCACGGCTGGCGCCCCGCCGCGGTGACCGTCTCCCTGGCCGCGCTCGCCGTCGTCCCCTTCGTCTGGCTGCTGCTCCGCGACCACCCGGCGGACGTCCGGCTCGCCCCCTACGGCGGGGAGTACGCCGAAAAGCCCGCCCCCGTCACGGGCGCCGCCCGCCGCGCCGTCACCGTGCTCCTCAAGGCGGCCCGCACCGGCCCCTTCTGGCTCCTCGCCGGCTCCTTCGCGATCTGCGGCGCCTCGACGAACGGCCTGGTGAAGACGCACTTCGTACCGGCCGCACACGACCACGGGATGCCGGTCACGGCGGCGGCCGGGCTCCTCGCGGTGATCGGTGTCTTCGACGTCGTCGGGACGATCGCCTCCGGCTGGTTCACGGACCGCTTCTCGCCGCGCCGACTGCTGGCCGTCTACTACGCCCTGCGCGGCGTCTCGCTCCTCTTCCTGCCCATGCTGCTGGCGCCCTCGGTGCACCCCCCGATGCTGTTCTTCATCGTCTTCTACGGTCTCGACTGGGTCGCCACGGTGCCGCCGACGATCGCCCTGTGCCGCGAGCACTACGGCGAGGACTCGGCGATCGTCTTCGGCTGGGTCCTCGCCTCCCACCAGGTCGGCGCGGCGGCGATCGCCTTCGCGGGCGGGGTGGCGCGGGACGTCTTCGGCACGTACGACGTCGTCTGGTACGCCTCGGGCGCGCTGTGCGCGGCGGCGGCGCTGATGGCCCTGGTGATCCGCGGCCGACGCCCGTCGGCCCTCGTGGCGCCTTGACCCTCGGCCCTGCGGGTCGCCGGCGCGCGTGGCTGTACGGCCCCTGGCCTGCGCCCCCGTGAGGGCCCGTGCGGGCCCGCGCCCTGACCGAGGGCGCCGCCCCGGCCGCGTGCGGGCCGCGCCCCCGTACAGGGCTCAGCCCCGCGCCCGCGTGCCCGCGCCGCTTGCGGGCCCTCGCCCGCGCGCCTGTGCGCCCGCGTCCCTTTGCGGGCCTTCGCCCCGCCCCCGCGTGCCCGCGCCCGCTTCGGGCGGTGCCGTCGGCCGCCCCCCCCGTGTGGGCAATCGTCCCGCTGGGGCGGGACGGGTGGGCACACGGGACGGCGCGCTGAGCGGCGCCTCCGCGTTCAGGGCCTGGACCCGCACCGCGCGTGACGGGCACCTCGTGGTGCGGGTTCAGGACCAGGAGCCTCCCGCGCCGGCATGGGCGCTGGTCCGTTGTGCCCACCCGTTCCGCCCCTTGCGGAACTCCTGCCCACAACGGGGGCGGCGGGGCGCGGCCCACAACGGCGGGGCGCGGGTCCGCAACGCCGGGGCGCCGCCCGCAACGCCGGGGCGCGGGTCCGCGACGGGGAGGGACCAACACGCCCGGCTACGGCGTGAAGTGGCCGAAGCGGCCCTGGTGGAAGAGGAGAGGGGCGCTGTCCCGCGACGCCCCCAGGCCCTCCACCCGCCCCACCACGATCAGATGGTCCCCGCCGGTGTGGACCGCGGTGATCGCGCAGTCGATCCAGGCGGGCGCCCCCGCCAGCCGGGGGGAGCCGGTGACCGGGGCCGGGGCCCAGTCGACCCCCGCGAACTTGTCCGCGCCGCTGACCGCGAAGGACCGGCACAGCGCCCCCTGCCCGGCCCCCAGGACGTTGACGCAGAAGGTCCCGGCCGCCGCGATCCGGGGCCAGGTCGTCGAGGTCCGGGCGACCATGAAGACGACCAGGGGCGGGTCGAGGGAGAGGGAGGCGAAGGACTGGCAGGCGAAGCCGGCCGGTCCGTCCGCGTCGAGGGCCGTCACGATCGTGACGCCGCTGGCGAAGTGCCCGAGGACCCGGCGGAACTCGCCGGGTTCGACGGGCGCCCGCTCGTCCTCCCGGACCGCCCGCAGGGCGGGCCGGGGCAGTGGTTCGACGGCCGTCGGCGCACCGACCGCCCTGAGGTGTCGGACGGCGGTGGCCGCCATCCCCGCGTGTCCCATCACACCGACCATTGAAACTGACGGTGTGTCAGATGGGAACCCCTCGGGGACGACGGCCACAGCGGGCGGTCGGTGGTCAGCCCGCGACGGCTCCCGTCGACCGGGTCCAGGCCACGCCGTTCAGGTGTCCGGTCCGCAGCGCCGTCACCCGGACGGTGATCTTCGTCCCGCGCTGGGCCTTGGTGAGCGTGAAGGTGGCGCGGGTGGCCCCGCTGACCGCCCGCCCGTTCGCGTACCACTGGTACGCGTACGAGGTCGGCGCCGGCGTCCACGTCCCCCGGTTCAGGGTGAGCGTCCGCCCGACGCGGACCGTGCCCGAGAGGGACGGCGTCCGGGTCGCCCGGGGCGCGACGCCCTGCACGGCCGCCGCCCCGCTCACCGCGGTGAGGGTCGGGTGCCCGGTCTTCCGCGCGACCACGGTCACCGACAGCTGCTTGCCCTGGAGCGTGGCCGGGATCGTGTACGTGGAGGCCGTCGCCCCCGCGATCGCGACGCCGTTCGCCCGCCACTGGTACGCGAGCGAGGTCACCGGCAGCGACCACGAACCGGGCTTCGCCGTCACCTTCCCGCCGACGACCGCCGTCCCGGAGATCCCGGGAGCGGCGGTGCTGCGGAGCGCCGCGACGACGGTCACCGACGGCTTCATGTACTGCGCGCCGAACACGTGGACGCTGAGCTCCAGCGAGCCGAGCGGCGCCCGCGTCAGGTCCAGGGCCACCGTCATGCTGCGCCGGTCGGGCGCCACGGAGAGGGTGGTGGACTCGGCGCGGAAGGACCCGCTCGTCACGACGACCTTGGCCGACGCGGGCAGCGCCGTGCCGGTGACGGTCATCGCGACCTTGCCCCGCCCGACCGTGGCCGGTCCGACGGTGCCGAGGGAGCGCTCGTCGGGGCCGCAGAGGTAGCCGTCGCAGGCGAACTGCGCCGTGACGGGTGTGGTGGCCTGCGCCGGCTTCTCCGGCAGACCGATGACGAGCGTGCTCGGCTTGGCCGTCCTCGGGTACCCGCCGGGCAGCGAGCACTGGTAGACCTCGCCCTCGCTCGTGTACGCGCCGCCGCAGAAGTTCACCCTGCTGGTCCGGTCGTACATCCGGGGCCGCGGCATGGTCGCGAAGGTGCCGGCCGGGCTGAAGGCGACGGAGTAGCGGTCGCCCGCGGCGGTCGGCAGCGATCGGCACAGCGTGGAGTGCTGCTCGCTGAGGCTGCCCGTGACCGGCCCGAAGCCGTAGCTCACGTTCGCCACCGGGGCGCACTCCGGGGCGGGCCCGGCCGGTGTGCCGATGCGCGCGGCGTCCAGCCGGTACGCGGCGGGCGAGGTGCCGCCCGCCGGGACCTGGAGGAGCACCTGGTAGGCGGTCGAGCCGGTGGCGGCGCAGCCCTTGGTGAAGTAGTCGCAGACCACGTCGCCCTCGGCGTCGAAGGCCATGAGCCGGACCGCGTCGTTCGCGTCCCGGACGTCCAGGTGCAGGGTGTCCCCGGCGGCGGACGTGGTGACCCGGCGGCACTGGAAGGTGCCGGGCGCGGCCGGGACGCCTCCGGTGGACGGGCCGCCGACGGCGACGGCCGCGGTGCCGAGGCAGCCGCGCGCGGTGGCGGTGACGTCCTGGCGGGTCAGGACGGTCTCCGCGGTCACGTCACGGCCCTGGACGAGGACCGTGTGGGCGAGGTCCGGGGTCAGGTCGCAGACCGAGAACGTGCCGTGGTAGTTGCGGATCTCGCAGCTGACCCTGCCCTTCGCGTCGACGACGACGGCCTCGGCGGACGAGCCGCCCGAGCCCTTCGCGATCTGGAAGAGCTCGTTGGCGGAGTGGGATCCCGCGGGGATCGTCAGGCACTCGGCGAAGATGCCGCCCCCGGTCTTCACGACCGTCCGGGCCGGAGCCGTGCCGAAGTCACCGGCGGTGAAGGTCCGGCAGGCGGAGGGAACGTCGGTGCGGTGGACGACGAGCCCGTAGCTGTCGTCGCCCTCGTACGGGTCCTCGTCGCTGACGAGGGCCCGGTACGGGGCGGTGCCGCCGAGCACGCAGGTGGCGTCCCACAGGTTCGTGGCGGCGAGGCACTGCTCGGCGCCGGTCACGTCGTACACGGTGATGTCGGTGGTGAGGTCCGACTGGACGGCGAGGTGCGCGCCCCGCGGCAGCGTCAGGTTCAGGCAGTCGACCTCACCGGGGGCGGAGAACGTACCCCGGTGGGCGGCGCCGAGCGCGACCCCGTCCACGCAGCCCTCGCGGGAGGCGCGGCCGAACACCTGGACGGCGTCGTCGGTGAGGACGGTGTACGCCGTGCCCGCCGTGAGCGCGCAGAGCCCGTCGTACGCCTGGCAGACGAAGGTGCCGTCCTGCGCGTACACGGCGACGGTGGAACGGCTGCCCTCCGCGCTCACGGCCCGCACGTCGTAGCGGCCGGAGACGGTGGGCGTGAAGGTCTTGCACCCGGTCGCGGACCCGGTCCGGTCCGGCGCGGTGCCGTAGACGGACGGGGCGACGGTCGCGCAGCCCGCCGGGTCGGACAGACGGCGGACCTTCAGGGTGTACGGGGCGTGGGCGCCGTCCTCCTCGTCGCCGACGACCGCGTAGACGCGGTACGTCCGCGGGCCCTGGTCCCCGTCGGTGCCCACGGGCCCGTCGGGGAGGACGCAGCCCTCGGAACCGTCCTGGTTGCGCTCCGCGCAGAGGCGCGCGCCCGTGCTGTCGGAGATCCAGTCGGAGCTGTCGCCGTAGCTGACGCGCCGCAGGTCCCTGGTGATCCGCTCGCCCGGGACGGCGGTGAAGGAGTGGCAGACGACGCCCAGCGGGCCGGCGCCCGTGCCGGTCGCCGGGGCCGTGTCGTACGCGGTGCCGGGGACGGCGGGGCAGTCGCCCGGGACGCCGGCCATGAGCGGGACGAGGGCGAGCCGGTTCCGGGCCGTGCTCCAGTCGGTGTTGACGAGCTTGAGCGTGTACGAGCCGACGGCCAGGTCGCACCAGGCGGCCTTGTAGCCCCAGCTCTGGCACTCGACCCGGTCCTCACCCGCGTACAGCTCCGGGTAGGTGTCGTGGCTGCCGTCGAGGAGGATCCGGTGCGTGCCGGGCTTCTCCACGGTGACGGTGAAGCAGGTGCTGCCCTGCGCCTCGATCTCGACCTGCCGCACCGTGTCGCCCGGGTCGCCGAGCGGCGACAGCGCCAGCGCGGGACAAGGAGCGGTGGTGGCCGTCGGCTCGGGCGTGGGCTCGATGGTGGCCGTCGGGTCCGGCGTCGGCTCGGTGGTGGTGGCCGTCGGCTCGGGCGTGGGCTCGATGGTGGCCGTCGGGTCCGGCGTCGGCTCGGTGGTGGTGGCCGTCGGCTCGGGCGTCGGCTCGGTGGTGGTGGCGGTGGCCGTCGGCTCGGGCGCGTCCGGAGCCTGCGCGCCGCGGGCCGAGGCCGGCGCGGGCGCCGAGACGGCGGGCGCGGGCGTCGCCGCGAGCGCCGTACCCGTCGGGATCATCGGCCCCACCAGGGCCGTCAGCAGGGCAGGGACGAGCAGCAGCGTTCTCGCGGATCGTCTGGATCTCGCGCGAGAGCGCGCGAAGTTCGGCATGGTTCCGTTCCCCCCGGAGCGGTGGTGACATATGCGCGTCACACCCTACGGGCCGCCCCGGACGGCGTCGCGCGACTATTTCCCCTCGTACCGCGCCTCCCGCCGCTCCACGAAGCTCGTCACGCCCTCCTGGGCGTCCCGGGTCGTCATGTTGATCTCCTGGGCCGTCGCCTCCGCCGCGAAGGCGGTCGAACGGTCCGTGTCCAGTGACGCGTTCACCAGCTGCTTCGTCAGGGTCAGGGCCCGCGTCGGGCCCTGCGCGAGGCGTTCGGCCCAGTCGCGGGCCGTCTTCGTCAGCTCGTCCGCCGGGACCACCCGGTTCACCAGGCCCATCTCCCGCGCCTCCGCCGCCCCCACCGCGTCGCCGAAGAACATCAGCTCCTTCGCCCGCCGCGGCCCGATCAGCCGGGGCAGCAGGTACGCGCCGCCGCCGTCCGGGACCAGGCCCCGCCGCACGAACACCTCGATGAAGCGGGCCGAGTCCGCCGCGAGCACCAGGTCGCAGGCGAGGGCCAGGTGCGCCCCGATCCCCGCCGCCGTCCCGTTCACCGCCGCGATCACCGGCTTCTCGCAGTCCATCACCGCGCCGATGAAGCGCTGCGCCCCGAGCCGGATCATCCGCGCCACGTCCCCGGCCACCCGGTCCCCGGTGGACGGCGCGCCCCGCAGGTCCGCGCCCGCGCAGAAGCCGCGCCCGGTGGCCGTCACCACCACGCAGCGCACGCCCGGGTCGGCGGAGGCCTCGGCCAGCAGCGCGATGATCCGCTCCCGCTGGTCCCAGGTGACCGCGTTCATCACCTCGGGACGGTTGAGCGTGATCCACGAGACACCGTTCTCGACGGTGTGCAGGACGTCGGACACGGGAGCTCCTATCGGCAGACCGCGAGCGCGTCCAGGGCCACCGCCCCCTGCCCGCGCGGCAGCACCATCAGCGGGTTGATGTCGAGTTCGGCGAGGTCGCCGTCGAGTTCGAGGGCCATCCGCTGGACCCGGAGCACGACCTCGACGAGCGCGTCGACGTCGGCCGGCGGCGCGCCCCGTACGCCGTCGAGCAGGGCCCGGCCGCGCAGTTCGCCGAGCATCGAACGGGCCTCGGGCTCGCCGAAGGGCGGCACGCGGACGGCCGTGTCGTTCAGGACCTCCACCAGGACCCCGCCGAGGCCGACCGTGACCGTCGGTCCGAACAGGTCGTCGTGGGTCACGCCCACCACCATCTCGACCCCGCGCCCGACCATCTGGCAGACGAGGACGCCGTCGAGGTCGATCTCCTCGAAGCGCGCGATGTCGGTGAGCTCGCGGTACGCGTCCCGGACCTGGCTGGCCGAGGTCAGCCCGACCTTCACCAGGCCCAGTTCCGTCTTGTGGGCGAGCTGCGCGCCCGAGGCCTTCATCACGACCGGGTAGCCGACCAGCCCGGCGGCCCGGACGGCCGCCGCGGCGCTGGTGACGAGCTGCTCGCGCGGCACCCTGATCCCGTAGGCCCGCAGCAGCTGCTTCGCCGCGTGCTCGCTGAGCCGCCGGCCGGGCCGCAGGAGGGCCTGCGCCTTGCGGAGGGACGGGGAGGGGGTGCGCGGGGCCTCGTCGAAGGGGGAGCGGTAGGCGGTGGTGAAGCGGTGGTGGTCGAGGTAGGCCTTCACGGCCCCGATGCAGTTCGCGAAGGTGCGGAAGGTCGCGACGCGCGAGGAGCCGAGGAGGGTCGTGCGGTACGCCTCCTCCGTGCCGACTGGTGAACCCCACACCACGCACACCAGCTTGTCCGTCGCCTCGGCCGCGTCGACCAGGTCCTGGGCGAGCCTGTCGCTCATCGGCGGGAAGGGGCCGGTGATGGGACAGATGAGGACCCCGACGGACGGGTCCGCGAGGATCGCGTCGATGATCTTCCGGCCGCGCCAGTCGCCCACCGGGTGCCCGCCGTTGTCGACGGGGTTGGCGACGTTCAGGTACTCCGGGATCCACTGGTGGAGCTCGTCCTGCTTGGCACGGTGGAGGGTGGGGAGTTCGAGCCCGGCCGCCGTGGCCAGGTCGGCGAAGTGGGCCCCCGTACCGCCGGAGATGGAGTAGACGACGACCCCGTCGGCCCGCGGCGTGCGCGCGCGGGCGAGGAGGGCCGAGGTGTCCTGGAGCTGGTCGAGGCCGTCGACGCGGATCACGCCGTACTGCCGCATGGCCGCGTCGACGACCCGGTCGGCGCCGGTGAGCTTGCCGGTGTGGGAGGCGGCGGTGCGGGCGCCGGTCTCGGTGCGGCCGACCTTCACGGCGACGACCGGGACGCCTTCGCGCGCGGCCCGGTCGGCGGCGAGGAGGAAGGACCGGCCGTCCTTGAGCCCCTCGACGTAGCAGGCGATGGCCCCGACCTCGGGGCGCCCGGCGAAGTACGCGAGGAAGTCGGCGGTCTCCAGGTCGGCCTCGTTGCCGGTGGGCGCCCAGTGGGAGAGGCGGACCCCGAGCTCCTGGAGGGTGAAGACGGGCCGCCCCTGGTGGCCGGACTGGGTGATGAGCGCGACGGCGGGCCCTTCGAGGTCGTCGCGGAAGCGCTCGAAGGCGTTGAGGTTGGTGTTGGGGCCGAGGAGGCGGATCCCGGAGCGGCGCACGGCGGCGGCGAGGCGCTCCTGCGCGGCGGCCCCGGCCTCTCCGGTCTCGGCGAAGCCCGAGGCGAAGGCGACGGCGAACTTCACCTTGGTATCGGCGAGTTCCTCGATGACCGGCAGTGGGTCGGCGACGAGGAGGACGGCGAGGTCGACGGGTTCGGCGAGCGCGCCGACGGAGGGGACGCAGTCGATCCCGAAGACGCTGGTACGGGTCGGGTGCACGGGCACGAGACGGGCGCCGACCCGCTCGGCCCAGGCGAGCAGCTGCCGGGTGATGCCGGTGTTGGGCCGGCCCTCGGCGTCCGACGCGCCGACGACCGCGACCGACTCGGGCCGGAAGAAGCGGTCGAGGTCGGGGACGGGGGCGTGCAGCGGGCGCCCGCTGACGTCGACGTCGCCGGCGACGGCGGTGACGCCGTGCACGGCGTCCCGGGGCGCGTCTCCGCAGGCGACCACGCGGGCGCGGAGATCGGTGGTGAAGGTGCCGTGTGTCGATCCAAGCATGTGTGTGTCGCCCGCCCTTCACCCGTCCGTATACACCTGACGATCAGTCAGATTACAGAACTGACGCTCAGTCAGGAATGGGTGTGCGCGGAGCAGTCGCGCGGCGGACCCCCGGACGCCCGTGCCGTGGGCCCCTTCCGGGCGCGCCCCGGCGGCGCCCGGCGGCCCCCGGACGCGGCGGGGCCTCCCCGGAGCGGGACGTCCTCGCGCCCACCCCGTGCCGCCCTCGCGCCCGTCCCGGTCCCGCCCCGCCCCGTCCCGGTCCCGTCCCCGCCCCGGTCCTGCCCCGCCCCGTCCCGGTCCCGCCCCGTCCTGGTCCTGCCCCGCCCCGGTCCGCGCCCCCCCGTCAGCCGCGCTTCGTCCGGGCGATCCGGCGGGCGATCCGCTCCGCGTCCCGCGCCATCTCGCGGAACATCCCGCTGATCGGGTTCGTGAAGCCGGTGAAGTACAGCCCCGGCGCCTCGCGCGGGCTCCGCGCCCCGTGCGTCACCGGCAGCCCGCGCGCGTCGAGCACGTCCAGGTGTCCGAGCAGCGGCTCCAGGGCGCGCCGGTAGCCGGTCGCCGCGATCACCGCTTCGGGGGAGATCCGGCCGCCGTCCGCGAGGAGCACCTCCCCGCCCTCGAAGCCCTCCACGGCCGCGACGATCTCCACCTTCCCCGCGCGCACCGCGTCGACCAGGCCGACGTCCTGCACGGGGATCGCGCCCTCCCGCTGCCGGGTGGCGAGCCCCCGGTCCGGCCGGGGCAGCCCGTGCGCCGTGAGGTCCGGCGCGGCGAACCGGGCGAGCAGCGCGCCCAGCCGGTCGACCACCGCCACCGGCAGCCGCCGCACCAGGATGCCCGAGCGCTGGGCGGGCCAGCCGAGCGTCGTGCGGCGCACCAGGTGCGGGACGGTCCGCACCGCGAGCCGCACCCGGGCCGCGCCGCCGTCGGCGAGGTCGGCGGCTATCTCGGCGCCGGTGTTGCCGATGCCCACGACGAGCACGTCCCTGCCCTCGTACGGCCGGGGGTTCCGGTAGGCGCGCGCGTGGACGAACTCGCCGCCGTACCCGCCGCGCCCCGGCCACTCGGGCAGGTGCGGGGTGTGGTTGTACCCGGTGGCCACCACCACCGCGCGTCCGACGAGCCGGCGCCCGCCGGTGGCGTGCAGGACCCAGTCCCCTTCGGCCCGCTCGACGCGGTGGACCTCGACGCCGGTCACGATCTCCAGCTCGTGCTTCTCCGCGTACGCCTCCAGGTAGCGGACGACGTCGGCGCGGGCCGGCCAGCGGCCCGAGGAGCGGGGGATCCTCAGGCCCGGGAGGGCGGAGAGCCGCCGGGTGGTGTGCAGCCGCAGCCGGTCGTAGTGGGCCCGCCAGGAGGCGCCGACGGCGTCGGACTTCTCCAGGACGACGGCCCGGACGCCCCGCGCGCGCAGAGCGGCGGCGACGGCGAGTCCGCCGGGTCCGCCGCCGATGACGTACACGGGGTGGACGGGAGGTGCGGGGGGTGTGATGGCCATGAATGCTGAGCGTAATGACGTGTACACGCAGTGGGTCTCGGGCGGGCGGGGATTTCGGTTGCGAATCGGTCACGCGGGCCCGCCCCTTGCGGCCCGGCCCGGACTGCGCTGAACTGACGTACCGTCAGATTTGCTCACCGGGAGGGTCCGCATGCAGACCGTCTGGCTCACCGGCGCCGAATGGCTCGCCGTCCTCCGCATCGGCCTCGGCCTGTGGTGGCTGGAGAGCTGGCGCCACAAGGACAAGAAGGGCTGGTTCGAGCGCGGCACCGGCATCGCCTGGGCCGCGGACGTCGCCGGCAAGCACCGGTGGGCGGCCGTGAGGAGCGGCTTCGACACCGTCGTCGCCCCGCGCCCCCGGCTCATGGCGTACGTCGTCGTCTACGCCGAACTCGCCCTCGGCCTCGGCCTGGTCGCCGGCTTCCTCACCCCCGTCGCCCTCGTCGGCGGCCTGCTCCTCAACCTCCTCTACCTCGTCCTGATGATCCACGACTGGGCCGAGCAGGGGCAGAACGCGATGATGGCGCTCATCTCCCTCGTCGCCCTGCTCGCCCTGTCCTGGCAGACCTGGTCCCTCGACTCGGCGATCGGACTCTTCTGATGACGGCCACCCCGGCGAACCTCCCGGACATCGACGCCTTCACCCGCCCCTACTGGGACGCCGCGGCCGAGGGCCGGCTCCTGCTGCGCCACTGCGACGCCTGCGACCGGGCCCACCACTACCCGCGCGAGTTCTGCCCGTACTGCTGGAGCGAGGACGTCCGCTGGAAGCGGGCGAGCGGCCGCGCCACCCTCTACACCTGGTCCGTCGTCCACCGCAACGACCTCCCGCCCTTCGGCGACCGCGTCCCGTACGTCGCGGCCGTCGTCGACCTCGCGGAGGGGCCGCGCATGATGACGGAGGTCGTGGGGGTGGCGGAGGGCGACCTCAGGATCGGGATGGAGCTGGAGGTCGCCTTCCGCCGGGAGGGGCGGGAGGTGCGGGACGGGCAGGAAGGGCAGGAAGGGCACGTCACCGTCCCCGTCTTCGGCGCGGCTCAGACCGGCGAGACGTTGCGCCAGAGCTGACGGAGGTCGCCCGGGTCGCAGGCGGCCATCATCATGAACGGGGGCCCGGCCACGAGGCACTGGCCGTTGCTCACGTTCATGAGGGTCCGCCCGCGGGAGGTCGTGGCCTGGACGCGCCACGACTGGTCGCTGGACCCGTCGCAGGCCACCGCGGTGCCACCGACCGTCCCGTTCGGGTCGAGGCAGTGGCCGCTCTGCCGGTTGACCAGCCGGAAGGTGCCGTTCGCACCGGCCTTGTACGTCCAGGAGTACCAGACGGGCCTGCCGCCCTGGGCCGAGCCGCAGTCGTAGTTGTTGACGAAGACGCCGTAACCCGCGTTGTACTCGCCCAGGCACGTGCCGTCGGAGTTCTTCAGCGAGTACGTCCCCGAGGGCGTCGAGCTGGTGGGCGGCGGAGGCGCGGGCGCGTGGGTGGTCGGCCTCGGGGTGGGACGGCTCGTGGCGCCGCCGGAGGACCCGGACCCGGAGGACGAGCCGGATCCGGAGGACGAGCCGGACCCCGATCCCGAGCCGGACCCCGATCCCGAGCCGCCGCCGGACCCGCCGGACGCTCCCGAACCGCCGGACGTCGCGGTCGCGCCGCCCGAGGCCGTTCCCGAGCCGCCCCCCGCCGCGGACCCGCCCCCGGCGTCGCCGGATCCGCCCCCCGCCGCGCCGCCCCCGACGGAGGCGCCCCCGGGCGGGGCGGCCGAGCCGCCCGGGGGCTTCGTCGGCGGCTTCGTGGACGGCTTGGCCGAGGGCTTCGCCGACGGCGTCCCCGTCCCCGTCGAGGACGGTACGGAAGCGGGCTGCGAGGCCACCGTCGACGGCGGCGACGAGGCCTCCGGGGCCGCGCCCAGACGGCCGATCTCGTACGGGCCGAGGGCGACGGTCAGCGTGGTGCCGGTCGCCACGACGACGGGCACGGCGAACATCACCAGCTTGTTCCGCCGCCGGGGCTTGTCCGGGGCGGCCTGACCGGTGACGGCCACCGCCCCCGGGGGCACCGGCTCCCTCGGGGCCTGCGGGGTGAGCGCGGCCGTCGCCACGTCCCGGGCGGGATCGACCCGCTCCAGCTCCTCCAGCTGCTCGGCGGTCGGCGCCCCGGCGGCGAAGGCCGCCCGCGCGGCGATCCGCGCGGCGACGGCCTCGGGCCAGACGGCGTCCGCCGCGCCGTCCTCGGCGAGCGCGACCAGCTCGTCGGCCGTCGGCCGGTCCGCCGGATCCTTCGCCAGACACGTCCGTACGAGCTCCGCGAGAGCGGGGTCGCCCTCGGTGAGGCGCCCGAAGTCGGGATCGCCGTGGACGACCCGGTAGAGGAGGTCGGGCCCGGAGCCGTCCCCGAAGGGAGGCCGCCCGTTCGCCGCGTACAGCAGCAGGCTGCCCAGGGCGAACACATCGGCCGCTCCGGTCAGCCGCCGGTCCGCGACGGCCTGCTCCGGCGCCATGTAGGCGGGCGTGCCGATGACCATGCCGGTCTTGGTCAGCCGGCTCTGGTCGGCGGCGCGGGCCACGCCGAAGTCGATGAGCGAGAGGCCGCGGTCGGTCAGCATCACGTTGGAGGGCTTCAGGTCCCGGTGCACCATGGCGGCGCCGTGCACCAGCCGCAGCCCGGCCGCTCCCTCGCGGAGCAGCCGCCACAGGGCGCCCCCGGAGAGCGGACCGCCGTGCAGGCGGAGGGCCTCGTTCAGGGTGATGCCGGGGATGAACTCGGTCGCGAACCACGGCGGCCTCGCCGTGCGGTCGCTCGCGAGGAGCCTGGTGTTGGCACCGGCGGGCAGCCGGGCCAGGTTGTCGAGCTCGTGCCCGAAGTGGCTGAGGAAGTCGGGGTCCTCGGCGAGTACGGGCAGGACCCGCTTGACCGCCGCGAACTTGCCCGGCACGGCGCCGAGATAGACCCGCCCCATTCCACCGGACCCGAGCACACCGAGCAGTCTGAACGCCCCGATCCGACGCGGGTCGCCCGACTCCAGCGGGATGGCCCCGCTGCCCCGCAAACTGTCCCCACTCGACTGGTCTTTCGGTTCCCCCTGCATGGGCCACACAGTAACCGAGCGCCCGTGGCACCTGAATGGAGGTCAACTGGTCTTTGCGAGGCTGTTGTTGGGGGAGCGGCGGAAGGTGAGCGTCCTCGGTTCCCCGTGCCGGTCCGCCCCCTCGCATCCCCCCGCTACGGTGCCCACGGCGCGGACAGCAGGTCGGCGACGCTGCGCCGTTCCCGGGTCGCGAGGGGCTCCTCGGCCGCCTTCCCCAGCGCGATCATCGACACGATCGCCCACCCCGGCTTCGGGCCCAGCTCCTTCGTCAGCCCCTCCAGGTCGAAGGCCCGGAACTGGTGCGACGCCAGCCCCAGCGCCTCCGCCTGGACGGTCAGATGGGCGACGGCCTGGCCGAGGTCGTAGTCCGCGAACTCGGAGTGGAGCAGCTCCGTGTCCTCCACGAACCGCCGCGTCAGCGTGACCACCAGCAGCCCCGCGTCCGTCGCCCACCGCGCCGAGCTGGGCGCGAGGTGCCGCACCACCCGCTCGTGGTCCGGCTCGCCCGGCCGGCTGGTGAAGAACCCCCACGGCTGGGAGTTCCCGGCCGACGGCGCCCACCGCGCCGCTTCGAGCAGCAGACCCAGGGCCCGGTCGTCGACGGCGCCCGACGGGTCGAACCGGTAGGGGCTGAACCGTCCCGCCAGCAGGGGATGGAGGGCGGCCGACAGTTCCGGATCACGTCGCATGTCCCGGTCCAACCCTCGTGCCCCACGGGCCTATTCCGACGGTCCCGTCCCAGGGGGGAATCCGCGATTCCGAGGTGGGGCGGGCCCCACCGTCGGCCGGGGGGCCGTCGGATGTCCCGCCGTCCGGCCGCTCCGTAGCGTCGTCGCCATGACCCACACCACGACCCGCACCCGCTTCCGGCACGTACGCCGGTCCCTGGCCGCCGCGACCGCGGTCGTCCTCACGGCCCTCGCCGCCGCCCCGGCCGTCGCGGCGTCCGAGTCCCGTCCGGTCCGTACGGCACAGCAGAGCACGGCACGCGGGGAGCTGCTCGGCGTCACCCCCGTCGCCGACCTGAGCAGGGCCGAGGTCGCCGCGTTCCTCAAGGGCGCCGGGATCGACCCGGCGACCGTGCGGTACGGCGTGCGCGGCTACCGGATCACCTACCGGACCGTGACCCCGCAGGGCGCGCCGACCACCGCCACCGGCCTCCTGGTCCTCCCCAAGGGCGGCGAGCGGCGGCTCGACCTGGTCGCCGACACGCACGGGACGATGGTCCACCGGGACTACGCGCCCTCCGTCGCCGAGGACTTCGGCCTGTACGCGCCCTACCTGCACGCCGCCGCGGGCCGCGCGGTCGCCGCCCCGGACTACCTCGGGCTCGGCAAGGGCCCGGGCCTGCACCCGTACATGGACACCGCCTCCTCCGTCTCCGCCTCGCTCGACATGCTGCGGGCGTCCCGCACCGCCGCGCGGGCCCTCGGCAGGCCGCTCACGGGAGACGTGTACGGCACCGGGTTCTCGCAGGGCGGCCAGGTGGCCATGGCGCTGGGCCGCGAGCTGGCCCGGGGCGCGGACCGGCACTTCCGGCTGCGGGCGCTGGCGCCGGTCGCGGGCCCGTACGACCTGCGGGGCGCCGAGATCCCCGCCCTTCTCGACGGCCGGGTCAACGACATCAGCGGGGTCTTCTACCTGTCGTACTTCCTGACCGCGCAGAACCGGCTGCATCCCGTCTACGGCGACCCGGCCGAGGCGTTCCGCCGGCCCTACGCGGGATACGTGGAGGAACTCTTCGACACCCGGCACACCGAGGAGGAGATCGTCACCCAGCTGCCCGGCTCGGTGAAGGAACTGCTGACCGAGGACTTCTACGCGCGGCTGCGGCACCCGGACGGCGGTCTCCTGGCCGCGATCGAGGCGCAGGACGGGACCTGCGACTGGAAGCCGGCCGTGCCGGTCCGGCTGCACAGCGCGTCCGGCGACACGGACGTCACGATCGCCAACTCGGTCGACTGCGCGGCCGATCTGGCCCGCCACGGCGTGAAGGCCCCGGTGATCGACCACGGGAAGGCCGACCACAACGGTTCCTTCAAGGAGGCGGGGCCCGAGATCGTGCGCTGGTTCGACGCGCTGGCGCGCCGCTGACCCTAGCGCACGACCCCCTGCCCCACGGCCGCCAGGATCTCCGGCGCCGCCTCCGCGAGCGTCGCGAAGTGGCGGTGGGCGTCCGGGTGCGGCGCCGGGGTGTTCACGGTCCAGACCGTCATCCCGGCGTCCAGCCCCGACCGCACCCCCGAGGGCGCGTCCTCGATCACCAGGCACTCCGCCGGGTCGGCGCCCAGCTTCTCCGCGGCGGTGAGGTACGGGACGGGCGACGGCTTCCCCTCCGCGACGGAGGCCGCGTCGACGATCAGCCCCGGGAGGCGGAGGCCGGTCCGCTCGAACCGCCCCCGCACCCGGTGCTCGTAGTTCGACGTCACCAGCGCCCACCGGTCCGCCGGAAGCCCGGCCAGCAGCTCCGCCGCCCCCGCGAAGGCCGCGTACGAGCCCGTACGGACGTCCTCGTCCTCCAGCGCGTGCAGGAGGGCGAGGCACGCGTCCGGGTCCGCACCCGGGAGGACCGCCGCGAAGGTCTCCACGGGCCGCGTCCGCAGCGCGACGGCGTACACCTCGTCCCCGTCGAGCCCGTGGCGCGCGGCCCACGCGTGCCAGACGCGCCGCTGGTTCTCGACGGCGTTCATGAGGGTGCCGTCGACGTCGAAGAGAACGAACTTCAGGGAGGTCACGCCCCGGATGCTACGTCCAGGAAGGCGGCCCAGGTCGCGAGGGCGACGGCGAGCTGGGGGCCGTGGGGGTTCTTGGAGTCGCGGACGTGGATGAGGGCGGGAGTCTGGAGGAGCCCCGCCCGGGAGCCGGACGAGGGCGGCTACGGGCTGCTGCTCGTCGCCGCCCTCGCCACGGCGTGGGGCGTGCGGGACCGTCCCGTCGGCAAGACGGTGTGGGCGACGGTCCCGCTGGGAGGCCCCCTGATCCGTCAGAACACGAGCGTCGGGTAGGACGACGGCCAGACGTAGCTCCGCAGGTCGAAGTCGCCCAGGGGCGCTCTCCAGTTGCCGGTCCCCTTGACGAGGTGCACGCCGCCGCCGTCGCTCTCGGCCACCAGGTCGGCGTGGCCGTCGCGGTCGACGTCGCCCACGCGGATCGGCGTGAGGGGTGCCCATCGGTCGCTGATCCGGGTGCGGGCGGCGAAGGTGCCGTCGCCCTTGGCGAGGTAGAGCCAGAGGACGCCGGCCGTGTCGCGGGCGACGAGGTCTCCGGCGGTGGCGCCGCCGAGGTCTCCGGTGGCGGTGATCGCGTTGTAGATCCCCCAGCCGCCGCCGACCTTCACCCGCGCGGAGAACGGGGCCGTCGCGCTTCCGGTGCCCTTGTACAGCCAGAGGACGCCGGTCTTGTCGGTGGCGAGGAGGTCCGGGCGGTTGTCGCCGTCGATGTCGCTGCCGCCGGTGAGACGGTCGTAGATCTGCCAGCCGCCGCCGACGCGCACACGGGGCGCGAGCGTGCGGCCGGCGCCCTGGTGGAGCCAGAGGACGCCGGTCTTGTCGCGGGCGACGATGTCGGCGTACGAGGAACCGGCGATGTTCCCGGGGGCGACGAGCCGGTCGTAGGTGTTCCAGCCGGTGCCGATGCGGACGGCGTCCTTCTCCTGCCAGGCCGGACCGTACCTGTCGGTGTACCCGTCGTGCACGAACAGGTCGCCGTTGCCGTACCGCACGAGCAGGTCGGGGGTGCCGTTGTCGTCGAAGTCGTGCGAGGTCGGCTTGCCGGTGACCTTGAAGGTGCCGTCGAGGACGAGGGCGGGGCCGACCCCGTTGATGGGGGTCGCCGTCATCTTCCAGGTGTAGTCACCGTTGTAGGCGGTGAGCTTGGGGCCGAGGAGACCGTCCCACTTGGCCGTGTACCCCCCGTCGGAGAGGTAGGCCGGGACCGGGATCCGCGTACCGGTCGCCGTGTGCACCAGCTCGACCCGCACCCTGGCCTGGGTCCAGTTCAGGGTCCACGACAGGGGCACCGGGGCGGGCGTGGCATCGAAGTCGATCGTCTCGGGGACGTTCTGCCTGACCAGCTGGAGGGACGTGGACTCGCCGGTGCTCGCGACCAGGGTGACCAGCGGACGGGCGCCGTCGGCGCCCGGGGCGATCCGGTAGAGGCCCTCGCCGTGTGCGAGGGTTCCGCCCCGCGCCACCTGCGTTCCGTCGGGGCCGTCGGCGGAACTCGACGAGTGCTCCAGGAGCTTGACCGTCTCCCCGGTCGTCAGCGAGCGGGCGTACAGCGCGTACAGCGCGTTCGGCTGGCCGGTCGTCGTCGTCCTGAGGGTCCGGTACGTCACCCAGTCGCCGCTCAGCTCGATGGCGACGGTGGTGGTGACGCCCAGGTCGTGGCGCACGGTCTCGCCGGTCCCGCGCCGCGTCACGACCACCGTGGCCGGGGCGGTGCTCGCGGGCTGCTCCACCCAGGCGATGTGCGTGGCGGACAGCGCGAGGCCGCCCACCCCGGCCCCCGGGAGCTCGTACTGCTCGACGACCGCGTGGGCCGCGACGTCCACGACGGCCGCGCGCTGGTGCGCCGCCCCGTCGACAGTGGTCGTGTACCGGACCACGGCGGTGCCGGGCGACTCCACGGACACGGAGGTGATCACCGCGTCGTCCGGCAGGCCGGTCACCGTGTCGTCGGTCAGGGCGCCTTGCGACGTTCCGACGATGTGGAGTTCGGTGCCGCCCGCCGCACGGGCCTTCTTCATGACGAGGCGCGTGCCCGCGTACCCGGCGATGGTGTAGCCGGCGCCGAGGGGGTTGGTGTCGATGACCAGGGGCTCGCCTTCCCGGCCCATGTCGCGGAGCGTGAAGACGCCGTCGGCGTTCTGGACGACGATGTCCGTCCGAGGTGCCGCGCGGTACGAACCCGCGGGAAGCACCGTCTCGACGCCGTCGGAGAAGCGCGTCCAGCGCCAGGTGAGCCGCGGGCCGGTCTGCCCGCTGAGGAAGCCCGTCGGGCCGACGCCCGTGACGGCCGCGTCCCGGGGGAACGGCGCGACGGTCCGCTCCGCCTCCTGCCCCGCGGCCACCGGGGCCGCGAGGGCCGCCGGTGCGGCCGTGGCTGTCGCGCCCGCCGTGAGGGCGAGGACGACGGCGACGGAGGCGGTGAGCCGGTGCCGGGTGGTGCGCATGTGCTGGTTCAAGGCCCTGCTTTCTCGGGGGAGGTCCGGCTCGGGTCAGAAAAGCGTCTTGCCCTGGCGCGACAGCTCCGGCGGCGTCGCGATGTTGGTCCGGCCGGAGAAGGGCGTGCGCCAGTCGCCGGTGCCCGGGTAGAGGGCGAGGCTGTCGTCGCGGCCGCCCATGAGGCCGTCGCCGAGGAGGTCGGGGCGGCCGTCGCGGGTGACGTCGCCGATGGCGACGATCTCGCTGTACCGGTTCCAGCCGCTGCCGATGCGGGTGCGGGCGGCGAAGGTGCCGTCGCCCTTGCCGAGGTAGAGCCAGAGGACTCCGGCGGTGTCGCGGGCGACGAGGTCGCCGGCGGTGCCGCCGCCGATGTTCCCGGTGGCGACGACGGTGTTGTAGACGCCCCAGCCGCCGCCGACCTTCGTGCGGGTGGCGAAGGGGCTGGTCACGCTGCCGGTGCCCCTGTAGAGCCAGAGGGTGCCGGTCTTGTCGGTGGCGACGAGGTCGGGGCGGCCGTCGCCGTTCAGGTCGGAGCCGGCGGTGAGCTGGTCGTAGCCGCCCCAGCCGCCGCCGACCTTGGTACGGGTGGCGAAGGGGCTGGTGGACCGGCCGGTGCCGGCGTAGGACCAGAGGACGCCGGCCTTGTCCCGGGCGATCAGGTCGGAGTGCTCGGTGCCGCCGATGTTCCCGGGGGTGACGATCCGGTCGTAGGCGTCCCAGCCGGATCCGACGACCTTCTCCGTCAGGTCGCCCGTCCGCACGGCGTCGAAGGTCTGGCGGGCGTCGTACAGCGAGAGCCGGCCGCCGTCGCGGTAGAGCAGATCGGGCGAGGTGCTGTCCGAGAACCCGTGGGGCGCCTGCTTGCCGACGACCTTGAGGGTGCCGGTCCGCTCGACCGCGGGGGCGACGCCGTTGGTGGGCCGGAGCGTCATGCGCCAGGTGTAGTCGCCGTTGTACGCGGCGGTGCCGCCGTCGAACATGCCGGACCACGAGGCCTGGATCCGCCCCGATGGGGTCGGCTCGACGGCCAGGGTCTTGCGCCGGCCGGACGCGGTGTGCGTCAGCTCGACGGTCGCCTTCGTGTAGCCGATGCCGGTGAAGCGCCACTCCAGCGGAACGCCGCCGTAGCCCTTCGTGCTGAAGTCGACGGTCTCGGGGACGTTCTGGTCGGTGATCGTGCGGGCGATGGAGCGGCCGGTGCTCGCGACGAGAGTGGCGGCCGGAGTGCCGTCCGGGCCGGGCGCGACGCGGTAGACCCCCTCGCCGTGCTCGACGGTGGCGCCCTGGACGAGCAGGCCGCCGCCGACGTCGGCGCGGACCCGGTCGACGGTGTCGAGGAGCTTGACCGTGCGCCCGTCAGTCAGCGACCGGGCCGTCAGGGCGTAGAACGGGTCGCGGGAGTAGGCCGCGGTCCCTCCGGGCACGGCGTACGCCACCCAGTCGTCGCCCACGAGGTCGACCGTCGGGGACGAAGCCCACGGGAGGGGGACGCGGGTGCTCTCCTCCTCGGCCCGCCGGGCCACCCGGACGGCGGCGTTCCCGGTCCCGCTCGCCTCCACCCAGGCCAGGTGGGTGGCGGAGGCGCTCGCGTCGGCTCCCCGCTCGGCCCCCGTGAGGACGCGGGTCCCCACGACCTTCCCGGTGGCGACGTCCACCAGGGCCAGGCGCTGGGTGGTCGTCCCCTCCTGCGTGTGGTGGAGGAGCAGGGTGTCGGGGGAGGACAGGTCGTACCAGCTCACCAGGTCGCCGGGTACGCCGGGGACCGTGTGGTCCACGAGAGTGTCGCCCCGCTTGCTCAGGAGGTGGACGTCGGAGCCGCCCCCGGCGCGCGGGACCTTGAGGACGAGGGTGGAGCCGGCGAGGCGCTCGAACTGGACTCCCCGGCCGAGGAACGCGATGTCGATCACGACGGGTTCGGCGCCCGTCGCCATGTCGTAGAGCTCGTACCGGGTCCCCTCGTACCGGACGACGACGTCGGAGGCCACGCTGCCCGCGTAGGTGCCCGTGCGCAGCAGGGTGGTGGTGGCGCCGTCCGCGTACCGCGTCCACTGGTAGTCGGTTCCGGCGGCGGCGGTGTAGGTCCGGCTGAGGAAGCCCGAGGGGCCGTTGCCGATGACCGGGGCGTGGGGCGCGAGCGCGGGGACGTCCTGCTGCTCGCCCGTCGTCGAGGCGGCGGCCGGTGCGGCCCCCGTCGCCAGGGCCGTCGGTGCGGCGGTGAGCGTGCCCACGGTCACGGCCAGGGCGACGGTGACCGCCGTGGTGAGGCGGTGCCGGGACGTACGTGCTCGGGACAAAGCGATGTCCTCCCCCTGAGGTGTGGATGCGGCGTCCATCCGCCACACCCACACGACTCGCGGGCCGTTCGCATGGTTGTACGTCGGGCGTCGGGAGATCAGAAGCTCAGGAGACCGAGGTGAACTTGGTGCCCTCGCCCGCGTACAGCGACGTCGACTGACGGGTGAAGGGGGCGCCGGTGGAGCCCGTCGAGCGGTAGACGTAGGTGCCGGCCGATCCGTACCCGATCAGGTCGGGGCGGCCGTCGCCGGTCACGTCCCCCGCGCCGACGAGCTGGCTGAAGCCGCCCCAGCCGCCGCCGATCCTGATCCGGGGCGCGAAGGTGCCGTTGCCGTAGCCGAGGTGGAGCCACAGCACGCCGGCGGTGTCGCGGGCGACGAGGTCTCCGGCCGAGGCGCCCGCGATGTCGCCGGTGGCGGTGATCTGGTTGTAGACGCCCCAGCCGCCGCCGACGCGGACCCGCGCGGCGAAGGGCGCGGTGGCGGAACCGGTGCCCTTGTAGAACCAGAGGACGCCCGAGGCGTCCGTGGCCAGGAGGTCGGACCGGCCGTCGCCGTTCAGGTCGGAGCCGCCGGTCAGCCGCTTGTAGCCGCCCCACCCGCCGCCGATCCGCACCCGCGCGGAGAGCGTGCCGTCGCCCCGGCCGAGGTACTGGTAGAGGGAGCCCGAGCCGTCCACGGCGAGCACGTCGCCGTGGGAGGTGCCGGCGATGTCGCCGACCGCCTCGATCTGCTGGTAGATCCCCCAGCCCGTGCCGATCCTCGTCCGGAGGGCGGGCTTGGCCTGGCCGCCGACCGGCCAGTCGAAGAGGTCGTCCCGCCACAGGGCGCCGGCGGCGTCCCGGGCGATGACGTCGGTCGAGCCGTTGTCGTTGAGATCGTGCGCGTTGGCCCGGCGCACCACCTGGAAGCTGCCCGAGACGGTCGCCGGGCCGCCGACACCGTCGGTCGGCGCCGCCGTCGCCTTCCAGGTGTAGCTGCCGTTGGGGGCGCTGATGCCCTCCAGGACGCCGTCCCAGACGAAGCTGAAGCGGTTGCCCGGGAGGGGTGCGGCGAGGCGCTTGGTCAGCTTCTTGCCCGTGGTGACGTGCGTGAGGGTGAGGTCGACGGTGGCGTTGCCCCGGGAGAGCGTCCACTCCATGGGGAGCGTGGTGCCGGCCTTCTCCAGGTCGACGAAGGTGGCGATCCTGGAGTCGGTGAACTGCACGGCCAGGACCCGGCCGGTGCTCGCCTCCAGCGCGACCGACGGGCGCTCGCCGCCGCTGCCGGAGATCCGGAAGAGGCCGTCGCCGGCCGCGCCGAAGCCGCGCACGAGCAGGGAGCCGTCGGGGGCGTGGGCCACGCTGGAGAAGTTGTCCAGGACCTTGTACGGCTGGGCGGCCGGGTCGGTGAGGCTGCGCGCGTACAGCGGTCCGGGCGTCTCGGCGGTGGCGGTGCCCGGGACGCCGTAGAAGACGGTGTCCCCGACGATGCCCGCGACGACGGAGCGGGTGAGCGCGCCGGTCAGCGGGATGCGCGTGGTCGAGCCGGTGCCGAGCCGGTGCGCGCCGATCTCCAGGCCGCCGTCCTGGGACGCGTGGACCCATGCCTCCCACGAGGAGGTGAGGGCGCCGGTGGACGACTGGTCCCACGCGGCGGTGCCCGAGCTGCCGCCCCAGTCGACGACGGTGCCGTTGCCGACGTTCCCCTTGGCGTACCAGTACACGATCCTGTCGGTGGGGATGTAGGGCTCGCGGACGCTGCCCAGGACGACGAAGTCGTTGCCCGCGGAGGCGACGACCTTGTAGTCGACGTTCTTGGGACGGGAGGAGAGCTTGCTCTTCTTGGTGACCCCGTTGACCTTCGAGAGCTGCCACAGCTCGTGGTAGTCCCCGGTGGTCGCCACGCTGACGAAGAGGTTCTCGTTGACCACGCCGACGAGCTTCGTGCTGCCGGACGGGAACTCGGCCCCGATGTTGAAGGACGCGCGCCAGGCGCCGCCGTTCTTCATGTCCCGTACGGAGAGGGTGCTGCCGTCGCCGGTCACGAGGAGGTCGGAGTTGCTGTCGTAGCCGCTGACGCCGGTGCCGACCGTGGTCACCGATCCGTCGGAAGAGGCGTGCCACTCCAGGACCTCGGTGCCGGAGCCGTCCTTCCGGGACGTGAGGTAGCCGGTGTCGCCGACGCTGACGATCTCGGCGTCGACGGGCAGGTTCGTCGCCGTGGCGCCGGTGGTGCCCGCCACGGCGGCGGGGACGGCCGCGACGGCCGGGACGGCGACGAGGGTCCCCGCCACGGCGGTGACCGTGGACAGGGTGAGGAGGGCGGCCGCGAGCCGGCGGCCGGAGGTCCGGGTGTGCTTCACGTTTCGAGTCCTTCGAAGGCGGGTGGAAGGACGGGACGCGGCTGCGGCGGCGCGTCCCGGTGGTGCATCTGCTCGTGCGGCGGCGAAGGGCGTCGGAAGGCGTCGCGGCGGCGTCGGTGAGGAGCGCCGGGGGACGTCGGAAGGCGCCGGGAGGCGTGACGAGGCGTCGTGGGACGTCAGGCGGCGGGGCCGTACGGGCCGGTCGGTGCGGGCTGCCGGGCCGCGGGGGCCGCGAAGGCGGCGTGGAGGGTCACGACCTCGACGGCGACGACGGCTCGGGCGCCGTCTCCCGTCGGGAGGCCGGTCGTCGCCGGGGCCTGGCCGGGGCGGTGGGTCGGATCGGTGGTGCGCACTGCGTTCAAGGTCTTCCCCCGTGAGAACCGGTCGTCGCGCGCGCGAACGCGCGTGCGACGACCGGTCAGACTGACGAGGGGGCCCGGGGGTTGTACGCCGGGCGGCCGAAAACGCGCCCCGGCAGAAGTGGGAACGTCCGCTCCGGTACGTGCGGCGCCGGACCGGTCCCGGGGGCTCCGGTACGTGCGGCGCCGCACCCCATCGGCCCACCGGCCCCTGCGTGCTCGGGTACGCGCCTCACCGGACCGGTCCCGGGAGCTCCGGTACGCGCGGCGCCGGTCTACCGGCCCCCTGGGCGCTCCGCTACACGCCCCGGCGCGCTCCGCTCCGCGCCCCGCCACGCCGCCGGGGCCCGTCGGACCCGGCGGCCTACCCGCCCCGTCGCTCCACCACGCCCCGCGCGTACGCCGCCTGTCCCGCGTGCTGGAGGTCGTCCGCGATCACCGACATCAGGCGGACACCGAGGGTCACCGGCGGGTCCCAACGGGTGTCGACGACGCGGTCCAGATCGGCGTTCGTGACCCCGCGGATCAGCTCCTCGGTGCGGGCGTGCACGGCGTCGTGGTAGCCGAGCAGCAGCTCGGCCGGGGCGCGCACCGCGGCCACCTGCGCCCGCGTCTGCCCGTAGCCGGTGGCGCCCTTCGGGAAGGGCAGGCCGAAGCGGTCCGCCCAGCCGTCCGAGGTCCACACCTGGTCCGTGCCGAAGGCGTCCGCGAGGTGGTCGTCCTGGACGCGGGTGAGGTGCCAGACGAGCCAGGCGACGGAATTGGCGTCGGGGTCGACGCGGGCGGCGAGCTCCTCGTCGGCGAGTCCCTCCACGGCCTCGTGGACGACCTCGCGGATCCGGCCGAACGCGTCGACCAGCAGACCGGCACTGTTCACGACTGGTTCCTCTCCGCTCGTCCCCCCGCCTTCCACCGCGCCACCTCGGCCTCCACGTCGAACGGCCGCAGGTTCAGCGGGGGCCCGGCCGGCGGCCGGGCGAGGGCTTCGGCGATCTTCGTGTTGATCTCACCGAGGACGCGGCGGACCTGGCTCTCCGAGACGGCCGAGGCGATCTCCGCCCGCGCGTCCTCGGCCGCCTTGCGCAGGGCCAGGGAGGGCGGCAGCACGGACGCGCCCTCGCGGTGCATCTTGCCCTTGATCCACCACAGCTCGTCGTACGGGGCCGAGTCGTCGGGCAGGGGCTTCCCGAATCCGGGCAGGCTCCGGAAGTCGCCGCGCTCGGCTGCCTCGCGGATCTGTTTGTCGACGAACGACTCGAAGCTGACTCCGGGCGGCTTGCGTTCGGTCATGTGTCCAGCGTACGGAAAGGGCAGGAGCCCCGCTCGTGCCCTGGGGCACGGAGCGGGGCTCCTTGGGTACTGCTCTAGTCGTGCGCGTTCGCCGACCCGGGCAACTTAGGCCGGGGAGACGTTCTCCGCCTGCGGGCCCTTCGGGCCCTGCGTGACGTCGAAGGTCACGAGCTGGTTCTCCTCGAGCGAGCGGAAGCCGTTCGCGTTGATCGCGGAGTAGTGGACGAAGACATCCGGGCCGCCGCCGTCCTGGGCGATGAAGCCGAAGCCCTTTTCAGCGTTGAACCACTTCACGGTTCCGGTAGCCATGAGCCCTCCTATGGGCCAAAGGGTCGCCCTGCTCCAGAACCTGCAAACAAGTCTGAAAACTACAAAAGCCTGCGGGTCACATGCTCCGCAGGCTCTGTACTGCAAGGGAAACCAAACTGCAACTTGCGTTGAGCGTAGCACGCAGGACGCTCGGGGCGGTAGAGGGAAAGATCACGTCACCCGCATGTTTGATTCCGTTCCGTGTGCTGACACGTGTGCCCCGCCGATGCCCACTCCGCGAGACGGGTCTAGCCTCGCGATGTGGACAAAGCAACCGACGACCACCAGCGCAGCCGGCCCCGCGTCGGACACATCCAGTTCCTGAACTGCCTCCCCCTCTACTGGGGCCTCGCCAGGACCGGGACGCTCCTCGATCTGGAGCTCACCAAGGACACCCCGGAGAAGCTCAGCGAGCGGCTCGTCCGGGGCGACCTCGACATCGGGCCCATCACCCTCGTCGAGTACCTCCGCAACGCGGACGACCTGGTCGCGCTCCCCGACATCGCCGTCGGCTGCGACGGCCCCGTCATGTCCTGCGTGATCGTCTCGCAGCGGCCCCTGGAGGAGCTCGACCGCGCGCGCGTGGCCCTCGGCTCCACCTCCCGCACCTCGGTCCGCCTCGCCCAGCTGCTGCTGGCCGAGCAGTACGGGGTCGAGCCCGACTACTACACCTGCCCGCCGGACCTCGGCCTGATGATGCAGGAGGCGGACGCCGCCGTCCTCATCGGCGACGCCGCCCTCCGGGCCTCCCTGCACGACGCGCCCCGGCTCGGCCTCCAGGTCCACGACCTCGGGCTGATGTGGAAGGAGTGGACGGGACTCCCGTTCGTCTTCGCCGTCTGGGCGGCCCGCAAGGACTTCCTGGCGCGCGAACCGGAGACCGTCCACGAGGTCCACCAGGCGTTCCTCGCCTCCCGCGACCTCTCGCTCGAAGAGGTCGCCAAGGTCGCCGAGCAGGCCGCCCGCTGGGAGACCTTCGACGCCGAACTGCTGGAGCGGTACTTCCGCACGCTCGACTTCCGATTCGGCCCCGAGCAGCTCGCCGGCGTACGCGAGTTCGCCCGCCGCACCGGCCCCACGACCGGCTTCCCGGCGGACGTCAGGGTGGAACTCCTGCCGCCACCGGCACGATAAGCGGCCCGGCCGGGCGGAATGCCCGGCCGAGGGGGGGAATGGTGCGGGAAAGAAATACCGGTGCGCCCTCCCGCACGCCGGGCGGGGCCTTTCCGCGAGCCCCCGTGAATAGGGGACGGACCGGCACCGAAGGACGGGTCCCGGTCCGCGCGGGGACGGGCGAGCGGGCCGCGCCCGGAATTCACCGGATATTCGCCCGAGGCCCGTACGGACACCCTGCGGAAGCCGCCAGGAGCCCTGGCGTACGCTGGTTCGGTCGATCAGAACCCCTCCGAAAGGGACGCACCCGGTGACCGAGAAGGCCGAACTCCAGTCCGTTCTCGACCGCGCCGCGGCGGGTGGCCGGATCACCCCCGAGGAGGCGCTCGACCTCTACCGCTCGGCGCCCCTGCACGCGCTGGGCGCCGCCGCCGACGCCGTGCGCCGCCGCCGGTACGCGGGGACCGAGCACATCGCGACGTACATCATCGAGCGGAACATCAACTACACGAACGTCTGCGTGACGGCGTGCAAGTTCTGCGCGTTCTACGCCGCCCCCAAGGACACCAAGAAGGGCTGGACCCGGGACCTCGACGACATCCTGCGCCGCTGCGCGGAGACCGTGGAGCTCGGCGGCACCCAGATCATGTTCCAGGGCGGCCACCACCCGGACTTCGGCGTCGAGTACTACGAGCAGCACTTCGCCGCCATCAAGAAGGACTTCCCGCAGCTGGTCATCCACTCCCTCGGCGCCTCCGAGGTCGAGCACATGGCCCGCATCTCCGGGGTCTCCGTCGAGGAGGCGATCACCCGCATCCACGCCGCAGGCCTCGACTCCTTCGCGGGCGCCGGCGCGGAGCTGCTCCCCGAGCGGCCGCGCAAGGCCATCGCCCCGCTCAAGGAGAGCGGCGAGCGCTGGCTGGAGATCATGGAGATCGCCCACAAGCTGGGCGTCGAGTCCACCTCCACCATGCTGATGGGCACCGGCGAGACCAACGCCGAGCGGATCGAGCACCTGCGCATGATCCGTGACGTGCAGGACCGGACGGGCGGCTTCCGGGCCTTCATCCCGTACACGTACCAGCCCGAGAACAACCACCTCAAGGGCCGCACGCAGGCCACGCTCTTCGAGTACCTGCGGATGATCTCGATCGCCCGCCTCTTCCTCGACAACGTCGCCCACATCCAGGGCTCGTGGCTCACCACGGGCAAGGAGATCGGCCAGCTGACCCTGCACTACGGCGCGGACGACCTCGGCTCGATCATGCTGGAGGAGAACGTCGTCTCCTCGGCCGGCGCCAAGCACCGCTCCAACCTGCGCGAGATGATCGACATGATCCGCACGGCGGACCGCGTCCCGGCCCAGCGCACCACGACCTACGAGCACATCGTGGTCCACGACGACCCGGCGGACGACCCGGTCGACGAGCGCGTCGCCTCGCACATCTCCTCCACGGCGATCGAGGGCGGCACGGCACACCCCGAGCTGAAGCTCCTCGACGCCCGCTGAGACCCGTGCTCACCCTCCACGCCGCCGAGGCGTCCCCGGAGACCGCCGTCCTCGTCGACGGCGCCCGGATCGCCGCCGTCGGCCCGTACGAGGAGCTGGCCGAGGCGCACCAGGACGCCCGGCTGCGCCGCTGGCCGGGCATCCTCACCCCCGGCCTGCTCAATCCGTACGCCCCCGAGCTCCTGGAGCGGACCTACCACCCGGACCCGCGCGAGGCCGACACGTACGGCACCGCGCCGGTCACGGGGGAGCGGGCCGCGGAGATCCTCCGCGCCGACCCCGCCCGGCTCGGCGCGAGCGCCCGGCGCGGGGTCCAGCGGATGCTGGCGCACGGCACGGTCGCCGTCGCCGGGGAGCTGCGCACCCGGGGCGCCCTGGACGCGGTGCGCCGCGCGGGTCTCGCGGTCGGCCGGCGCCCCGAGGTCCTCCCCGGGCCCCCGGCGCTGTCGCCCACGCCCCTGATCCTGCTCCCGCGCCTGGCTCCCGGCGGCGCGGCCCGCTTCGCGGTCTTCGACGTCGCGGACACGGCGGAGCTGGTGCGCCGGGGGGCGTCGACGTGCGTGGCGACGGTGATCGACGGCCGACTGGTCCACCGGTCGCGCTGACGCCCGAGCGGTCGGGTCCTCGTGACGCCCGGCGCGGCTCCGGGCGGGCCCGCTCCGGACGGCCGGGGTCCGCCTGCCAGAATGGGCGGATCCGTCCGCACCCGATCTTGCGAGGCCGAACGCCGGTGACCCGAGCATCCCTGGACAAGCAGCCGCACGAAGTCGCCTCCATGTTCGACGACGTGGCGGCCAACTACGACCTGACCAACGACGTGCTCTCGCTCGGCCAGGACCGGCGCTGGCGCAAGGAGGTCGCCCGGGCGGTCGACGCGCGCCCCGCGCAGAAGATCCTCGACCTCGCGGCCGGCACGGCCACCTCCTCGCAGCCCTTCGCGCGGGCGGGGGCGTACGTCGTCCCGTGCGACTTCTCGCTCGGCATGCTGAAGGTCGGCAAGAAGCGGCACCCCTGGATGCCGTTCACCGCGGGCGACGGCATGCGGCTGCCCTTCAGGGACGACGTCTTCGACGCCGTCACCATCTCCTTCGGGCTGCGCAACATCCAGGACACCGAGCAGGCGCTCCGCGAGCTGTACCGGGTGACGAAGCCCGGCGGGCGGGTCGTGATCTGCGAGTTCTCGCACGCCACCTGGGCGCCCTTCCGGACGGTCTACGAGGAGTACCTGATGCGGGCCCTGCCGTCGGTGGCGCGCGCGGTCTCCTCCAACCCCGACGCGTACGTGTACCTCGCCGAGTCCATCCAGTCCTGGCCGGACCAGCCCACGCTCGCGGGCCTCCTGCGCGAGGCCGGCTGGTCGGACGTGGCCTGGCGGAACCTGACCGGCGGCATCGTCGCCCTGCACCGCGGCTTCAAGGCGGAGTAGCCACCGCCCCTCGGGCCGCCCCTCCGGCCCGGCCCGCACCGCCCGTCCTAGACTTCCCTACGTCCTCTTCGCCGACCTTTCGGGAGACCCGCCGTGACCGAGAAGCCCCTCTCCGAGCACAGCGCTGACGTGATCGTCGTCGGGGCGGGCCCGGCCGGCTCCACCACCGCCTACTACCTGGCCAAGGCCGGACTCGACGTCCTGCTCCTGGAGAAGACGGCGTTCCCCCGCGAGAAGGTCTGCGGCGACGGCCTCACCCCGCGCGCCACCAAGCAGCTCGTCTCCATGGGCATCGACATCTCCGAAGAGGCCGGCTGGCTGCGCAACAAGGGCCTGCGGATCATCGGCGGCGGCGTGCGGCTCGAACTGGACTGGCCCGAGCTCGCCTCGTACCCGGACTACGGACTCGTCCGCAAGCGCGACGACTTCGACGAGCAGCTGGCCCGCCAGGCGCAGAAGGCCGGTGCCCGGCTGTACGAGCGCTGCAACGTCGGCGCGCCGGTCATCGACGACCGCACGGGCCGGATCACCGGTGTCCACGCGAAGCTGGGCGAGGAGAAGCGCGAGGTCACCTTCCACGCCCCGCTCGTGGTCGCGGCCGACGGCAACTCCACCCGGCTCTCCGTGGCCATGGGCCTGCACCGGCGCGAGGACCGCCCGATGGGCGTGGCGGTGCGGACGTACTTCACCAGCCCCCGCCACGACGACGACTACCTGGAGTCCTGGCTGGAGCTGTGGGACCGGCGCGGCGCGCAGGACCGGCTGCTGCCCGGCTACGGCTGGATCTTCCCCATGGGCGACGGCACGTCCAACGTCGGCCTCGGCATCCTCGACTCGTCCTCCGCCTTCAAGGAGCTGGACTGGCGCGAGGTCCTCAAGGCCTGGTGCGCCTCCATGCCGGAGGACTGGGGCTACACCCCGGAGAACATGACGACGCCGATCCGGGGCGCCGCCCTGCCGATGGCCTTCAACCGGCAGCCGCACTACACCAGGGGCCTGCTGCTCGTCGGTGACGCGGGCGGTCTCGTCAACCCGTTCAACGGCGAGGGCATCGCCTACGCGATGGAGTCGGGCCAGATCGCGGCCGACGTCATCGTGCAGGCGCACGCCCGCGCGACCCCGGCCCAGCGCGAGCTGGCCCTGCGGAACTACCCGCAGGTCCTCAAGGACACCTACGGCGGCTACTACACGCTGGGCCGCGCGTTCGTGAAGCTCATCGGCAACCCGAAGATCATGAAGCTGGCGACCCAGCGCGGTCTGAGCCACCCGCTGCTGATGAAGTTCACGCTGAAGATGCTGGCCAACCTCACCGACCCGACGGGCGGCGACGCGATGGACCGCATCATCAACGGCCTCTCGAAGGTGGCCCCGAAGGCCTGAACGCCCGGCGGTAGTCGGTCGGGGACACCCCGACCGCGCGGGTGAAGTGGCGGCGCAGATTGGCCGCCGTACCGAGTCCGGTGCGGTCGCCGATCTGCTCCACGGGCAGGTCGGTCGACTCCAGGAGCGTCTGCGCGCGGGCCACCCGCTGCCGGAGCAGCCACTGCAACGGGGTGGTGCCGTGGGCCTCCTGGACCCGCCGGTGGAAGGTCCGCGGGCTCAGCCGGGCCCGTCGGGCGAGCAGGTCGACGGTCAGCGGCTCGGCCAGGTGCTCGGTGGCCCACTGGAGGACCGGTCCCAGGCTGTCCTCGTCGCTCGGCGGCACGGGCGCCTCGATGAACTGGGCCTGGCCGCCCGCGCGGTGGGCCGGCACGACCAGGCGCCGGGCGAGCTGCCCGGCGACGCCCGCGCCGAGGTCCTTGCGCACCAGGTGCAGGCAGAGGTCGAGGGCGGCGGTGGCCCCGGCGCTGGTGAGGACCGTGCCCTCGTCGGTGTAGAGCACCGAGTCGTCGACCAGGACCCCGGGGTGACGGGCGGCCAGCTGGCCGGTGTGCTGCCAGTGCGCGGTGGCCCGGCGTCCGTCGAGGAGTCCGGCGGCGGCGAGCGCGAAGGCGCCCGTGCAGAGGGACACCATCCGCGCCCCCGAGGCGGCCGCGGCGCGCAGCGCGGCCACGAGCTCGGCCGGGACCTCCTCGCCGTCCTCGACGACGGCGTCGGGGACGGACGGCACGATGACGGTGTCCGCGCCGACGAGCCCCTCCAGACCGTGGGAGGTCCGCACCGAGAACACCCCGGTTCCCGCCTCGCCGCACAGACGCAGCTCGTACCAGGGGTCGGCGAGGTCCGGCTGGGGGTTGCCGAAGACGGCGCAGGCGATGGCGAGCTCGTACAGCTCCCACAGGGACGTGCCGGTCCGGCGGTCCGGCACGACGGCGATGGCGACGACTCCGGGACTCATGTCCGCGACCCTATGCCGACCGGCCGAGATGCGGGCAGGAATTTTGCGCCCGTGGTCAGTCCTGCCACTGTCGGCGGGGTGCCGCCGCTGCGAGCGTGGACGCCATGAACGCACAGCACCCCACCACCACGACCACCGTCTCCGTCCTCGGCCTCGGGCAGATGGGCGCGGCGCTCGCCGCCGCCTTCCTGGCGGCCGGCCACCCCACCACCGTCTGGAACCGCACGCCGGAGAAGGCCGACGCCCTCGTCGCCGGAGGCGCGGTCCGCGCGGCCGGCGTCGCCGAGGCGGTCGCCGCGAGCGAGCTCGTCGTGGTCTGCGTCCTCGACTACCCGGCGGTGCGCGAACTCCTCGACCCGGTCGTGGAGTCGCTGCGCGGACGGGTCCTCGTCAACCTCACCAGCGGCTCGCCCGAGCAGGCCCGCGAGAGTGCCGCGTGGGCCGCCGGACACGGCGTCGGCTATCTGGACGGCGGCATCATGACGACCCCGCCGGGGGTCGGCGACAGCGCGAACATGATCCTGTACGCGGGCGGGCCGGAGCTGTTCGCGGCGCACCGCGCGACGCTCGCCGTGCTCGGCGACCCGATCGACCTCGGTCCGGACGCGGGTCTCGCCTCGCTGTACGACGCCGGGCTCCTCGGCCTCATGTGGTCGGTCTTCGGCGGCTGGCTGCACGCCACCGCCCTCGCCGGCGCGGACGGGGTGCCGGCCCGGGACTTCACGGCGCTCGCCACCCGCTGGCTGTCGACGGTCTCCTGGTTCATGACGGGGTACGCGGAGCAGATCGACGCGGGGGAGTACCCGGGATCGGACGCGACGATCGACGTCCAGGTGGCGACCATCGGCCATCTGCTCCACGCGGGCGAGGTGCGGGGCGTCGACGGGCGGCTGCCGAGGCTGCACCTGGAGCTGATGCGGAGCGCGGTGGAGGCGGGTCACGGCGGCGACAGCTACGCCCGGATCATCGAGGTCTTCCGGAAGTAGGACGAAACGCCCCCGTAGGGGCGGAAAAGGCGAAAGCCGTCACTCCCCCGAGGAGTGACGGCTTTTCACCGTGAAGGCGCAATCAGAGGATGCGGACCGCGCCGGAGGGCGTGTCCCAGTCCATCGTGTGCTCGACGACACCGGTGGAGGGGTTCTGGGCGCCGACGTACTTGCCGCCGCCGACGTAGATCGCGACGTGGTACGAGCCGCTGCGGCTGCCCCAGTAGAGGACGTCGCCGGGCTGGAGGTCGCTCAGCGAGACGGAGGTGCCCATGCTCGACTGCTCGTACGAGATGCGGGGCAGGTCGATGCCGGCGGCCTTGTAGGCGGCCTGCACGAGGCCCGAGCAGTCCCAGGAGTTCGGGCCGGTGCCGCCGGAGACGTACGCGTCGCCGATCTGGGCCCTGGCGAAGGCCACGATCGCGGCGGCGGAGCCGGAGGGGGCCTGCGTCTGCGAGTCGCCCTGCGAGGCGCCGGAGCCGCCGTCCGAGGACGAGGAGCCGCCGTCGTCCGACGTGCTCGTGCTGGTGAGCTGGGTGCGGACGGAGTCGCGGGAGGCGCGCTCGCGCTCCGCGGCCTCCTTGCGCTCCTGCTCGGCCTTGAGGCGGGCCTTCTCGGCGCGCTCGGCCGCGGCCTTGCGCTCGGCCTCGGCCTTGGCCTTCTTGGCCTCCTTGGAGGCGGTCTGAAGGGCCGCGTCCTCGCGGGACCGCAGGTTCTGGTCGAGGGCCTCCTGCTGGGAGGCCTCGGCGGACGCGGCGACGGCACTGGCGATGCCGGTGACGCCGTCGAGGGAGCCCAGGGTGGGCATTTCGATGGTCTCGGTCACCGGCTCGGCATTCGCCGGCCCGGCAGCACCGGCCACCGCGATGGTGCCGAGGACGCCACCGGCAACTCCGGCGCGGAGCGCGAGCTTCGAGGCGCTGCGGCGGGGCTTCCGGTGGCTGGGTATGTGAGCGGTGTGGGACATGGGAACAACCGCTATCAGGGCATCAGGGTTCCCTTCAAGAAACGTGGGTTGCGCCACAGTTACGTTCGGAACCCGTGAATCCGCTTCCGTGGCAGCCTTATTGACGCCGTAACGGGCAAATCGGGCATGGGTCATCCGGCCCTTGATCACGGGTTTTCATTGAAAAGCCCGAATTGCCCGACGCTTACCACCTCTTGACACCGATGGCCAAGCTCTCTTCTTTTGGGGCTCATGTGAAGTGACGCAGGTCACACCCGCGTCTCGCGGGAGCTCGTGAAAGCGCGCACGTGTCCACCTCCGTACGCCGAACCCCCCGACCGGGCGACGGGCGGATCCTTTATCACCCGGGTCCGTCCACCGCCAATTTGCTTGTACTGGCCAACACTTGATAGTGCGACACCCCCTCCGAACAGCGATTTCCGGTCCGGATGTCACATCTGGTGATCACCTGGGTGCTTCGCGCAACAAGATCACCGCTCATCCGACTTCATGATCCTTCGTCAGGTGGCGGAGATCACAAAGTCCTTGCTGTACCCCGTGTCGCAGATCACAGAGGGGCAGGCATAAGATGCGGGGCAGCCGGGCTTGTGAACTGCCTCACATGGGGGCGATCTTTCACGCCCGGCGGTGCGGTCCAACGGTCAAGGACGACTGGAAGGAGCGAGGAGCGTGAATGCGTACGCGCCCGTCCTCGTGCTCGGTGCCCTGGGTGCGGGGTTTGCGATCTTCTCCGTGGTCATGGCCACGCTTATCGGGCCAAAGCGGTACAACAGGGCAAAGCTTGAGGCGTACGAGTGCGGCATCGAACCGACGCCCACTCCCGCCGGAGGCGGTCGCTTCCCGATCAAGTACTACCTGACGGCGATGCTCTTCATCGTCTTCGACATCGAGATCGTCTTCCTCTACCCCTGGGCCGTCACCTTCGACGCCCTGGGGCTTTTCGGGCTCGTGGAGATGCTGCTCTTCGTGCTCACCGTCTTCGTCGCCTACGCGTACGTGTGGCGGCGCGGCGGCCTGGAATGGGACTGAGGGGCTGAGGGGCACCTATGGGACTCGAAGAGAAACTCCCGAGCGGCTTTCTGCTGACGACGGTCGAACAGGCCGCGGGCTGGGTGCGCAAGGCGTCCGTGTTCCCCGCGACCTTCGGCCTCGCCTGCTGCGCCATCGAGATGATGACCACCGGAGCCGGCCGGTACGACCTGGCCCGCTTCGGCATGGAGGTCTTCCGCGGCTCGCCGCGCCAGGCCGACCTGATGATCGTGGCCGGCCGGGTCAGCCAGAAGATGGCGCCCGTCCTGAGGCAGGTCTACGACCAGATGCCCAATCCCAAGTGGGTCATCTCCATGGGCGTCTGCGCCTCCTCGGGCGGCATGTTCAACAACTACGCGATCGTGCAGGGCGTCGACCACATCGTGCCGGTCGACATCTACCTGCCCGGCTGCCCGCCTCGTCCGGAGATGCTCCTGGACGCGATCCTCAAGCTCCACCAGAAGATCCAGTCCTCCAAGCTCGGCGTGAACGCCGAGGAGGCGGCCCGTGAGGCGGAGGAGGCGGCGCTCAAGGCCCTGCCGACCATCGAGCTGAAGGGTCTGCTCCGGTGAGTGACGAAACCCCCAACCCCGAGAAGGACCAGGGCGGGCAGAACCTGCCGGGCCAGCGCGGGGACCACGGCGAGGAGGTCCGCGTCCAGCGCGGCATGTTCGGCGCGAACAACGGCGGGGACACGTCCGGCTACGGCGGCCTCGTCCGCTCCGTCCGGCTCCCCGGCCCGGCCGCCCGCCCCTACGGCGGCTGGTTCGACGAGGTCGCCGACGAGCTGGAGGGCGCCCTGGAGGAGCAGGGCCTCCTCCCGGAGAACGCGATCGGGAAGACGGTCGTCGACCGGGACGAGCTCACCTTCCACGTCGAGCGCGAGCACCTGGTCCGCGTGGCCCGCACCCTGCGCGACGACCCGGCGCTCCGCTTCGAGCTCTGTACCGGCGTCTCCGGCGTCCACTACCCCGGCGACAAGGGCCGCGAGCTGCACGCCGTCTACCACCTGCGTTCGCTGACCCACGGGCGGCTGATCCGCCTGGAGGTCTCCGCCCCGGACGGCGACCCGCGCATCCCGTCGCTCGTCGCCGTCTACCCGACGAACGACTGGCACGAGCGCGAGGCGTACGACTTCTTCGGCATCGTCTTCGACGGCCACCCCGCCCTCACCCGGATCATGATGCCGGACGACTGGCAGGGCCACCCGCAGCGCAAGGACTACCCCCTCGGCGGCATCGCCGTCGAGTACAAGGGCGCCCAGATCCCGGCTCCGGACCAGCGGAGGTCGTACAGCTGATGTCCACCGAACACGCGTCTCCGCGGGAGACCACAGAGGGCGCCGTCTACACGGTGACCGGCGGCGACTGGGAAGAGGTCGTCCAGTCCGCCGCGAAGGCCGACGACGAGCGCATCATCGTCAACATGGGGCCCCAGCACCCGTCCACCCACGGCGTGCTCCGGCTCATCCTGGAGATCGACGGCGAGACCGTCACCGAGGCCCGCTGCGGCATCGGCTACCTCCACACCGGCATCGAGAAGAACCTCGAGTTCCGGACCTGGACGCAGGGCACCACCTTCGTCACGCGCATGGACTACCTCACCTCGTTCTACAACGAGACGGCGTACTGCCTCGGCGTGGAGAAGCTCCTCGGCGTCACCGAGCAGATCCCGGACCGCGCCAGCGTCATCCGGGTCCTGCTCATGGAGCTCAACCGGCTCTCCTCGCACCTGGTGTGCATCGCCACCGGCGGCATGGAGCTCGGCGCCACCACGATCATGATCTACGGCTTCCGGGACCGCGAGATGATCCTGGACCTGTACGAGCTGATCACCGGGCTCCGCATGAACCACGCGTTCATCCGCCCCGGCGGCCTCGCCCAGGACCTCCCGCCCGGCGCCGTCGACGCCGTGCGCGAGTTCGTGAAGACGATGAAGAAGAACCTGCCGGAGTACGACAAGCTCGCCACCGGCAACCCGATCTTCAAGGCCCGCATGCAGGACGTGGGCTACCTCGACCTCACCGGCTGCATGGCCCTCGGCGCCACCGGACCGATCCTCCGGTCGGCGGGCCTCCCGCACGACCTGCGGAAGACCGACCCGTACTGCGGCTACGAGAACTACGACTTCGAGGTCCCGACCGCCGACAGCTGCGACTCCTACGGACGGTTCCTCGTCCGCCTGGAGGAGATGCGCCAGTCCCTCCGCATCGTCGAGCAGTGCCTCGACCGCCTGGAGCCCGGCGCCGTCATGGTCGGCGACAAGAAGATCGCCTGGCCGGCCCAGCTCGCCCTCGGCACCGACGGCCTGGGCAACTCCACCGACCACATCGCGAAGATCATGGGCACCTCCATGGAGGCCCTGATCCACCACTTCAAGCTGGTCACCGAGGGCTTCCGGGTCCCCGCCGGACAGGCCTACGCCGCCGTGGAGTCGCCCAAGGGCGAGCTCGGCGTCCACGTCGTCTCCGACGGCGGCACCCGCCCCTACCGGGTCCACTTCCGCGACCCGTCCTTCACCAACCTCCAGGCCATGGCCGCGATGTGCGAGGGCGGCCAGGTCGCCGACGTCATCGTCGCCGTCGCCTCCATCGACCCCGTGATGGGAGGCGTCGACCGATGACCGACCAGATCAGCCTGGGCATGCCCCAGCTCCCCGCCCCCGCCTACCCGGCGGACGTCCGCGCCCGCCTGGAGGAGGACGCGAGGGAGATCATCGGCCGCTACCCGGACTCCCGCTCCGCGCTCCTGCCGATGCTGCACCTCGTGCAGTCGGAGGAAGGCCACGTCACCCGCACCGGCATGCGGTTCTGCGCCGAGCTCCTCGGCCTGACCACCGCCGAGGTCACCGCCGTCGCCACCTTCTACACGATGTACCGGCGCAAGCCCTCCGGCGACTACCAGGTGGGCGTCTGCACCAACACGCTCTGCGCGGTCATGGGCGGCGACGCCATCTTCGAGGAGCTCAAGCAGCACCTCGGCGTCGGCAACGACGAGACCACCGAGGACGGCACGATCACCCTCGAACACATCGAGTGCAACGCCGCCTGCGACTTCGCACCCGTCGTGATGGTCAACTGGGAGTTCTTCGACAACCAGACGCCCGAGTCCGCCAAGAAGATGGTCGACGACCTGCGGGCCGGACGCACCGTCGAACCCACCCGCGGCGCCCCGCTGTGCACCTTCAAGGAGACCGCCCGCATCCTCGCCGGCTTCCCCGACGAGCGCCCCGGCGCCGTCGCGGCCACCGGCGGCGCGGGCCCCGCCTCGCTCGTGGGCCTCCGACTCGCCAAGGGCGAGCAGCCGCACCACCGAATCGTCCACCCGCGCGGTGAGACCTCCGGTCAGGAGGGGGAGTGATGACCTTGGCCGCCGAGATCAACAACAGCAGCCCCGAGAAGCTGCTCGCCCCCGTCCTCTCCGCCTTCTGGGACCAGCCCGAGTCCTGGACCCTGGAGACGTACGAGCGGCACGAGGGATACCGGGGGCTCCGCAAGGCCCTCGCGATGAGCCCCGACGACCTCATCGCCTACGTCAAGGAATCCGGCCTCCGCGGACGCGGCGGCGCCGGCTTCCCCACCGGCATGAAGTGGCAGTTCATCCCGCAGGGCGACGGCAAGCCGCACTACCTCGTCGTCAACGCCGACGAGTCCGAGCCGGGCACCTGCAAGGACATCCCCCTCCTCTTCGCCAACCCGCACTCCCTCATCGAGGGAATGATCATCGCCTGCTACGCGATCCGCTCCGAGCACGCGTTCATCTACCTGCGCGGCGAGGTCGTCCCCGTCCTGCGCCGCCTCCACGAGGCGGTCCGCGAGGCCTACGCGGCCGGCTACCTCGGCCGGAACATCCTCGGCAGCGGCCTGAACCTCGAACTGACCGTGCACGCCGGCGCCGGCGCGTACATCTGCGGCGAGGAGACCGCCCTGCTCGACTCGCTCGAAGGCCGCCGCGGCCAGCCCCGGCTGCGGCCCCCCTTCCCCGCGGTCGCCGGTCTGTACGCCTGCCCCACCGTGGTGAACAACGTCGAGTCCATCGCCTCCGTTCCCGCGATCCTGAACAAGGGCAAGGACTGGTTCACCTCGATGGGCAGCGAGAAGTCCCCCGGCTTCACGCTGTACTCGCTCAGCGGGCACGTCGCCACGCCCGGCCAGTACGAGGCGCCCCTCGGCATCACCCTGCGCCAGCTCCTCGACATGAGCGGCGGCATGCGCCCCGGCCACCGCCTCAAGTTCTGGACGCCCGGCGGCTCCTCCACCCCCATGTTCACCGACGAGCACCTCGACGTGCCCCTCGACTACGAGGGCGTCGGCGCCGCCGGATCCATGCTCGGCACCAAGGCCCTCCAGTGCTTCGACGAGACCACCTGCGTCGTCCGGGCCGTCACCCGCTGGACCGAGTTCTACGCCCACGAGTCCTGCGGCAAGTGCACGCCCTGCCGCGAGGGCACGTACTGGCTCGTCCAGCTGCTCCGCGACATCGAGGCCGGCAAGGGCGCGATGTCCGACCTCGACAAGCTCAACGACATCGCCGACAACATCAACGGCAAGTCGTTCTGCGCGCTCGGCGACGGCGCCGCCTCACCGATCTTCTCCTCGCTGAAGTACTTCCGCGACGAGTACGAGCAGCACATCACGGGCAAGGGCTGCCCCTTCGACCCGGCCAAGTCGACCGCCTGGGCGGACAACCACAAGGAGGTGACCGCATGACCGTCACCGAGTCCGGACCGGCGGGAGGCGGCAGCCCGGCCGTGCCGCCGGAGGACCTCGTCACGCTGACCATCGACGGCATCGAGGTCTCCGTCCCCAAGGGGACCCTGGTCATCCGCGCCGCCGAACAGCTCGGCATCGAGATCCCGCGCTTCTGCGACCACCCGCTCCTCGACCCCGCCGGCGCCTGCCGCCAGTGCATCGTCGAGGTCGAGGGACAGCGCAAGCCCATGGCCTCCTGCACCATCACCTGCACCGACGGCATGGTGGTGAAGTCCCAGCTGACCAGCCCCGTCGCCGAGAAGGCCCAGCACGGCGTGATGGAGCTGCTGCTCGTCAACCACCCGCTGGACTGCCCCGTCTGCGACAAGGGCGGCGAATGCCCCCTACAGAACCAGGCCATGTCCCACGGACAGGCCGAGTCCCGCTTCGAGGGCGTCAAGCGGACCTACGAGAAGCCCGTCCCGATCTCCACCCAGGTGCTGCTCGACCGCGAGCGGTGCGTCCTGTGCGCCCGCTGCACCCGCTTCTCCAACCAGGTCGCGGGCGACCCCATGATCGAGCTCATCGAGCGCGGCGCGCTCCAGCAGGTCGGCACCGGCGAGGGCGACCCCTTCGAGTCGTACTTCTCCGGCAACACCATCCAGATCTGCCCCGTCGGCGCCCTCACCTCGGCCGCCTACCGCTTCCGCTCCCGCCCCTTCGACCTGGTCTCCTCGCCGTCCGTCTGCGAGCAGTGCGCCGGCGGCTGCGCCACCCGCACCGACCACCGGCGCGGCAAGGTCATGCGGCGGCTCGCCGCCGACGACCCCGAGGTCAACGAGGAGTGGATCTGCGACAAGGGCCGCTTCGGCTTCCGCTACGCCCAGCAGCGCGACCGGCTGACCACCCCGCTCGTCCGGAACCAGGAGAGCGGTGAGCTGGAGCCCGCCTCCTGGCCCGAGGCCCTGGAGGCCGCCGCCCGCGGCCTCGTCCGCGGCCGGACCGGCGTCCTGACCGGCGGCAGGCTGACCGTCGAGGACGCCTACGCCTACGCCAAGTTCGCCCGGATCGCCCTCGACACCAACGACATCGACTTCCGGGCCCGGATCCACTCCGGCGAGGAGGCCGACTTCCTCGCCTCCGCCGTCGCCGGCCGGGGACGCGACCTGGACGGGTCGGGTGTCACGTACACCTCCCTGGAGGCCGCACCGGCCGTACTCCTCGTCGGCCTGGAGTCCGAGGAGGAGGCCCCCGGCGTCTTCCTGCGGCTCCGCAAGGCCTGGCGCAAGCACGGCCAGAAGACCTACGCCGTCGCCCCGTTCGCGACCCGGGGCCTGGAGAAGGCGGGCGGCACCCTGCTGCCCGCCGCCCCCGGCACCGAGACCGAGTGGCTCGACGCCCTCACCTCCCGGGTCGGCCTGTCCGAGGACGGCGCCGGCGCGGCCGAGGCCCTCCGCCAGGAGGGCGCCGTCCTCGCCGTCGGCGAGCGGCTCGCGGGCGTGCCCGGAGCGCTCACCGCCGCCCTGCGCGCCTCCGCCGCCACCGGCGCCCGCCTCGTCTGGATCCCGCGCCGCTCCGGCGAGCGCGGCGCCGTCGAGGCCGGAGCCCTCCCGGCGCTGCTGCCCGGCGGCCGGCCCGCCACCGACCCGCGCGCGCGTGAGGAGGTCGCCGCCGCCTGGGGCGTCCGCGAACTCCCGCACCGCTACGGCCGCGACACCGGCCAGATCGTCGAGGCCGCCGCCGCCGGAGAGCTCGGCGCGCTGCTCGTCGCCGGCGTCGAGGTCGCCGACCTGCCGGACCCGGCACGCGCGCGCGAGGCCCTCGACGCGGCCTTCGTCGTCTCCCTGGAGCTGCGGCCCGGGGAGGTCACCGACCGCGCCGACGTCGTCCTGCCCGTCGCCGCCGTCGCCGAGAAGCCCGGCACCTTCCTCAACTGGGAGGGCAGGGCCCGGATGTTCGAGGCCGCGCTGAAGCCCGAGCAGATGACCCGGCCCCTGGCGCCGACCGACGCCCGGGTGCTCCACATGCTGGCCGACGCCCTCGACGTCCACCTCGCCCTGCCCGACCTCCGGTCCGTGCGGCGGGAGCTGGACCGGCTCGGCGGCTGGACCGAGGAGCGGGCCTCCGAGCCCACCGCGCACGCCGTGCCCGCGCCCCGGCCCGGCGACGGGGAGGCCGTCCTCGCCGGACACCGCCTCCTCCTCGACCTCGGCAGGCTCCAGGAGGGCGACACCGCGCTGGCCGGCACCCGGCACGCCGCGGTCGCCCGGCTCTCCGCCGCCACCGCCGCCGACACCGGCGTCAAGGACGGCGACGTCCTGGAGGTGACCGGCCCCGCGGGCTCCACCGCCTTCCCGCTCCAGGTCACCGAGATGCCCGACCGCGTCGTCTGGCTCCCGCTGAACTCGGCCGGCCGAGGCGTCCTCTCCGACACCGGCGCCCACCCCGGCGACCTGGTCCGCATCGGCCCGGCGACCCCGCAGGAGGTGCAGGCATGACCACGCCGCTCGCCGCCGAAGACCTGTCCATGTTCGGTACGGACCCCTGGTGGCTCGTGCTGATCAAGGCCGTCTTCTGCTTCGCCTTCCTGATGGTCACCGTGCTCTTCTCCATCGTGTGGGAGCGCAAGGTCGTCGCCTGGATGCAGCTGCGCGTCGGCCCCAACCGGCACGGCCCCTGGGGCATGCTCCAGTCCCTCGCGGACGGCATCAAGCTGATGCTCAAGGAGGACGTGATCGTCAAGAAGGCCGACAAGGTCGTCTACGTCCTCGCCCCGATCATCGCCGCGATCCCCGCCTTCATGGCGATCGCCGTGATCCCCTTCGGCCCGGCCGGCGACGAGGTCTCGATCTTCGGCCACCGGACCGCGATGCAGCTCACCGACCTGCCGATCGCGATGCTGTACGTCCTCGCGGTCGCCTCCGTCGGCATCTACGGCATCGTCCTCGCCGGCTGGTCCTCCGGCTCCACGTACCCGCTGCTCGGCGGGCTCCGCTCGTGCGCGCAGATGATCTCGTACGAGATCGCGATGGGTGCGGCCTTCGCCTCCGTCTTCCTCTACTCCGGGTCGATGTCGACCTCGAAGATCGTCGAGGCGCAGGCGGACCGCTGGTTCGTGATCCTGCTGCCGGTCTCGTTCATCATCTACATCGTCACGATGGTCGGCGAGACGAACCGCGCCCCCTTCGACATGCCGGAGTCCGAGGGCGACCTCGTCGGCGGCTTCAACACCGAGTACTCGTCCATCAAGTTCGCGATGTTCATGCTCGCCGAGTACGTGAACATGGTGACGGTCTCGGCCGTGTCGGTGACGCTCTTCCTCGGCGGCTGGCGGGCCCCGTACCCGGTCTCCACCTTCTGGGAGGGCGCGAACCACGGCTGGTGGCCGATGCTCTGGTTCGTCATCAAGGTGCAGCTGTTGCTGTTCTTCTTCATCTGGCTGCGCGGCACCCTGCCCCGCGTCCGCTACGACCAGCTGATGAAGCTCGGCTGGAAGGTCCTCATCCCGGTCTCCGTGGTCTGGCTGATGCTGGTCGCCACCGTCCGCGCCCTGCGGAACGAGAACATCGCCTTCGCCGACATCGTGCTGTACGTGGCCGGCGCCGTGCTCGGGCTGCTGCTGCTGTCCTTCCTGGTCGACCTCTTCCGCGACCGGAGGGCGAAGGCGGCCGGGGCGGGCGCCGCGGAGGAGACCTCCTTCGACCCGATGGCGGGCGGCTTCCCCGTACCGCCCAAGCCCGGACAGTCCCTGCCGGCCGTGCCCCGGCGCAGGCCCCGGCGCGACCGGGACCTCGTTGTCAGTGGCGCCCCCGATACTGCTACTGCGAGTGATGGAAAGGAGACGGACGGTGTCTGACTTCCAGAATCCGGTGGCCGGCTTCGGCGTGACCTTCAAGGCCATGTTCAAGAAGCGGCTGACCGAGCAGTACCCGGAGCAGCAGAAGACGACGGCGCCCCGCTTCCACGGCCGGCACCAGCTCAACCGTCACCCCGACGGCCTGGAGAAGTGCGTCGGCTGCGAGCTGTGCGCCTGGGCCTGTCCCGCCGACGCCATCTACGTCGAGGGCGCGGACAACACCGACGAGGAGCGCTACTCGCCGGGCGAGCGGTACGGCCGCGTCTACCAGATCAACTACGCCCGCTGCATCCTCTGCGGACTGTGCATCGAGGCGTGCCCCACGCGCGCGCTGACCATGACGAACGAGTTCGAACTGGCCGACTCCTCCCGCGAGAACCTGATCTACACCAAGGAGCAGCTCCTCGCGGGCCTGGAGGAGACCATGGTCGACTCGCCGCACGCGATCTTCCCCGGCATGACCGAGCAGGACTACTACCGGGGCCTGGTCACCGAGGCCGCGCCCGGCACGGTCCGCCAGGTCGCCGTGTCCAAGGGGGAGAAGGGCGAGCCGGAGGGGGCGGACGCATGAGCGCGAACCTCGCGGCGTACACGACGTCCACCGGTGAGGCCTTCCAGTTCTGGGTCCTCGGCACCGTCGCCGTCGTCGGCGCGCTGTCCACGATCCTGATGAGGAAGGCCGTGCACTCGGCCCTCAGCCTCGCCGGGACCATGATCGTCCTGGCGGTCTTCTACCTCGCCAACGGCGCGTACTTCCTCGGCATCGTCCAGATCGTCGTCTACACCGGCGCGATCATGATGCTCTTCCTCTTCGTCGTCATGCTGGTCGGCGTCACGGCCGCGGACTCGCTGAAGGAGACCCTCAAGGGGCAGCGCTGGTGGGCCGCCGCCTGCGGCCTCGGCTTCGGCATCCTGCTGGCCGCCGGCATCGGCAACGCCTCGCTGTCGCAGTTCGCCGGACTCGGCGCGGCGAACAGCGCCCACGGAGGGAACGTCGAGGGCCTCGCCGCCCTCATCTTCACCAAGTACGTCTTCGCCTTCGAGATCACCGGCGCGCTGCTGATCACGGCGGCCGTCGGCGCGATGGTGCTCACCCACCGCGAGCGCACCGAGCGGGCCCGCACCCAGCGCGAGCTCTCCGAGCAGCGCGTGCGCGAGGGTTCGCACGTGCCGCCGCTGCCCGCCCCCGGCGTGTACGCCCGGCACAACGCCGTCGACGTCGCCGGACTGCTGCCCGACGGCACGCCGGCGGAGCTCACCGTCATGGGGACCCTGCGCAAGCGGGGCCAGATCCGGGACGTGTCCGCCGAGGCGATGGCCGACCTCAAGGCACTGGAGCAGCGCTCCGAGGAGCGGCTCGGCCGGAACCGGGACGAAGAGGAGGCCACCCGGTGAATCCCGTCAACTACCTGTACCTCGCCGCCCTGCTGTTCACCATCGGTGCGGCCGGGGTCCTGATCCGGCGGAACGCGATCGTCGTCTTCATGTGCGTCGAGCTCATGCTCAACGCCTGCAACCTCGCGTTCGTCACCTTCTCCCGCATGCACGGCAACCTCGACGGCCAGATCATCGCGTTCTTCACGATGGTCGTCGCCGCCGCGGAGGTCGTCGTCGGGCTCGCGATCATCGTGTCCGTCTTCCGTGCCCGCCACTCGGCCTCGGTCGACGACGCCAGCCTGATGAAACTGTGAGGGGCTGACCGTGGAAAATCTCATTGCGCTGCTCATCGGGGCGCCCCTGCTCGGCGCGGCGGTGCTGCTCCTCGGCGGGCGGCGGCTCGACCGGTACGGGCACTGGCTCGGCACGCTCCTCGCGGGCGTGTCGTTCGCGCTCGGCCTGGCGCTCTTCGCCGACATGCTCGGCAAGGGCGCGGACGACCGCGCCCTGCACCAGACGCTCTACACCTGGATCCCCGTCGAGGGCTTCCAGGCGGACATGGCCTTCCAGCTCGACCAGCTGTCGATGACCTTCGTCCTGCTGATCACCGGGGTCGGCACGCTCATCCACGTCTACTCCATCGGCTACATGGAGCACGACGAGCGCCGCCGCCGGTTCTTCGGCTATCTCAACCTGTTCGTCGCGGCGATGCTCCTGCTCGTCCTCGCCGACAACTACCTGCTGCTGTACTTCGGCTGGGAGGGCGTCGGCCTCGCCTCGTACCTCCTCATCGGCTTCTGGCAGCACAAGCCCAGCGCGGCCACCGCCGCGAAGAAGGCCTTCCTGGTCAACCGGGTCGGCGACATGGGCCTGTCGATCGCCATCATGCTGATGTTCACCACCTTCGGCACCTTCGCCTTCGGGCCGGTGCTCGCGGCGACCGACCAGGCCTCCGAGGGCAAGCTGACCGCGATCGGCCTGATGCTGCTCCTCGCCGCCTGCGGCAAGTCGGCCCAGGTGCCGCTACAGTCCTGGCTCGGGGACGCGATGGAGGGCCCGACCCCGGTCTCGGCCCTCATCCACGCGGCCACGATGGTGACCGCCGGCGTCTATCTGATCGTCCGCTCCGCCGACATCTTCAACGCCGCTCCGGACGCGCAGCTCGTCGTCACCGTCGTCGGCGCGGTCACGCTCCTCTTCGGTGCGATCGTCGGTTGCGCGAAGGACGACATCAAGAAGGCGCTCGCCGGTTCGACGATGTCGCAGATCGGCTACATGATCCTGGCGGCCGGGCTCGGCCCCATCGGCTACGTCTTCGCGATCATGCACCTGGTGACCCACGGCTTCTTCAAGGCCGGGCTCTTCCTCGGTGCCGGATCCGTCATGCACGGCATGAACGACGAGGTCGACATGCGCAGGTACGGCGGCCTGCGGAAGTACATGCCGGTCACCTTCGTCACCTTCGGCCTCGGCTACCTGGCGATCATCGGCTTCCCGGGTCTGTCCGGCTTCTTCTCCAAGGACAAGATCATTGAGGCGGCCTTCGCCAAGGGCGGCACCGAGGGCTGGATCCTCGGCGCGGTCACCCTGCTGGGCGCCGCCATCACCGCGTACTACATGACCCGCGTGATGCTGATGACCTTCTTCGGCGAGAAGCGCTGGCAGCCCGACGAGAAGGGCGAGCCGCCGCACCCGCACGAGTCGCCGAAGTCCATGGTGATCCCGATGGTGCTGCTCGCCGTCGGCTCGGTCGCCGCGGGCGCGCTCTTCGAGTTCGCCGGCTTCGTCGAGTGGCTGGAGCCGGTCACCGGCTTCGAGCACGGCCACGCGCCGATCAGCGCCGCGGCCGTCACCACCGCCACCGTCGTCGTCATGGTGGTCGGCGTCGGCCTCGCGTACCTCCAGTACGGCCGCAAGCCCGTCCCCGTGGTCGCCCCGCGCGGCTCGCTCCTCACCCGGGCCGCCCGCCGCGACCTGCTCCAGGACGACTTCAACCACGCGGTCTTCGTCACCGGCGGCACGCACCTGACGCGCTCGCTGGTCTACGTCGACCACAGCCTGGTCGACGGCGTCGTCAACGGCACCGCGGCCTCGGTCGGCGGACTCTCCGGCCGGCTGCGCAAGCTCCAGAACGGCTACGTCCGCTCGTACGCGGTCTCCATGTTCGGAGGTACGGCGGTGCTGATCGCCGCGACCCTGCTGATGAGGGCGGTGTAACGCTCATGTCCTTCCCGCTCCTTACGGCGACGGCAGCGGTGCCGGCGGTCGGTGCGATCCTCACCGCCGCCGTCCCCGCGGCCCGCCGCACCGCCGCCAAATGGCTGGCGCTGCTCGTCTCGCTGGCCACGCTCGTCCTGGCCGGGGTGGTCTGGGCCCGGTTCGAGCCCGGCGGCGACCGCTACCAGCTGGTCGAGTCCCACTCCTGGATCAAGGCCTTCGGCGTCCGGTACGAGCTCGGGGTCGACGGCATCGGGGTGGCGCTCATCGCGCTCACCGCCCTGCTGATCCCGTTCGTCGTCCTGGCCGGCTGGCACGACGCCGACCCGCTGGAGACCTCCTCGAAGCGGTGGCGGCCGACGCAGGGCTTCTTCGCCCTGATCCTCATGGTCGAGGCGATGGTGATCCTCTCCTTCGAGGCCACCGACGTCTTCCTCTTCTACATCCTCTTCGAAGCCATGCTCATCCCGATGTACTTCCTCATCGGCGGCTTCGGCGACCGCGCGCACAGCGGCTCCGACGAGAACGCGGCGGCCCAGCGCTCCTACGCGGCGGTCAAGTTCCTCCTCTACAACCTCGTCGGCGGCCTGATCATGCTCGCCGCCGTCATCGGGCTCTACGTGGTCGCGGGGAACTTCTCGCTCACCGAGATCGCCGAGGCCCGCGCCAACGGCTCCCTGGAGATGGCGACCAGCACCGAGCGCTGGCTGTTCCTCGGCTTCTTCTTCGCCTTCGCGGTGAAGGCGCCGCTCTGGCCGCTGCACACCTGGCTGCCGAACGCGATGGGCGAGGCCACCGCCCCGGTCGCCGTCCTCATCACCGCCGTCGTCGACAAGGTCGGCACCTTCGCGATGCTCCGCTTCTGCCTCGGCCTCTTCCCCGAGGCCAGCAAGTGGGCCACCCCCGCGATCGTCGTCCTCGCCCTGATCAGCATCGTGTACGGGGCGCTGGTCGCGGTCGGCCAGCGGGACATCAAGCGCCTGGTCGCGTACGCGTCGATCTCGCACTTCGGCTTCATCATCCTGGGCATCTTCGCGATGACCACCCAGGGCCAGTCGGGTGCCACGCTCTACATGGTCAACCACGGCATCTCGACGGCCGCGCTGATGCTCGTCGCCGGCTTCCTGATCTCCCGGCGCGGCTCGCGGCTCATCGCCGACTACGGCGGTGTCCAGAAGGTCGCCCCGGTCCTCGCCGGCACCTTTCTGATCGGCGGTCTCGCGACCCTGTCGCTGCCCGGACTCGCTCCGTTCGTCAGCGAGTTCCTGGTCCTGGTCGGCACCTTCGCCCGGTATCCGGTGGCCGGGATCATCGCCACCACCGGCATCGTCCTCGCCGCGCTCTACACCCTCGTCCTGTACCAGCGGACGATGACCGGGCCGGTGAAGGAGGAGGTGCGGGCGCTGCCCGACCTGAAGGCCCGTGAACTGGCCGTGGTCGTCCCGCTGATCGCCGTCCTGATCTTCCTCGGGGTCTTCCCGAAGCCGCTGACGGACGTGGTCAACCCGGCCGTGGAGCACACCATGTCCGACGTCCGGCAGACGGACCCCCAGCCCCAGATTCAGAACGTGGAGGCGGCCAAGTGAGCCCCATGGCTGTCCACAGCTTGTGGACGAACGCTGCCGAACCGCTGGACAAGATCCCGGCGCCCCACATCGAGTACACGCAGCTCTCGCCCGTGCTCATCGTGCTCGGCGCCGCGATCGTCAGCGTCCTCGTCGAGGCCTTCGTGCCCCGCCGGGGCCGCTACCACAGCCAGGTGTTCCTGTCGGTCCTCGCGCTCGCCGCCGCCTTCGCCGCCATCGTCGGCCTCGCGGCGGGCGGTTACGGCTCCACCAAGGCCCACATCGCGGCCATGGGAGCCATCGCCGTCGACGGACCCGCGCTCTTCCTCCAGGGCACCATTCTCCTCGCCTCCCTGGTGGCGATCTTCACCTTCGCCGAGCGCAGGCTCGACCCGGCCGACCACGGCCACAAGGTCGACTCCTTCGCCGCCGAGGCCGCCGCCGTCCCCGGCAGCGACCACGAGAAGGCCGCCGTCAAGGCCGGTTTCACCACCACCGAGGTCTTCCCGCTCGCGCTCTTCGCGATCGCCGGCATGCTGGTCTTCCCGGCCGCCAACGACCTCCTGACGCTCTTCGTCGCCCTGGAGGTCTTCTCCCTCCCGCTGTACCTGCTCTGCGCCGTCGCCCGCCGCAAGCGGCTGATGTCGCAGGAGGCGGCCGTCAAGTACTTCCTGCTCGGCGCCTTCTCCTCGGCCTTCCTGCTCTTCGGGATCGCCCTGCTCTACGGCTACGCGGGCTCCGTCTCGTACGCCACCATCGCCCGCGTCGTCGACGGCTCGATCGGCGCCGTCGACCCGGCGCTCGCCGACACCATGGGGAACGACGCGCTGCTCCTCATCGGCTTCGCCATGGTCCTCATGGGGCTGCTCTTCAAGATCGGCGCCGTGCCGTTCCACATGTGGACCCCGGACGTCTACCAGGGCGCCCCCACCCCGGTGACCGGCTTCATGGCGGCCGCCACCAAGGTCGCCGCCTTCGGTGCGCTGCTCCGCCTGCTCTACGTGGTGCTCCCCGGGCTCACCTGGGACTGGCGCCCGGTCATGTGGGGCGTCGCCGTCGTCACCATGCTCGGCGGTGCGGTCGTCGCCATCACCCAGACCGACATCAAGCGCCTCCTGGCCTACTCGTCGATCGCGCACGCGGGCTTCCTGCTCGCCGGTGTCATCGCGGCCACCCCGAGCGGCATCTCGTCCGTCCTCTTCTACCTGGGGGCGTACTCCTTCGTGACGATCGGCGCCTTCGCCGTCGTCACCCTGGTCCGGGACGCGGGCGGCGAGGCCACCCACCTGTCCAAGTGGGCCGGTCTCGGGCGCCGTTCGCCGCTCGTCGCGGCGGTCTTCGCGGTCTTCCTGCTCGCCTTCGCCGGCATCCCGCTGACCTCCGGCTTCGCCGGGAAGTTCGCGGTCTTCAAGGCGGCGGCGGAGGGCGGCGCGGGCGCGCTCGTCGTGGTCGGTGTGATCTCCTCGGCGATCGCCGCGTTCTTCTACATCCGGGTCATCGTGCTGATGTTCTTCAGCGAGCCGAAGGCGGACGGCCCCACGGTCGCCGTGCCCTCCGCCCTCACGGGCATCACGATCGCGGCGGGCGTCGCGGTCACCCTGGTCCTCGGCCTCGCCCCGCAGTACTTCCTGGACCTGGCGAATCAGGCGAGCGTGTTCGTCCGGTAGGGCGGACCGCGCGCGCGAAGGGGCCCGGCTCGGGGGCGAGCCGGGCCCCTTCGCGGTCCTGACACGGCGCGCCCGGCGTGGCATCGTGGACGCGCCTATTGGTCTGTACCTCTTGGGGAGGGGGTCCTGTGCGCGGGACCACGGTCTTACCCGGGGCGCCCAGCGCCGTGCCCCGCGAAGGAGAGCCGCCGGTGCACCGGCTGGAACTGCGACGCCCCGGCCAAGTGCCCTTCGCCGCCGGGGGATTCGACGCCATGGGCCCGATGTCCCGGGCCGACTATCCGCACCGCCACACCTTCTACGAGATCGTGCACGTCGTGGAGGGCACGGGCACCCACGTGCTCGACACCGAGCGCCACCCCGTCCGGCCCCCGCAGCTCGGCGTCATCCTGCCCGGCCAGGTGCACCGCTGGGAGGGCGTGCGCGGACTCGAAGGGTCGCTGGTGCTGTTCACCCCCGAGTTCCTGATGGGCGGGGCGGCCGACGAGGAACTGCTCCGGCGGCTGGGCGACCGGCCCTGGGTGGACCTCGACCCGGCCGCGCACGAGCGGACCTCCCGGCTGATGGAGGAGCTGGCCGAGGAGTACCGGAGCGGCGACGACGGCTTCGCCGGGGTGCTCCGGTCGCTGCTGCACGTGCTCCTGGTCCGGGCCGCCCGGATGCCGGGCGAGCGGACCGCGTCCGCCCCGCCGCGGGGGCTCGCCGGGGAGTTCCTGGCCCTCGCCGGCCGGGCCGCCGCCGAGGGACTGTCCGTGCGGGAGTGCGCCGGGCGGCTCGGGGTGTCGGCGGGGCACCTGAACGAGGCCGTGCGGGGCGCCACCGGCCGGACGCCCGCCGCCCTGCTGCGGGAGTCCCGGGCCCGCGAGGCGCAGCGGCTGCTGGTCTCCACGCGGCTCTCCGTGCGGCAGGTGGCCGCACGCGTCGGGTTCGACGACCCCGCCTACTTCTGCCGCTTCTTCCGCCGCGAGGTCGGACGCAGTCCGGGCGACTTCCGAAAACACCACGACCGCCCGCTTCCGTCCCTCGAAGGCGGCGCCGGGGCCTCGTAGGTTCGTGCCGATCCCAGCCCCCCACCCGAGGAGCCAGGCACATGGACAGCGAGACCAGCACCGGGCACGTCACCCGCAAGACCGTGCTGCGGGCCGCCGTCGCGGCCGGCATGGCCGTGCCCGCCGTACTCATGGGCGTCCCCGCCCTCGCCCGGACCCTGACCGACGGCGCGGCGCCCCTCGACCTCACCCCGGACTGCGATGACGGCGACGACCCCACCCCGCCGCAGATGGAGGGGCCCTACTTCAAGCCCGCCTCCCCGCAGCGCAGCAGCCTGCTGGACGGCCCCGGCACCCGGCTGACCGTCAGCGGCTACGTCTTCGGGCGGGCCTGCCGGCCGATATCCGGCGTCCTGCTGGACTTCTGGCAGGCCGACACCAACGGCGCCTACGACAACACCGGGTTCAAGTTCCGCGGGCACCAGTTCACCGGCGCCGACGGCGGCTTCAAGCTCACCACGATCGTCCCCGGGCTCTACCCGGGCCGCACCCGGCACCTCCACGTCAAGGTGCAGGCGCCCGGGCGGCCCGTGCTCACCACGCAGCTGTACTTCCCGAACGAGCCGAGGAACAACACCGACTCGCTCTTCGACGCCCGGCTGCTGATGACCGTCCGGGACGGCGGCGGCGGCCGGGAGGCCGCCTTCGACTTCGTGCTCGACGTCCCCCAGGACCCGGGCCCGACGCCGACGCCGACCGCGACCCCGACCACCGCCCCGCCCGGCGGCACCTGGACCGCCGGCCGGGCGTACCGGCCCGGGGACGCCGTCACCTACGGCGGCCGGGGCTATGTGTGCCTCCAGACGCACACGGCCCAGGCCGGCTGGGAGCCGCCGAACGTCCCGGCCCTCTGGCGGGCCGTCTGACGCTCAGGCGGAGGGCACGACCCGGCCCCGGACCTCGCCCAGGGTGACCCGGGTGCCGTCCGGGCCCGGAGCCCACGCCGTGAGGACGACCTCGTCGCCGTCCTCCAGGAACGTCCGCTTGCCGCCCGGCAGTTCGAGGGCGTCACGGCCGTTCCAGGTCAGCTCCAGGAGCGAGCCGCGCTGGTTCACCTCGGGCCCGGAGACCGTGCCGGAGCCGTACAGGTCGCCCGTGCGGAGCGAGGCGCCGTTCACCGTCATGTGGGCGAGCTGCTGGGCCGCCGTCCAGTACATCGAGGAGAACGGCGGCTCGGCCACCACCTCGCCGTTGATCTCCACGGAGATCCGCAGGTCGAAGCCGCCCGGCTCCTCCTCGGCCGTGTCGTCCAGGTACGGCAGGAGGGGGAGGTCCCGGGCGGGCGGGGCGGTGCGGGCCGCGTCCAGGGCCTCCAGGGGCGTCACCCACGCCGAGACCGAGGTCTGGAACGACTTGCCGAGGAACGGGCCCAGCGGCACGTACTCCCAGGCCTGCACGTCCCGCGCCGACCAGTCGTTGAGCAGCGTCAGACCGAAGACGTGCTCCCGGAAGTCCGCCAGCGGGACCGGCTTCCCGAGCTCCGAGGGGGTGCCGACCAGGAAGCCGACCTCCGCCTCGATGTCCAGCTTGACCGAGGGGCCGAAGACCGGGGCCGGGTCGGAGGGGGCCTTGCGCTGCCCCGAGGGGCGTACGACATCGGTGCCGGAGACCACGACGGTGCCCGCCCGGCCGTGGTAACCGATGGGCAGGTGCTTCCAGTTGGGCGTCAGGGCGTCCCCGTCGGGACGGAAGATCCTCCCCACGTTCGTCGCGTGGTGCTCGCTCGCGTAGAAGTCGACGTAGTCCGCGACCTCGTACGGCAGGTGCAGCGTCACCGCGTCCAGCGGGTGCAGCAGCGGCTCGATGTCCGCGCGGTGCGCGGGCACCGTCACCCAGGCCGTCAGCGCCCGGCGGACGTCGCGCCAGGCGGTCCGGCCGGCCGCGAGCAGCGGGTTGAGGCTCGGCTGCGCGAGCAGCGACGCGTACGGGGAACCGAGCGCGTGCGCCGCGGCACCGGCGTCCAGGACGTGCCCGCCGACGCGGACGCCGAGCCGGCGCCGCCCGGGCTCGTCGGCGGTGGAGAAGACGCCGTACGGGAGGTTGTGCGGGCCGAAGGGATCGCCCTCGGCCAGGTCGAGCGGGCTGTGCTCGGACATCGGTGCGTGCCTCGCTTTCCACGGGTGTGGGGGACACGTTACGGGTCGGGCCGCCGGGCGCGGATGACATGGATCACACAGAAACCGCGGCCTCCGTGGGCAACTGTCCGCGTATGTGCGGGTTGTGTCGAGGAAGCGTCCGGAACACCCCCGCGAGCTGGGAGAACAGGGCTGCCGCGGGCGCCTGTCCGGCCCTACGATCACCGTGGTGTCGCGCCGCGTGACGGAGCCGCGGGCGCGCGCCCACCACATTCTTCGCTGTCTTTCTCTGACCAGGAAAAGGTCCACAACGTGAAGATCCGTCGCATCCTGGCGACCGCCGTGGCCGCAGCCGTGACCACCCCGGTCGTGTTCCTCTCGGCCGCCCCGGCGTTCGCCGACACCAAGCCCACCTCCGCGCCGACGAAGCCCGCGTCCCACGAGGACGACCCCGAGGACGACATGCCGTCCCTCGATGAACTGAAGGCCGCCGTCGCCGCGGCGCAGAAGGCGTACGACGAGGCCGTCACCGACCTCGGCAAGGCCACCGAGGACCGCAAGGCCCTGGACGACGCCCAGCACGCCCTCGTGGTCGCGGTCGCCGACGCCCAGAAGGCCGTCGACGAGGCCGCCGCCAAGAAGACGGCCGCCGACGAGGCGCTCGCCACGGCCGAGAAGGCCGTGGCGGACCTTCCTGAGACGGCGACCGACGAGGAGAAGAAGGCCGCCGCCGACGCCGTGACGGCCGCCAAGGCCGCCGTCGACGCGGCCGTCGCCGCGCAGACCGCCCCCGCCGAGAAGCTGAAGAAGGACACGGCCGCCCTCGCCGCCGCCAAGGACTCCGCCGACCGCGCGGTCAAGAGCGCCGAGAAGGTCGAGAAGGCCGCCAAGAAGGACCTCGACGACGCCAAGGAGGAGCTCGCCTTCTACGAGGAGATCGGGGAGGAGTGCACGGAGGACTCCGCTGTCAAGGTCACGCTCACCGGACCGGAGAAGGTCACCGCCGGGAAGCCCACCGTCTTCTCGCTGCGCGTCACCAACACCTCCGACCACGCCCTGGACGTGGTCAACGCCTACGCGAACGCCATGCGGCAGCCCGCGGCCGGCGAGGAGATCGACGAGGACACGGACTTCTCCGAGCTCGTCCTCCCGCTCGAGTGGTCCTCCCCGGACGTCCTGGAGTGGACGAAGTTCAGCGAGGAGTTCGACTCCATCGAGGTCGGCAAGCTCGCCAAGGGCGCCAGCTACGACGTGAAGCTCCGCCTCACCGTCGACGCCAAGGCCGCCGCCGGCAAGGGCATGGTCTTCGCCTACGGCGAGTACGAGAACAACGACGGCAGCTGCGGCATCGGCGACGACTTCGCGAACGCGACCTTCGACATCCTCGCCGCCGACAAGGGCGACAAGCCGGAGCCGAAGCCGTCGGAGACGACGCCGACCCCGGCCCCGAGCGTCACCACCGGTGGCAACTCGAACACCACCCAGCAGGGCGGCTCGTCGAACACCCCGGTGAACGGCACCCTCGCCGCCACCGGCGCGAACGACACCCTGCCGCTCGGCTACGCCGCCGCCGGGGCCGTCGCCCTGGGCGCCGGCGCGCTGGTCGTCGCCCGCCGCCGCAAGGCCGGCGCGCAGGCGTAACACCTGACCGGTCCCCCGTACGGCGTGAGTTCAGCCCGCCGTGCGGGGGATCCTCTTCTCCCAGGTCCGGTGGAAGACGACCTCGCCGCCCTCCTTGCACACGACCTCGTTCTCGGTCAGGAAGACGTCGGCGTCGCAGGAGATCTCCGAGCGGGTGTCGATCGTGACGTCCCAGGCGAGCTCGGGGCGGTGCAGCCGGACCGACCACTCCGAGCGGGTCCGCGCGGACAGCGGGCCGCTCTCCTCGATCGTGTAGGTCTCCACGGCGTCCTCGGTGAACTCCAGGCCGTCCGGGTACACGCGCGTGCCGCCGTACTTCGGGTCGACCTCCAGGGTCCACTCGCCCCGGGCCACGTCACGGACCACCACGCGCTCCGGCCGCGGCTCCTCCAGGGTGCGCGGGTAGACCACCCCGAGGGGCGGGGACTGCTCGGGCTCCTCCCACGTGACGGCGTCCTCGGTGTGCGCCCGGACCGGCAGGGTCAGCGAGGAGCCGGCCGGGTCGAGGGTGAAGCCGGCGGCGTCGGGCTGGGGCCAGATCCACGGCCAGTACGTGGAGGAGACGGCGAGGCGGACCCGGTGGCCGGGCGCGAAGGCGTGCCCGATGCCGTTCAGCTCGAAGTCGAAGTTCTCCGTCTCGCCGATCTGGGCCTCCACGGCCCGGTCGCGGCCGTAGCGGGCGGAGAAGTTCAGGGCGCCCCGGGTGACCAGGGTGGAGGAGCCGTCCGGGGCGACGTCGCAGAGCCGGGCGATCACCTGTCCTGTGGGGGCCGCGGTGCGCAGCGCGAGGCGTACGGAGGGCCGCCCCAGGATCCACAGGGGGCCGCCGTCCTCGGGGACGGGGAAGTCGAAGCAGGCCGAGTGGGCGTCCTCGTCGCGCTGGTCGGGCGGCAGGTCGGCGTCGTTGCCGAAGGGGAAGAAGCGGCCCGCGTCGAGGCCGGTCTGCTGGGGCGAGTCGACCACGACGGGGGCGCCCTGGAAGCCGTACGTGACGGGGGTGACGTGCGGGGAGGGCCAGGCGGGGTCGGTGACCCAGCGGCCGGGCAGCTCCTCGTAGACGGTGGCCGGCGGGTGCGAGTCGCTGATCCAGGTCCGCAGCAGCGGCTCGGCCATCACGTCGTTCTCGGCGCCCTTGAGGTGGTGGTCCCACCAGCGCAGGGTCTCCTGGAGGAAGCCGATCGCCGGTCCCGGCGGCAGGCCCCGGTCGGGGTACTGGTGGGACCAGGGGCCGATGATGCCGCGCACCCGGTCCTGGGGGAGGTGGTGGGCGAGCCGCAGGACGGTGTCGCGGTACGGGTCGTGCCAGCCGCCGACGGCGAGGACGGCGGCCCGGATCGCCCCGTAGTCCTCGCAGACGCTGCCGTGCTTCCAGTAGGCGTCGCGGGTCTGGTGGGCGAGCCAGGTGTGGATGAGCGGTTCGACGGCCGCCAGGCGCCGCAGCCACAGCTCGCGCCACTCCTCGCCCGCGTACAGCGGGTCCGGGGGCCGGGAGACGAAGGCGAGCATGGTGGCGGCCCAGGCGTGCATGTCGACGCCGAGGACCGAGCCGCCCATGTAGTGGACGTCGTTGTCGTAGCGGTCGTCGGTGGAGCAGACGGTGACGACCGCCTTGAGCGGTTCGGGGGCGAGGGCGGCGATCTGGAGCGAGTTGAAGCCGCCCCAGGAGATCCCGAACATGCCGACCTTGCCGGTGCACCAGTCCTGCTCGGCGAGCCAGTTCACGACGGCGACGCCGTCGGCGAGCTCGACCGGGTCGTACTCGTCGCCGGGCAGGCCCTCGCTGTTGCCGTGGCCGCGGACGTCGACCCGCACGGAGGCGTAGCCGTGGCCCGCGTACCAGGGGTGGCGCTGCCAGTCGCGCGGGGCGGTCCAGTCGGTGAGGCGGTACGGCAGGTACTCCAGGAGCGCCGGTACCGGCTCGTCGGTGAGCGGGCGCCACACGCGCGCGTACAGCCTCGTCCCGTCGGGCAGCGGGATGCGGATGTCCTCGTGGCGGGTCTCGTACGGGAAGTCGGTACGGATCTTCGTCATCAGGTCACCTCAGTGGACGGGGTGCATGGTGCGGCGCAGCCAGGGCGCCAGGGCGATCACGACGAGGCCGGCGACGACGGCGACGGCGCCGTTCACGCCGAAGTAGACGGGCTTGGAGACGTCGTCGTAGAGCTTCACGGTCTGGGCCTGGATGCCGTTCGCGAGGGCGAGGGAGAGGAACCAGAGCGACATGGTCTGGCTGGAGAAGGCCTTGGGGGCGAGCTTGCTGGTGGCGGACATGCCGGAGGTCTCCAGGAGCACGTCGCCGAGGCCGAGCAGCAGGTACGAGCCCACGATCCACCACGCGGCCATCCGGTACGTGTCGTCGGCGTGCCCGGAGGTCGGCAGGACCATCAGGAGGAAGGACAGGCCGCCGAGGATCACGCCGTAGGCGATCTTGTTGGAGGCGTGCGGCTGGCGGTGCCCCATCCGGGCCCAGACGGCGGCCACCACGGGGGCGAGGAGGACCTCGAAGGCGCCCAGGGCCGAGGCGTACCAGCTCGCGGGGAAGTCGAAGCCGAGGATGGTCGTGCGGGCGTTCGTGGAGGCCAGCAGGATCATCGTCGAGTACGCCTGGAAGAGGATGAAGTTGAACACCACCGACGCCAGGAAGAGCACGATGTACGGCCGGAGGCGGCCGCGCTCCTCGGCCGTGACCCGGGGGCTGGTGAACATCACCCAGAAGTAGACGACCGGGGCGATCACCGAGATCACCGTGAGCACGTCCACGAACCGGTCCATGGTGAGCCAGCCGGCGAGCGCGAGGACCGTGGCGAGGACGGCGGTGACGAGGGCGCCGACGATGATCATCCGGACCGCGCGGCGCAGGGCGTCGGGGGCCAGCGCGAACTCGGCGGCGTGCTTGCGTCCGGCCAGGTGACGGCGGCCCGCGACGTACTGGATCAGGCCGAGGGTCATGCCGAGGGCGGCGGCGGAGAAGCCCCAGTGGTAGCCCTCGTGGTCGGCGAGCCAGCCGGTGATCAGGGGGCCCGCGAAGGCGCCGATGTTGATCGCCATGTAGTAGAGCGCGAAACCGGCGTCGCGGCGGTCGTCGTCGGTGCGGTAGAGCTTGCCGACCATCGTGGCCACGTTCGGCTTGAGCAGTCCGGTGCCGGCGCTGATCAGGCCGAGTCCGACCCAGGTCATGGCACCCGTCGGCACGGCCATGGCGTAGTGCCCGCAGGCGATGAGGATGCCACCCCAGAGGACCGCGCGGTAGGAGCCGAGGATACGGTCGGCGAGCCAGCCGCCGGCCACCGAGACGAGGTAGACGAGGGTGCCGTAGGCGGCGGCGACGGAGGCCGCCGTGCCCGGGTCCATGCCGAGGCCGCCCTCGGCGGCGGTGGCGGCGAAGTAGAGGACGAGGATCGCCTGCATGCCGAGGAAGGAGAACCGCTCCCAGACCTCCAGGCCGGAGAGGGTCAGCAGACCCCTTGGGTGCCCGAGGAAGGCGCGGTCGTCCTCGGGGGGCGGCTGCTCGCCGTTCGGATCGGTGTCGATCGTTGTTCGGGACAAAACGCTTACTCCTGGTCGTATGAGCTGATCCCGAACATACCGGGGGCGACGGGAAGGCGCCCACGGTGATCGAAAGGTGACCGGATACGCTGGCTTGAGTGAATCGAGCGACACATCGACAATCCATGTGATCGTCAACAGTCCATGTGAACAATCCGTGTGATCGTCAGCAGGCGTCAGCAGACAGGAGACCCCCTCGTGACCGTCGTCGGGCCGTTCGGTCTTAGCGTGCGGGACCAGGCTCTTGAGGCCGATGTCCAGACCGGTTTGGCGGCCGTGGAGGCGGGCCTCCTGGACGCCACCAAGAGCGATGTCCCCTTCATCACGGAGGCCGCGCAGCACCTCGTGCTCGCCGGGGGCAAGCGCTTCCGCCCGCTGCTCGTGATGCTCGCCGCCCAGTTCGGCGACCCCTACGCGCCGGGCGTCGTGCCCTCCGCCGTGGTGGTCGAGCTCACCCACCTGGCCACGCTCTACCACGACGACGTCATGGACGAGGCCGACGTCCGCCGGGGTGTGGACAGCGCCAACACCCGCTGGGGCAACTCGATCGCCGTCCTCACGGGTGACTTCCTCTTCGCCCGCGCCTCGCACACGCTCGCGGACCTCGGTCCCGAGGCCGTACGCATCCAGTCCGAGGCGTTCGAACGGCTCGTCACCGGTCAGATCCTGGAGACCGCCGGTCCGACGGACGGCCGCGACCCCGTCGACCACTACCTCGACGTCCTCGGCGGCAAGACCGGCTCCCTCGTCGCCGTCTCCTGCCGCTTCGGCGCCATGATGGCCGGCGCCGACGACAGCGTCGTCGACACCCTCACCCAGTACGGCGAGCGGCTCGGCGTCGCCTTCCAGCTCGCCGACGACGTCCTCGACATCGCCTCCGACTCCCACGAGTCCGGCAAGACCCCCGGCACCGACCTCCGCGAGGGCATCCCGACCCTCCCCGTCCTCCGCCTGAGGGCCGCCGCGGCCGCCCACGGGCGCCCGGAGGACCTGGAGCTCGTCGCCCTGATCGACGGCGACCTCGGCGACGACGAGCGGCACGCGGAGGCCCTGCGGCGGCTGCGCGCCCACCCCGCCCTGGAGCAGGCGCGCCGGGACACCGTGCGGTACGCGGAGGAGGCGCGCGCGATGCTGGCGCCGCTGCCCGAGGGGTACGCGAAGGCGGCCCTGGCCGAGATGTGCGACGCGGTGGTCCACCGGGCGGGCTAGGGAGTGTCACGACACGCCCTGGGGGGGCGTCGCGCTCCCGTTCCGCCCCGCGACGCCCGGCCCTTCTCAGGGTCGGGTCATCCCGAAGCAGTACGTGAGGTTGATCCCGGGGTCTGACGCTTCCGCTCCGCCGTCCTGGTGAGATGGAGACATCATCCACAGGGGCAGCACGGCACGGAGGTAACGGAGACCATGGCAGAGACCCGTAAGGCGAGCCGGTTCGTCGTCCCGGTCGCGGTGGCAGGAGTGGCCGCGGCGACCATCGGGCTCGTCCCGGCGCTGGCGGCGTCCGGTGACCCGGACCTGCCGGAGATCACGGCCCAGCAGCTGATCGAGAAGATCGCCGCCTCGGACACCCAGACCCTGTCCGGCACCTTCCGGATCTCCACCGACCTGGGGCTGCCGTCCCTCGGCGGCCTGGCGTCCGGCCTCGGGGGCCTGGGCGGCGGGGGCGGCTCCTCGTCCGCCGACCCGACCGAGAAGCTCACCGAGCTCGTCTCGGGCACCCACACCCTGCGCGTGGCGGCGGACGGCCCCGAGCGCCAGCGGCTCACGCTGCTCGACGGCTCCGACGAGTACAGCCTGATCCACAACGGCGACGACGTCTGGGGCTACGACAGCAGGTCGAAGGAGGCCTTCCACGAGAAGGGCGCGGCGTCCGGCGCCCCCGAGAAGGAGCAGAAGCTCCCCGGCACCCCCAAGGAGCTCGCCGACGAGGTCCTGAAGGCCGCGGGCGACACCACGTCGATCACGGTCGGCGGGACGGCGAAGGTGGCCGGCCGGGACGCGTACCAGCTGGTGATCAAGCCGAAGCAGAGCGGTTCGACGGTCGAGTCCGTGAAGATCGCGGTGGACGCGGCGAACGGCACCCCGCTGAAGTTCACCCTCTCCTCGGTCCAGGGCGGCAAGCCGGTCGTCGACGCCGGCTTCACGAAGGTCGACTTCGGCCGGCCGGCCGCCTCCGAGTTCACCTTCGAGGCACCCCAGGGCACCAAGGTCACCGAGGGCGCGGCGGAGAAGGCGGCGGAGGAGTCCGGCGGCGACCTGCCCAAGGGCTTCGAGGAGGGCTTCCCCGGCCTCGGGAAGGGCTTCGGGGACTTCGGGGACTCCGGGGAGGGCGTCAACGTCATCGGCGAGGGCTGGACGGCCATCGCGAAGCTCGACACGGGCGCGCCGGCGCCCGGGACCGACGAGGCGCCGAAGGAGATCCAGGGCTTCCTGGACTCCTTCGGCGACAAGGTCACCGGCAAGTTCGGCTCCGGCACCGTCTTCAGCACGAAGCTGGTGAACGCGCTCCTCACCGACGACGGCAAGGTCTACGTCGGCGCGGTGACGAAGGACGCGCTGGTGGACGCGGCGAACGCCGGGAAGTAACGCCGGGAAGCAGCGCCGGCAGGCAACGTCGGCGAGTAACACCTGCGCGCGGCGGCCGAGTTGGGACCCCGGGCGGGTCGGGGGCGGAATTCACCGACCCACCCGGGAGTTTCACGCCTCGCGGGAGGCTTACGGGAAGGTCAGCTTGAAGCTGTTGATGTATCCCGTGTCGGCCGAGGCCTTGTCCTGGACGCGGAGCTTCCAGACGCCGTTGGCGACCTCGGAGGAGGCGTTGACGGTGTAGGTCTGGTTGATGTTGTCCGCGCTGCCGCCGGCCCGGTTGTGCAGGTTGTAGACGGAGCCGTCGGGGGCGATCAGGTCGACGATCAGGTCGCCGATGTAGGTGTGGACGATGTCCACGCCGACCTTGAGCGTCGAGGGCGCGTTGCCCGTGACGCCGGTGACCGTCACCGAGGAGGTCACCGCGGCGCCGTTGTCCGGGACGGAGACGTCGGCGGTGTTCTCGAAGACCTTGCCCGTCGGCGGGGTCGTCGTGCCGGCGGACAGGTTCCAGATCGCGTACGCGATGGCGTCGGCGTTGCGGTCCAGGGCGGTGTCGTTGATGTTCGCCGTGGTGTCGCAGGACGCGTGGTAGCAGCGGTCGAAGGCCTGGCCGGCCGTGCCGCCCCACTTCTGGGCCTGCGCCGAGGTCTTGGTGTAGTCGGCGCCGGAGAAGAGCCCGCCGACGGGGATGCCCACGTTCTTGAAGGGCGCGTGGTCGGAGCGGCCGTCGCCCTCGGTCTCGATCTCGGTGGGTATCCCGAGCCCGGAGAAGTAGGTCTTGAAGGTCTGCTCGATCGTGGGGTCGTCGTCGTAGACGAAGTAGCCCGGGTTCGGCGAGCCGATCATGTCGAAGTTCAGATAGCCGCTGATCTTTGAACGCTCGGCGGCGGGCAGGTTGTTCACGTAGTACTTCGACCCGACGAGCCCGAGCTCCTCGGCGCCCCACCAGCCGAAGCGCAGGTGCTTCGTCGGCTGGAGCTGCGCGCGGGAGACGGCGAGCGCGGTCTCCAGGGTCGCGGCGGACCCGGAGCCGTTGTCGTTGATGCCGGGACCGGCGGTGACCGAGTCGAGGTGCGAACCGGCCATCAGGACCTGGTTCGGGTCGCCGCCCGGCCAGTCGGCTATCAGGTTGTAGCCGGTGGCGCCGCTGGAGGTGAAGGTCTGGAGGGTGGTCGTGTAGCCGGCGGCGTCCAGCTTCGCCTTCACGAAGTCGATCGACGCCTTGTAGCCGGTGCGGCCGTGGGCGCGGTTGCCGCCGTTGGCGGTGGCGATCGACTGGAGGTCCGCCAGGTGCTGCTTGACGTTGGCCAGCGGGATGTCGGGCGCGGCGACGGCCGCCCGCGATCCGGCGGAGGCGGTACCGGTCAGTCCGCCGAGGGCGAGCGCCGCGAGTGCGGCGGCCGCGGTGACGCGTCTGGGTACGGAGAGGTTCATGTGGGGGCTCCGGATTCCGAACGGGGATGGGACGGAACGTGCGAGACGCCTCGGGCGTGGGTGCCACGAGGCGCTGGAGCTGTGCGAGTGCGCTGTTGTTCAGTTGTGCGGTCGTTCGGTCGTGCGTGCTGAATGTTCAGTGAGAGTTTGACTTCACGTCAAGAGCGGAAACCGGTCAGGTGCGTTCGCTCACCGGACGAGGGCGTCGGCGACGGCCTCCCGGACCCGGGGATCGGGGTCCTGCCCCAACTCCCGCAGCAGCTCCGGGACTCCGGGCGTCGACCAGTACGCCACCGCCTGGACCAGCGCGATCCGCACCTCCGGGTCGGGGTGCCCGGCGAGCCCGGCGAGCCGCGCCAGCGGGCCGCGCCGCCGCAGCGCGTAGCCCTCCAGGGCCTGGAGCAGCGCCGCCGTGTCGTCCCGCGTCCGGGCCGCCTCCAGCCGCGCGAGGAGCACCCGGGGCGGGGGCGGCGGTCCGTCGAGGGGGTGCGGGCGGCGCTCCGCGAGCCGCCGTGAGCCGTAGCCCCCGCGCTCCCGGCACCCGAAGCAGAGGCAGGGCGCGGTGCCGTGGACGTCGGGCCGGTAGCGCCAGCCGTTGACCTGCCGCACCGCCCGGATGTGCCGCACCTCGGCCGCGGTGACGGACCGCGGCAGGAACACCTCCCAGCCCCGGGCGTCCGGGGCCCGTGCCACCCGCCGTACCGCCTCCGCCGCCGTCACGAGGGCCGGCTCGCGGTCGCTGTACCGGCCGACGCGCACCCGCTCCTCGTCCGGGAGCCGCACGTGCACGGCGACGAACCCGCGCGGGCCCGGCCGGCGGGACAGCTCGCGCAGCCACTGGTGGGTGAGGGTGTACGAGGGGAGGACGGGGAAGAGGAACACCCCGCGCCACTCGCCGCGCCCGGCGGCCCGGAGCCCGGAACGGCGCACGCGCGCCGCGTGCGCGCCGGGGGTGAGGTGCACGAAGGTCGCCATGGGGGGGTGATCGCTCCTAGGGGGTGTCTTGGCGGTCGGACCGGGCGCGCGGTGGCACCGGGCCGAGCACGCGGGGGATCATCGGGGGGGGGGGCGGTCGAGGATCTCGATGTACGCGATCCGGCCGTGGACCTCGCGGACGAGCGGCGGCTCGGAGGGCGGACCGTCTCCCGGGGACGTGCTGCTCATGCGGGGGAGTCTGGCCGTCCGGCGCGCGATCGGCACCCGGATTTTCCGCCGGTGGCGTGACGCGGGAGCACGGCGGGACGGTGGGCGACGGACGGCGGGGGGCCGCAGGCACTAGGGTCGGGCTCCCTCGACCTCCCCGCCCCGAAGGAGCGCACGCACATGAAGATCGCCGTACTGGGAACGGGCGAGGTCGGCCGACGGCTCGCGACCAAGCTGGTCTCGCTGGGGCACGAGGTGGCCCTGGGGTCCCGCACCGCGGACAACGCGGACGCCACCAAGTGGGCGGGGGAGCACGGCGGGACGCACGGCACCTTCGCCGACGCGGCCGGCTCGGCCGAACTGGTCGTCAACGCGACGGGCGGGCTCGTGTCCCTGGCCGCCGTCGAGGCCGCGGGCGCGGCGAACCTGCGCGGCAAGGTCCTGATCGACGTGTCCAACGCGCTCGACTTCTCCGGGGGCTTCCCGCCCGAGGTCGGCCTGCCCGACGGCAGGAGCGTCGCCGAGCACCTTCAGGCCGCCTTCCCGGAGGCGCGGGTCGTCAAGACGCTCAACACCATGACCAACACCGTCATGGTCGAGCCCGGCCGGGTCCCCGGGCACCACAACGTCTTCCTGAGCGGCGACGACGCGGACGCGAAGGCCGTGGTCGCGGAGCTGCTCGCCTCCTTCGGCTGGGCCGCCGACCGCATCATCGACCTCGGCGAGCTGTCGAGCGCCCGTGCCACCGAGCAGCTGATGCCGCTGTGGCTGCGGCTCTACGGGGTGCTCGGCACCGGGGACTTCAACTTCGGCGTCGCGGGCGGCTGAACCCGCAGGTGGTCCAGGAGGCCCTCCGGCTCCGGGTAGGGCGTCTCCCGGGGCAGGAGCCGGGCGGCCGCCTCCAGGTCGCCGGACCGGACCAGGCCGTGGACCTCGTGGGCGAGGGCGGTCACGTCGGTGACGGAGACCGTCCACTCGTCGGCGTACCGCCGGGAGGCCTCGCCCGACAGGCCCAGCTGGAGCGAGCGGTACGGCAGCGGCCGCAGGTGCGCGTCGCGCTCCGGGTCCCACTGGACCCGGGCCGGCGCCTGCCGCAACTGCCGCTTCCAGGCGGCCTGGTCGGGGTGGAAGCCGCGCTCGTAGTGGGAGAGGCAGGCGTTCCGCAGGGCCCATTCGAAGCCCTCGCGGGTGATCTCGACGGCGAGGACGGTCTCCTGGCCCTCCTTCGTCCCCCAGCCGCAGCGGTACATCATCCACAGGAACGACGGCTTGATCCACGTCATCCGGTCCCGCTTCCACTCGGCGGGGAAGCGCCCGTCGCGGGCCGCGGGCCGTCCGATCGCGGGCCGGTACGCCTGGTAGACGGTGACCGTGCGGTCGGTGTGGAGCGCGCGGATCCGGTACTTCGGTTCTTCCATGCGCCTCAGGGTGCGGGGAGAACGGCGGGCGCGGCCACCGGATTTCCGGGGGCGCCCGACCGCTCACGCTGCGTCTCGCACCGCCGCCCGACGCCAGGCCCGCCCCCGACGCACCCGCCTCACACCCCCGCCGCCTCCCGCGCGTCGTACGCCTCGCGGGCCGCGGCGATCTCGTTCTGGTGCCGCTCGGTCCAGGTCACCAGGGAGCGGATCGTGGTGTGCAACGTGGCTCCCAGCGCCGTCAGTTCGTACTCGACGCGCGGCGGGACCACCGGATGGACGGTCCGCTTCACGAGGCCGTCGCGCTCCAGCTGGCGCAGCGTCACGGTCAGCATGCGCTGGCTGACGCCGTCGATCTCCCGCTTGAGCTCGGTGAACCGCAGGACGCGGCGGTCGAGCAGGGCGATGACGAGCAGGGACCACTTGTCGGCGACCCGGTCGAGGATCTGCCGCACCTCGCAGTCCTCGCGCGTGTCCCACTGGAAGGGGTCGGGGTCCCCCGCGCTTCCGTAGGTTCCCTCGCAGTGACTCGGGTACTTCGAAGTGCCTTCTTCCATGGCACCCGATCCTCCCGCAGGATGCAGGTGGTTACAAGAGGGAACCGACCCCCTCCTTCGTAACCGCTCACCCCGACCCGCCTCGTCCTGGAGACAGTTGTGTCCCTACGCGCCTGGAGCCTGCTTCTCGTCCTCTGCGGGACGATCTTCCTCGAAGGCATCGACGTCGCCATGCTCGCCGTCGCCGTGCCCACCGTCCGCGCCGACCTCGGCCTCACCACCGGCACCGCCGCCTGGGTCATGTCCGCCTACGTCCTCGGCTACGCCGGCTTCACCCTCCTCGGCGGCAGAGCCGCCGACCTGCTCGGCCGCCGCCGGATGTTCCTCGGCTGGCTCGCCGTCTTCCTGGTCTTCTCCGGCCTCGGCGGCCTCGCCGACCAGGGCTGGACCCTCATCCTGGCCCGCTTCGTCACCGGCGTCGCCGCCGCCTTCATGACCCCCGCCGCCCTGTCGATCATCACCACCTCGTACGAGGAGGGCCCCCAGCGCAACCAGGCGCTCCTGGTCTTCGCCGGCACCGCCGCCGGCGGCTTCTCCCTCGGCCTCGTCATCGGCGGACTCCTCACCCAGCTCGGCTGGCGCTGGGTCTTCTTCGCCCCCGTCCTGCTCGCCGCCGCGCTCCTCGTCGCCGCGCTGCGGCTCGTCCCGAAGGAGCCGCGCCCGGCCCGCGGCCAGGGCGGCTTCGACCTCGCCGGGGCGCTCACCGCCGCCGGGGCGATGCTGCTCCTCGCCTACGGCGTCGTCCGTCTGGAGCACGGGCTCGACGGCTGGACCGTCACCGCCGCCGCGGCCGCCGGGGGGCTCCTCCTCGCCGGGCTCTTCGTCGCCGTCGAGCGCCGCGCCGCCGTCCCGCTCGTCCGGCTCGGCATCCTCCGCCGCGCCTCCCTGGTCCGCGCCGACCTGGGCGCCCTGCTCTTCGTCGGCTCCTTCTTCGGCTTCCAGTTCGTGGCCACCCTCTACCTCCAGGAGCTGCGCGGCTGGTCGTCCCTGGAGACGGCGCTCGCCCTGCTCGTCATGGGCTGCGACGCGGTCCTCGCGCCGACGCTGACCCCCCGGCTCGTGGCCCGCTTCGGGAACGCGCGGGTGATCCTCGGCGGCTTCGTCCTCGCCGTCGTGTCGTACGCGCTGTTCCTGCCGGTCGGGCCGGACTGGTCGTACGCGGCGATGTTCCCGACGCTGCTGCTCACCGGGATCGCCTTCGCCCTCGCGTACGGACCGCTCACCATCGCCGGCACCGAGGGGATCGCGGAGGAGGAGCAGGGACTCGCGAGCGGCCTGCTCACCACGGCCACCCAGTTCGGCTCGGCGGTCGGCATCGCGGCCGTCACGGCGGTGTACGGCATCGCGGGCGGCGGCCTCGGCGGCTTCCGGGCGGCGCTCGTCGTGCCCGTGGTGATGGTCACGCTGGGCGCCCTGATCACGGCGACGGGGGTACGGGCCGGGCGGCGGACGGAGGTCCCGGAGGCTGCGACGGACGTCACGGTCTGAACCGCCCGGTACGCACCTAATGTGGAGGGATGAACGAATCGCCCGTCTGCCCGCTGACCGACGTCGCCGCCACGTACATGCCCCGGCTCTCGGAGTTCTCCGTCGAGCCGGGGCTCGTGGCCGCCGTCGACCAGCACGCGGCGGCCGTGTGCGACGCGCTGCTCCCGGCCCGGCGGGGCCCGGAGGGCCTGAGCTTGCGCCGGGAGGAGCTCGCCGACTACGTCCTCGGGTTCACCGACCGGCTCTCCGAGTCCGAGTGGACCGAGCCCGCGGGCCACGACTTCGCGAGCCTGCGCCTGACGGCGGTCTGCTGGCTGATCCGGGAGCACGGCCTGCTGAACGTGTGACGGCCCCGGCCGCCGGCGGGCCGGGCCCGGGGCGGGAGGCTCACGGCGCGGAGGTCACGGGGGCCACGGGGAGGGGCTCCACGGGGGACGCCGCGGCGGCCGCCGCGACCGCCGCGCGGCTCCTGCGGGCGGTGCGGAGGGCGTCCCAGGTGAGGAGCGTCAGGGCCAGCCAGACCAGCGCGAAGCCCGCCCAGCGCTCGGGCGGCATCTCCTCGTGGAAGTACACGACGCCGAGCAGGAACTGGAAGGTCGGCGCCAGGTACTGGAGCAGGCCGAGCGTCGACAGCGGGACGCGGATGGCGGCGGCGCCGAAGCAGACCAGTGGCACCGCCGTGACGATGCCGGTGGCGGCGAGCAGCGCGGTGTGGCCGGCGCCGTGGGAGCCGAAGGCCAGACCGCCGGTCGTGCCCAGCCAGACGAGGTAGCCGAGGGCGGGCAGGAACTGCACGGCGGTCTCGGCGGCGAGCGACTCCAGGCCGCCGAGGTTGACCTTCTTCTTCACCAGGCCGTAGACGGCGAAGGAGAACGCGAGGGTGAGCGAGATCCAGGGCGGCCGCCCGGCGCCCACCGCGAGGACCACCACGGCCGAGAGGCCGACGCCGACCGCCGCCCACTGCGCGGGGCGCAGCCGCTCCTTCAGGACGAGGACGCCGAGGGCGATGGTGACGAGCGGGTTGATGAAGTAGCCGAGGGAGGCCTCGACGACGTGGCCCGTGTTCACGGACCAGATGTACAGGCCCCAGTTCACGGTGATCACGGCGGCGGCGACGGTGATCAGGCCGAGCTTGCGCGGGCTGCGCACGAGCTCGGGTATCCAGCTCCAGCGGCGCACCGCGAGCAGCGCGATGCCGACGAAGGCCAGGGACCACACCATCCGGTGGGCGAGGATCTCGACCGCTCCGGCGGGCTTCAGGAGCGGCCAGAAGAGCGGGACCAGTCCCCACATGCCGTAGGCGCCGATCCCGTAGAGCAGTCCTGCTCTTCCTTCGTTCTTCTCGGTCTTCACCCGGACCTCCCGCCCTGTGCCGCGCTGTCCCGTCGAAGGTAGCGCCGCACGGGGCGGGTTGTCATGCCCGTACCGCTATACGGTCATGACAACGTCACGAGGCGGCCAGCGCCTCCTTGATCGACTCGGCGACCGGGGTGGTCGGGCGGCCGATCAGCCGCGCCAGGTCGCCGGTCCGCCGGGCGAGCGCGCCGAGCGCCACGGCCCGGTCCACGTCGACCAGGATCTCGGCGAAGGGCGCGGGGACCCCGGCGCCGGTGAGGATCTCCAGGTGGGTCGCGGCGGGCACGTCGCTGTAGACGATCTCCCGGCCGGTCTGACCGGCGATCTCGGCCGCGTACTCGGCGAGGGACCAGGCGGTGTCGCCGCTCAGCTCGTACGCCGTGTTCCGGTGCTCCTCGGCCGGGCCCGTCAGGACGGCGGCCGCGGCGGCGGCGTAGTCGGCGCGGGAGGCGGAGGCGATCCGGCCCTCGCCGGCGTTGGCGACGACGGCGCCGTGCGCCAGGACCGGGGCCAGGTTCGCGGTGTAGTTCTCGGAGTACCAACCGTTGCGCAGGAAGGTGTACGGCAGGCCGGACGCCAGGATCAGCTCCTCGGTCGCCTTGTGCTCGTCGGCGAGCGTGAAGTCGGCCTCCGGGCCGCCGAGGATCCCGGTGTAGGCGAGCTGGGCCACGCCCGCCGCCTTGGCGGCGTCGATCACGGCGGCGTGCTGCGCCACGCGGCGACCGACCTCGCTGCCGGAGATCAGCAGCACCCGGTCGCCGGCCTCGAAGGCCCCCGCCAGGGTCTCCGGGCGGCTGTAGTCGGCGATCCGCAGCTCGACCCCGCGCTCCGCGAGGTCGGCGGCCTTCTCCTTGTCGCGGACCACGGCGACGACGGACCCGGCGGGGACGGCGGACCCGCCGGTGAGGAGGGCGTCGATGACGAGCCGGCCGAGCTGTCCGGTGGCTCCGGTGACGACGATGCTCATGGTGCTTCCTTCTTCCCGTGGGGGGTGCGGTGGGCGATGCACTCACCGTATGTCGGGCGCTAACCTTTCGTAAGTACCCACTTTGAAGTAAGGTACTGGTATGGGAGTAAGTGAGAAGGCCGAGTACGGACTGCCGCAGCCCGTCGTGGTGGACGCCATGTGCCCCGAGCGCCGCGTCCTGGAGCACGTCACCAGCCGCTGGGGCGTCCTGATCCTGATCGCGCTGGGGGAGCGCTCGTACCGCTTCAGCGAGCTGCGCCGCGCCATCGGCGGGGTCAGCGAGAAGATGCTCACGCAGACCCTCCAGACCCTGGAGCGCGACGGCTTCGTCCACCGCGCCGCCCAGCCCGTCATCCCGCCCCGCGTCGACTACAGCCTCACGGCGCTGGGGGTGGACGCAGCCCGCCGGGTCTCGGAGCTCGCCCGGTGGACCGCCGACAGCCTCGACGCGGTCGAGGAGGCGCGCGTGCGTTACGACGTGGTCCGGGAAGCGTCCCAATGATGTTGTAACCAGGGCGTGTTGGGGCCCCGAGGCGTACGATCTGCTCACCATTCGGGGAGTCTGTGACCGTGCGTGGGGGAATCGTGGTCGGGACAGGGCGAAGACTGGTGCGCGCCTGCGGGGCGGCGGCGGTCGGCGGCACGTTACTGCTGGCGGGCTGTTCGGCGGGGCACGACGGCGCGGGCGGGAAGACCGGCGGCGGTACGAGCCCCACGGCGAGCGGGGCGCCGACCCCGGACGGGAAACCCACGCCCACCGCGCTCGACTTCACCCCGGACCCGAGACGCGTCCCGAAGAACGCCGCCGAGGCCCGCCGCCTGGCCCTGGAGATCGTGGCGGAGCCCGAGGCCTGGGGCCCCGACTACGTCAAGCGCAGCCCGTACCTCAGCGACCCCGACGCCTGGCCGGTCCTCGACACGGACTGCGCGTGGGAGACCGGCGCGCTTCCCTCCTCCGTCCTCGCCAGCGTCACGGCCCACAGCGAGATCCCGGCCGCCGGAGGCAAGGGCGCCCTCCGGGTCGCCGCCGTCGTCACCGTGCACCGCACCGAATCCGACGCCGACTGGGAGATGGCCGAAACCCTGGAGGAGGCGCTGCGCTGCCCGAACCAGCAGCTGCGGCAGGGCGAACGCATCGTCGACCTCGGGTCCATCGGCCTGCCCTACGGCATCGGCGGAAACGCCCATGCGAGCGACTCCCTCTCCGAACGCGGCTTCTACCTCGACGACGCCGTCAAGGGGCGGCAGGGCTACAGCTGGTTCCAGGTCCGCATCGGCCAGGTCACCATCGCCACCGCCGTCAAGGGCGCGCCCGGCCGCACCGAGGACCTCGTCACGGTCCAGACCCAGGCCCAGGTCACCATGGAAGAACGCGTCAAGACGCGGATGGGAGCCACCTCGTGAGCCCGGCCTCCCTGCCTGCCCCGGCCCCCGGTCCCGGCCCCGAGGCACTGCGGACGCTCCTGCCCTCGGACCCCTCGTCGATCGCCGGCTACCGGCTCCTCGGCCGGCTCGGCGCCGGAGGCATGGGCGTCGTCTACCTCGGCCGCACCGACACCGGCGAGCTCGCCGCCGTCAAGGTCACCCACGGCGACCAGGCCGACCAGCCCGAGTTCCGCGCCCGCTTCCGCCGCGAGGTCGAGGCCGCCCGCCGGGTCTCCAGCCCCTGGGCCGTACCCGTCACCGGCGCCGACCCCGACGCCCCCGAGCCCTGGATGGCGACCGCCTTCGTGCCCGGACCGTCCCTCGGTGAAGCCGTCGGCGCCCACGGACCGCTGCCCGAGCGGAGCGTCCGCGTCCTCGGCGGCGCCGTCGCCCGCGCCCTCGCCGCCGTGCACACGGCCGGGCTCGTCCACCGGGACGTCAAGCCCGGCAACGTCCTCCTCGCCGTCGACGGCCCGCGCCTCATCGACTTCGGCATCGCCCGCGCCACCGGCGAGACCGGACTGACCGCGACCGACATGGTCGTCGGAACCCCCGGCTTCCTCGCCCCCGAACAGGCCGAGGCCCGCGCCGCCGACATCGGCCCCGCCGCCGACGTCTTCGCTCTCGGCTGCCTCCTCGCGTACGCGGCGACCGGCCGCCCGCCCTTCGGCACCGGCGCCCTCGACGCCCTCCTCTACCGGACCGTGCACGACGAGCCCGACCTCGCCGGCCTGCCGGAACCCCTGCTCGGCCTCGTACGGCAGTGCCTCGCCAAGGACCCCGCCGCCCGGCCCACCGCCGAGGACGTCGCCGCCCGGCTCACCGAGGACGCCCCCGGCGCCGCCGCCGACTGGCTGCCCGCCCCCGTCGTCGCCACCATCGCCGCCCGCTCGGCCGCCATGCTGGCGCTCCCCGACATCGACGCCACCGCGCCCGGCACGGACCCCGCCGCCCCGGCCGGATCCAGCAGGCGCGGCTTCCTGACGCTCGGCGCCGGGGCCGCCGTGCTCGCGGCGGGCGGCGGCGCCCTCGCCCTGTGGAACTCCCGACGGGACGGCTCCGGAGACGGGAAGACCCCCGCGCCGGCCCCCCGGAAGACCTGGGCCGTCGGCGTCCTCGCCGACCTCTCCGGGCCCGCCCAGGAGATCGGCCGGGCCCAGGAACGCGGCGCCCGGCTCGCCGTCGAGCGGTTCAACTCCGTCCACCGGGGCAAGCCCTTCACCCTCGAACTCAAGGTCTCCGACGACCGGGGCGACCGCACCGGCGCCCTCGCCGCCGCCCGCCGCCTCACCTCCGACCCCTCCGTCCTGGCCGTCCTCGGCCCCACCTCGGACGACACCGGCATCGCCGCGCTCCCCGCCTTCGAAGCGGCGGGCGTGCCGCTCCTCACCACCTCGGCGGGATACAACCTCTTCACCCTGCGCGGCGACGCCGGCCCGGCGAACACCACCGTGCTGCGCGCCGTCCCGAACCACTTCATGGCCGGGGCCTTCCTCGCCTGGTCCACCACCCTGCTGCCGAGGGTCGGACGCCCCGGCGTCCTCCAGGAGCGCACCGACGACCAGTACGGCTGGCAGTACGTCAGCGGCGCCCGCTTCGGCTACCGGCAGGCCGGCCTCACCCCGCACTTCCGGGTGGTCCCGGGCCGCGCCACCGACTACCGCTCGATCCTCGGCGAGATGATCGACGCCGGCATGGACACGTACGTCCACTGCGGCGTCCGCTCCACGGCCGTCCTCGCCGCCCGCGCCCTCGACGGGCTCGGATTCACCGGAGCACGGTTCACCGGACAGCACGTCTTCGGGACGGAGTTCATCCAGGAGGCCGGAGCCGCCGCCGAGGGCTGGTACCTCTGCGCGCCGGTCATCGACCCCGTCCAACGGGCCGCCGACCCCCGGCAGAAGGCCGCCGACCGCACGCTCGTCCAGGACTTCGTCGACGCCCACCGCAAGCGCTACGGCACCGCTCCGGCCTACTACACCGGCGAGTCCTTCGACGTGGTCAACCTGGTCACGTCCTGGCTGACCTCCCGCGCGGCCCTGGGCCCGCTCACCCGCAAGGGCGCGTGGGAGGCCCTGCGCGCGCGGACGTACACCGGGGTCATGGGCGGCTACGGGTTCGACAAGAACGGCGACCTGTCCGGCGTCGGCACCTTCCTCTACCGCGTACGGAACGGGGCGTACACCTACCTCGGCGCGGCGCCCGCCGAACCCGCGAAGACCAAGCCCGGAAAGACCTGAGGTGCGGCCGCTCCAGAGGTCCGACCCCTCCGCCGTCGCCGGGCACCGGCTCCTCGGGCGGCTCGGCACCGGCGGCATGGGCGTCGTCTACCTCGCCCGGTCCCCCGGCGGCGCGCTCGCCGCGCTCAAGCTCATCCGCGCCGAGCACGCCGCCGACCCCGGCTTCCGGGCCCGTTTCCGCCGCGAGGCGGCCACCGCGGGGACCATCGGCGGCCGGTGGGTGGTCCGGGTCATCGGATCCGACCCGGAGGCCCGCGAACCCTGGCTGGCCACCGAGTACGTGCCCGGCCCCTCGCTCGCCGAGGCCCTCGCCCTGCACGGCGCCCTGCCCGAGCCGACCGTACGCGTCCTCGGCGCACGCCTGGCCGACGCCCTCGACGGCATGCACGCGGCCGGACTCGTCCACCGCGACGTCAAACCGGGGAACGTCCTCCTCGCCCTCGACGGACCCCGGCTCATCGACTTCGGCATCGCCCGGGTCGGCGGTGCCACCGCGCTCACCGCCACCGACGCGATGATCGGCACGCCCGGCTTCCTCGCGCCCGAGCAGGCCCGCGTCCTGGGCGTCGGCGAGGTCGGACCTGCCAGCGACGTCTTCTCGCTCGGCTGCGTCCTCGCGTACGCGCTGACCGGCAGCCGCCCGTTCGGCGCGGGCGCGGTCGCCGCCGTCGTCTACCGCACCGTCCACGAGGAACCCGACCTCGACGGCCTGCCCGAGGCACTGCGCCCGCTGGTCGAGGCGTGCCTCGCCAAGGACCCCGCGGACCGGCCCACCGCCGCCGAGGTACGGGACGCCCTCGGTCCGTACGAGACGCCGGCGGCGGGCGACTGGCTGCCGCCGGGCCTGCCCGCGCTGATCGCCCAGCGCTCCGCGCAGGTCCTCGACCTGCCCGTCGCCGACCCGACGGCGCTCGACCCCGGCGAGCCGGCCGGGACCTCGCGGCGGCGCCTCCTGGCCCTCGGCGCCGCCGGCGCGGTCGCGGCCACGGGCGGCCTCACCGCCTGGCTGCTCGGCCGCAACCCCCCGAGCGGCACGGGCGGCACGAGTGGTGGCGCCGGCGGCACCGCGGCACCGCGGGGGAGGCACACCCTGGGCGTGGTCACCGATCTCAGCGGCCCGGGCACGGCGGACGGGCGGGCCCAGCAGCGCGGACTGCTCCTCGCCCAGGAGACCTTCAACGCCCGCGCGGACCGGCCCTTCGACCTGGTGGTCGAGGTGCGGGACGACGGCGGGGACCCGAAGCGGTCCACCGCTGCGGCCCAGGCCCTGCTCAAGCGTCCCGCCCTGGTCGCCGTGCTCGGCCCGACGACCGCCGACACGGCCGTCGCCACGGCGAACGCCCTCGTCGACGCGGGGGTGCCGGTGCTGGACGTGGTGGCCGCGGTTCCCCCCGGGACCACGATCCGAGGGCAGATGCCCGCCCTGCGCACGTACTTCGAGGCACGGCCCTACGCCCAGGCGTCGATCGCGCCGTTCGGCCGCTGGCTCACCGAGCACCACCGGGACCGCACCGCGGTCATCGACGACCGCGCCGCCGGCGACCTCGGCTGGCTCATGGTCCAGGCCCTGCGGCAGTCGCCTCCCGCCCGGGGCACGGTCACCGTGCACCAGGTGGAGGCCGACGACGACGACTTCGGCCCGGCGGTCCGGGCCGCGCTCGCCGCCGCCCCGACGGGCGTGATGTACGTCGGGACCTCGCCGCGCCGGGCCGCCCTGTGCGCCAAGGCACTGGGGCGGCAGGGGTACCGGGGCCCCCGCGGAAGCGTCGAGCCCGCGCTCCGGCCGGAGTTCCTCACCGAGGCGGGCCCGGCCGCCGAGGGGTGGTACTTCGGGGCGGGCTACATCGACCCCGACACGGTCCCGGCCGCGAAGGCCTTCGCCGCCGCGTACCGCGCGCGCTGGGGGCTCGCCGCCTCCGACCCCGTCGACCGCTTCGCCACCGAGTCGTACGACGCCCTGCACTGGCTGGCACAGGCCCTGCGCACCGCCCTCGCGAGGAACCCGGGGCACCCGGTCGCCGCGATGCCGAACGTGCTCATGAACACCGACCGGCGGTACCGGGGCGTGGGCCGGAACTACGAGTCGATGGCCGCCGAGGGCGCGGTCGCCACCCTCGACGGACTGAGCCTCTGGCGGATCAGCTCCGGACGGCCCCGCTGCCTCGGCCCGTACGCCGAGGCGGCGAAGCGCGGCTGAACCCGGTCAGCCGACCACCGTCCACGTGTCCCGGCCCGTGAGCAGCTGGGCCAGGTCGCCCTTGCCCTGCTGCTCCACGGCCGTCTCCAGCTGCTCCGCCATCAGCGTGTCGTACACCGGACGGTCCACCGAGCGGAGGACGCCGATCGGCGTCCGGTGCAAGGTGTCCGGGTCGGCCAGGCGGGAGAGGGCGAACGCGGTCGTCGGGGAGGCCGCGTGGGCGTCGTGGACGAGGATCCGGGCCTCGTTCTCCGGGGTGACCGTGACGACCTGGAGGTCGCCGGTGGCCGGGTCGCGGACGACGCCCTTCCCGTTCCCGGCGCCGAAGCGGATCGGCTCTCCGTGGGTGAGACGGATGACGGCCTCCTGCGCCTGGTCCTTGTCCTTGAGGGCCTCGAAGGCGCCGTCGTTGAAGATGTTGCAGTTCTGGTAGATCTCGACCAGCGCGGTGCCGTCGTGCTCGGAGGCCTGCCGCAGCACCTCGGTGAGGTGCTTGCGGTCGGAGTCGACCGTCCGGGCCACGAAGCTCGCCTCGGCGCCGAGCGCCAGCGACACCGGGTTGAAGGGTGCGTCGAGGGAGCCCATCGGGGTCGACTTGGTGACCTTGCCGAGCTCGGAGGTGGGGCTGTACTGGCCCTTGGTGAGGCCGTAGATCCGGTTGTTGAAGAGCAGGATCTTCAGGTTCACGTTGCGGCGCAGGGCGTGGATCAGGTGGTTGCCGCCGATGGAGAGCGCGTCGCCGTCGCCGGTGACCACCCAGACGGACAGGTCGCGGCGGGAGGTCGCGAGGCCGGTCGCGATGGCCGGGGCGCGGCCGTGGATGGAGTGCATCCCGTAGGTGTTCATGTAGTACGGGAAGCGGGAGGAGCAGCCGATGCCGGAGACGAAGACGATGTTCTCCTTCGCCAGACCGAGTTCGGGCATGAAGCCCTGCACGGCGGCGAGGACGGCGTAGTCGCCGCAGCCGGGACACCAGCGGACCTCCTGGTCCGACTTGAAGTCCTTCATCGACTGCTGGGCCTCGGCCTTCGGCACCAGGCTGAGGAGGGTCTCCGTGGGCTCAGGCATCGATGGCCTCCTTGAGGACGGCGGCGAGCTGCTCGGCCTTGAACGGCATGCCGTTGACCTGGGTGTGGCTGCGGGCGTCGACGAGGTACTTCGCCCGGACCAGGGTGGCGAGCTGGCCGAGGTTCATCTCGGGGATCACGACCTTCCCGTACCGCTCCAGGACCTCGCCGAGGTTCTTCGGGAAGGGGTTGAGGTGGCGCAGGTGGGCCTGGGCGACGGCACCGCCCTCCCGCCGGATGCGGCGCACGGCGGCCGTGATCGGCCCGTAGGTGGAGCCCCAGCCGAGGACCAGGGTGCCCGCGCCGTCCGGGTCGTCGACCTCGACGTCCGGGACCTCGATGCCGTCGATCTTGGCCTGGCGGGTGCGGACCATGAACTCGTGGTTGGCGGGGTCGTACGAGATGTTGCCGGTGCCGTCCTGCTTCTCGATGCCGCCGATGCGGTGCTCGAGTCCGGGGGTGCCGGGCACGGCCCAGGGGCGGGCGAGGGTCTCCGGGTCCCGCTTGTACGGCCAGAAGACCTCGGTGCCGTCGGCGAGCGTGTGGTTGGGCCCGGTGGCGAACAGCGTCCGCAGGTCCGGGAGTTCCTCCACGTCCGGGATGCGCCAGGGCTCGGAGCCGTTCGCCAGGTAGCCGTCGGAGAGCAGGAAGACCGGCGTGCGGTACGTGAGCGCGATCCGGGCGGCTTCGAGGGCCGCGTCGAAGCAGTCGCCGGGCGTCCTCGGGGCCACGACCGGCACCGGCGCCTCGCCGTTGCGGCCGTACATGGCCTGGAGCAGGTCGGCCTGCTCGGTCTTGGTCGGCAGACCGGTGGACGGGCCGCCGCGCTGGATGTCGACAATCAGCAGCGGCAGTTCGAGCGAGACGGCGAGCCCGATGGTCTCGGACTTCAGCGCCACGCCGGGGCCGGAGGTGGTCGTCACGGCGAGCGAGCCGCCGAAGGACGCGCCGAGCGCCGCCCCGATGCCGGCGATCTCGTCCTCCGCCTGGAAGGTGCGCACGCCGAAGTTCTTGTGCCGGCTCAGCTCGTGCAGGATGTCCGAGGCCGGGGTGATCGGGTACGAGCCCAGGTAGAGCGGCAGGTCCGCCTGGCGGGCGGCGGCGACCAGGCCGTACGAGAGGGCCAGGTTCCCGGAGATGTTCCGGTAGGTGCCGGTGGGGAAGGCCCGGGTCGCCGGGGCGACCTCGTAGGAGACGGCGAAGTCCTCGGTGGTCTCGCCGAAGTTCCAGCCGGCCCGGAACGCGGCCACGTTGGCCTCGGCGATCTCGGGCTTCTTCGCGAACTTCCGGCGCAGGAACGTCTCGGTGCCCTCGGTCGGACGGTGGTACATCCAGGAGAGCAGCCCGAGCGCGAACATGTTCTTGCTGCGCTCGGCCTCCTTCCGGGGCAGCCCGAAGTCCTTGAGCGCCTCCAGGGTCAGCGTCGTCAGCGGCACCGGGTGGACCCGGTAGCCCTCCAGCGAGCCGTCCTCCAGGGGCGAGGTCGTGTAGCCGACCTTCGCCATCGCCCGCTTGGCGAACTCGTCGGTGTTGACGATGACCTCGCCACCGCGCGGCACGTCCCCGATGTTCGCCCTGAGGGCGGCCGGGTTCATCGCGACCAGCACGTTCGGGGCGTCGCCCGGCGTCAGGATGTCGTGGTCGGCGAAGTGGAGCTGGAAGGACGAGACCCCCGGCAGGGTCCCGGCGGGTGCCCGGATCTCGGCGGGGAAGTTCGGCAGCGTGGAGAGGTCGTTCCCGAAGGACGCCGTCTCCGAGGTGAAGCGGTCACCCGTGAGCTGCATGCCGTCACCCGAGTCACCCGCGAAGCGGATGATCACCCGGTCGAGCCGGCGCACTTCCTTCTCGGTGCCGTGGTGGGGCGTCGCCGGGGCGCTGCGCTGCTCCCCGACCAGGGCCTCACCGGCCTCGCTACTGACCTGGCTGGTCACTGAACTGGACCTCCCTCGCGGCAAGGGGACTCTCCGCCGGAGGCGGGGAGAAGGCTCGGGGCGCGGCGGGTGGTCCCCCTGCGGAGATCACCTTCCGTCCCGAGGCCCACCCTACGACGGTGAGGGGGGCCTTCCCGGGACTTCTCACATCACGGACCTCATTTTGAGACGCCCTCTTGCCCTGAATTGTCACGTTCTGTCGCCACCCGGAGTGTTCCGGAAAGTCTGATTCCGCCTCATCCCGTGGATGAGTACCAGGCTATCTGGCAGAGTGTCAGATGATCAGGACTTCAGGTACGTCAACACCGCGAGGACCCGGCGGTGGTCGCCGTCGCTCGGGGAGAGCCCCAGCTTCAGGAAGATGTTGCTGATGTGCTTCTCCACCGCGCCGTCGCTCACGACCAGCGCTTTCGCGATCGCCGAGTTCGTCCGGCCCTCCGCCATCAGGCCCAGGACCTCCCGCTCGCGCGGGGTGAGGTTCGCCAGCACGTCCTGCTGACGGCTCCGGCCCAGCAGCTGCTGGACGACCTCCGGATCCAGGGCCGTACCGCCCCCGGCGACCCGCACGACCGCGTCCACGAACTCGCGGACCTCCGCGACCCGGTCCTTCAGCAGATACCCCACGCCCCGGCTGGAACCGGCCAGGAGTTCGGTGGCGTACTGCTCCTCCACGTACTGCGACAGCACCAGCACCCCCAGGCCCGGGTACTCCTTGCGCAGCCGCACCGCCGCCCGCACGCCCTCGTCGGTGTGGGTCGGCGGCATCCGCACGTCCGCCACCACCACGTCCGGCAGCGCGCCCTCGCCCGCGAGACCCGCCACCGTCTCGACCAGCGCCTCGCCATCGCCCACACCGGCGACGACCTCGTGCCCCAGATCGGTCAGGAGCCGGGTCAGCCCCTCCCTGAGCAGCACGGAATCCTCGGCGATGACCACCCGTACCCGCCCCGCCACATCTTGCACACTCACGCCCTGCCGCCCCCTGCGTCGATCCATCTCGGACGTTCAGCATGTCAGCTGACGGGGGGTGCGGGGGGTGGGGTTGCGGGGGTGCGGGGTGCGGCGGTACGGGACTGCTCCCGGCCCCGTGTGCCCGCGCCCGCTGCTACACCCGCGTCCGTGTGCGCCCGTGCGCGGCCGCCGCGTGCGCGTGTGCCTGCGCCGTCGTGCGGGGGTTCGCCCCGCCACTGCGGCGCCGTCGCCGGCGCCCGTGTGGGCGCCCCACCCGCTGCCCGTGTGGGCAATCGTCCCGCTGGGCGGGACGGGTGGGCACACGGGACGGCGCGCTGAGCGGCGCCTCCGCGATCTGGGCCCTGGCCCGCACCACGCGTGACGGGCACGAATCGGTGCGGGTTCGGGCGCAGGAGCCTCTGGCGCCGGCAAGGGCGCCGTTCCGTTGTGCCCACCCGTTCCGCCCCTTGCGGAACGCCTGCCCACAACGGGGCCGGCGGGGGCGCCGCCCACAACGCGGCGGGCGCGGGCCCACGACGGACCGGCGGCGCGGGCCCGCAAGCCCGGCGCCGACCTGCAACGGACCGCCGGGGCTCAACCGCGGGGCCGCCACGGCAGCTCCGCCGTGACCGTCGTGGGGCCGCCCGCCGGCGAGTCCACCGCCAGCACCCCGTCCACCGCCCCCACCCGCTCCGCGAGACCGGTCAGACCCGACCCCGCCGCCCCGACACCCGCGCCGCCCACACCGTCGTCCCGCACCTGAAGCATCAGCCGGTCCCCGGACCGCCACACGTCCACCCAGGCGCGCCGCGCCCGCGCGTGCCGGGTGACGTTCTGGAGGAGCTCCGAGACCGTGAAGTACGCGATGCCCTCGATCGCCGGCGCCGGCCGCGCCGGCAGGTCCACGTCCACGGACACCGGCACCGCGCACCGCGAGGCCACCGCCGACAGCGCCGCGTCCAGCCCCCGGTCGGTGAGGACCGCCGGGTGGATGCCCCGGGCGAGGTCCCGCAGTTCCTGGAGGGCCAGCTTCACCTCGCCGTGCGCCTCGTCGACGAGGACCGCCGCCGCCTTCGGGTCCCGCGCCAGCTTCTCCTTCGCGAGCCCCAGGTCCATGGCGAGCGCGGCGAGCCGCGCCTGCGCACCGTCGTGCAGGTCCCGCTCGATGCGCCGCAGGTCCGCCGCGGCGGTGTCGACGACCACGCCCCGGTCCGACTCCAGCTCCGTGACGCGCGAGGCGAGGCGCGACGGGCCGAGGAGCCCGGAGACGAGCAGCCGGTCGACGGAGACGAGCCCGCGCAGCACCCACGGCCCGACGAGGACGAACACCAGCCCGACCAGGCTGGTCACGGCGATCTCGAAGGGCGCGTCGAGGTAGAGGGCGTGGGTGGCGTCGCCGTACAGCTGGATCCCGTCCTGCCCCACCCACGCGGGGAAGGTCCACTGCCACAACGGGTACGTGAAGAGGCTCCAGCCCCAGCCCCACAGCGCCACCGTCACCGAGAACGAGAACACCGCCCACGGCATGTGCAGGACCGCGTACAGCAGGTGCCGCCACGACGCCCCGCTCTTCAGCACGGCCCCCATCCAGGAGAACGCCCCGCCCGTCCGCCCGCGCACCGGCTCCGGCGCGGCCACGTCGAGGCCGAGCAGCCCCCGGGCCCTGGCCCGCTCCACCGTGCCGAAGCCCCTGCACATCGCGAGCGCCCCGGCCAGGATCGGCACCCCGAGGAAGGTGATGAGCAGCCCGGCGCCGGCCGAGACGAAGGAGACGGACAGCGCGAACCAGAGCACGCTCAGCGGCAGCCCGATCAGCACGTACCCGAAGGCGCGCCACGTGCGGGCCTCGAACGGCGCGCGGATCGCGGCGGGAAGTCGGTGGGAGGCGGGTGCGGAGGTGGAGGCGGCCATCACGGTGTTCCTTCTCTGCTCGGAGCGTTTCCGGGGAGGCGGGCGGTACGCGTTCCAGGGTTCCGTCCCGCGCCCCGCCGGACCATGAGGCGGGTGGGCGTCCCGGGGCGGGGGTTTTCCCCACCCGGGAGCCGGGGGTGGCGTCAGGGGACGGCCGGGTAGTACGGCACGGGCCGCCGTCAGAGGACGGGCCGGGACCGCGACGGCAGCCCCGTCCGGTCCGCCGTCAGAGGACGGGCCGGGACTGCCACGGCAGCCCCGTCGGGGCCGCCGTCAGGAGACGGGCCGGGACCGCCACGGCAGCCCCGTCGGGGCCGCCGTCAGGAGACGGGCCGGGACCGCGATGGCAGCCCCGTCGGGGCCGCCGTCAGGAGACCGGTCGGGACCGCCACGGCAGCTCCGCCGTGACCGTCGTCGGGCCGCCCTCGGGGGAGTCGACGACGAGCAGCCCGTCGACCGCCCCGAGCCGCTCCGCGAGCCCCGCGAGCCCCGTGCCGCCGTCGAGGCGCGCCCCGCCGGCTCCGTCGTCCTCCACCCGCAGCATCAGCCGGTCGCCGGACCGCCACACGTCCACGGAGGCGGACCGGGCGCGCGCGTGCTTGGAGACGTTCTGGAGGAGCTCGGACACCGTGAAGTACGCGATGCCCTCGATCGCCTCGGCGGGCCGCTCCACCAGGTCCACGTGCACCTTGACCGGCACCGTGCAGCGCGCGGAGACCGAGGAGAGCGCCGCGCCGAGCCCCCGGTCGGTGAGGACCGCCGGGTGGATGCCCCGGGCGAGGTCCCGCAGTTCCTGGAGGGCCAGCTTCACCTCGCCGTGCGCCTCGTCGACCATCGCCGCCGCGGCCTCGGGGTCCTCCAGGAGCTTCTCCTTCGCCAGGCCGAGCCCCATCGCCAGGGCCACGAGCCGGGCCTGGGCGCCGTCGTGCAGGTCGCGCTCGATGCGCCGCAGGTCCGCCGCGGCGGTGTCGACGACGACGCCCCGGTCCGACTCCAGTTCGGCGATCCGCCGCTCCAGCTCGTCGGAGGGCGAGAGCAGCCCCCGGACCATGCCCCGGTCGCCGTTGGCCAGGCCGCGGGCCAGGAAGGGGAGCACGGGCCAGAGCACGAGGAGCGAGACGAGACCGACGGTGAACGTCACGATCCCCCAGGGCAGCCGGATCAGCCCGTACAACTGCGTCCGCCAGGCCACCGGGTCCGTCAGCCGGGACCACAGCCAGCCGAAGAAGCCGCCGCGCGAGGGCGGCGGGGAGGGCTCGGCGACCTTCACCCCGAGCAGCGCGCGGGCCCGTGCCCGCTCCGAGCGGCCGAGGAGCCGGGCGCCGCCGAGGCCGAGGGCGAGCAGCGGCAGGCCGATCACGGTGACCGCGAGCCCCACGCCCAGGGCGATGCTGACGACCGCGTAGACGAAACCGGCCAGGGCGGTGAAGAGGTTGGAGAGGAGGAAGGCGATCTCCTTCCACGTCTCCTTCCCGTAGGCGAGCCGCAGCGGCGGGCGGGGGTTGTCCGCGGAGCCGGGGCCGTCCGTGGAGCCGTGGCGGTCCACGGTGCCGGGGCCGTCCGTGGAGCCGTGGCGGTCCACGGTGCCGGGGCGGTCCGCGGAGCCGAGGGTGTCGGCGGAGCCGGACGGCTCGGCGGACTCGACGGGATCAAGATCGGCGCTCATGGTCCCCAGACTGCCGGGCGGGAAGGGCGCGACGCCATGGGGGAGGTGGGTGAGACGGAGGGGGGATATCCCCACCGGTACGGGCGTCCGCGGACGTACCGGCAGGTAGCCGCGTAGGCCACCGCGACTGCTTATCGCCCCTTTAGCAGGGCCTAGACTCGCGTCCGTACACAAGTGACTCATGAGACACCGAGACCGAGGGGCGGACGTGCGGGAACCGACCGTTGTCGCGGCCGACGCGGCGGACTACTTCCAGACGTACTCCGTCGTCGGCCTGCTCGCCGTCGTCGGCGTGCTCTTCGTCGCCGTGGCGTTCGGCGCGGGCCGGCTGCTCCGGCCCGTCGTGCCGACGCCCGAGAAACTCCTCACCTACGAGTGCGGCGTCGACCCCGTGGGGGAGGGCTGGGCCCACACCCAGGTCCGCTACTACGTGTACGCCTTCCTCTACGTGATCTTCGCCGTCGACTCGATCTTCCTCTTCCCCTGGGCGACGGTCTTCGCCGCGCCCGGATACGGCGCCACGACCCTGGTCGAGATGTTCGTCTTCCTCGGCTTCCTGGCCGTGGGGCTGCTCTACGCCTACAAGAAGGGCGTCCTGGCATGGATGTGACACCCCTGCCCGCTCCGAAGCTGGGGCCCCTCGCCCGCCTGGCCCCCGAGCCCATGAAGGTGGTCCTGAACTGGGGCCGCCGCTACAGCCTGTGGGTCTTCAACTTCGGGCTCGCCTGCTGCGCGATCGAGTTCATCGCCGCGTCGATGGCCCGGCACGACTTCATCCGCCTCGGCGTGATCCCCTTCGCGCCGGGCCCCCGCCAGGCCGACCTGATGATCGTCTCCGGCACGGTGACGGACAAGATGGCACCCGCCGTGAAGCGGCTGTACGAGCAGATGCCCGAGCCGAAGTACGTGATCTCCTTCGGCGCCTGCTCCAACTGCGGCGGCCCGTACTGGGACTCGTACTCGGTCACCAAGGGCGTCGACCAGATCATCCCCGTCGACGTGTACGTGCCGGGCTGCCCGCCGCGGCCGGAGGCGCTGCTCCAGGGCATCCTCAAGCTCCAGGAGAAGATCGCCCGGGAGAGCCTGGCGGAGCGGTACGCGGCCGCTCCCTCGGTCGCGCAGCTGACGAGCCCCCTGGTCGAGCGGCCGGCCCCCGAGGCGCCCGGAGGCACGGCATGACCGCCTACGACTCCCTCCCGGACACCGTGACCGAGGTCTTCGGCGAGGAGGCGACGGCGGAGCGGGCGTACGACCTGCTGACCGTCGACGTCCCGCCGGCGTCCTGGCTCACGGCGCTCACCACGGCCCGCGACGACCTGGGCTGCACCTACTTCGACTGGCTGAGCGCGGTCGACGAGCCGGGCACCGGCTTCCGCGTCTGCGCCCACGTGGTGGCCCTCGGCGAGGGCCGGCCCCGCCGGCTCCTGCTGCGCACGACCGTCCCGCACGACGCGCCCGTCCTGCCGACGGCGATCGGGGTGTACGCGGGCGCGGGCTGGCACGAGCGCGAGACCCACGAGATGTTCGGCGTCGCCTTCGAGGGCCACCCGCACCTCGTCCCCCTCCTCCTCCCCGAGAACTTCGAGGGCCACCCGCTCCGCAAGGACTTCGTCCTCGCGGCCCGGGTCGCCAAGGCGTGGCCGGGAGCGAAGGAACCGGGCGAGTCGCACGACGGCGGCCCGAAGCGCCGCCAGATGCTCCCGCCGGGCGTCCCGGACCCCAACGAATGGGGCCCCCTGAAGGGCCAGCTCCCCCCGGCCCCCGCCCGCCCGGCCCGCGCGGCCGCGGGCGACCGCCCGGCCCGCCGCACCCGCACGACCACGGAGGGCTCGACGCCCCAGGCACCGGCGGAGCCGGGCGCGGCCCCGGCCCGCCGTTCGCGCTCGGTCTCCGAGGGCTCGGCGAGCCAGACACCGGTGGAGCCGGGCGCGGCTCCGGAGCCGGGCGCGGCCCCGGCGCGTCGTTCCCGCTCGGCGTCGGAGGGCTCGGCGAGCCAGGCCGTCCCGGACCCGGGTGCGGCCCCGACCCCGGAGCCGGGCGCTGCCCCGGCCCGCCGTTCCCGCTCGGCGTCGGACGGCTCGTCGAGCCAGTCGGCCCCGGAGCCGGGCACGGCCCCGGCCCGTCGCTCGCGCTCGGCGTCGGACGGCTCCGCGAGCCAGGCCGTCCCCGCGTCGGACGGTACGTCGGAAGGCCCGGCGCCCACCGCCCGCCCGCCGCGCCGTTCCCGCTCGGCGGCCGACGGCTCGGCGAGCCAGTCGGCCCCGGCCGACGGGCAGGCGACCCCGGACACCGACGGCCCCGCGCCCCGCGCCGCGGCGGCCACCCCGCGCACCCGCAGCTCGGACGCCCCCTGGCACCACGCCCGCCCGGCCTTCGAGGAGCCCCCGGCGACACCGGAGGCCCCGGCCGACCCCGGGACCCCGGCGACACCCGCCGCCCCGGCCGCGCCCCAGCCCGAGCCCCCGGCCGCACCCCAGCCCGAGGCGGCACCCGAGCCCGAGCCCGAGCCAGCCCCCGAACCCCCGGCGGCACCCGCGAAGGCCCCTGCCGAGGAACCGGCTCCGGCCGAGGAACCGACCCCGGCCGAGGAACCGACCCCGACCGAGGAACCGGCTCCGACCGAGGAACCGACCCCGGCCCGGCAACCCACCCGCGACGGCCACCCCACCGACCCCACCGACCCCACCGCCCCCACCGGAGACCCCGGCCGGGACGGCGACGACCACCCCACCACCCCCGCCGGAGGCGATCCCGCGTGAACGACGCACTCGACGTCGCCGTCCGCCTGCTCGTCGTCTTCGGCGTCTTCCTCGTGCTGCCGCTCGTCGTCGGGCAGACCGAGCACAAGGTCATGGCGCACATGCAGGGCCGCCTCGGCCCCATGTACGCCGGCGGCTTCCACGGCTGGGCCCAGCTCGTCGCCGACGGCGTGAAGTTCGCGCAGAAGGAGGACGTGGTCCCGAAGGACGCGGACCGGCGCGTCTTCCAGCTCGCGCCCGCCGTCGCCCTCCTCCCGTACCTGCTCGTGCTCGTCGCGATCCCGATCGGCCCGAGCGAAGGCGCCGTCGGTCAGGTCGTCGACGCCGGCATCTTCTTCGTGCTGGCCGTGATGGGCGTCGGCGTCCTCGGCTCGCTCATGGCCGGCTGGGCCTCCGCGAACAAGTTCTCGCTGCTCGGCGGCCTCCGCACCGCCGCCCAGCTCCTCGCGTACGAGCTCCCGATGCTGCTCGCCGCCGCCTCCGTGGCGATGGCCGCCGGCACCGTCTCGCTGCCCGGCATCCTGAACGCCTTCGAGTGGTGGTGGCTGCCCTGGCAGATCATCGGCGCGCTCGTGTTCTTCGTCGCCGGACTCGCCGAGCTCCAGCGGCCCCCGTTCGACATGCCGGTCGCCGACTCGGAGATCATCTTCGGCGCGTACACCGAGTACACCGGACTCCGCTTCGCGCTGTTCCTGCTCGCCGAGTACGCGGGCATCGTCGTCCTCTGCGGTCTCACCACCGTCCTCTTCCTCGGCGGCTGGCACGGCCCCTTCGGAGCCGACGGCCTCGGCTGGGTCTGGACCCTGCTCAAGACGGCCGTCCTCGCCTTCGTCGTGATCTGGCTGCGGGTCAGCTACCCGCGCCTGCGCGAGGACCAGTTGCAGAAGCTCGCCTGGACGGCCCTCGTCCCGCTCGCGCTCGCGCAGATCGCACTCACCGGCATCGTGAAGGTGGCGATCCAGTAATGCCCATCCCCGGCTCCGGCCTCGCCAAGGGCCTCGCCGTCACCCTGCGCACGATGACGAAGAAGACCGTCACCGCGCAGTACCCGGACGTGCAGCCCGAGCTCCCGCCCCGCACCCGCGGGGTCATCGGCCTCTTCGAGGAGAACTGCACGGTCTGCATGCTGTGCGCCCGTGAGTGCCCCGACTGGTGCATCTACATCGACTCCCACAAGGAGACGGTGCCGCCCGCCGCCCCCGGCGGCCGCGAGCGCAGCCGGAACGTCCTCGACCGCTTCGCCATCGACTTCTCCCTCTGCATGTACTGCGGGATCTGCATCGAGGTGTGCCCCTTCGACGCGCTGTTCTGGTCGCCCGAGTTCGAGTACGCGGAGACCGACATCCACGAGCTCACCCACGAGCGCGACAAGCTCCGCGAGTGGATGTGGACGGTCCCCGAGCCGCCCGCGCTCGACCCGCGCGCGGAGGAGCCGAAGGAGATCGCCGCGGCCCGCAAGGCGGCGGAGAAGGCCGCCGTCCAGGCGGCCGCCGAGGCCGAGGCCGCCGCCCAGGCGCGGGCCCAGGAGGACCAGCAGTGACCCTCGCAGCACAGAGCGCCGGCTTCCTGTCGCCCACCGGCGTCGAGATCGCCTTCGTCCTCGTCGGCCTCGTCACCCTCGGCGCCGCCCTCGTCACCGTCACCACCCGCCAGCTGGTGCACGCCGCCCTCTGGCTGGTCGTGGCGCTCGGCGGGCTCGCCGTCGAGTACCTCCTCCTGACCGCCGAGTTCATCGCCTGGGTCCAGGTCCTGATCTACGTCGGCTCCGTCGTCGTGCTCCTCCTCTTCGGTCTCATGCTCACCAAGGCCCCCATCGGCCGCTCCCCGGACGCCGACTCCGGCAACCGGCCGGTCGCCCTCGCCGTCGCCCTGGCTGCCGCGGCCGCCCTCGTCTGGGTCGTCGTCGACGCCTTCCGCACCACCTGGATCGACCTCGATGGACCCGCCCGGGGCTCCACCGCCGTCACCGGCGAGTTCCTCTTCCAGCACTGGGTGCTGCCCTTCGAGGCGCTGTCGGTGCTGCTCCTCGCCGCCCTGGTCGGCGCGATCGTCCTCTCCCGGAAGAAGAAGGAGGACGAGAGCTGATGCACCTCGCCTACCCGGCCGTCCTCGCCTCCCTCCTCTTCGCCGTCGGCCTCTACGGCGTCCTCGCCCGCCGCAACGCGATCCTGGTCCTGATGTCCGTCGAGCTGATGCTCAACGCCGTCAACCTGAACCTCGTCGCCTTCGACGTCTGGCTCCGCGACGCCCTCCACGCCGGCCAGGCGCTCACCCTCTTCACGATCGCCGTCGCCGCCGCGGAGATCGGCATCGGTCTCGCCATCGTCCTGATGGTCCACCGCAACCGCGGCACCGCGGACGTCGACCGCCTCCGCGACACCAAGGAACAGCCGTCCGCCGAGGAGAAGGCCGAGGCCGCCGCGTGACCACGACCACCCTCGCCGTCCTCGTCCCCCTCCTCCCCTTCCTCGGCTCCGCCGCCGGACTCCTCCTCGGCCGCACCGCGCCCGGCTTCGTCCGCCCGCTGGCCGTGCTGCCGACGCTCGCCGCCGCGGTCCTCGCCGTGCTCGTCGCCGCCCGCCAGGGCGGAGGGAAGGCGATCGACGCCTCCACCCAGCTCACCCCCACCGGCTCGGTCCCCATCGACCTCAGCCTCCACATCGACGGCTTCGCCGCGCTCACCGCCGTCCTCGTCGGCGTCGTCGCGACCTGCGTGCAGATCTACTCGACCGGCTACCTCCGCGCGGACCCGCGCTACCCCTCGTACGCCGCGCTCGTCTCCCTCTTCACCTCCGCGATGCTCGTCGTCGTCTACTCCGGCGACCTGATGGTCCTGCTGGTCGGCTGGGAGGTCATGGGCATCTGCTCGTACTTCCTCGTCGGCCACTACTGGGAGACCCCCGAGGCACGCTCCGCGTCCCTGAAGGCCTTCCTCGTCACCAAGCTCGGCGATGTCCCCTTCCTCATCGGGCTCTTCGCGCTCGCCACCGACGCCGGCACCTTCCGGATCACCGGCGTCCTCGGCGCCGTCGCGCACGGCGGCCTCGACCACCCCACCCTGATCGCGCTGCTGCTGCTCGCCGGCGTCGCCGGCAAGTCCGCGCAGTTCCCGCTCCACACCTGGCTCCCGGACGCCATGGCCGGCCCCACCCCCGTCTCCGCGCTCATCCACGCGGCGACGATGGTCGCCGCCGGCATCTACTTCACGGCCCGGCTCCTCCCGGTCTTCGCCGCCTCCGCCGCCGCGATGACCGTGCTCGCCGTGATGGCCGCGATCACGATGGTCGGCTCGGCGCTCGCCGCCCTCGCCCAGGACGACATCAAGCGCGTCCTGGCGTACTCGACGATCGGCCAGCTCGGCTACATGGCCGGTGCCCTCGCCGTCGGCGACCGCGGCGCCGCCGTCTTCCACCTCGTCTCGCACGGCGCCTTCAAGGCGCTGCTGTTCCTCGCCGCCGGCGCGGTCATCCACGCCGCCGGCACGAACTCGCTGACCGCCATGTCCCGCATGAGCGGCCTCGCCCGGCGCGTCCCCGACGCCTACTGGACGATGACCGTCGCCCTCCTCGCGCTCGCCGCCATCCCGCCCTTCGCCGGCTTCTTCTCCAAGGAGGCCGTCCTCGTGGCCGCCGAGCACACCGCGCTCGGCGAGCGGGACGTCGCGCCCGCCGGGGCCGGCTGGACCGTCCTCGTCGCCGGACTGCTCACGGCCCTGCTGACCGCCGCGTACGCGCTCCGCCTCTGGCTGCGGACCTTCCGCGGCCGGGGCGCCGAGGCCCCCGATCACGGGCGCCAGCCGATCGCCATGACGAGCGTCCTGTGGGTCCTCGCGATCCCCTCCCTCGGCTTCGGTCTGAGCGTCACCTACCTCGACGACTGGTTCGACGGGCACCCCCTCACCCCGACCCTGACCACGGCCGTCCTCGGCACCGGACTCGCCGTCGCCGGCGCCGCCGTCACCTACGCGGTCTGGCGCACCCTCGCCGCCCGCACCCCGGTCACCGCCCCCGTCCTCCACGTCGACCACCCGGACGCCGAGGCGGGCCAGGTCGAGGCCGAGGCGCTGCACCTGCCGCACCCCGCCGAGGACCCGGACGACCCCGGCCGCGTCCTGCTCGGGCCGCTGCACGCACCGGCCCGCGACGGCTTCCACCTGGACGCCGTCTACCGGACCGCCTTCGTCCGCCCCGTCCTCGCCGCCGCCTCCCTGGTCCGCTTCCTGGACCGCGAGGTCGTCGACACCTACGTCCGCGCCGCGGGGAACAGCGCCAAGGGCCTCGGATGGCTCGTCCGGCGCGCCCAGACCGGCAACGTCCAGACCTATCTGAGCGCCCTGCTCGCCGGCTCCGTCGTCCTGGCGATCGTCGCCGTCGCCCTCGCCAACGCCGCCGCCGGAGCGTGAGCCGTGATCGATATCAGCGAATCCGTGATGCAGTTCCTCCTGGCGGCGATCGTCGCCGGCCCGCTCCTCGGCGCCGTCGCCGCCCTCCTGCCCGCCCCGCCCGGACTGAAGGGGAAGTCACCCGACCAGGCCGTGCTCCGCCACGGCGTCACCGTCACCGGCGTCATCCTGCTCGCCGCGATCGTCCTCGCCCTCGGCTTCGACCACGACCACCCGTCGAGGATGCAGGCCACGACGGACATCAGCTGGATCAGGGCACTCGACGTGCGGATCCACCTCGGTGTCGACGGCATCTCCCTCCCCCTCCTGGTCCTGACCGCGCTGCTGACCTTCCTCTGCGCGCTGTACAGCTACTTCAAGATGCCGTCCGGGCCCTCCCCCAAGGCCTTCGTCGCGCTCCTCCTCGTCCTGGAGTCCGGCACCCTCGCCACCTTCGCCGTCCTCGACCTGGTCCTGTTCTTCCTGGCCTTCGAGACGGTCCTCATCCCGATGTACTTCCTGATCGCCCGCTGGGGCGGTGCGGGCAGGCGCGCCGCCGCCTGGAAGTTCATCCTCTACACGCTGCTCGGCTCCGTCGTCATGCTGCTCGGCCTGCTCCTCATCGGCGTGAAGGCGGGCACGTTCGACATGGTGGCACTCGCCACTGACAACGGCCGTGGACTGACCACGTCGGTGCAGGTCATCGCCGTCCTCGCGATCGGTCTCGGGCTCGCGGTGAAGACCCCGATGTGGCCGCTCCACAGCTGGCTCCCGGACGCCCACACCGCGGCCCCGACCGTCGGCTCCGTCCTCCTCGCCGGCGTCCTCCTGAAGATGGGCACGTACGGCTTCGTGCGGATCGTCCTGCCGATCGCCCCCGACGGCATGCGGACCTTCGCCCCGTACCTCGCGGCCTTCGCCGTCGCCGGGATCATCTACGGATCGCTGGCCTGCCTCGCCCTCGTGCGCCCCGGCAGCAAGGGCGACCTCAAGCGCCTCATCGCCTACTCCTCCGTCGGCCACATGGGCTTCGTGCTCCTCGGCATCGCCACCATGACGCCCACCGGCGTCAACGGCGCCCTCTTCGCCAACATCGCCCACGGCCTCGTCACCGGCCTGCTGTTCTTCCTGGTCGGCGCCGTCAAGGACCGCTACGGCACCGCCGACCTCGACACCCTCGCCGGAGCCACCGGCGCCGCCCTCTACGGCCGCGCGCCGCGCCTCGGCGCGCTCCTCGCCTTCGCCGCCGTCGCCTCCCTCGGGCTGCCCGGCCTCGCCGGCTTCTGGGGCGAGATGCTCGCCCTCTTCGGCGCCTTCGCACCGGCCGAGGGCCTCAGCCGCCCCGCCTTCCTCACCTTCATGGCGATCGGCGCCTTCGGCACCCTCCTCACCGCCGCCTACCTCCTCCTCGTCGTCCGCCGCGTCTGCATGGGCGGCCCCCGGCCGGCGGGGGAGACGGCGATCGCCGACGTCCAGGGGTACGAGTTCGCCGCCTGGACCCCCCTCGTCGCCCTCACCGTCCTCGCCGGACTCTGGCCCGCCGTCCTCCTCGGCCTCACCGACCCGGCCGTCCAGCAGCTCCTCGCGGGAGGACCCCGATGACGTCCCTCGTCCAGTCCGTCGACTGGCTCACGATCGCGCCCCCCACCCTCACGGCCGTGGTCGCCCTCGTCGTCCTCGTCGCCGACCTCTTCGTGCCCCAGGAGCGCAAGCGGCTCCTCGGCTGGACCGCGATCGCCGGCCTCACCGCCGCCCTCGCCCTCCTGCTGCCGCTGCGGGCCGGCGACCGCTCCACCTTCTGCCTCACCGCCAAGGCCCAGGCCGAGGCCCACGCGGACGCGTGCAGCTACACCGCCGACCACTTCACCCTCGTCATCCAGCTGCTCGTGCTCGCCGGAGCGCTGGTCACCGCGCTCCTCTCGCTCGACGAGACCCGCGAGAGGCTCCCGGCCGGCGAGTACTGGTTCCTGCTGCTGTCCTCCGCGGCCGGCGCCGCCCTGCTGCCCGCCTCCCGCGACCTCGCCACCCTCGTCGTCGCCCTCGAAGTGGCCTCGCTGCCCGCCTTCGCGCTCGTCGGCCTCAAGCGCGGCGACCGGATGTCCGGCGAGGCCGCCCTCAAGTTCTTCCTCTCCTCCGTCACCGCGACCGCCGTCACCCTGCTCGGCGCCAGCTTCGTGTACGCGGCCACCGGCACCCTCCACCTCACGGAGATCGCCCAGCGACTCGACGACGTCCCCGGGCAGCTCCAGACGCTCGCCGAGGCCGGAGTCGCCCTCACCCTCGTCGGCTTCGCCTTCAAGACGGCCGCCGTCCCCTTCCACTTCTGGGTGCCCGACACCTACGCCGGCGCCCCGCTGCCCGTCGCCGCCTACCTCTCCGTCGTCGGCAAGGCCGTCGGCTTCACTGGCCTCATCCTGGTGACCGTCGTCGCCTTCCCGTCGTACGCGGACGTGTGGGGCCCGGCGCTCGCCGTGCTCGCCGCGCTCACCATGACCGCCGGGAACGTCGCGGCGCTCCGCCAGGTGTCCACGCGCGCGGGGAGCGCGGTACGGCTGCTCGCCTGGTCCTCCGTCGCCCAGGCCGGCTACCTCCTGGTGCCGATCGCGGCCGCCGCGTACTCCGGCGACGACCAGGTCGGCGCCACCGTCGCGTACGCCCTGATGTACGCCGTGGTGAACCTCGGCGCCTTCGCGGTCGTCGCGCTCGTCGCCCGCACCTGCCCCGAGAACCGCCTCTCGGACTACCGGGGCCTGTACGCCACCGCCCCCGCGGCAGCCCTCACATTGGGGTTCTTCCTCCTGAATCTGGCCGGTTTGCCCCCGGGTATCATCGGCCTCTTCGCCAAGGTGACCGTCTTCTCGGCGGCCGTCGACGCGGGCCTCGGGTGGCTGGCCGTGATCATGGGCGTCAACGTCGTGATCGCGCTGTACTACTACCTGCGCTGGACGGCCCAGCTCTTCCGCGCGCCGGAGGGCGTGCCCGTCCCGCACAAGGCTCCCGCGCCGCTCACCCTGGCGATCGCGCTGACCGCCGCCGCCGGTGTCGTGCTGTCGGGCTACCCGCAGTTCGCCCTCCGGTTCGCGGCGGCGACGCTGTTCTGATCCCCTAGAGAAACGAGGAGCAACACCCCGTGCTGAACGGATTCAAGGACTTCATACTCCGTGGCAACGTCGTCTCGCTGGCCATCGGTCTGGCCGTCGGCTCCGCGTTCACGGCCGTCGTCACCGGCTTCAGCAAGGCGTTCATCACCCCCCTCATCGGTCTGGCGACCGGCTCGGTCGGCGACTTCAGCGAGGCCAGCTTCTCCGTCAGGGGAACGCAGTTCCCGTACGGCCTGGCCATCGCCGCCGTCATAGCGTTCGTCATCACGGCCGCCGTCCTCTACTTCCTGATCGTCCTCCCCATGACGAAGATCCAGGCGAGGTTCGCCAAGGAGGAGGCCGCCGACCCGAAGGCCGAGAAGCGCGACTGCCCCCGCTGCTTCACCGAGATCCCGGCCATCGCCACCCGCTGCGCCCACTGCACCAGCGAGGTCGAGCCCACCGCCGCCCCGCTCGTCAGGGAGAAGGTCCCGGCCGCGCGCTGATCACCCGTACGGCCCGCACCGCACCCCCAGCGAGCCTGGGAACCCGAACCTCCCGCCTGGCGTTGACCAGTACGGGAGGGTCCACTGGACGAGTGGACCACCAGGAACACCACGAGGAAAAGGGTTCCCCTGCCGCACCACTTGGAGGGCGTACCGTGCACCGCCGGCACAACGGGCTGAGGACCGCGGTCCTCCTCGGAGGGCTCTCGGCCCTCATCATCGTCATCGGCAGCTTCTTCGGGCGTACGGGGCTGATCGTCGCGCTGGTCGTGGCGCTCGGCACCAACGCGTACGCCTACTGGAACAGCGACAAGCTGGCCCTGCGGGCCATGCGGGCCCGCCCGGTGAGCGAGTTCGAGGCCCCCGCGCTGTACCGGATGGTGCGCGAGCTCTCCACCCAGGCGCGGCAGCCCATGCCCCGGCTCTACATCTCGCCGACGCAGGCGCCCAACGCCTTCGCGACCGGCCGCAACCCGCGCAACGCCGCCGTCTGCTGCACCGAGGGGATCCTCGCGATCCTCGACGAGCGGGAGCTGCGCGGGGTCATCGGCCACGAGCTGAGCCATGTCTACAACCGGGACATCCTCATCTCCTCGGTCGCCGGAGCCCTCGCCTCCGTGATCATGTTCCTGGTCAACTTCGCCTGGCTGATCCCGGTCGGCCGGTCCAACGACGACGAGGGCCCCGGCCTCCTCGGCTACCTGCTGATCCTGATCCTGGGCCCGATCGCCGCCTCCGTCATCCAGCTCGCGATCTCCCGCTCCCGGGAGTACGAGGCCGACGCCTCCGGCGCCCAGCTCACCGGGGACCCGCTGGCCCTGGCCAGCGCCCTGCGGAAGCTGGAGGCCGGGACGAAGCAGCTGCCGCTGCCGCCCGAGCCGAAGATCGAGACCGCGAGCCACATGATGATCGCGAACCCGTTCCGGCCCGGACAGGGCCTCTCCAAGATGTTCTCCACCCACCCGCCGATGGCCGAGCGGATCGCCCGGCTCGAACAGATGGCAGGTCGACGCCCGTGAAGACGATCCTCAACGTCATTTGGCTGGTCCTGTGCGGGTTCTGGATGTTCCTCGGCTACATGGCCGCGGGCGTCCTGCTCTGCATCACGATCATCGGCATCCCCTTCGGACTCGCCGCGTTCCGCATCGGGATCTACGCGCTCTGGCCCTTCGGGCACACGGTCGTCGACCGGCGCGACGCCGGAGCACCGTCCTGCGTCGGCAACGTGCTGTGGCTGCTCCTGGCGGGCTGGTGGCTCGCCCTGGGGCACATCACCACGGGGATCGCCCTGTGCATCACGATCATCGGCATCCCGCTGGGCATCGCGAACTTCAAGATGATCCCGGTGTCGCTGCTCCCCCTGGGCAAGGAAATCGTCCCGTCGGACCAGGCGTACGGGTACACCCCGAACTGACCCCACGCGCCGGGACCGCGCCCGCTGCCGCCCGTTGCGGGTGCCTCCTCCGCTGCCTGCGTGGGCCCCGTGCGCCCGCGCCGGGCCGGGGCCTTAGCCCCCCGCCCGTGTGGGCCGCCGCCCGCGCCCGTGAGGGCGCTCGCCCGCTGCCCGTGTGGGCAATCGTCCCGCTGGGCGGGACGGGTGGGCACACGGGACGGCGCCCTCTCGCGGCGCCTCCGCGTCCTGCGCCCTGACCCGCACCGCCCAGTGACCGTGTACGGGGGTGCGGGTTCAGGCTCAGGGGCCTCTGGCGCCGGCAAGGGCGCCGTTCCGTTGTGCCCACCCGTTCCGCCCCTTGCGGAACGCCTGCCCACAACGGGGCGGAACGCCTGCCCACAACGGGGTCGCCGGGTGGGCCGCAGGCCCGGGCACGTGGCGATCCCCACGTACCCCGCACATGCAAAGAACCGCCTGCCCCCGCTCCGCCCCCAGGTGCGTCCCGACGGTCAGCGCCACCGCCGCGCACCCCGGCCCCCCGCACCGCACGTCACCCCCCGAGGCCCGTCTCCCTGAGCGTGATGTTCAGGCGTCCCACCAGGCCCAGCGCGGGCTCCGCCGTGTCGGGGAACACCTTGGGGACGCCGTGGTGGACCCAGCGGGACGCACCGCCGAAGACGAAGAGGTCGCCGGAGGCCAGGTCGACGTCCTGGTACGGACGGCCGCGGTTCTCCTCGTTCCCGAAGCGGAAGACGCAACGGTCCCCGAGGCTCAGCGACACCACCGGCGCACCGGAGCGCTCCTCCCGGTCCTGGTGCATGCCCATCCGCGCCCCCGGCGCGTAGAAGTTCACGAGCGCCGTGTCGGGCGTGAAGCCCCCGTGGTCCCCGTACGCCTCGACGAGCGCCTCGCGGCCCAGCTCGACCAGCCGGTCGGGCACGGGGACCCCGACGGTGTCGAGGTAGCGGTACGGCACCCAGGGCCGGCCCAGGCACAGCGACCGCACGGACATCACGCCCCCGCCGGGCAGCACCGTCTGCCGGTACGGGACGGGCCCGCGCCCCCACGCGCGGCAGGCGTCCACCAGCTCGCGCTGGAGCGCGAAGGGGAGCCACCCGGGCACGTGCACCGCCCCGGGCGCCACCGTGACCCGCTCGCGGGGGAAGAGCCCCTCGCTCACACGTGGGCCCCTTCCAGGCCGAGGAGCCGCTCCTTGCGGTCGAGCCCGGCGGCGTACCCGCGCAGGTTCCCGTCGGCTCCGATCACCCGGTGACAGGGCCGCACGACGAGCAGCGGGTTCCGCCCGATCGCGGTGCCCACCGCCCGGACCCCGGCGCCGGCCGAGCCGACCCGGCGGGCGATCTCCCCGTACGAGACGGTCGTCCCGTACGGGATCTCCTCCAGGGCCCGCCAGACGCGCCGCTGGAAGTCGGTCCCGGTGTCGGCGGCGAGCGGCAGGTCGAACCGGTCGCGCCGCCCGGCGAAGTACTCGTCCAGCTGCCGGGCGGCCTCGGCGAACGCCCCGGGCGCGGGCGTCCAGCCGTCCTCGACCTCGACGGCGCCCTTCTGCCCCGGCAGGGACAGCGAGCGCAGCACCGCCCGGCCCCCCGCGGCGAGCTGCCCGACGAGCAGCATCTCGCCCAGGGGGCCGTCGACGTACGCGTACACGGTCATGACTGGTTCCTCTCCCCGCACGGGTCTTCCCGGAACCCAGTGTGCGGGGACCGCCGAGCCCGGGGCTGGCGGTATTCGGACACGGCCCTCATGACCGCCGACGGGTCCGCTCCGGGGTCAGCGGTAGTTCACGAACTGGAGCGCGAAGTCGAAGTCCTTGCCCTTGAGCAGCGCCTGCACGGCCTGAAGGTCGTCACGGCTCTTCGAGCTGACACGCAGCTCGTCGCCCTGGACCTGGGCCTTGACGCCCTTGGGGCCCTCGTCGCGGATGGTCTTCGCGACCTTCTTGGCGTTCTCCTGGGAGATGCCCTCCTCGACGGAGGCGAAGAGCTTGTACTCCTTGCCGGACAGCTGCGGCTCGCCCTCGACCTTCAGGCACTTGAGCGAGATCCCGCGCTTGACCAGCTTGGTCTGGAAGATGTCGAGGATCGCCTTGACGCGCTCGTCGCCGCTCGCCTGCATGAGGATCTTCTCGCCCGACCACTCGATCTTGGCGTTGGTTCCCTTGAAGTCGTAGCGCTGGGAGATCTCCTTCACGGCCTGGTTGAGGGCGTTGTCGACCTCCTGCCGCTCGACCTTGGACACGATGTCGAAACTGGAGTCGGCCATGACTCGTGGCTCCTTGCTCGGATGCTGTGGGGTAACCCCCAAAGCCTAGGGGGTGAGCCACGGCCCGAACCGCTGATCAGCCGTCGATCGGACGCCGATCAATCCGGTGGCGAACCACCCCCGGGGATCGGGTATTGTTTACGTCGTTGCCGGGGAACACCGCAGAAAAGCGGGAATCCAGGGCAGCGAACCCATGGCGATGTGCCCGAGTGGCCAATGGGAGCGGACTGTAAATCCGTCGGCTTAGCCTACCCAGGTTCGAATCCTGGCGTCGCCACGTGAAGAAGGTCCCCGGTGCTCGCACCGGGGACCTTCACTCGTTTCCGGGCGCCGGCGTCAGTTGCCGGCCACGTCCTTCACCGCCACCGAGAGCGGGACCGAGCCGGCGATCAGTTCCAGCGTCAGGCCGGCGGTCGCCGGGGTCTCCAGGAGCTCGGCCAGGACCGCGGCCACGTCGTCCCGGGGGATCGGCCCCCGGCCCGTGCGGGACTCCAGGCGGATCAGGCCCTTGCCCGCGTCGTTCGTCAGCGCGCCGGGCCGCAGGATCGTCCAGTCCAGGGCCGTCCGCGAGCGGACCTCGTCGTCGGCCGCGCCCTTCGCGCGCAGGTAGGCGTCGAAGATCTCGTCGCCCGGGTGGTCGGCGTCCGCCCCCATCGAGGAGACGACGACATAGCGGCGCACGCCCGCGCGCTCCGCCGCGTCGGCGAAGAGCACCGCCGCCGCCCGGTCCACCGAGTCCTTCCGGTCGGCTCCGCTGCCCGGGCCCGCGCCCGCCGCGAAGACGGCCGCGTCCGCGCCCTGCAACACCGCGGCGACCATCTCGACCGACGCCGACTCCAGGTCCAGGACGACGGGCTCGGCGCCCGCCTCCCGCAGGTCCGCGCCCTGCTCCGGTCTGCGGATGATCCCCGCGACCTCGTGCCCGCCCGCCGAGAGCAGCCTCTCCAGGCGCAGGGCGATCTGTCCGTGTCCTCCAGCGATGACGATGCGCATACTCACGACCGTACGACGGGACCGGCCGGAGGGCTCCCCGGCTCGGGCGGACGCTCCGGGCGCGCCTGGCGCGGCAGGTCCAGCGCCGCCGCCGAGTCGCAGTACTCCCGCACCGCGCTCGTCCGCGCCACCACCCGCCCCCGGTGCACCACGATCCGGCTGTACGCCAGGGACAGCACGCCCGCCAGGCGTTCGCCGCGCACCGCGAGCAGCTCCGCCGGGAAGCCGGCCTCCACCCGCACCTCCGGAAGACCCATCACCGCCCGCGCCTCCGCGCCCACCGCCCCGTACGCCTCCCGGGGCGGCAGCCCGCCGAGCGAGGCCAGCAGGTAGGCCGCCTCCAGCGGATCCCCGCGGCCCACCGGATTGGCCACGTCCCGCAGGGCCCCGCCGCCCGCCGCGACCCGCACCCCGGCCGCGCGCAGCAGCCGCACCGGCGCCGCCCCGCGCGACTCCACGCCGCCGCAGCCGCCCTGCGGGAGGCAGACCACCGTCACCCCGGCCGCCGCGAGCCCGTCCGCCGCCCGGCGTGCCGCGTCGGCGGGCAGCCGGGCGAGCCCGGCGCACGGGCCGATCGTGACCCCGGGCCGCAGCCCGCCGGCCATCGCCGCGAGCCGGGCGAGCCGGGCCGGGTCGTCGCCCTCGGTGTGCAGGTCGACCGGGACGCCGTGCTCGGCCGCGAGGTCGAGCACCGCCTCGACGTACCCCGCAGGGTCCGGGTCGAGGTCCGGGCAGCCGCCGACCACCCCGGCGCCCATCTTCACCGCGTCCCGCAGCATCGCGAGCCCGTCCGCGCCCGCGACGCCGGTGAGCAGCCGGGGCACCGCCACGGCCGTCAGGTCGGCGAGCCCGCGCAGCGAGCGGCGGGCCTGGAGCACCGCTTCGAGCGGGCCGAGTCCGTGCACGTCGCCGATGCGCACATGGGCGCGCAGGGCCGTCGCGCCGTGGCCGAGCTGGAGCAGCGCCGCCTCGGTGGCCCGCCGCTGCACGTCCTCGGGGGCGTACGAGACGGGTCCGGGGGTGTCGGCGGTGAGCGCGGTGTCGGCGTGGGCGTGGGGTTCGGCGGCGGCGGGCAGCAGCAGGTAGCCGGTGAGGTCGACCCGCGCGCCGGCGGCGGTGAGACTGCCCGCGGTGCCGACGGCCTCGATCCGGCCGCCGACGAGCCGCACGTCGACGGTCCGTCCGTCGGTGAGGCGCGCGTGGGAGAGCAGGAGCGAGGCCGAGTCGGCGGTGGTGGCGGCCCCGTCCTCGGGCGGCTGGGGCTGCTTGCTGTCGGCGGACATCGGCTCCTCACGGCTCCTCAGGATCAAGATCACGCAGCGTGGGGCCGAGCCTAGGGGCGCCCGGAGCGAGCTTCCGGGAGGAGCGCAATAGTCGTACCGATGAGGGCACGAGTGGCGTACGGGACGCCTGGTGAGGGCCCCCGTGAGCCCTCGGGGAAACGGATTTGGGTGATGGGCCGGAGACCGTGTAATGTCTTCCTCGCTCGCCCCAATAGCTCAGTCGGTAGAGCGTCTCCATGGTAAGGAGAAGGTCTACGGTTCGATTCCGTATTGGGGCTCTGGTGAGAAGGATCCCGTCTTCGGACGGGTTCCAGATCATCAAAGCGGTGTAGCTCAGTCGGTAGAGCAAGCGGCTCATAATCGCTGTGTCACCGGTTCAAGTCCGGTCACCGCTACAGACAGTAGCCGATTGTGGGGTCGGTCCTTCGATCGGCTACTCTTCTATGCGTTCATCCGTCCATCCGTCCGTCAAGGAGCACTCACGTGGCTGCCACCGACGTCCGCCCGAAGATCACGCTGGCCTGCGTGGAGTGCAAGGAGCGGAACTACATCACCAAGAAGAACCGGCGTAACAACCCGGACCGTCTTGAGATGAAGAAGCACTGCCCTCGCTGCAACTCGCACACTGCGCACCGCGAGACGCGCTAACCAGGCTCGTACACGAGGCCGTCCCCACTCGGGGGCGGCCTCGTGTCGTTTGTATCGGCACCGTCCGCACCAACGGGAACACATTCAGCAGGAGGTATCGAGTCCATGGCGCTCGACCAGTCCTTCGTGGGCCGGACCTATCCGCCCACCGCGCCCTACGAGGTCGGCCGCGAGAAGATCCGCGAGTTCGCCGAGGCCATCGGTGACGCCAATCCCGCGTACACCGACACCGAGGCGGCCAAGGCGCTGGGGCATTCCGAGGTGATCGCCCCGCCGACCTTCGTGTTCGCCATCACCTTCAAGGCGGCCGGCGCCGTCATCGAGGACCCCCAACTGGGCCTCGACTACAGCCGCGTCGTCCACGGCGACCAGAAGTTCTCCTACACCCGGCCCGTCCGCGCCGGGGACCGGCTCTCGGTCACCTCCACCATCGAGGCGATCAAGTCCCTGGCCGGCAACGACATCCTGGACATCCGCGGCGAGGTCCACGACGCCTCCGACGAGCACGTCGTCACCGCCTGGACGAAGCTCGTCTCCCGCGCACCCGAGGGGGCCTGACCATGACCGCGAAGATCGCCTACGACGAGGTCGAGGTCGGCACCGAGCTGCCCGCGCAGACCTTCACCGTGACCCGCGCCACGCTCGTGCAGTACGCCGGTGCCTCCGGGGACTTCAACCCGATCCACTGGAACGAGAAGTTCGCGGTCGAGGTCGGCCTCCCGGACGTCATCGCCCACGGCATGTTCACCATGGCCGAGGCGGTCCGCGTCGTCACCGACTGGGCCGGCGACCCCGCCGCCGTCGTCGAGTACGGCGTCCGCTTCACCAAGCCGGTCGTCGTCCCGAACGACGGGACCGGCGCGCTGATCGAGGTCTCCGCCAAGGTCGCGGCCAAGCTGGAGGACCAGCGGGTGCGGGTCGACATCACGGCGACGAGCGCCGGACAGAAGGTCCTGGGCCAGTCCCGGGCCGTGGTCCGCCTCGCCTGAGCCCGGGAGGGTGCTTGCCCGTCGTGCGTGCGGCGGGTAAGTACCCTTGGGCCCGTGCAGCTCCTCAACGACGCCCCCCTCGCGCCCCTGACCACCTTCCGGCTCGGCGGTCCCGCCGCCCGGCTCGTCACGGCCACCACCGACGACGAGGTCGTCGCGGCGATCCGCGAGGCGGACCGCACCGCCACCCCGCTGCTCGTCATCGGCGGCGGATCCAACCTGGTCATCGGGGACAAGGGCTTCGACGGGACCGCGCTGCGCGTCGCCACCACGGGCTTCGCCCTCGACGGGAACCGGCTGGAGGTCGCCGCCGGCGAGGTCTGGACCGATGTCGTCGCCCGGACCGTCGAGGCCGGGCTCGCCGGGATCGAATGCCTGGCCGGCATCCCCGGCTCGGCGGGCGCGACCCCCATCCAGAACGTCGGCGCCTACGGGCAGGACGTCTCCGCCACGATCACCGAGGTCGTCGCCTACGACCGGCGCACCGAGGAGACCGTCACCCTCACGAACGCCGAGTGCGCCTTCTCGTACCGGCACAGCCTCTTCAAGGACCGGCCCGACCGGTACGTGGTGCTGCGGGTCCGCTTCGAGCTGGAGGACGCGGACGGCATGTCCGCCCCGCTCAAGTACCCCGAGACCGCTCGCGCCCTCGGCGTGGAGGCGGGGGACCGGGTGCCGCTCGCCGCCGCCCGCGAGACGGTGCTGCGGCTGCGGGCCGGCAAGGGCATGGTCCTCGACCCGGAGGACCACGACACCTGGTCCGCCGGCTCCTTCTTCACCAACCCGATCCTCACGGCGGGGGAGTACGCGGCCTTCCTCGCGCGCGTGGGGGAGCGGCTCGGCCCGGACGTCACCCCGCCGGCCTTCCCCGCGGGCGAGGACGGCGCCGTGAAGACCTCGGCGGCCTGGCTGATCGACAAGGCCGGCTTCACCAAGGGGTACGGCTCCGGTCCCGCGCGGATCTCCACCAAGCACACCCTCGCCCTCACCAACCGCGGCACGGCGACCACCGAGGACCTCCTCGCGCTGGCCCGCGAGGTCGTCGCCGGAGTACGGGACGCCTTCGGGATCACCCTCGTCAACGAGCCCGTCACGGTGGGCGTGGAGCTCTAGGGCGGACACCCCTAGTACGCGACGCCCACGCCCTGCCGGACCGTCGCCGGGTCGTCGATCATCGCCAGCATCGCGTGCGCCACGTCCGCGCGGGCCAGGGAGCGGCCCCGGGGCGGGGTCCCGCCGACGACCTTCCGGTACTGCCCGGTGCCCGGTCCGTCCGTCAGCTTCGGCGGGCGTACGGAGGTCCAGTCGGCTTCGCTCGCGGCGAGGTCGGACTCCATGACCCGCAGATCGGCGTAGACGTCCTTCAGGACCGCGCCGACCACCGAGAGGACCGCCCGGTCGACGAGGCCCTGGCCCTCCGGGACCGGGCCCAGCGGGGCCGCGCTGACCACCAGGAGGCGGCGCGTCCGCTCGGCCGCCATGGCGGTGAGCACCGAGCGGGTCAGCGGGGCGGTCACGCCCGCGTCCGCCCGGGTGCGGGCCCCGAGGCCCGAGAGGACCGCGTCCCGGCCCGCGACGGCCGGGCGCAGGGCCTCCGGGTCGGTCAGGTCGGCCCGCAGGACCGTCAGGCGCGCGCCGGTCGCCGTGAGCCGCGCCGGATCCCGCACCACCGCCGTCACCTCGTGTCCGGAGGCCAGTGCCTGCCGGACGACCTCCCGGCCGATGCCGCCGGTCGCGCCGAAGACTGTGAGCTTCATGTCGCACCCTCCCCGGGTGGGTAAGTATTCACTCACCTCCAGGGTGAGTGGATACTCACTCTGACGTCAAGCGTGGCTGGAGGATGCATGGAACAGAGGCCGACCCGGACCCGGATCGTCGACGCCGCCCGCGACCTCATGCGGACGGTGGGGCTCGCCCGCACCACCACCAAGGAGATCGCCAGGGCGGCCGGCTGCTCGGAGGCCGCGCTCTACAAGTACTTCAGCAGCAAGGAAGAGCTCTTCCTGACCGTCCTGAACGAGCGGCTGCCCCAGCTCGGCGGACTGCTCGGCACGCTCGCCCACGACCCCGGCGGCCGCACCGTCGAGGAGAACCTCGTCGAGGTCGCCCGGCAGGCCGCGCTCTTCTACGAGCAGACCTTCCCGATCGTCGCCTCCCTGTACGCGGAGCCCCAGCTCAAACGGCGCCACGAGGAGGCCATGCGCACGTACGGCATGGGCCCCCACAAGCCCATCGAGGGCCTCGCCGCCTACCTCCGCGCCGAGCAGCGGCACGGGCGCATCGGACCCGACGCCGACCCGGTCGCCGCCGCGTCCCTGCTCCTCGGGGCCTGCGTGCAGCGCTCGTTCGCCTGGGAGACGACCCCCGACCGCAGGCCGCCGGACTCCCTCGACGACTTCGCCCGCGCACTCGCCCGCACCCTGCTCCGGGGCATCAGCTGAGCCAGTCGTCGATCCCCGCGAGCAGCTTCGCCCGCACGCCCTCGGGCGCCGCCGAACCCCGCACCGACTGACGGGCCAGCTCTGCCAGCTCCGCGTCCGTGAACCCGTGGTACCGGCGGGCGATCTCGTACTGCGCCGCGAGCCGCGAGCCGAACAGCAGCGGGTCGTCCGCGCCCAGCGCCATCGGCACCCCGGCCTCGAAGAGCGTCCGCAGCGGCACGTCCTCGTGCCTCTCGTACACCCCGAGAGCCACGTTGGACGCCGGGCACACCTCGCAGGTCACGCCCCGCTCCGCGAGCTTCCGCAGCAGCCGGGGGTCCTCCGCCGCCCGCACCCCGTGGCCGACCCGCGCCGCCCGCAGATCGTCCAGGCAGTCCCGGACGGACGAGGGCCCCGTCAGCTCGCCGCCGTGCGGGGCCGCGAGCAGACCGCCGTCGCGCGCGATCGCGAAGGCCCGGTCGAAGTCCCGGGCCATGCCCCGCCGCTCGTCGTTGGAGAGCCCGAAGCCGACCACCCCCCGGTCCGCGAAGCGCACCGCGAGCCGCGCCAGCGTCCGCGCCTCCAGCGGATGCTTCATCCGGTTCGCCGCGACCAGCACCCGCATCCCGAGCCCGGTCTCCCGCGAGGCCGCGTCGACCGCGTCGAGGATGACCTCCAGGGCCGGGATCAGGCCACCGAGGTGCGGGGCGTACGAGGTCGGGTCGACCTGGATCTCCAGCCACCCCGAGCCGTCCCTGACGTCCTCCTCGGCCGCCTCCCGGACGAGCCGCTGGATGTCCTCGGGGGAGCGCAGGCAGGAGCGGGCGAGGTCGTAGAGCCGCTGGAAGCGGAACCAGCCGCGCTCGTCGGTCGCCCGCAGCCGGGGAGGCGTACCGCTCTTGAGCGCCTCCGGGAGGTGCACGCCGTACTTGTCGGCCAGTTCGAGCAGCGTCGTGGGCCGCATCGAACCGGTGAAGTGCAGGTGCAGGTGGGCCTTGGGCAACAGGGTGAGATCGCGTACGTGCTCCATTGGCCGATACTGCCGCACTCGAACGGACGAATGCAGTCCCTTTCCCCGATCGGGACCTTGCTAGAACGCAAAAACGGGCCCCCGGTTCCGGAGAACCGGGGGCCCGTCAGTCAGGAGGATCAGTCCGTCGCCTCGGCGAGCAGCTTCTGGATCCGGGACACGCCCTCCACCAGGTCCTCGTCACCGAGGGCGTACGACAGGCGTAGGTAGCCCGGGGTGCCGAAGGCCTCGCCCGGCACGACCGCGACCTCGGCCTCGTCCAGGATCAGGGCGGCCAGCTCGACCGAGGTCTGCGGGCGCTTGCCGCGGATCTCCTTGCCGAGCAGGCCCTTCACCGACGGGTACGCGTAGAACGCGCCCTCCGGCGTGGGGCAGTAGAGGCCCTCGATCTCGTTCAGCATGCGCACGATCGTCTGCCGGCGGCGGTCGAAGGCGGTGCGCATCTCGGCGACCGCGTCCAGGCTCCCGGAGACGGCGGCGAGCGCGGCGACCTGCGCCACGTTGCTCACGTTGGACGTGGCGTGCGACTGGAGGTTCGTCGCGGCCTTGACGACGTCCTTCGGGCCGACGATCCACCCGACGCGCCAGCCCGTCATCGCGTACGTCTTCGCCACGCCGTTCACCACGATGCACTTGTCGCGCAGCTCGGGCACGATCGCCGGCAGCGAGGTGAACTTCGCGTCGCCGTAGACCAGGTGCTCGTAGATCTCGTCCGTCAGCACCCACAGGCCGTGCTCGACGGCCCAGCGGCCGATCGCCTCGGCGTCCGCCTCGCTGTACACCGCGCCGGTCGGGTTCGAGGGCGACACGAAGAGGACGACCTTGGTCCGCTCCGTGCGGGCCGCCTCCAGCTGCTCCACGGACACCCGGTATCCGGTGGTCTCGTCGGCGACGACCTCCACCGGGACGCCGCCCGCGAGACGGATCGACTCGGGGTACGTCGTCCAGTACGGCGCCGGGACGATGACCTCGTCGCCCGGGTCGAGGATCGCGGCGAAGGCCTCGTAGATCGCCTGCTTGCCGCCGTTGGTCACCAGGACCTGGGAGGCGTCGACCTCGTAGCCGGAGTCGCGCAGCGTCTTGGCGGCGATCGCGGCCTTCAGCTCGGGCAGGCCGCCGGCCGGCGTGTAGCGGTGGTACTTCGGGTTCTTGCAGGCCTCGACGGCCGCGTCGACGATGTAGTCCGGGGTCGGGAAGTCGGGCTCACCCGCGCCGAAACCGATCACCGGGCGCCCGGCGGCCTTGAGGGCCTTGGCCTTGGCGTCGACGGCGAGGGTGGCGGACTCGGAGATCGCACCGATCCGGGCGGAGACCCGACGCTCGGTGGGAGGGGTAGCAGCGCTCATGCGGCCATGGTCCCAGACCGCCTCGGAGCCCGGCACACAGGTTTCACGGAGCGGACAGGAACGGTCAATCCCGGTCGTACGCGCTTCCGACGGCAGGTCGGCGTGCTTTCTGTTCGACGTAGGGGCCCATGACCACGTATGCTCACTCCTCGTTGGCCCGCACCGACCGCATCTCAGGATGCGGTACGTTGGGGGACACCGACAAAGGGTCGTAGCTCAATTGGTAGAGCACCGGTCTCCAAAACCGGCGGTTGGGGGTTCAAGTCCCTCCGGCCCTGCTACACACACCGCCAGGTGTTGTGCGCATGTACGTACTTCATTGCACCGCCGTGCGGCTCCATCCCGGGCGCGGCACGGCCGACCCGGAATCAGGTGAGAGATCGTGACGGACGCCGTAGGCTCCATCGACATGCCTGATGCCGACGACGAGACCGCAGAGTCGAAGAAGAAGTCCCGCAAGGGCGGGAAGCGCGGAAAGAAGGGCCCTCTGGGCCGTCTCGCGCTCTTCTACCGCCAGATCATCGCCGAGCTCCGCAAGGTCGTCTGGCCCACGCGCAGCCAGCTGTCGACGTACACCACCGTGGTGATTGTCTTCGTCGTCATCATGATCGGCCTTGTCACCGTGATTGACTATGGCTTCCAGGAAGCAGTCAAGTACGTCTTCGGCTGACTTTTTGTTCCACCCATCTGTATCGCAGGAAGAAGCAGCCACCGTGTCTGACGCGAACCTGAACGACGCCTTCGAGTCCGAGTCCGCCGAGGACGAGCTGGACATCGTCGAGGCCGCCGACGAGGACGTCGAGGACGTCGAGGTCGACGCTGCTGAGGACGCTGCGGACGAGGACGTCGAGGCCGAAGAGGCCGCCGAGAGCGACGAGGACGAGACCGCCGGGGACGACGAGGACGAGACCGTCGTCGCCGACGAGGTCGAGGACGCCGAGGAAGAGACCGAGGAGGAGGCCGAGCCGGCCGCCCCGGTCGACCCGGTCGCCGCGCTCCGCGAGGAGCTCCGCACCCTCCCCGGCGAGTGGTACGTCATCCACACCTACGCGGGCTACGAGAAGCGCGTGAAGGCCAACCTCGAGCAGCGTGCCGTCTCGCTCAACGTCGAGGACTTCATCTACCAGGCCGAGGTCCCCGAGGAAGAGATCGTCCAGATCAAGGGCGGCGAGCGGAAGAACGTCAAGCAGAACAAGCTCCCCGGCTACGTCCTCGTCCGCATGGACCTGACGAACGAGTCCTGGGGCGTCGTCCGCAACACCCCCGGCGTCACCGGCTTCGTGGGCAACGCCTACGACCCGTACCCGCTGACCCTGGACGAGATCGTCAAGATGCTGGCCCCGGAGGCCGAGGAGAAGGCCGCCCGCGAGGCCGCCGAGGCCGAGGGCAAGCCGGCTCCCGCCCGCAAGCTGGAGGTCCAGGTCCTGGACTTCGAGGTCGGCGACTCGGTCACCGTCACCGACGGCCCGTTCGCGACCCTCCAGGCCACGATCAACGAGATCAACCCCGACTCGAAGAAGGTCAAGGGCCTCGTCGAGATCTTCGGTCGCGAGACCCCGGTCGAGCTGAGCTTCGACCAGATCCAGAAGAACTGATCTCACCGTCTTCCGACCAGGTCAGAGTGGCTGTCGCAGCCGCTCTGACCTGCTCGGTTTTTAGCCGCACGTCTATACCCGTTATCGTTGTGCGGTATGCCTCCATCCGGATGACCGGATGGCGGGCTGAACACTCTCACTAGGACCCGGAGAGAGCAATGCCTCCCAAGAAGAAGAAGGTCACGGGGCTTATCAAGCTCCAGATCAACGCCGGTGCGGCGAACCCGGCCCCGCCGGTCGGCCCCGCGCTCGGTCAGCACGGCGTCAACATCATGGAGTTCTGCAAGGCCTACAACGCCGCGACCGAGTCGCAGCGTGGCATGGTCGTGCCGGTGGAGATCACGGTCTACGAGGACCGCACCTTCACCTTCATCACCAAGACTCCGCCGGCCGCCAAGCTGATCCTCAAGGCCGCGGGTGTGGACAAGGGCTCCGGCGAGCCGCACAAGACCAAGGTCGCCAAGCTCACGGCCGCCCAGGTCCGCGAGATCGCCACGGTCAAGCTCCCCGACCTCAACGCCAACGACCTGGACGCCGCGTCCAAGATCATCGCTGGCACCGCCCGCTCCATGGGCATCACGGTCGAGGGCTGATCACCCCCCTCGTGACCTAGTGGTAGGGCCAGCGCCGGCCCGCACCACGACTCCACACCTGAACCAACAGGAGAAGAAGTTGAAGCGCAGCAAGGCTCTCCGCACTGCGGACGCCAAGATCGACCGCGAGCGTAACTACGCTCCTCTCGAGGCCGTCCGTCTCGCCAAGGACACCGCCACCACGAAGTTCGACGGCACCGTCGAGGTCGCCTTCCGCCTGGGTGTCGACCCGCGCAAGGCCGACCAGATGGTCCGTGGCACCGTGAACCTTCCGCACGGCACCGGCAAGACCGCCCGGGTCCTGGTCTTCGCGACCGGTGACCGTGCCGAGGCCGCGATCGCCGCGGGCGCCGACATCGTCGGCTCCGACGAGCTCATCGACGAGATCTCCAAGGGCAACCGCCTGAACGAGTTCGACGCCGTGGTGGCCACCCCGGACCTCATGGGCAAGGTCGGCCGCCTCGGCCGCGTCCTCGGCCCGCGTGGTCTCATGCCGAACCCCAAGGTCGGCACCGTCACCCCCGATGTCGCGAAGGCTGTCAACGACATCAAGGGCGGCAAGATCGAGTTCCGCGTCGACAAGCACTCGAACCTGCACTTCATCATCGGCAAGGTCTCCTTCGACGAGACGAAGCTGGTCGAGAACTACGCCGCGGCGCTGGAGGAGATCCTCCGTCTGAAGCCGTCCGCCGCCAAGGGTCGCTACATCAAGAAGGCGACCATCACCACGACGATGGGCCCCGGCATCCCGCTGGACTCCAACCGCACCCGGAACCTCCTCGTCGAGGAGGACCCGGCCGCGGTCTGAACCTCACCGGTTCACTGAGTGGTCAGGCCGGCCCCGCACCTTTCGAAGGTGCGGGGCCGGCTTTTTGCTACGGTTCAAAAGACCGCAAAGAACTGATCAAGGGTGGGGAACGCTCATGAACAAGTCCGCATGGAAGAGTGCGGGCGTCGCCCTGACGGCCATGGCCGTCGTGACGGGCGTCGCGGGCTGTCAGGACGGCGGAGACGCCAAGTCGGCACCCGAGAAGCAGGGGGCCAAGGCCGCCCCCGCACAGCAGGGCCAGGGGGAGGCCAGCAAGGTCATCCAGGCCGCGTACGAGAAGACCTCGGCCGCCAAGGCCGCCAAGGTCAAGATGACCATGACCATGGCCGGTGTCCCCGAGGGGTCGGGCACCGTCGAGATGACCGGCGTCCAGGGCTGGTCCCCGGCCGTCATGGACATCACCATGAAGGGCTCCATGCTGGCCGCGGGCAACCCCGGCGGCCCGGAGCAGATGCGCATGATCATGCTGGACCAGGTCATGTACATGGACATGGGTGCCGCGCAGGCCGCCGAGATGGACGGCAAGCGCTGGATGAAGCTCGACATGAAGGCCGCGGCCGAGGCCTCCGGCGACAAGGCGCTGCAGAAGCAGATGACCGGCGGCCTGGACAACATGAACCAGGACCCGGCCCAGCAGCTCGCCCTGCTCCTGGACTCCCCGGACCTGAAGCACGTCGGTGCCGAGAAGGTCAACGGCATGGAGACCCAGCACTACAAGGGCACGCTCACCATCGAGCAGATGCTGAAGGCCAACGAGTCGTCGAAGCTCCTCTCCAGGGAGGACCACGACAAGCTCATCGCCAACGTGAAGAAGGCGGGCCTCAAGGGCTACGAGACCGAGCTCTGGGTCAGCGACGAGGGCTACCCGGCCCGGATGGACGTCGGCATGACCATGGCCCAGGGCACGATGCGGATGCGCGCCGACTACAGCGACTACGGCACCAAGGCCGCCGTCGCGGCCCCGCCGGCCAAGGACACCGTGGACCTCTTCGCGATGCTGAAGGAGCTCGGCCAGGGCTGATTTGCCCGGAGCCGTACCCGTCACGTACGCTTCCCCAGAAGCCAAAGACCGCTGGTCGTTGCTGTGCCCCTACCGGGTGCGGTGGCCGAAGGATCCGCTGACAACGGACGACCCGCGCAGGTGACTGTGGAAGTGTTCCCGGACTTCATTGCCCGGTCGAGCAAAGCCCCGTGCGCCTGCGCCCGGGGCGTTTTGTATTGTCCAGCCCCCTTCTGAGCGGTCCTCATCACCCGGAAGGAGGCCGACGCACTATGCCGACGCCCAACAAGGCTGCATCGGTGGCCGAGCTCAAGGACGCGTTCCAGAGCTCCAACGCCGCCGTGCTGACCGAGTACCGGGGTCTCACCGTCGCGCAGCTCAAGACGCTGCGTCGCTCTCTCGGTGAGAACGCCCAGTACGCCGTGGTGAAGAACACGCTGACCAAGATTGCGGCCAACGAGGCCGGGATCACCGCACTGGACGAGCACTTCGCTGGTCCGACCGCGGTCGCCTTCGTCACCGGTGACCCGGTGGAGTCGGCGAAGGCCCTGCGTGACTTCGCCAAGGAGAACCCGAACCTCATCATCAAGGCCGGTGTCCTTGACGGTAAGGCTCTCTCCGCCGACGACATCAAGAAGCTTGCGGACCTCGAGTCCCGCGAGGTTCTGCTCAGCAAGCTGGCCGGTGCCTTCAAGGGCAAGCAGTCTCAGGCTGCCTCGCTCTTCCAGGCGCTGCCGTCGAAGTTCGTCCGCACCGCGGAAGCGCTTCGCGTCAAGCTCGCCGAGCAGGGCGGTGCCGAGTAATTCGGCTCGCGCATTGATCCGCGCCGCCTAGTGCGCGGGTCGTAGCGGGCCGTTACGCCCGCCTCTCTAGACACATCGGCACCTGCCGAGATTAGTGGAAGGATCGCCCATCATGGCGAAGCTCTCTCAGGACGACCTCCTCGCCCAGTTCGAGGAGATGACCCTCATCGAGCTCTCCGAGTTCGTGAAGGCCTTCGAGGAGAAGTTCGACGTCACCGCCGCCGCGGCCGTCGCCGTTGCCGGCCCGGGTGCCCCGGTCGCCGGTGCCGAGGCCGTCGAGGAGCAGGACGAGTTCGACGTCATCCTCGAGGGTGCCGGCGACAAGAAGATCCAGGTCATCAAGGTCGTGCGCGAGCTCACCTCCCTGGGCCTCAAGGAGGCCAAGGACCTCGTCGACGGCACCCCGAAGCCGGTCCTCGAGAAGGTCGCGAAGGAGGCCGCCGAGAAGGCTGCCGAGTCCCTCAAGGCCGCCGGCGCCTCCGTCACGGTCAAGTAAGACCGTTTCGAGTCGCTGTAGCTGACTCCTGCCCCCGTGTAACGCGGGGGCAGCGAAAGGCGATCACCCTTCTGGGTGGTCGCCTTTCGGCGTTCCCGGGACGGGCGTGGCGAGGGGCTTGAGGGGCGCGGGATGCGGAGTATGGTGATCTTCGCCGTGCGCCCCGCAGACCGGCGGGTCTTGACGAACCGCACGCAGCGCGCAATTCTCAGGACGCGTCGTCACAACGATCCGTATCCGAGGCATGGATCGACGACTGAACGGGCAGTATCGAGGTGCGCCGCACGGCGCGAGGTACCGCGGAGTTGAGAGCAACGAGGGTCGCGAATTATTCGCCCTGGACATCAGTGAGCCAAGTGGCTACACTGACCCTTTGCGCTGCCTGTTAGCTGCCCCCTGCCCGTCACCAGGGGCATACCTTCGCATCCGCTGCTCGGACCGACCCCGTCTGACCTGGCTCTTCGGCCATCTCAGGAAAAGTCTGCCGTGAAGCGATGCAGGGGACCGGTACGCGCGTAGTGAGTCCGAGCCCTCGGAAGGACCCCCTCTTGGCCGCCTCGCGCAACGCCTCGACCAATACGAACAACGGCGCAAGCACCGCCCCGCTGCGCATCTCCTTTGCAAAGATCAAGGAGCCCCTCGAGGTTCCGAACCTCCTCGCGCTGCAGACCGAGAGCTTTGACTGGCTGCTCGGCAACGCCGCCTGGAAGGCTCGCGTCGAGGCTGCCCTTGAGTCGGGACAGGACGTCCCCAGGAAGTCCGGTCTGGAGGAGATCTTCGAGGAGATCTCCCCGATCGAGGACTTCTCCGGGTCGATGTCGCTGACCTTCCGCGACCACCGCTTCGAGCCGCCGAAGAACTCGATCGACGAGTGCAAGGACCGTGACTTCACGTACGGCGCCCCGCTCTTCGTCACCGCCGAGTTCACCAACAACGAGACCGGCGAGATCAAGTCCCAGACGGTCTTCATGGGCGACTTCCCGCTCATGACGAACAAGGGCACCTTCGTCATCAACGGCACCGAGCGTGTCGTGGTGTCGCAGCTGGTCCGTTCGCCCGGTGTCTACTTCGACTCGTCGATCGACAAGACGTCCGACAAGGACATCTTCTCCGCCAAGATCATCCCGTCCCGGGGTGCCTGGCTGGAGATGGAGATCGACAAGCGCGACCTGGTCGGTGTCCGCATCGACCGCAAGCGCAAGCAGTCCGTCACCGTCCTCCTCAAGGCTCTCGGCTGGACCACCGAGCAGATCCTGCAGGAGTTCGGCGAGTACGAGTCCATGCGCGCCACCCTGGAGAAGGACCACACCCAGGGCCAGGACGACGCGCTGCTCGACATCTACCGCAAGCTGCGTCCGGGCGAGCCGCCGACCCGTGAGGCCGCTCAGACGCTGCTCGAGAACCTCTACTTCAACCCGAAGCGCTACGACCTCGCGAAGGTCGGCCGCTACAAGGTGAACAAGAAGCTCGGCGCGGACGAGCCGCTGGACGCCGGCGTGCTCACCACCGACGACGTCATCGCCACGATCAAGTACCTGGTCAAGCTCCACGCGGGCGAGACCGAGACGACCGGCGAGAACGGCAACGAGATCGTCGTCGAGACCGACGACATCGACCACTTCGGCAACCGTCGTCTGCGCAACGTCGGCGAGCTCATCCAGAACCAGGTCCGCACGGGTCTGGCTCGTATGGAGCGCGTCGTCCGCGAGCGGATGACCACCCAGGACGTCGAGGCGATCACGCCGCAGACCCTGATCAACATCCGGCCGGTCGTCGCCTCCATCAAGGAGTTCTTCGGCACCAGCCAGCTGTCGCAGTTCATGGACCAGAACAACCCGCTGTCGGGTCTGACGCACAAGCGTCGTCTCTCGGCGCTGGGTCCCGGTGGTCTGTCCCGTGAGCGGGCCGGCTTCGAGGTCCGAGACGTGCACCCGTCCCACTACGGACGCATGTGCCCGATCGAGACCCCCGAAGGCCCGAACATCGGTCTGATCGGTTCGCTCGCCTCGTACGGCCGCGTCAACGCGTTCGGCTTCATCGAGACGCCGTACCGCAAGGTCGTCGACGGCCAGGTCACCGACGAGGTCGACTACGTCACCGCCGACGAGGAGGACCGCTTCGTCATCGCGCAGGCCAACGCCGCGCTCAACGACGACCTGCAGTTCACCGAGCCGCGCGTCCTGGTCCGCAAGCGTGGCGGCGAGGTCGACTACGTCGAGCCGTCGGACGTGGACTACATGGACGTCTCGCCGCGCCAGATGGTGTCGGTCGCGACCGCCATGATCCCGTTCCTCGAGCACGACGACGCCAACCGTGCCCTCATGGGCGCGAACATGATGCGTCAGGCCGTCCCGCTGATTAAGTCGGAGGCCCCGCTCGTCGGCACCGGCATGGAGTACCGCTGCGCCACCGACGCCGGCGACGTGCTCAAGGCCGAGAAGGACGGTGTCGTCCAGGAGCTGTCGGCCGACTACATCACGGTCGCCAACGACGACGGCACGTACATCACGTACCGCCTGCACAAGTTCTCCCGCTCCAACCAGGGCACCTCTGTGAACCAGAAGGTCGTCGTGGACGAGGGCGACCGCGTCATCGAGGGCCAGGTCCTCGCCGACGGTCCCGCCACCGAAGACGGCGAGATGGCGCTCGGCAAGAACCTCCTCGTGGCGTTCATGCCGTGGGAGGGCCACAACTACGAGGACGCGATCATCCTGTCGCAGCGCCTCGTGCAGGACGACGTCCTCTCCTCGATCCACATCGAGGAGCACGAGGTCGACGCCCGTGACACCAAGCTCGGCCCGGAGGAGATCACCCGGGACATCCCGAACGTCTCCGAGGAGGTCCTCGCGGACCTCGACGAGCGCGGCATCATCCGTATCGGTGCCGAGGTCGTCGCCGGCGACATCCTCGTCGGCAAGGTCACGCCCAAGGGTGAGACCGAGCTGACGCCGGAGGAGCGCCTGCTCCGCGCGATCTTCGGTGAGAAGGCCCGTGAGGTCCGTGACACCTCGCTGAAGGTGCCGCACGGCGAGATCGGCAAGATCATCGGTGTCCGCGTCTTCGACCGCGAGGAGGGCGACGAGCTTCCCCCGGGCGTGAACCAGCTGGTCCGCGTCTACGTCGCCCAGAAGCGCAAGATCACCGACGGTGACAAGCTCGCCGGCCGTCACGGCAACAAGGGCGTCATCTCGAAGATCCTCCCGATCGAGGACATGCCGTTCCTGGAGGACGGAACCCCGGTCGACATCATCCTCAACCCGCTGGGTGTCCCGTCCCGAATGAACCCGGGACAGGTCCTGGAGATCCACCTCGGCTGGCTCGCCAGCCGCGGCTGGGACGTCTCCGGTCTCGCGGACGAGTGGGCGCAGCGCCTCCAGGCGATCGGCGCCGACCAGGTCGCCCCCGGCACCAACGTCGCGACCCCGGTCTTCGACGGTGCGCGTGAGGACGAGCTCGCGGGCCTGCTGAACCACACCATCCCGAACCGCGACGGCGAGCGCATGGTGCTCCCGACCGGTAAGGCGAGGCTGTTCGACGGCCGCTCCGGCGAGCCGTTCCCGGACCCGATCTCCGTCGGGTACATGTACATCCTCAAGCTGCACCACCTGGTCGACGACAAGCTGCACGCGCGTTCGACCGGCCCGTACTCGATGATCACCCAGCAGCCGCTGGGTGGTAAGGCCCAGTTCGGTGGCCAGCGCTTCGGTGAGATGGAGGTGTGGGCGCTGGAGGCTTATGGCGCCGCGTACGCCCTCCAGGAGCTGCTGACGATCAAGTCCGACGACGTGACCGGCCGCGTGAAGGTCTACGAGGCCATCGTCAAGGGCGAGAACATCCCTGAGCCCGGCATCCCCGAGTCCTTCAAGGTGCTCATCAAGGAGATGCAGTCCCTGTGCCTCAACGTGGAGGTGCTGTCCTCGGACGGCATGTCCATCGAGATGCGCGACACCGACGAGGACGTCTTCCGCGCAGCGGAGGAGCTCGGCATCGACCTGTCCCGGCGCGAGCCGAGCAGCGTCGAAGAGGTCTGACGGGAGTCCGGTCGGGGGCTCGGCGATTTCACCGCCGAGTCCCCGGCCGGCCCCAGGACCCCCGTATCAGACCCCAAAGCCTTACAACCCTGAGAGGGATTGACGCATAGTGCTCGACGTCAACTTCTTCGACGAGCTCCGGATCGGTCTGGCCACCGCTGACGACATCCGTCAGTGGAGCCACGGCGAGGTCAAGAAGCCGGAGACCATCAACTACCGCACGCTCAAGCCCGAGAAGGACGGACTCTTCTGCGAGAAGATCTTCGGTCCGACCCGGGACTGGGAGTGCTACTGCGGCAAGTACAAGCGCGTCCGCTTCAAGGGCATCATCTGTGAGCGGTGTGGCGTCGAGGTCACCCGCGCCAAGGTGCGCCGCGAGCGGATGGGCCACATCGAGCTCGCCGCTCCCGTCACCCACATCTGGTACTTCAAGGGCGTTCCCTCGCGCCTCGGCTACCTGCTCGACCTCGCCCCGAAGGACCTCGAGAAGGTCATCTACTTCGCGGCGTACATGATCACGTACGTCGACGACGAGCGTCGTACGCGTGACCTGCCCTCGCTGGAGGCGCACGTCTCCGTCGAGCGCCAGCAGATCGAGAACCGTCGCGACTCCGACCTGGAGGCCCGCGCCAAGAAGCTCGAGAACGACCTCGGCGAGCTGGAGGCCGAGGGCGCCAAGGCCGACGTGCGCCGCAAGGTGCGCGAGGGTGCCGAGCGCGAGATGAAGCAGCTGCGCGACCGCGCGCAGCGCGAGATCGACCGTCTGGACGAGGTCTGGTCGCGCTTCAAGAACCTCAAGGTCCAGGACCTGGAGGGCGACGAGCTCCTCTACCGCGAGCTGCGTGACCGCTTCGGCACGTACTTCGACGGTTCGATGGGTGCCGCGGCGCTGCAGAAGCGCCTGGAGTCCTTCGACCTCGACGAGGAGGCCGAGCGCCTCCGCGAGATCATCCGCACCGGCAAGGGCCAGAAGAAGACCCGTGCGCTCAAGCGCCTCAAGGTCGTCTCCGCGTTCCTTCAGACCGCGAACAGCCCCAAGGGCATGGTTCTCGACTGCGTGCCGGTCATCCCGCCGGACCTGCGTCCGATGGTGCAGCTGGACGGTGGCCGCTTCGCGACCTCCGACCTGAACGACCTGTACCGCCGCGTGATCAACCGCAACAACCGTCTGAAGCGTCTGCTCGACCTCGGTGCCCCCGAGATCATCGTGAACAACGAGAAGCGGATGCTCCAGGAGGCGGTCGACGCCCTCTTCGACAACGGCCGTCGCGGTCGCCCGGTCACGGGCCCCGGCAACCGTCCGCTGAAGTCCCTCAGCGACATGCTGAAGGGCAAGCAGGGTCGATTCCGTCAGAACCTGCTCGGCAAGCGTGTCGACTACTCGGCGCGTTCCGTCATCGTCGTCGGCCCGCAGCTCAAGCTGCACCAGTGCGGTCTGCCGAAGGCCATGGCGCTGGAGCTCTTCAAGCCGTTCGTGATGAAGCGCCTGGTCGACCTGAACCACGCGCAGAACATCAAGAGCGCCAAGCGGATGGTCGAGCGCGGCCGCACGGTCGTGTACGACGTCCTCGAAGAGGTCATCGCCGAGCACCCGGTGCTGCTGAACCGTGCGCCCACGCTGCACCGCCTCGGCATCCAGGCCTTCGAGCCGCAGCTGGTCGAGGGCAAGGCCATCCAGATCCACCCGCTCGTCTGCACCGCGTTCAACGCGGACTTCGACGGTGACCAGATGGCCGTCCACCTGCCGCTCTCCGCGGAGGCGCAGGCCGAGGCCCGCATCCTGATGCTGTCCTCGAACAACATCCTGAAGCCGGCCGACGGCCGTCCGGTCACGATGCCGACCCAGGACATGGTCCTCGGTCTGTTCTTCCTGACCACCGACGGTGAGCTCCGTGACACCAAGGGCGAGGGCCGCGCGTTCGGCTCCACGGCCGAGGCGATCATGGCGTTCGACGCCGGCGAGCTCGCGCTCCAGTCGGAGATCGAGATCCGCTTCCCCGTCGGCACCGTCGCTCCGCGCGGCTGGACCCCCCCGGTCTCCGAGGAGGGCGACGACCACGTCGGCGCGGCCGAGTGGCAGCAGGGCGACACCTTCCGTCTGCGGACGACCCTGGGCCGCGCGCTCTTCAACGAGCTGCTGCCCGAGGACTACCCGTTCGTCGACTACTCCGTCGGCAAGAAGCAGCTCTCCGAGATCGTCAACGACCTCGCCGAGCGCTACCCCAAGGTCATCGTGGCGGCGACGCTCGACAACCTGAAGGCGGCCGGCTTCTACTGGGCGACCCGCTCCGGCGTCACCGTGGCCATCTCCGACGTCGTCGTTCCCGAGGCGAAGAAGGAGATCGTCAAGGGCTACGAGGCGCAGGACGAGAAGGTCCAGAAGCAGTACGAGCGCGGTCTGATCACCAAGGAAGAGCGCACGCAGGAGCTCATCGCGATCTGGACCAAGGCGACCAACGAGGTCGCCGAGGCGATGAACGCGAACTTCCCGCGGACGAACCCCATCTTCATGATGGTCGACTCGGGTGCCCGAGGAAACATGATGCAGATGCGTCAGATCGCCGGTATGCGTGGTCTGGTGTCCAACGCCAAGAACGAGACGATCCCGCGTCCCATCAAGGCGTCGTTCCGCGAGGGCCTCACCGTCCTCGAGTACTTCATCTCCACGCACGGTGCCCGTAAGGGTCTCGCCGACACCGCCCTGCGTACCGCCGACTCGGGTTACCTGACCCGTCGTCTGGTGGACGTCTCGCAGGACGTCATCATCCGCGAGGAGGACTGTGGCACCGAGCGCGGTCTGAAGCTGCGGATCGCGGCCAAGGACGAGGCCGGTGTCCTGCGGAAGACGGACGACGTCGAGACCTCCGTGTACGCGCGGATGCTCGCCGAGGACGTCGTCGTCGACGGCAAGGTCATCGCGCCGGCCAACGTCGACCTGGGTGACGTGCTCATCGACGCCCTGGTCAACGCGGGCGTCGAGGAGGTCAAGACCCGTTCGGTCCTGACCTGTGAGTCCGCGGTCGGCACCTGTGCCTTCTGCTACGGCCGTTCGCTCGCCACCGGCAAGCTGGTCGACATCGGTGAGGCGGTCGGCATCATCGCCGCCCAGTCCATCGGTGAGCCCGGTACCCAGCTGACGATGCGTACCTTCCACACCGGTGGTGTGGCCGGTGACGACATCACCCAGGGTCTGCCCCGTGTCGTCGAGCTCTTCGAGGCGCGGCAGCCGAAGGGTGTCGCCCCGATCTCCGAGGCGGCCGGTCGCGTCCGCATCGAGGAGACCGAGAAGACCAAGAAGATCGTCGTCACCCCGGACGACGGCACCGACGAGACGGCGTTCCCGATCTCGAAGCGTGCCCGTCTGCTCGTGGGCGAGGGCGACCACGTCGAGGTGGGCCAGAAGCTCACCGTGGGTGCCACCAACCCGCACGACGTGCTCCGGATCCTCGGTCAGCGCGCGGTCCAGGTCCACCTGGTCGGCGAAGTCCAGAAGGTCTACAACTCGCAGGGCGTGTCGATCCACGACAAGCACATCGAGATCATCATCCGGCAGATGCTGCGCCGCGTGACGATCATCGAGTCCGGCGACGCGGAGCTCCTGCCGGGCGAGCTGGTCGAGCGGTCGAAGTTCGAGACCGAGAACCGTCGTGTGGTCACCGAGGGCGGTCACCCCGCCTCCGGCCGTCCGCAGCTGATGGGTATCACCAAGGCCTCGCTCGCCACCGAGTCGTGGCTGTCGGCGGCGTCCTTCCAGGAGACGACCCGAGTTCTGACGGACGCGGCGATCAACGCCAAGTCCGACAGCCTCATCGGCCTCAAGGAGAACGTCATCATCGGTAAGCTCATCCCGGCCGGTACGGGTCTGTCCCGCTACCGCAACATCCGGGTCGAGCCGACCGAGGAGGCCAAGGCCGCGATGTACTCGGCCGTCGGCTACGACGACATCGACTACTCGCCGTTCGGCTCGGGCTCCGGCCAGGCCGTGCCGCTGGAGGACTACGACTACGGTCCGTACAACCAGTAAGAGCGCATGACCGAAGGGCGGTCACCCCCACGGGGGTGGCCGCCCTTCGGCGTACCCGGCTATCGGGCGGCCAGCTCCCAGACCGCGACGAGCAGTCCGGCGCTCGCGGTGAGCGCGGCGATGCTGCTCAGCGGCCAGCGGGCGCGCTCCAGGGCGTCCAGGCGGGCCTCGTGGTCGGCGAGCTGGCGGTCGGTCTGGTCGCTGCGCTGCACGAGCAGCGCGAGGGAGCCGTCGACCCGGGCGAAGCCGGCCTCCAGGGTGCCGCGCAGCCGCTCCAGTTCGATGGCGACGGCGACCGGGTCGTTCGGCTCAGGCTCGGTCATCGGCACCTCCCGGGGTGGGGCGCAGCCAGGACGGCAGCAGGTTCTGCACCGCGTCGAGGGCCATCACCCGGGCCAGTCCGCCGGCGACGGCCAAGGCCCCGGCGACCCAGGGGAGGGTCGCGGGGACGCCGGAGGCGTCGACGAGGGCGGGGAGCACGACGGCGATGCCGACGGCGGACTGGAGGACGGTTCGGGCCGTGCGCTTGGCGGCATCGGACATCGGTCTGCTCCTCTGGGTCACTTCGTGTGGGGGACCTTCAGCGCGTTCCAGGACGCGGCGCCCGGGATGCCGTCGGCGTCGGTGCCGCGGAAGCCGAGCTTGTGCTGCCACTTGGCGTAGCTGAGCCGGTCGGCCTCGCTCCAGCGGGGGCTGGGGCCGACGGTGTACGCGGAGCAGCCCTCGGCGACGAGGCGGCGGCCCATGGCGGTGATGACCGGGGAGCTCGTCTCGCCGCGGAAGAACGAGGTGCCCGGGAAGGGCTGGAGGCGCGGGGTGGCGGGCTTCCCGGAATCGGGGGCGGGCCTGGCGGGAGCCTTGTTCAGCCGGGCCTGGACCCGGTCGCGCATCGTGGGCATGGCGAAGCCGCGGGGGTCGTCCTTCCAGTCCGACCACTCCTTGTGGCCGATGACCGAGCGGGCCCCCCAGCCGTGGGCCCGGCACAGGGCGGCGGAGACCCGTTCGATCGCGTCGAGCTGGGCGGGCGGCCAGGGGTCGGTGCCGTCGCCGAGGTTGACGCACTCGAAGCCGTAGAAGCGGGAGTTGCCGTCGACGGCGCCGGAGCTGCCCTGGTGCTCGCGCGGGGCGGGCGGCCGGTCGCCGTACGTCTCGCTCGTCACGGCCCGCAGGACGGACGGGTCGCCGCCGCCGGCGTGGTTGGCGCGGCCGTTCGCGACGAGGTGGACGCTGCCGTCCTTGGCGATGACGCCGTGGCACAGCGGGCCCGGGAGTCCCTCGTAGCCGTCGAAGCACATCTGGACGGTGTGGGCGGTGCCGGCGGAGACGGTGTGGTGGACGATCACGCCGGTGACCGGGCCCCAGGCGCCGACGTGGTTGCGGTGGTGGGTGCGCCAGCCGGGGTGTTCGACGACGGTGACGCCTTCGGCGCGGAGTGCGGCGACGAGCCGGTCCGCGGTCAGGGGAGTGGCCATCTGGTGTCCTCCGGACATGAAAAAGGCCCGCCGGAGATCCGGTCGGGCGGGCGTACGGGACGGGGCTCGGGCGGCGTTACGGGGCCGGGACCGGCGGCTCGGGCGGGGCCCAGGTCGCGCACAGGGCGGCGAAGGCGGCCCGGCGGGTCTCGAAGTCGGCCAGGGCCGCCGTGACCGCGCGCTGCACGGCGGTCTGGTCGGGGACGGCCGGGACGCCGTCGCGGGCGTCCACGACGATCAGGGCGGAGCCGCGCAGGAAGGTGTCGCCGGTGCCCCGCTCGGTGACCTCGGCGGTCACGTACACCGAGGGGTACTGCCCGGTCACCGGGTCGCGCTGGAGGGTGTAGCCCATGCTGTTGTCGTAGACGCGCACGGTGAGGGTGTGGGCGTCCTCGGTGACGACGGCGCGGCCCGCGTAGTCGATGGCCACGCCCCAGGGCTGGGTGGGGTCGATGTTCATGGGTGCTCCTCGGGGGTCAGGTCTGGGCGCCGTGGATGAGAAGCGGCTGGGCGTAGACCGTGCCGGCGCTCGCCATGGCCTGGATCTCGATCGTCATCGTCTGGCCGAAGCGGGTCTTCATGTCGCCCGGCAGCAGGCCGAGGTTGTTGTAGGTGGTGCCCGCGGTGACCGTGGGGCCGAACGGGACGTTGTCGACGAGGACCCGCACCTGGCCGGTGCCGCCGCTCGACGCCGCCGTGGCGAGGGAGAGCCGCAGCTTCGGCTGCCAGACGGGGTTCATGCAGCGGGCGATGGTGACGAAGGTGGGGGAGCTGGTCGACGGCCACTTGGCCGGGTCGCTGACCAGCGGCGGCATCAGCTGGAGCCAGGGCCGGGCCAGGCCGCCGGTCAGGATGTCGTCCGCGAAGATCTCGTGGTCGTAGCCGTCGAAGATCCGGAACAGCGGCCGGGTGATCGTGACGCCGCCGGTCTGCGCGGGGCGGAACTCGTTGACGGCGGGGCGGGTGTTGACGGCCGTGGACAGGGCCTTGATCCGGCGTTCCATCTGGTTGAGCCGGTCGATGATGTCCTCGGGCAGCTGGGGCATCAGGCCTCCTCGAGGTAGAGCTCGGCGGTGTCGGGACGCCCGCGTTCCGGCGGGGTGACCTTGACGCCGACGATGCGGTAGCGGGCGTCCAGGCCCTGGGAGTACCACTCGTCGGTGATCCGGATCCGGGCGACGCGGCCGAGCAGCGCCGGCGGGACGATCCCGCCGAGGTGGATGGAGACGGACGGGATCACCACGGCGCCGCGGGCCTGCTTGAGTTCCGTGGCGGCCACCGAGTCGAGCGCGAGCGGGTCGGTGATCTCGTTGTGGTCCGAGGACAGGTCGATCAGCGGCCAGCCGTCGACGAGCAGGTCGCTGGCGTACTGCTGGGTGGAGAAGATCGGCCGGGACTCGGCGGCCGCGTTGGCGTTGGTGGAGGCGCCGCGGGCCAGGGCGGTGGTGCCGCCGCGGGTGGCGTCGTACGGGAAGGAGTACGACAGGATGACGCCGGGCCGGTCGAAGACCAGGTCGGTCGCGCCGGTGACGATCTTGGGCTCGCCGAGGCGGAGCTGCCGGATCCGTGAGCCGGTGACCGGGTCGCGGTAGACGAGGATCTGGTACTCGAAGCCGTCCTCGGTGGAGGCGAGCTGGTCGAGCGCCTCCAGGTAGACGGTCTCGTCGCCCTTGCGCCAGGAGGCCGTCTTGCGGAACTTGGGGATCTCGTCGCCGAAGGTGATGCCGAGGCGGCGGGGGTCCTCGCCCTCGGGGGCGTCGGGGTAGGACTGGACGTCGAGCTCGCGCCAGAGCCGGCGGGCGATCTCCACCTGGTCGGTGGGGGTGTCGTAGGTGATGTCGGTCCGGATGCGGCGGCGTCCGGCGTACGAGTCGAAGGTGGCGGCCTGGATGCCGAGGGTCAGCACCCCCCGGCCGCTGGACTGGAGGGTGCTCGTCCAGACGATGCCGCCCCACCACAGGTCGCCGCCGCGCTCCAGGTAGACCGAGGTGCGGCCCTCGCGGACCTTCTTCACGCGGTCGGCGATGGCCTGGTCGGGGATGGGGATCGTGCCGGAGAGCGAGCCGGCCTTGCCGATGTAGTCGTCGAAGGAGACGTCCCGCAGCGGGAGGATGTCCAGCGTCTGGTCGGTGAGCAGGTCGCAGAAGATCGCCCGGTAGGGCGTGTCGATGGCCATCGGGGACCTCCTTACAGGACGTAGGTGGCGGAGACGCGGATGTTCCGGCCCGCGGCGAGGGCGCCGTTGGAGGACCAGGTGCGCAGGTTGACCTGGCCGCCGGTGGTGATGTTGGCGCCGCCGTCGCCGAAGCCGTCGCTGGCCGAGGCCTCGAAGTCCATGGAGGGGCGCCAGCCGGCGGGCAGGGTGCACAGCGGCTCGTCGGTGATGTTGCCCGCGCTGTCCGCGTTGACCTGCGCGCCGCTGCGGGTGACGGTGACCGTGATGGTGCACAGGCCGCCCTTGGTCCGGCGGCCGCTGAAGGAGACCAGCGACCAGTTGGCCAGGGCCGTGGCCCCGGAGGTCGTGGTCTCCACCTCGACCGGCGGCTGGTAGACCACCCAGGTGCTGCCGTTCCAGCGCTGGAGCTGGCCGCCGTTGTAGTCGCGGTACTGGCCGGTGTAGCTGCCGGTGGTGATCGTGCCGCTGGGCGCGATGCCGCCGATCTCCTTCGGGTAGGCGACCCAGAGGGTGCCGTCCCAGCGCTGGAGGAAGTGGGCGTTGTCGTTGTCCTGGTACTGGCCCGGGTAGGAGCCGGGGACGCCCGCGTTGTTGTAGACGGGCAGGATGCCGCCGGCGGACACGGTCGTGGTGCGCAGGTCGGTGGAGGCACCGCCGGCCCAGTCGATGCCGCCGGTGCCGGCGGAGGCGCCCTTCTTCACCTTCACCGTGAACAGGGTGAGGGAGCGGGCGGGCGCGGTCGGGGCGACGGGGGCGGCCGCCGGGGTGCCCTTGACGATCTCGACGCCGGCCTCGAACCGGCCGAGGGCGTCCACGTCGTTGTCGTAGACGCGCACCACGACCAGGTCGACGCGGTCGTTGAGCGGGTCGCCGTCGGCGAAGGTGATCGTGATGTCCTCGTCGAGGGCGACCGGGTAGGCGCCGTCGGTGGTGCCGCCCTGGACGACGGCCTTGCCGTGGTAGACGGTGGCCGTCATCGGGCCGGTGGAGCTCATCCACAGGCCGCCGACGCGGAACTTGCCGTCGTACGTGCCGGGCAGGACGCCGGACCTGACGCCGAGCGGGTTGACGGGGGTGGTGGCCCCGATGTTGGTGATGCGGGTGTTCTGGCGGGTCTGCCCGGTGGGCATCAGCCATCCGGAACGTACGGGCATGGGGGACTCCTGTCGGTGGGTGGGCCGGGGGCGCCGGGGGTCAGTACTGCGGGTCGACGCGGACGAACGCGTTGTCGTACCAGGACTGGGCGCCCGCGCTGTTGGCCACGAGCCGGTAGTGGAGGGTGAAGGTGTAGGTGAGGCCCGGGGTGAGGCCCGACAGGCGCCGGTTCATCGACAGCGTGCTGAAGTTCTCGTTCGAGCCGACCACCGCGTACTCGTCGTCCGGCTCCTGGACGACGGTGGCGCCCTGCGTGAGCCTCAGCGCGAGGTATCCGTAGTAGTCCTTGTGGGACCGCATCCGGGCGCCGAAGTTGACGATGACGGCCTTCGACGCCGGGGCGACGAAGGACACCTGGATCGGGCCCTGGGTCGTGTCGAGCAGGGTGCTCGTGTACGTGGTCGAGGTGGTGTAGCCCGCGTCCGTGAGGTCGGCGTAGAACGGGCCCGGGAACGCCGGCCGCCAGGTCGCCCCGTCGTAGCGCTGGAGTTCGCCGCCCGCGCCGTCCCGGTACTGGCCGGTGTAGCTGCCCTGGAGGGTGGAGGCCGAGCTCGGCACGATGCCGCCGACCGCCTCCGGGTAGGCCACCCACTTGCCGCCGTCCCAGCGCTGGAACTGGTTGTTGGCGGTGTCCTGGTACTGGCCGGGGTGGGCGCCCGGCAGGACCGGGCCGTCGACCGGGAGGATGCCGCCGAGGGAGACGACCGGGGTGCGCAGGTCCTTCAGGGAGGTGTTCCACGGGATGCCGCCGTTGCCCGCGCTGGCGCCGGCCGGGACCGTCACCTCGTACAGCGGGAGGCTGCGCGCCGGGGCCGCCGGCGCCTTGGGAGCCTGGCCGGGGACGCCCCGGACGATCTCGACCTTGGCCTCGTTGCGGGTGCTGCCGTCGTAGAGGTTGTCGTAGACCCTCAGGACGACCAGGTCGATCCGGCCGTACTGGGCGTCGCCCGCGGCGAAGGTGACCTGCTCGGAGGAGGGCAGGGCCACCGGGTAGACGCCCTGGGAGATGTCGCCCTGGATGACGGCCCGGCCCTCGGAGACCGTCGCCGTCATGGCGGAGGCCTTGTCCATCCAGAAGCCGGCCATCCGGTTCTTGCCGTCGTACGAGCCCGCGAGGATGCCGGACCGGACCTGGACGGGGTTGACCATCGTCGTCGCGCCGACCTGGGTGAGGCGGGTGTCCTCGCGGGTCTGGCCGGTCTCGGCGACCCAGCTGCTGCGCAGTGCCATGGGGGTTGCTCCAATCGGGAGGTGCGGTGGGAGGGGCGGTCAGGACCTGATCCACTGGGCGGACAGGTTGCTGGAGTAGCCCGAGCCGCCGAGGGTGCGGACGGCGGCGGTGTGGTTGTGGTAGCCGGCGAGCTGAAGGACGTTGCCCGCGGTGAGCTTGATCAGCCCCTGCCCGCCGACGGTGACGGCGCTGGCCGACGCCGGGGCCAGCCAGGTCATCCGGGGGACGCCGACGCCGCCGAGGGTGACCCGGGCGCCGCGGGCGCCGTTGGCGGAGTCGCCGTTCCAGGCGACATGGCCGGAGACCCGCCACCAGCCGGTGCGCGGGACGACGAAGCTGTCGGTGCCGTTCCAGCCGGTGAAGTCGTCGATGTCGACGTACTGGAGGGTGATCGGCGTCCAGGTGCTCGCCGGCACGCTCTGCATGGCGGTCTGCGAGGCGCTGAACAGGACGGCCGCCTTGCCCTCGGCGTACTGCCAGGCCGAGCCGTCCCAGCGCTGGAGGACGCCCGCGTTGTCGCGGTACTGGCCGGTGTAGCCGCCGGTCGTCATGGTGCCGTGCGGGGCGATGCCGCCGATGGGCTTCGCGTACGACACCCAGGCCGAGCCGTCCCAGCGCTGGAGCAGCCCGGCGACGTCCCGGTACTGGCCGGTGTAGGCGCCCTTGAAGCCGCTGGTCGGGATGATCCCGCCGAGCGCCGTCATCGGGTAGTGCAGGGTCGTGACGACGCCCGGGGTGGTCCACGCCACGCCGCCGGTGCCGGCCGAGGTGCCGGCCGGCACGGAGACGGTGTAGAGCGGGAAGGCGCTGCCGGGGCCCGAGGAGGGTACGACCGGGGTGGCCGAGGGGGTGCCCCTGACCACCCGGACGACGGCGTCCGTCGCGCCGCTGCGGTCGTACGCGTCGTCCAGCACGGCCAGTTCGATCAGGTCGATCCGGCCGAACTGCGGGTCGCCGTCCGCGAGGGTCAGGATCTCGGGGGCGGTCACCGCGAGCATGTACGCGCCCTGGGCGGTGTCGACGCCCTGGACGACGGCCCGGCCGGTGCCGATCGAGCACTGCATCGCCGCGGTGCCGGTCAGCACGAGCCCGCCGGGCACGATGCCGGGCCGCGAGCGCAGCGGAGTCTCCGCGGCGCTCTGCCCGTTGGGCGTGAGCAGCGCGGACAGCGCCAGCCGGGTGTCCTCGCGGGTCTGGCCGGTGGAGTGGAGCCAGGCGGCCCGTACGGTCATGGGTTCACCTCTTCTGTGCGGGGCGGGAAGGGGGCCGGATCACCACTCGGCGCTGCGCCAGCGGATCGTCATCAGCGCCTCCGGGGTCGCGGAGTCGGGGCGGAACGACAGCTCCGTGCGGCCCGGTTCGAGGAGGAACAGCTCCTCCGGGCTGGAGTCGGCCATCGCGGTGTGGCGGCGGGAGGCGGTGTTGTTGAGCGTCACCGTGCCGTTGGCGGTGTCGACGACGAGCTCGTCGCCGGCGGCCAGGTCGATGGCGTACCGGAGCCGGCGCTTGCTGCCCCGCTCGGTGACGGTCGGCATGGAGCAGGGGCCGCGGAAGACGATCACCGGGTGGGTGGCGGCGGAGCCGGTGTTCTCGGCGACGGCGTCGCCGGTGGACTTGGCCTGGCCCCAGTTGAGCGGCCAGACCAGCGGCCAGGTGAGGCCGGTCTCCGGCTGCGGGGGCGTGGTGGAGGCGCTCTGCTCGTTGACGGTGTAGCGGCGCGGGTCGGAGGCCAGCCACTGGATCGACATCCGGGAGCTGCCCTGGGTGGCGAAGCCCTGGTCCGCGGGGACCACGCGCTGGGCGATCCGGGCCCGCACGGCGAGGAGCTCGCCGTGCAGCCGGACGGTGAGCCAGCGCTCCTCGTCGAGGAGGGCGAGCGACTGGCGCAGGGCCCGGATGGCCTCGGCGGCGGCGTCGTACTCCGGCATCAGCACGATCGTCCCGCTGATCTTGCGCGGCTTGGCGTACCGGGAGCCGGGCCAGGCGCCGTGCGAGGTGGGCCGGTCGGCGTCGGAGGAGTCGTACTCGGGCAGGTCCTCCCAGCCCTGGAGGCCGGACCGGTCGACGTTGAAGGGCGTGCCGGGGCCGATGAGGAGCCCGGCCCACTGGATCTGCCCGTCCTGGGTGATCAGCGAGCCGGGCGCGAGGTCGGCGGTGAGGCTGTTTCCGGCGTAGGGGGCGGTGGTCTCGGCCATGGGGCCGTCACCTCACTTCTGAGGGGCTGTGGGTCTTCTGACGGTCTGTCGGTGGCGGGCCTCGGGGTGGGCGGTGCGCGGGGCTCAGCGGTGCGCGGGGCTCAGCCGTGGGCGGGGCGCGGGCCTCAGCCGTGGGCGGGGCGCGGGGCTCAGCCGTGGGCGGGGCTCAGCCGTGGGCGGCGAGGAGGAAGAGCAGGTCCTCGGCGGTCGACCTCGGTCCGGCGCCCGGGTCCTCGCGGAACTCCGCGATGCGGTGGGGCCGGCGGGGCGCCTCGGTGAGCGCCGGGACGCGCCGCTGTTCGAGCACGGTGAGCGGGTCGATGCGCGGCGCGCTGTCGGCGCCGGGGAAGACGACGCCGCCCTCGGCGAGCATCGGGATCTTGTCGAGGTCGACGCCGAACTTCTTGCCGAGGATGCTGAAGCTCAGCTTGTCGAGCCCGTCGATGATCCAGTTGGCGAAGGCGATCAGACCGTTGATCGGTCCCTTGACGACTCCCAGCACGGCGGTCAGGGCGCCCTTGACCAGCTCGCCCATGCCGTGCAGGGCCCTGCCGACCGCCTCGTTGGCGGTGCGGAAGAAGCCCGGGATCCGGTCGGTGAAGAAGGACAGGAACGGGCGGACCGCGTCCTTGACGCCGCCGATCGTGCGCGAGGCGATGCCGCGCAGGGCCTCGGTGGCGGAGGTGACGGTGGTGCGGACGCGGGAGATGCCGCTGATGCCGGAGCCGATGAGCTTCAGGGCCGTGGTGAAGACGGTGAGGTAGGCCTTGACGTAGGTCCCGACGGCCTGGCCGATCGCCTTGAGGACGGGCTGCAGGAACGTCCAGGCGGACTGGAAGCCCTTCAGCGCCTGCTGCATGACCTGCCGGATGATCTTCTGGCCGGTCTCGCTGTTCACCGCGTACTCGACGAGCCAGGCGATGACCGGTACGAGGATGCCGGCGAGGAACCCGAGCGGGTTGCCGCGCATGGCGAGGTTGACGCCGGTCATCGCGACGGAGGCGATCTCCATGACCGTGCCGTAGGTGTCCATCAGCTTGGCGAGGGTCCCGGCGAAGGGCAGCAGCGGCGCCAGGATGGTCAGGATCGCGCCCACCGCCGGGCCCAGCCGGCCCGCCGCGGTCCGGATCCTCCCGGCCGCGGCGCCGAGCTGCCGGAGGCCGGTGGCGGCCTTCGACCGCTGGATCCGTCCGACCGAGGCCGCCGCGCCGGAAGCGGTGCTCCCGAGGGTGCGTACGGAGGTGCCGGCGGTCCGCAGCGCGGTGGCGAACCCGGTGATGCCGCCGGCCGCCGCCTGGACGTCCTGCTTGAGCCGCCCGAGCGAGCCGTTGGCCGTCTCGGCGCCCTGCCGCAGGGAGGTCATCGTCGGCGTCATGCGGCCGAACGCCGGCATGCGGACGGCGACGGCACTCATCCGCGTGCCTTCGCCAGGTACATCAGTGCGTCCGCCGTGGACTGCGGGTCGCTGTCACGGGCCGCGTGGTAGTTCTCGATGTGCAGGCCCGCACCGCCGCCGCCGGGCTGCAACTGCGCCGACATCCGGGCCCGGCGGGCGGTCAGGGCGAGCAGCCGGTCCAGCTTGGACAGCGGCAGGACGGCCTCGGCCTCGCCGGCCTCGGCGAGGATCGCCGGGACACCGCCGCTGCGGGGCATGACGACGCCGCCGGTGGCGAGCATGGGGATGGTCGGGACGTTGACGCCGAAGGTCTTGCCGCCCACGACGGGGACCCAGCCGGGGACGCTGACCTTGACGCCGTTGACGGCCCGGATCATCCGGTTGATCAGGCCGATGACGGCGTTGACCGGGCCGGACACACCGCTCTTGATCCCCTCGAACGCCCGGGTCGCGATGCCCTTGAGGCCGTTCCAGATCGAGGACATCTTGTCCTTGACGGCGCTGAAGGCGTTCGGGATCGCGCTCTTGATCCAGTTCACCACCGGGGTGATGACGGACTTGATGCCGTTCCAGACGGTGCTGATCACGGTCTTGATCGCCTTCATCACCGTGGTGATGACCGTCTTCCAGATGTTGACGTAGGTCTTGATGACGGTGGCGACGGCCTTGACGACGGTGGAGATCGCCGACTTGATGCCGTTCCAGACCGTCTTGATCAGCTGACCGGCCTTCTGCATGATCGGGCCGACGGCCTTCATCACCGAGCTGATCACGGTCTTGATGGCGTCGAAGGCCTTCTTGAGGATCTTCTGCATCGTCTTCGACTGCATCGCCATCTCGACGATCTTCTCGATGAGCGGCATGAAGAGCTCGATCAGGCGGGCGAGGAGATTGCCCTTCATGGACTTGTTGAGCTTGTCCTGGCCCTTGGCGGCCTTGCCGGCGCCCGATTCGTACGTGCCCAGCTTCTTGCCGGCGGACTGGGCGGTCGTGCCGGCCTTCGCCATGGACCTCTCGGCCTGGTCCGAGGCCGTCTTGAGGTTCTTGAGCTGGGTGTTGGAGCCCTGGGCGTTGGTCCTGAGCGTCTGGAGCTGACCGGACGCGGACTTTCCGGCGTCGCCGACCTTCTTGACCGAGGTGCCGGCGCCGGAGGCCTGGGTCTTGAGGGTGCGCAGGGAGTCGGACGCGTTCTTGAGCGATCTGACGAGAGACATGGGTTACCTCCTTTCGTGGTGGGGTGGACTCAGCCGCCGGTCGCGCCGAGCTGCTGGTCGAGGGACTGGACCGTCAGCCGGAGCTCGTTGAACTTGGTGCGCAGGGTCCCGGTCGCCGCGGCGAGGTTGGTCATCGCCGTGTCCGTGCCCCGGATGTCCGCCGCCTTGGGGATCTTGGCCGGGTTGAAGCCGAGCATGGCCGTCTTGAGCTTGTCCGTGGCCCTGGCGACCTTCTCGACCTTCTTGGGGTCGGCGTTCCGCATGGCGTTGTTGATCTTGTTGACGCCCTCGGCGACCGGCTGCATCCGCGTGTGGTCGACGCCGGCGATGGCCGTGGCGATGCGCTCGACGCCCTTCGCGGCCTTCTCGGCCTTGGCCTCGGTCGGCAGCTTGCGGAAGGACTGGAGGAAGGCGGGCGCGCGGTTGTTGAACTTCAGCAGTTCCGGGTTCAGCTGCTGGAGCTGGGTGCGCAGGTTGTCGAAGTTCGCGTCGGCCGGGATCTGGCCGAGGGGACTACCGCCGCCGTTCTGCTGGGCCTGGATGTCCGTGAGCCGCTGACGCGTCCAGGTGCCTTCCTGGTTCGGGCCGAAGGTGACGCCGCCGTTCCTGCCGGCGTGCCACGTCTGGAGCTTCAGGATCAGCCACGCGCCCAGGGCGGCGGTGAGGACGGGGATGACGACGGCCGCGAGGGCGGTGCCGATCGCGCCGAGGGCACCGAGGATGCCGCCCTCCAGCCCCGTCTTGATGACCTCGGCCAGGGTGCCGAGGCCCACCTTCTCCATCCACTCTTCCCAGGGGGCCTTGGCGGCCTCCTCGGCGGCCTTCTCCTGCTGGGCCTTGAGGTCCTCGACCAGCTTGTTGATGGGCGCCAGCTGCTGCTTCATCCAGTCGGTGGTGGGCAGCCAGCCCCCGTCCACCTTCCTCAGGTAGTGCCTGAGGCCCGCCACTTGGATCGAAAGTTCTTCGTTCGTCACTTCTGCCATGTTCTGCTCCGCTTCCGGCCCGGGAGGGCCAAGCGCCGAAAAGCCCCTGCCGGTGTGGAGCTTCGGCAGGGGCTCGTGCGTGGGGCGGTTCGGAGGGCTAGGCGTCGTCCCGGCGGGAGCCGTGGCGTACCGTCGCGAGCGCGTCGTTCCAGCCCGCCGCGTACGCGAGGGTCTCGTAGCGGCCGACCTCGGCGCACAGCGTGCCGAGCAACGCTCTCTTGTCGAGCGCGGCGGGTCCGTCGAGGAGCTGGCGGAGGCGGTCCTGGAGCGGGATGTGCGGTCGCGATGCCTCGGCCTGCTGAGTCATGGACGCCTGCCTTCCGGTTGCTTGCCCGTGCGTGTGTGGCGGCGCCGCGGAGTGAGGCGGGGGCACCACGTTATCGAACTACTGTGCGAACAGAGTTTGGAACAACCGTTCGGGTTTGTCGAGCGTGAAACGTCTGACGGCGTGTCTTCCTGCCTGTTCCCCAGGGGGGTTGGTGCGAGAACAGAGCTTCTGTTCGACCGGGGTACTCTGGAAATGGCTATCCCTGGACTTGACTCCTCCGGGGAGCCGGGGGCGCGAGGGGCGCGTGGGGACCCCAGGGGGTCGGAAGGCAGTGCAGACGCATGGACACGGAGCCGGGCGGTAACCGGCGCGAGCACGTCGTCGACTGGCTCGAATCCCATCCCGACCTGCCCCATCTCTTCGCCCGCCTCGCCGAACTCGTCCACGTCTCCGGGTACGCCCCGGAGGACCTCGTCGTGCTGCCCCGGGCCGAGGTGGACCGCCGCGAGGCCGCCGCGTTCACCGGCGGCTGGGCCGAGGCCGTCGCCGACGAACTCCCGCGCATCCGCAGGGAGTACGAGAAGCGCGTGGCCGACGCCTATGCCCAGGGCCAGGGCGACGCCCGGGGCGTACGGCGCCCGCAGCGGCGCACGGACACCGCCCCCCAGGACGGGGCCCGGGTCATCCCGCTGCCCTTCGCCCGGCTCATGGAACCGCCGGACGCGGTCGTCAGGGCCGAGGAGCGCGTCCGGCGGGAGCGCGAGCTGTTCGAACCGCGCCCCGAGCCGGAGCACGAGGAGCACGAGGCGTACGAGGAGTACGAGGCGTACGAGCCGGAGTCCGGCCCCGCGCCCGCGTCCCCGCACGGGTACGAACCCGAGCCGGAGCACACGTCCGGACCCGGACCCGCGGCCGGGCGGGATTCCCGGGCAGACGCCCGGGGCTCGCGGGAGAGCCGCACCCGCAGGAACCCGCAGCCGGTGCGGAAGGTCGTCCGCGGCAAGGGCGGACGTCCGATCGTGCCCCCGCTCAGCGGCGTACCCGGCCAGACCGGGGGCGCCCCCGAGCGGCGCGGCCGCCGGCTCTCCGAGCGGGCCCGGGACCTGGAGGAGGAGCTGGCCGCCGAGCGAGCACAGGAAGCGCCCCCGGAGCCCGCTTCCTGAAGGGAGCGGGCTCCGGGGGCAGCGGGTGCCTCGGCCGACGGGACGGCGGCCTCAGCCGAAGAAGCGGGCGAGGGCCGAGGGGGAGACGGCCGGACCGGCACCCCCCGGCGACGACGCGCCGCCCCGCCCCTCTGTGTCCTGGCCGTCCTGACCGGTCTCACCGTCCTCGCCGTCCTCGTCCGTGACGCCCGGACGGGGAACGGGCTTCGGCGGGTCGGGGGTCTCGTCGTCCTCACCGGTGTTCACGCACTGGAACATCCAGTTGGAGACGGCCAGATGGTCCACCGCGGCGGCGAGGAGGTGGTCGGAGAGCGACCACTCCGCCGACTCCCCGTGGATCCGGCGCTGCACCGCGGCGTCCGCCGGCAGGTGCTTCACCAGGACCATCAGGCGCCGACTGGAGAGATCGCCCCGATACCAGTCGAGGAGATCGGTGGCGTAGTAGCGGATCAGGTCCGCTTCGAGCGCCTCGGCGTGTTCGTCGACGAACTCGGCGAGGCTCAGTCTTCCCCCAGGCCGAGCCCGGTCTCCTTGCCGTAGGCCTCCAGGATCGCGGCGATGTCCTGCATCGTGAGGTCGTGCTCCTCGAAGCGGGCGAACTGCTCCTCACCCATCAGGAGCGCGAGCAGGCCGTCCACGTCGTTGTCGTCGAGCCTGCGCAGCGCCTTCGCGGTCGTGCGGGACAGCTCGGTGGGAAGCGTGTAGGACTCGCCGTCCAGCTCGAACGACCAGGTGCGGCCGTGGGCCTCCAGGCGCTGGGCGCGGGCGGCGTTGACGTCGAAACGGGCCATGGTGATGCGTACTCCTTGTTCGGGTGAGTGAGGAGGAGAGGGGTGGGACGGGACGGCGGTGCGCCGTCCCGCCCCGGGTGGAGAGGGATCAGACGGTCGCGGAGTACTGGCTGTCCTTCATGAGGAAGGTCGCCAGCGGCTTGCCGTCGCCCTTCGACATCGCGGTGAAGGTGACACCCAGCTGGGAGGCCGCCTTGCGGGCCAGCTTGATGTCGTCGGTGGCGGTGACCTGGCCGCGCGGGATGATGAAGCGGTACTTCACCGCGGTCGTGCCACCGGCCTTGACGTCGGTGAACTCCAGGCCGAGGGCGCGGACGTCCGCGAACGGACGCTCGGCGATCTCGTAGCGGTAGGTGTCGACCGCCGGGGTCGGCTCGGCCTTCACCGCGTCGCCGCCCATGAAGAACGGCAGCGTGTCCTCGTTGAACTGGAGCAGCGAGAACTTCAGCGACAGGTCACGGCTGGAGTAGATGTAGTGGACCGGGGAGACCGACTGCCACGAGTCGATGGCCTCCAGCTTGTCCTTCTTCGAGAACGTGACGCCGTCGCTGGAGGTGAAGCCGAGGTCCTTCCAGCCCGCGCCGGTCCAGTCGGCGGCGGAGTCCGCGCCGAAGGTGGCCGGGAGGGAGGTGCCGGCGTCGGCGACGAAGAGCTTGCCGATGCCTGCGACGCGGATCTCGGCGGAGTTGTTTCCTGCCATGGTGGGTCTTCTCCTTGGGTGATGAGGGCGGCCGGGCCCGGACGGGGAGGTCCGGGCACGGCAAAGGCCCCGCCGGACGGCGAGGCCTGGTCTGTGGGTCGCTGGGTGTCTAGAAGACGTTCAGCGAGAGCTGGACGACGCAGAGGTAGCGGTTGGCGCCCCGGTAGAGGTAGTCGGGCATCCAGCGCGGCCCGTCCTGTTCCTCGGCGTCGCTCACGAAGTGGGCGCCGAGCTGCTTGCCGAGGGTGGCGAGCAGGGCGCGCCGGGCGGCGTTGGCCAGGACGTGGGCCGCGGTCTTGGTCGGTCCGTACACCTCGAACTCGATCAGCGGCTTGTCGACGTGCAGGTCGCCGATCCAGGCGCCGCCGCGGCGGTTCACCAGGACGGCGTTCTGCGTGCCGTCGAAGCCCGCCGGCGCCTGGGCGGCGACGGTGACGCCGGCCAGGGCCGGGTCGGCCTTGAGGACGTCGACGACCAGCTTCTCGACGTCCGGGAACGCACTCGGGGGAGTGGTCATGACGGTTCTCCTCGGGAGACGGGGGCGGGACGGGCCGGTCCGGGGCGCTCGACGCGGGGAGGGGCGGGGGCGCGGAGCGCTCCCGGACGGCGGACGGCGGAGCCGCGTCCCGCTCAGCGGGCGCAGCTCCGCCGCTGCACCAACTGTGACAGGGAGCGTGCGCGCACGCAACTAGTTCTGTCGGTGGATCCGGTTCGCCGGTCCGGGCCCCGCCCACGGAGGCCGCCTCCGGCCCGGGGCGCGACGGCCGAGACCGGATCCGGCCCGGGCCCCGGCGACGACGGTCTGCCCGGCGGGTGCACGGCGGGCGGCGCCTCCTGTCCGGGCCACCCCGACGGAGCCCGGATCCCGGCCGGGCCACGGCCACCGCGGCCGTCCCCACCGGGCCGAGGCGGGCGGCCGCCTCCGGGGGCTCCCCCGCCGGTCGGTAGGTTGGCGGTCCCGCACCGACCCAGGAGCCGCCCCGTGTCCCCCCGACCCCGTCTGCTCTACGTCACGGACCTCGCCTATCCGGCCCGGGGGCGCCGCTACGGCGACGAGGACATCGGTCTCACCGCCCGGCTCCGCGACTCCTTCGACCTGGCGCTCTGCCACCCGCTCGACGCCGCCGCCCTCATGGACGGCTTCGACGCCGTCGTCGTCCGCAACAGCGGCCCGGTCCTCGGCTACCAGCGGGAGTACGAGGACTTCCGCGCCCGGGCCCTCGCCCGCGGCACCCGCGTCTACAACCCGCTGCACGGCCGGGGCGACATGGCCGGCAAGCAGTACCTCCTCGACCTCACCGCCGCCGGCCTCCCCGTCATCCCCACCGTCGACCGCGCCGAGGACCTCCACCGCCTCCCCGAGGCCGAGCTCTACGCGGTCAAGCCCAAGGCCGGCGCCGACTCCATAGGGCTGCGCTTCGTCCCGTACGAGGAGCTCGGCGCCCTCGTCCACGGCGAGCTCCTCGTCCAGCCGCGCGTCGACTTCCGCTACGAGGTCTCCTTCTACTTCGTCGACGACCTCTTCCAGTACGCCCTGTACGCCCCCGACCCCGAGCGCCGCTGGGTCCTGGAGCCGTACGAACCCACCGCCGACGACCTCGCCTTCGCGCGCCGCCTCATCGACTGGAACACCCTCGACCACGGCGTCCAGCGCGTCGACGCCTGCCGCGCCCCCGACGGCGCACTCCTCCTCGTCGAGCTGGAGGACCTCAACCCCTACCTCTCCCTCGACCGCGTCCCCGAGCCGGTGCGCGAGCGCTTCGCCGTCGCCCTCACCGAATCGATCCGCCGCTTCCTGGCGGCATGACGAAGCGCCCCGCGTCCGGGGGGAACCGGACGCGGGGCGCTTCTGTGGCGGAAGGTCAGGCGGTGCGGGGACGGCGGCGGGCCAGCCGCTCCGCCGCGAAGACGTCCTCCAGGCGGAACAGCTGCGCCCGGCCCGCCCGCCCGGCCGCCCGCAGATGGCCCAGCTGGACCCACTTGCGGATCGTCGCGGGCGCCACCCCCGCCTCCTCGGCGGCCAGCGGGCCGGGGACCAGCGTGGGCAGGTCGGGTGAGCTCAGCACGAGGTCTCCTTCGGGTCGTCCATCGCCGCCTCGATCTCGTCGGTACGCGTCCCCGACGCCCGGGACAGCTCCTCCCAACGCTCCTCCGGCCACAGGTGCCGGTACGCCGGGTCGTCCTGGCAGCCGCACACCGCGTCGGCGCACACGCAGGCCGGGTTCACGCACAGCACCGCGCGCCGGTCCGGGAACGCCCGCAGCGACACCGAGTCGCACCAGGGGCAGCGGCCCGAGACCCGGACGATCGTCTCCGCGTCGCCGAGCGTCCGGGCGCAGCGCCGGGCCATCCGCCGGATCTCGTCGCGCACGTGCCGGGCCAGGTCGGGGTGGACGGCGATCGGGTCGAGCAGCTCCACCAGCCGGCGGAGCCGGTCGATCACCCCGGCGCGGGGCGGCCGGGGCAGCGCGAGCCGGGCGCGGACGGCCTCCTCCAGCTCCACGACGCCGTCGGTGATGTCGCGGATGGCGTCGGAGACGTGCAGCCGGATCGGGGCCGCCCCGTGGCCGGGGACGACGAGGCCGTGCCGCTGCTGGAGCAGCAGCGCCTCCCGGCGCTCCTCGCGGATCAGCGCGTCGCGTCCGGCGGGGGAGGGGCCGGGGGCGGAGCCGGCGGGCCCGCGCCGTCCGGGCGCGAGCTCCTCGGAGAGCTCCGGGAACTGGCGTACGAGGGAGGCGGTCCAGAGCGCGATGTCCCGCAGGACGAGGTCGGTGCGGTCAGCCACGGCGGCCGCTGCCCGTCGTGGCGAGGGCCTTCTCGACGCGACGGGCGTCCGCGGGACGGCCGTTGCGCCAGAGCCGGCCCGCGCAGACTCCGTCGAAGTAGCTCTCCGACGGGGCCACGGCCGTCTCGCACTCGCTCCGCACGGGGCAGGCGGCGCAGGCCCGCAGGGCGGGGGCCGCCTCCTTGGCGCGGCGGGCGAAGACGACGGACGGGGAGAGGCCGGCGCACGCGGCGGAGGCCTGCCAGGGGGACGGGTCGGGACGGAACAAGGGGTTCTCCACGGTCCGGGGCCCACCGGGGCCGTCCATGGGGCCGGTGGGGCGCCTGGGGCTCAGGGGGCCGACGAGTACGGCGGCGAGTCAGAGTTACACGTTGCGTGCGAGCGCGCAACGAAAATCCCGAGGGGTGGGTCGGAGCCTTCACCGATTCGACACGATTGCGTGCCCGAAAGCACGTAATTCCGTGCGCGCAAGCACGCTAAGGTGGGAATCCGGAGGGTGGGGAGCGAGGAGCGGAAGAACATGAGCACTCAAGGGCTCGACGCGTTCGCAGGCTGGGTCGAAGGCCTGATGAGACAGCGCGGCTACGACATCGACAGCCCGCGCGGCGGCGGCAAGTCCCGGATCGCGGACGAGGCCGGAGTCCACCGCGCCGCCGTCACGCGCCTGTTGCAGCGGCAGAGCATGCCCGACCTGGAGACCATGCGCCGGATCGCCCCGCTGCTCGGCGTCTCCGTCCGCGACATGCTCATCCGGTCCGGCCGCGTGACCCCCGAGGAGCTCCCGATGGCGGCGGACCTGCTGCCGCCGAGCGACTGGCAGCCCTCGATGGAGGACTTCGCGCGCTGGCTGGGCGTGCCCGACGAACGCATGGGCGTCTTCGTCAAGGTCGTGAACCAGTTCCTGGAGCCGGACACCGACGCGGCCGGCGCCGCCGAGGCGCCCGAGCCCCGCCGCAGCGCCCGGGACTGACCGGCCGGGGGAGGGTCTCGCGGCCCGAACCCGCCGACGGGGGACCGGAGTCGGCCGCGCGGGCCGCGGTCCCGCGGGCACCGGCCTCCCCGAGGGTCTCCGGGCTCCGGACCGGTCCCCGTGCCGTGACGATCCGCCCTGGTCCCGGCCCGCTCCGGCCGGGACCGCGTGCGCGTGGGCATTTGTTTTGACCGGAGTCCGTGCGATAGGTACGCTCATGCCTTGTGCCTGGGGTGTGCCTGGGCTCCCGTGCGTGTCATCAGCCGCACGGCGAGTCATATACCGGCCACCGTGATCCGCACCTTTCCGCCCCGGTGGAGAGGTCCGCGAGATTCGACACACCCGACCGCGTGGGTCGGCGAATGTTCCAGGTTAGTTTCACCGACGGCACACAGAAACCGGAGAAGTAGTGCCTACGATCCAGCAGCTGGTCCGGAAGGGCCGGCAGGACAAGGTCGAGAAGAACAAGACGCCCGCACTCGAGGGTTCCCCTCAGCGTCGCGGCGTCTGCACGCGTGTGTTCACGACCACCCCGAAGAAGCCGAACTCGGCCCTCCGTAAGGTCGCGCGTGTGCGTCTGACCTCCGGCATCGAGGTCACGGCCTACATCCCGGGTGAGGGTCACAACCTGCAGGAGCACTCCATCGTGCTCGTGCGCGGTGGCCGTGTGAAGGACCTGCCGGGTGTTCGTTACAAGATCATCCGCGGTTCCCTCGACACGCAGGGCGTCAAGAACCGTAAGCAGGCTCGCAGCCGCTACGGCGCCAAGAAGGAGAAGTAAGAATGCCTCGTAAGGGCCCCGCCCCGAAGCGCCCGGTCATCATCGACCCGGTCTACAGCTCTCCTCTTGTCACCTCGCTGATCAACAAGATCCTGCTGGACGGCAAGCGTTCCACCGCCGAGCGCATCGTGTACGGCGCCATGGAGGGTCTTCGTGAGAAGACCGGCCAGGACCCGGTCATCACGCTGAAGCGCGCTCTCGAGAACGTCAAGCCGGCCCTCGAGGTCAAGTCCCGCCGTGTCGGTGGCGCCACCTACCAGGTGCCGATCGAGGTCAAGCCGGGCCGCGCGTCCACGCTGGCCCTCCGCTGGCTCGTCGGTTACTCCCGCGCCCGTCGCGAGAAGACCATGACCGAGCGCCTCATGAACGAGCTCCTCGACGCCTCCAACGGCCTCGGTGCTGCCGTCAAGAAGCGTGAGGACACGCACAAGATGGCCGAGTCCAACAAGGCCTTCGCGCACTACCGCTGGTAGTCGCAACCCACATCGAGACCGAGAGAAGACTGAGCCGATATGGCTACCACTTCGCTTGACCTGGCCAAGGTGCGCAACATCGGCATCATGGCCCACATCGACGCGGGCAAGACGACCACCACCGAGCGGATCCTGTTCTACACCGGTGTCTCGTACAAGATCGGTGAAGTCCACGACGGCGCTGCCACGATGGACTGGATGGAGCAGGAGCAGGAGCGCGGCATCACGATCACGTCTGCCGCGACGACCTGCCACTGGCCGCTCGAGAATGTCGATCACACGATCAACATCATCGACACGCCGGGCCACGTCGACTTCACCGTCGAGGTGGAGCGTTCGCTGCGCGTGCTCGACGGTGCTGTCACCGTGTTCGACGGTGTGGCCGGTGTCGAGCCCCAGTCCGAGACTGTCTGGCGTCAGGCGGACCGCTACGGCGTCCCGCGCATCTGCTTCGTCAACAAGCTCGACCGCACGGGTGCCGAGTTCCTCCGCTGCGTCGACATGATCGTGGACCGCCTCGGCGCCGTCCCGATCGTCATGCAGCTCCCGATCGGCGCCGAGATGGACTTCCAGGGCGTCGTCGACCTGGTCCGCATGAAGGCGCTTGTCTGGTCCGCCGAGGCCAGCAAGGGTGAGATGTACGACGTCGTCGACATCCCGGCGGACAAGCTCGAGCAGGCCGAGGAGTACCGCGCCAAGCTCGTCGAGACCGTCGCGGAGAACGACGAGGAGCTCATGGAGCTCTTCCTCGAGGGCGTCGAGCCCACCGAGGAGCAGCTGTACGCGGCTGTCCGTCGTATCACCATCGCCTCCGGCAAGGGCAACGGCGAGAAGACGGTCACCCCCGTCTTCTGCGGCACCGCGTTCAAGAACAAGGGCGTCCAGCCCCTGCTCGACGCTGTCGTCCGTTACCTCCCCTCGCCCCTGGACGTCGAGGCCATCGAGGGCCACGACGTCAAGGACGCCGAGCTCGTCGTGAAGCGCAAGCCGTCCGACGACGAGCCGCTGTCGGCCCTCGCGTTCAAGATCGCGAGCGACCCGCACCTCGGCAAGCTCACCTTCGTCCGGATCTACTCCGGTCGCCTGGAGGCCGGCACCGCGGTGCTGAACTCCGTCAAGGGCAAGAAGGAGCGCATCGGCAAGATCTACCGCATGCACGCGAACAAGCGTGAGGAGATCGACTCGGTGGGCGCCGGCGACATCGTCGCCGTCATGGGCCTCAAGCAGACCACCACCGGTGAGACGCTGTGCGACGACAAGAACCCGGTCATCCTGGAGTCCATGGACTTCCCGGCCCCGGTCATCCAGGTCGCCATCGAGCCCAAGTCCAAGGGTGACCAGGAGAAGCTGGGTGTCGCCATCCAGCGTCTCGCGGAGGAGGACCCCTCCTTCCAGGTTCACTCGGACGAGGAGACCGGCCAGACCATCATCGGTGGTATGGGCGAGCTTCACCTCGACATCCTCGTCGACCGCATGCGTCGCGAGTTCAAGGTCGAGGCGAACGTCGGCAAGCCGCAGGTCGCGTACCGCGAGACGATCCGCAAGGCCGTCGAGCGCGTGGACTTCACCCACAAGAAGCAGACCGGTGGTACCGGTCAGTTCGCCAAGGTGCAGATCGCGATCGAGCCCATCGAGGGTGGCGACGCCTCCTACGAGTTCGTGAACAAGGTCACCGGTGGCCGCATCCCGAAGGAGTACATCCCTTCGGTCGACGCGGGTGCGCAGGAGGCCATGCAGTTCGGCATCCTGGCCGGCTACGAGATGACTGGCGTCCGCGTCATCCTTCTCGACGGTGCCTACCACGAGGTCGACTCCTCCGAGCTCGCGTTCAAGATCGCCGGTTCGCAGGCCTTCAAGGAGGCCGCGCGCAAGGCTTCTCCCGTCATTCTTGAGCCGATGATGGCCGTCGAGGTCGTCACGCCCGAGGACTACATGGGTGAGGTCATCGGTGACATCAACTCCCGCCGTGGCCAGATTCAGGCCATGGAGGAGCGCAGCGGCGCCCGCGTCGTGAAGGGCCTCGTGCCGCTTTCGGAGATGTTCGGCTACGTCGGAGACCTCCGCAGCAAGACCTCGGGTCGCGCAAGCTACTCGATGCAGTTCGACTCCTACGCCGAGGTTCCGCGGAACGTCGCCGAGGAGATCATCGCGAAGGCCAAGGGCGAGTAACTCTCCCGAGTTCACGCTTTAGGCTTGACACCAGTCGCCGGGGCTCAGCCCCCCGAAACCCGAGGGATCGGGCCCCGGTTTACTGGCATCCCAGCAAAGATCACCTGGCGCCGATGAAGCAAGGCGTACAGAACCACTCCGCAGGAGGATTCAGTGGCGAAGGCAAAGTTCGAGCGGACTAAGCCGCACGTCAACATCGGTACCATCGGTCACATCGACCACGGTAAGACGACCCTCACGGCCGCCATTACCAAGGTGCTGCACGACGCGTACCCGGACCTGAACGAGGCCTCGGCCTTCGACCAGATCGACAAGGCTCCCGAGGAGCGCCAGCGCGGTATCACCATCTCGATCGCGCACGTCGAGTACCAGACGGAGTCGCGTCACTACGCGCACGTCGACTGCCCCGGTCACGCTGACTACATCAAGAACATGATCACGGGTGCCGCGCAGATGGACGGCGCCATCCTCGTGGTCGCCGCCACCGACGGCCCGATGCCGCAGACCAAGGAGCACGTCCTCCTTGCTCGCCAGGTCGGCGTTCCGTACATCGTCGTCGCCCTGAACAAGGCCGACATGGTGGACGACGAGGAGATCCTGGAGCTCGTCGAGCTCGAGGTCCGTGAGCTCCTCTCCGAGTACGAGTTCCCGGGCGACGACCTGCCGGTCGTCCGTGTCTCGGCGCTCAAGGCGCTCGAGGGCGACAAGGAGTGGGGCGAGAAGCTTCTCGGCCTCATGCACGCCGTCGACGAGTCGATCCCGCAGCCCGAGCGTGACGTCGACAAGCCGTTCCTGATGCCGATCGAGGACGTCTTCACGATCACCGGTCGTGGCACCGTCGTCACCGGTCGTATCGAGCGTGGTGTCCTGAAGGTCAACGAGACCGTTGACATCATCGGCATCAAGCAGGAGAAGACCACCACCACGGTCACCGGCATCGAGATGTTCCGCAAGCTGCTCGACGAGGGCCAGGCCGGTGAGAACGTCGGTCTGCTCCTCCGTGGCATCAAGCGTGAGGACGTAGAGCGCGGCCAGGTCATCATCAAGCCGGGTTCGGTCACGCCGCACACGAACTTCGAGGCCCAGGCCTACATCCTGTCGAAGGACGAGGGTGGCCGTCACACCCCGTTCTTCAACAACTACCGCCCGCAGTTCTACTTCCGTACCACGGACGTGACCGGCGTCGTGACCCTCCCCGAGGGCACCGAGATGGTCATGCCGGGCGACAACACCGCCATGAGCGTTGAGCTGATCCAGCCCATCGCCATGGAGGAGGGCCTCAAGTTCGCCATCCGTGAGGGTGGCCGGACCGTCGGCGCCGGCCAGGTCGTCAAGATCACTGCCTGATCTTGAACTGACCTGGTAGCTCCTACGAGCTGCTAGTAGTGAGGGAAGGCCCCGCACCGGAAGGTGCGGGGCCTTCTCGCGTTCCCGGACGCCCTGGGTGTGGTGCCGATCAGGCCGGGCTCGCGGCCCGATCGGCACCACACGCCCTACGGCCGCCAGCTCCACGGGTGACCGTCCGCCCCCAGGCCCACCACCGTCGCCCCCCGCGCGTCCAGCCGGAGCGCCGTCGCGACCGCCGTCCCGCCGCGCGTGCGGAGCCGGCCGCCGGCCCGGAGCGCAGGCCGGCCCCTCCCGTCCGTGCCGAGCAGGACGGTCCCGAGCTCGGGGGACCGGGCGGCGACCACGGCCCCGTAGCCGTCCAGACCGGCGTCGCCGTCCGGGCCGTCCAGCCGGGCCGACGCCGGCGCCCGGTGGTAGAGCTCGCCGCCCGCGCTCGCCACCGTGGACCCGGAGAGCGGCAGCCGGGCCGGACCGGGCAGCCCGTCCACCCAGTGCCGTACGGACTCCCGCCCCGCCGCGTACACGTGCACCCGGCCGGACGCGTCGAGCGACACCGCCAGACCGTCCTGGACCTCTCCGCCACCGGGGAGCGGCCGCCACGGCGACCAGGACCCGTCCGCCGCCCGCACCCGCGTCGAGACGCCCTGATCCGCGTTCCGTACGAAGAGGTGGACCCGGCCGTCGGGGGCCGTCACCGCGACCGGGGAACCGATCCTGCGGCCCCGGTCGTCCCCGCGCTCCGGGCTGCCCAGGCCCCGCCAGGCCAGGAAGCCGCCGCCGGGGGAGCGCTGCTCCAGGAGCACCACCTCGCGCCGGTTGGCCCCGCCGTGTCCGTCGAGGGCGGCGAAGCGCACCCCGACGAGCAGGACCCGGCCGTCGCCGAGCACCGCCGAGCCGAGGACCGGTGCGAGCGGGCCGCCGCCCAGGTCCACCGGCGCGCTCCAGACGCCCGGAGCGGTCTCCCGCCAGCGGACCGCGCGCAGCCCGAGCACCCCGTAGGCCGCGAGCCGGCCGTCCGGCCCGGCCGCGAGCGCCGGGGCCGGGCCCGGCCAGCGGTGGTGCGTGGAGCGGACCCAGCCCTTGCGGTTGGTCAGCGGCCGGTCGCCGCCGACGCCGTAGTCGCCGCAGCCCGAGGGGTTCCCGCACCGCCAGGACGGGTCCCCGCCGTACGGGACGAGGCGGGCCGCCTTCTCCGCCAGGACCTCCGGCGGGAGGTTCTTGGGCCAGTGCCGGTTGTAGTAGCCGCGGAAGGCGCTGGTGGTGAAGGCCGGTATCGGCTCGCCGGCGCGGACCGCGTCGGAGACCCAGCGGCACAGCGCGGCCCAGGTGAAGGAGGCCACCGCCGTGTGGTCCCCGTGGTCCGAGTAGCCCGGCTGCTCGGAGTCCCGCCCGCGGGTGGCCTCGTTGCTGTGCTGGATGTCGGGGTCCGGGTCCAGGGTGTGCACCACCGTGGGCCGGTGGCGGCGGAGCAGCCCGGTGAGGACCTCGACCAGCCGGTCGTAGTCGTAGGGGTCGGAGCGGGTGACGGGGGAGTCCGCCGACAGATGGGTGCGCAGCTCCAGGGCCCGGTCCCGCCAGAGGGCGGGCACGGCCATGTACCGGCGACCGGTGTGCATCGGCAGGTTGAGGAAGACCAGCTCGATCCTGCGGCCGCCGTGCGTGAGCACGTCGGACTCGGCCCGCCGGCCGCCGGACAGCGTGAGGACCTCGCGCCGCCAGGGCGTGAACGCGGGCAGGCCGAGGGCCACCGCGTACGACTGGCGCAGGCCCTGGTGGCGGGCGGAGGAGTAGGCGGCCCGGTCCGGGGGCGTCTCGGGCATCCCCGCGATCCGGTTCCGGCCGGTGTGCTCGCCGGCCGTCACGTACACGGAGACGAGGGGGACCCCCGCGTCGAGCAGCCGCTGCGTGTCCGGGTTCATGAAGTACAGGTCGTCGTCCGGATGCGCGGAGAACTGCATGAGCAGCGCCCGCCGGGACCGTGCCGAGGCGATCGGCTTGCCGGGCGCCGGGTCGGCGGTCGGCGCGGCCCGGCGCGGCTCCGGGACGGAACACCCGGCGGCGGCCGAGGTGACCGCGAGGGCGGCGGCGAGGACCGTCCGCCGACGGGGAGGAGTGTGCACGGCAGGGCCCTTCGCTCAATCGGTCTCCTGGAAGACGGATGTTCGAGCGCGGGGGTTGTGCGCCGGCGGAGTCGACGGGGAGGAACTCCGGAGGAAGGGATCTCCGGCATCGTGCGGACGCGTGTCGAGCGGGCGATCCTGGTTCCGACCGGAGGGTGACGGCGCGCCGGTGGGGCGCGCGGCACGGAGGGGACACCCGAGATGAAGTACGTCGCGATGATCTACGGCAACCAGGCCAAGTGGGACTCCTTCCCCGCCGAGGCCTGGCCCGAGGCGATCGCCCGCCAGGAGGCCTTCAACCGGAGGTACCGCGAGAGCGGCGAGCTGATCGGCGCGTACGGCCTCGCCGACGCGGCCGCCGCCCAGCTCGTCCGGCGCGTGGACGGGGCCCCCGCGGTCACCGACGGCCCCTACCTGGAGACGAAGGAGTACCTCGCCAGCTTCTACCTGCTCGACTGCGAGAGCCTGGAGCGGGCCCAGGAGATCGCCGCGGACATGCCCTTCGCGGACGTCGAGCCGGTCGAGCTGTGGCCGGTCCTGCACGAGTCCGCGGCGGACGTGTGAGCGGCCCGCACCCGATCGAGGACCTGCTGCGCACCTGCGCTCCGCAGGTCCTCGGCGCGCTCGTGCGGCGGTACGGGGACTTCGACCTCTGCGAGGACGCCGTCCAGGAGGCCCTGATCGCCGCCGCCCGGCAGTGGCCCGGGGAAGGGGTCCCGGACAACGCCCGCGGCTGGCTGCTGACCGTCGCCGGCCGCAGGTACGTCGACCTGGTGCGCAGCGAGGCCGCGCGCCGCCGCCGCGAGGACGCCGTGGCCCTCGCCACCCCGGACGCCGAACTCCTCGCGCACGCCCCCGACGACGAGCGGGACACCGACGCGGACGACTCCCTGGCGCTGCTCTTCCTCTGCTGCCACCCGGACCTGTCGCCGCCCAGCAGGATCGCCCTGACCCTGCGCGCCGTCGGCGGCCTCACCACGGCGCAGATCGCCGCCGCCTTCCTGGTGCCCGAGGCGACCATGGCGCAGCGGATCAGCCGGGCCAAGCAGACGATCAGGGGCGCCGGCCTGACCCTCGCGCCGCCGGAGGGCGCGGACCGCACTGCCCGGCTCGCCGAGGTGCGGCACGTGCTCTACCTGGTCTTCAACGAGGGCTACACGGCCAGCGCCGGGGACGCCCTGACCGCGCCCGAGCTGTCCACGGAGGCGATCCGGCTGGCCCGGATGCTGCACCGGCTGGTCCCGGACGACCCGGAGACGGCGGGCCTGCTGGCCCTGATGCTGCTCACCGACGCCCGGCGGCCGGCCCGCACGGGCCCGGGCGGGGAACTCGTACCGCTCGCGGAGCAGGACCGGGGGAGCTGGGACGGCGCCCTGATCGCCGAGGGGGTGGCGCTGATCAGCCGCACCCTGCCGCGGGGACGGGTGGGCCCGTACCAGCTCCAGGCGGCGATCGCGGCCGTGCACGACGAGGCCCCTTCGGCGCGGGACACGGACTGGCCGCAGATCCTCGCCCTGTACGAACTCCTGGAGCGCACCGGGCCGAACCCGATGATCACGCTCAACCGCGCGGTGGCGGTCTCGATGGTCCACGGCCCGGAGGCGGGGCTCGCGCTGCTCGACGGGCTCGGGGCGGACCGGCTGCTCGCCCGGAACCACCGGCTCCTCGCGACCCGCGCACACCTCCTGGAGCTCCTCGGCGACCGCGCGGCGGCGGCCGAGGCCTACCGCGAGGCGGCCCGGCACACCACCAGCGCGCCGGAGCGGCGCCATCTGACCGAGCGGGCGCGGCGGTTGGGATGAGGGGGAAGTGGGGGGCTCGCGTGACGGGCGCGTGCGCCCCGGCGCATGCCCTGACGTGACGTGGGGTACAGTCTTCCCTCCCGATTGGCGGCCGGATGGCCCCGTATGGCAGACTGTCGGGGTTGCTCGGTTGAGTGCCGATGCTGCGCGCCTCCCGTCGGGAGGACCGGAAGCGAGTCCCACAGTACTCGTCGCTCCTTCTCAGGAGCGGACGTACGGGAATCTTCTGGGAAGCGTCAGCGGGGTGCCGACCAGGCGCCCGGTGGGTGTTTCGCCCCCGGCCTGCGGTCATGGTGACCGCGCCCCCTTGGTTGGGAAATCCCTCTGGGATTTCTGCGTAGAGGGAGCGCGACACGCCCGACCGCGTGGGTCGGAGCGAAACGGGAACGTACCGGGCTCCGGAGCGTTACGAGACAAAGGACTACTAGTAGCCATGGCGGGACAGAAGATCCGCATCCGGCTCAAGGCCTACGACCACGAGGTCATCGACTCCTCGGCGAAGAAGATCGTCGAGACGGTGACCCGCACTGGTGCGTCGGTCGCGGGCCCGGTGCCGCTGCCCACTGAGAAGAACGTGTACTGCGTCATCAAGTCGCCGCACAAGTACAAGGACTCGCGCGAGCACTTCGAGATGCGCACGCACAAGCGCCTCATCGACATCCTCGACCCCACGCCGAAGACGGTTGACTCGCTCATGCGCCTCGACCTGCCGGCGGGCGTCGACATCGAGATCAAGCTCTGAGGTGACGCGCGAGATGGCTAAGAACATCAAGGGCATCCTGGGCGAGAAGCTCGGCATGACGCAGGTCTGGGACGAGAACAACCGGATCGTTCCGGTGACCGTCGTCAAGGCCGGCCCCAATGTCGTGACCCAGGTGCGTACGAACGACGTCGACGGCTACGAGTCGGTCCAGATCGCCTTCGGCGAGATCGACCCGCGCAAGGTGAACAAGCCCCTCAAGGGCCACTTCGCCAAGGCCGACGTCACCCCGCGCCGCCACCTGGTGGAGCTCCGCACCGCTGACGCCTCCGAGTACACGCTCGGCCAGGAGATCACCGCCGAGGTCTTCGAGGCCGGCGTGAAGGTCGACGTCACCGGCAAGAGCAAGGGCAAGGGCTTCGCCGGTGCGATGAAGCGCCACAACTTCCGTGGTGGCAAGGCCTCGCACGGTGCCCACCGCGTGCACCGCAAGCCCGGTTCGATCGGTGGCTGCGCCACCCCGGGCCGCGTCTTCAAGGGCATGAAGATGGCCGGTCGCATGGGCAACGAGCGTGTGACCACCCAGAACCTGACCGTCCACGCCGTTGACGCCGAGAAGGGTCTGCTGCTCATCAAGGGCGCCGTCCCCGGCCCCAACGGTGGCCTCGTCCTGGTCCGCACCGCGGCCAAGGGGGTTTGAGGAACCGATGAGCACCATTGACATCCTTTCGCCGGCAGGCGACAAGACCGGGACCGTCGAGCTCCCCGAGGAGATCTTCGGCGCCAAGGTCAGCGTTCCGCTGATCCACCAGGTCGTCGTCGCGCAGCTGGCCGCGGCCCGTCAGGGCACGCACAAGACCAAGCGCCGTGGCGAAGTCCGTGGTGGTGGCAAGAAGCCTTACCGCCAGAAGGGCACCGGCCGCGCCCGTCAGGGTTCGACCCGCGCCCCGCAGTTCGCCGGTGGTGGCGTCGTCCACGGCCCGCAGCCGCGTGACTACTCCCAGCGGACCCCGAAGAAGATGAAGGTCGCCGCCCTCCGCGGTGCCCTCTCGGACCGGGCGAGCCACTCGCGTATCCACGTCGTCTCCGGCGTGGTCGACGGCAACGTCTCCACCAAGGCCGCCAAGACGCTGTTCGGCAAGATCTCGGAGCGCAAGAACCTGCTCCTGGTCGTCGAGCGCTCCGACGAGGCCGCGTGGCTGTCCGCTCGTAACCTGCCCCAGGTGCACATCCTGGAGCCGGGCCAGCTCAACACGTACGACGTGATCGTCTCCGACGACGTGGTCTTCACCCAGGCCGCCCTCGAGTCCTTCGTGTCTGGCCCCCAGACCGCTGAGACCGAAGGGAGCGACGCCTGATGACTGAGGCCGTCGTCACCAGCAAGACCTTCTCGGACCCGCGCGACATTCTCGTCAAGCCGGTCGTCTCGGAGAAGAGCTACGCCCTGCTGGACGAGAACAAGTACACGTTCATCGTCGCGCCTGGCTCCAACAAGACCCAGATCAAGCAGGCCGTCGAGGCGGTCTTCTCGGTCAAGGTCACCGGGGTCAACACGATCAACCGCCAGGGTAAGCGCAAGCGCACCAAGGCCGGTTTCGGCAAGCGCAAGGACACCAAGCGCGCCATCGTGACCCTTGCCGAGGGCAACCGTATCGACATCTTCGGCGGTCCGACCGCCTAACGGCGGTCTGGATCGTCCGGAATCGGACGAGGACTGAGAAATGGGAATCCGCAAGTACAAGCCGACTACGCCGGGCCGCCGTGGCTCCTCCGTAGCCGACTTCGTCGAGATCACGCGGTCCACGCCGGAGAAGTCGCTGGTCCGCCCCCTGCACAGCAAGGGCGGCCGTAACAACACCGGTCGTGTGACCGTCCGTCACCAGGGCGGTGGCCACAAGCGCGCCTACCGCGTGATCGACTTCCGTCGTCACGACAAGGACGGCGTGCCGGCCAAGGTCGCTCACATCGAGTACGACCCCAACCGCACCGCGCGCATCGCGCTCCTCCACTACGTGGACGGCGAGAAGCGCTACATCATCGCCCCCAAGGGTCTGACCCAGGGCGACCGCGTCGAGAACGGCCCCGGCGCGGACATCAAGCCCGGTAACAACCTGGCGCTCCGCAACATCCCGGTCGGTACCACGATCCACGCGATCGAGCTCCGTCCCGGTGGCGGCGCCAAGTTCGCCCGCTCGGCCGGTGCCTCCGTGCAGCTGCTGGCGAAGGAGGGCACGATGGCCCACCTTCGTATGCCGTCCGGTGAGATCCGTCTCGTCGACGCCCGCTGCCGCGCCACCATCGGCGAGGTCGGCAACGCCGAGCAGTCGAACATCAACTGGGGCAAGGCCGGCCGCAAGCGCTGGCTTGGCGTTCGCCCGACCGTCCGCGGTGTGGCGATGAACCCGGTCGACCACCCGCACGGTGGTGGTGAGGGCAAGACCTCCGGTGGTCGCCACCCGGTCTCCCCGTGGGGTCAGAAGGAGGGTCGTACTCGTTCGCCGAAGAAGGCTTCGAACAAGTACATCGTCCGCCGCCGCAAGACGAACAAGAAGCGCTAGGAGCGGGTTTAGATGCCGCGCAGTCTCAAGAAGGGACCCTTCGTCGACGGCCACCTCGTCAAGAAGGTGGACGCCCAGAACGAAGCCGGTACCAAGAACGTCATCAAGACCTGGTCCCGTCGCTCGATGATCATCCCGGCCATGCTCGGCCACACGATCGCGGTGCACAACGGCAAGACCCACATTCCGGTGTTTGTCACCGAGTCGATGGTCGGCCACAAGCTCGGCGAGTTCTCGCCGACGCGCACCTTCCGGGGTCACGTGAAGGACGACCGGAAGTCGAAGCGCCGCTAGTAGCGGGGTGGAATGACCATGACAGACACTGGAAGGACAACCATGGAAGCCAGGGCCCAGGCGCGGTACATCCGCGTCACGCCCATGAAGGCCCGCCGCGTGGTGGACCTTATCCGTGGCATGGACGCCACGGAGGCTCAGGCGGTCCTGCGTTTCGCCCCGCAGGCCGCGAGCGTGCCGGTTGGCAAGGTGCTTGACAGCGCCATCGCCAACGCCGCGCACAACTACGACCACACCGACGCCTCTTCGCTGGTCATCAGCGAGGCGTACGTGGATGAGGGCCCGACCCTGAAGCGGTTCCGTCCGCGTGCTCAGGGCCGTGCCTACCGGATCCGTAAGCGGACCAGCCACATCACCGTGGTCGTCAGCAGCAAGGAAGGAACCCGGTAATGGGCCAGAAGGTTAACCCGCATGGGTTCCGGCTCGGCATCACCACGGACTTCAAGTCCCGCTGGTACGCCGACAAGCTGTACAAGGACTACGTCAAGGAAGACGTCGCCATCCGTCGGATGATGACGTCCGGCATGGAGCGCGCCGGCATCTCGAAGGTTGAGATCGAGCGCACCCGTGACCGCGTGCGGGTGGACATCCACACCGCGCGTCCCGGCATCGTCATCGGCCGCCGTGGCGCCGAGGCCGACCGCATCCGCGGCGACCTCGAGAAGCTCACGGGCAAGCAGGTCCAGCTGAACATCCTCGAGGTCAAGAACCCCGAGATGGACGCCCAGCTGGTCGCTCAGGCCGTTGCCGAGCAGCTCTCCTCCCGCGTCTCCTTCCGTCGCGCCATGCGTAAGAGCATGCAGGGCACGATGAAGGCCGGCGCCAAGGGCATCAAGATCCAGTGCGGCGGTCGTCTCGGCGGCGCCGAGATGTCCCGCTCGGAGTTCTACCGCGAGGGCCGTGTGCCCCTGCACACGCTCCGCGCGAACGTCGACTACGGCTTCTTCGAGGCCAAGACCACCTTCGGCCGCATCGGCGTGAAGGTCTGGATCTACAAGGGCGACGTCAAGAACATCGCCGAGGTCCGCGCCGAGAACGCCGCTGCCCGTGCGGGTAACCGCCCGGCCCGTGGCGCCGGCGCTGGCGACCGCCCGGCCGGCCGTGGTGGCCGCGGTGGCGAGCGTGGCGGCCGCGGCCGCAAGCCGCAGCAGTCGGCTCCGGCCGCCGAGGCCCCCAAGGCCGAGGCTGCCGCCGCTGCTCCGGCTGAGAGCACCGGAACGGAGGCCTGACCGAAATGCTGATCCCCCGTAGGGTCAAGCACCGCAAGCAGCACCACCCGAAGCGCTCCGGCGCCAGCAAGGGTGGTACGCAGGTTGCGTTCGGCGAGTACGGCATTCAGGCCCTCACGCCGGCGTACGTGACCAACCGCCAGATCGAGGCGGCCCGTATCGCGATGACCCGCCACATCAAGCGTGGCGGCAAGGTCTGGATCAACATCTACCCGGACCGCCCGCTGACGAAGAAGCCGGCCGAGACCCGCATGGGTTCCGGTAAGGGTTCTCCGGAGTGGTGGATCGCGAACGTCAAGCCGGGTCGGGTGATGTTCGAACTGTCCTACCCGAACGAGAAGATCGCGCGCGAGGCCCTGACCCGTGCGGCCCACAAGCTGCCGATGAAGTGCAAGATCGTGAAGCGCGAAGCAGGTGAGCTGTGATGTCGGCCGGTACCAAGGCGTCCGAGCTGCGCGAGCTGGGCAACGAGGAGCTTCTCAACAAGCTCCGCGAGGCCAAGGAAGAGCTGTTCAACCTCCGCTTCCAGGCGGCGACGGGTCAGCTCGAGAACCACGGTCGGCTCAAGTCCGTCCGTAAGGACATCGCCCGGATCTACACCCTGATGCGCGAGCGCGAGCTGGGCATCGAGACGGTGGAGAACGTCTGATGAGCGAGAGCAACGTGACTGAGAAGACCGAGCGCAACGCTCGCAAGGTCCGCGAGGGCCTGGTCGTCAGCGACAAGATGGACAAGACCGTCGTCGTCGCTGTCGAGGACCGCGTCAAGCACGCGCTGTACGGCAAGGTCATCCGCCGTACGAACAAGCTCAAGGCTCACGACGAGCAGAACGCTGCCGGCATCGGTGACCGCGTCCTCCTGATGGAGACCCGGAAGCTGTCGTCGACGAAGCACTGGCGCGTCGTCGAGATCCTCGAGAAGGCCAAGTAATTACTCGAGGGGTTTCCCTCGGGTCAGTTCCGCCAGGCTCGGTGGGGTCGCGCTGCTCCGCGTAGCGCGACCCCGCCGGGAACCGGCAGACAAATCAGGAGATAGACGTGATCCAGCAGGAGTCGCGACTGCGTGTCGCCGACAACACTGGTGCCAAGGAGATCCTTTGCATCCGTGTTCTCGGTGGCTCGGGTCGCCGCTACGCGGGCATCGGTGACGTCATCGTCGCCACCGTCAAGGACGCGATCCCCGGTGGCAACGTGAAGAAGGGTGACGTCGTCAAGGCGGTCATCGTTCGCACCGTCAAGGAGCGCCGCCGCCAGGACGGCTCGTACATCCGCTTCGACGAGAACGCCGCTGTCATTCTCAAGAACGACGGCGACCCTCGTGGCACCCGTATCTTCGGCCCGGTCGGCCGTGAGCTGCGCGAGAAGAAGTTCATGAAGATCATCTCGCTCGCGCCGGAGGTGCTGTAAGCATGAAGATCAAGAAGGGCGACCTGGTCCAGGTCATCACCGGTAAGGACAAGGGCAAGCAGGGCAAGGTCATCACGGCCTTCCCCCGCGAGAACCGCGTCCTCGTCGAGGGTGTCAACCGGGTCAAGAAGCACACCAAGGCCGGCCCGTCGCAGGCCGGTGGCATCGTCACGACCGAGGCTCCGGTCCACGTCTCCAACGTCCAGCTGGTCGTGGAGAAGGACGGCAAGAAGGTCGTCACGCGTGTCGGTTACCGCTTCGACGACGAGGGCAACAAGATCCGCGTTGCCAAGCGGACGGGTGAGGACATCTGATGGCTACCACCACTCCGCGTCTCAAGACGAAGTACCGCGAGGAGATCGCGGGCAAGCTGCGTGAGGAGTTCTCGTACGAGAACGTCATGCAGGTTCCCGGCCTCGTGAAGATCGTGGTCAACATGGGTGTCGGCGACGCCGCCCGTGACTCGAAGCTCATGGACGGTGCCGTCCGTGACCTCACCACGATCACCGGCCAGAAGCCGGCCGTCACCAAGGCTCGCAAGTCCATCGCGCAGTTCAAGCTGCGTGAGGGCCAGCCGATCGGTGCGCACGTCACCCTCCGTGGCGACCGCATGTGGGAGTTCCTGGACCGCACCCTGTCGCTCGCGCTTCCGCGCATCCGCGACTTCCGTGGTCTGTCCCCCAAGCAGTTCGACGGGCGTGGCAACTACACCTTCGGTCTCACGGAGCAGGTCATGTTCCACGAGATCGACCAGGACAAGATCGACCGTGTCCGGGGTATGGACATCACCGTGGTGACCACGGCGACCAACGACGACGAGGGCCGTGCCCTTCTGCGTCACCTCGGCTTCCCGTTCAAGGAGGCGTAAGCGAGATGGCGAAGAAGGCTCTCATCGCGAAGGCTGCCCGCAAGCCCAAGTTCGGCGTGCGCGGCTACACGCGCTGCCAGCGCTGTGGTCGTCCCCACTCCGTGTACCGCAAGTTCGGCCTGTGCCGCGTGTGCCTCCGTGAGATGGCTCACCGTGGCGAGCTGCCGGGCGTGACCAAGAGCTCCTGGTAATCCCTTAGTTGGGATGACCGGAGTCTCTCGGTAAGCACTGGGTTGGCGGATGCCCAGGCCTCCATGGCTTAGGCTAGGAGGGTTGGGCGTCCGCCGCCCGTACGACTTACTACGCCGTAGGTCCCCGCGCCGCACCCGTCCCGCCCCTGTGTGGGGAGAGGGATGGCGCATACAGGAAACCCCGGCGAGAGAGGCCGAAGGCCAATTCATGACCATGACTGATCCGATCGCGGACATGCTGACTCGTCTGCGTAACGCGAACTCGGCATACCACGACTCCGTGACGATGCCGCACAGCAAGATCAAGTCTCACATCGCGGAAATCCTCCAGCAGGAGGGCTTCATCACGGGCTGGAAGGTCGAGGACGCCGAGGTCGGCAAGAACCTCGTCCTCGAGCTCAAGTTCGGTCCGAACCGTGAGCGCTCCATCGCGGGCATCAAGCGGATCTCGAAGCCCGGTCTCCGGGTTTACGCGAAGTCCACCAACCTGCCGAAGGTTCTCGGCGGCCTGGGCGTGGCGATCATCTCCACGTCCCACGGTCTCCTGACCGGCCAGCAGGCAGGCAAGAAGGGCGTAGGTGGGGAAGTCCTCGCCTACGTCTGGTAGTCGGGAACGGAGGAATAGCTAATGTCGCGTATTGGCAAGCTGCCTATCCAGGTTCCCGCCGGCGTGGACGTCACCATCGATGGCCGCACGGTCACGGTCAAGGGTTCCAAGGGCACCCTGAGCCACACCGTCGCCGCTCCGATCGAGATCGTTAAGGGCGAGGATGGCGTGCTCAACGTCAACCGTCCGAACGACGAGCGTCAGAACAAGGCCCTTCACGGCCTGTCCCGCACGCTGGTGGCCAACATGATCACCGGTGTGACCCAGGGTTACGTGAAGGCGCTCGAGATCAGCGGTGTCGGTTACCGCGTCGCCGCGAAGGGCTCCAACCTGGAGTTCCAGCTCGGCTACAGCCACCCGATCCTGGTCGAGGCGCCCGAGGGCATCTCGTTCAAGGTCGAGTCGCCGACCAAGTTCTCGGTCGAGGGCATCGACAAGCAGAAGGTCGGCGAGGTCGCGGCGAACATCCGCAAGCTGCGGAAGCCCGACCCGTACAAGGCCAAGGGCGTCAAGTACGCCGGCGAGGTCATCCGCCGCAAGGTCGGAAAGGCTGGTAAGTAAGCCATGGCATACGGTGTGAAGATCGCCAAGGGCGACGCTTACAAGCGTGCGGCCAAGGCTCGCCGCCACATCCGCATCCGCAAGAACGTGTCGGGTACGGCGGAGCGTCCGCGCCTCGTCGTGACGCGTTCGAACCGCGGCATCACCGCTCAGGTCATCGACGACCTCAAGGGTCACACCCTTGCGTCCGCGTCGAACCTGGACGCGTCGATCCGCGGTGGCGAGGGCGACAAGTCCGCGCAGGCCAAGCAGGTCGGTGCCCTGGTCGCTGAGCGCGCCAAGGCCGCCGGTGTCGAGGCCGTCGTGTTCGACCGTGGTGGCAACAGGTACGCCGGGCGCATTGCCGCTCTGGCTGACGCCGCCCGCGAAGCCGGGCTGAAGTTCTAAGCCCCGGTTCCGGGACTAACGGACGTAACAGAGAGAGGTAATCCAATGGCTGGACCCCAGCGCCGCGGAAGCGGTGCCGGTGGCGGCGAGCGGCGGGACCGGAAGGGCCGCGACGGTGGCGCTGCCGCCGAGAAGACCGCGTACGTTGAGCGCGTTGTCGCGATCAACCGCGTCGCCAAGGTTGTCAAGGGTGGTCGTCGCTTCAGCTTCACCGCGCTCGTCGTGGTGGGTGACGGTGACGGCACCGTAGGTGTCGGTTACGGCAAGGCCAAGGAAGTTCCCGCGGCCATCGCCAAGGGCGTCGAGGAAGCCAAGAAGAACTTCTTCAAGGTTCCCCGCATCCAGGGCACCATCCCTCACCCGATCCAGGGCGAGAAGGCCGCGGGCGTCGTCCTGCTCAAGCCGGCTTCCCCCGGTACCGGTGTCATCGCCGGTGGCCCGGTGCGCGCCGTGCTCGAGTGCGCCGGCGTTCACGACATCCTGTCGAAGTCGCTCGGCTCCGACAACGCGATCAACATCGTGCACGCGACCGTGGAGGCCCTGAAGGGCCTGCAGCGTCCCGAGGAGATCGCGGCTCGCCGTGGTCTGCCCCTCGAGGACGTCGCCCCCGCGGCTCTGCTCCGTGCACGTGCCGGGGCGGGTGCGTAATGGCTCGCCTCAAGGTCACGCAGACGAAGTCGTACATCGGCAGCAAGCAGAACCACCGCGACACCCTGCGTTCGCTCGGCCTCAAGAAGGTCAACGACGTGGTTGTCAAGGAGGACCGCCCCGAGTTCCGCGGCATGGTGCACACCGTCCGCCACCTCGTGACGGTCGAGGAGGTTGACTGACATGGCGGAGACCAACCCGCTGAAGGCCCACAACCTCCGTCCCGCCCCGGGCGCCAAGACCGCCAAGACCCGTGTGGGTCGTGGTGAGGCGTCGAAGGGTAAGACGGCCGGTCGTGGTACCAAGGGCACCAAGGCCCGTTACCAGGTTCCGCAGCGCTTCGAGGGTGGGCAGATGCCCCTCCACATGCGTCTGCCGAAGCTCAAGGGCTTCAAGAACCCGTTCCGCACCGAGTACCAGGTCGTGAACCTGGACAAGCTCACCGCGCTCTACCCGCAGGGTGGCGAGGTCACGGTGGCCGACCTGGTCGCCAAGGGTGCGGTTCGCAAGAACCAGCTCGTCAAGGTGCTCGGCACCGGCGAGATCACCGTGGCGCTGCAGGTGACGGTCGACGCCGTCTCCGGCTCCGCCAAGGAGAAGATCGCCGCCGCCGGCGGCACCGTCACCGAGCTCGTCTGAGACGACTCGATGGCTTGAACATCCGATCGGGGATGCCTCTCAAAAGGGGCATCCCCGATTGGTCGTTCCTAGGGGGGCATGCTCGCCGGTAAGGTGGCGTGCACTGTCTAGACTCCGTGCGGTATGCCCGCACGGGATTGATGACCGATTCCTATTCGTCGAACCTCAAGACCGTCACCCTTGACGCCTAGCGCGGGGGTCGCAGGAGGCACCGTGCTCACCGCGTTCGCCCGGGCGTTCAAGACGCCCGACCTGCGCAAGAAGCTGCTCTTCACGCTCGCCATCATCGTGCTGTACCGCCTCGGGGCCCACATCCCGGTCCCCGGCGTCAGCTATGAGGCCGTCCAGCAGTGTGTCAAGCAGGCCAGCGAGGGCAACAACAGCCTCTTCGGCCTGGTCAACATGTTCAGTGGCGGAGCGCTGCTGCAGATCACCATCTTCGCGCTCGGCATCATGCCGTACATCACGGCCAGCATCATCCTGCAACTGCTGACCGTCGTGATCCCGCGCCTCGAAGCCCTCAAGAAGGAGGGTCAGTCCGGCACTGCCAAGATCACGCAGTACACCCGGTACCTGACCGTGGCCCTCGCCATCCTCCAGGGCACCGGCCTCGTCGCCACCGCCAAGAGCGGCGCGCTCTTCAGCGGCTGCATCGTCGCCGACCAGGTCGTCCCGAACCAGTCGATCTTCACCATCGCCACCATGGTCCTCACCATGACCGCGGGCACCTGCATCGTCATGTGGCTCGGTGAGCTGATCACGGACCGCGGCATCGGCAACGGCATGTCGATCCTGATGTTCATCTCGATCGCGGCCGGCTTCCCGGGCGCCCTCTGGGCCATCAAGAAGAGCGGCAAGCTCGCCCAGGGCTGGATCGAGTTCGGCGTCGTCATCCTCATCGGCTTCGTGATGGTGGCCCTCGTGGTCTTCGTCGAGCAGGCCCAGCGACGCATCCCGGTCCAGTACGCGAAGCGCATGATCGGCCGGCGCTCCTACGGCGGTACGTCCACTTACATCCCGTTGAAGGTGAACCAGGCGGGTGTGATTCCCGTCATCTTCGCGTCGTCGCTGCTCTACATCCCGGCCTTGATCGCGCAGTTCTCGAACTCCACCGCAGGGTGGAAGACCTGGATCGAAGCCCACTTCGTCAAGGGTGACCACCCCTACTACATCGCCGCGTACTTCCTCCTGATCGTGTTCTTCGCCTTCTTCTACGTGGCGATCTCGTTCAACCCCGAGGAAGTCGCGGACAACATGAAGAAGTATGGTGGCTTCATCCCGGGTATCCGGGCTGGTCGACCTACTGCCGAGTATCTGAGCTACGTGCTCAACCGGATCACTTGGCCGGGCTCGCTGTACTTGGGTCTGATCGCTCTTGTGCCGACGATGGCGTTGGCAGGCTTCGGTGGCGCCAATGCCAACTTCCCCTTCGGCGGGACGAGCATCCTCATCATCGTGGGTGTGGGGCTGGAGACCGTGAAGCAGATCGAGAGCCAGCTCCAGCAGCGCAATTACGAAGGGTTCCTCCGCTGATGCGAATCGTCCTCGTCGGACCGCCCGGTGCGGGCAAGGGCACGCAGGCCGCGTACCTCGCCAAGAACCTGGGCATCCCGCACATCTCTACGGGCGACCTGTTCCGTGCCAACATCTCGCAGGGCACGCCGCTGGGTGTAGAGGCGCAGTCGTACATGAAGGCCGGCCAGCTCGTGCCGGACTCCGTGACGATCGGGATGGCCGAGGACCGCATGCACCAGGCGGACGCCGAGGGCGGCTTCCTGCTCGACGGGTTCCCCCGGAACGTGGCCCAGGCCGAGGCGCTGGACGCCTTCCTGAAGGCCGACGGCATCGAGCTGGACGCGGTCCTGGACCTCGAGGTCCCCGAGGACGAGGTCGTGAAGCGGATCGCGGGTCGCCGCATCTGCCGCAAGGACTCCGCGCACGTCTTCCACGTGACGTACAACGCTCCCGAGACCGAGGGCGTCTGCGACGTCTGCGGCGGCGAGCTGTACCAGCGCGACGACGACACGGAGGAGACCGTCCGCAAGCGTCTGTCGGTCTACCACACCGAGACCGAGCCGATCATCGACTACTACCGGGCGCAGAACCTGGTGGCGACGATCTCGGCGCTCGGCAAGGTGGACGAGGTCACCGCCAAGGCGATGGCCGCGCTCAAGAAGTAACCCCTGGTTCGTTCGATACGGCCGCGGTGCCCCTCGGGGGCGTCGCGGCCGTATCGTTGTTCTGTCCCCCGTACTCGATGGAAAGGCCGCGGCCACGATGGTGCAGATCAAGACCCCCGAGCAGATCGCGAAGATGCGCGAGGCGGGCCTGGTCGTCGCCGCCATCCACGCGGCGACGCGTGAGGCGGCCGTGCCGGGCGCCACGACGAAGGACCTGGACGAGGTCGCGCGCAAGGTCATCGCCGACCACGGGGCGAAGTCGAACTTCCTCGGGTACGGCGGCTTCCCCGCGACGATCTGCACCTCGGTGAACGAGGTCGTCGTCCACGGCATCCCCGACGACAAGACCGTCCTCAAGGACGGCGACATCATCTCCATCGACGCCGGCGCGATCGTGGACGGCTGGCACGGCGACGCGGCCTACACGGCCTTCGTGGGCACCGGGCACGCGCCCGAGCTCGTCGAGCTCTCCCGGGTGACCGAGGAGTCGATGTGGGCCGGCATCGCGGCCATGAAGCTCGGCAACCGGCTGGTGGACATCTCGAAGGCGATCGAGACGTACATCAAGCGGCAGCCGCGCCCGGCCGTCGGCGACCACAGCCTGGGCCGGTACGGGATCATCGAGGACTACGGCGGCCACGGCATCGGCACCGAGATGCACATGGACCCGCACCTGCTGAACTACGTCTCCCGCAAGCGCGGCAAGGGCCCCAAGCTGGTCCCCGGCCTCTGCCTGGCGATCGAGCCGATGGTCTCCCTGGGCACCCCGCAGACGGAGGTCCTGAAGGACGACTGGACGGTCATCACGACCGACGGCACCTGGTCCTCGCACTGGGAGCACTCCATCGCCCTGACCGAGGAGGGCCCCCTGGTGCTCACCGCGGTCGACGGCGGCAAGGCGAAGCTGGCGGAGCTGGGCGTCACGGCGGCCCCGGACCCGCTGGCCTAGGCGCGGGAGTCCCTGCGCCCGGCGGGGCGACCCGCCGGGCGGATGCCGATTCGGTGTTCGCGTAATGATCTTCTAGCGTGGGCAGACTTCCCGATTCGTCTTTTCCAGGGCCCTGACGTAGACTGATGCGTCGGCTCTCGTGTACCCGTGTGTCCGCACACGGCGCCGGAAGTCGATCAAGGTAGCCGATTCGAAAGGCGAAGCGTGGCCAAGAAGCAAGGTGCCATCGAAATCGAGGGCACCGTGATCGAGTCCCTCCCGAACGCCATGTTCAAGGTGGAGCTCCAGAACGGTCACAAGGTCCTCGCGCACATCTCCGGCAAGATGCGGATGCACTACATCCGAATCCTCCCGGACGACCGGGTCGTCGTGGAGCTCTCTCCGTACGACCTGACGCGTGGCCGGATCGTCTACCGGTACAAGTAGATCTTGCCCGCACCCCGCCTCCGCGCGCGGGTGGTGGCACTGACCCGGAGAACCTCACATCCCATGAAGGTCAAGCCGAGCGTCAAGAAGATCTGCGACAAGTGCAAGGTGATCCGCCGTCACGGCCGGGTCATGGTCATCTGCGACAACCTGCGCCACAAGCAGCGCCAGGGCTGACGCACGCCGACCGACCTGCATTTCGCAGTTCTTCGCGCGACGCATAGCAATTCGTACATACGCAGAGCCCGTCCGACCGTGTCCCACGGTTGACGGCACCTCCGGCGGGGGCCGGGGACCCGACCTGTACCTCATACGGCAGCCGGGAACGGTTCTGCAGCAGACCCCCGAGAACACAGGAGCCATTGAATGGCACGCGTTTCCGGTGTTGACATCCCGCGCGAAAAGCGTGTGGTGGTCGCACTCACCTACGTCTTCGGCATCGGGCGTACCCGGTCCGAGGAGATCCTCGCCTCGACCGGCGTGAACCCGTCCACCCGTGTCCGCGACCTTGCCGAGGAAGACCTCGTCAAGATCCGCGAGTACGTGGACGCCAACCTCCAGACCGAGGGTGACCTCCGCCGCGAGATCGCCGCCGACATCCGCCGCAAGGTCGAGATCGGCTGCTACCAGGGCCTGCGCCACCGTCGTGGCCTGCCCGTCCGCGGCCAGCGCACCAGCACGAACGCTCGTACCCGCAAGGGCCCGCGTCGCGCCATCGCCGGCAAGAAGAAGCCGGGCAAGAAGTAGTCCTCAGCGGACGCTTGACCAAGCGGTCTTCGCTGTAGGACCGACCACCTCCCGTAGGAGTTATAGATGCCCCCCAAGGGTCGTCAGGGCGCTGCCAAGAAGGTGCGCCGCAAGGAAAAGAAGAACGTCGCTCACGGCCACGCGCACATCAAGAGCACGTTCAACAACACGATCGTCTCGATCACGGACCCCGCGGGCAACGTGATCTCCTGGGCCTCCGCCGGCCACGTCGGCTTCAAGGGCTCGCGCAAGTCCACCCCGTTCGCCGCGCAGATGGCCGCCGAGTCGGCCGCTCGCCGCGCGCAGGAGCACGGCATGCGCAAGGTCGACGTCTTCGTCAAGGGTCCCGGCTCCGGCCGTGAGACCGCGATCCGCTCCCTCCAGGCCACGGGCCTCGAGGTCGGTTCGATCCAGGACGTCACCCCCACGCCGCACAACGGCTGCCGTCCCCCCAAGCGCCGCCGCGTCTGACGCACGGCCTGCTTGACCAGGGCTTTCGGGCGGTGCGCCCCCTTCCCGGGGCGTACCGCCCGTACCCTTGCAGTACGTAGTACCCCGAGGACGTCAAATGGTGGGCGTCCACGACTGAAGGACACACAGACATGCTTATCGCTCAGCGTCCGTCGCTGACCGAAGAGGTCGTCGACGAGTTCCGCTCCCGGTTCGTGATCGAGCCGCTGGAGCCGGGCTTCGGCTACACCCTCGGCAACTCCCTCCGCCGTACCCTCCTCTCCTCGATCCCGGGTGCCGCTGTCACCAGCATCCGCATCGACGGCGTCCTGCACGAGTTCACCACCGTGCCGGGTGTCAAGGAGGACGTCACCGACCTCATCCTCAACATCAAGCAGCTGGTCGTCTCCTCGGAGCACGACGAGCCGGTCGTGATGTACCTGCGCAAGCAGGGACCGGGTCTGGTCACCGCCGCCGACATCGCGCCCCCGGCCGGTGTCGAGGTGCACAACCCCGACCTCGTTCTCGCCACGCTCAACGGCAAGGGCAAGCTGGAGATGGAGCTGACCGTCGAGCGCGGTCGCGGCTACGTCTCCGCCGTCCAGAACAAGCAGGTCGGCCAGGAGATCGGCCGCATCCCGGTCGACTCCATCTACAGCCCCGTGCTGAAGGTCACCTACAAGGTCGAGGCGACCCGAGTCGAGCAGCGCACCGACTTCGACAAGCTCATCGTCGACGTCGAGACCAAGCAGGCCATGCGCCCGCGCGACGCCATGGCGTCCGCCGGCAAGACCCTGGTCGAGCTGTTCGGTCTGGCCCGCGAGCTCAACATCGACGCCGAGGGCATCGACATGGGCCCGTCCCCGACGGACGCCGCCCTGGCCGCCGACCTGGCGCTGCCGATCGAGGAGCTGGAGCTCACCGTTCGGTCGTACAACTGCCTCAAGCGCGAGGGCATCCACTCCGTGGGTGAGCTCGTCGCCCGCTCCGAGGCCGACCTGCTCGACATCCGCAACTTCGGTGCGAAGTCGATCGACGAGGTCAAGGCGAAGCTGGCCGGCATGGGCCTGGCCCTCAAGGACAGCCCGCCCGGATTCGACCCGACGGCCGCCGCCGACGCCTTCGGCGCCGACGACGACGCGGACGCGGGCTTCGTCGAGACCGAGCAGTACTGAGAACTCGGGCCTCAGGGTCCGTACCCGGCTGCGGGAACGCTGTGCTTGATCGCGCAGTTCCCCGCGCCCCCTCCGGGCGCCCCTGCGGGGCTGCCCGGATCTCCGACGGGTGACCGCCCGCTCGGACACTGACATCGGTACCTCATACGGCCGGTGCAGATCACAAGGAGAAACACCATGCCGCGTCCCGCGAAGGGTGCCCGCCTCGGCGGTTCCGCCGCGCACGAGAAGCTGCTCCTCGCCAACCTGGCGAAGTCGCTCTTCGAGCACGGCCGCATCACCACGACCGAGGCCAAGGCCCGTCGCCTGCGTCCGGTCGCCGAGCGCCTGATCACCAAGGCGAAGAAGGGCGACATCCACAACCGTCGCCTGGTGCTGCAGTCGATCACCGACAAGGGGATCGTCCACACCCTCTTCACCGAGATCGCCCCGCGTTACTCGGAGCGTCCGGGTGGCTACACCCGTATCACCAAGATCGGCAACCGTCGTGGCGACAACGCCCCGATGGCCGTGATCGAGCTGGTCGAGGGCGAGATCGCCAAGAAGGCGACCGTCGCCGAGGCCGAGGCCGCCACCGTGCGCGCCGTCAAGGAGGCCGACGCGGCCGCCGAGACCCCGGCCGAGGAGTCGAAGGACGCGTAAGCGTTCCTCCGTTTCTCGTGAGCGGGCCCGTACCCCCTGGGGTGCGGGCCCGTTCCCGTGGGTGAGTCGTGTCTTTGAGAGGATCTTCGCGTGAGCGATGACGTGCAGGACGGGTTCGTACGGGTACGCCTTGACCTTTCGTACGACGGCAAGGACTTCTCCGGCTGGGCCAAGCAGGCCCAGGGGCAGCGGACCGTGCAGGGCGAGATCGAGGACGCCCTGCGGACCGTGACCCGGTCCAGGGAGACGTACGAGCTGACCGTCGCCGGCCGGACCGACGCCGGTGTGCACGCGCGCGGCCAGGTCGCCCACGTCGACCTGCCCGTGGAGGTGTGGGCGGAGCACCGTGACAAGCTGCTGCGGCGGCTCGCGGGGCGGCTCTCCCACGACGTGCGGGTGTGGAGCGTGGCGGAGGCCCCCGCCGGCTTCAACGCGCGCTTCTCGGCCGTCTGGCGCCGCTACGCCTACCGCGTCACCGACAACCCCGGGGGTGTCGACCCGCTGCTCCGCGGACACGTGCTGTGGCACGACTGGGCCCTCGACCTGGACGCGATGAACGAGGCCGCCACCGCGCTCGTCGGCGAGCACGACTTCGCCGCGTACTGCAAGCGGCGTGAGGGCGCCACGACCATCCGCACGCTCCAGGTGCTGCGCTGGGAGCGGCGCGAGGACGGGATCCTGGAGGCGACCGTCAAGGCGGACGCCTTCTGCCACAACATGGTCCGCTCGCTCGTCGGCGCCCTGCTCTTCGTCGGCGACGGACACCGGCCGGTGGACTGGCCCGGCAAGGTGCTCGCCGCCGGCGTCCGCGACTCGGCCGTCCACGTCGTCCGGCCGCACGGCCTCACCCTCGAAGAGGTCGGCTACCCGGCGGACGAGCTGCTCGCCGCCCGCAGCCGGGAGGCCCGGAACAAGCGGTCACTCCCCGGGAGCGCCGGCTGCTGCTGAGGCCTGGGAGCGGCCCCGGGCGTAGATCTGGTTGAAGGCGAAGGTGCCGAGGTCGTCACTGGCCTGGAAGACGGGCTTGTCGGCCTTGGTGACCTTCTTGCCGTTGGTGAACCCGGCCTGGGTGAAGTACGCGTACCGGCCGATGGCGTTCGAGCGTCGCAGGCAGACCGTGGCATGGCAGAAGTCACCCACGCCGGCGCCGACCAGGGGCGCGATGCCGCCGGCGGCCTGGTCCTTCGCCTTCTGGGCCGCCGCCTCGGACGGGAAGACGGCGACGCCGACGGTGACCGCCACCCCGTCCTTCACATAGGTGGCGCGCAGCACCCGCAGGCAGCCGTTCCGTTGCAGGACGCCGCCGAGGCCGCCCTGCGTGACGGCCGCGCAGTTCGTCGTCGAGGAGGTCGCGCCCTTCTTGTACGGGCGGCCGCTCATCGTCAGCTTCTTGCCCGGGAAGAGGCCCTCCGCGCTCAGCGGGGCCTTGTCCTTCTTCGGGTCCGAGATGTAGTCCTTCGGGTTCGGCGGGGGCGGCGGGGCCACCGAGGAGAAGGTCGGCTCGGGGGTCGGGGTGCCGGTGGGGGAGACCGTGCCGGTGGGGAGCGGGCCGTTCTTGGCCTCGTCGTTCTTCTGGTTCGTGCTCACGACGGCGGTGGCGACGATCGCGCCCACGGCCACCGCGGCCACGACCCCGCCGCCGATCATCAGGAGGCGCTTGCGACGTCCGCGCGAGGCGGAGGCGTCGGCCATGGCGCCCCAGTCGGGGGTGTCACCGCCGCCCTGGGCGCCCGGGAAGGGGTCCGGCCGGTCCTGCTGCGGGGGCGGGTAGCCGTAGCCTCCGCCGCCGTTCTGCCCCTGGGGCGGGTAGCCGTATCCGCCGCCCTGCTGGGGGTTCTGCGGGTAGCCGTATCCCCCGCTCCCGCCCCCCTGCTGCTGGGGCGGGTAGCCGTATCCCCCGCCCTGCTGTGGGTCCTGTGGGTAGCCGTATCCGCCGCCCTGCTGCTGTCCCTGCCCCCGCTGTCCCTGCTCGGGCTGCTGTCCGTACCCCTGCTGCCCCTGCTGCTGCGGCTCCTGCGGCCACTGCGGTCCCCCAAAGCTCATGCCGCGCATCCTAAACCGGTTGGGCGAGGCCGACGCGGGCGGCGACAATGCATCCCATGGGACATGTCGAGGCCGCGCATCTGGAGTACTACCTTCCCGACGGGAGGGTCCTCCTCGGGGACGCCTCCTTCCGGGTCGGGGAGGGCGCCGTGGTCGCCCTCGTCGGGGCCAACGGCGCCGGGAAGACCACCCTGCTCCGGATGATCGCCGGGGAGCTCCAGCCGCACGGCGGCACCGTCACGGTCAGCGGCGGCCTCGGCGTGATGCCGCAGTTCGTCGGCTCCGTACGGGACGAGTCCACCGTCCGTGACCTGCTGGTCTCCGTCGCGCAGCCGAGGATCCGGGAGGCCGCGAAGGCGGTCGACGAGGCCGAGCACCTGATCATGACGGTCGACGACGAGGCCGCGCAGATGAAGTACGCCCAGGCGCTCAGCGACTGGGCCGAGGTGCAGGGGTACGAGGCGGAGACCCTCTGGGACATCTGCACCATGGCCGCGCTGGGCGTCCCGTACGAGAAGGCGCAGTTCCGTGAGGTGCGCACGCTCTCCGGCGGTGAGCAGAAGCGGCTGGTCCTGGAGTCGCTGCTGCGCGGCCCGGACGAGGTGCTGCTCCTGGACGAGCCGGACAACTACCTCGACGTGCCCGGCAAGCGGTGGCTGGAGGAGCGGCTGCGGGAGACCCGCAAGACCGTGCTCTTCATCTCCCACGACCGGGAGCTGCTCTCCCGGGGCGCGCAGAAGATCATCGCGGTCGAGCCCGGCCCGGCCGGGTCGGACGTCTGGGTGCACGGCGGCGGCTTCGACACCTTCCACGAGGCCCGGCGGGAGCGGTTCGCCCGCTTCGAGGAGCTGAAGCGGCGCTGGGACGAGAAGCACGCGCAGCTGAAGAAGCTGGTGATCAACCTGCGGCAGGCGGCCGCGGTCAGCCACGAGATGGCCTCCCGGTACGCCGCCGCGCAGACCCGGCTGAGGAAGTTCGAGGAGGCGGGCCCGCCGCCGGAGCCGCCGCGCGAGCAGGACATCCGGATGCGGCTGCGCGGCGGGCGGACCGGGGTGCGGGCCGTGACCTGCGAGAACCTTGAGCTGACCGGTCTGATGAAGCCGTTCTCGCTGGAGATCTACTACGGCGAGCGGGTGGCCGTCCTCGGGTCGAACGGCTCCGGCAAGTCGCACTTCCTGCGGCTGCTCGCGGGGGACGGGTCCGTCGCGCACACGGGGTCCTGGAAGCTCGGGGCCCGCGTCGTGCCGGGGCACTTCGCCCAGACCCACGCGCACCCGGAGCTGGCCGGGCGGCCGCTCGTCGACATCCTGTGGACGGAGCACGCCAAGGACCGGGGCGGCGCGATGTCGGTGCTGCGGCGGTACGAGCTGGAGCGGCAGGGCGACCAGCCCTTCGACAAGCTGTCCGGCGGGCAGCAGGCGCGGTTCCAGATCCTGCTCCTGGAGCTGGCGGGGACGACGGCGCTGCTGCTCGACGAGCCGACGGACAACCTGGACCTGGAGTCGGCGGAGGCCCTCCAGGAGGGTCTGGAGTCGTACGACGGGACGGTGATGGCCGTCACCCACGACCGCTGGTTCGCGAAGTCCTTCGACCGCTTCCTGGTCTTCGGCTCGGACGGCGTCGTACGGGAGACCACCGAGCCCGTGTGGGACGAGCGACGGGTCGAGCGGGCGCGCTGACCCCCGGGGGCACGGGGGCCGGTGCGGCGGGGGCCCGCGCGTTTTGACCCGTCCGGGGTGGCGCGGGTACTGTTGCGGTTTGTTATGCGTAGTGGCTTCGTCGTTCTCACGCGAAGAGCCGCCGCGCAGGTTCCCTGGAGCAGTTACCAGTGGCTCGCATACGGGCATCGATCCCGGCAGTGCAGGCCCCAGCTGCATGATCGCTTCAGGTGTGTCTGGACTCCATCCACTGAAGAAGCGAAGGCTACGAAGTGCGTACGTACAGCCCCAAGCCCGGCGATGTCACTCGCCAGTGGCACATCATCGACGCGCAGGACATCGTCCTGGGCCGTCTGGCGACCACGGCTGCGAACCTCCTCCGAGGCAAGCACAAGCCGGTCTACGCCCCCCACATGGACATGGGCGACTTCGTCATCATCATCAACGCCGACAAGGTCCACCTGTCCGGCAACAAGAAGACCCAGAAGCTGGCCTACCGCCACTCCGGCTTCCCGGGTGGTCTGCGCTCCGTCCGTTACGACGAGCTGCTCGCCAAGAACCCCGAGAAGGCCGTCGAGAAGGCCATCAAGGGCATGATCCCCAAGAACTCCCTGGGCCGTCAGATGATCTCGAAGCTGAAGGTCTACGCGGGCGAGAACCACCCGCACGCTGCGCAGCAGCCGGTTCCGTTCGAGATCACCCAGGTCGCGCAGTAGTTCCGGCCACACCCCCTAAGAACGAAAGAAATCTGAGGAGCATCGTGGCCGAGACCACCCCCGAGACCCCCGTCGACGAGTTCGAGGGCGTCGAGGAGTACACCACCGAGACCGAGCTCGTCGAGGGTGAGTACACCTCCGAGTCGCTCGCGTCCCGCTTCGGCGACCCGCAGCCGGCCGCCGGCCTGGGCCGTCGCAAGAACGCCATCGCCCGCGTCCGGATCGTTCCGGGCACCGGCAAGTGGAAGATCAACGGTCGCACCCTTGAGGACTACTTCCCCAACAAGGTGCACCAGCAGGAAGTCAACGAGCCCTTCAAGGTGCTCGAGCTCGACAACCGCTACGACGTCATCGCCCGCATCGCGGGTGGCGGTGTCTCCGGCCAGGCCGGCGCCCTGCGCCTCGGCGTGGCCCGTGCGCTGAACGAGGCGGACGTCGAGAACAACCGCCCGGCGCTGAAGAAGGCCGGCTTCCTCTCCCGTGACGACCGCGCGGTCGAGCGGAAGAAGGCCGGTCTCAAGAAGGCCCGCAAGGCTCCGCAGTACAGCAAGCGTTAATCGCCTGCTCGGTCTGCTTTCGTACGCCCCGGCGGCACTGCCCGTGCCGTCGGGGCGTACGTTTTTTCATAACCTCTTGCGTCACCTCTTTCATCTTTCATCAGCTTGGGCACGTATTTTCGGAGGACAGCTGTGGGACGACTCTTCGGCACGGACGGCGTACGCGGCGTCGCCAACGCGGACCTGACGGCGGAGCTCGCGCTCGGCCTGTCGGTCGCGGCCGCGCACGTGCTCGCCGAGGCGGGCACCTTCGAGGGCCATCGGCCGACCGCCGTGGTCGGGCGTGACCCGCGCGCCTCCGGAGAGTTCCTGGAGGCGGCCGTCGTCGCCGGCCTCGCCAGCGCCGGTGTCGACGTCCTGCGCGTCGGCGTCCTGCCCACGCCGGCCGTGGCCCACCTCACCGGCGTCCTCGGCGCCGACCTCGGCGTGATGCTCTCCGCCAGCCACAACGCCATGCCCGACAACGGCATCAAGTTCTTCGCGCGCGGTGGCCACAAGCTCGCCGACGACCTCGAGGACAAGATCGAGGCCGTCTACGAGGAGCACCGCACCGGCGCCCCCTGGGAGCGCCCCACCGGTGCCGGCGTCGGCCGCGTCCGTGACTACGACGAGGGCTTCGAGACGTACGTCTCCCACCTCCTCGCCGTCCTCCCCAACCGCCTCGACGGCCTCACGATCGTCCTCGACGAGGCCCACGGCGCCGCCGCCCGCGTCTCGCCCGAGGCCTTCACCCGGGCCGGTGCTCGGGTCGTCACCATCGGCGCCGAGCCGGACGGCCTCAACATCAACGACGGCTGCGGCTCCACCCACCTGGGCCTGCTCCGGGCCGCCGTCGTCGAGCACGGCGCCGACCTCGGCATCGCCCACGACGGCGACGCCGACCGCTGCCTCGCCGTGGACGCCGCGGGCGACGAGGTCGACGGCGACCAGATCCTCGCCGTGCTCTCCCTCGCCATGCGCGAGGCCGGCACCCTGCGCGGGGACACCGTCGTCGCGACCGTCATGTCCAACCTGGGCTTCAAGCTCGCCATGGAGCGCGAGGGCCTCAACCTCGTCCAGACCGCGGTCGGCGACCGCTACGTCCTGGAGTCCATGAAGGAGAACGGCTACGCGCTCGGCGGCGAGCAGTCCGGGCACGTCATCGTGCTCGACCACGCCACCACCGGCGACGGCACCCTCACCGGCCTCATGCTGGCCGCCCGCGTGGCCGCCACCGGCAAGTCGCTCGCGGACCTCGCCGGGGTCATGGAGCGGCTCCCGCAGATCCTCATCAACGTCAAGGACGTCGACAAGTCCCGGGTCACCACCTCCGGCGAGCTCGCCGCCGCCGTCACCGAAGCCGAGCGCGAGCTCGGCTCCACCGGCCGCGTCCTGCTGCGCTCCTCCGGCACCGAGCCGCTGGTCCGCGTCATGGTCGAGGCCGCCGACATCGAGCAGGCCCGCGCGGTCGCGCAGCGCCTCGCGGATGTCGTGAAGTCCGCTCTGGGCTAGCCTTTCTGAGGCACCGTCATGCAAGAGCGAGGGCCCCCGCCGGAATTCGGCGGGGGCCCTCCTCCGTGCGTCACGCCTTCGGTTCCCGGCGCCATCGGCCGCGCTGCGTGTTCCACAGCAGCTTCTGCCCGTACAGGGTGAGCGTCCCGGCCAGCATGATCCCGAAGAGGTTCAGGCCCAGCTGCTCGACCGAGCCCCACATCTGGCCCAGGTCCCCGTAGCTGAGCGCCACCGCCGCGTTCGCGCCCGCCGGGACCGTCGTCACGGAGATGGCCACGCCCACCAGGGCCCCCGACTTCGCCGAGGTCAGCGAGAGGGTCCCGGCCGCGCCCGCCAGCAGCGCCACGACGAACGAGAACGGGTCCGGCTGCCAGATGAACTTGGTGTTGGGCCGGTCCGCGTCCAGCTGCGCCTGGCTGAACAGGTCGAGCGCGTCCATCCCCAGGCTGAACACCGTCGTCGCCGCGATCGCCGCGGCGAACCCCACGACCAGCGCGAAGAGCGAGCGGGCCGCCAGCTTCGGCGCGCGCTGCACGATCGCGGTACAGACCCCGGCCAGCGGCCCGAACTCCGGCCCGACCGCCATCGCGCCCACGATCAGGATCGCGTTGTCCAGGACGACACCGCAGGCCGCGATCATCGTCGCCAGGATCATGAACGCGCTGTACGTGATGGAGAGCGTCGACTCCTCGTGCGTCGCGTCCGCCAGCTGCTCCCAGATCACCGCGTCCGCGGGCTCGCCCGGGGCCTCCGCCTCGGCCTCCTCCGCGCGGGTGGAGAGGGAGAAGTCGATGTTGTCGACGGCGATGGACCCGTCCTGATCGATCCTCAGCGCGCGCAGCCCGCCCAGCAGTTGGTGACCCGCCTCGCGGGCGACGTCGCACATCACGACGTCGCCCGTGGGGTCCCGGGCGGCGCCGGGCAGCACCACCAGATGGGCGGTGCCCACCGTCGACTCGATCAGCCGGACCGCCTCGGAGGTGCGGTCCGGCGGGACGATCATCCGCAGATGCAGCATGGGGAGAGCGTACGGAGGTCAGAGCTTCCGCAGGCTCAGGCGCTGCACCTTGTGGTCGGGGCCCTTGCGGACGACGAGGGTCGCCCGGCCGCGCGTCGGGGCCACGTTCTCCAGGAGGTTCACCTTGTTGATGGTCCGCCACATCGTGCGCGCGTAGTCGAAGGCCTCGTCCTCGGAGACCTGCGTCCAGCGCCGGAAGTACGAGGACGGGTCCTGGAACGCGGTGTCGCGCAGCTTCCGGAACCGGTTCAGGTACCAGCGCTCGATGTCCTCCGGCCGCGCGTCCACGTACACCGAGAAGTCGAAGTAGTCGGCGAGCCCCACCCTGGTCCGGCCGTCCTTGCCGGGCAGGGCCGGCTGGAGGACGTTCAGGCCCTCCACGATGAGGATGTCCGGGCGGCGCACGACGAGCCGCTCGCCGGGCACCCGGTCGTAGATCAGGTGCGAGTAGACCGGGGCCGTCACCTCGTCCTTGCCCGCCTTGACGTCCGCGACGAAGCGGGTCAGCGCCCGGCGGTCGTACGACTCCGGGAAGCCCTTCCTGGACATCAGACCGCGCGACTTCAGCTCCTCCATCGGATAGAGGAAGGCGTCCGTGGTCACCAGCTCCACGCGCGGGTGCTCCGGCCAGCGGGCGAGCAGCGCCTGGAGGAGCCGGGAGACCGTCGACTTGCCGACGGCCACCGAGCCGGCGACCCCTATGACGAAGGGCGTGCCGCGCTGCTCCGCGCTCTCGCCGAGGAACGTGTTCAGCGCGCCGCGCAGGCCGCTGGTGGCCTGCACGTACAGGTTGAGCAGCCGGGAGAGCGGGAGGTAGATGTCCCGCACCTCGTCCAGGTCGATGACGTCCCCGAAGCCGCGGAGCCGCTCGACCTCGTCGGCGGTCAGCGGGAGCGGCGTCTTGTCGCGCAGCGCGCTCCACTCGGCCCGGGTGAGATCGACGTAGGGCGTCGCCTCGGAGGGCTTGCGGTGGCCGGAGTTGTTGCGGGGGGTGGCGGGGGCAGGGGTGCCGGGTGCGGCAGGGGTGCCGGGCGGCGGGGTCCCGGTGGTGCCTGTGGGCCGGGGTGCGGGGGGCCCGGCCGTGGCGGTCGTGCCCGGCGGCTCGGGTGCGGGGGTGCCGCCGCTCCCGGGCTGGGGGCTTCCGGGTCCGGCGGGCCCTCCGGGGCCGGCGCCGTTGCCGGGTTCTCCGTCGGGGCTTCGTGGCGGCGAAGTGATCACCCCGCCATTGTCGGGGGTCGGCGGGGGACGTGGGGGGTGGGGTGGGTCACGCGACAAAAGGCGTTGCCCCGTCCCGCCGTGGCGGCGATCATGCTGTGATGCCGCGTGGGCTCCTGTTCTTCACGCGGGGGGAGCCGCCACCGGGCGGCGCGACGTCACCACGACACGACGACACCACGGCGCATGCCCACGGCGTACGCCGCCACGGCGCATGCCGCCGGGCCGTCCCGTCGTCACGAAGAGAAACAGAGAGCAGCACCCGATGCGCACGTTCACCCGCAGTACCGCCGCCGTCGTCACCGCCGCCTCCCTCGCGCTGCTCGTCAGCGCCTGCGGCAGCGGCGACGGGGACTCCGGCAAGGGCGCCGGCAAGGGATCCGCGGCGCCGAGCGCCTCCGCCACGAGCAGCGCGCCCGACACGAAGGCGCTGTCCTCCGCCGAGCTGGAGAAGCTCATCGTCGAGCAGGCCGACCTGCCGGGCCACCAGGTCCAGAAGGCCAAGCCCGCGGACCTCGTGAAGTCCGACGCCGTCGCCACCGACAAGCCGTCCTGCAAGCCGCTCGCCGACGCGATGTCCTTCCTCGCCACCGGGAACCCGGCCGCCACCGCGCACCGCAAGGCCATCGAGGTGCCGAAGTCCGAGGGCGCCACGGCCTCGCCGAAGGACGCCCTCGGTGCGCTCAGCGCGCCCGTGACCAGCGTGGCCCTCGGCTCGTACGACGGGCAGGGCGCGCAGGAGGCCTTCGCCTCGCTGAAGACGGCCGGCACGGACTGCGCGGGCGGCTTCACCGTCATCGGCGGCGGCGAGAAGACGAAGGTCACCAAGGTCGCGCCGGAGAGCGTGTCCGCCGGTGAGGAGTCCCTCGCGTGGACCGTGACCGTCGACATGGACGGCGAGCCCTTCGTCACCAAGGTGGCCGTCTTCCGCAAGGGCGGCACGCTGGCCTCCTTCTCCACCCTCAGCCTCGGCGGCACGGTCAAGGACCTGCCGAAGGCCGTGATCGACGCCCAGGCCGCCAAGCTGGGCTGACCCGGGCGGCACGGGGCGCGGCGCCGGGGGCGACACGGGCGGGGGTTCGTGACGCGTCGACTCCGGCCGGTGGGGCGGATTCCGCCGTAGTCTGCCGTCATGTGCGGAATCGTGGGATACGTCGGCGGGCAGTCGGCGCTTGATGTGGTGGTCGCGGGCCTCAAGCGGCTCGAATACCGGGGCTACGACTCGGCCGGTGTCGCCGTCCTCGCCGACGGCGGGCTCGCCGCGGCCAAGAAGGCCGGCAAGCTCGTCAACCTGGAGAAGGAGCTCGTCGAACGGCCGCTGCCCGGCGGCTCCGTGGGCGTCGGACACACCCGGTGGGCCACCCACGGCGGCCCCACCGACGCCAACGCCCACCCCCACCTCGACAACGCGGGGCGGGTCGCCGTCGTCCACAACGGCATCATCGAGAACTTCGCCGCCCTGCGCGAGGAGCTCGGCGACCGCGGCCACGCCCTGCTCTCCGAGACCGACACCGAAGTCGTCGCCCACCTCCTCGCCGAGGAGTTCTCCTCCGCCGGGGACCTCGCCGAGGCCATGCGGCTCGTCTGCCGCCGGCTCGACGGGGCCTTCACCCTGGTCGCCGTGCACGCCGACCAGCCGGACGTCGTCGTCGGCGCCCGCCGCAACTCCCCGCTCGTCGTCGGCGTCGGCGAGGGCGAGAACTTCCTCGCCTCCGACGTGTCCGCCTTCATCGCGCACACCCGCTCCGCGATCGAACTCGGCCAGGACCAGGTCGTCGAGCTGACCCGGGAGGGCGTCACCGTCACCGACTTCGACGGGGTGCCCGCCGACGTCCGGGCCTACCACGTCGACTGGGACGCCTCCGCCGCCGAGAAGGGCGGCTACGCCTCCTTCATGCTCAAGGAGATCGCCGAGCAGCCCAAGGCCGTCGCCGACACCCTCCTCGGGCGGATCGACGGGTCCGGCCGGCTCACCCTCGACGAGGTGCGCATCCCCGGCGCGGTGCTCCGCGAGGCCGACAAGGTCGTCGTCATCGCCTGCGGCACCGCCTTCCACGCCGGGCTCATCGCCAAGTACGCCATCGAGCACTGGACCAGGATCCCCTGCGAGGTCGAACTCGCCAGCGAGTTCCGCTACCGGGACCCGATCCTGAACCAGCGCACCCTGGTCGTCGCGATCTCCCAGTCCGGCGAGACCATGGACACCCTCATGGCGCTCCGGCACGCCCGCGAGCAGGGCGCGAAGGTGCTCGCCGTGTGCAACACCAACGGCTCGACCATCCCGCGCGAATCCGACGCCGTGCTCTACACGCACGCCGGGCCCGAGGTCGCCGTCGCCTCCACCAAGGCCTTCCTCACCCAGCTCGTCGCCTGCTACCTCCTCGCCCTCTACCTCGGCCAGGTGCGCGGCACCAAGTGGGGCGACGAGATCCACGCCGTCGTACGCGAACTCGCCCGGATCGGCGACGAGGTCGAGCGGGTGCTGGAGACCATGGAGCCGGTACGGGCCCTCGCCCGGACGCTCGCCGACCAGGACACCGTGCTGTTCCTCGGGCGCCACGTCGGCCACCCGGTGGCCCTGGAGGGCGCGCTCAAGCTCAAGGAGCTCGCCTACATGCACGCGGAGGGCTTCGCCGCCGGAGAGCTCAAGCACGGGCCCATCGCGCTGATCGAGGAGGGCGTGCCCGTCGTCGTGGTCGTCCCCTCGCCGCGCGGCCGCTCCGTCCTCCACGACAAGATCGTCTCCAACATCCAGGAGATCCGGGCCCGCGGAGCCCGGACGATCGTCATCGCCGAGGAGGGCGACGAGGCCGTCGTCCCGTACGCCGACCATCTCGTCCGCATCCCCGCCACGCCTACGCTGCTCCAGCCGCTGGTCGCCACGGTGCCGCTCCAGGTCTTCGCCTGCGAGCTCGCCACCGCGCGGGGCAACGAGGTCGACCAGCCGCGCAACCTGGCCAAATCCGTGACCGTGGAGTGAGTGGGAAATGATCATTGGGGTGGGGATCGACGTGGCGGAGATCGACCGCTTCGCCGCGTCGATCGAACGCACACCGGGGCTGCTCCAGCGCCTCTTCGTCGAGCGGGAGCTGCTGCTCCCCAGCGGCGATCGGCGCGGCCCGGCCTCGCTGGCGGTCCGGTTCGCCGCGAAGGAGGCCCTCGCGAAGGCGCTCGGCGCGCCGGGCGGGCTGCACTGGACCGACGCCGAGGTGTACGTGGAGGGCACGGGGCAGCCCCGGCTGCGGGTCCGGGGGACGGTGGCGGCACGGGCGGCGGAACTGGGCGTGAGGCACTGGCACGTCTCGCTGAGCCATGACGCGGGGGTGGCGTCGGCGGTGGTCATCGCGGAGGGCTGACACGCGCCGCCCACCGCCGGCGCGGGCCCGCCCGTGGTGGGCGCCGCGCCCGCCCGTGGTGGGCGCCGCGCCCGCCCGTTGCGCGCCCGCGCGCGCGTTGTGGGCAGGCGTTCCGCTGTTGTGGGCCGCGCCCCGCCCGTTGTGGGCAGGCGTTCCGCAAGGGGCGGAACGGGTGGGCACAACGGACCAGCGCCCTGCCGGCGCGGGAGGCCCTTGTGCCCTGACCCGCACCCCCGTGCACGGTCTCTGGGCGGTGCGGGCCCAGGCACAGGACGCGGAGGCGCCGCGAGAGGGCGCCGTCCCGTGTGCCCACCCGTCCCGCCCCAGCGGGACGATTGCCCACACGGGCAGCCGGTGAACGCCCACACGGGCAGCCGGCGAACGCCCACACGGGCGCGGGCCGGAGGTCCGCGCGGGTACGGGCCCACCCGAGGCGAGGGCCCACGTGGGCAGCGGGCGCGGGCCCGCACGGGCGCGGGGCGCGGGCCGGTGCCGGGTCGGGGCGCGCGGGTGCCGGAGCGGCGGGGCAGACTGCTGGCATGCGTACCGCCCATCGCGTAGAGACCGTCCGGGCCGCCGAGGCCGCCCTCATGGCCCGCCTTCCCGACGGCGCCCTCATGCAGCGCGCCGCCGCCGGGCTCGCCGCCGCCTGCTGCTCCCTGCTCGGGAAGGGGCGGGTCTACGGCGCCCGGGTCGTCCTGCTCGTCGGCGGCGGCGACAACGGCGGCGACGCCCTCTACGCCGGGGCCCGGCTGGCCCGGCGCGGTGCCGGGGTCACGGCGGTGCTGCTCGGCGACCGCGCCCACGAGGGCGGCCTGGCCGCGCTCCGGGCGGCCGGGGGCCGGGTCGCCGACGAGCCCTTCGCCGTCCTCGCGGGCGCCGACCTCGTCCTCGACGGCATCACCGGCATCGGCGGCCGGGGCGGCCTGCGCCCCGACGCCGTGCCGGTCGCCCGGGCCGCGCGCGGCTCCGACGCGGTCGTCGTCGCCGTCGACCTGCCGAGCGGCGTCGACGCCGACTCCGGGGAGGTCCACGGGGAGGCGCTGCGGGCCGACGCGACGATCACCTTCGGGGCGTACAAGCCGGGTCTGCTCGTCGACCCCGCGCGGGAGTACGCCGGCGCCGTGCGGCTCGTCGACATCGGCCTCGGCCCCGTCCTGCCCGGCGTACCGGACCTGGAGGCGCTCCAGCACCGGGACGTGGCGTGGCTGCTGCCCGTGCCGGGCGCCGAGAGCGACAAGTACCGGCGCGGGGTCGTCGGCGTCGTCGCCGGGTCCGGCCGCTATCCCGGCGCCGCCGTCCTCGCCGTCGCCGGTGCGCTGCGCGGCGGGGCCGGGGCCGTCCGGTACGTCGGGCCCGCCGGCGACCAGGTCCTCGCCGCCCATCCGGAGACCCTCGTCCACTCCGGGCGGCCCGAGAAGGCCGGGCGGGTCCAGTCCTGGGTCGTGGGCCCGGGCCTCGGCGAGGGGACGGGGACCTCGGTCGCGGTGTCGGAGGTCCTCGCCGTCGACGTGCCCGTGCTCGTCGACGCGGACGGGCTGCGGGGCCTCGACCCGGCGGTCGTCCGGGGGCGCGGCGCCCCCACCCTGCTCACCCCGCACGCCGGGGAGGCGGCGGCCCTGCTCGGCGTCGCGCGGGAGGAGGTCGAGGCCGGGCGGCTCGCGGCGGTCCGCGAACTGGCGGGACGGTTCGGCGCGACGGTGCTCCTGAAGGGCTCGACGACGCTGGTGTGCGGGCCGGACGGGAGCGGTCCCGTACGGGTCAACCCGACCGGGACGTCCTGGCTGGCGACGGCCGGCAGCGGCGACGTCCTCTCCGGCCTGGCCGGCTCCCTCCTCGCGGCCGGGCTGCCGCCCCTGGACGCCGCGTCCTGCGCGGCCTACCTCCACGGGCTCGCCGCGCGCCGGGCGTCGGAGGGGGGCGCACCGGTGACCGCGACGGACGTGGCGGACGCGCTGCGGGCGGCGTGGCGGGACGTGACGGAGGAGTAGCGCCGCCGGCGGGCTCCCGCCGGTCGGCCGTCCACGGCACGCCCGTCCCGTACGCCCGGTTTCTCCCGTGGTGGCCGGGCCCTCCGCCTCGGCCGCGGGCGGCTCGCCACGCCCGGCGGGAGCCGTGGTCGCGTCGATCTCCGCCGCGGCGGCGCGCGGAATCTCCGGAGCGTCCTCCCCGAGGGTGACCGGGGCTACATCCGGGGTACGCGGCCCGGGGGCCGACACCTGAGAGACTGTTGCGCGATGACTGAGACACCTCCGCCCCACAGGGCCCGCGCCGAGATCGACCTCGGTGCGCTGCGCGCGAACGTCCGCACGCTGCGCGCCCGCGTCGACCCCCACGTCCGGATCATGGCCGTGGTCAAGGCCGACGCGTACGGACACGGCGCCCTGCGGTGCGCCCGCGCCGCCCTGGACGCGGGTGCGGACTGGCTCGGCACGGCCACCCCGGACGAGGCGCTCGCGCTGCGCGCCGCCGGGATCACGGACGTGCCGGTCATGTGCTGGCTCTGGACTCCGGGCGACCCCTGGGACCGGGGCATCGAGGCCGGGCTCGACATGTCCGTGAGCGGGATGTGGGCCCTGGAGGAGGTCTCCGAGGCCGCCCGGGCGGTCGGGCGGACGGCCAGGATCCAGCTCAAGGCCGACACCGGGCTCGGGCGCAACGGCTGCCAGCCCGCCGACTGGCCGGAGCTGGTCGGGGCCGCCCTGAAGGCCGAGGTCGACGGGCTCGTGAAGGTGACCGGCCTCTGGTCGCACTTCGCCTGCGCCGACGAGCCGGATCACCCGTCCATCGCCGCCCAGCTCACGCTCTTCCGCTCGATGCTCGACCACGCGGAGAAGGCGGGCGTCCGGCCCGAGGTCCGGCACATCGCGAACTCGCCGGCCACCCTCACCCTGCCCGAGACCCACTTCGACCTCGTCCGGCCCGGCATCGCGATGTACGGGGTCTCGCCCAGCCCCGAGCTCGGCACCTCCGCCGAGCTGGGCCTGCGGCCCGTCATGTCGCTCAAGGCGAGCGTCGCGCTGGTCAAGCACGTGCCCGCCGGGCACGGGGTGAGCTACGGGCACCACTACGTCACCGAGGGCGAGACCACCCTCGGCCTCGTGCCGCTGGGGTACGCCGACGGGGTCCCCCGGCACGCCTCCGGCCGCGGCCCCGTCCTCGTCGGCGACCGGGTCCGCACGGTCGCCGGCCGCGTCGCCATGGACCAGTTCGTGGTGGACCTCGACGGGGACACTCCCGAGCCGGGCACCGAGGCCGTGCTCTTCGGACCCGGCGACCGGGGCGAGCCGACCGCCGAGGACTGGGCGGTGGCCGCCGACACCATCGCCTACGAGATCGTCACCCGGATCGGGGCGCGCGTCCCGCGGGTCTACCTGGGGGAGTAGCCGGCCGTGGCGGAGTCGAGTGGCAGCAGCAGCAGCTGGCGGCGTGCCGGGTTCGCCGGCGCCGCGATAGGCGTCCTCGCCGCCGGGGCGGCCGCGGGCGTCGCCGTCGAGCGGCTCACCGTCGGCCGTTCCGTACGGCAGAAGGCCCGGCTCGCGCTGGACGCCACCGGCCCGTACGGCGGTCTGCGCGGCACTCCCGGGCGGGCGCTCGCCGACGACGGGACCGTCCTGTACTACGAGGTGGACGAGGTCGAGGCGGACGCCCCGGACGCCCGGCGCCGCCGGCTCTTCGGACGCCGCGAACCCGCTCCCGTCACCGTCGTCTTCAGCCACGGCTACTGCCTGAACCAGGACTCCTGGCACTTCCAGCGGGCCGCCCTGCGCGGTCTCGTCCGCACCGTCCACTGGGACCAGCGCAGCCACGGCCGCTCCGGGCACGGAGCCGCGCAGGGCGGGGCCGAGCCGGTGCCCGTCTCCATCGACCGGCTGGGCCGGGACCTCAAGGCCGTCATCGACGCGGCGGCGCCCGAGGGGCCGCTCGTCCTGGTCGGGCACTCGATGGGCGGTATGACGGTGATGGCGCTCGCCGCGCAGTACCCGGAGCTGATCCGCGACCGGGTCGTCGGCGTCGCCCTCGTCGGCACCTCGGCGGGGAAGCTCGGCGAGGTGACGTACGGGCTGCCGCTCGCCGGCGTGAACGCCGTCCGGCGGGTCCTGCCGGGCGTCCTGCGGGCCCTCGGATCGCAGGCCGAGCTGGTCGAGCGCGGGCGGCGGGCGACCGCCGACCTCTTCGCCGGGCTGATCAAGAAGTACTCGTTCGCCTCGAAGGACGTGGACCCGGCGGTCGCCCGCTTCGCGGAGCGGATGATCGAGTCGACCCCGATCGACGTGGTCGCCGCCTTCTACCCGGCCTTCACCGAGCACGACAAGACCGAGGCGCTCGCCGCCTTCGGCGCGCTGCCGGTGCTCGCGCTCGCCGGGGACAACGACCTGGTCACCCCCAGCTCGCACACCGAGGCCATCGCGGCCCTGCTGCCGGACGCGGAGCTGGTCATCGTCCCGGACGCGGGCCACCTGGTGATGCTGGAGCACCCCGAGGCGGTCACCGACCGGCTCGCCGACCTGCTGGTGCGGGCGGGTGCCGTCCCGGCCGGGGAGGCCTTCCGCACGCGCTAGGTTTGCGGGTATGGAAGCAGCGCACCCGCCCCTCTCCGGCGCCACCCTCTCCGTCGAGTCCCCGCAGCAGATGCAGGAGCTCGGCCGCCGGCTCGCGAAGATCCTCCGCCCCGGCGACCTCGTCATGCTCACCGGTGAGCTCGGCGCCGGGAAGACCACTCTGACCCGCGGCCTCGGCGAGGGCCTCGGCGTGCGGGGCGCCGTCACCTCCCCGACCTTCGTGATCGCCCGGGTCCACCCCTCCCTGACCGGCGGTCCGGCCCTGGTCCACGTCGACGCGTACCGCCTCGGCGGCGGTCTCGACGAGATGGAGGACCTCGACCTGGACGTCTCGCTGCCCGAGTCCGTGGTCGTCGTCGAGTGGGGCGACGGCAAGGTCGAGGACCTGACCGACGACCGGCTGCACCTCCTCATCCACCGGGTCACCGGCGACACCGACGACGACCGGCGCACGGTCGAGCTGCGCGGGATCGGCGCGCGCTGGGCCGGGGAGGACCTGGAACTGCTCTGAACCACGTATGTTCCGACAACGTGTCGGGAAGGTGTTGCGTGGGCCGCGCGCGCCGTGGTCACATGGATGCACGAGCTGGTTAGGTGCACCTAACCTACGGGAGGCATGCATGGCGACGCCCGAACGCGCGGAACCCGGCCGGGACCACGTCTCGATGAGCGAGCTGCTCGCGTCCTGCGCGGCCGCCCGCACCCTCTCGACGCCGCCGCGGACCGAACCCGGAGAGCCGGAAGAGACGGAAGCGGAAGCCCTGCGGGACGAAGCCGCCTAGAGGCACGACCAGGGAGGCGGAGCCCGAACGGGGCACGTCGCCGTACGGCCCCCCGGGCCACGCCCCTGCACGGAGCGCCCGCGCGGGCACTCCCGGCGGCGGCTTCCCTAGCCGACCACGACGACCTTCGCGCCGATCACCGCGAACGTCCACAGCGCGTCGCCGTCGGCACGCTTCATCCGGATGCCGCCGGTCTTCCGCGCCGGGTCCGGGGACGGCGTCGAGCCGTCCACCGCCGCGCTGAAGCCGATCGCCACGTCCTCGGCCGTCGCGAACCGCACCACGTGCTCGATCTGCACCCCGTCCGAGCCGCGCACCGAACCCGAGCGCGAGGTCACCGCGTAGGCGCCCGCCACCGGGTCGACCGTGCTCGGCCACACCGTGAACGTCCGGGTCGCCTTGCCCTTGCCGTCCACGAGCCACACCCGGCGGTCCGAGAGCGCGTACACGACCCGCTCGCCGGTGCCCGAGTCCGCGGGGACGGCCAGCGGGTTCCTGGCGGGCCGCTTCGGGCCGCCGCTCGGCGCGGCCGAGGGGGCGGACGTGCCCGGCGTCCGCGGCTTCACCGACAGGTCCGCGGGCGCGCTCGCCGAGGCCTGGTAGGCGAGGACGCCGACCGCGACGACGGCCGCCGCGGTGAGCCCGGCCACGAATCCCGAGCTGCTCCTTGCCACCGTGCCCACCTCTCGTACGAACGTATCGAGGGTGACGGTAGCAGCCGCCGCCCCGAGGTTCGGGGCACCGTGCCCGGGAGCCGTAGGCTGTTCGCGTGCTGTTGCTCGCCATGGATACCGCCACCCCCGCCGTCACCGTCGCCCTCCACGACGGCGAGGCCGTCGTCGCCTCGTCGAGTCAGGTCGACGCCCGCCGCCACGGGGAGCTGCTGCTCCCCGCCGTCGACCGGGTCCTCCACGAGGCCGGTCTGAAGCTCGACGCGGTCACCGGGATCGTCGTCGGGGTCGGCCCCGGGCCGTACACCGGCCTCCGCGTCGGCCTCGTCACGGCCGCCGCCTTCTCGTCCGCGCTCGGCGTCCCCGTGCACGGCCTGTGCACCCTCGACGGCCTCGCGTACGCCTCCGGGATCGACGAGCCCTTCGCCGTCGCGACGGACGCGCGCCGCAAGGAGGTCTACTGGGCGCGGTACGAGGACTCCCGCACCCGGGTGGGCGACGCCGCCGTCGACCGGCCCGCCGAGATCGCCGGAACACTCGCCGGGCTCCCCGTCGTCGGCGCGGGCGCCCGCCTCTACCCCGAGGCCTTCCCGGACGCCCGCGACCCCGAGCACCAGTCGGCCGCCGCGCTCGCCGGGCTCGCGGCCGAGCGGCTGGCCGCGGGCGGGGACGGCTTCCTCGACCCGCTGCCGATGTACCTGCGCCGCCCCGACGCGCAGGTGCCGAAGAACTACAAGGTGGTCACGCCCCAGTGACCGGCGTCGCGGAACTGCGCGAGATGCGCTGGTGGGACATCGAACCGGTGCTCGCCCTGGAGGGTGAGCTCTTCCCCGAGGACGCCTGGTCGGCGGGGATGTTCTGGTCCGAGCTGGCGCACTCCCGCGGGCCGGGCGCCACCCGCCGGTACGTCGTCGCGGAGGACGCCGACGGCGGGATCGCCGGATACGCCGGGCTCGCCGCCGCCGGCGGTCTCGGCGACGTGCAGACGATCGCCGTCTCCCGCGACCAGTGGGGCACCGGCCTCGGCGCCCGGCTGCTCACCGACCTGCTCCAGCACGCCACCGCCTTCGAGTGCGACGAGGTCCTGCTCGAAGTGCGCGTGGACAACACCCGGGCCCAGAAGCTCTACGAGCGCTTCGGCTTCGAGCCCATCGGTTTCCGGCGCGGCTACTACCAGCCCGGAAACGTCGACGCGCTCGTGATGCGACTGACCGTCCAAGGAACCGGAACCGATATCTGATGGCTGCTGACGAACCCCTGGTGCTCGGGATCGAGACCTCCTGCGACGAGACCGGCGTCGGCATCGTCCACGGGACCACGCTGCTCGCCGACGCCGTCGCCTCCAGCGTCGACACCCACGCCCGCTTCGGCGGCGTCGTGCCGGAGATCGCCTCCCGCGCCCACCTGGAGGCCATGGTCCCGACGATCGAGCGCGCCCTGAAGACGGCCGGGATCTCCGCCAAGGACCTCGACGGCATCGCCGTCACCGCCGGGCCCGGCCTCGCGGGCGCCCTGCTCGTCGGGGTCTCCGCCGCCAAGGCGTACGCCTACGCCCTCGGCAAGCCGCTGTACGGCGTCAACCACCTGGCCTCGCACATCTGCGTGGACCAGCTGGAGCACGGCAAGCTGCCCGAGCCGACGATGGCCCTGCTGGTCTCCGGCGGCCACTCCTCGCTGCTGCTCTCCTCCGACATCACCTCCGACGTGCGGCCGATGGGCGCCACCATCGACGACGCGGCCGGCGAGGCCTTCGACAAGATCGCCCGGGTGCTCGACCTCGGCTTCCCCGGCGGCCCGGTCATCGACCGGCTCGCCAAGGAGGGCGACCCGGCGGCGATCGCGTTCCCGCGCGGTCTGAGCGGCTCGCGGGACCCCGCGTACGACTTCTCCTTCTCCGGTCTCAAGACCGCCGTGGCCCGCTGGATCGAGGCCAAGCGGGCGTCCGGCGAGGACGTGCCCGTCCGGGACGTGGCCGCGTCCTTCCAGGAGGCGGTCGTCGACGTGCTGACCCGCAAGGCCGTCCGGGCCTGCAAGGACGAGGGCGTCGACCACCTGATGATCGGCGGCGGGGTCGCCGCCAACTCGCGGCTGCGGGCCCTCGCCCAGGAGCGCTGCGAGCGCGCCGGGATCCGTCTGCGGGTGCCCCGGCCGGGCCTGTGCACGGACAACGGGGCCATGGTCGCGGCGCTCGGCTCCGAGATGGTCTCCCGCAACCGGCCGGCCTCGGACCTGGAGCTGTCGGCGGACTCCTCGCTGCCGGTGACGGACCCGCACGTGCCGGGCCACTCCCACTCCCACGATCACGACCACGTGCACGAGGTCAGCAAGGAGAACCTGTACTCGTGAGGCTCACGCTCATGTGGGAGGCCAGGGCCACCGGGGGCAGGGGCGCCGAGCTCCTGGAGTGGGCGCGGGACCGGGCGCGGGTCCTGGCGCGTGAGCCGGTGCGCCGGGAGGTCTTCCGGGCCCCGCAGGACCGGGTCCTCGTCCTCACCTGGTGGGAGGCGGAGACCTTCGACGCCGAGCTGCCCGAGCTGCCGGAGCCGGACGCGGAGCTGATCACCCGTCCGGTCCACCGCTGGCGTTTCGAATCGGTCGAATAAGCGAGCTTCGAGCAACCTTTCGACCCTGTCGGGCATCCCACAGCGCGTGAAGAAGACGATCGCGCTGTGGGGGGCCCTGACCGCCGCCGCCCTCCTGGTGACGGGCTGCACCGTGGAGGAGCCCGCCGCCGCCCAGACCCCCGCCCCGGCGCGGACGACCGCGCCCCCGGACGGACACAAGGCGCCCGGGGATCCCGCGGCCGCCCGGGCCGCCGCGTACCGGAAGTGGGGCCTGAAGCCCTTCGCCGCCCCGCCCGCCCCGCCCTCGGCCAAGCCGGTGGTCCGCCCGGCCGGCGGGCCGGTGCCGGTCATCAGCGAGATACCCACCCGCGAGAAGATCGTCTTCCTCACGATCGACGACGGGGCCGAGAAGGACCCCGGCTTCGTCCGGATGATGAAGGACCTGAAGGTCCCGTTCACGATGTTCCTCACGGACGCCTCGATCCGCGCCGACTACCCGTACTTCGCGCCCCTGATCGCCCAGGGCCACGGCCTCGCCAACCACACCCTGACCCACCCGAACCTCCCCACCCTCGGCGCGGAGGCCCAGCGCCGGGAGATATGCGGCCAGCAGACGAGGCTGAAGGAGCGGTACGGCATCACCCCGCGGCTCTTCCGGCCGCCCTACGGCAACTGGAACGAGGCCACCCGCGCCGCCGCGGGGGAGTGCGGGGTCGACGCGATCGTGCTGTGGCGCGAGTCCATGCAGATCAAGAACATGCAGTACCAGCGCGGCGACCGGAAGCTGCGCCCCGGCGACATCATCCTGGCCCACTTCCGCGGCCCGTCCGAGCTCAAGGGCCGCACCATGACCGAGATGACGGCCACCCTGCTGCGCCGCGTCCAGGAGCAGGGCTTCACCGTGGCCCGCCTGGAGGACTACGTCTAGGCCCCGGTCCTCCGGTTCAGGAGGGGGTCGGGAGCGGGCCCGGGAAAATTCTTCGGGCGCGGTGTCGATGCGGGCCCGGCCCGTTCGACGTATGTGTGGACGGCGGGGAACGGCCCCGCCCACCGCACCACCGAGGAGTCGTCATGCCCCGCTTCCTGTCCCTCGTCCGCATCGAGGAGAACACCATCGACATGGAGAGCGCCGACCCCGGCTTCGAGCAGCGCATGGGCGCCCTCTTCGAGGAGATCACCAAGGCCGGCGCCATGGTGGACACGGCCGGCCTCAGGCCGACCGCCGAGGCCACCCGGATCACCTGGTCGGACGGGAGCCTGTCCTTCACCGACGGCCCGTTCACCGAGACCAAGGAGGTCGTCGGCGGCTACGCGATGCTCCAGTGCAAGGACATGGCCGAGGCCGTCGAGTGGGGCAAGCGGTTCCTGGCCGTCCACCCGACGCACTGGAAGGTCGGCCTGGAGGTCCGCGAGGTCGAGGAGATGCCGGAGAGCTGAGCCGCGTCGTGGTGTCATGTGACCTGTGACGGCCACGGTGGAGAGCACGCTGGAGACGGTCTTCCGGATGGAGTCGGCGCGGATCATCGCCACGGTGGCGCGGATCGTCAGGGACGTCGGCATCGCCGAGGAGATCGCCCAGGACGCGCTCGTCTCCGCCCTGGAGCAGTGGCCGCGGTCGGGCGTCCCGGAACGGCCGGGCGCCTGGCTGACGGCCGCCGCGAAGCACCGCGCCGTCGACCTCGTGCGGCGCCGCGAGACGTACGCGCGGAAGCTGGCCGAGGTCGGCCGGACGCTCGCGGAGGAGTCGTACGACCCCGAGCCGTCCGGGCCGGGGGACATCGACGACGACGTGCTCCGGCTCGTCTTCACGGCCTGCCACCCGGTGCTCTCCGCCGAGGCCCGCGCGGCGCTCACGCTCCGGCTCGTCGGCGGGCTGCGGACGGAGGAGATCGCCCGCGCCTTCCTCGTGCCGGAGGCGACGGTCGCCGCCCGGATCACCCGCGCCAAGCGGACCCTGGCACGGGCGGGCGTCGAGTTCGAGGTGCCCTACGGGGAGGACCGGGCCGCCCGGCTGGGCTCCGTCCTGGAGGTCGTCTACCTGATCTTCAACGAGGGGTACGCGGCGACCGCGGGCGACGACCTGCTGCGCCCCGGGCTCTGCGAGGACGCGCTGCGGCTCGCCCGGGGCCTGGCCGCCCTCATGCCGGGGGAGAGCGAGGTCCACGGCCTCGCCGCGCTCCTCGAACTCCAGGCCTCCCGGACGGCGGCCAGGACCGGCCCCGGCGGTGAACCGGTGCTCCTCGCCGACCAGAACCGGAGCCGCTGGAACCGGCTGCTCGTCCGGCGCGGGTTCGCCGCCCTGGGACGGGCCGGGGACGGGCGCTCCTACGGCCCGTACGCCCTCCAGGCCGCGATCGCCGCCTGCCACGCGCGGGCCGCCTCGTACGAGGCCACGGACTGGGCCACCATCGCCGCGCTGTACGGACGGCTCGGCACCCTCGCGCCGTCCCCGGTGGTCGAGCTGAACCGCGCGGTCGCCGTGTCGATGACCGAGGGCCCCGCGGCGGCGCTCCCGCTCGTCGACGCCCTCGCCGCCGAACCGGCCCTGGCCCGCTACCACCTGCTGCCGAGCGTCCGCGGCGACCTGCTCGCCCGGCTCGGCAGGACGGCGGAGGCGCGCGCGGAGTTCGAGCGGGCGGCCGCGCTCACGAGGAACGAGAGCGAGCGGGCCCTGCTCCTCGGCCGGGCCCGCAACGCGGTCGGCCCGTAGGGGAGTCGGGGGCGCCCGGTCCTCCCGGGACGGGGCCGCCTTAGGGTGCTGGACATGTCCCCACGCACCCCGCTGCCGCCCCCGCCCCCGCCCGTCGAGCTCCGCAGCTGGCCCGACCGGGAGGCCCTGCTCGCCGACCGGGCGACGGCGCTCGACGCGCTCGGCGGGCGGCTGATGGGCGGCGGGCGGCTCGCGCTCTTCCTGCTCTGGTTCCTGCTGATCGAACTGGGCTGGTCCCTGGTCGGCGTGTTCGTCACCGCGCTCGGCGCGCCGCTCGCCGACCCGATGACGGCGATGCTGGGGCTCTTCGCGGCGATCCCCGGCATCGGCGTCCTGGTCCCCGCCGTGTGGCTGACCGTCCGTAGCCTGCGCCGCGACCGGATCGTGCGGGAGCGCCTCGCCCTGTGGGCGGCCCTCGACCGGCACGGGCCGACGGACGCCCGGCTGCGCGCCCCCGTCCTCAGCGCCGTGTGGCTGCTGGTGTCCTTCGCGCTGTGCGCGGTCGGTCTCTGGCTGGGCTTCGCGGTCCCGGCGGGGGCCGGCCCCGACGACGGCTACGGCTTCGTCGCGTACGGCATGGGGGCCGCCCTGATCCTCTGGGTCACCGGTCTCACCGGCCTGGCGAAGGCCGTCGGCCACTTCCGCTTCGCGCTGCGGCTCAACGGCCCCCGTGTGCCGGCCGGCCGATCAGCATCGTCGGGGCGCCCGCGACCCGAGTGAGCAGCACGGTCGCGGCGTTGGGACCCTTCGGCTTCACCTTCCGCCGGATCTCCTCGGGTTCGACCGCGGAGCCCCGCTTCTTCACGGTGAGGGTGCCGACCTCGCGCTCCCGCAGCAGGGCCTTCAACTTCTTGAGGTTGAAGGGAAGTTCGTCGGTGATCTCGTACGCGGCCGCGTACGGGGTGGAGGCGAGGGCGTCCGCCGTGACGTACGCGATCGTCTCGTCGATCAGGCCGCCGTCCAGCTCCTCGGCGAACTCGGCGACGAGGTGCGCGCGGATGACGGCGCCGTCCGGCTCGTACAGGTAGCGGCCGACCGGGCGGACCGCCGGGTCGGGCAGGCCCCGGCCCAGGAGGCCCGCGCCGGAGGGCAGCAGGGTGGCCCGGCGGGCGCCCGGCTCCGTGCCGAACCAGAGCACGGCCTCCTTCACGTCGCCGCCGTCCGAGATCCACTCGGCCTCGGCCTCCTCGGGCACCGCCTCGTGCGGGATGCCGGGCGCGACCTTCAGCGCGGCGACGGGGGCCCGGCGGGCGGCCCCGATCGCCCAGGACAGCGGCGGTGAGTAGGCCTCGGGGTCGAAGATCCTGCCCCGGCCGCCGCGCCGCGCGGGGTCGACGAAGACCGCGTCGTAGGGGCTGGTGTCGATCTCGGTGACGTCCGCGCACCGCACCTCGACGAGGTCCGCCAGGCCGAGGGCGGCGGCGTTGGCGCGGACGGTCTCGGCGGTCAGCGGGTCCCGGTCGACGGCGAGGACGGAGATCCCGGCGCGGGCGAGCGCGATCGCGTCGCCGCCGATCCCGGAGCAGAGGTCCGCGACGCGGCCGATGCCCAGCGCCTTCAGCCGGGTCGCCCGGTGGGCGGCGACCCGGGCTCGGGTCGACTGCTCGACGCCGTGCGGCGTGAAGTACATCCGGTACGCGTCCTCGGCGCCGAACTTCGCCACCGCCCGCTGCCGCAGCCGCGCCTGGCCGAGGGCGGCGCTCACGAGCTCGGCGGGGTGGTCGCGGCGCAGCCGGGAGGCGACCGCCAGCTCCTGGGCGGGGTCGTAGTCGCGCAGGGCGGCGAGGAGCGCCTGCCCCTCGGGGGCGAGCAGGGCGGCGAAGGAGGCGAGGTCGTTCACCCGTCCCATTCTGGGCCCTGGGAGGCAGTGGGCCGGCCGGGGGACGGTGGACGCGGTACGGCGGTGTCGCGCCCCGGAACGGGCTCTCGCGCTGACAGGATGCGGCGCCATGCAGCTCGTACGACAAAAGGAACAGATGATGGCAAACGGCGCGCGTCGCTCCCGTCGGACCCTCGGTGCGGCGCTCGCCGTGGCCGCCCTCGCCTCCGCCGCCACGGCCTGCTCCGGCGGCGCCGAACCCCCGCGCGGCGCCCCCGCCCCCGCCGCGGGACAGCAGGCCCCCGCCGCCGGCGCCCTGAACGCGTACCTGGAGAAGGTCCGCGCCCAGCGTGCCGCCCGCGTGGTCGCCGCCAAGAAGTGGGGCCTCGCGAAACCCCCGCTCGAAGCGCCCGCCCCGCCCGTCACCAAGCCGAAGATCACCACCCGCAAGGGCTTCGAGACCGACGGGGAGGGGCTCCCGCCCGTCTTCACCACCGTGCCGACCAAGGAGAAGGTCGTCTTCCTGACGATCGACGACGGCTCCGACAAGGACCCCGAGCTGCTGCGGATGATGAAGGAGCTGCGGATCCCCTACAGCGCCTTCCTCAGCGACTACGTCGTCAACGACGACTACGGCTACTTCGCCGGGATGCAGAAGAACGGCGTCACCCTGAACAACCACACCCTCAACCACCGCTACCTGCCCGCGCTCTCGTACGGCACGCAGAAGCGCGAGATCTGCGGGATGCAGGACATCATCCAGAAGCAGTTCGGCAAGCGCCCCTCGCTCTTCCGCCCGCCCTACGGCAACTACAACGAGGACACCCTGCGCGCCGCCCGGTCCTGCGGCGTCAAGGCCGTCCCGCTCTGGGCCGCCGAGGCCTTCCCCGACCACATGGAGTGGCGCGAGTGGGACCAGGACCTGCACCCCGGCGACATCGTGCTCACGCACTTCCGGGGCAAGGAGGACTGGAAGGGCACCATGCCCGACATGATCCGCCGGGTGATGAACGTGATCACGTCCAAGGGGTACGCGGTCGCGAAGCTCGAGGACTACGTGTGAGAACCGGGCCGGGCCTCCGGGCCGCCGTCCCGGCCGTGGCGGCCGCCCTCCTCGCAGTCGCCGCCCTCACCGTCCTCACCGCCTGTGCCTCCTCCGTCGACCCGATCGAACGGCTCGGCCGGAAGGCCGCGGAGCGGGTGAGTCCCGGGCCCGCGTCGGCCGGACCCGTACGGGCGGCGGTGGACGCGAAGACCTGCGCGGGGGTGGGAGCACCCCGTACGGTCACGCCACAGAGCGAGGAATTGGCACTCCGCTTGACCGAGTGCTAATCGCGGTCATAGTCTCGGCTCTGGCACTCCCCACTGGAGAGTGCCAACACAGCGACGGGCAGGTCCGGCACCCGCGACGACGGATCCACCTGGTCGCCACCTCAGACAGTTAACCCCGTGAGATCTCCGAAGGGGGAGGTCGGATCGTGACGACCACCAGCTCCAAGGTTGCCATCAAGCCGCTCGAGGACCGCATTGTGGTCCAGCCGCTCGACGCCGAGCAGACCACCGCCTCTGGCCTGGTCATTCCGGACACCGCCAAGGAGAAGCCCCAGGAGGGCGTCGTCCTGGCCGTGGGCCCGGGCCGCTTCGAGAACGGCGAGCGTCTGCCGCTCGACGTCAAGACCGGCGACATCGTGCTGTACAGCAAGTACGGCGGCACCGAGGTGAAGTACAACGGCGAGGAGTACCTCGTCCTCTCGGCTCGCGACGTGCTCGCGATCGTCGAGAAGTAATTCACCGAAGTACCGAAGTACCTGAAGCAGATGCTTTGAGCTGCGCCCCGAGGCCCCTTTCCCAGGCGCCCCGGGGCGCGGTTCGTTCCACCCGATTCCGAGAGGGCTGAACCGCTCCCATGGCGAAGATCCTGAAGTTCGACGAGGACGCCCGTCGCGCCCTTGAGCGCGGCGTCAACAAGCTTGCCGACACGGTGAAGGTGACGATCGGCCCCAAGGGCCGCAACGTCGTCATCGACAAGAAGTTCGGCGCCCCCACCATCACCAACGACGGTGTCACGATCGCCCGCGAGGTCGAGATCGAGGACCCGTACGAGAACCTCGGCGCCCAGCTCGTGAAGGAGGTGGCGACCAAGACCAACGACATCGCGGGTGACGGCACCACCACCGCCACCGTGCTCGCCCAGGCCCTGGTCCGCGAGGGTCTGCGCAACGTCGCCGCCGGCGCCTCCCCGGCCGCCCTGAAGAAGGGCATCGACGCCGCCGTCAAGGCCGTCTCCGAGGAGCTGCTCGCCACCGCGCGCCCGATCGACGACAAGTCCGACATCGCCGCCGTCGCCGCGCTCTCCGCGCAGGACCAGCAGGTCGGCGAGCTCATCGCCGAGGCGATGGACAAGGTCGGCAAGGACGGTGTCATCACCGTCGAGGAGTCCAACACCTTCGGCCTGGAGCTCGACTTCACCGAGGGCATGGCCTTCGACAAGGGCTACCTGTCCCCGTACATGGTGACCGACCAGGAGCGTATGGAGGCCGTCCTCGACGACCCGTACATCCTGATCAACCAGGGCAAGATCTCCTCGATCCAGGACCTGCTGCCCATCCTGGAGAAGGTCATCCAGGCCGGCGCCGGCAAGCCGCTGCTGATCATCGCCGAGGACGTCGAGGGCGAGGCGCTCTCCACCCTCGTCGTCAACAAGATCCGTGGCACCTTCAACGCCGTGGCCGTCAAGGCCCCCGGCTTCGGTGACCGCCGCAAGGCCATGCTCGGCGACATCGCCACCCTCACCGGTGCGACCGTCATCGCCGAGGAGGTCGGCCTCAAGCTCGACCAGGCCGGTCTCGACGTGCTCGGCACCGCCCGCCGCGTCACCATCACCAAGGACGACACCACCATCGTCGACGGTGGCGGCGACTCGTCCGAGGTGCAGGGCCGCGTCAACCAGATCAAGGCCGAGATCGAGTCCACGGACTCCGACTGGGACCGCGAGAAGCTCCAGGAGCGCCTCGCGAAGCTCGCCGGCGGCGTGTGCGTCATCAAGGTCGGCGCCGCCACCGAGGTGGAGCTGAAGGAGAAGAAGCACCGTCTGGAGGACGCCATCTCCGCGACCCGCGCCGCGGTCGAGGAGGGCATCGTCTCCGGTGGTGGCTCCGCGCTCGTCCACGCCGTCAAGGTCCTCGAGGGCAACCTCGACAAGACCGGCGACGAGGCCACGGGTGTCGCGGTCGTCCGCCGCGCCGCCGTCGAGCCGCTGCGCTGGATCGCCGAGAACGCCGGCCTCGAGGGCTACGTCATCACCTCGAAGGTGGCGGAGCTCGACAAGGGCCAGGGCTTCAACGCCGCGACCGGCGAGTACGGCGACCTGGTCAAGGCCGGCGTCATCGACCCGGTGAAGGTGACGCGCTCCGCCCTGGAGAACGCCGCCTCGATCGCCTCCCTCCTCCTCACCACCGAGACCCTCGTGGTGGAGAAGAAGGAAGAGGAGCCGGCGGACCACGGCCACGGCGGCCACGGCCACTCGCACTGAGGCAGCTGACCGAACCACCGAGGCCCGGTACCCCCGTCGCGGGGGCACCGGGCCTCGGTGCGTTCCAGGGGATTCCCCCGGGGTGTCGTTAGCCCTCCACGGCCCCCAGCTGCCCCATGAGCCCGAGCATGTCGTACATCCACCAGCCCTCGACGGCCTTGCCGTCCTCCCGGAAGCGCTGGACCAGCATCCCGGTCATGCTCACCTCCATCCCCGTCGGCTGGAGCCCCATGAAGTCGCCGACATGGGTGCCGTTCCACGTCCAGCGGGTGCAGACCCGGTCGCCGTCGGCCATCTGGTCCTCGACGGTGAAGGAGAAGTCGAACGCGGCCCGCCACATCTCGGCCTCGCGCCGCACCGCGTCCATGCCGACCGAGTCGGCCGGGCTGGTCGGATCGTGGTCGTGGTACCCCTCGGCCAGTACCTCGTCGAGCGGCGCGAGTTCCCCGGGCGCGGCGATCAGCTCCAGGTACCGCCGGGACGCCGCCTTGTACATCTGCTCGTCCCGGACCACGTCCAGATCGGTGAAGGTCGGCATCTCGTCACAGAGCGCCACCATCTCCCGGAAGATCCGGTCGGTCTCGGGGAGCTGAGAGTTCCGCATGGCCACGGCGTACGAGGGGAACTCGACGATCTCCACCACGTGCGAGGCGTCGGAGCGGTCCTTGCCGACGATGCTGTGCGTCGCGGTCCTGCGCCCCTCGGTCTGCTCGACCCACCGGTCCATGAGCCGGTTCAGGTCCTCCATCCGGCTCGTCCTGCAGTCGATGATCTGCACGAATGTCATGACGCCTCCCGAACCAGGTAGGACCTCTCCAGTCTAGGCGGGATGGACCGGTCAGGCCGATCGTGTCAGGTCCGACGCCCGGACCTCCTCCGCGAAGGGCTCCCCCCGGCCGTAGCGCGCCACCTCGTCCAGGGCCTGGTCCGCCATGCGGTGGAGTTCGTTGCCCAGGGAGCCGGCGACGTGCGGGGTGAGCAGCACGTTCGGGAGGGTGTAGAGCGGGGAGTCCGGGGGTGGGAGTTCCGGGTCGGTCACGTCGAGGATCGCGTGGAGGCGGCCCGACACGAGGTGGGGGAGCAGCGCCGTCTCGTCGACGAGGGAGCCCCGGGCCGTGTTGATCACGGTCGCTCCGTCCGGCATGGCCGCCAGCTGGGCCGCGCCGATCATGCGGTACGTGGCGGGGAGTTGGGGCGCGTGCACCGAGACGACCGTGCTGCGGGCGCACAGTTCGTCGAGGCCCACGAGCTCCACGCCGGGCGGCGGGACGTCCACGTACGGGTCGTACAGCAGGATCTCGACGTCGAAGGGGCGCAGCAGGTCGACGACCCGGCGGCCGATGCGCGAGGCGCCGACGATGCCGATGGTGCGCCGGTAGTTGCCCCAGGTGGTGGACTCCTCCAGCCAGGCGTGGTCGGTGCGGAGTTCGCCGTACCGCTGGGCCGAGCGCAGGACCCGCTTCCCGGCGAAGAGGATCGCGGCGAGCGTGTACTCGGCGACCGGCAGCGCGTTGGCCGCGGCGGCCGAGGTGACGCGCAGGCCGCGCTCCCAGCAGGCGTCGGTGACGTGGTGCTTGACCGAGCCGGCCGCGTGGACGACGGCGCGCAGCCGGGGCGCGCGGTCGAGGACCTCGGCGGTGAGCGGGGGCGCTCCCCAGCAGGTGAGGAGGATCTCGGCCCCGGCGAGGGCGGCGGTGACGCGGGGGTCCGGGCCGGTCAGGTCGTGGGCGACGAGCCGGGGGTCGGTGTCCGCGAGTGCGGCGAGGCGGGTGCGGTGGGCGTCCGTGAGGAGGCGTCCGTCGACTCCCGGGCCCATGGCCAGGAGGACGGTGGGGCGGTTGTCAGTGGTCGGGTGCATCGTGGTACCTGTGCTCCTCACTTGACGCTGCCGGCGGTCAGGCCGGCCTTCCAGTGGCGCTGGAGGGAGACGAAGGCGACGACGAGGGGGACGACGGCGAGCAGGGATCCGGTGACGACGAGGGGGTAGTAGTCGGGTTCCGCGTGGGCGTTGCTGTTCCACGCGTACAGGCCGAGGCTCACGGGGAAGAGCTTCTGGTCCGAGAGCATCACCAGGGGGAGGAAGAAGTTGTTCCAGACGGCGGTGAACTGGAAGAGGAAGACGGTCACGAAGCCGGGCATGACCATGCGCAGGCCGATGGACCAGAAGACCCGCATCTCTCCCGCCCCGTCGATACGGGCGGCCTCCAGGGCCTCGTCGGGGATGTAGCCGGCGCAGAAGACCCGGGAGAGGTAGACGCCGAAGGGGTTGACGAGGACGGGGATCAGGACGGCCCAGTAGGTGTTGACGATGCCGACCTCGCTGGCGAGGAGGTACATCGGCAGGGCGAGCGCGGTGGTGGGGACGAGCACGCCTAGGAGGACGAGGCCGAAGAGCTTCTCCTTGCCCCGGAAGTCGTAGACGTGGAAGGCGTATCCGGCGGCGACGCTCACCAGCGAGCAGGCGAGGGCGCCGAGGCCCGCGTAGAGGAGGCTGTTGGCGTACCAGCGGAAGTAGATGCCGTCGTTGTACTCGGCGAGCCGGGAGAGGTTGCCGCCGAGGTCGAAGCCCTCGAAGGAGAAGGCGTCTCCGGCGAGGAGGCCTCCGGCGTCCTTGGTGGCGGCGGTGAGCAGCCAGACCAGCGGGAAGAGCATGTAGACGACGGCGAGGACGAGGGCGCCGTTGACGGCCGCCCCGGAGAGCCATCGCTGCGGGGAGCGGGTGCTCATGCCGGCTGCTCCTTCCGGGCCGGTGCGGTCCGCCGCGCGGGGGCCGGGCGGCGTGCCGTGCCGGCCTTGCGGCGGCCGGTCAGCCGGGTCACCGCGAAGGAGAGCAGGGCGGCCGTCAGGGCGAGGAGGACGGAGGCCGCGGCGGCGAGTCCGTAGTCGTTGCGGTCGAAGGCCGCGGTGTAGGCGTACATGTTCGGCGTCCAGGTGGAGGTGACGGCGGAGCCGGTGCCCTTGTTGAGGATGAGCGGCTCGGTGAAGAGCTGGAGGGAGCCGATGACCGTGAAGAGGCCGACCATCGCGATCGAGGCCCGGACGAGCGGGACCTTGATGGCGAAGGCGATCCGCCAGGCCCCGGCGCCGTCGACGGTGGCCGCCTCGATGACGGAGCGGTCGATGGCCTGGAGGGCGGCGTAGAAGATGACCATGTTGTAGCCGAGCCACTCCCACAGGGCGATGTTCACGACGGACGGCAGGGTGCCTTCGGGGGAGAAGAAGTCGAAGCCGACGCCTCCGGCCTCCATGGCCTGGACGACCGGGCTGAGCTGGGGCGTGTAGAGGTAGACCCAGATCAGCGCGGCGATGATGCCGGGCACGGCGTGCGGCAGGAAGAGCGCGAGCTGGAAGAAGCGGCGGGCGCGGGCGAGCGCCGAGTCGAGGAGGAGGGCGAGACCGAGGGCCCCGGCGAGCAGCAGCGGGATGTAGAGCAGGCAGTACCCGAGGAGGACGCCGAAGCCCTCGACGAAGGCCCGGTCACCCAGCGCCGCGGTGTAGTTGTCGAGGCCGGTGAAGAGGGTCTCGGTGCCCCCGAAGCCCAGTCCGGACTGTTTCTCGGTGAAGAGGCTGAGCCAGACCGCGTATCCGATCGGCACCACCATCACCGCGGTGAACAGGACGAAGAAGGGGGTCAGCAGGAGCGTGGCGGCGCGGGTGCGGGCCTTCACCGGGTCAGCCCTCGACCTTCAGGCCGCGCTTGGTGAGCTCGGCGACGGTGGCGTCGTGGCCGCCCTTGACGGCGTCGGCGATGCCGGGCCCGCCCGGGGCGATCCTGCCGAAGCGGTCCTTGATCGCGGTGTTGGTGGTGCCGGTGGTCGGGCCCCAGGACCAGTGGGGGTTGATGGAGGCGCCGGAGGCCTCGAAGAGGGCGTAGATGTCCTGCCCGCCGTAGAAGCTCGCGTCGAAGGCCTGCTTGGCGACGGGGCGGAGGCTCGCGGCGGCCGGGAAGGCGCTGGAGGTGCCGGACGCGATGCGGGCCTTGATGCCGGCCTCGGTGGTGGACATCCACTCGGCGAAGGCGACGGCCGCGGCCTTGTGCCCGCTGTCCTTCGTCACGGCGAAGGAGGTGCCGCCGAGCATGCCGCTGGCGGGCTTGCCGTCCCAGGTGGGGATGGGGGCGACGGCCCACTTGCCGCCCATCTCGGGGACGTTGCCCTTGAGGACTCCCGCGCCCCAGGAGGCGCCGAGGTAGCCGACGGTGGTGCCGTTCTTGAGGGAGCCGACCCATTCGGGGCTGAAGGAGGCGTCCTTGTGGACGAGGTCGGCGTCGAGGAGGCCCTGCCAGTAGGCGGTGACCTTCGTGGTGGCCGGGTCGGTGGTGTTCACCTTCCACGTGTCGTTCTCGGCCTTGAACCACTGGGCGCCGGCCTGCCAGGCCATGGCCTCGAAGGTGGTGGGGTCGTCGGGGAAGAAGGTGGCGATGCGGGCCTTGGCGTCGGCCTTCCTGATCTGCTCGGCGGCCTTCTTGAACGCGTCCCAGGTGGTGGGGACCTGGACCTTGTACTTCGCGAAGAGGTCCTTGCGGTAGAAGAAGGCCTGCGGGGCGGCGTCGAACGGGACGGCCCAGGACTTCCCGCCGAGGGTGGTGAGTTCGACGGACTGCGGCAGGAGCTTGGCGCGGTCGGCCTCGGTGAACTGGTCGCCGATGTCCTGGAGGGCGCCGGAGCTCACGAACTCGGGGAGCGAGGAGTACTCGATGGAGACCAGGTCGGGGGCGTTGCCCGCCTTCACCGCGTTGGAGATCTTGGCGTAGCCGCCGGCGGTGCCGGAGGGGATCTCCTCGAACTTCACCTGGATGTCGGTGTGGGAGGCGTTGAAAGCGTCCACGACGTCCTTGGAGCCCTTGGCCCAGCCCCAGAAGGTGAGGGTCACGGGCCCGTTCGGCTTGTCGGCGGTGTCGTCACCGCCGCCGCAGGCCGTGAGGACGGCCAGGGCGGTGGCGGCGCCGGCTATGACGCGGGACGTTCTGCTCCAGGTACGGGTCACGGCACGGCTCCTGAGGGCGGGGCGGCTGGGAGGTTGTGGCCGTGATCCTGTGACCGTTCATGACCGAAGTCAAGAGCGAAAGATTGATTGATCGAAAAAGGATCAAATCGTGGATGCCGGGGCCGCCCCGCAGGAGGACCGCACCCGCAGCCACGGCAGCAGGCTCAGATGGCGCCGCGCCGCGTCCTCGTCGGGCCCCTCCGTCAGCCGCTCCACCAGCAGTTCCGCGGCGTGCCGCCCCACCTGCCGCTTCGGCGGGGCGACCGCCGTCAGCGGGGTGTCGGCGAGGGCGGCGACCTCGTCGTCGTACGCGATCAGGGCCAGGTCCTGAGGCACCCGCACGCCCAGCTCGGCCAGCCGCTGCACGATCTCGATCGCGTCCACGTCGTTGTGGACCAGGGCCGCGCTGGCCAGACCCGAGCCGACGGCCTCGTGCAGCGCCCGCACCGCCCGCTCGAAGCCCTCCGGGTCCGCCTCGGCCGGTACGGAGTCGATGACCGGGCGCGGCTTCTCCAGGCCCAGCGTCCCCAGCGCCTCGGCGTACCCCGCGCGCACCGCGAGCGCGGTCGGGGAGTCCCGGCGGGCCACCAGGAGCGGCGTCGCGTGGCCGAGCGCCAGCAGGTGGCGCAGGGCGAGCAGCACCCCGTGGGCGTGGTCGGAGGCGACCCGGTCCAGGCCGTCCAGCGGGCTGCCGGGCTCGGCGCGGCGCTCCAGGAGGACGGCCGGCACGGGCAGCTCGGCCAGCCAGTCCCCGTACGCGAGCCGGTCCTCGGGGCCCCGCCAGCCGGGCGCGACGAGGACGCCCTCGGCGCCCGCCGCGAGCAGCCCCTCGGTGCGGGCGCGGTCCTCCTCCGGCCGGTAGTCGGAGATCCGCAGCACGAGCCGCGCCCCGGCACGGGCCGCCGCCTCGTGCGCCCCCCGGATGACCTCGGCGAAGTAGTACGTGGCGGAGGGCGCGAGCAGGCCCAGGACCAGGCCCTCGCCGGTGCGTCCGCCGCCGGACGCGCCCTGCCGCCGGGGCCAGGACACCTGGCCGTGCACCCGGTCGAGCAGGCCCCGGCCGGCCAGGACCTCGACGTCGCGGCGGGCGGTGACGGGGGAGACCCCGAGGCGTTCGGCCAGTTCGGAGACGCGGGCGGTGCCCCGCTCGCGCACCAGGGCCAGCAGTCGGTCGTGTCGTTCGGCAGCGCTCTCGCGCACGGCGGTTCCCCCTCGCGGTGGTGGTGGTCCGTCGGCCCCGGGGCGGGCCCGGCGGACCGGGGCCGCCCACCCTAGCCGAGAAATGATCGAACGACGGGAGTTTCGATCATTCGCTCTCCAACTCTTGACGTCCGATCGGACGCTGTCCAGGATTCCCGGCGACGCGGACGTCCCCGCACGGAGCCCCAGGGAGCATCATGCCCACGCCACCCGAAGACCGTGAGCTCAGCCCGTACACCGGCTGGACCCGCGCCCACTGGGAAGCCGCGGCCGACCGACTCCTCCTGGACGTCCGCCCGTTCGCCTCACCGGGGCACGGCCTCGTCGACCTCCCCGGGCCCCGCCCCAGCTGGTCGGGCCCCCGCTCCGACGGCCTGGAGGGCTGGGCCCGCACCTTCCTCCTCGCCGCCCTCCGCGTCGCGGGCGCCCACGGCGAGGACCCGCACGGCCACCTCGACCGGTACGCCGCCGGGCTCGCCGCCGGCACCGCGCACCCCGGACGGGACGACCGCGAGTCCTGGCCCCCGATGGCCGGCACCCGCCAGGCGGTCGTCGAATCCGCCTCGGTCGCCCTCGGCCTCCGCCTCACCCGGCCCTGGCTCTGGGACCGCCTCGACGACCGCACCCGGCAGCGGACCGCCGACTGGCTCCGGCCCGCCCTCGGCCCGTCCCCGGTCGACAACAACTGGTGGCTCTTCGGCCTCACCGTCGCCGGCTTCCTCCGGGACGCCGGGATCGAGACCGACCGCGCCGCCGCCACGATCGACCGCTCCCTCGCCCGCGTCGAGGACTGGTACCTGGGCGACGGCTGGTACAGCGACGGCGACAACCGCGCCTTCGACCACTACAACGCCTGGGCCCTGCACTTCTACCCCGTCCTCCACGCCCACCTCTCCGGCGAGCAGGACCTCCTCGACCGCTACGGCCCCCGGCTGCGCGCCCACCTCGACACCTACGTCCACCTCTTCGACGCGAACGGCGCCCCCGTCCCGTACGGGCGGTCCCTGATCTACCGCTTCGCCGCGGCGGCCGCCCCCTGGCTCGGCGCCCTCACCGGCCACACCCCGCTCACCCCCGGCGCCACCCGCCGCCTCGCCTCCGGCACCCTGCGGTACTTCCTCGACCGGGGCGCCACCGACGAGCGCGGGCTCCTCGGCCTCGGCTGGCACGGCCCGTACCCGCCGCTCGTCCAGGAGTACTCCGGACCCGGCTCCCCCTACTGGGCCTCCAAGGGCTTCCTCGGCCTCCTCCTGCCCGCCGGACACCCCGTCTGGACCGACCCCGAGGAACCCCTGCCCGCCGAACGCGCCGACACCGTCCGCCCCGTCGCCCCCGCCGGGCTGCTCGTCCAGACCACCGCGGCCGACGGGCTCGTCCGACTCCACAACCACGGCAGCAACCACGTCCACAGCGCGCCCGGCGAGCCGGACGACCCCGGGTACGCCCGGCACGCCTACTCCACCCGTACGGGACCCAGTACGGGCACGGCGGTGTCCGACAACCACTTCGCGCTGCTCGTCGACGGCACGCCCACCACCCGCGGCCCCGCCGCCCCGCTCACCACCGGCCCCGACCGGGCCGCCTCCCTGCACCACCCGCTGCCGGGCGTCCGGGTCCTCTCCGCGACGCTCGTCGACGGCCGCGCCGAGCTCCGCGCGCACCTCGTCCTGGACGCCCCGGAGGGGACCCCCGTACGGCAGACCGGCTGGGCGGTCACCCCGGACGGCCCGCACGCCCAGCTCCACCCGGTCCACGGCTACCGGCCCGAGGTCCTCGAACTCCCCACCGGGGAGACCCTCCAGGGTCCGGGGACCCGTACCCTCGCCCTCCACGGCACCACGTACGGCCCGGCCGCGCTCTTCGTGGCCCTCGCCTCCCTGACCGGCGAACCCGAGCCCGTCCCCGTGCCGGACCTCGCGGAGGTCCGGGTCACGGGCCCCGGCACCCTCACCGTGACCTGGCGGAGCGGCACCACCGCGCACCTCGACCTCGGGGCCCTCGAACCGCTTCTCTGAGCGTCCGCCGCGGCCCCTGCCGCGGCCCCGCCGTGGTCTTGCCGTGGCCCCGTCCGGGCCGGTTGCGTCTCCGCCGTCTCCCCGCTCCGGCCCTACTCCGGCCCGTACTTGCGGCCCGCCTTGGAGGACACCCCGCCGAGCAGGCCGCGGGGCGCCAGCTTCACCACGCCCATGAGGGCCTTGTAGCGGGGGTCCGGGATCGACACGGTCCGGCCCCGCTCCAGGTCCGCGAGCGCCGCCGTCACCAGCTTGTCCGCGTCGAGCCACATCCAGCCCGGGATGTTGTCCGTGCCCATCCCGGCCCGCTCGTGGAACTCGGTCCGTACGAAACCGGGGCAGAGCGCCATCAGCCGCACCCCGCTGCCCGCGAGGTCCCGCGCCGCGCCCTGGGTGAACTGCACGACCCAGGCCTTCGAGGCGCCGTAGGTGCCGCGCGGCAGGAAGGCCGCCACCGACGCCACGTTCACCACGGCGCCCCGGCGGCGGGCCTTCATCGACGTGGCCGCGGCCGAGGTCAGCCGCAGCACCGCCTCGCAGTGCACCGTCAGCATCTTCAACTCGTCGGCCATGGAGACCTCGAGGAACCGGCCCCTGTTCCCGAAGCCCGCGTTGTTCACGAGCATGTCCACCGGCCGCTTCGGGTCCGAGAGCCGGGCCTCGACGGAGGCGATGCCCTTCTCCTCGGCGAGGTCCGCCGCGAGCACCTCGGCCTCGACGCCGTGCCGGTCGTGCAGTTCGGTCGCCTGCTCCCGGAGCCGCTTCACGTCCCTGGCCACCAGCACGACGTCGTGGCCGTCCGCCGCCAGTCTCCGTGCGAAGGCGGCCCCGATGCCCGCGGTGGCGCCCGTAATCAGTGCTGTCGTCATACGGGCAACCTAGTGCCCCGTCCGGCGCCTACGACGTGGCGTACTTCTCCTTGTACTGGCGGGCGAGCGCCAGCAGTCCGGACTCCATCCACTCGGCGGCGGCCAACGTGTCGGGCAGCAGGGCGCGTTCGGTGGTCGCCGCGCGGTGCAGCCGGGCCACGGTGATGTCGTGGTCCGGCCGGTGCAGCACCGTGATCGTGTCCCCGGCCCGCACCTCGCCGGGCACGATGACCCGCAGCAGCGCGCCCGGACCGGCCTCGGACCGGGTGAACCGCTTCACCCAGCCCTTCTCCTCCAGGAAGCCGGCGAAGGTGCGGCACGGGATGCGGCCGCCGGTCACCTCCAGGACCACCTCCCCGCCGATCCGCCACCGCTCGCCGATCAGCGCCCCGTTCACGTCGAGGCCGCGGGTGGTGAGGTTCTCGCCGAACGAACCGTTGGCCAGCTCACGGCCGAGCTCCCGCTCCCACAGGTCCAGATCCTCCCGGGCGAAGGCGTACGCCGCCCGGTCGTCACCGCCGTGGAAGCGCAGGTCGCAGACCGCGTCCCCGGCGACCCCGCTCGCCCCGACACCGGGCGCGCCCGGCGCCTCGATCCGCACCGGCCCCTCGACCGGGCGCTTGTCGATGCCCGTCAGGCCCGAGGCGGAGTCCGAGTAGTCCACGGGCCTGGCGCGGCCCACATTCACACTGAGCAAGGTCATGTGGGCACTTTACGGGCGCCGATCTCAAAGCCGCACGCGAGAATGGGAAGCTTCACCCAAGAGTCGCTTATGCTGGACGCATGATCGAGGCCCGCCACCTCCGCGTCCTGCGCGCCGTCGCCGCGACCGGCTCCTTCTCGGCCGCCGCGCGCGAACTCGGCTGCACCCAGCCCGCCGTCAGCCAGCAGATGAAGGCGCTCGAAGCCTCCGCCGGCACGCCGCTGCTGATCCGCACCGGACGCGAGATGCGCCTCACCCAGGCCGGCGAGGTTCTGGTGCGCCACGCCTCCGGCATCCTCGCCGGGCTGACCGCGGCCGAGGAGGAGGTCGCGGCCATCGCCGGGCTCCGCGCGGGCCGGGTCCGCCTCGTGTCGTTCCCGAGCGGCAGCTCCACCCTGGTGCCCACCGCCCTCGCCGCCCTGCGGGCCGCGCACCCCGGGACCCGGGTCTCCCTCGTCGAGGCCGAACCGCCGCGCTCGATCGAGATGCTCCGCGAGGGCGACTGCGACATCGCCCTGGCGTTCCGCTACGGGGCGGGGCAGGCCGAGTGGGACGACCTGGTGGTCCGCCCGCTCCTCGCCGACCGGCTCGTCGGCCTGGTGCCGGAGGGGCACCGGCTCGCCGGCGCCGGGGCCGTCGGGATCGCGGAGCTCGCGGACGAGTCCTGGATCGCGGGCTGCCCGCGCTGCCGCCGGCAGCTGGTGGAGGTGTGCGAGGAGGCGGGCTTCACCCCCCGCATCGACTTCGCCACCGACGACTACCCCGCCGTGGTGGGCCTGGTCGGCGCCGGTCTGGGCGTCGCCGTCCTGCCGGAGCTGGCCATCGAGTCCGTACGCCCCAAGGGCGCGCGGACGGTGGCCGTCGAGCCGTCCGTGGAGCGGGAGATCGTGGCCCTGACGCTGCCCGACCTCGCCCAGGTCCCGGCCGTCGCCGCCACCCTCGACGAGCTGATGCGCGCGGCCGCGCGCGCGTAGGACGCGCGGGAGGGGCGGAACAGGTCCGCGCGGCCACACGCGCGTCGGGCGACGCGCGCGGGCGCGCGGCTCAGGGCTTAGAAGAAACGTTCCTTCACATACGTTCCCCGAGCGAGGTCATCGACGTCATGGATGTCGTGGAGGTGGCGGACGTGGCGGACGTGACCGGCGGGGAGGCCGGCGCCGTCGTGATCAGGCGATTGCGCGCGCGTCCCATGAGCTCTTCGCGTTCGTCCTCGGTGAGGCCGCCCCATACGCCGTAGGGCTCCCGCACGGCGAGTGCGTGTGCCGCGCACTCCGCGCGCACCGGGCACCGCATGCAGACCTCTTTCGCCGAGTTCTCACGCGCACTCCGTGCCGCGCCGCGCTCTCCCTCGGGGTGGAAGAACAGGGAGCTGTCGACGCCGCGGCAGGCCGCGAGCAGTTGCCAGTCCCACAGGTCGGCGTTGGGTCCGGGAAGGCGGGAGAAATCTGCCATTGCGCTTGTCCCCTTGAAACCGTGTCGAACGGATTGGTGGGCGGGTGGATGGCTGATGGTCGGGCTCCTCGGGCCCGACGGGTCCGGTGGTTACACCTACTGTCGAAGTAGATGTAAATATGACTCATTGCGAATCTAGCCACAGACACCGCGAAAAGGGAAGAAAAGCCGCTAAATGGGGCATAGCTTTCGATGTTGGGGCGAACGACCCGCGACACTCTCCTCCGCGCACGACCCCTCACGTAGAGTGCCGAAGACGTCGTCCGACCCGTAACTCTTTCGAGTGACCGTCGTTGAGAGTGCGATGGCGGTTGAAGGAACAAGCGATCGGGCAAACGTCCGAGAGCGTCAACCGCACAGGTGACGATACGTACAGCCCTGGAGGCTCAAGGTGACGCGCAACAGCTGCGAGAGCCGCGGAGGTCAGGCATGACATCCGTCCTCGTCTGCGACGACTCCCCGCTTGCCCGAGAGGCGCTCCGCCGCGCGGTCGCGACCGTGCCCGGCGTCGAGCGCGTGACCACCGCGGCCAACGGCGAGGAAGTCCTCCGCCGCTGGGGCGCGGACCGCTCGGACCTGATTCTGATGGACGTGCGCATGCCCGGTCTGGGCGGCGTGGAAACCGTCCGCCGGCTGCTCTCCGCGGACCCCGGCGCCCGCATCATCATGCTCACGGTCGCCGAGGACCTCGACGGCGTCGCCCTCGCGGTCGCTGCGGGCGCCCGTGGCTACCTGCACAAGGACGCCTCGCGCGCCGAGCTGCGGGCCACGGTCACCCAGGCGCTCGCCGACCCGACCTGGCGGCTCGCCCCGCGCCGCCTCCGTTCGGCCGAGATGGGCGCCGCGCCCACCCTCACCGCGCGCGAGATCCAGGTCCTCGAAGGCATGAGCCACGGCCGGTCCAACGCCGAGATCGGGCGCGAGCTCTTCCTCTCCGAGGACACGGTCAAGACCCACGCCCGCCGTCTCTTCAAGAAGCTCGGCGCCTCCGACCGGGCGCACGCCGTCGCGCTCGGATTCCGCTGGGGCCTGGTCCGCTGAATCGCAGGTCACCTGCCGTCTCCCCGTCCTCGCCCGCGTCCGTCGTGGGGTGGACGGGGTGGGCTTGTGTCACTTCCCCGCCGAATGCCGCATCCTTGAGATGTGGAGTTCCTCGGGGACGAGTCGATCGAGCGGGAGGGGAGGGCGCGGGAGATGAGTACCGGCGCACCTGCTCATAACGCTTCGGTGCACAACTACGGACGCGGTGCCACCGACGCCGAGACGTCGGGGCACCATGGAGCGATGCGCGACGACGAGACCGTGGGTTCCCCCATGCCTGCCGGGCAGGGGGAGATCGGCGCGCTCGTCCACCGCGCGGTCGACGGCGACGCCCAGGCCACGCACGACCTGCTCGCGCGTGTCCACCCGCTCGCCCTGCGGTACTGCCGCACCCGCCTCAACCGGCTGCCCGGCGACGCCCGGCACTTCGTCGAGGACCTGGCCCAGGAGGTCTGCGTCGCCGTCCTGATGGCGCTCCCGCGCTACAAGGACACGGGCAGACCCTTCGAGGCCTTCGTCTTCGCCATCGCCGGGCACAAGGTCGCCGACCTCCAGCGCGCCGCCATGCGCCACCCGGGGTCCACCGCGGTGCCCTCCGACGAGATGCCCGAGCGGCCCGACGACTCCCTCGGTCCCGAGGAGCGCGCGCTGCTCAGCGACGACGCCGAGTGGGCCAAGAAGCTGCTCGCCAACCTCCCGGAGAACCAGCGCGAGCTGCTGGTGCTGCGGGTCGCGGTCGGACTGACCGCCGAGGAGACCGGCCAGATGCTCGGCATGTCCCCGGGCGCCGTCCGGGTCGCGCAGCACCGCGCCCTGAGCCGGCTCCGCGCACTGGCCGAGCAGTAAGCCTTGCCGGGCACCGTCGTCCCTTTCGTACACGTGCGAACGTCCAAAGCTTCCCGCTGATCTTGGTCGTGGAATGAGACACGGCTCAGGCCCGTTAGCATGGACATCCCGCACCGATCAAGGCCATTTGGGAAGGTGTCATGACTGCCAACGTCGACGGAGTGCCCGAGAAATTCGCGACACTCGGGCTGACCTACGACGACGTGCTGCTGCTGCCGGGCGCGTCCGACATGGCGCCCGACCAGATCGACACCGCCTCGTACATCTCGAAGAACGTGCGGGTGAACATCCCGCTGCTCTCCGCCGCGATGGACAAGGTCACCGAGTCCCGCATGGCGATCGCCATGGCGCGGCAGGGCGGTGTCGGCGTGCTGCACCGCAACCTCTCCATCGCCGACCAGGCCAACCAGGTCGACCTGGTCAAGCGCTCCGAGTCCGGCATGGTCTCGGACCCGATCACGGTCCACCCCGACGCCACGCTCGCCGAGGCCGACGCGATCTGCGCCAAGTTCCGCATCAGCGGCGTCCCGGTCACCGACCCGGCCGGCAAGCTGCTCGGCATCGTCACCAACCGCGACATGGCCTTCGAGTCGGACCGCAGCCGCCAGGTGCGCGAGGTCATGACCCCGATGCCGCTGGTCACCGGCAAGGTCGGCATCTCCGGCGTGGACGCCATGGAGCTGCTCCGCCGCCACAAGATCGAGAAGCTGCCGCTGGTCGACGACGCGGGCATCCTCAAGGGCCTCATCACGGTCAAGGACTTCGTCAAGGCCGAGAAGTACCCGAACGCCGCCAAGGACAAGGAGGGCCGCCTGCTCGTCGGCGCGGCCGTCGGCGTCGCCGGCGACGCGTACGAGCGCGCCCAGGCCCTCATCGAGGTCGGCGTCGACTTCATCGTCGTCGACACCGCCCACGGCCACTCCCGCCTGGTCGGCGACATGGTCGCCAAGATCAAGTCGAACTCCTCGGTCGACGTCATCGGCGGAAACATCGCCACCCGTGACGGCGCCCAGGCGCTGATCGACGCCGGCGTCGACGGCATCAAGGTCGGTGTCGGCCCCGGCTCCATCTGCACCACCCGCGTGGTCGCCGGCATCGGCGTCCCCCAGGTCACCGCGATCTACGAGGCCTCCCTCGCCGCCAAGGCGGCGGGCGTCCCGGTCATCGGTGACGGCGGCCTCCAGTACTCCGGCGACATCGCGAAGGCCCTCGTGGCCGGCGCCGACACGGTGATGCTCGGCTCGCTCCTGGCGGGCTGCGAGGAGTCCCCGGGCGAGCTGCTCTTCATCAACGGCAAGCAGTTCAAGTCGTACCGCGGCATGGGCTCGCTCGGCGCCATGCAGACCCGCGGCGAGCAGCGCTCCTTCTCCAAGGACCGCTACTTCCAGGAGGGCGTCGCCTCCGACGAGAAGCTCGTGCCCGAGGGCATCGAGGGCCAGGTGCCCTACCGCGGCCCGCTCTCGGCCGTCGTCCACCAGCTGGTGGGCGGTCTGCGCCAGTCGATGTTCTACGTCGGCGGGCGCACGGTCCCGGAGCTTCAGACGAACGGCCGCTTCGTCCGGATCACCTCGGCGGGCCTCAAGGAGAGCCACCCGCACGACATCCAGATGACGGTCGAGGCGCCGAACTACAGCAGGAAGTAACACAGCGCGACGCGGGGGGCGGTTCCGGCATGCGGCCGGAGCCGCCCCCCGCGCGCGTGTCGGGGATACTGGTAGGCGCAGACGTAGAGGGAAAGGCCACACATCGTGACTGAGATCGAGATCGGGCGCGGCAAGCGCGGCCGCAGGGCGTACGCGTTCGACGACATCGCCGTCGTGCCGAGCCGGCGCACCCGGGACCCGAAGGAGGTCTCGATCGCCTGGCAGATCGACGCCTACCGCTTCGAGCTCCCCTTCCTGGCCGCCCCGATGGACTCGGTCGTCTCGCCGCAGACCGCCATCCGCATCGGCGAGCTGGGCGGCCTCGGCGTCCTGAACCTGGAGGGTCTCTGGACCCGGTACGAGGACCCGCAGCCGCTCCTCGACGAGATCGCCGAGCTGGACGAGGCGACCGCGACCCGCCGTCTCCAGGAGATCTACGCCGCCCCGATCAAGGAGGAGCTGATCGGGCAGCGCATCAAGGAGGTGCGCGACTCCGGCGTCGTCACCGCCGCCGCGCTCTCCCCGCAGCGCACCGCCCAGTTCTCCAAGGCGGTCGTCGACGCGGGCGTGGACCTCTTCGTCATCCGCGGCACGACGGTCTCCGCCGAGCACGTCTCGGGCGCGGCCGAGCCGCTGAACCTGAAGCAGTTCATCTACGAGCTGGACGTCCCGGTCATCGTCGGCGGCTGCGCCACGTACACGGCGGCCCTGCACCTGATGCGCACCGGCGCGGCGGGTGTCCTCGTCGGCTTCGGCGGCGGCGCGGCGCACACCACGCGCAACGTGTTCGGCATCCAGGTCCCGATGGCGACCGCGGTCGCCGACGTGGCCGCGGCCCGCCGCGACTACATGGACGAGTCCGGCGGCCGGTACGTGCACGTCATCGCCGACGGCGGGGTCGGCTGGTCCGGCGACCTGCCGAAGGCGATCGCCTGCGGCGCCGACGCGGTCATGATGGGCTCCCCGCTGGCCCGCGCCACGGACGCGCCCGGCAAGGGCCACCACTGGGGCATGGAGGCCGTCCACGAGGACGTGCCGCGCGGCAAGCTCGTCGACCTGGGCGTCGTCGGCACCACCGAGGAGATCCTCGCGGGCCCGTCGCACATTCCGGACGGCTCGATGAACTTCTTCGGCGCCCTGCGCCGCGCGATGGCCACCACGGGCTACAGCGAGCTCAAGGAGTTCCAGCGCGTCGAGGTCACGGTCGCGGACTCGCAGCACAAGCGCTGACCACCGCACACACACGGAAGGGGCCCCGCACCGGCTGGTGCGGGGCCCCTTCCGCGTCCGGACGCGCCCGGAGGAGCGGTCGCGCGGGTCAGGCGGAGACCTTCCTGGTGATGACGAAGCCCTCGTATCCGGCGATGCCGCGGGGATTTCGGGTGCCGTGCCCGGTCAGAGGCGGTGTCCTGTGGGTTTCGGGTGCCGTGCCTGGGTCAGAGGCGGTGGGCCGCACCGCCCGGGGTGGCGCCGCGGGTGTCGAGGAGGAGCTGGGCCTTCACCGAGAGGCCCTGGAGGTCGTACGTGCGGTGCTGCTGGAGCAGGACCGTCAGATCGGCGTGCGCGGCCGCCTCGTAGAGGGAGTCGGCGCGGGGGACGGGCAGGTCGCGGACGCGCCAGTCGGGGACGTGCGGGTCGTGGTAGCTGACGGCCGCGCCCAGGTCCATGAGGCGGCGGGCGATCTCGTCGGCGGGGGAGCCCTGGCGGTCGGGGAGGTCGGGCTTGTACGTGATGCCGAGGAGCAGGATCCGGGCGCCGCGGGCCGACTTGCCGTGCTCGTTGAGGAGGGTGGCGGCGCGCTGGACGACGTACTGCGGCATGCGTTCGTTGACCTGGCCGGCGAGTTCGACCAGGCGGAGCGGGCGGTGGGCTCCCACGGTGTCGACGGGGAAGCCGTGGCCGCCGACGCCGGGGCCGGGGCGGAAGGCCTGGAAGCCGAAGGGCTTGGTCTCGGCGCAGCGGATGACGTCCCACAGGTCGACGCCGAGCTCGTGGCAGAGGACCGCCATCTCGTTGACGAGGGCGATGTTGACGTGGCGGAAGTTGGTCTCCAGGAGCTTGACGGTCTCCGCCTCGCGGGGGCCACGCGCGCGTACCACCTTGTCGGTGAGCCGGCCGTAGAAGGCGGCCGCGGACTCGGTGCAGGCGGGGGTGAGGCCGCCGATGACCTTGGGGGTGCCGGCGTAGCCGGGGATGCGGGCGCCGGGGTCGAGGCGGCCGGGGGAGTACGCCAGGTGGAAGTCGCGGCCGGCGCGCAGCCCGGAGCCCTCCTCCAGGACGTCGCGGAGCAGGCCCTCGGTGGTGCCCGGGGGGACCGGGGACTCCAGGAGGACGGTGGTGTGCGGGCGCAGCCGGGCGGCCAGGGCGCGGGCGGCGTCGGCGACGGCGGTGAGGTCGAGGGTCCGGTCGGGGCCCGGGGAGGTCGGGGCGCAGAGCACGGCGGTGCGGACCCGGCCGAGCTCGGCGGGGTTGGCGGTCGGCCGGAAGCCTCCCGCGAGCATGCGGCGGATCTCGGGGGCGGTGAGGGAGCCGTCGACGGGGGAGCGGCCGGCGGCGAGTTCGGCGGCGGGGCGGGGATCGGTGTCGTAGCCGATGGTGTCGATGCCTGCGGCGGTGGCGGCCTGGGCCAGGGGGAGTCCGTGATGGCCGAGGCCGATGACGGCGAGATCAGCGGGCATGGGGGATGGGCCGTCCTTCCCAGTGGCCGGAGGGGGCGCGGGGCGCGGGCCCCGTGCACAGAACGGGTCGAGCGCAATGTCAGACTAGGCGTAAATATGACCGTTCTGCGGCATTGTGGAGCCGAAGGTCGCCGAGTGTTATCCACAGGTCGGTGGCGAGGCGGTGGCTGAAGTCGCCGGACCGGGACAGAATCGAGCTGTGAGCCGGACCACACGGGCCCGGTTCGCCGTGTGCGTACGGCCCGTGCGGGACAGGCGGGAGACGGCGTACGGGACCCGTGCGGACAGACGGGGGCGGCGCACGGCCCGTGCGGGACAGACGGGGGACGACGGGAGGCAGCAGCGTGAGGACAGCGACACTGGGACCCGCGGAGCGCGCCGAGGCGCTCGCGGCCATGGCCGAGCGAGAACTGGACGTGCTGGTGGTCGGCGCCGGAGTGGTCGGTGCCGGAACCGCCCTCGACGCCGTCACGCGAGGGCTCTCCACCGGCATCGTGGAGGCCCGCGACTGGGCCTCGGGCACCTCCAGCAGGTCCAGCAAGCTCATCCACGGCGGCCTGCGCTATCTGGAGATGCTGGACTTCGCCCTCGTCAGGGAGGCGCTCAAGGAGCGCGGACTCCTCCTGGAGCGGCTCGCGCCCCACCTGGTGAAGCCGGTCCCCTTCCTCTATCCGCTCCAGCACCAGGGCTGGGAGCGGTTCTACGCCGGCTCCGGCGTCGCGCTGTACGACGCGATGTCGCTCTCCTCCGGCCACGGCCGCGGCCTCCCCGTCCACCGGCACCTCTCGCGCCGGGGCGCCCTGCGGGTCGCGCCCTGCCTGAAGAAGGACGCGCTGGTCGGCGCCCTCCAGTACTACGACGCCCAGATGGACGACGCCCGCTTCGTCACCACCCTCGTGCGCACCGCCGCCTCCTACGGCGCCCTGGCCGCCAGCCGGGCCCGCGTCGTCGGCTTCCTCCGCGAGGGCGAGCGGGTCGTCGGCGCGCGCGTCCAGGACGTCGAGGCCGGGGAGGAGTACGAGATCCGGGCCAAGCAGATCGTCAACGCCACCGGCGTGTGGACCGACGACACCCAGGCCCTCATCGGGGAGCGCGGTCAGTTCCACGTCCGCGCCTCCAAGGGCATCCACCTCGTCGTGCCCAAGGACCGCATCCACTCGACCACCGGGCTCATCCTGCGCACCGAGAAGTCCGTGCTGTTCGTGATCCCCTGGGGACGGCACTGGATCGTCGGCACCACCGACACCGACTGGGACCTCGACAAGGCCCACCCCGCCGCCTCCAGCGCCGACATCGACTACCTCCTGGAGCACGTGAACACCGTGCTCGCCACCCCGCTCACCCGGGACGACGTCCAGGGCGTCTACGCGGGCCTGAGACCCCTCCTCGCCGGCGAGTCCGACGCCACCAGCAAGCTCTCCCGCGAGCACACGGTCGCCCACCCGGTCCCCGGCCTGGTCGTCGTCGCCGGCGGCAAGTACACGACCTACCGCGTGATGGCGAAGGACGCCGTCGACGAGGCGGTCCACGGACTCGACCAGCGCGTCGCCCCCTGCGTCACCGAGGACACCCCGCTCCTCGGCGCCGAGGGCTACCGCGCCCTGTGGAACGCCCGGGCCGGGATCGCCGCGCGGACCGGGCTGCACGTCGTCCGGGTCGAGCATCTCCTCAACCGTTACGGCTCCCTGACGGAGGAGATCCTGGACCTGATCGCGGCCGACCCCGGCCTGCGCGAACCGCTCGCGGCGGCCGAGGACTACCTGCGCGCCGAGATCGTCTACGCCGCCTCGCACGAGGGCGCCCGCCACTTGGACGACGTCCTCACCCGGCGGACCAGGATCTCCATCGAGACCTTCGACCGGGGCACGCGCAGCGCCCGCGAGTGCGCGGAACTCATGGCTCCGGTCCTCGGCTGGGACGAGCACCAGATCGACAAGGAGGTCGAGCACTACGAGAAGCGGGTGGAGGCGGAGCGCGAGTCCCAGCGGCAGCCCGACGACCTGACGGCGGACGCCGCACGGCTCGGGGCGCCGGACATCGTGCCCCTCTGACAGGGCGTCCGGAAGCGTCCCTCACGGAGGGAACCTCGGGGCCGTGCGGAGGCGTCGTATCCCGGAGTGCGGACCCGGGGGCGTCACCCGCCCCGAGGTGAGGGACAATGGCCTCTCTTCCAGGGCGGGTTACCGCATCGCGCGGCAAGCGGCAGACGCGGCGCAGATCAGGGATCGCAGAGGGGACGCATGTCGGAGGCGGAGCAGTCGCGGGACAGGGCGAGGGACCCCAGGCGGGACGCCGCCGCGGGGGCCGCGACCGACGGCGACCGAGGAGCGGTTCCGGCCGCGCGTGAGCCGGCGCAGGACACCAAGGACGCGCAGGTCAGCAGGGGTGCACAGGCCTCCGGGGACACGCACGCGCCGGAGCGGGACGTCGCGGACGCGAAGCCCGCGGACGCGAAGCCCGTGGACCCGGCCGGGTCCACGTCGGGCGCGGCGGACCCCCGTGGCCGGGAGGCCGCCGGGGACGTGAAGGACCCTCAGGACGCGCAGCCCGAGAGGGCGACGGGGACGAGCGGGGCCGAAGCCGGTGCCGCAGCCGAAGCCGGTGTCGGTTCTGGCGTCGGTCCCGGTGCCGGTTCCGCGTCCCGCGCCGCCGACGGCGCAGGTGACGGCGGCACGGGTGACGACGCCGCGGCCGGGCGGCTGCGCGGCACCGAGCCTTCGACCGGACGGGCCGGATTCGGAGCCGGCGACGGCGACGGCGAGGGTGACCGGGCTGCGGCCGGAGCCACCGCGCGCGGCGGCGACCGGCTCAGGAAGGCTCCCGTCGGCGAGGGAAGGCTGCTCGCGGGCCGCTACCGGCTCGGCGTGGTCCTCGGCCGCGGCGGCATGGGCACCGTGTGGCGCGCCGTGGACGAGACCCTCGGCCGCACCGTCGCCGTCAAGGAGCTCCGCTTCCCCACGAGCATCGACGACGACGAGAAGCGACGCCTCATCACCCGGACCCTGCGCGAGGCCAAGGCCATCGCCCGGATCCGCAACAACGGCGCCGTCACCGTGTACGACGTCGTCGACGAGGACGACCGTCCGTGGATCGTCATGGAGCTCATCGAGGGCAAGTCCCTCGCGGACGCCGTCCGCGAGGACGGCACGCTCACGCCCCGGCGCGCCGCCGAGGTCGGCCTCGCCATCCTCGACGTGCTCCGCTCGGCTCACCGCGAGGGCATCCTGCACCGCGACGTGAAGCCGTCCAACGTACTGATCGCCGAGGACGGCCGGGTCGTGCTCACCGACTTCGGCATCGCCCAGGTCGAGGGCGACCCCTCGATCACCTCCACCGGCATGCTCGTCGGCGCCCCCTCGTACATCTCCCCGGAGCGCGCCCGCGGCCACAAGCCCGGTCCCGCCGCCGACATGTGGTCGCTGGGCGGCCTGATCTACGCGGCGGTCGAGGGCAGCCCGCCGTACGACAAGGGCTCGGCCATCGCCACCCTCACGGCCGTCATGACCGAGCCGGTCGACCCGCCGAAGAACGCCGGCCCCGAGCTGGAGCAGGTCATCTACGGCCTCCTCGCCAAGGATCCGGCGCAGCGGCTCGACGACGCCCGCGCCCGGGTCCTGCTGCGGGCCGTGCTCGACGCGCCCGAGGCGCCGCCGGCCGTCTCGCCCGAGGCCACCGCGGTCATCCCGCTCCCGCCCCGCCCCGAGCGGACCGCCGCCGCGCCGGCCGCCGACAAGACGCCCGACGCCGCCGCCGACCGGATGCGCGGCGCGCTGAACTCCGTACGGAACGCGGCCGCCTCGGTGAAGGCCGAGCCGAAGCCGTCCGCCGGGCTCGCGACCGAGCCGCTGCGGGGCGGCGGGAAGCCGCCCGCGCCGACCCGCGCCGCGCTGACCGACGTCGTGCCGCGCCGCACCCTGGTGATCATCGCCGCGGTCGTCGTCCTCGCCCTGCTCGGGACGATCATCGCGGTCTCCCTCAGCGGCGGCGACGAGGGCACCCAGGGCAAGGGCGACGGGGGCACCACGTCCTCGGCCGGCGCCACGGCGGGCGGTGACGGTTCCGGCGGCGCCCAGGGCTCCGGCGGGAACGGCGGAGCCCAGGGCCAGTCCTCGGGCGGCACCGGCCAGCAGGGCGGAGTCCAGCCCGGCGGCGACACCGGCAGCGGGTCCACGGGCGCGAACGGCGCCAACGGCACCACGACGGGTTCCACCACCGGGCAGAACGGCGGCACCACGCCCTCCGGGAAGCCCGGCGGCGAGCCCGGCGCGGGGCTGCCGGCCGGGTACACCCTCGTCAGCAACGGCCAGTTGCACTTCTCGATGGCCGTGCCGGCGAGCTACAAGCTCCGCTCGATCCCCGGATACGCCCTCGGCAAGATCTTCAGCGAGAGCGGCGGCTTCCCGCGCGTCCAGGTCGACTACAACGGCAGCCCGAAGGACAACGCCGCGAGCGCCTGGGAGCTGGCCAGGTACGGCGTGGCCGCCACCAGCCAGGACTACAAGCACCTCGGCATACGGACCGTCTCCTACAAGGGCTACCCGACCGTCGCCGACTGGGAGTTCGAGCGCACCCAGAAGGGCATCCGGGTCCACGTGCTCAACCGGGGCTTCAAGGTGGACGCCACGCACGGCTACTCCATCATGGTCAGCTGTGCGGCGGACGAGTGGAACGGCGCGGAGTGCAAGACCCTGCGGGAGACGGCGTTCGCCACGTTCAGCCCCAAGGACTGACCGTGCCACGTATCGTGAGGGCCGAGGACCGAACGCAACCGAACAGAGCCGTCAACCGCGTGGTGACGGACCGGAACTGACGGACTCGCGATCCCGTCCGATCCCTGGGGGACCGGCGGGTCCACGAGGAACAGCGTGCGCGCGTGGGGAGGCGTCGTGGACGACTACGCGGGAAGGGTGCTCGCCGACCGCTACCGCCTGCCGCTGCCGCCGTCGGACGCCGACGCCTACGAGCCGGTGGAGACGCGCGCGTTCGACACCTACAGCGGGCAGGAGGTCCTGGTCCGCCAGGTGCCGCTGCCGGAGTTCGTCGACGCCGAGGTCCTCGACGGCCAGCACGGCCCCGGCGGGGCCCACGGCGGCACGGGCCAGGCCACCCGCAGGCCGGCCGAGCCCGTGGTGCGCCGCGCGATAGAGGCCGCCCAGGCCGCCGCGCAGATCCCCGACCACCCGCTCCTCGACCAGGTCTTCGACGTCTTCGCGGAGGCCGGCTCGCTGTGGATAGTGAGCGAACGCGTGGCGGCCAGACCGCTGGCCGCGCTCCTCGCCGAGCGCCCCCTCAACCCGTACCGCGCCGCCGAGATAGGCGCCGACGTCCTCACCGCCCTGCGCGCCCTCCACGCCCACGGCTGGGTCCATCGGAACATCACCGCCCGGACGGTCCTCGTCTGCGACGACGGCCGGGTGGTCCTCAGCGGCCTCGCGGTGGGCGCCGCCGAGGAGGCCCTCTGCGGCTACGCCCCGGTCCCGGACGAGACCGACGCGTTCGCCCCGCCCCCGTTCCCCGAGGGGGAGGACCCGGAGGGGACGGACCCCGAGACGGAGGGGGACGGCCCGGAGGGGTACGGGACGGGGGAGTATGCGGAGGACGAGTACGTCACGGGGGAGTACGGGGCGGAGGAGTACGGGGCGCGCGGGTACGAGCCTGAGCCGTACGAGCCCGAGTCGTACGAGCCTGCGTCGTATCAGCCCGAGACGCACGCGGCCGACGTGGAGCTCTACGGGACCGGGACGGAGACAGGGGCGGAGACCGGGACCTGGACCGGGACCGGGGCTCAGGCCGACCCCGCGACCGAACCCCTCCCGCCGTACGGCTCCCAGGAGTACGGCCCGGAAGCGTACGAGGTCGACACCTACGAGGTAGACCCGCACGAGGTCGAAGCGCACGAGGCCGAGGGGCACGGGGAGCCCGGCACGGAACACGGTGCCGGGCCGTACCCGGCCGCCCCCGACCCCTACGGTTCCGACCCCTACGGTTCCGACCCCTACGGCCGCGCCGCGCCCGCCGCCGAGACGCAGCCCGTGGCCACGCCGCCCACCGCCGACGTGCGGGCCGCCCGGGCCGGGGCCATCGCCGCCTACCGGGCCGGTGCGCGGGCCGCCGCCCGACTCGGCGAGACCGGGGCGCTCCCCGTCCAGCGCCCCGCGCCTCCCGAGACGCCCGCCCCCCCGCCTCCGCCCCCGACCGCCCCGGCGTCCGGCGCGCCCGAGCCGCAGTGGTGGGCGCGGGTGGCGGACGAGGAGGACGACGAAGACGACGGCGACGAGCCGTACGGCACGGGCCGCCCCGGGGCCGGACCGCCGCCGCCGCGCGTGATGCTGGCCGGCAGCTGGAGCGACGGCCCGCACGCGGCGCGGGACGGCTCCGGGCCGATCCCGGCCGGCGGCAGCCCCGTCCTGCCCGGCTCGGGCCGCCTGGCCCTGCCCGCCGGGTACACCGCGGCGAACCCGGAGCCGAAGCGACTCCCGGTCCCCGCGGGGCCACGGGACGACGCGCCCCTCGCGATCCCGGCCCAGGCGCACCGGGGCCCGACCACGCGGCTCGACGCCGAACGGGCCCGCCAGACCCGGATCGCGGTCGTCGGCGCGGTGACCGAGCGCTGGGCACCGGAGCAGGCGGGCCCCGTCCACGACAACTGGCGGCTCGCCCCGCCCATCGGTCCCGCCACCGACCTGTGGGCGCTCGGCGCGCTCCTCTACCGGGCCGTCCAGGGCCACGCCCCGTACCCCGAGGACAGTGCGGGCGAGCTCGTCCAGCTGGTCTGCGCCGAGCCGCCGGCCTTCGCCGAGGAGTGCGGGCCGCTGCGCCCGGTCGTGGAGTCCCTGCTGCGTCAGGACCCGACCGAGCGGCCCGACTTCGAGGAGCTGCGCGGCTGGCTGCGCTCCCTGGTGCGGTCCGCGCCGGAGCCGGACGCCGGGCTCGGAGTCGTACCGCTGCCGTCCTTCGACGAGGCGCGGCTGCCGATCGTGCGCCGGCGCGGCGAGCTGGTGCGCCGGTGGCGCGGGAAGGCGGGGGCGGGCCGTCACCGTCACAGGGGCGGCAAGGACGTGCGCCCCGGGACCCGGTACGAGGAGCGGCGGGCCCCCGATCGGGCGCCCGCGACCGGCCACGAGCACGAGCACGACCAGGAGTTCGACCAGGAGTACGGGCAGGCGTACGGGCCCTCCCAGGGTCAGGAGTACGGCCAGGAGTACGGGCCCGCGCAGGGGCAGGAGTACGCCCAGGAGTACGGCCGTGCGCGCGCCCCCCGGGAGCACCACGAGGAGTTCCGGGACGGGTTCCGTGAGAAGTCCCGGGGGTCCTCCCGCGCCCCGGGTTCCCCCAGGTCCCTGGGCCGGACGCTCCTGATCCTGGTCTTCCTGCTGCTCGGAGGGGCCGTCGCGTACGCCGTGCTGTTCCTGCCCGGGGACGGCGAGCGGCCCACCCCGCGGGCCACGCCCACGGCCGGTCCGGCGTCCTCGGCGCCCGGCACCGCCCCGCCCACGAGCGGCCCGCCCGCGACCGCGAAGCCGTCCGCCGACCCCACCACGGGACCGGCCACCACCCCGCCCCCGGCGGATCCCGCGGCACCCGCGCTCGCCGCCGGGTACGAACTGCGCCGGGACCCGGAAGGGTTCCGGGTCGGGGTCGCGAAGGGGTGGCGCCGCAGCCCGATCAACGACGCCGGGCAAGTCCGCTACACGAACGGCGACTTCACCCTGATCGTCGTCCCCGGCCGGGACGCCGTCCGGGACAACGGCGCGGATCCGCTGGAGTACCAGAACGTCAAGGAGCGGGAGCTGGAGCCCTACCGGTCGTCCAGCTGGTCGCAGGCGGAGAAGACGCGCCGGGTGGACATCGGGCGGACGCCGACGGCCGAGGGGTCCTACACCTGGCCGGACAGCACGGGCCGCATGGTGTTCGTCCGCAACCTCGCCCTCATCGACGGCGGTCGCTACCACGTGGTCCAGGTCATCGGCCCGGAGAGCGAGCGGGACAAGGTGTCGGAGATCTACGACCAGGCCACGAAGGGTTTCCGGCCGGGGCGCTGATACGAAAGTCCCACCGGGCCCCGGTCACAGTGCTGTTCCTATGACCGCCCCGAGGTTCCGCAGCCCGTGCCCCCCTCCGTAACCTTGCATCAGAAGGAACGGGCGGGGGCAAGTGGAACATTCTCAGAGCACAGGTGCGGGACTGCTGCTCGCCGGTCGCTACCGGCTGGGCGAGTCCATCGGACGCGGCGGCATGGGCAAGGTCTGGCGCGCGCACGACGAGGTCCTCCACCGCGTGGTGGCGGTGAAGGAGTTGACGGCGGGCCGGTTCGTGGCCGAGGCCGACCGGCTCGTCCTGCACGCCCGCACGCAGAAGGAGGCGCGGGCCGCGGCGCGGATCACGCACCCGGGCGTGGTCACCGTCCACGACGTCCTGGAGCACGACAACCGGCCCTGGATCGTGATGCAGTACGTCGACGGGCCCTCGCTCGCCGACGCCGCCAAGGAGGCCGGCACGATCGAGCCCCGCGAGGCGGCCAGGATCGGTCTGCACGTCGTCGGCGCGCTGCGCGCCGCGCACGCGGCCGGGGTGCTGCACCGGGACGTCAAGCCGGGCAACGTGCTGCTCGCGCGCGACGGGCGCGTCCTCATCACCGACTTCGGCATCGCGGCGATCGAGGGCGACTCCACGATCACCCGTACCGGTGAGATCGTCGGCTCCATCGACTACCTGGCACCCGAACGGGTCCAGGGCGCCGACCCCGGTCCCGCCTCCGACCTCTGGTCCCTGGGCGCCACGCTCTACACGGCGGTGGAGGGCACGTCACCGTTCCGCCGGACCTCCCCGATCAGCACCATGCAGGCCGTGGTGACCGAGGAGCCGCCGCGCCCCGAGAAGGCGGGCCCGCTGGCCTCCGTCATCGTGGCCCTGCTGCGCAAGGACCCGGCGCAGCGGCCGCGCGCGGACGAGGCCGAGCGGATGCTGCTCGACGCGATGGAGGGGCGCGCGCCGACGTCCGCCCACGCGTACGTGCCGACCCAGCGCGTGACCAGGGAGGAGCTGGACCCGGCACCGCGCGCGCACGCGCCGGACGGTGCGGGCACGGGCACGGAGCTCCTCGCGGGCGAGCCGGTGAAGGCGACCGCCCAGTGGCCCCAGTCGGCCCAGCCGCCCCACGGACCGCACCCCACCCCGAGCCCCGCGCCCCCGCCGCCCTCCGGCCGGGGCCGGTGGCGCTCCGCCGTCCTCGCGGCGGTGCTCGCCGGGGTGGTCGCGGGTGGTGCCGTCTTCGCCGCCATGAACTACGCGGGCGGCGACCGCGACCCCCGCGGCGACGGAGGCCGGAGCACGTCCGTCACGCCCTCTCCCACCGGCAAGGGCGCTGAGGACATCCCGGCCGGCTGGCACCGCGTCGAGGATCCGAAGGGCTTCAGCCTCCTCGTACCGGCGGGCTGGAAGCGCCAGACGGAGGGCGACCAGGTCGACTACACCCCGGACAACGGCAAGCACCGCATCCGGATCAGCATCGACAAGAGTCCCGACTTCGAGAACCCGTACGCGCACGCCCTCGACCTGGAGCGCCTGCTCGAGAAGCGCATGGACTACGACCGGGTCAAGCTCAACCAGACCACGTACCGCGACCAGGTCCGCTCCGTCCTGTGGGAGTTCAGCTGGACCGAGCGGAAGGACTTCCCGGGGCCCCGGCACGCGATCGACCTCATGTACTACGAGGACGACGGCACCGAGTACGCGATCTACATGTCCTCGCCGGAGTCGAGCTGGGAGAAGACGCGGGAGCAGTTCGACATCGTCCTCCAGCACTGGCGCGCGCCGGGCGAGTGAGGGGCGGGAAAATCTCCGCGTCCGGCCCTCGGCGGCCGTGAGCCGCTGATCAGGACTTATGTGCCAGTGATCGCTGGCGCGGTGTGTGGAGAGGTGGAAAACGCGTTACCGACGGGTACCCAAAGGTCGGAACGCGGCCTACCCTCGGGCTCATGACGGACTCGCAGGCCCCGGCCGCCCTCACGGTTCCCGCCGACACCGCCGCCGAGGCGGCCCGCCCGGCCGCCCCCGCCGGCGCGACCAACCCGGTCGCGCCCGCGCCCGCGGGCGTGCGGACCGCCGCCGACGTCGTGACGCCCGAGCTGGTCGCCCGGCTCACGCGCGGTGTCGTCGGCTCCGGCCGCACCGCCAACCACACCCCCTTCACCGGGGCGAAGCTGGCGGACCTGCCCGAGTCCACCCCCGAGGACGTCGCGGAGGCCTTCTCGCGCGCGCGTGCGGCCCAGGCCGCCTGGGCCGCCACCCCGGTCCGGGCCCGCGCCGCCGTCCTCCTGCGCTTCCACGACCTCGTCCTCCAGCGGCAGGCCGAGGTCCTCGACCTCATCCAGCTGGAGACGGGCAAGGCACGCCTGCACGCCCACGAGGAGGTCCTGGCGGTGGCCGTCGCCGCCCGCCACTACGGCCGCAAGGCCTCCTCCTACCTGCGCGCCAAGCGGCACACCGGCGTCGTGCCGACCCTGACCAAGGTCACCGAGCTGCGCCAGCCGCGCGGCGTGATCGGCCAGATCGCCCCGTGGAACTACCCCCTGGAGCTCTCCGTCGGCGACGCGCTGCCCGCCTTCGTCTCGGGCAACGCCGTCGTCATGAAGCCCGACACGGAGACCGCCCTCACCGCGCTCTGGGCCCGGGACCTGCTCGTCGAGGCGGGCCTGCCCGCCGAGGTCTTCCAGGTCGTCCTGGGCGAGGGCCCGGTCGTCGGCCCCGAGGTCGTCGCCCACGCCGACTACGTCTCCTTCACCGGCTCCACCCGCACCGGCCGCGAGGTCGCCCGGGGCGCCGCCACCCGGCTCGTCGGCGTCTCCCTCGAACTCGGCGGCAAGAACGCGATGCTCGTCCTGCGGGACGCCGACATCGAGAAGGCCGCCGCCGGAGCCGTCCGCGCCTGCTTCTCCTCCGCCGGACAGCTCTGCATCTCCATCGAGCGGCTGTACGTGCACGAGTCCGTCGCCGACGCCTTCCTGGAGCGCTTCGCCGCCCGCACCCGGGCCATGCGGCTCGGCAGCTCCCTCGCGTACGGCGCGGACATGGGCTCCCTCGTCGGCGAGCGCCAGCTGGAGACCGTCACCCAGCACGTCGAGGAGGCCGTCGCCAAGGGCGCCCGGCTCGTCGCGGGCGGCGTCGCCCGCCCCGACATCGGCCCGCTCTTCTTCGAGCCCACCATCCTCGACGGCGTCGAGGCCCCCATGGCCGTCTGCTCCGAGGAGACCTTCGGCCCCGTCGTCTCCGTCTACCGCTTCACGGACGAGGACGAGGTCGTCGACCGCGCCAACGCCACCCCGTACGGCCTGAACTCCTCCGTCTGGACGAAGGACTCGCGCCGCGGCCACGCCGTCGCGGCCCGGCTGCGCACCGGCACCGTCAACATCAACGAGGGGTACGCGCCCGCGTACGGCAGCGTGCAGTCCCCGATGGGCGGCATGAAGGACTCCGGGCTCGGCCGCCGGCACGGCTCCGAGGGCATCCTCAAGTACACCGAGGCACAGACCGTCGCCCAGCAGCGGCTCATCCCGCTCGCGCCCTCCTTCGGGATGGACGACGAGAAGTACGCCGCGTTCATGAGCGTGTCCCTGAAGGCGATGAAGGCCCTGCGCCTGCGCTGACGCCCTTCCCCGGCGACCCTTCCCCTTCCCACCGTTCCGTACGAGGAGAGCCATGACCGCGGTACCCCCTGCCCAGAATCAGGGCGAGGACAGTGCGTACGACTACGACGTCCTCGTCGTCGGCTCCGGCTTCGGCGGTTCGGTCACCGCCCTCCGCCTCACCGAGAAGGGCTACCGGGTCGGCGTCCTGGAGGCCGGGCGCCGCTTCACCCGCGCGACCCTGCCGAAGAACTCCTGGGACCTGAAGAACTTCCTGTGGGCCCCCGCCCTCGGCCTGTACGGCATCCAGCGCATCCACCTCCTCGGCAACGTCATGGTGCTCGCGGGCGCCGGCGTGGGCGGCGGATCCCTCAACTACGCCAACACCCTCTACGAGCCGCTGGCGCCGTTCTTCGACGACCCGCAGTGGAAGGACATCACGGACTGGCGCGCGGAGCTGAGCCCGTACTACGACCAGGCCAAGCGGATGCTGGGCGTGCGCCTCAACCCCACGATGACGCCCTCCGACGTGCACCTGAAGGCCACCGCCCAGGCGATGGGGATCGGCGACACCTTCCACATGGCCCCGGTCGGCGTCTTCTTCGGGGACGGCCGGGACGGCGACGGGACCGCGAAGGCGAAGCCGGGCGGCGAGGTGCCCGACCCGTTCTTCGGCGGGGCCGGCCCCTCCCGCAAGGCCTGCACCGAGTGCGGCGAGTGCATGACCGGCTGCCGGCACGGCGCCAAGAACACCCTCAACGAGAACTACCTCCACCTCGCCGAGAAGGCCGGAGCCGTCGTCCACCCCATGACCTCGGTCGTCGCCGTCACCGAGGACTCGCGCGGCGGCTACGCGGTCAGGACCCTGCCGACCGACAACAGGAAGAAGGGCGCGGGCCGCACCTTCACCGCCCCCCGGGTGGTCGTCGCCGCGGGCACGTACGGCACGCAGACCCTGCTCCACCGCATGAAGGACACCGGGCTGCTGCCCCGCGTCTCCTCCCGGCTCGGCGAGCTGACCCGTACGAACTCCGAGGCGCTGGTCGGCTCGCAGACCACCGACCGCCGCTACCGCAAGCGGCACGGCAAGGACCGGGCCGACTTCACCAAGGGCGTCGCCATCACCTCGTCCATCCACCCGGACGACAACACCCACATCGAACCGGTGCGCTACGGCAAGGGCTCCAACTCCATGGGCGGCATGACCGTCCTCCAGGTGCCCTACGGCGCCCACCGGGTCCGCAGGTGGCTCCTCGAACTGGTCAAGCACCCCGCCCTCGCGGCCCGCTCGCTGTCCAACCGCCGCTGGTCGGAGCGGACCATCATCGGACTGGTCATGCAGTCCCTCGACAACTCGCTGACCACGTACCGCAAGCCCGGCGGCGTCGGAAAGGGCCTGCTCACCGCCCGCCAGGGGCACGGCGCGCCCAACCCCACGCAGATCGAGGCCGCGACCCGGGCGGCGCGTCTGATGGCCGAGGAGATCAACGGCTTCGCGGGCTCCAACATCGGCGAGCTCATGGGCACTCCGCTCACCGCCCACTTCCTCGGCGGCTGCCCCATCGGGGCGGACGCGGAGACCGGCGTCATCGACCCGTACCACCGGCTCTTCGGCCACCCCGGGATCTCCGTCGTCGACGGCGCGGCCGTCTCGGCCAACCTCGGCGTCAACCCGTCCCTGACGATCACCGCGCAGGCGGAGCGGGCCATGTCCTTCTGGCCGAACAAGGGCGAGGAGGACCCCCGGCCGCGGCAGGGGGAGGCGTACGTACGGCTCTCGGCCGTCGAGCCGAAGTCCCCCGCGGTCCCCTCCGAGGCCTTCGGTGCCCTGCGGCTGCCGTTCCTCGGGATGCCGACGGTCCCGCCGAAGAAGGACTGACACCCTTAGAGCGCCGACGCCTTCCGGCGCCCTCGGGGCGGTCGTGAGCTGACGTCGGCGTGCGCTGAGACCGTCTGTGCGGTGACGTCGGCGGGCGCTGAGACCGTCCGTGCGGTGACGTCGGCGTGCGCTGAGACCGTCTGTGCGGTGACGTCGGTCCTGCGCCGAAACCGTCCGTGCGCTGACGTCGGTCCTGCGCCGAAACCCTCCGTGCGCTGACGCCGCTCATGCGAAAGGGCGCTGCACCCCCCTCCGAGTGCAGCGCCCTTCCAGCTTTTGTGTTGCTGCATAGATGACCCGCCGCCCCCGCGAAGGGTTGTAGCGGTTGCGCGGGATCTTTGTGTGACGCGCGTCACGTCGCGGGGGAGGGCGTGAGGAGGGCCCCGCGCTCGCGATTCCGGTCGCGGCGCGGGGCCCTTCGGGTCGGCACCGGTGTCAGGGCAGCGGCGGTGCCGAGCGGGGCGGCGCCGGGGGGTTGCGCCGCGAGGGGGAGGGATCGGGGGATCGCCGGGACTGGGGGAGGGGGTCGGGAGATCGGCAGGTTGCGGCCGGCCCCGGGCGTCCCCGGGACCGACCGCCCTTTCTGGGTGACCGGGCTGCTGTCCCCTGCTGTCCGGTCACGCGCGCTGGTGCGAGGTCCCACGGCGTACCGGAGAGGTACGCCACACGCCCCAGCGAAGCCACGCGTGGTTTCTTCGGGCCCGCCCCTGGCTGGCACGGACAACCGGACCAACGAAGCCCGTCCGGAGCCGGTCACGCGCCGTACGGGTGAGACCGGCCCCGAACTCCGGTGCGGGGACCCACCCGGGCGCGTCGGGTGCGGATCAGACGCGGCCCCGGCACAGCTCCAGCATCGTCATCGCGAGCGTCGTCCCCGGCTTGCCGAGCGCGTCGCTGTAGTGGCCGAGGACCTCCATCTCCCGGGCCAGGTTCACCCGGCGGCCGCCGGAGGTGATCCGGGCCTCCTGGATCACGGCCGAGACGGCCATCCGTTCCTGGATGAGGCCGATGATCCGGTCGTCGAGCGCGTCGATCCGCTCACGGGCGTCGCCGATCAGCGTCGCCGCCTCGTCGGTGCGGGCGCCGGTCTTCTCCGGGGTGGCGGTCTGCGTCATGGTGGGGCTCCTCGTGGTGTCGGGAGGCCCCGGAGCGGCACGGCCCGGAGGGAAAGCAGAGCGCCCCGGGCCTTGTCGGCCCGGGGCGCCTGGGAAGTCGCTTGTCAGTTGCTCAAGCAGCACGACCATGGCAGCCGGTGGGCCGGGTGCCATAGGTAAAGAGGAAGGTCGTGAGCTTGCGCATGGCCCCAGTATGGACCCCTTCCCGAAGCCGGGGACAAGCCGGGTTCGGATGGTGAGACGAAAAGCGACACCGGCGCGCCGGTAGAATCGACAAATAGCCCCCCTTCGGGGGAACCCCAGGGAACCTCTCCTACCGCCGGAAGGCCGCCGTAGTGTCATCAGCGACTCCCGCTGCCGCGCCCGACGTCTCCAACCCGGACGTAGTCCTCGTTGTCGACTTCGGCGCCCAGTACGCCCAGCTCATCGCCCGTCGCGTCCGTGAGGCGCGGGTCTACAGCGAGATCGTCCCGTCCACCATGCCGGTGGCCGAGATGCTGGCCAAGAACCCGAAGGCGATCATCCTCTCCGGCGGCCCGTCGTCCGTGTACGCCGAGGCCGCCCCGCGCCTCGACCGCGCGCTGTTCGAGGCGGGCGTCCCCGTCTTCGGTATGTGCTACGGCTTCCAGCTGATGGCCCAGACCCTCGGCGGCACCGTCGACGACAACGGTGCCCGCGAGTACGGCCGCACCCCGCTGCACGTCTCCAAGGCCGGCTCCACCCTCTTCGAGGGCACCCCGGTCGAGCAGTCGGTGTGGATGTCGCACGGCGACGCCTGCTCCGCCGCCCCCGAGGGCTTCACCGTCACCGCCTCCACGGACGTCGTGCCGGTCGCCGCCTTCGAGAACGACGAGAAGAAGCTGTACGGCGTCCAGTACCACCCCGAGGTGCTGCACTCCACGCACGGCCAGCAGATCCTGGAGCACTTCCTGTACCGGGGCGCCGGCATCGCGCCGAGCTGGACCACGGGCAACGTCATCGAGGAGCAGGTCGCGGCCATCCGCGCCCAGGTCGGCGACAAGCGCGCCATCTGCGGTCTCTCCGGCGGCGTCGACTCCGCCGTGGCCGCCGCGCTCGTGCAGAAGGCCATCGGCTCGCAGCTCACCTGCGTGTACGTCGACCACGGTCTGATGCGCAAGAACGAGACCGAGCAGGTCGAGAAGGACTTCGTGGCCGCCACCGGCGCCAACCTGGTCGTCGTCGACGCGCAGGACCGCTTCCTCGACGCGCTCGCCGGCGTCTCCGACCCGGAGACCAAGCGCAAGATCATCGGCCGCGAGTTCATCCGCGTCTTCGAGCAGGCGCAGCTGGAGATCCTCCAGGAGGACGGCCCCGAGGTCGCCTTCCTGGTCCAGGGCACGCTGTACCCGGACATCGTCGAGTCCGGCGGCGGCACCGGCACCGCGAACATCAAGTCCCACCACAACGTCGGCGGCCTCCCCGACGACATCGAGTTCGAGCTCGTCGAGCCGCTGCGCCAGCTGTTCAAGGACGAGGTCCGCATGGTCGGCCAGGAGCTCGGCCTGCCCGAGGAGATCGTCCAGCGCCAGCCGTTCCCCGGCCCCGGCCTCGGCATCCGCATCGTCGGCGAGGTCACCAAGGAGCGCCTGGACCTGCTGCGCGAGGCCGACGCCATCGCCCGCGAGGAGCTCACCGCGGCCGGCCTCGACCGCGACATCTGGCAGTGCCCGGTCGTCCTGCTCGCCGACGTCCGCTCCGTGGGCGTCCAGGGCGACGGCCGCACCTACGGTCACCCGATCGTGCTGCGCCCCGTCTCCTCCGAGGACGCCATGACGGCCGACTGGTCGCGCCTGCCGTACGAGGTGCTGGCCAAGATCTCGACCCGCATCACCAACGAGGTCGCCGACGTGAACCGCGTCGTCCTCGACGTCACGAGCAAGCCGCCGGGCACCATCGAGTGGGAGTAGTCGCTCCCGCGCGCCCGTGAAGCCGTCGCCCCGGACCTCCGGGGCGACGGCTTCGTCGTGTTCCCGTCCGGACTCTGGTGACTTGACCGGCCGGGCGTTACCTTCCGGCGCATGAGCGTGATACCGGACCCCGTCCCCGTCGAACGGCTCCACTTCGCCCTCCCGCCCGTCCACGCGACGGCCGAGGAGGAACGCGCCCACCGCAAGCAGCGGCTCGCGGGCGCGCTCCGGCTCTTCGGGCGGCTCGGGTACGAGGAGGGCGTCTCGGGCCACATCAGCGCCCGCGACCCCGAGCACCCCGACTGCTACTGGGTGAACCCCTTCGGCGCGCCCTTCGAGGAGCTGACCGCGAGCGACCTCGTCCTGGTCAACGGCGACGGGCAGGTCGTCCGGGGCGGCCACCACGTCAACCAGGCGGCCTTCACCGTCCACGCCCAGGTCCACCGGGCCCGCCCCGACGCCGTCGCCGTCGTCCACACCCACTCGGTCCACGGGCGGGCGCTGGCCGCGCTCGGCGAGCTCCTCGACCCGATCACCCAGGAGGCCTGCGCCTTCTACCAGGACCACGCGCTCTACGACGCCTACACCGGCGTCACCGTGGACGCCGAGGAGGGCCGCCGGATCGCCGTCGCCCTCGGCACGTTCAAGGCGATCGTGCTCCGCAACCACGGGCCGCTCACCGTCGGCACCTCCGTCGACGCGGCCGCCTGGTGGTTCATCGCCCTCGAACGCTGCGCCCGGATCCAGCTGACGGCGCGAGCCGCCGGCAAGCCCGTGCTCATCGACCACCGTGAGGCCGTCGCCACCCGCGAACAGCTCGGCAGCGACCTCGTCGCCTGGATCAACTACCAGCCGCTGTGGCGCAGGATCAGCCGGACGGACCCCGAACTCCTGTCGTAACACCATCGCTTCACCCTTCTGTACGTCAATGGGATGGCTCGGCAATCACTCTCCGGCGGGGCGCGCGCGGCAGGCGCGAGAGCCGCCGGTACGGCACAATTCCGTTGAATCAACGGTTGGTTGGCCCTTCGGGGCGCTCCGGTCCGCATCCGCGCGGACCGTGAAGTGAGCTCCGGGAGTGGACACCGTGGCGGTTCAAGAGGCGAGACAGTACGGCGAGCACGCGACGGCCTGTGCCGGCTGCGCCCACTGCGGGCAGGCCGGGCACCGGAGGGCCGTCGCCGCCTTCCTGGCCAAGCGCGACGAGCTCGCCGCCGGGCACGGTGTCCCCGCGGCCGTCGCCCACTCCCCGGTCGCCGCCCGCCAGTGGGTCTCCGACGAGCTCGCCCAGTCCGCCCGCGCGGTCGCCGTGCACGGCCGCGAGGCGGGGCTCGCCTGGCGCGACCGGGTGCGGCGCGGAGGCCTCGGCGCCGTCTGGGGCGCCGTCCTCGCCCTCCTCCTGGGCCAGGCCCTCACCGCCGTCGGCGGCGGCTGGACCGGCGCCCGCACGGCCGGGCTCTGCACCGCCCTGGTCCTCGCCGCGCTGCTCACCGCGGCGGCCCACGCCCACCGGGCCCGGGGCGGTCTCCTCGCCCCGCTGATCGGCGAGGACAACCGGCTCTCCACCCCGCGGGCCGTCGCCGCCGGCTGGCTGCTGCTCCTCGGCTTCACCCTCCTCCTCCTGGCCTTCCGGTCGCCGGGAGCGACCGCCTTCGGCCTCGCCCGGGGCGCGGGCCTGCTGACCGTCCTCGCCGTCGTCGCCTCCGTCACTGTCGCCGCCCGTCTCGTCGCCGCCCGGGGGATCGCGGCCGGCCGCCTCCAGAAGGTGCGCGCCGACCGCCCGCGCGCCGCCGACCTGGTGTGCGACGACAGCGGCCGGGCGGCCCTCGCCGACGTCCAGTACCTCCTCGTCCCCGGCTCCGTCCTGGCCCTGACCGCCGTCGGCCTGGCCCGTGACCCCGACCGGCTCCCCGAGGTCCCCTGGTCGCTCGTGCTGCTCGTCGGCGTCTCGGCGGTCTGGCACCTCGCCACGACGTGCACCGAGGGCGTCCGCCCCAGGATCCACTCCGTGGTCCGGTCCCGGGAGGCCGGTGACCTCGACGCCCCGATCCGTACCGGCGACGACATCGAGATCCGCGGCTGCGGCTTCGTCCCGCCCGGCGCCGGGGCCCCCGACCCGCTGACCCGGCTGGTCGTCCGCATCGGCCCCGTCCACGCCCACGTGCCGCTCGTCCCGGTCCCGGGCGGTTTCGCCAACCCCACGGACGCCGCCCTGACCGTCCCCCTCCCGGTGGACGTCGAGCCGGGCCGGGTGGAGGTGTGGGTCGTCACGGCGGCCGGCGTGGAGACCAACCGGGTCACGATCGACGTCCTGGACTGAGCGTCCCGCCCCCTTTCCGTGTCTCGGGCGCCAGGTGCGAGGAGAATCGTTCCGCGAACAGTCGTACGGGGTGTGGAGAGGTGACCGACGATGACGGGACAGACGGACCGACCGCACGACACGGGCGACGGCCGGGGCGGCTCCGGTGCCCCTGGAGGCGACGCCGCTGGTCGCGGCAGCGGCAGCGGCAGTAGCGGTGGCGATGGCGGAGACACCGGTCGTGGCGGCGGCAGCGGCGGTGACGGCTACGCCGGTCGAGGCAGTGGCAGTGGCAGAGGCGGTGGCGGCTACGCCGGTCGGGGCGGCGACAGCGGCCGTGGTGACGGTGGTGACGGCGAACGTGGCAACGGACATTTCGTCGAGCGGGTGGCCACCTTCGACCAGTGGAAGGCCATCGCCTCCCGCTACGCCCTCCTCCCCCTGCGGATCTTTCTCGGCGTGACCTTCATCTACGCCGGACTCGACAAGCTCACCGACCCCGCCTTCTTCGCCGACACCGGCAACGGCTCCATCGGCGAGATGATGCGCGGGGTCCGCGACGGCTCCGCGATCCCCGCCCTCGTCGACGTCGCCCTCAACAATCCGACCGGCTTCGGATACGCCATCGCCTTCGGAGAGCTCGCCGTCGGGCTCGGGACCCTCTTCGGTCTCTTCACCCGACTGGCGGCGCTCGGCGGCGCGCTGATCTCACTGAGCCTCTGGCTGACCGTGAGCTGGCAGGTGCACCCGTACTACCTCGGCAACGACCTGGCCTATCTGATGTCCTGGCTGCCGCTGCTGCTGGCCGGGGCCCCGGTGCTGTCGCTGGACCGGGTCCTCGCCGAACGGCGCCGTATTCGATAGGCGACCCAGGTCGCGAGGGCGGCGGTGCCCAGGCCGCCGCAGAGCACGGGGATCACCGTGTACCACGGGGTGGTCCAGGCGCCGGCGGCGTCGCCCGCGTACACGGCGGCCACGGCGAGGGCGGTCAGGCCCGCCAGCAGCCGGCCCGGGCGGAACTCATGAAGCAGCACGGGTGACCTCCACCTGTCCGAGTCCGACCTCCAGCGAGAGGTCCAGGGTGCCCGCCGGGGTGGTCCCGGCCGGCGGCGTGAGCGTCCGGGTGACCTCGCGGTCCGGCTCGATGTCTATGTCGTCGGCGGGCGCCCCCGGAAGTTGCAGATCGCCCAGGCTGACCTGCGCGCGCAGCTTGACCACCGCGCCCTCCGGGACGATCACCTTGAGCTTTCCGGCGCCCACCGAGGCACGGGTCGACGCCGTGGCACCCGCCGGGAGCGGGACCGCGGACAGGTCGAGCGTCCCGACGCCGGTGCCCAGCTGGTACTCCGGCCGCACGCCGGCGACCGACACCGGCCGCCACGTCTCGCGGACCCATTCGGTGCTGATCCGGTCGGGCACCGCCGAGGACAGCGCGAGCAGGCCCGCCGTGACCACGGTCAGGAGGACCGTGCCGAAACCGGTCCGGCCGAGGAAGCTGCTGACGACGAGGCCCAGCCCGAACACCGCGAGCGCCGCCGCGAGACCGACCTGCAGGCTGGTGCCCAGGGGGTGGGTGTCCCAGGTCAGGCCCGTGCCGAGACCGCCCGCGAGCAGGGCGAGGAGGAAGACGAGACCTCCGATGGAGAACGGGCTCCGGCGCACGGAGGGCGTCGGCCGCCCGGGCGCCGAGGGGTCGGGACCCCACTGGCTGCCCGGCGCCGGCACCTCGCCGCCGACCTTGCCGTCGTCGTCCAGGATCCCGTGCGGACCCCACAGGTAGCCGATGGCCAGCCGCCCCGTCGAACCGTCTTTGACGATCGGGTCCTTCCACCAGGAGGGGGACTCGAAGATCGGCGGGGCCTTGGTCTCGGGCGGTGCCTCGGCGACCGCGAGCACGGCGGCCGCGTCCGGTCTCCCATCGGCCTCGCCGCCGGCCCGCCGCCGCTGCGACCAGACCGCGGCCCCGCACACGGCGAGCGACAGGACCAGGGTGAAGCCGAGCACCTCACCGCTGTGCAGGGTCGAGAGGAACACCCCGCAGCCGATCAGCGCCATCAGCAGCGCGGCGAGCGAGGCTCCCGACACCCGGCCCGTCAGCAGCCGGCGTCCCTCGCTCTCCTCCTCGCCCGCGAGCGGGATCAGCAGCCACGCGAAGCCGTAGAAGACCAGGCCCAGGCCGCCCGCCACGGCCAGCACACCGAGCACCACCCGGAAGACCACCGGGTCGAGGTCGAAGTGCCGCCCGAGGCCTCCGCAGACACCGCCCACGACGTTGCTCCCGCGCGAGCGCCGGAGCGGCGGGGCGGGATCGGCCTCCGCCGGCGGCGGGGCCTCGTGCTGCGAAGGCATCGAACTCGTCATGCCTCCATGGTGACGGCCGGTGACGCCGGGCGGCACCGGGACCGACCCTGGCCCGTCCCTGATATTCGCGGGGGCGACACCCCTGAGTCCGTACCAGGGACGATCTCAGGGCCGACCCTGATGTCCCGGGCGGGCCCCTCGTGTGACGATCGGTGCATGTCCGCAACCGCTCGTGTCACCGAGACCGACGAACCGCCCGTGCGCAGGCTCTACCGCAGCGCCGACGGGCGCTGGCTCGGTGGTGTCGCGAGGGGCCTCGCCGGCCACCTCGGCCTGCCGGTCGTCTGGGTGCGCGTGCTGTTCGTGGTGCTGTCGTTCTCGAACGGCCTGGGCATCGTGCTCTACGCGGTCTTCTGGATCGTCGTCCCGCTCGGCGTCGGCGGCCGGTCCGCCCCGCGCTCCCTCTTCGAGACCACCTCGGACGGGCGCCGCAGACTCCGCAAGCCCGACCGGGGCCAGGTCGTCGCCCTGATCGCGCTCGGCATCGGCCTCGCGGCCCTCGTGGGGAACGTCAGCGTCGACACCCAGACCGGGCGCTACATATGGCCGCTGATCCTCATCGCGGTCGGCGTCGCCCTCGTATGGCGCCAGGCGGACAACGCCCGCCGCGCCAGCTGGACCGATCCCGGCCGCCGCAGACGCGCGTTCCAGCTCGTCCGCGGGCTCGTCGGCGTCGCCCTCGTCGGCACCGGTCTCGCGATCTTCGTGGTGGTCCGCGGCTCCGTCGCCCAGCTCGGCACGGCCGTCACCGCCGCCGTCGCGGTCCTCACCGGCATAGCGCTCCTCGCCGGCCCCTGGCTGGTCCGCATGTCGCAGGACCTCACGGACGAGCGGACTATGCGCATCCGCGCCCAGGAGCGCGCCGAGGTCGCCGCCCACGTCCACGACTCCGTGCTGCACACCCTCACCCTGATCCAGCGCAACGCCGACGACGCCGGCGAGGTGCGCCGCCTGGCCCGCGCCCAGGAGCGCGAGCTGCGGAACTGGCTCTACAAGCCCGAGGGCACCGGCAGGGACGAGGAGCCCGAGACCCTCGCCGAGGCGGTGAAGCGGGCCGCGGCCGAGGTCGAGGACAAGCACGGGGTCCCGCTGGAGGTGGTCGTCGTCGGCGACTGCCCCCTCGACGAGAAGCTCTCCGCGCAGATGCAGGCCGCGCGCGAGGCGATGGTCAACGCCGCGAAGTACGGTGGCGAGGGTGGGGCCGTGCAGGTGTACGCCGAGGTGGAGGGGCGCACCGTCTTCGTCTCGGTGCGGGACCGGGGGCCGGGCTTCGACCTGGACTCGGTACCCGAGGACCGGATGGGCGTACGAGAATCGATCATCGGCCGTATGCAGCGCAACGGCGGTACGGCCCGGCTGCGGTCACCGCAGGGCGGCGGCACCGAAGTGGAGCTCGAGATGGAGAGGGCGGACGGATGAGCGACGAGACCGGAGCGGCGACCGGAGGCGACGCGGGGGCGCAGGGCACGGAGCGCCGGGTGCGGGTGGTGCTCGTCGACGACCACCGCATGTTCCGCACCGGGGTCCAGGCCGAGATCGGCCGGACCGAGATCACCGGCGTCGAGGTGGTCGGCGAGGCCGCCGACGTCGACCAGGCGGTCACGGTCATCACCGCGACCCGCCCCGAGGTCGTCCTCCTCGACGTGCACCTGCCGGGCGGCGGCGGGGTCGAGGTGCTGCGGCGCTGCGCGAGCCTCATGAGCGCGCACGAGGACCCGGTCCGCTTCCTGGCCCTTTCGGTCTCGGACGCGGCCGAGGACGTCATCGGGGTGATCCGGGGCGGTGCCCGCGGCTATGTCACCAAGACGATCACCGGTACCGACCTGGTCGACTCGGTCTTCCGCGTGCAGGAGGGCGACGCCGTCTTCTCGCCTCGCCTCGCCGGCTTCGTCCTGGACGCGTTCGCCTCCACGGACGCGCCCCCGGTGGACGAGGACCTGGACCGGCTCACCCAGCGGGAGCGGGAGGTACTGCGCCTGATCGCCCGGGGGTACGCGTACAAGGAGATCGCCAAGCAGCTCTACATCTCGGTGAAGACGGTCGAGTCGCACGTCTCGGCGGTGCTGCGCAAGCTCCAGCTCTCCAACCGCCACGAGCTGACCCGCTGGGCCACCGCCCGCCGCCTGGTCTGAGGTCGCCGCTCCGGGCCCATCGGGTCCTCCGGCTCCTCCGGTCCTGCGGCGCTCCGGGGCTCGGGCCGCAGATCCGGGGCAGGCGGTCGGGCCGAGGGATCCGGGCCCGCGGGATCCGGGCAGGGGCAGGGGCCGGTCCGATGGTCCGGCCCGTGGGGTCAGCCGATTCGGGTCGCGCCGGCGAAGGGCATCTCGTCGATCGGCGCGACGCGCACCGGGGCGCCCGGGCGGGGGGCGTGGATCATCTGGCCGCCGCCGATGTAGAGCCCGACGTGACTGATGCCGGAGTAGAAGAAGACCAGGTCGCCAGGGGCCAGCTGGGAGCGGGAGACGCGCTGTCCGGCGTTGATCTGGGTGTAGGTGGTGCGGGGCAGGGTGACGCCGGCCGCGCGCCAGGCCGCCTGGGTGAGGCCGGAACAGTCGTACGCGGAGGGGCCCGTCGCCCCCCACACGTACGGCTTGCCGAGCTGGGCGCGGGCGAAGGAGATCGCTGCGGCGGCCCGGGAGTTCGGGGCGTTCACCGACGCGCGCCCGGCGCCCGAGGAGCGGTCGGCCCGCGCGGTCGCGGAGCTCCCGCCGGTGGTGCCGGCGGCGGCGGAGCTTCGGGTGGTGCTTCCGGCCGAACCGTTCGTGTTGTCGGCCCGGGTCGTCGAGGTGCCGGAGCCGTTCCGGGCCGCGACGGCGGCCTCGTACCGTGCCCGCTCCTCGTCCGTCAGCCGGTCGAGCAGTCTCCTGGCCTCCGCCAGCTTGCCGACCACGGCCGCCTTCTGCCGCCGCAGCTCCGTCTCGTGCCCGCGCAACGCCGTCAGCTTCCCCGCGGATTCGCCGCGCAGCTGCCGGATCGCGGCGAGCTCGCGCCGTACGGACGTGACGGCGGCGGCCTGCCGCTCCCCGGCCTTCTCGGCGAGCGCGGCGCGCTCCAGGTACTGGTCCGGGTCCGAGGTGAGGGCGAGCTGCACGGCCGGGTCCAGGCCTCCGCTGCGGTACTGGGCGGCGGCCATGGCCCCGAGGCCCTCCCTGGCGGTGTTGAGCCGCTCGGTCCTGCGGGCCGCCTCGTCGCGCAGCCGGTCGAAGGCCGTGCGCGCCTGGTCGGCCTTCTCCTTCGCCCCGTTGTACCGCTCGGTCGCGACCTCGGCCTCCTCGTAGAGCCGGTCGACCTCCGCCTTGACCTGGGCGGTGGTGGGCCGGGGGTCCGCGTGTCCGGACCCTTCGAAGAGCGTCGCCGTCGCCGCCGAGGCGAGGGCGAGGGTGGCTGCGGTACGGACCGCCGAGCCGCCGAGGGGGGACTGTTTGGACTTCCGGTGCGCTGCCACGAAGGCGGGTCACATCCTCTTCCCTGGGGGAACGGGGCCCGCCGGGCCGACGGCGGGCCGCACAGGGGAGACGGACCGCCGCCGGGTTCCTCGGCGGGGGTGACCGACAGCCGCCGGATCGCCGGCGGCGGTGGTGGGAAGCCGGTCACCTGGTGGAGGACGCTAAACCTGGGGTCACGGCCGGATGGGGAGTTGACCGCAATTGGCGCCAGAAGACGTGTCGCCGATCGATTTCGCCCGTCTGGGAGCCCTGGATCTTCGTCTGGCGTCCCGGAGTGACGGACCCGCCCGTCCCCGCAGTGACGGACCCGCCCGTCCCGGCGTGAGGGACGTCGTCGTCCCGAAGCGAGGGACCCGGCCCGTCCCGGCGTGAGCGCCCCGACGGTCCCGGAGGGCCGAGCCCCTGCCGTCCGGAGGGCCGAGACCCGGCCGTCCCGGAGGGCCGAGACCCGGCCGTCCCGGAGTGAGGAGACCCGGCCGGAGGGCGGTGTCGGGGCCCCGGTTAGGCTCCGCCCCATGGACGTCCTCATCAATGTCTTCGTCGCCCTGCACATCATCGGCATCGCCTCCCTCCTCGGCGGATTCCTCACCCAGATGAAGGCGATGGGCGCCGGTACGGCCCGCTTCAGCCCCGCGATGCTGCACGGCGCGCTGACCATGCTGATCACGGGCATCGCGCTCGTCGGCCTCAACCAGGCCGACGACCAGACCGTGAACAACCTCAAGATCGGCATCAAGCTCGCGATCCTCGTCGTGATCCTCGGCCTGGTCTACGTCAAGCGGGACGAGGAGAAGGTCGACAAGGGCCTCTTCGCCGCGGTCGGCGGCCTGACCATGGCGAACATCTTCATCGCGACCCTCTGGGTGTGAGGGCTTCCACAGAGACCGTCCTGAAGGCGGACCCGGATGTCGGTGGGGCGCCCTAGACTCGTGAGGCGATGAGCAGCCTCTTTGACGACAGCTTCCTGGCCGGCCTCCAGAACCCTTCCTCGGAGGAGCCCCCGCCCCACCCCGAGGACGACGAGCACGGCGCTCCGGCCGCGGAGGAGGTCCCGCACGACCTCTTCGGGGAGCACTTCGACGTGCCCCCGCCCGCCCGGGACACGCACTACCGCGACGGCCACCCTCGTCCCGTGGTGGACCCCGCCGCGCTCCTGGAGGGGCTGAACGAACAGCAGCGCGCCGCCGTCGTCCACACCGACACCCCGCTGCTCATCGTCGCCGGCGCCGGCTCCGGCAAGACCCGGGTGCTGACCCACCGCATCGCCCACCTCCTCGGCACGCGGCACGTCCACCCGGGCCAGATACTGGCGATCACCTTCACGAACAAGGCCGCCGGCGAGATGAAGGAGCGCGTCGAGCAGCTCGTCGGACCGCGCGCCAACGCGATGTGGGTGATGACCTTCCACAGCGCCTGCGTCCGCATCCTGCGCCGCGAGTCGAAGCGGCTCGGCTTCACCTCCTCCTTCTCGATCTACGACGCCGCCGACTCCAAGCGTCTGATGTCGCTGGTCTGCCGCGACCTGGACCTCGACCCGAAGAAGTTCCCTCCGAAGTCGTTCAGCGCCAAGATCTCGAACCTCAAGAACGAACTGATCGACGAGGAGGCCTTCGCCGACCAGGCCGCCGACGGCTTCGAGAAGACGCTCGCCGAGGCGTACCGGATGTACCAGGCGCGGCTGCGCGAGGCCAACGCCCTGGACTTCGACGACATCATCATGACGACGGTGCACCTGCTCCAGGCGTTCCCGGACGTCGCCGAGCACTACCGCCGCCGCTTCCGGCACGTCCTCGTCGACGAGTACCAGGACACCAACCACGCCCAGTACACCCTCGTGCGGGAGCTCGTCGGCACCGGCTACGAGGACCTCGGCCCGGCCGAGCTGTGCGTCGTCGGCGACGCCGACCAGTCGATCTACGCCTTCCGCGGCGCGACCATCCGCAACATCCTCCAGTTCGAGGAGGACTACCCGGACGCGACGACGATCCTCCTGGAACAGAACTACCGCTCCACCCAGACGATCCTCTCCGCGGCCAACGCCGTCATCGAGCGCAACGAGTCCCGCCGCCCCAAGAACCTGTGGACGAACGCGGGCGCGGGATCCACGATCACCGGATACGTCGCCGACACCGAGCACGACGAGGCGCAGTTCGTCGCCGACGAGATCGACCGGCTCACCGACGCGGGCGACGCCAAGGCGGGCGATGTCGCCGTCTTCTACCGGACGAACGCCCAGTCCCGCGTCTTCGAAGAGATCTTCATCCGCGTCGGGCTGCCCTACAAGGTCGTCGGCGGCGTGCGCTTCTACGAGCGCAAGGAGGTCCGCGACGTCCTCGCGTACCTGCGCGTCCTCGCCAACCCCGAGGACAACGTCCCGCTGCGCCGCATCCTGAACGTCCCCAAGCGGGGCATCGGCGAGCGCGCCGAGGCGATGATCGACGCCCTCTCGCTGCGCGAGAAGATCACCTTCCCGCAGGCCCTGAAGCGCGTCGACGAGGCGTACGGCATGGCGGCGCGCTCGGCGAACGCCGTGAAGCGGTTCAACGCGCTCATGGACGAGCTCCGCACGGTCGTCGAGTCCGGCGCCGGTCCGGCCGTCGTCCTGGAGGCGGTCCTGGAGCGGACGGGCTATCTGGCCGAGCTCCAGGCCTCGACCGACCCGCAGGACGAGACCCGGATCGAGAACCTCCAGGAACTCGCCGCCGTCGCCCTCGAATTCGAGCAGGAGCAGGGCGAAGAGCCCGCGACGCTCGCCGAGTTCCTGGAGAAGGTCGCCCTCGTCGCCGACTCCGACCAGATCCCCGACGAGGACGAGGAGGGCCGGGGCGTCATCACGCTCATGACCCTGCACACCGCCAAGGGCCTCGAATTCCCGGTCGTGTTCCTCACCGGCATGGAGGACGGCGTCTTCCCGCACATGCGCGCCCTCGGGCAGGCGAAGGAGCTGGAGGAGGAGCGGCGCCTGGCGTACGTCGGCATCACGCGCGCGCGGGAGCGGCTCTACCTCACGCGCTCCTCGATGCGCAGCGCCTGGGGCCAGCCCTCGTACAACCCGGCCTCGCGCTTCCTGGAGGAGATCCCGCCCGCGTACCTGGAGTGGAAGCGGACCGGTCCGATGGTGAAGCCCGCCGGGCCGACCTCGGGGATCACCTCCTCGCTGTCGTCCTCCCGCTCGCGCTCCGGCCCCTCCGGATTCGCCACCCGGCGCGCGGGGGAGAAGCCGGTGATCTCCCTCCAGGTCGGCGACCGCGTGACGCACGACCAGTTCGGCCTCGGCACCGTGATGTCGGTGACGGGCGCGGGCTCGGACGCGCAGGCGACGATCGACTTCGGCGACGAGAAGCCGAAGCGGCTGCTGCTGCGGTACGCGCCGGTCGAGAAGCTGTAGCGGTACGGGAAGGGGCCCCGGCGATGTGCGCCGGGGCCCCGCCCTGTTCCGTACGAGGAAGGGCTCAGCTGGTCGGGTCGAGGCCGTGGCTGCGCAGCCAGGCCAGCGGGTCGATCGCGGAGCCGCCGCCGGGCCGGACCTCGAAGTGGAGGTGCGGGCCGGTGGAGTTGCCGGAGTTGCCGGAGTACGCGATGACGTCGCCGGCCTTGACGTAACCCGAGCGGAGCTTGGTGCTGCTGAGGTGGCAGTACCAGGTCTCGGTGCCGTCGGGGGAGGTCACGATCGCCATGTTGCCGTAGGCGCTGTTCCACTGGGTGCGGACGGTGCCGTCGGTCGCGGCCATCACGGGCGTGCCGTACTGCACGGGGAAGTCGATGCCCGTGTGCACCGACATCCAGTTGACGCCCGACTGGCCGAAGCGCGCGCTGAGCTGGTGGAGCTTCACCGGCAGCAGGTACTTGGGACGCAGCGCCTCCTTGCGGGCCGCCTCCTCCTCGCGCTTCTTCTTGTCGGCGGCCTGGCGGGCCTTGAGGTCGATGCGCTCCTGGGTGCGGCTGGCGCGGTCGCCGAAGTCGCGGGCGTCGGCGCTGAGCGCGGCGAGCTGGGTGTCGAGCGCGTTGTTGGCGGCGACCTGCTGGACCGAGGCCGGGTCGGCGGCGGCGAGAGCGGTCGTGTCGTCCTTCTGCCCGCCGGTCGCCGTGGGTCCGGTGAGGCCTCCGACGGAGGCGGCGGCGATGCCGGCGACCCCCATGACGCAGGCGGACGGGACGGCGACGGTCAGCAGCGCGGACCGTTTGGCGGGCGTACGGCGGCGGCCGCGGGCGCCGCCGGAGGAGCGGCGCACGGGGCGGCCCGCGAGGGGCGCGTCGGTGCGGACCTCGACGGCGGGCCCGTCACCGGCGGCCGGCTCGTCGTGGTCGTAGTCGTGGTCGCCGTCGTGCTCGTAGTCGTAGGCGTCGTCGCCCTCGAAGGCCTCGGGCGAGCCCGCGTCCTCGGACTCGGCCTCGTCGGCGGCGTGTTCCTCGTGGCCCTCGGGGACGTACTCGAAGGCGAACTCCGCGGTGTGCTCGGCCTGCGGGGTGTACTGCTGGGGGACGACCGGCTCGGGCTCCGGGGCCGCCTGGTTCCACGCGGTCGCGTCGAAGGCGCCCGTCTCGGTCGCGAAGGCGGGGGCGGCCCACTGGCCGGTGGCGTCGTAGGTGTCGTAGCCGTACGTGCCCTGGGCGGCGTAGGCGCCGGCGTGGGCGGTCTCGTACGGGGCGGTGTGCTGGGCGTCCGTCCAGGCGGAGGCGTCCCATTGGCCGGTGGCGTCGTACTGGCCGGTTGTGTCGTACGCACCGCCGGCGTCGTACTGCGCCGTGGTGGTCGCGTACCCGCCGGTGGCCTCGTAGCCGGTGGCGGCGGCGTTCCACTGGCCCGTGGTGTCCCACTGGCCGGTCGTGTCGTACGTCCCGCCGGTGTCGTACTGCCCCGTCGTCCCGTACGTGCCGGTGGCCGCGTACTGGCCGAGGTCCCACTGGCCGCTGTGGTCGGCCTGGCCGTCGGGATAGGCGCCGAACAGCGGGTCGATGGCGAAACTGCCGGTGGTGTGGGCGCCGTCTCCGACGTACCCGGCGTGGGGGTGCTGGTCGTTCACCAACGTCTCTCTCGCCTCGGCAGCAGGACCAGTCCGGGGCGGCCCGTGAGGGGTGTCCCGGGGGTAAGCAGTGGCGCGACTGTACCCGGCAGTACGCGCGGCGGACAATCTTCGACGGGGTTTGGTCCTGTAGGAAAAGGGCAATCGACCGTGTTTCGGCAGGTCGGGTGGAGAGCTTTGGCCTTGTGTTCGATGGACGTTCGAAATCCGGTGTCGCGTGCTCAGGCGACGGACGTCGATCCGTGCCCCTCTTCCCGTGTTCCGGAGGCGACCGGACCGCCCGCGTCGAGGGCTTCCCGGACCCCGGCGGCCACCGTCGGGTGCACGGGCAGCGCGAGGTGGCCGATCCCGCTCACCCGCACGTTGTGCACGAGAAGGTCGGGGTGGTCCAGTCGGGCGGTCTCCACCGGCACCATCACCTGGTCCAGATCGCTCCAGAAGCTCACGAACCGGGTCCGGCAGCCGGGCACGGGCGCGGCGAGCTCTCGCAGCACCTCGGAACCGGGCCGCATCTGCCGCACCAGCGGATGCGCGTCCGCGAGCGGCGCCACGGTGGTGCCCGCGTGCGGGGTGCCGAGCATGACCAGGGTCCGCACCCGGCTGTCACCGCCCAGGCGCTGTACGTAGTAGCGGGCGATGAGCCCGCCCAGGCTGTGCCCGACGACGTCGACCTCGGTGTGCCCGGTGCGGGCGCGGATCTCGTCCACCCGGCGGCCCAGCAGCTCGGCGGCGGCCCGCAGGTCGCAGGTGAGCGGGGAGTAGTTGAGCGACTCGACGCAGTCACGGCCGTTCCGGGTGAGGGAGCGGCGCAGCAGCACGAAGACGGATCGGTTGTCGACGAGGCCGTGCAGCAGGACGACCGGACGGCTGCCGTCACCCTGCGCGATCGACGTGGGGGCCGGGTCGGGGGCCTCTTCGTCGGCCGGGTCGGGGCCCTCGCCGGAGGTCGTGCAGCGCGTCCGCGCGGGCGTCTTCTCCGGGGCCGGGGCGGCGGCGAGCCGCTCGGCGACGATCCCGGACGGGTAGAGGACGAGATGACCGGCCAGGATCGCGACTTCCAGCGCGGTGGCCTTCATCAGGGCGGTGACCTTGGTGAGCTCCATGGCCGGCCTCCCGATCGGCACGCGGGGCCGAACGGTTCGCCGGTCCGCCGCGCCCCCGCGCCGCACGGACGGCGGCACGGGGGCGCGGCGACCTCGTCGCGGCTCCCTTCGCGACCGGCCCCGCTCGCGGCTGGTGGGCCCAGGAGGAGGGCCCGAAAGCGGGGACGGCGCAGAGCGAACATGTCCCACGTGTGATTTCCCCCTCGGTCGCCTCCGCGAAACAGCCGGGTGCGGGATGCTGGAGATAACGTTCGTTCACCTCCCCGGCAACGAGGCGCGGGGGTCGCATGTGGAGGCAGTGATGGGTGTGAGCGGTCCGATCCGCGTCGTGGTCGCCAAGCCGGGTCTCGACGGCCACGATCGCGGAGCCAAGGTGATCGCGCGGGCGCTCCGCGACGCCGGTATGGAGGTCATCTACACGGGGCTCCACCAGACGCCCGAGCAGATCGTCGACACCGCGATCCAGGAGGACGCCGACGCGATCGGCCTCTCGATCCTCTCCGGAGCGCACAACACGCTGTTCGTGAAGGTCCTGGAGCTGCTCAAGGACCGTGACGCCGAGGACATCAAGGTCTTCGGCGGCGGCATCATCCCCGAGGCGGACATCGCTCCGCTGAAGGAGAAGGGCGTGGCGGAGATCTTCACACCGGGCGCGACCACCACGTCCATCGTCGAGTGGGTCAACGCGAACGTCCGCGTCGCCGCGTAGTCGCTGCGCTCGCGGCCGGGTGAAAGGGCCCTCCCCTGCGGGAGGGCCCTTTCGTCGTGTGGGGAGTGGCTGCTCCCCGTGCGGTGGCGGGCGCGGTACGTCCGGGGCGCGGCGGCTTTGGACGGCCGGGGGGGCGGTCGGAGTCCGGGGGCGCGGCTGTTCCGGCCGACCGGCCGGGCTTGCCCGGTGCGGCATGGGCGGGTGCGGCCCGGCCCGGGGGGCGTGGGCGGGTGCGACCTGGCCCGGTGGGGCGTGGGTGGGTGGTTGTCTGTGGCCGGAAGGCCGTCCCGGACGGCCGTCCCGGACGGGTGGACGGTCGTCGCCGGGGGCGGTCAGGGAGTGTCGGGAGCGTGGAGGGGGATGGCGCCGGCGACCGTCAGGGGGACGGTGGCGGGGTGAGTTCGGCCTGCATGGCCGCGCGGAGGCGCAGTGTGGAGACCAGGCGCTGGAACGCCTCCGCCCAGTAGGCGCCCGCGCCGGGGGAGTGGTCCTCGGCCTCGTCGGACCGGGCGGTCAGGGACTCCAGCCGCCCCGCCGCCTCCGGGGCGAGGCAGCGCTCCGCCAGGCCCATCACCCCGCTGAAGCTCCACGGGTAACTGCCCGCCTCCCGCGCGATGTCGAGGGCGTCGATCACCGCCGCGCCGAGCGGCTCCGCCCACGGCACGGCGCAGACGCCGAGCAGCTGGAACGCCTCCGAGAGCCCGTGGGCCGCGACGAACGCGCCGACCCAGCGCGCCCGTTCCTCCACCGGGAGCGTCGACAGGAGCTGCGCCCGCTCGGCCAGGGAGGAGGTGCCGGGGCCCGTCGCGGGCGGGATCGCGGGGGATCCGAGCAGCGCGCGCGACCACGCCGGATCCCGCTGCCGTACCGCCGCCCGGCACCAGGCCGCGTGCAGTTCGCCCTGCCAGTCGTCGGCCACCGGCAGCGCCACGATCTCCTCCGGGTCCCGCCCCCCGAAGCGGGCGGGCCAGGAGGACAGCGGCGCCGCCTCGACGAGCTGGCCGAGCCACCAGGAGCGCTCGCCCCGGCCCGCCGGAGGCGTCGCCACCAGGCCGTCCCGCTGCATCGCCGCGTCGCACTCGTGCGGGGCCTCGACGGCGATCGTCGGGACCGGGGCCGTCCGGTCCAGGCCGACGCAGGTGGCGGCCCGGCCTGCCATCCGGCCTGCGAGGGCGGAGGCGGGCAGGGCGGAGAGCAGCTCGGCGGCGGTGGCGCGGACGTTACGGCTCCGGTCGCCGAGGGCCGCCTCCAGGAACTCCTCGTCGGCGTCGGAGAGTCCGGTGCGCAGCGAGTCCAGGAACATCAGCCGGTCCTCCGCCCGCTCGGCGGACCAGGTCGAGGCGAGCAGCGCGAGACCGGCGGCCGGGTCGTCGGTCCGTACGGCCGACAGCAGGGCGACCCGCTCGGCGAACAGGCCCTCGTCCCACAGCGCGCGGACGCCCTCCGGGTCCTTCGGCGAGGGGAGACCGGTGCCCGTCCCCGTGCCCCGGAGGGCGAATCTCCAGTCGGGGTTGAGCCGGGCCAGCCACAGCCCGCGCGGCCCGGCCAGACGCAGCGCCCGGGGCCGCAGGTCGGTGCGGGCCCGGGCCGCGTCGAGCAACGCCGGCAGGGTGGCGGGCGGCGCCTTGTAGCCGTGCCGGTTGGCGAGGGCCAGCCACTGCGGGAGCAGTTCGGCCAGGTCGGGGGCGGCCCCGCGCCGTCCCGCGGGCGAGGGCGCGGCGCGGCCCGCGAGCAGCTGGTCCAGGCGGCGCCGGGCGGCCTCGGGCAGCGGCGCGCGCGGGTCCTCCGGAGCGGGCTCCGGCAGGGGAGCCGCGGGTCCGGGCCGCAGCCCTGCCCTGCGCCGCACGGTGTGCAGCGCGGCGGCGCCGAGCAGGGCGCCGGGTATGTCCCGGGCGGCCAGGGGACCCGGCAGTCCGGTGGGTGGCCGCCGATCCGTCCCCAGGAGCGCCGAGCTGACGAGCTCCTCCCAGAGGCGGTCGGCCCCGTCGGTGGTCGTGGTGGTGTCCATCGGGCTCCTTCCGTGGGGCGGTGCGGGGTGACCGGGCGTCATAGGAGGGGAACCGTCTCTCCCGGCGACTCGGGCGACCAGGCGGCGAGCGGCGTGAACCCCCGGTGCCCGCACTCCCCGAAGACGGTCACCGGTGCCCCGCCGGACAGGGCGACCAGCCGCCAGAGACCGGGCCGGGACTGGGCGGCGGGCGTCAGCGGCAGGGCCTCGCGACCGTCGGCGTCGGCGAGCTGCCAGCCGTACTCCGCGCGCGCGGGCACGACCCCGTCCAGCGTCACCGGCCAGGACTCCAGCCAGGGATCCTCGGTCAGCGCTCTGCCGTACGCGTCGAGCGCCGAGCCGACCGGTCCGCCCGGCGGCGGGGCGACGGGCCCGGTGACCGGGACGAACTGCCCGCCGGGCTCCGCCCGCACCTGGCCCGCGCCGGTGTGCGGGGTCAGTTCGCCGTCGAGCAGCGCGCCCACGGGGAGCGCGAGCTGCGGCGCCCGGCCCGCCGCGCCGTACGAGAGCAGGAGCGCGGTCCGGCCCGTCGTCGAGCCGTGCAGCCAGATCCGGCGGGTCGTCAGCCGGGCGTCGGCCGTGTCGTACTGCGCGAGGACCAGCCAGTGGTCGCGCACCCGGGCGCCGTCGGCCGGGGAGGGAAGGCCCACCCGGGTCCGCACCGTCGTCGCGAACGGGGCGGGCAGCCGGTCCGCCGCCAGCCACGCCCGGTCGAGCAGATGCGTCAGGGCGCACTCCTCCAGGAGCCGCACCGGCCAGCCCGCCCCCGACCCCGGTATCGCCCCCAACTCCCGGACGCGCCCGGCGAGGCCCGGCGCCTGGGCGTCGACCATGCGGGCCGCCGTCTCCTCCCACAGCCCGTAGCCCGCCTGCCCGGCCACCGCGAGGCCGCCGCGCAGCAGGTCGGCGAGCCGCTGCTCCAACTCCTGGGCACCCGAGGTGATCCGGGCCGCCCTGCGCTCGGCCCTGCGGCGCGCCGCCTCCGCGTCGGCCGTCGCCTCCGCGGCCCCGTCCCCCGCCGCCCGGTCCGCGCCCCGGCCGCGGCGCGCGGTGAGCCACCGCGCGACCCAGTCGGGCACGGGGGAGTCCTCGGCTGCGATCCCGTCCGCCGCCCGGAGCAGCAGCAGGCCCAGCGCGTGCTTGCAGGGGAACTTGCGGCTGGGGCAACCGCAGGAGTACGCGGGGCCCGTGGTGTCGACGACCGTCCGGTACGGCGTGCTCCCGCTGCCCTTGCACAGGCCCCAGACCGCGCCGTCGCCGCAGCCCGTCTCCGACCAGGGCCCGGCCGTGCCGAGCCTGCTCCCCGCTCTGCGCGACGCCTCGTCAGGAGCCAGTGCCAGCACCTGTTCCGACGTCCAGCGCACCCCCATGGCATTCATGTCCCCGACGGTAGAGGCCGCCACTGACAACGCGGCGGGTCCGGCGGGATCAAGGGCTTAAACGGCGGAAGATGATTTGACTTTACCTTCTCTTTACGATTCTCTGCGGCGACCGACGAAACGCATTACGCCGTCCAGGGGACCCATGAACCGCACCGTCCGCACCGTCGTATCGGCCCTCGCCGTCACCGGCCTCGCCCTCGGCCTCGGAGCCTGCTCCGAGGCCGCCGAGAAGGCCGCCGACCAGGTCGACAAGTCTGTGAACGAGACCTACGAGGTCACCTACGAGGTCAGCGGCCAGGGCATCGAGTCGATCGACTACCACGCCGGCGGCGGCACCGCGATGGAGCCGAAGGTCGAGTCGGAGAAGAAGCCGACCGCGCCGTGGAAGAAGACCGTGACGCTCAAGGGCATCATGCCGCCGGCCGTCATGCCGATCTCGCTCGACCCGGCCGGCCTCACCTGCAAGGTCGTCTACCAGGGCAAGGTCATCAAGGAGGCCAAGGCCGAACAGGCGATGGCCGGCGGCTGCGTCGCCGTCTCCCCGATCGTCGGCTGACCCTCCCTCACCCCGATCGCCGGCTGACGCCCCCTCACCCCGCCAACCAGCCCTGACCTGCGGTGACATCCGATTGTCAGTGGCATGGTGCACGGTGGATCGCACAGCAGGTCGAACGATCTGGAGGGGGATCCATGCCCGTGCCCGAAACCATCGCGAAGCCCGGTTCCGGTGTCGAGACGGACACCGGACCGGGACGGCCGCAGACCGCCGCCGAGGCCCTGCGGCCGCACGCGGAGCACGCCTTCGCCCATGAGCTCGCGGCCCTCGCCGCGGCCGACGACCGGCCCCGGCCCGCCCGCTGGCGCCTCTCGCCGTGGGCCGTCGCCACCTACCTCCTCGGCGGCACGCTCCCCGACGGGACCGTCGTCACGCCCAAGTACGTCGGACCCCGCCGCATCGTCGAGGTCGCCGTCACCACGCTGGCCACCGACCGCGCGCTGCTCCTGCTCGGCGTCCCCGGCACCGCCAAGACCTGGGTCTCCGAGCACCTCGCGGCCGCCGTCAGCGGCGACTCCACCCTCCTCGTCCAGGGCACCGCCGGCACCCCCGAGGAAGCCATCCGGTACGGCTGGAACTACGCCCGGCTCCTCGCCCACGGCCCCAGCGGCGACGCCCTCGTCCCCAGCCCCGTGATGCGCGCCATGGCCCAGGGCACGACCGCCCGGGTCGAGGAGCTCACCCGCATCCCCGCCGACGTGCAGGACACCCTCATCACGATCCTGTCCGAGAAGACCCTGCCCGTCCCCGAGCTGGGACAGGAGGTCCAGGCCGTCCCCGGCTTCAACCTGATCGCCACAGCCAACGACCGCGACCGGGGCGTCAACGAGCTCTCCAGCGCCCTGCGCCGCCGCTTCAACACCGTCGTGCTCCCGCTGCCCGCGACCCCCGAGGCCGAGGTCGACATCGTCGCCCGCCGCGTCGAGCAGCTCGGCCGTTCCCTCGAACTGCCCGCACCGGCCGACGGCGTGGACGAGATCCGCCGGGTCGTCACCGTCTTCCGCGAGCTCCGCGACGGGGTGACCGCCGACGGCCGGACACGGGTCAAGTCCCCCTCGGGGACGCTCTCCCCGGCCGAGGCGATCTCCGTCGTCACCGGCGGACTCGCCCTCGCCGCCCACTTCGGCGACGGCGTGCTGCGCCCCGCCGACATCGCCGCCGGCATCCTCGGAGCGGTCGTCCGCGACCCGGCGGCCGACCGGGTCGTCTGGCAGGAGTACCTGGAGACCGTCGTCCGGGAGAGAGACGACTGGAAGGACTTCTACCGCGCCTGCCGCGAGGTGAGCGCATGACGCCCGCCGTCACGGAGCGGACCGCGCACGACGACCGCCGCGCGCCCCGGCCGGACCCCCGCCGGACCGAGGACGGCGGGGACTCCCGGGCCGCGCGCGGGCCCCTGCTGCTCGGGGTGCGGCACCACGGCCCCGGCTCCGCCCGCGGGGTGCGGGCCGCCCTCGAAGCCGCGCGGCCCGCCGCGGTGCTCGTCGAGGGCCCCGCCGAGGCCGACGCCCTCGTCGCGCTCGCCGCCGACCCCGCCATGCGGCCCCCCGTCGCGCTGCTCGCGCACGCCGTGGACGACCCCGGTCGCGCCGCGTTCTGGCCGATGGCCGCCTTCTCGCCCGAGTGGGTCGCGATCCGCTGGGCCCTCGACCACGGCGCCGCCGTCCGCTTCGTCGACCTGCCCGCCGCCCACACCCTCGCCGCCGCCGACCCCACGTGGAGCGACGGGGACGACTCGGACGACGAGGAGGCGGTCAGCGGGAGCGGCCTGCGGATCGACCCCGTCGCCGAACTCGCCCGGGTCGCCGGGTACGAGGACGCCGAGCGCTGGTGGGAGGACGTCGTCGAGCTGCGCGGCGACGGCGACCCCACCGCCCCCTTCGAGGCCCTCGCCGAGGCCATGGGCGCGCTCCGCGAGACGTACGGGCACGGCGGCCACCCCCGCGACCTGGTCCGCGAGGCGCACATGCGGCTCCGGCTGCGCGCCGCCCGCAAGGAGTTCGGGGACGCCGTCGCCGTCGTCTGCGGCGCCTGGCACGTGCCCGCGCTCGCCCGCAGGACCACCGTCGCCGCCGACAAGGCCCTCCTCAAGGGCCTGCCCCGCGCCAGGACCGAGCTGACCTGGGTCCCCTGGACCCACCGCAGGCTCGCCCGCCGCTCCGGGTACGGCGCCGGGATCGACGCGCCCGGCTGGTACGCCCACCTCTTCGCCGCCCCCGACCGGCCCGTGGAGCGGTGGATGACCGCGGCCGCCGGCCTCCTCCGGGCCGAGGACCACCCCGTCTCCTCCGCCCACGTCATCGAGGCCGTCCGCCTCGCCGAGACCCTCGCCGCGCTGCGCGGCCGACCGGCCCCCGGCCTCGACGAGACGACGGACGCCGTCCGCGCCGTGCTCTGCGAGGGCTCCGACGTGCCGCTCGACCTCGTCCGAGACCGGCTCGTCGTCGGCGACGTCCTCGGCGAGGTCCCGGCCGCCGCCCCGGCCGTCCCGCTCCAGCGCGACCTGGCCCGCCGGCAGCGCACCCTGCGCCTCAAGCCCGAGGCGCATGAGCGCGACCTCGGACTCGACCTCCGCAAGGAGACCGACGCCGGGCGCAGTCGCCTGCTGCACCGCCTGCGACTCCTCGGCGTGCCCTGGGGCGAGCCCGCCGCCGGCCGTGCCGGCACCGGCACCTTCCGGGAGACCTGGCGCCTGCGCTGGGAGCCCGAGCTGCACGTCCGGGTCGCCGAGGCCGGCGTCTGGGGTACCACCGTCGAGGCCGCCGCCACCGCGAAGGCCGAGTCCCGGGCCCTCGCCGCGACCGCGCTGACCGACCTCACCGCCCTCGCCGAGCGGTGCCTCCTCGCCGGGCTGGCCGACGCGCTGCCCGTCGTCATGCGGGCGCTCGCCGACCGGGCCGCGCTCGACACCGACGTCGCCCACCTCGCCGACGCCCTCCCGGCCCTGGCCCGCTCCCTGCGCTACGGCGACGTGCGGGGCACCGGCACGGCGGCGCTCGGCGAGGTCGCCGCCGGGCTCGCCGAGCGCGTCTGCGTCGGCCTGCCCCCCGCCTGCGCCGGGCTCGACGCGGACGCCGCCGCCCGGATGCGGGACCGGCTGGACGCCGTCCACACGGCGATGGGCCTCCTCGACGACCGTCCGCCCACGGGCGGCGACGGCGACGTCCCGGGCCCGGCCGACCGCACGGACCCCGCTGCCCGTACGGGCCACACCGACCGCACGGACTCCGCCGCCCGTACCGACTGCACCGACAACCCCGACCACACCGTCAGCCCCGTCAGTACTGCCCGCGCCGACCGCACGGACCCCGCTGCCCGTACGGGCCACACCGACCGCACGGACTCCGCCGCCCGTACCGACTGCACCGATACCCCCGACCGCACCGTCAGCCCCGTCAGTACTGCCCGCGCCGACGGCACTGCCCCCGCTGGCCCCACGGGCCGCACCTCCCACCCCGCCCCCACCGGACTCGCCGACCGTTGGAGTGGGGTGCTGCGGCGGCTTGCCGAGCGGGATCGGATCCCCGGGGTCATCCGGGGGCGGGCCGCGCGGCTGCTGCTCGACGAGGGGCGCATCGGGGAAGGGGAGGCCGCGACGCTCATGAGCCGTGCCCTCTCGCCCGGCACCCCGCCGGCCGACGTCGCCGCCTGGATCGACGGCTTCGTCGGCGGCGCCTCCGGCGGCGGTCTGCTCCTCGTCCACGACGAGCGCCTCCTCGGCCTGGTCGACGCCTGGCTCACGTCCGTGCCGGACCGCGCCTTCGGCGACGTCCTGCCGCTGCTGCGCCGCACCTTCTCCGCGTACGAGCCGGGCGTGCGCCGCACCCTCGGCGAGCTGGCCGCCCGGGGGCTGCGGCGCTCCCACGGGCCGGGGCCCTCCGATCCCGGCACGCCCGGCTTCGCCGCCACCGCCGACCCCGCGCGCGCCGACGGCGTCCTGCCCCTGCTCCACCTCATCCTCGGAAGGGAGGCCCTCGCATGACCCGCGCGACCACCGACGACGAGCGGCTGCGGCGCTGGCGGCTGGTCCTGGGCGGCGGCGACGCCGACGGCACCGGCCGGACCCTCGCCGGCACGGACGCCGCCATGGACGGGGCCCTCACCGCGCTCTACGACCGCACGGGCCGGGACGGCGGCGGGCGCTCGGCCGGGCTCGGCGCCTCCGCGCCCTCCGTCGCCCGCTGGCTCGGCGACATCCGCACCTACTTCCCCAGCTCCGTCGTCCAGGTCATGCAGCGCGACGCGATCGACCGGCTCGGGCTCGCCACCCTCCTGCTGGAGCCGGAGATGCTGGAGGCCGTCGAGCCCGACGTGCACCTCGTCGGCACCCTGCTCTCCCTCGGCCGGGCCATGCCCGAGACGACCCGGGAGACCGCCCGGGCCGTCGTCCGCAAGGTCGTCGACGACCTGGAGAAGCGCCTCGCCGCCCGCACCCGCGCCACGCTCACCGGCGCGCTCGACCGCTCCGCCCGGATCAGCCGCCCCCGACACCGCGACATCGACTGGGACCGCACGATCCGCGCCAACCTGAAGCACTACCTGCCCGAGCGGCGCACCGTCGTCCCCGAGCGGCTCGTCGGCCACGGGCGCGCCTCCCGGGGGCTCAGGAAGGAGGTGGTGCTCTGCGTCGACCAGTCGGGCTCCATGGCGGCCTCCGTCGTCCACGCCGCCGTCTTCGGCGCGGTCCTCGCCTCGATGCGGTCGCTCGCCACCCGCCTCGTCGTCTTCGACACCTCCGTGGTCGACCTCACCGAGCAGCTCGACGACCCGGTGGACGTCCTCTTCGGCACCCGGCTCGGCGGCGGCACCGACATCAACCGCGCGCTCGCCCACTGCCAGTCCAGGATCACCCGCCCCGCCGACACCGTCGTCGTCCTCGTCAGCGACCTGTACGAGGGGGGCATCCGCGACGAGATGCTGAAGCGGGTCGCGGCGATGAAGGCCTCCGGCGTGCAGTTCGTCGCGCTCCTCGCGCTCTCCGACGAGGGAGCCCCCGCCTACGACCGGGACAACGCGGCGGCGCTCGCCGCGCTCGGCGCCCCGGCCTTCGCCTGCACCCCCGACCTGTTCCCGGAGATCATGGCGGCCGCCCTGGAGCGGCGCCCCCTGCCGATACCCGAGGCCTGACGCCCGTCCGAGGGGCGGCCGCCGGGCCCGAGAGGTGCGGAATCCGTCGCCGCCGGGCCACCCGCACGGGTGCCGCGACGCCACTGAGGCTCATATCACAGTCGTGGCCGAGCGGCCCTCGTCCCGGTGCCCGGCGCGTCGCGAGGGCCCCGGAGCCCAGTCCCCGCCTGCCGCGAGGGCCTCCCCGGCCCACCCCGTCACCCCTACGGACAGCCCCCCGGCCCGTACGGTCTGTGACCCGTATCACCGCTCTGCGGGTATCCGCGATTTAGGGACCCACGGCCCACGGGGATAACCTGCGAGACGGACATGCCGCGTCCACGGACTCCGTGCACGCCTCCCTTGTGACAGCGCAGTCACGTTGCCCTTCGCGGCACGCCCACGCAGACAACGAACCGCGATCATCAGAAAAGGGACGGACGCGCGTGGACCTGTTCGAGTACCAGGCGAGGGACCTCTTCGCCAAGCACGGTGTACCGGTGCTGGCCGGTGAAGTCATCGACACGCCTGAGGCGGCGCGCGAGGCCACCGAGCGTCTTGGCGGCAAGTCGGTCGTCAAGGCGCAGGTGAAGGTCGGTGGCCGAGGCAAGGCCGGCGGCGTCAAGCTGGCGGCGAACCCGGACGAGGCCGTCGCCCGCGCGACGGACATCCTCGGGATGGACATCAAGGGCCACACGGTCCACAAGGTGATGATCGCCGAGCTGTCCCCGGAGATCGAGGCGGAGTACTACGTCTCGTACCTCCTCGACCGCACCAACCGCACCTTCCTCGCGATGGCGTCGGTGCAGGGCGGCATGGACATCGAGGAGGTCGCGGAGAAGACCCCCGAGGCCCTCGCGAAGGTCCCGGTCAACGCCGTCGACGGCGTCGACATCGAGAAGGCCCGCGAGATCGTGGCCCTCGCGAAGTTCCCGGCCGACGTGGCCGAGGGCGTCGCCGAGGCCCTGGTCACCCTGTGGAAGACCTTCGTCGCCGAGGACGCGCTCCTCGTCGAGGTCAACCCGCTGGTGAAGACCAAGGACGGCCGCATCCTGGCGCTGGACGGCAAGGTGTCTCTCGACGAGAACGCCGACTTCCGTCAGCCCGAGCACGAGGCCCTCGAGGACAAGGCCGCAGCCAACCCGCTCGAGGCTGCCGCCAAGGCCAAGAACCTCAACTACGTCAAGCTCGAGGGCGAGGTCGGCATCATCGGAAACGGTGCCGGTCTGGTCATGTCGACCCTGGACGTCGTCGCGTACGCCGGTGAGAACCACGGCGGCGTGAAGCCGGCCAACTTCCTCGACATCGGTGGCGGCGCCTCCGCCGAGGTCATGGCGAACGGCCTGGAGATCATCCTGGGCGACCCGGACGTCAAGTCCGTCTTCGTCAACGTCTTCGGTGGCATCACCGCCTGTGACGAGGTCGCCAACGGCATCGTCCAGGCCCTGGAGCTCCTCGCCTCCAAGGGCGAAGAGGTCACCAAGCCGCTGGTCGTGCGCCTCGACGGCAACAACGCGGAGCTGGGTCGCAAGATCCTGTCGGACGCGAACCACCCGCTCGTGCAGCGCGTGGACACCATGGACGGCGCGGCCGACAAGGCCGCCGAGCTCGCGGCTGCGAAGTAAGGGACGAGGTCAGAACACCATGGCTATCTTCCTGACCAAGGACAGCAAGGTCATCGTCCAGGGCATGACCGGTGCCACGGGCATGAAGCACACCAAGCTCATGCTGGGTGACGGCACCAACATCGTCGGTGGCGTGAACCCGCGCAAGGCCGGCACGTCCGTCGACTTCGACGGCACCGAGGTCCCGGTCTTCGGCTCCGTCGCCGAGGCGATGAAGGAGACCGGCGCCGACGTCTCGGTCCTCTTCGTCCCGCCGGCCTTCGCGAAGGCCGCCGTGATCGAGGCGATCGACGCCGAGATCCCGCTGGCCGTCGTCATCACCGAGGGCATCGCGGTCCACGACTCCGCCGCCTTCTGGGCGTACGCGCAGGCCAAGGGCAACAAGACCCGCATCATCGGCCCGAACTGCCCCGGTCTCATCACCCCGGGCCAGTCCAACGCCGGCATCATCCCGGGCGACATCACGAAGCCGGGCCGCATCGGCCTGGTCTCGAAGTCCGGCACGCTGACGTACCAGATGATGTACGAGCTCCGTGACATCGGCTTCACGTCCGCCGTCGGCATCGGTGGCGACCCGGTCATCGGCACCACGCACATCGACGCCCTCGCGGCGTTCGAGGCGGACCCCGACACCGAGCTGATCGTCATGATCGGCGAGATCGGCGGCGACGCCGAGGAGCGTGCGGCCGACTTCATCAAGGCCAACGTCACCAAGCCGGTCGTCGGCTACGTCGCGGGCTTCACCGCGCCCGAGGGCAAGACCATGGGCCACGCCGGCGCCATCGTCTCCGGCTCCTCCGGCACCGCCCAGGCGAAGAAGGAGGCCCTCGAGGCCGCCGGTGTCAAGGTCGGCAAGACGCCGACCGAGACCGCCAAGCTGGCGCGCGCCATCCTCGCCGGCTGAACGGGCTGTGAATCGCACAGCGGCCTGACAGGCGGTACGACGCGTGGGCCCCGCCCCTCCCGGGAGACCGGACGGGGGCGGGGCCCACGCGCGTACGGCCCGCGTGTACGGCCCGCGTGTACGGTGCGGGGGCTAGCCGACCGCCGGGACCAGGCGCTCCGGGCCCGGGTTGGGCTCCGAGCGGAGCTTGTCGCGGAGCTCCAGGTCCTCCGGGCCGAGCTTCTGCGGGCCGCCGCGCACCGGCACCCCGTTGACGGTCTCGCCGGGGGCGTTCACCGGGATGTAGCGGGTCGGCGCGGTCGCCACCGTGAACCCGGTGACCACGATCAGCGCCGCCGTCACCCCGAGCACCGCGCGCGTCCAGGTGCGGGCCCGGTGCTCGCTGCCCGTCCGGACCGCGCGGGCGGCCGGCAGGGTCGCCGCCGGGGCCTCCGCGACCAGGGTGCTCAGCCGGTGGTGCAGGGCCTCCGGCTCGGCGAGCTCGGGGATCCGCTGCCCGAGGACCGTCCGGGCGTGCAGCAGCCGGTTGGCGGCCGCGGGGGTGCTCGCCTCCGTCTCGGCCGCCGTGTCCGGCAGGTCCAGGCCGAGGCCGTCGTAGAGCAGCACCGTCCTGCGGTAGGCCGGCGGCAGTTCGAGGAGCGCGCCGAGCAGCGCCCGCCGGGTCGCCTCGGCCGGAGGCGCGTCGGGGTGCTTGTGGGCGCGGCGCAGCCGGTGCCACGGGGAGAGGGCGTACTCGTACGCCACCGCCCGCACCCAGCCCACCGGATCCGCGTCCACGGCCACCTCGGGCCAGTGCTCCCAGGCGTGGTGGAAGGCCCGCTCGACGGACTCGCGGGACAGCGCCCGGCGCCCGGTGAGCAGATACGTCTGGTGGACGAGGCCCGGCGCGGTGTGGGCGTAGAGCGCGTCGAAGGCCTGCTCGGGGGTGAACGACGGTCCCGCGGGGGACGGCGCCACGGGATCCGGTTCCACAGGGGCCTCCGACGCCACCGGTTTCAGCCGCTCCGGCGGCTTCGGGGGGCCCTTGCGGGCGGGACCGGGAGCGATGCCCGGGGCGGGGGAGGGGGCCCGTGGCGGCTTGGCGGCCCGCTTGGCGGCGGCCCTGGGCCGGACGTCGGCGGAGGCGGAAGCCTGCGGCTGGGCGCGCGGGAGGGGCGGCGGCTGCGCCCGGTCCCGGTCCTGGTCCGGCGCGGGCGGCTGCGAGCGGCGCGACTCCGGGCCGAGCGGCTGCGGGCCGTGCGACGCGGCCCCCTGCGACGCGGCCCCCTGCGACTCCGTCGCCTGCGGCTCCGGGGCCTGCGGCTCGTGGGAGCCGAGAAGCTTCGCGTAGGCCTCGCGCTTGCGGCCCCGTGGCGTCGAGCGGCCGGTCTCCCAGGACCTGACCGTCGCCTTCGTGACGCCCATGGCCTCGGCGACCTGCTCCTCGCTCAGGGCGAGGGCCTCACGCAACCTGCGCCGCTCCTTCGGAGTCGGCAAGGTGCCCGAGGGTGCGGAATCCGCGGTGTTCCGGCTCATCGGCGTCGACCTCCCGCAGAGCTGCTATGGGCGGAAAAGTACATAAACGTATATTGAGCGACACAACGGAGGTTTGCCTGTTACGCGGCGAAAGCGCGTGTCGTTGGCAGCATGACCCCGTGACCCATGTGACCGAACACCCCCTGGTCCGGGGCGGGCGTTCCGCCGCGCTCGCCACCGCCTGCGTCCGGGGCGGGGTCGCCGCCGGACTCGGGCTCGGCGCCCTCGCGGTCCTGGTGATCGCGGCCTGGATCAGCTCCCCGTACCCCGACAGCGGCGCCGTCGGCGCCCTGCGCGTCGCCGCGGGGATCTGGCTGCTCGCGCACGGCGCGGACCTGGTCCGTACGGACACCCTGTCCGGCCTTCCCGCCCCCGTCGGGATCGTGCCGCTGCTCCTCGTCGCCCTGCCGGTCTGGCTCGTCCACCGGGCCGCCCGCGACACCCTCGACCCCGGGGGCGACAGGAGCCGCCCGCGCCCCTCACCGGGCGCCGCCGTCGCCGCCGTGGCCGGGGGATACCTGCTGGTCGCGGCCGCCGTCGTGGTCTACAGCGCGAGCGGCCCGCTCCCGGCGGACCCGGTCACGGTGGGGATCTGGCTGCCCGCGGTCGTCACCGGCGCGGCCGGAGCGGGCGTCTGGACGGCGCTCGGCCGCCCGCTGCCCGGCCGGTGGCAGGCCGCCGTGGCCCTGCGCGCCGCGGGGCTCGGGACCCTGACGCTGCTCGGCGGCGGCGCGGTCGCCGCGGCGGTCTCGCTGGCCTGGCACGCGGGCCGGGCCCAGGCCTCGTTCGAGGGTCTCGGCGGCGAGTGGTCCGGTCGGGTGACGGTCCTGCTCCTCGTGCTGGCGCTGCTGCCGGACATGGCCGTCTGGGGAGCCGCGTACGGTCTCGGGCCCGGCTTCACCCTCGGCACGGGCGCGTTCGCGACCCCGCTGGGGCTCGTCGGCGACCCGACCGTGCCGCGCTTCCCGCTGCTGGCCGCGCTGCCCTCCGAGGGGCGCGGCACCTGGGTCCACTGGGCCGCCGCCGCGGTCCCCCTGACCGCCGCCGTGGTCCAGGGCCTGCGGGTGGGCCGTGCGGCGCGGATCCGGACGGCCCGGGACACCGCCCTGACCGCCCTCGGCGCGGCCTGGGGGTGCGGGGTGGCGGTCGCCGTCCTGGCGGGTGCTGCGGGCGGCCCGCTCGGCACCGGCCGGCTCGCGGCCTTCGGTCCGGTGTGGTGGCAGGCGGGCGCGGCGGCGGTCCTGTGGGGCGCGTGCGTGGCGCTCCCGGTGGCCCTGGGCGTACGGGCCTGGGGCCGCCGGATCCCGCGCTCCGAGCGGCCGCGGCGCGTGGCGCCGTCCACGCCGGGCCCCGTGGCGGCCGCGCTGGCGGCGGCGGCCGGGGCCGTCGGGGCCGTCGGGGCGGCGGTCGGCCTGCCCGGCTCGGCGTCCTCCGGTCCGGCCGCGTCCCCCTCGGCCTCGTCCGGCTCGCCGGGGAGCCGCCCGGAGGGCGCCCCGGCCCCGGTTCCGACGCCGCCGGAGTCCGGCGAGGGCGGCGACCCGGACACCGACGGGGACCCGGACGCGGACGCCGAAGCGGTCGCCGGTCCCGGCACCGGTCGGAGCGCGACGGAACCCGCCCCGGGCACGGAAGAAGGCCGATCACCCGGCAAGAACCGTTCCCTCGGCAAGGACAAAGCCCCCGGTAAGAAAAAAGCCTCCGGCAAGGACAAAGCCTCCGGCGAGGAAAAGGCCCCCGGCAAGGCCAAGGCCACGGGTAAGCCCCTCACCCCCGGCAAGCCCCCCGCCGACTCCCCGCACACCGGACCCGGCGCCGATCCGCTGGCCGACCCCTTCGACGACCCCGGCTACGAGCCGTACGACTACCTCCCGGCGGCCTGGGAGCCCTCCGTGCCGCTTCCGCCCCCGCGCGCCGACTGACGCCGCTTCCGCCCCCGCACGCCGACTGACGCCACCTCCGCCCCCGCACGCCGGCTGACGTCGTCTCCGCACCCTCAGCCCGAACAGACGCCGGGGTGCTACTCCCGCACCCCGAAGCCCGCGCGCAGCGGCTTCGGCAGGAGGTCGTTGCAGGCCAGCTCGCCCGCGTGGGTCAGGGCGTCGTCGCGGCACTCGTAGAAGTCGCGGTAGACGATCTGCAGGGTGAAGCCCACCGCCACGATCATCAGGGCCAGGCTCGCCGCGACGAGACCGCTGATCGCCGCCGTCCGCATCGAGCGGAGCGGCACGATCGCGGCGGACGCGCCCTGGCCGGAGGGCCGGGCCTGCGGCGGAGCCGCCTGCGCGGCCGCGGGCGTGGACGGGGACTGTGACGTCGGCGACACTTCCGCGGCCGCCTTCGGCTTGGCGCGCAGCGCGCTGATCCCCCAGTAGAGGCCGAGGGCGCCGAGCAGCAGCGCCAGCTCCGGGATCTCGAAGATGGCGAAGAAGAAGCCCCACATGCCCGCGAGGATCGCGTACCGCGCGCGTCGCTGCGCGGGGTCCGTCGGGTCCCAGCGGAGCCCCGGGCCGTTCCCGGGACCGCCCTGGCCGGGGCCGCCCTGTCCAGGGCCGCCCTCCGGACCGTCCTGGCCGCCGCCCCGGCGCTCCGGTCCCCGGCCGAAGCCGTCCTGGGACGGGCCTGGCTGGCGCGGGCTCCAGCGGCCGTCGGACGGCCCCGACGCGTCCGGGGTGCCGGACGGGTCGTCGTCCGAGCCCTCCGGCCGCCGCGGCTGCCACGGCTGGTCCGGCCGGCCCTCGGGCGGCGGAGCGAACGGGTTGTTGTCGTCCGTGGACTGGCGTTCCGGCATCTGCTGAACGTCTTCCCTCTGTCGTCTCGACCACGGCCGCACCCGTGGTCTCCGCTGCTGTCTCGTGCTGTCACGTCTGCTGCTCGTCCGCCGGGCCGTCCGCCGTCCGGAACCGGCCCTGCTCCCGGCCCGGTCCGGTGCGTGACCGGCGTAGGCCCCTGACGCTACCGCCCTGCTCCGCCCCCGTCCCGTGGGGGCCGTCCCGGTGTGCCGGTATCGTTGCTGACGGTCGAGCCATTCGTAGGGTTCCCCGTATCGCGGGGCACGATTCGTTCGTACGACCGCACAAACTCCACGGAAAGAGTGACCCCAGTGGCTGCCGCCCGCCTCGTCGTCCTGGTCTCCGGGTCCGGTACCAATCTCCAGGCCCTCCTCGACGGCATCGCCGCCGACCCCGAGGGGTACGGCGCCGAGATCGTCGCCGTCGGCGCCGACCGCGCTTCCATCGCGGGACTGGAGCGCGCCGAGCGGGCCGGACTGCCCACCTTCGTGTGCCGGGTCAAGGACCACGCGACCCGCGAGGAGTGGGACCGCGCGCTGACGGAGGCGACCGCCGCGTACGAGCCGGACCTCGTCGTCTCGGCCGGGTTCATGAAGATCGTCGGCAAGGAGTTCCTCGCCCGCTTCGGCGGCCGGGTCGTCAACACCCACCCGGCGCTCCTCCCCAGTTTTCCCGGTGCCCACGGGGTGCGTGACGCCCTCGCCTACGGCGCGAAGGTCACCGGGTGCACCGTCCACTTCGTCGACGACGGTGTCGACACCGGCCCGATCATCGCCCAGGGCGTGGTCGAGGTGCGGGACGAGGACGATGAAGCCGCTCTGCACGAGCGCATCAAGGAAGTCGAGCGCTCGCTGCTCGTCGACGTCGTGGGGCGTCTCGCCCGGCACGGCTACCGCATTGAGGGACGAAAGGTTCATGTCGGTGAACACGGACACCGTTAAGCCCATCCGCCGCGCGCTGGTCAGCGTCTACGACAAGACGGGGCTCGAGGAGCTGGCCCGCGGTCTGCACGAGGCCGGTGTCGAGCTCGTCTCCACCGGCTCCACCGCCGGGAAGATCGCCGCCGCCGGGGTGCCCGTCACCAAGGTCGAGGAGCTGACCGGTTTCCCCGAGTGCCTCGACGGGCGGGTCAAGACCCTCCACCCGCGCGTGCACGCCGGGATCCTCGCCGACCTGCGCCTGGAGTCGCACCGCGCGCAGCTCGCCGAGCTCGGCGTGGAGCCCTTCGACCTGGTCGTCGTGAACCTCTACCCGTTCAAGGAGACCGTCGCCTCCGGCGCCACTCCCGACGAGTGCGTCGAGCAGATCGACATCGGCGGCCCGTCGATGGTCCGCGCCGCCGCCAAGAACCACCCGTCGGTCGCGATCGTCACCAGCCCCGAGCGGTACGCCGACGTGCTCGCCGCCGTCCAGGCCGGCGGCTTCGACCTGACCGCCCGCAAGCGGCTCGCGGCCGAGGCCTTCCAGCACACCGCCGCGTACGACGTGGCCGTCGCCGCCTGGTTCGCCGACGACTACGCGGCCGCCGACGACTCGGGCTTCCCCGACTTCCTGGGCGCCACGTACGAGCGGAACAACGTCCTGCGCTACGGCGAGAACCCCCACCAGGGCGCCGCGCTGTACGTCGACGGCACGGGCGGCCTCGCCGAGGCCGAGCAGCTGCACGGCAAGGAGATGTCGTACAACAACTACACGGACACCGACGCCGCGCGCCGGGCCGCGTACGACCACACCGAGCCCTGCGTCGCGATCATCAAGCACGCCAACCCGTGCGGCATCGCGATCGGCGCCGACGTCGCCGAGGCCCACCGCAAGGCGCACGCCTGCGACCCGCTGTCCGCGTTCGGCGGCGTCATCGCGGTCAACCGCCCGGTCTCCGTGGCGATGGCCGAGCAGGTCGCGGAGATCTTCACCGAGGTCATCGTCGCCCCCGGCTACGAGGACGGCGCGGTCGAGATCCTCGCGAAGAAGAAGAACATCCGCGTCCTGAGGGCCGAGGGCGCCCCGGCGAACCCGGTCGAGGTCAAGCCCATCGACGGCGGCGCGCTCCTCCAGGTCACGGACCGCCTCCAGGCCGAGGGCGACGACCCGGCGCACTGGACCCTCGCGACCGGCGAGGCGCTCTCCGCCGAGGAGCTCGCCGAGCTCGCCTTCGCCTGGAAGGCCTGCCGCGCGGTGAAGTCCAACGCGATCCTGCTCTCCAAGGACGGCGCCTCGGTCGGCGTCGGCATGGGCCAGGTCAACCGCGTCGACTCCGCGAAGCTCGCGGTCGAGCGGGCCGGCGAGGAGCGGGCGCGCGGCTCGTACGCCGCCTCGGACGCCTTCTTCCCCTTCCCGGACGGCCTGGAGATCCTCACCGCGGCCGGCGTGAAGGCGGTCGTGCAGCCGGGCGGTTCGGTCCGCGACGAGCTGGTCGTCGAGGCCGCGAAGAAGGCGGGCGTGACGATGTACCTCACGGGCACGCGCCACTTCTTCCACTGATCCGCGTCGCCCCCCGACGCACGGGCGGGAGCGGAGCGGTCCCGTCGGCACCCACGCGGTACCGACGCACGCGCCAGGAGCGGGGCGGCCCGCCGGTACCCACGCGATACCGGCGGGCCGCCCCGCCCGCGCGTGGGACCGGTGTGCGCCGACGGCAGCGCGCCCGGCCCGTACGCGGCCGCCCCGCCCGCGCGTGGGACCGGTGTGCGGCCGATCCCCTGATCCCGGGCCGCCCCCGCCCGGCCGTGGGGGCCGGTGAACGGCGGATCCGCCGATCGGGTGGACTCTGGTCTAATGGGTTGCTCTTTTGTCGGCCGCCGGTAGTGGGGGACGTGGTGTTGGACGTACTGAACAGGCCGGCTCCGGAGTCCACCGAGACGGAGCCGTCCGACGGACTCTCCCCGGCCCCGATACGCCCGTACCTGATCCTCGCGGGCGTCCTGTGCGCCCTGTACTTCCTCTACTCCTGGGCCCAGTACGCGCACTTCCGCACGCCCTCCTGGGACCTCGGGATCTTCGGGCAGTCGGTCCGGGCGTACGCCGAGTTCCGGGCCCCCGTCGTCGACATCAAGGGCCCCGGCTTCCCCATACTCGGCGACCACTTCAGCCCCGTCACCGCGCTCCTCGCGCCGCTCTACTGGATCTGGCCCTCGCCGGTCTCGCTGCTCTTCGGGCAGGCCGCGCTCTTCGCCGCCTCCGCCGTCGTCGTCGGCCGCACCGCCCAGCAGATCCTGGGCAGCCGGGCCGCCGGCATCGGACTGACCGTGGCGTACGGGCTGTCCTGGGGGCTCCAGGAGGCCGTCAAGTCCGACTTCCACGAGATCGCCTTCGCCGTCCCGCTGCTCGCCCTGACCTGCCGGGCCCTGCTCCTGGGGCGCTGGACCGCGGCCGCCGCCTGGTCCGCCCCGCTCGTCCTCGTCAAGGAGGACATGGGCCTCACCGTCGCCATGGTCGGCGCGGTCCTCTTCCTGAAGGGGAGCAAGCGGCTCGGCGCGGCGCTCGCCGGCTTCGGCGTCGCCGCCTTCGCGCTGACGGTCCTCGTCCTGATCCCGGCGGCGAGCGCGCTCGGCCAGTACGACTACTGGTCCAAGATCGAGAAGACCGGTGAGGGCGCCGACACCTCCTTCGGGCAGGTCGTCGCCGGCGCCCTCGGCTCCGGCGAGCGGTGGGAGATGGTGTTCTACCTGCTCGCGATCACCGGCTTCCTCGCCCTGCGCTCCCCGCTGGTCCTGCTCGTCCTGCCGACCCTCGGCTGGCGCTTCCTCTCCCAGGACCCGAACCACTGGGGCATGCACTGGCACTACAGCGCGATCCTGATGCCGGTCGTCTTCCTGGCCCTCGTCGACGGCGTCCGCGCGGTCCGCACCTCGCCGCGCGCCTGGCTCGTCTCGTACGGGAAGGTCGTGGTCCCGGTGGCCACGGCGGTCGCGCTCGTCCTCGCGGCGAACCTGCCGCTGCGGGATCTGACCAAGGCGGAGACGTACCGGACGGACAGCCGGACCCGGGAGGCGCGGGCGGCGGTGGACGCGGTGCCCGAGGGGGCGAGCGTCGAGGCGGACGTCTCGCTGCTCGCGCACCTCACGGCGGACCACCGGGTCTACTGGGTGGGCACGTCGAAGGGGGCCACTCCGGACTATCTCGCCTTCGACCTGCGCGGGTGGGGGCAGCAGGTGTCGGACCCGGTGCAGCTGGCTTCGCAACTGCACCCGGAGGCGCGGTACGAGATCACCTACCGCTCGGACGGCTTCGCGGTCCTGAGGCGGGCCTGAAACACGTGTGAGGGGCGGGATCCGGCCGGATCCCGCCCCTCACACGTTCACGCTCAGTACTGCTGCTTGTTCCGGTTGAACCAGGCCGCGGCGTCCGACTTCGCGTAGAAGACGATGATCAGGATGCCGAGGGCGAGGCTGACCAGGGCGAAGACGTTTCCGCCGAGCAGGTTGACCAGGCTGCCGAGGGTGGACAGCGAGCCGTAGACGATCGCCGAGATGCGGATGCCGTTGCCGCCGGTGGCGGACTTGACGGCCATCATGATCGCCCAGACGCCGAAGGCGGCGATGACGATGCCGAAGACCACGAAGACGCCCGTGACCGCGGCGGCGGCACCGTCGGTGTTCTCGAACTCGGAGGAGTTCGAGAGCTGGTCGGCGAACCAGCCGCCGGCGAGGGCCATGACGATGCCGATCAGGATCTGGAGGACGCCGAGGATCCAGAGGATCACGCGCGCGGCCTTCACACCGCCGGGCATCACCATCGCGGCGCCCGGGTAACCGCCGTACGGGGAGACCGGCGGGGCCGCCGGGTAGCCGTAGCCCTGCTGCGGCACGCCCTGCGGGGCCTGCTGCGGGTACCCGTAGCCGGGCTGCTGGCCGGGCTGCTGGCCCTGCCCCTGCTGGCCGTAGGGGTTGTTCGGGTCGCCGAAGCTCATCGCGGGATTCCTCCGTGAATTTCTCTGTGCGGGGACGACGCGGCCCGCGCGGAGGACTTTCACGGCATTTGAGCGGATTTCCCCCCGGCACTTTCCGCGGTACTACGCGGATCATCGTCGTCGCAATGGCGAGTTCTTGTCCAGTCGATAGGTCACGGAGTTGTGCAGATGCAACCTGCCGTTCCGCATCGCGGGCCCTGCGGCGGGAGCGAATTGGAAGAAGGCGGGGGTCATCCGGGAGGATGTCTCCATGAGCGCCCAGATTCTCGATGGCAAGGCCACCGCAGCCGCGATCAAGTCCGATCTGACCGTCCGTGTGGCGGCCCTCAGGGAGAAGGGCGTCACGCCCGGCCTCGGCACGGTCCTGGTCGGCGACGACCCGGCCAGCCAGAAGTACGTCGCAGGAAAGCACCGCGACTGCGCGCAGGTCGGCATCGCCTCCCTCCAGCGCACCCTGCCGGGCACCGCCACCCAGGAGGAGATCGAGGCGGTCGTACGGGAGCTCAACGAGGACCCGGAGTGCACCGGTTACATCGTCCAGCTGCCGCTGCCGAAGGGCATCGACGAGAACCGCATCCTGGAGCTGATGGATCCGGCCAAGGACGCGGACGGTCTGCACCCGACCAACCTCGGCCGGCTCGTCCTCAACGAGCCCGCCCCGCTGCCCTGCACGCCGAACGGCGTCATCACCCTGCTCCGCAGTCACGGCGTGCAGATCGACGGCGCCGAGGTCGTGGTCGTCGGCCGGGGCGTCACCATCGGGCGCCCGATGCCGCTGCTGCTGACCCGCCGCTCCGAGAACGCCACCGTGACCCAGTGCCACACCGGCACCCGGGACCTGGCGGCCCATCTGCGCAACGCCGACATCATCGTCGCGGCCGCCGGCGTGCCGCACCTCGTCCGGCCCGAGGACGTGAAGCCGGGCGCGGCCGTCCTCGACGTCGGCGTCTCGCGCAACGGCGAGGGCAAGATCGTCGGCGACGTCCACCCCGGCGTCGCCGAGGTGGCCGGCTGGATCTCCCCGAACCCCGGCGGTGTGGGCCCGATGACCCGCGCCCAGCTCCTCGTCAACGTCGTCGAGGCCGCCGAGCGCGCGGCCGCGGCGCTCTGACGTGACCCCCGGGACCCCGGACGGGGCGGCGCCCGAAGACGACGGCGCCGCCGCGGAGACCGGGCGCAAGGGCGGCCCCCGGCGCCGGCCGCCCACCGTCACCACCGCCACCGTGCCCCCCGAGGGCGGCGGCCGCGCCGCCCCGCGCGACGCCCCGGCGCCCGCGCGTCAGTGGCCGCTGCTCACCGTCCTCGTGCTCGCCGGGCTCGGTCTGCTCGTGGTGGGCACCGATCCGTTCCCGCAGGCCTTCCGGGTGGGGGCGGTGCTGGTGGGCGCGGCGCTGCTCACGGGTGCGGCGATGCGCCGCGTCCTGCCGTCCGTCGGCATGCTGGCCGTCCGCTCCCGCTTCACGGACGTGATCACGTACGGGGTGATGGGCGGCGTCATCGTGCTGCTGGCGCTCATGGTCCAGCCGCACCCCTGGCTGCGGATCCCGTTCCTGGAGGACGTGCTCCACCTGACGGTGACCTGAGACCGTCCCGCTGACCGTGCTGACGGTGACCTGGACCGTCCCGCGGAGAGGTCTGGCGGTGACCTGAATCTTCCCGTCGATCGGGCTGACGGTGACCTGAATCGTCCGCCGATCCGGCCGGACGCTCCATCGGTGTCTCCGGCGGCGTACTCGGCCCGGATCCGGCCCGACGCCTCCCCGGCCCTCAGGAGCGGCGCCCACCCTCTCCCCCGTGGGAGGGCGGGCGCCGTCCCACGTCAAGGGTCATGGACGCGCCAACCCGGTTCAAGCTCCGTCGGCGCGCTGTGGCACGGAAGTGACCATTCCGCTACGTCGCCCCCGCACACCCCCCGGGGGCTTCCCGGACGGGTGGCAGTGAGCCGGACCACAAGGGGGTGGGGATTGGCGGGGGCCCGGGTCGGATAGCCTGACCGCTGGATATCTCTTCATGTCGAGACACCGATCGATCAAGAGAGCTATCCCGCACCAGGGGCAGGGACCCCCACCGCCAGCTGTCTTACGGAGATCGCCATGACCCGCACTCCCGTGAATGTCACCGTGACCGGCGCGGCCGGCCAGATCGGCTACGCGCTGCTCTTCCGCATCGCCTCCGGCCACCTGCTCGGCGCGGACGTGCCGGTCAAGCTGCGCCTCCTCGAGATCCCCCAGGGCGTGAAGGCCGCCGAGGGCACCGCCATGGAGCTCGACGACTGCGCGTTCCCGCTGCTCAAGGGCATCGACATCTTCGACGACCCGAACAAGGGCTTCGAGGGCGCGAACATCGGCCTGCTCGTCGGCGCCCGTCCGCGCGGCCCGGGCATGGAGCGCGGCGACCTGCTCGCCGCCAACGGCGGCATCTTCAAGCCGCAGGGCGAGGCCATCGCCGCCCACGCCGCGGACGACGTCAAGGTCCTGGTCGTGGGCAACCCGGCCAACACCAACGCCCTGATCGCCCAGTCCGCCGCCAAGGGCGTCCCGGCCGAGCGCTTCACCGCGATGACCCGCCTGGACCACAACCGCGCGCTGACGCAGCTGGCCCAGAAGACCGGCTCCTCGGTCACGGACATCAAGCGCCTCACCATCTGGGGCAACCACTCCGCGACCCAGTACCCGGACATCTTCCACGCGGAGATCGCCGGCAAGAACGCCGCCGAGGTCGTGGGCGACGAGGCGTGGCTGGCCGACACCTTCATCCCGACCGTCGCCAAGCGCGGCGCCGCGATCATCGACGCCCGTGGCGCGTCCTCCGCGGCCTCCGCCGCCAACGCCGCCATCGACCACGTGTACACCTGGGTCAACGGCACCGCCGCGGGCGACTGGACCTCCATGGGTGTCCCGTCCGACGGCTCCTACGGCGTCCCCGAGGGCCTCATCTCGTCCTTCCCGGTCACCTGCAAGGACGGCGCGTACGAGATCGTCCAGGGTCTGGACATCAACGAGTTCTCCCGCGCCCGGATCGACGCGTCGGTCCAGGAGCTCTCCGAGGAGCGCGACGCGGTCCGCGAGCTCGGCCTCATCTGAGCCGATCCCGGCTCCCCACGCCCGGCGCCCCCGGACCGTACGACCGACCGTACGGCCCGGGGGCGCCGTCTTTTCCGGGCACGGGCAGGGGCGGCAGGAGCTCAGAGGGCGGGCACGGCCAGCAGTTCGGCGGCCGTCGCCGCCACCCCGGCCAGCGCCCTCCGCAGGAGCCCGTCGCCGAAGGTGATCCGGGTCGCCCCCAGGCTCCCGAGCTCCGGGAACGAGGGACCGCCCGGCACGGCCAGCGCGTTCAGCGGCAGGTCGCCGAGGGCGGCGCGCAGGGCCGGCAGATCGGCGGGCGGCGCCGCGATGGGATAGACGCAGTCCGCGCCCGCCTCCGCGTAGCGCAGGGACCGGGCGAGCGCTTCCTCCAGCGGTGCGGGCGCCCGGCGCGCGTACACGTCCACGCGTGCGTTCAGGAAGAGGTCGGGCCCGGCCGCGGCCCGCACCTCCGCCAGCCACTCCGCGTGCGCCTCCGGGTCCTTGAGGGTGCCGCCGGGACCGCTGTCCTCCAGGTTGACGCCGACCGCCCCTGACTCCCGGACGCGCTCGACCAGTTCGGCCGCCGCGAGGCCGTACCCGCCCTCCAGGTCCGCCGTGACCGGTACGGAGACGGACCGGACGATCCTCGCCACGGCGGCGAACATCTCCGCCGGCGGCGTCGCCCCGTCCTCGTACCCCAGGGACGCCGCGATCCCGGCGCTCGGCGTGGCGAGCGCCGGATGGCCGGCGGCCTCGAACGCGCGGGCGCTCGCCGCGTCCCACGGGCCGGGCAGCACCAGCGGACCGTCCCCGGGGAGCACCCGGTGGAGGGCCCGCAGGCGCGCGGCGGTCACGCGGGGCGCGGGGTGTAGTGGCCGGGCACCATCCGGGTGGTGACGCCGATCCGGTTCCACGCGTTGATCGTGACGATCGCGGCGATGACCCGGGCGAGCTCGGTCTCGTCGAAGTGCTCGGCGGCCTTCGCGTACACCTCGTCCGGCACGAAGCCGTCGGTGAGGACGGTGACGGCCTCGGTGAGCGCGAACGCGGCGAGCTCCCGCTCGGTGTAGAAGTGCCGGGACTCCTCCCACGCGGACAGCTGCACGATCCGCTCGACGCTCTCGCCCTCCGCCAGGGCGTCCTTGCTGTGCATGTCGACGCAGAACGCGCAGCGGTTGATCTGCGAGGCCCGCAGCTTGATCAGGTGGTACAGGGTCGGGTCGATGTCCTTCGCGGCCGCCGTCTCCAGCCGGATCATGGCCCGGTAGAACTCGGGGAGGCGCTCGGCCAGGGGGAGTCGGGGCGCGTGCTCGTGCGCGTACACGGTCGGCTCGGTCGTTTCCGTCGTCTTCGCTGTCGTCGTCATGCGTCCACCGTACGAAGCGGATGGCACACCGGTATGGTCCATTTCCATGGCGAGTGACTGGGCCACTTTCGGGGCCGACCTCCATCTGGAACTCCGCGGCACCCGGCTCCGCGCCGGCCTCATGGACGCGCTGCGGGAGGCCGTCCGCAGCGGGCGGCTCGCTCCCGGCACCCGCCTGCCGTCCTCCCGGTCCCTCGCCGCCGACCTCGGCATGGCCCGCAACACCGTCGCCGACGCCTACGCCGAACTCGTCGCCGAGGGCTGGCTCACCGCCCGGCAGGGCTCCGGGACCCGCGTCGCCCGCCGGACCGCGCCCCGCCCCCCGGCCGCCGCCGTCCCGCCGTCGGCCGGCACCGTCCGCCGCCGCCCCGCCACGCCCGTGCACAACCTCAACTCGGGCACCCCCGACCTCGCCTCCTTCCCGCGCGCCGACTGGCTCAAGGCCTACCGCCGGGCGCTCACCGACGCCCCCAACGAGGCCTTCGGGTACGGCGATCCGCGCGGCAGGCCCGAGCTGCGCACCGCGCTCGCCGAGTACCTCGCCCGCGCCCGGGGCGTGCACGCCCGGCCCGAACGGATCGTGATCTGCGCGGGCTTCGTGCACGGCCTCATGCTCATCGGCCAGGTGCTGCGCGCCCGGGGCGTGCGGGACGTGGCCATCGAGTCGTACGGGCTCGACCTCCACGACGGCCTGCTGCGCCGGGCCGGGCTCGGCACGCCGGTCCTGGGCTTCGACGAACGCGGCACGAGGACCGGGGAGCTGGCCGGCCTCGACGGGTGCGGGGCCGTCCTGATGACGGCCGCCCACCAGTACCCGCTGGGCGGCGCCCTGCCCCCGGACCGGCGGGCGGAGGTCGTCGACTGGGCGCGCGCCTCCGGCGGCCTCGTCCTGGAGGACGACTACGACGGGGAGTTCCGCTACGACCGGAGGTCGGTCGGCGCGCTCCAGGGCCTCGACCCCGAGCGCGTCGCCTACCTGGGTACCGCGAGCAAGTCCCTCGCCCCCGGGCTCCGCCTGGCCTGGATGGTCCTGCCGCGGGACCTGGCGGTGGAGGTGGCGGAGGCGAAGGGGGCCGTGGGCTGGTCGTCGAGCACCCCGGACCAGCTGGCGTTCGCCGAGTTCCTGCGCTCGGGAGCGTACGACCGGCACGTACGGGCGATGCGGCTGCGCTACCGCCGCCGCCGCGACCAGCTGGTGGCGGCCGTCGCCGCGCATTCGCCGGAGACCCGGGTCAGCGGCATCGCCGCCGGGCTCCACGCCGTCCTGGCCCTGCCGCCCGGCACCGAACAGGCCACCCTGCGGGCCGCCGCCTGGCGCGGCCTCGCCGTCCAGGGCGTCAACACCTTCCGCCGCCCCACGGTCCCGCCCACCCTCGACGGCCTCGTCGTCGGCTACGCCACGCCGCCGGACAGCGGCTGGCAGGGCGCGCTCGGGGCGCTGTGCGGGGTGCTCCCGTGACGGGCGTCCTCAGGGGGTCTCCGCCGCCGGGTCGCGGCCCGGCTCCGGGGCCGGGGCCTCGCCGAAGCGGGCCAGTGTCAGGGAGCCCGCCACCGCCACCGCGAAGCCGGTGACCGCCAGCCAGCCGAACCCCTCCCGCGTGCTGTCCCCCAGCCAGGCCACCCCGACGATCGCCGGACCGACCGTCTCGCCCAGCACCGCGCCGGCCGTCGCCGTGGTCACCGAGCCGCGCTGCAACGCCGAGGTCAGCAGCAGGAAGGCGGCCCCGCCGCCGACCAGCAGCGCGTACCAGACCGGGTCGGTGAAGTCGATGCCGTCGATCAGCCGGACCGCCACCTCCACCACCCCGAAGCCGATGCCCGCCCCGAGCCCGAGGACCAGCGCCCGGGGCTTCTCCGGCAGCCGGCCCGCCGCCAGGCCGACCAGCAGGACCCCGAAGGCGATCACCAGGAGCGCCCAGTCCAGCACCTCGGAGGGCTCCCGGTGGCCCTCCTTGCCGGAGGCGAGCGCCAGCATCGCGAGCCCCAGGCAGACGACGCCCACGGCGGCCCACTCCACCCGGCTCAGCCGCACCCGCAGCACCCGGGAGGCGATGACCGCGGTCACCGCCAGACTCGCGGCCAGGGCCGCGCCCACCACGTAGATGGGCAGCGTCCGCAGGGCCACGATCTGGAGGACGAAGCCGAGACCGTCCATCCCGAGACCGGCGAGGTACCGCCACTGCCGCAGGGCCCGCCACATCAGCGCGACGTCGACCCCGCTGCCCGTCCCCGGCTCGGCGGCCCGGGCCGCCATCGCCTGGAGGACCGAGGCGGCGCCGAAGCAGACGGACGAGGCCAGCGCGCAAATCATCCCAAGGAGCACGAAGCGACTCTAGGGGGTGTCGTGTCGATCGGGCCGGATCAGGGAGCGGCGTCCGGTGCCGTGCATCGCAAGGCGGAGGAGGGAGGCATGGCTATGCCATGCCTCCCTCCTCCTCGGCCGCCAACGCGGCGAGGCGCGGTGCCGGACGCCGCGAGCCCGGCCCGATCGACAAGACGCCCCCTAGGGGCGTGCGGCCGGAAATCACCGGCCTACACTGTGCGGTCGCGACGGGGTCGCCAGGTGGCCGCGACGGTGAGGGGAAGGCGAGAGACATGCGCAGGCTGAGGTCGAGCACGGTCGTGCTCGGCGGGATGGGTGTGCTCGCGGCGACGATCACCGCGTGCGGTTCCGAACCGGACAAGCGGTGCGTCGACCCGCTGACCCGCGAGGAACTGCCGAGCTACGAGTGCCGGAGCGGCGGCGGCAGCGACGACGACGACGACGACAACGGCTCCACCCACCGCGGCTCGTACTACTACGGAGGCTCCGTCCGCGACAAGCGCGTCAGCGGCGGCAGCTTCGACCGGAAGGCCGTCGACACCGGCGGCTTCGGGTGCTCCGGCACCGGCGGCGGCTGAGGCGGGACCGGCACCGTGGAACGCCACACCATCGCACCCCGCGCCGGCTGGCAGGAGACGGTCGAGGAGCAGGGGCTCGTCTACCCGCTGACCCGCCACCCGGACGGTTCGCTGCGCCCGTACTGGGACGAGAGCGCGTACTACTCCTTCTCGCTGCCCGAGGTCGAGGCACTGGAGGAGGTCGTCGAGGAACTGCACGCGCTGAGCCTCGCGGCGGCCGCGCACATCGTCGAGAAGGACCGTTTCGCCGAGCTGGGGATCACCGACCCGAAGCTGGCGGGCCTGGTCGCCGAGTCCTGGCACCGGCGGGCCGAACTCCCCTCGCTCTACGGACGGTTCGACCTGCGCTACGACGGCACCGGCCCGGCGAAGATGCTGGAGTACAACGCCGACACCCCCACCTCGCTCGTCGAGGCCGCGAGCCCGCAGTGGTTCTGGATGGAGGAACGGTTCCCCGGCGCCGACCAGTGGAACTCGCTCCACGAGCGGCTCGTCGAGGCCTGGCGGCGGCAGGCACCGCTGCTCCCGCCCGGCCCCGTGCACTTCGCCCACTCGGACGGCGACGAGCTCGGCGAGGACCTGATGACGGTCGCGTACCTGCGCGAGACCGCCCAGCAGGCCGGACTCGACACCGAGGCGCTGTCCGTCGAGCGGATCGGCTGGGACCGGCTCTCGCGGCGCTTCGTGGACGACCGGCTCCGCTTCATCCGCAGCTGCTTCAAGCTCTACCCGTGGGAGTGGCTCACCACCGACCGCTTCGGCCGGCACGTCCTGGACACCCTCGACAACGGCGGCGGCACCGGCACCACCTGCTGGATCGAGCCCGCCTGGAAGATGCTGCTCTCCAACAAGGCGCTGCTCGCGATCCTGTGGGAGCTGAACCCGGGCCACCCCCACCTGCTCCCCGCGTACCTGGACGGGCCGCGCGAACTCGCCGCGACCACCGGCTGGGTCGCCAAGCCGCTGCTCGGCCGCGAGGGCGCGGGCATCACCCTGCACGAGGCCGGCACGGCGCCGTTCGTCCGGGACGGGGAGGCCTGCTGCTACCAGGAGCTGGCCCCGCTGCCCGACTTCGACGGCAACCGGGTGGTGCTCGGCGCGTGGGTCGTCGAGGACGAGGCGGCGGGGCTCGGCATCCGGGAGTCGGCGGGACCCGTCACCGACGAGTACGCCCGCTTCCTCCCGCACGTGATCCTCTGAGGCGCGTCCTACTCGGGGACGTAGTCGCGCAGCGGCGCCGGCGTCAGGCCCGCCGCCCGGGCCGCGTCCAGGGCCCGCTCCAGATCCTGCGTCACCGTCTCGTTGAAGTGCAGCAGGATGATGTCGCCGGGCCTGAGGGCCGGGGTCGGCGGGGTCCACCCGCCCCAGGTCGTGAGGTCGTACGTCCAGGTCACCAGGGCCTTCGCACCGCAGGCGCGGGCGGTGGTCCGGGTGGTCGCGTCGTACGTGCCGTACGGCGGGCGCAGCAGCCGGGGGCCGTCGCCGAATTGCGCGAGGTGCCGGTCCCGGGCCCCGCACACCTGCGCCTTCTGGCCCTCGGCGTCCAGCGCGGTCAGGTCGGGGTGGTCGACGGTGTGGTTCTCGACGCGGGAGCGGCCCTGGTCGAGCAGGGTGCGGAAGTAGCCGGAGTCGTACGCGTACGCGCCGGGGAGCAGGAACAGCGAGGCGGGCACCCGGCGGTCGAGGAGCAGCCGCGCCGCGGCGGGGTCGTGGTTCCAGCCGTCGTCGAGGGTGATGAAGACGACCGGGTCGGTGGTCTCCACGCGGGAGACCACCGGGACGGGCTCGGGCCAGGCCGCCGGGGCGGCGTGCGCGGGTCCGGCGAACGCGCCGAGGAGCGCGAGCGGGACGAGGGCGGCGAGCGCGGCACGCGGGGCGCGACGCAGACGGAGTCTCGGCATGGCGGCATCATTGGCCTAGACCAAGTGCCGTGTCAATGAGCCGAGTTGCCCCCGGACCGCCCACCCGGAACCGGATCCCGCCGGTCCACGGCCGGGACCCCTCCGGTCCGTCGCCGGGACCCCTCCGGTCCGTCGCCGGGACCCCCGTCGCTTTGGTGGCCGGGACCGTGGGGGACGGGGGCCGTCCCTTCCGTGGCCGGGCCCGACGGGCCCCGTCACGGCGCCCGCGCGGCCCCCGTCACTCCGAGAGAACTCCCCTCAACTGCTCCAGCCCCCAGTCCAGATCCTCCTTCGAGACCACCAGCGGCGGAGCGATCCGGATCGTCGACCCGTGCGTGTCCTTCACCAGGACGCCCCGCTCCATCAGCCGTTCCGAGATCTCCCGGCCCGTGCCCCGCGCGGGCGCGATGTCGACCCCCGCCCACAGCCCGCGGCCCCGCACCGCCTCCACCGCGCCGCCGCCCACGAGCAGCCCCAGCTCCGCGTGGAGGTGCTCGCCCAGCTCCGCCGCCCGCTCCTGGTACTCGCCCGTCCGCAGCATCGCGATCACCTCCAGGGCCACCGCGCACGCCAGCGGGTTCCCGCCGAACGTCGACCCGTGCTCGCCCGGCCGGAACACCCCGAGCACGTCACGGTCGGCCACCACCGCCGACACCGGCACCACCCCGCCGCCCAGCGCCTTCCCCAGGATGTAGACGTCCGGCACCACGCCGTCGTGCTCGCACGCGAACGTCCGCCCCGTCCGGCCCAGCCCCGACTGGATCTCGTCCGCCATGAACAGCACGTTCCGCCGGCGCGTCAGTTCCCGGACCCCCGCCAGATAGCCGGCCGGCGGCACCAGGACCCCCGCCTCCCCCTGGATCGGCTCCAGCAGCACCGCCACCGTGTTCTCGGTGACCGCCGCCTCCATCGCCGTCAGGTCCCCGTACGGCACGATCTCGAACCCCGGCGTGTACGGCCCGAAGTGGTCCCGCGCCTCGTGGTCCGTCGAGAAGCTCACGATCGTCGTCGTCCGGCCGTGGAAGTTGTTCGCCGCCACCACGATCTTCGCGTGCCCGTCCGGCACGCCCTTGACCTCGTACCCCCACTTCCGGGCGGTCTTCACGGCCGTCTCGACCGCCTCCGCCCCCGTGTTCATCGGCAGCACCGCCTCCTTGCCGCACAGCTCCGCGAGCCGCGCGCAGAACTCGGCGAACCGGTCGTGGTGGAAGGCGCGCGAGGTCAGCGTCACCCGCTCCAGCTGCGCCTTCGCCGCGTCGATCAGACGCCGGTTGCCGTGCCCGAAGTTGAGCGCCGAGTACCCGGCGAGCAGGTCGAGGTAGCGGCGGCCCTCGACATCGGTCATCCAGGCCCCGTCCGCCGAGGCGACGACGACCGGAAGGGGGTGGTAGTTGTGCGCGCTGTGCGCGTCCGCGGCAGCGATCGCGTCTTCTGTCCTCGACACGGGATCTCCGTTCGTCCTGCGGCTCGGGGGTACGTATGGCCCCTTTCTTATCGTCGCTCGTATGCCGGACGGGGAAACCTCGGCGACGGCACGCCAGCTACCCTGGAATCACGCACGGCGACTGGCGTACGGGGAAGCGACCCCGGGGAAGCCGTGCGCGCTCCACCACACGAGGTGCCGCTCGCCTGGGCATCACGGGCCCCAGGTCCCGTGCGCACCTCAGCCCCGGGACCGTTCCGCCGAACGCCCGGAGGACAGACCATGACCGACCCCGCGCAGCACCCCGCGCTCACCGCGGCCGACCCCGAGCTCGCCGCCCTCGTCGGCGCCGAGGAGCGGCTCCAGGCCGAGACCCTGCGGCTCATCCCCAGCGAGAACTACGTCTCCGCCGCCGTGCTCGAAGCCTCCGGCACGGTCCTCCAGAACAAGTACAGCGAGGGCTACCCCGGCCGCCGCTACTACGAGGGCCAGCAGAACGTCGACCAGGTCGAGACCCTCGCGATCGAGCGCGCCAAGGCCCTCTTCGGCGTCGACCACGCCAACGTCCAGCCCTACTCCGGCTCCCCGGCCAACCTCGCCGTGTACCTCGCCTTCGCGCAGCCCGGCGACACCGTCATGGGCATGGCCCTGCCCATGGGCGGCCACCTCACCCACGGCTGGGGCGTCTCCGCCACCGGCAGCTGGTTCCGCGGCGTCCAGTACGGCGTCCGCCAGGACACCGGTCTCATCGACTTCGACGAGGTCCGGGAGCTCGCCCTCAAGGAGCGCCCGAAGGTCATCTTCTGCGGCGGCACCGCGCTGCCCCGCACCATCGACTTCGCCTCCTTCGGCGAGATCGCCCGCGAGTCCGGCGCCGTGCTCGTCGCCGACGTCGCCCACATCGCCGGCCTGATCGCGGGCGGCGCCCACCCGTCCCCCGTCGGGCACGTGGACGTCGTCTCCACGACCACCCACAAGACCCTCCGCGGCCCGCGCGGCGCCATGCTCATGTCCCGCGAGGAGCACGCCAGGGCCCTCGACAAGGCCGTCTTCCCCGGCCTCCAGGGCGGCCCGCACAACCAGACCACCGCCGCCATCGCCGTCGCCCTCCGCGAGGCCTCCCAGCCTGCCTTCCGCGACTACGCCCACGCCGTCGTGGCCAACGCCCGGGCCCTCGCCGAGGCGCTCCTCGCGCGCGGCTTCGACCTGGTCTCCGGCGGCACCGACAACCACCTGATCCTGATCGACCTGACCCCCAAGCGGGTCCCCGGCAAGATCGCCGCGAAGGCCCTCGACCGCGCCGGGATCGTCGTCAACTACAACACCGTCCCCTACGACCCCCGGAAGCCCTTCGACCCGTCCGGCATCCGCATCGGCACCCCGTCCCTCACCTCCCGCGGCCTCACCGCGGAGCACATGGACCAGGTCGCCGAGTGGATCGACCGCGCCGTCACCGCCGCCGGCACCGGCGACGAGGACGCCCTGCGCGCCGTCCGCGCCGAGGTCGCCGACCTGATGGCCGCCCACCCGGCCCCCGGCCTGCCCGTCTGACGGCCGCCGGACGCCGGTGCCGCGTCCGGCACCGGCGCCCGGCAGGTCGCCGAGGGGACGGCCCGTCACAGACGCCCGGCACGTCACCGAGGGCCTGCCCGGCGCCCGCGCCCGAGCCCACCGCCGCCCCCGCGGCCGGCCTCCCGATACGTCACCGAGCGCCCGCCCCCGGTGTGTTCCTGGTCTCATCGGCGGCGGTCCGCGGCCGCTCCGGGCGGAGCGCCGACGCCCCTCGGCCCACCGGCAGTCGGGGATCGCCTCCCGCACCTGAGAGAATGATGTGCATGGCCTCTGACAGTCCCCGTGTGCTCTCCGGAATCCAGCCCACCGCAGGCTCGTTCCACCTCGGCAACTACCTCGGCGCCGTCCGCCAGTGGGTCGCCCTCCAGGAGACCCACGACGCCTTCTACATGGTCGTCGACCTGCACGCGATCACGGTCCCGCAGGACCCCGCCGAGCTCCGCGCCAACACCCGGCTCGCCGCCGCCCAGCTGCTCGCCGCGGGCCTCGACCCGGAGCGCTGCACCCTCTTCGTCCAGAGCCACGTCCCCGAGCACGCCCAGCTCGGCTGGGTCATGAACTGCCTCACCGGCTTCGGCGAGGCCTCCCGCATGACCCAGTTCAAGGACAAGTCCGCCAAGCAGGGCGCCGACCGCGCCACCGTCGGCCTCTTCACCTACCCGATCCTCCAGGTCGCGGACATCCTGCTCTACCAGGCCAACGAGGTCCCGGTCGGCGAGGACCAGCGCCAGCACATCGAGCTGACCCGCGACCTCGCGGAGCGCTTCAACGGCCGCTTCGGCGAGACGTTCACGGTCCCGAAGCCGTACATCCTCAAGGAGACGGCGAAGATCTTCGACCTCCAGGACCCGACGATCAAGATGAGCAAGTCGGCGTCCTCGCCGAAGGGCCTGATCAACCTCCTGGACGACCCGAAGGCCACCGCGAAGAAGGTCAAGAGCGCGGTCACCGACACCGACACGGTGATCCGCTTCGACCCGGAGCACAAGGCCGGCGTCTCCAACCTCCTCACCATCATGTCCACGCTCACCGCCACCTCGGTCGAGGACCTGGAGAAGAGCTACGAGGGCAAGATGTACGGCGCGCTGAAGACGGATCTCGCCGAGGTCATGGTGGACTTCGTCACGCCCTTCCGGGCCCGCACCCAGGAATACCTGGACGACCCGGAGACGCTGGACTCGGTCCTGGCCAAGGGAGCCGAGAAGGCCCGCGCGGTCGCCGCGGAGACGCTGGCCCAGACGTACGACCGGATGGGCTTCCTGCCCGCCAAGCACTGAGTCCGAGGACCCTGGCCACGAGGGTGGTGCAGGCCGCACACTGGCGGCTGCACCACCGCACACCGACCCGACGAAGGACGACGGAGGAGAACGACGTGGGGACCGTAACGCTCGGCGTTTCGATCGCGGTCCCGGAGCCCTACGGCAGCCTGCTCCAGGAGCGGCGCGCCGGCTTCGGGGACCAGGCCGCGTACGGCATCCCCACGCACGTCACCCTGGTCCCGCCGACCGAGGTCCCCGAGGAGCGGCTGCCGGAGATCGAGGCGCACCTCGCGGACGTGGCCGCCGACCACGAGCCGTTCCCGGTGCGCCTCCGGGGCACCGGCACCTTCCGCCCGCTCTCCCCGGTCGTCTTCGTGAAGCTCGCCGAGGGCGTGCCCCACTGCAACCGGCTCCAGCAGCGGATCCGGGACGAGGCCGGACCCCTGGTGCGCGAGCTCCACTTCCCTTACCACCCGCACGTCACCGTGGCGCACGGCATCTCCGAGGAGGGGATGGACCGGGCGTACGAGGAGCTCGCCGGGTACGAGGCGGCCTGGACCTGCCGCTCCTTCGCGCTGTACGAGCAGGGCCCGGACGGGGTCTGGCGGAAGCTGTACGACTACGAGTTCGGCAGCGGCCGCCCGATCTCGGCCGTCCCCGCGCAGGGCGGCAGCCCGGTGGACACCCCGACGCCGACGGCGTAGCGCGGGTCCGGAGGATCACACCGGCAGCCGTCGATCGCACCGGCAGCCGTCGATCACACCGGCAGGCGCCGGAAGAGCGGCCTCGGTACGTGCCGCACGGCCGCCATTACCATCCGCAGCGCCCCCGGCACCCACACCGTCTCCGAACGCCGCCGCAGGCCCAGCTCGATCGCGCCCGCGACCGCCTCCGGGGTCGTCGCGAGCGGCGCCCGGGCGAGCCCGGCCGTCATCCTCGACCGCACGAACCCGGGCCGTACGACCATGACGTGCACCCCCGTGCCGTGCAGCGCGTCCCCGAGGCCCTGGGCGAAGGCGTCGAGCCCCGCCTTCGACGAGCCGTAGATGAAGTCCGCGCGGCGGGCCCGCTCGCCCGCCACCGAGGAGAGCACCACCAGCGAACCGTGCCCCTGCGCCTGGAGCGCGCCCGCGCACACCAGACCCGCCGAGACGGCGCCCGTGTAGTTGGTCTGCGCGACCCGGACCGCCGCGACCGGGTCGGACTCGTCCCGCGCCTGGTCGCCGAGGACCCCGAACGCGAGCAGCACCATGTCGATGTCGCCCTCGGTGAAGACCTTCCCGAGGCGCTCCTCGTGCGACGCGGTGTCGAGCGCGTCGAAGGGTACGGTGCGGACCTCCGCCCCCAGCGCGCGCAGCGAGTCGGCGGCGGCCGCGAGCGCGGGGGAGGGGCGGCCGGCCAGCCAGACCGTACGGGTGCGGCGCGCGATCAGCCGGCGGGCGGTGGCGAGCCCGATCTCGGAGGTGCCGCCGAGGACGAGCAGGGACTGCGGGGCACCGAAGGCGTCCTTCAACGGGAGCTCCTGGAGGGCTGGAGACGGAGACGGCGGGCCAGGTCCGAGGTGAAGACGGACCGGGGGTCGAGCGCGGCGCGCAGCTCCCGGAACTCGTCGAGGCGCGGATACATCGCGGCCAGAAGCTCCGGCCGGACCCGGGAGTCCCTGGCGAGGTAGACCCGGCCGCCCGCACCCGCGACCTCCTCGTCGAGCTCGTCGAGGAAGCGGCCGAGGCCGGGGAGACCGAGGGGGAGGTCGAGGGCGAGCGTCCAGCCGGGGAGGGGGAAGGAGAGCCAACCGGGATCGGCCGCGCCGAACCGTTTCAGGACGGCGGGGAAGGACGGGCAGCGCCGGTCCGCGAGGCGCCGCACGATCCGCCGGAGCGTCTCCTCCCGCCCGTACGGGACGACGAACTGGTACGGGAGGAGGCCGCCGGGCCCGTACACCCGGTTCCAGTGCGGGACGGCGTCGAGCGGGTGGAAGAAGGCCGGCACGGACTGGAGGCGGCCGGTCGTGGCGCGCGGCGCCCCGCGGTACCAGAGCTCGTTGAGGAGGCCGACGGAGGCGCGGCCGAGGAGCCCGCCGGGGAGGTGCGGCGGCGGCGCGGGCAGCCGGACCGGCCGGAAGGCGAGCGGTGCGCGGCGGGCCCGGTGGCGGCGGGGCAGCGTGTCGTACGGGGCGTGGTCGCCGCGCGTGAGGACGGCGCGGCCGGTGGCGGAGCCGCGCGCGAGCAGGTCGATCCAGGCGACCGAGTAGCGGTACGCGTGGTCGCCCGCGGTGAGCCGGGCCATCAGCTCGTCGAGGTCGGGGACGCGTTCGGTGTCCACGCGCAGGAGGGAGGTCTCGACGGGCAGCAGCCGCAGGGTGGCGGAGAGGATCACGCCGGTCAGGCCCATGCCGCCGGTGGTGGCGTCGAAGAGCGGGGTCCCGGGCGTCACGGTCCGGATCTCGCCGTCGGCGGTGAGGAGTTCGAGCGCCGTGACGTGACGGCCGAAGGAGCCCGAGACGTGGTGGTTCCCGCCGTGGACGTCGGCGGCGATCGCGCCGCCGACGGTCACGTACCGGGTGCCGGGGGTGACCGGCACGAACCAGCCGAGCGGCAGCAGGGTCTCCATCAGCCGGTGCAGGCTGACGCCCGCCTCGCAGACGACGAACCCGGCGGCGGTGTCGACGGCGAGGATCCGGTCGAGACCGGTCATGTCGAGGACGGTGCCGCCGGCGTTCTGCGCGGCGTCGCCGTAGGCACGGCCGAGCCCCCGGGCGACGGCGCCGCGGGGCCCGCAGGCGAGGGCGGCCTCGACGGCCTCGGCGTGTCCCCGGGGGCGCAGCAGGCGCGCGAGGGTGGGGGCGGTGCGGCCCCAGCCGGTGATCGCCTCGCAGTCGTCGTCCAGGACACGGGTCTCGACAGCCATGAGGGTGACCGTATAGCCGGTTCTGTGGCTTATGCCGGTATTGGCGGGCGGTTCGTCGAAAGGGGTGATTAAAGGAGTGTCGGGAAAGGTGGCGGCGGGACGGCCTGGGCCGCCGTCATCGGCCCCGTACGGGCCGCGGCGTACGGAATGTCGGTCGCGGGCATGCGGGCTCCGACGGGAGATTCTCGTACCCGGTTGATCCGACGGCGGAGGAGAAGACGTACGACATGGACTGGCTGACCAAACTCCCCGTCATCGGCCCGTGGGTGGCCCGCTTCATGCGGACCCACGCGTGGCGCTCGTACGAGACCCTCGACGAAGCCCACTGGACCCGCCTCGCAGCCGCGATCACCTTCATCTCCTTCCTCGCCCTCTTCCCGCTGATCACGGTCGCCGCCGCCATCGGCGCCGCGCTCCTCAGCCGCGACCAGCTCGACACGATCGAGGACAAGCTCGCCGACCAGGTGCCCGGCATCTCCGACCAGCTCGACATCGGCGGGCTCGTCGCGAACGCCGGCACCGTCGGACTCGTCGCCGGCGCCCTGCTGCTCCTCACCGGCATCAGCTGGGTCGGCTCGATGCGGGAGTGCCTGCGCGCCGTCTGGGGCCTCGAAGCCGTCGAGGGCAACCCGATCCTCCTCAAGGGCAAGGACGGGCTCGTCCTCGTCGGCCTCGGCGGCGTCGCGCTCGCCTCGCTCGCCGCGTCCTGGCTCGGGTCCACCGCCGTCGGCTGGAGCGCCGACCACCTCGGCATCTCCGGCGAGGGAGCGGGCGGCTATCTGCTCCAGGCGGCCGCCGTCCTCGTCGGCGTCGTCGCCGACTTCCTGATCCTGCTGTACGTGCTGACGCTGCTGCCGGGAGTCGAACCGCGCCGCCGGGACCTCGTGGTCGCGGCACTCATGGGCGCGATCGGCTTCGAACTGCTGAAGCTGCTGCTCGGCGGCTACATGAAGGGCGTCGCGGCGAAGTCGATGTACGGGGCGTTCGGCGTGCCGATCGCCCTGCTCCTCTGGATCAACTTCACCGCGAAGCTCCTGCTGTTCTGCGCGGCCTGGACGGCTACGAACTCACGTCCGAGGACGACTCCCGCCGCTCCGGAGACCCCGGACCCTGCCCCGGAGACCCCGAGTCGGTCTCCTGAGACCCCGAGCCCTGCTCCTGGGACTCCTCGGACTCCGGGTCCGTCTCCGGACGGCGGCGACGTGCCGCCGACGCGGCCCGCGGCCAGCGCCGGTTGACGAGGAAGACGGCCGCGGCCAGCAGGACGAGGACCCCGCCCGCCACGCCCAGCGCGATGCCGACCCCGCCGGACCGCCCGGCGGCGGTCGCGTGGACCGGACCCTCCGGGGTGCCCTTGCCGGCCGCGGGGACCGTGCCCTCGTCCTGGCCGGGCGGCGTCGTCACGGCCGAACGCGGCGCCACCAGCTCGCCGACCGGCGTCACCTTCCCGGACGCGGCGAAGCCCCAGTCGAGCAGCCGGGCGGCCTCCCGGTAGACCGCGTGCTGCTCCTCCGAGGAGGGGTTCATGACGGTGACGAGCAGGACCCGGCCGTTGCGCTCGGCGACTCCGGTGAAGGTGGCACCCGCGTGCGTGGTGTTGCCGTTCTTGACCCCGGCGATGCCCGGGTAGGGGGCGACGCCGATGTCACCGGTCAGGAGCCGGTTGGTGTTCTGGATCTCGAAGGTCTCGCGCTTCTTGCCCGGCTTGGCCTCGCCGGGGAAGGCGGCCCGGGGCGTCGCGGCGTAGTCGCGGAAGTCCGGCTTCTGAAGGCCGCTGCGGGCGATGAGCGTCAGGTCGTACGCGGAGGAGACCTGGTGCGGGGCGTCGTAGCCGTCCGGCGTGACCACGAAGGTGTCGAGGGCCTGGAGGTCGGCCGCGTGCTCGTTCATCTCGCCGACGGTCTTGATGAGACCGCCGTTCATGCTGGTCAGCACGTGCACGGCGTCGTTGCCGGAGCGGAGGAAGACGCCGAGCCAGAGGTCGCGGACGCTGTAGGTCTGCTTCTCCTTGATGCCGACGAGGCTGGACCCCGCCCCTATGCCGGCCAGGTCCTGGCCGGTGACCAGGTGGTTCTGCGTCCGGGTGGAGAAGCTCGGCAGCAGGGTGTCCGCGAAGAGCATCTTGAGCGTGGAGGCCGGGGCGAGCCGCCAGTGCGCGTTGTGCGCGGCGAGGACCTGGCCGCTCTCGGCGTCCGCGACGATCCAGGACCGCCCGGACAGCTCCTTCGGAAGCACCGGGGCGCCGGGCAGGAGCCGCACCTGCGTCCCCGGCCTGCTGAGCTGGGCCCCGCCGACCGTCGACATCACGGCGGGCGGCTTGGGCTGCTTGTCCTTCCCGTCCTTCCCGTCGGCGTGGGCCGCGGGCGCGGCGGTGACGAGTGGCAGGAGCACAGCAGCGGCGACCGCCCAAGCGGTCTTCTTCGAAGCAGACACGGTCGAGAACGTACAGGTACGCCCAACGGAACCGAACTCCGGCAGGCGCTTCGCCCCCGCCCCTCCACCCGGAAGCGGGGGCCGTGGGACCGACGGTGATACTGGGGTCATGAAGCTCAGCCGCCGTGTCTCCTGGTTCCTGCTCGCGTTCGGGGTGTGGTCCTGGTTCATCTGGGTCACCTTCGTCAAGAACCTCTGGAACGACGGGAGCGGCCTCGCCTTCGACGACGCCGGAGACCCGACGGCCTACTTCTGGGTTCATCTGCTGCTCGCCGTCACGTCCTTTGTCCTGGGGACGGTGATCGGCGCGATCGGGTTGCGTGGGGTGCGTGCCGCGCGTCGCGCGGACGCGTAGACGAGGGGTTCCGGGGGCGTGGTCGTGTTTCTGCTGGTCCTGGTCGTGGTGCTCGCGCTGCTCGGCGCGGTCCACTGGTACGTGTGGCGGCGCCTGGTGCGGGACGTGACCGCGCCCGGAGGTCTGGCGAGGCGGCTCGGCACGACCGTCGTGGTCGTCCTGCCGCTGCTCTCGCTCGCCGCCCTGGTCTCCTCGCGGGCCGGTGCGCCCTTCCCGGTCCAGCAGGCGGTCGCCTGGCCCGGCTTCCTGTGGCTCGCCGTGCTCCTGTACCTGGTCCTGGCCCTGCTCGTCGGTGAGGCGGTCCGGCCCCTCCTGCTCGCCCGGGCGCGCCGCCGCGCCTCCGCGCGCGAGGCCGGGTCGCCGCCCGAGGCCGTGACCCAGGCCGGATCGCCGGAGCCCGAGGCCGCCTCCGTACCCGAGACGCCCGCCCCGGAGCCCGAAGCCCCGCCCGAGCCCCCCGCCGCCGACGTCTCCCGGCGGCTGTTCGTGGCGCGGGTCGTCGGGGGGTCCGCCGCCGCCGTCGCCCTCGGGACCGTCGGGTACGGCACGTACGGCGTGCTGCGCGGGCCGCGGGTCAAGCGGGTCACCGTGCCGCTCGCCAAGATCCCGCGCGCCGCGCACGGGTACCGGATCGCCGTCGTGTCCGACATCCACCTCGGGCCGATCCTGGGCCGCGCCCACACCCAGCGGATCGTGGACACGATCAACGCCACCCAGCCCGACCTGATCGCGGTCGTCGGCGACCTCGTCGACGGGACCGTCGAGAACCTCGGCCCGGCCGCCGAGCCGCTCGCGGGGCTGCGCGCCCGGCACGGCTCCTTCTTCGTGACCGGCAACCACGAGTACTTCTCGGGCGCCGACGCCTGGGTCGACCACGTCCGCGAGCTCGGCCTGCACCCGCTGCGCAACGCCCGCGTGGAGGTCCCGGCCGGCTTCGACCTGGCCGGCGTCGACGACGTCGCCGGGGAGAGCGAGGGCCACGGCCCCGACTTCGTACGCGCCCTCGGCGACCGCGACCGGGCCCGGGCCGCCGTGCTCCTCGCGCACCAGCCGGTGGTGATCGACGACGCCGTGCGCCACGGCGTGGACCTCCAGCTCTCCGGCCACACCCACGGCGGTCAGCTCTGGCCCGGCAACTACCTCGCCGAACTGGCCAACCCGACCGTCGCGGGCCTGGAGCGGTACGGGGACACCCAGCTGTACGTCTCGCGGGGCGCCGGCGCCTGGGGGCCGCCGGTCCGGGTCGGCGCGCCCTCCGACATCACGATCGTCGAACTCGCCTCGAAACAGGCCTGATCGGGCGACGTCACTCCCCGCGCCGAGAGCGATACGGGCCGCTCATCGACTTAAATTCGCATATCCCGGACATATACATGTGGTGTGAAAGTTTTTCCTTCCGCTTGTGAAATCCGTGTGATGGGATGCAGCCATCGCGACGTTTCCGGGGGCCGTCGCATCAGGGGTGGTACCAAAAAAAGGAAGCACGGCAATGCGGTCGACGGTCCGTCTGCGGATCCTCATCACTTGTGGAGTACTGGTGGCCGCCGGAGTGGGGGGCTGGCAACTGCTGCCCTCCGACGGCGTCCGGACCGATCCGATCACCGTCGGCACGACCGACGAAGTGACCTCACTCGACCCGGCCGGCGCCTACGACGCCGGCTCCTGGGCGATGTACAGCAACGTCTTCCAGTCGCTGATGACGTTCAAGCCGGGCCTGAGCCAGCCCGTTCCCGACGCGGCCGAGAGCTGCAAGTTCGTGGGCACGAAGCTCACCACGTACCAGTGCGTGCTCCGCGACGACCTCACCTTCGCCAACGGGCGCAAGATCACCGGCGAGGACGTCACGTACTCCTTCGAGCGGATGCTGCGCATCAAGGCGGACGTCGGTCCGCAGCCGCTCTTCCCGACGCTGAAGAGCGTCTCGGCCGAGGGCCGGACCGTCACCTTCCACCTGAGCGGCCGTGACGCCACCTTCCCGCTGAAGGTGGCCACGGGCGCGGGCTCGATCGTGGACAAGGACCTGTACCCGGCGAACGCGCTGCGCGGCGGCAACGCGGTCGACGGCTCGGGTCCGTACGTCCTCAAGGAGTACAAGGAGGGCGAGTCCGCGCTCCTGGAGCCCAACCCGAGGTACAAGGGCGCCGTCACGAAGACCGGTCACACGGTCCTCGTGAAGTACTACGGCCAGTCCGAGGACCTCGCGAACGCGTGGAAGGCGAAGGACGTCCAGGTGACGCACCGCCAGCTCCCGCCGGACTTCCTCGCGAAGCTGGACACCAACGACGGCACCCGGGTCACCGAGGCGGAGAGCGCCGAGATCCGCAACCTCAACTTCAACGTCCGGCCCGGCTCGGTCATGGCGGACAAGGCCGTGCGCCAGGCCGTCGCCGCCGTCCTGGACCGTCCCGCGATCACCGAGGGCGCCTACAAGGACACGGTGGAGCCGCTCTACTCCCTCATCCCGCAGGGCTTCGTCGGCCACAGCACCGCCTTCTTCGACGTGTACCCGGAGCCGAGCGGGAAAAGGGCCAAGGCGCTCCTGAAGGACGCCGGGATCTCGACGCCGGTGAAGTTCACGTACGGCTACCGCAAGGACGCCACCTACGGCGCCGAGGCCGCCGAGATCAAGCGGCAGCTGGAGGAGACCGGCCTCTTCGAGGTCAAGGTCGTCGAGGCCGACTGGCAGAGCTTCCAGAAGGGGTACGCGAAGGGCGCCTACGACGTCTATCCCGTCGGCTGGCTCCCCGACTTCCCCGACTCCGACAGCTTCACCGCTCCGCTCGTCGGCACCGAGAACACCCTGCACAACGGCTTCTCCAGCAAGCGGATCGACAGCCTGATCGCCTCGACGCAGCAGTACAGCGACCGGGGCCGGGCGACGGGCGACTTCAAGGAGATCCAGAGCCAGGTCGCCGCCGACGTCCCGCTCGTCCCGCTCTGGCAGAAGAAGGACTACGTCCTGTCGACGGAGGCCGTCGCCGGCTCCCAGTACCTGTCGGACGGCACCGGCATCTGGCGGCTGTGGGAGCTCGGCTGGATCTAGCCGGGCCCCGGCTAGGGCTTCGGGCTCGCCTTCTTCTTGGGCCTGCCCGAGGCCGCCATCCCGGCCGCCGTCGGCATGAAGTCGGCGAGCAGCTCGTGCGTCTCCTTGACCAGCGGGCGCAGGATCCGGAAGCGGGAGAGGGAGATCGCGCGGGCGGTGACCGGCGCGAGGCGCTCCACCAGGCGCCGGCTGTTCGCCGCGCCCTCGGAGCGGTCGTACACCCAGAACAGCACCAGGCCCATCTGCTGGAGCCACAGCAACTGCGGGAGGGCCTCCTTCAGTTCCGGGTCGACCTTGACCGAGGCGCCGGAGATGACCCGCCGCTGCACGGTGATCGCGGCCTCGCGCGGGCCCTCGGACTCGGGGGAGAAGGGGCTGAGCGGGCTGTCCGGGTCGGCGGCGTTCTTGAAGAACTGGGCCGCGAACTCGTGGTACGGCCCCGCGATGTCGAGCCAGGCGAGGTAGACCCCGCGGATCCGGGCGGTGAGGTCCTTCTCGGGGCCGGTCAGGAGGGGCTCGACGGCGGCCTGGTGCTCCTCGGCGATCCGGTCGTAGAAGCCCTGGACCAGGTGCTCCTTGGACGAGAAGTAGTAGTACGCGTTGCCGACGGAGACCCCGGCCTCCTGGGCGATGGCCCGCATGGTCGTCTTGTCGTAACCGCGCTCCTTGAAGAGCCGGAGCGCGGTCTCGAGGATGAGCGTGCGGGTCTGCTCGCTCTTGGGGGCCTTCTTCTCGTCGGCCGTCTTCTCTTCCTTCACGTCCTTCACAGGGCCGAGCCTAACGGGGCGGCCCGGGCGGCCCGCAGTGCCCGGTCGCGCAGGACCGGGCGTCCGCTCCCGGTTCCCTGAGGGCCTCGCGCCACTTCGCCGCCGCGAGGACGGTCATCCGGGCGAAGGGCTGTCCTGCGGGGGTGGCCAGCCAGTGGGCCCGGGGCCGGTGCTCGGCGAGGGCCCAGAGGCAGACGATCCAGGCGGAGGTGGACCGGTAGACCTGGCCCCGGTCCCCGATCACGGTGATCTCCCGCAGGGTGGTGGCGTGGTCGAGGGCCGGGAAGAGGTGCCGTGCCTGCTGCGAGCCGGCCGGTACGAGGTCCAGCGGGACGAGCTGCCGCTGGCGGAGCAGCCAGTGCCGCAGGTGCACGCAGAGCGGGCAGTCGGCGTCGTACAGCACGGTCAGGCGTCCCACCGGGGTCGTGGGGCGGGCCGGGGTGGACACCGTGCTCACGCCTGGGGGGCGGGCGGGGTCCAGGGGCCGGCCTTGGGGGCCGCGGTCCAGCCCTGCGGGCGGACGGGCGGCACCTGTTCGCGCTCCATGACGCCGCGGCGGCGGATCTTGTTGAGCACGTACACGTTGGCGAGGTGCATCACGCCGAGGACGAGCAGGACCACGCCGAGCTTGACGGAGAGGGCCTCGAAGAGGGCCCGGGCGTCGAGGACGGCGGCGTCCTGGCTCAGGTAGAGGGCGACGAAGCCGAAGTTGACGAGGTAGAAGCCGACCACGAGGAGGTGGTTGACGGCGTCCGCGAGCTTCTCGTTCCCGTGCAGGACGTCGGCGAGGAAGATCTTTCCGTTGCGGCTGAGCGTGCGGGCGACCCAGATGGTGAGGGCGACGCTGATCAGCAGGTAGACGATGTACGCGACGACAGTGAGGTCCATGCCCCACGCTCCCTTGAACGCGTTCAAAAGCTGGCAGTCATGACTGTAGACCTGTTCTTGAACGTGTTCAAGTGACGGGTGGAAAGAGACTGGTCGGTCCGTGTGTCGGCGCATAGAGTCGCTCGAATGACGCTCGCTCATGATCTGGCCGGCACCGGCCCCTCGACCGTTGTCCTTCTGCACTCCGGGGTCTGTGACCGCCGGATGTGGGACGGGCAGTTCCACGCGCTGGCCGGGGCGGGGCACCGTGTCGTCCGCTGTGACCTCCGCGGTTTCGGGGACACCCCCATCGATGCCCCGCACACCCACGCCGAGGACGTGCGCGAGCTCCTCGACCACCTCGGCGCCGACCGCGCCGCCGTCGTCGGCTCTTCCTTCGGCGGCCGGGTCGCCCTCGAACTCGCCGCCCTGCACCCCGGACGCGTCTCCGCGCTCGCCCTGCTGGGCGCCGCGAAGCCCGGCATGGCCCCGAGCGAGGACCTGCGGGCCTGGGGCGCCCGCGAGGACGCGCTCATCGAGGCGGGCGACCTCGACGCCGCCGTCGAGCTCAACGTCGACACCTGGCTCGGGCCCGAGGCCTCGGACGCCGCCCGAGCCCTCGTGCGCGACGGGCAGCGTCGCGCCTTCGACCTCCAGCTCGCCGCCGCGGAGGAGAACCACCCGGTCGAGCCCGAGGTCACGCACGACGACCTGGCCGGGATCCAGGCCCCCGCCCTGGTGGCCGTCGGTGCCCACGACCTGCCCGACTTCCGGGCGACAGCCGACGAGCTCGGCGGCCTGCTGCCCTCCGCCCGCCGCGTGGACCTCGACTGGGCCGGCCACCTCCCCGCCCTGGAGCGCCCGGACGAGACCGCTCGGCTGCTCCTCGCCTTCCTCTCCGAAGTCTCCTAGGACCCTTCGACGACACGCCCTAGCGGAACCGCCTCACCCCCGGCACCAGGGCCGTGCCCAGGCAGCAGCCGCCGACCACCACCGCGGCGGCGAGCAGTGGCACCTCGGGCCCCCACGCCGCGGCGGCGGCGGGCGCGAGGACGTACCCCAGGGGCATGGCGGCCAGGGAGAGCAGCCAGTCGTACGAGGTGACCCGGGCGAGCGCGTGGGCGGGCACGGCGCGCTGCACGGCGGTCTGCCACACGGGGGAGAGGAAGCCGAGCCCGGCCTGCGCGAGCCCGTAGGAGGCGATCGTCAGCGGCGCGGGCGCGGCGAGGGCGAGCAGCACCAGCGGCAGCGCGTAGGTGGCGAGGCCGAGGTTCGCGGTCAGGACCGGGCGCCGGGGGCTGACGCGGTCGGCGAGCAGCGCCCCGAGGAGGAAGCCGACGGCGCCGACCTGGAGGAGGACGACCCAGGTGGTGCCGCCGCCGAGCTGCCGCACGGCGATCGCGGGGCCGAGGGTCATCAGGACGGCGGCGGCGCCGTTCCAGGCGCTGTGGCCGATGAGGCTGGTCCAGTACCAGTCCCGGGAGCGGACCTCCTGCCAGCCCTCGGCGAGGTCCGCGCGCAGCGAGCGGCGCGGGATCGGGATCCGCTTCACCCGGACGGCGGTCAGCAGCAGGGCGCTGACGGCGAAGGTGGCGGCGTCCAGGACGAACGCCCAGCCGGCGCCCACGGTCAGCACGAGGGTGCCCGCGAGCGCGGGTCCGGCGAGGCGGGTGGCGCTCTGGGCGACGCCCATCGCCGCGTTGGCCCGGTGCAGCGCGTCCGCCTCCACCGTGCCCTTCACCAGAGGTGAGACGGTCGGCATGGCGAAGGCGCCGGCCGCGCCGCCGACCGCCTCGGAGACCGCGAGGACGGCGAGGCTGGGGGAGCCGCCGAGCAGCTGGACGCCGACGAGGAGCTGGGTGGCGCAGCGGACGAGGTCCGTGGTGAGTGCGACCGTGCGGGCGTCGAAGCGGTCGCCGACCACTCCGCCCACCGGCAGCAGGAGCAGCTTGGGGACCATCGCGCAGCCGAGGACGAGGGCGAGCGCCGAGGTGGAGCCGGTGGCTTCGAGGACGGCGAGGGCGAGGGCGGCGGGGATGGCGGCGTCGCCGAGGAGGGAGAGGGCGCGGCCGGCGAAGAGGAGGCGGAAGGACCGGCTGCGCAGGGGGTGGCGGACGGACGGGGGTGCGGCGGGGTGCGCGGGAGCCGTGGGCATGACACGCAGAGTATTTCGGTAACGAATAATTCGTCAACGAAGTACTTCGGGAGGGAAGAGTGCCCGCGCCCACGTACGATCACCCCATGGCGACCCCCGAGGAACCGCGTGCCCCCCGTGCGCCGCGCGACTGGACCGATGACCACGTCGCCCGCTGGCAGCCCGTCCTGCCCGGCCTCGACCCCGTCGTCGAGGGCGCCGTCACCCGCATGAAGAAGCTCTCGGTCCATCTGCGCCGGGTCCGCGAACAGTCCCTCGTCGACTTCGACCTGGAGCGCCACGAGTTCGACACGCTCCACAAGCTCGCGGGGCGCGGCGGCAGCGCCGCCCCCTCCGAACTCGCCCAGGACCTCGATCTGGCCCCCGCCTCCGTCTCCGGCCGCCTCGACGTCCTGGAGAAGCGCGGCTTCGTCCGGCGCACCCCGTCCACGACCGACCGGCGCCGGGTCGTCGTGGAGCTCACCGCCTCCGGCCGCGAGACCTGGCTCGGCGCGATGGACGTCCTCGGCCACGAGGAGTACCGGCTGCTCGGCGTCCTCGGCCCCGAGGAGCGCGAGCTGCTCAACGACATGCTGCGCCGGGTCATGGTCGAGGCCGAGTCGGGCGGACCCACCCCGTCCTGGCACGCCTGACGGACGGCGCGGAGCCGGCACCGCCCGACGGACGGCGCGCCGTCCGTCACATGCTCAGCGAGCGCGCGTAGTTGAGCTGTCCCATCACCCAGTGGATGGTGTCCGGGCCGGTCGCCGGGATCATCGTCGAGTGGTGCCGGCCGCCGCTGGTCACCGTGACCTGGATGAAGCCGGTCGTGGACTTCTCCTTCATCAGCAGGAACAGCAGGCCGAGCAGGCAGAAGATGAAGAAGATGACGGCCAGGACGATCGCGACCGTCGGCATCTTCTCCTCGGTCCGCGACATGTCCATCGCGTTCCACACCGCGCCCTTGAGCGGCATGTTGCCGGCTGGGGTGATGATCTGGTCGCCGACCACCGTGATGTCACCGAGGCTCAGCACGGGCCCCCCGCCGCCCATCGGACCGTGCTGCGGTGGCAGCTGCACGCCACCGGGCAGGGTCGGCTGGTAGGGCGGCGGCGACTGCGGGTACCCGTACCCGGGCGTCGCGTCCTGCGGGTAGCCGTACCCGGGCGTCGCGTCCTGCGGGTAGCCGTACGCGGGCTGCCCGGGCGCCCCGCCCTGCTGCCCCGGCCCCCACTTGTACTCACCGTCCGCGTAAGGGTTCGGCTCGCTCATCAGTCCCCGTCCTCCACAAAGAAAAAAGCCCGCTCCTGCACGCCGCAGCGTACAGAAGCGGGCCGGAGCACCGGACCAGGCGGTCAGAAACGACGCGTGATGAGCGCGCGCTTGACTTCCTGGATGGCCTTCGTGACCTCGATGCCACGCGGGCACGCGTCCGTGCAGTTGAACGTCGTGCGGCAGCGCCACACGCCGTCCTTGTCGTTCAGGATCTCCAGGCGCTGCTCGCCCGCCTCGTCACGCGAGTCGAAGATGAAGCGGTGCGCGTTGACGATCGCGGCCGGACCGAAGTACTGGCCGTCGTTCCAGAAGACCGGGCAGGACGACGTGCACGCGGCGCACAGGATGCACTTGGTGGTGTCGTCGAAGCGCTCGCGGTCCTCGGCGGACTGGAGGCGCTCGCGCGTCGGCTCGTTCCCCTTGGTGACCAGGAACGGCATGACGTCCCGGTACGCCTGGAAGAACGGCTCCATGTCCACGACCAGGTCCTTGAGGACCGTGAGGCCCTTGATGGCCTCGACCGTGATCGGCTTCTCGGGGTTGATGTCCTTGATCAGCGTCTTGCAGGCGAGCCTGTTCTTGCCGTTGATCCGCATCGCGTCCGAGCCGCAGATGCCGTGCGCGCAGGACCGACGGAAGGTCAGCGTGCCGTCGACGTCCCACTTGATCTTGTGAAGGGCGTCGAGGACGCGCTCCTTCGGGTCGATCTCGATCTGGAAGTCCTCCCAGACCGACGCGTCCGACACCTCGGGGTTGAAGCGGCGGATCCGCATGGTGACCGTGATGTACGGGGAGGCGGCGGACTCCGCCTCGACCTTGTCCAGTACGGGGGTAGCCATCAGTACTTACGCTCCATCGGCTGGTAGCGGGTCGTCACGACCGGCTTGTAGTCGAGACGGACGGTCTCGGAGCCGTCCTCGCCGACCTCGCGGTACGCCATGGTGTGGCGCATGAAGTTGACGTCGTCGCGGTTCGGGTAGTCCTCGCGGTAGTGACCGCCGCGGGACTCCTTGCGCGCCAGGGCCGAGACGGCCATGACCTCGGCCAGTTCGAGCAGGTTGCCCAGCTCGATGGCCTCCAGGAGGTCCGTGTTGAAGCGCTTGCCCTTGTCCTGGATGGACACGTTCTCGTAGCGCTCGCGCAGCTCGGCGATCTTGTCGACGGCCGTCTTGATGGTCTGCTCCGTGCGGAACACCATCACGTTGGCGTCCATCGTCTCCTGGAGCTCGCGGCGCAGCTCGGCGACCCGCTCGCTGCCCGTGGAGTTGCGCAGCTTCTCGATCTGCGCGACGACGAGCGACTCCGGGTCCTCCGGCAGCTCGACGAAGTCGTGCTTGGCGGAGTACTCGGCGGCGGCGATGCCGGAGCGCTTGCCGAAGACGTTGATGTCGAGCAGCGAGTTCGTGCCGAGGCGGTTGGCGCCGTGCACGGAGACGCAGGCGACCTCGCCGGCCGCGTACAGGCCCGGGACGACGGTGGTGTTGTCCGAGAGGACCTCACCCTCGACGTTCGTCGGGATGCCGCCCATGGCGTAGTGCGCGGTGGGCTGGATCGGGATCGGGTCCGTGTAGGGCTCGATGCCGAGGTAGGTGCGCGCGAACTCCGTGATGTCGGGCAGCTTGGCGTCCAGCTGCTCCGGCGGGAGGTGCGTCAGGTCGAGGTAGACGTGGTCGCCCTCGGGACCGCAGCCGCGGCCCTCGCGGATCTCCGTGTAGATGGAGCGGGAGACGACGTCACGGGACGCGAGGTCCTTCATGACCGGCGCGTACTTCTCCATGAAGCGCTCGCCGTCCTTGTTGCGGAGGATGCCGCCCTCACCGCGGGCGCCCTCCGTCAGCAGGATGCCCATGCGCCAGATGCCCGTCGGGTGGAACTGGAAGAACTCCATGTCCTCCAGGGGCAGACCGCGGCGGTAGCACGCGGCCTGGCCGTCACCGGTCAGGGTGTGGGCGTTGGAGGTCACCTTGAAGAACTTGCCGGTGCCGCCGGAGGCGTAGATGACGGCCTTGGCCTGGAAGATGTGGATCTCGCCGGTGGCCAGCTCGTAGGCGACGACGCCCGCGGAGTGCTTCACACCGTCGACCTCGGTGATCAGCTGGTCCAGGACGTAGAACTCGTTGAAGAACTCCACGCCCTCCTTGACGCAGTTCTGGTACAGCGTCTGGAGGATCATGTGGCCGGTGCGGTCCGCGGCGTAGCAGGACCGGCGGACCGGGGCCTCGCCGTGGTTGCGGGAGTGACCGCCGAAGCGGCGCTGGTCGATGGTGCCGTTCGGGGTGCGGTTGAACGGCAGGCCCATCTTCTCCAGGTCGAGGACGGCGTCGATGGCCTCCTTCGCCAGGATCTCGGCGGCGTCCTGGTCGACCAGGTAGTCACCGCCCTTGACCGTGTCGAAGGTGTGCCACTCCCAGTTGTCCTCCTCCACGTTCGCCAGCGCGGCGGCCATGCCGCCCTGCGCGGCGCCCGTGTGGGAGCGGGTGGGGTAGAGCTTCGTGAGCACCGCGGTGCGGCTGCGCTTCGTCGACTCGATGGCGGCGCGCATGCCGGCGCCGCCGGCGCCGACGATGACGGTGTCGTACTTGTGGATCTTCATGACGTGGATTACCTCAGCCCCGTGCCTAGCGGATGTTCGGGTCGAAGGTGAAGATCACCAGCGTGCCCAGAAGGATGGTGAACACCGTGGCGGTGTACAGCAGGCCCTTGAGCCACAGGCGCGTGTTGGCCCGCTCCGCGTAGTCGTTGATGACCGTACGGAGACCGTTGGCGCCGTGCAGCATGGCGAGCCAGAGCATCAGCAGGTCCCAGACCTGCCAGAACGGGGACGCCCAGCGGCCGGCCACGAAGGCGAAGCCGACCTTGGAGACGCCGCCGTCCAGGAAGAGCTGGATCAGCAGGTGGCCGAGGACCAGGACGACGAGGACCACGCCGGAGAGGCGCATGAAGAGCCACGCGGCCATCTCGAAGTTGCCGCGGGTCGCGCGCGGGGTCTTGCCCGTGCGCTTACGGGGGGCCTCGATGTACGGCGCGGGGTTGTCCACGTCGTAGTGCGCGCCGCCCTCGACGGGGCCGATCGCTGCGGAGGTCGTGTCAGCGGACATGAGTGGCGTCAGCTCCCGAACAGTTCACGTGCGGCGTGGCCGAGGATGGGGTACAGCGATCCGGCCATCAGCACGACCCAGATGCCCACGACGGTCCAGAGCATCTGCTTCTGGTAGCGCGGGCCCTTGGACCAGAAGTCCACGGCGATGACCCGGAGGCCGTTCAGCGCGTGGAAGAGGATGGCGGCGACCAGGCCGTACTCAAGGAGAGCCACGATCGGCGTCTTGTAGGTCGCGACGACCTCGTCGTACGCCTCGGGGGAGACGCGGACGAGAGCGGTGTCCAGCACGTGTACGAACAGGAAGAAGAAGATGAGGACGCCGGTGACTCGATGAGCCACCCAGCTCCACATTCCTTCCCGGCCGCGGTACAGCGTTCCAGCCGGCACGGAAAAACCCTCCGGGAGCGGGGATCGGGGTCGGCCGGCTTCTCTGTCGGTCTGACCCGGCCGGGTACGGTCCACCGGCCCCGGTCATCGTAGCGACGACTTGTCGGTTCGCTCGCGCGGGGTCCGCCAGTGTGATCAAACAGGCACGGACGGGCTATCGCGCAGGCCCGAATCGCCGCATTCCGGTCGAATTCACGGCGTGGTGACGGCGAACGTGAGGCGCGCCCGGGCCAGCCGGCGCAGCTCGTCGGCGGCCACCACGCGCTCCTCCTCCGGTTCGTTGCCGAGACGTGACCGGATACCGGCCAGTACGCGGTCGAGACGCTCCTCCGGCCGGACGCCGTCCAGGCTGATCACGAACGCGTGTCCGAAGCGGCTCTCGTACGCGGCGTGGGCCGCGCCGAGCGCCATGAGCGCGGCCGGCGGGGCGCCGGGGTGCGGGGCGGCGGCGGACTCGGCCGCGAGCGCCTCGTCCAGCTCGGCCCGGGACAGGTCGTAGGCGGCCTCGTCCGCGGCGGCGAGCAGCGCGTCGAGCGTCGGGTACGGGCGGTGCGCGCTCAGCCGCTCGGCCCATCGGCGGCTCGCGCAGCAGTCGAACAGGAGGGCCTCCGCCACTCCGGCCGGAGCGGCGTTGAAGCGGACGAGACCGGAGACGTGCCGCGCGGTGCCCTGCTGGGCAGGTATGGCAGGCGTGTCCGTGGAGCCCGGATTCCGGCAGGGGGCGTGCGTGTCGCTGGTCAGCGTGGGCTCCGGTGCTCCGGGACGAGTGGGGTGGGGTGGATGGGTGTGACGCAACGTTATCGACGGGATGAGGGAAGTGTCCGACGGATGCGCGATTTTCACCCGGAAGGGAGAGTTTCGGAACAGATGATGGACGATCGGGTTCCGGTCCTCCGCTTCCCCCGATTGGCCGGACCGTCGTTCGTGCGGGAGGATTCCGGGTGATGCGGTACTCCGTCCGGGGGTCCCACCGGGGCCCCGCACTTCTGGCGACCGCGGTGACACTGGCCACCGTGGCGGCCTGTTCGAGCGGTTCTCCGTCAGGTCCGTCGAGTCCCTCCGTGCCGTCCTCCGCGGGTGCGTCGTCGAGCGCGCCCGCCACGAGCGCCCCGCCGCCGAGCCCGACGCCGACGCCCACCCAGCAGTACCCGCTCTCCAGCGCGCCGCGCGCGATCCCCTCCGTCCGCTCCCACGAGGCCGCCCGCGGCCCCGGCTGGAAGCCCGCGCCCACCGGCGGGGTCGTCCTCGCCGCGCACAGCGAGGGCCTCGCCGACGAGGGCCGGCTGATCGCCGGGGAGCTCGGCATCCCGTATCGGGGCGCCGCCAAGGCCGGACCCGGGGACGTCGAACTGGCCCTCGGCGGGACGGGCGCCCCCGAGTCGTACACCCTGACGGTCCGCGACGGCCGGGTCCGGATCGCCGGACCCGACGAGGCCGGGGTCTTCTACGGCACCCGCACGCTCAAGCAGTCCGTGAAGGCCTCCGGGACGATGCCCGAGGGGACGGTGAACGACCGGCCGGCGAAACCGCAGCGCGGGCTCAACGTCGACATCGCCCGCAAGCCCTTCACCGCCGCCTGGCTTGAGGACCGGATACGCGAGATGGGCGACCTCAAGCTCAACCAGCTCGGGCTGCACTTCTCCGACGACCAGGGATTCCGGATCGAGTCCGCGAGCCACCCCGAGATCGTGTCGGCGGAGCACCTCACGAAGGCCGAGGTCCGCCGGGTCCTCGCCCTCGCGGCGAGCCGCCACATCACCGTCGTCCCCGAGATCGACTCGCCCGGACACCTCGGCGCGGTGATCGCCGCCCACCCGGACCTCCAGCTCAGGAGCGCGAGCGGCGGGACCCCGCGCGGGGCCGTGGACATCTCCGACCCCGACGCGGCCCGGATCGTCGACGACCTGCTGCGCGAGTACAGCCAACTCTTCCCCGGCTCCTACTGGCACCTCGGCGCCGACGAGTACGTCGCCCTCATGGCGAAGAACCCCGAGGCCAGCTACCCGGACCTGGCGGCGGCCGCGCGCGCGAAGTACGGCCCCTCCGGCCGGGTCCAGGACCTCGCGACCGGCTGGCTCAACGACCGCGCGGCCGTCGTCCGGCCCACCGGCAAGACCCTCAAGGCGTGGAACGACGGCTTCTTCACAGGCGGGGTGGTGAACGCGGCCCGGGACCTGGAGGTGGAGTACTGGACGGGCAAGGAGATCGGCGCCCGGCAGCCCGTCGCCTACCTGAGCGCGGGCCGGAAGCTGGTGAACCTCAACGACGAGTACCTGTACTACGTCCTCGGCCAGCCCAACGACTTCACGTACCCCACCGGCCGCCGGATCTACGAGCAGTGGACGCCGCTCGTCGTGCGCGGCACCACCCCCGTGCCGGCGCGGTACGACGCCCAGATCCTCGGCGCCCGCTTCGCCGTCTGGGGCGACCTGCCGAAGGCGCAGACACCGGCGCAGGTCGCGAACGGCATCCGACTGCCGCTCACCGCGCTCGCGCAGAAGCTCTGGAACCCGACGAAGCCCCCGCTGACCTGGGAACAGTTCACGGCGCTCGCGGCGAAGGTGCGCTGAGCCGAATTGCCGGCAGATCGGTGGCTGTGCGACGAAACTGGTCGCATGGCCACTCTCTACGTGCGGGACCTGTCCGAGGAAGTGCTGACCGAGCTGAAGACAAGGGCCGCCCAAAACCGGCAGTCCCTACAGGCGTACGCGCGCACCCTCCTGGAGCAGGAGGCCGCGACGCCGTCGCTCGAGACCGTGATCGCCCGCGTCGAGGAGCGGGCCACGGCGCGACTCCGCGCTGAGTCCGTCGCCGACGCGGGGCCGCCGGTGCGGCCCTGAGGGCGCGGTACGCGAACCTCTCCGCCTACGACGCCGTGTACGTCGCACTCGCCGAGGGGTACGACGTGCCGCTGGTGACGAGCGACGGCCGGATCAAGGACGGAGCAAGGGCCACCCGCGCGAAATGCGCGGTCGAGGTGTTCAACGACAGGACCCACGGTGCGCCGTAGGGGTGTCGTCCGACCTCTATGCAGCACGGCAGGGCCACTGGCATGATTCCGGCCGCGCAGTGACGAAAAAGCGCCCCCCGGCGCAGTAGGGGACGTACTGCGTCCGTATCGGGTGGCGAGGAGGCGTCCATGACGTCGGGGAACGGCCGGAGCCTGCTGGAACTGATCGACGGGGCCGACGAGCGGGGACTGGCCGCGGCCGGACTCGCCTGCCTCGACCGCTGTCTGCCGCTGCTCGCCCCCGACGGCGCCGACGCCCTGCGCCCCGTGTGGGCGGCCGTCGCGCGCGGCGACGGGGGCGCCTGGGGCGAGGCCGTCGCCAAGGCCCGCGTCGAGCTGGCCGCCGACGCCGACGGCACCGGGGACGCCGCCACCGTCCGCGCGATGCTCGCCGGGGCCCCGGAGGCCTGGACCGCCGCTGCCCTGCGGGTCTGGGCCGCCGACTGCTCCGTCGCGGCGCTCGCCCTGCACGGGCGGTACGACGCGGCCGGGACGCCCGACGGCCTCGTCGAGCGCTGCCGGGCCGGGGCCCCGGACGGCGCGGGCCCGCTGCTCGCCGGGGAGCTCCGCCGTCAGCAGGCCGTCCTGGAGACGGTCGCCCACGGCCCGACCGGACTGCGCCGGGCACGTGAGCTCTCCGTCGAGGGCGGCCGGGTCCTGCGCGCGGTCGTCTCCCGCCGGGCCCGTACGGCCTGACCGCGGTACTCGGACGCGGGCCCGCGGTCGTCTCCCGCCGGGCCCGCACCGCCTGACCGCGGTACTCGGACGCGGGCCTGCGGTCGTCTCCCGCCGGGCCCGCGTCCGCCTGACCGGGCTACTCGGACGCGGGCGCTTCGACCGTGACCGAGGCGACCGCCTCCGCGATCTCCCGCTCCGTCGTGGCCTTGTCCAGGCCGAGCCCGCTCAGCACGCCCCGTCCGTCCTCCTGCTCCAGCAGGGCCAGCAGGATGTGCTCGGTGCCGACGTAGTCGTGGCCGAGGCGCAGGGCCTCGCGGAACGTGAGCTCCAGGACCTTCTTGGAGTCCGCGTCGAAGGGGATCAGCGCGGGGACCGTCTCGGACCGCGGCGGCAGCGCCGGGGTCACCGCCTCGCGCACCGCCTCCTCCGTCACGCCGTGCCCGGTCAGCCACCGCATGGCGAGCGACTCGGGGTCGGCGAGCAGGCCGAGGGCGAGGTGGGCGGGCACGATCTCGGCGTGGGAGGCCGCCCGGGCCTCCTCCTGGGAGACGACGACCACCTTGCGGGCGCGCGGGGTGAAGCGGCTGAATCCCGCGTTCGGGTCCATCTGGGCGTCGTCGGGGCCCTTCGGGACGAAGCGCTTCTGGGCCGCCTGCCGGGTGACGCCCATGCTGCGGCCGATGTCGGTCCAGGAGGCGCCGGAGCGCCGGGCCTGGTCCACGAAGTGGCCGATGAGGTGGTCGGCGACGTCGCCGAGGTGGTCCGCCGCGATGACCGCGCCGGAGAGCTGCTCCAGGGCGTCCGGATGGACCTTCTTGATCGCTTCGATGAGCTCGTCGAGACGGACGGGGATCTTCGGGCCGACTGGATTCGTCATGAGGCAACCCTAGGTTGACACCCCTCCACTGTCAACGGTCGGTTGACAGTCGTCGCCGTCAATGGCCGGTTGACGATCGTCCGGCGACCACGGCCGGTCGACACTCGAAGGGTGGACTCCGCCCCGGGGCGCGCGAGATCGCGCGATCGGGTGAGAGGAGGCGCGGGAAGCACCGGCGCGGGGGAGGGAAAAGGGAGACGACCGGGGCCGCCACCCCCCACAGGAGAGGCCCCGGTCGTCGCCCACGGAGCCGCAGCACGACTCCGTACTCCTATCAGCGCCAGGGGTGCGGTTTCTGTCACACTCGCGCGGGCCACGCGAAGGTTGCAAGTTGTACAAAGACCCCGGACCGCGTGGACGTGACGCCGCGCCACGACGTAGCGTGCAGATGCGCGAGGCCGCGTGGCGGTGGTGACCAGCCGCGATGACTCGGGGCGCGACCACGTCACCGACGAACAGGGTTTGGGGAGTGCTGGGGGACGACGCGGAGCTGACCGCCGCGGTGCTCGCTGCGCAGGACGGGGACGAGGACGCCTTCCGTACTGTGTACCGCGCCGTGCAACCCCGGCTGCTCGGCTACATACGGACGCTGGTCGGCGAGGCCGACGCCGAGGACGTCGCCTCCGAGTCCTGGCTCCAGATAGCCCGCGACCTCGACCGCTTCGACGGTGACGCCGACCGGTTCCGCGGCTGGGCGGCCCGGATCGCCCGCAACCGCGCCCTCGACCACATCCGGATGCGCGGCCGCAGGCCCGCCGTGGGTGCCGACGAGACCGAACTGACCGACAAGCCCGCCGACTCCGACACGGCCGGCGAAGCCCTGGAGGCCCTCGCCACCGGCGACACCATGCACCTGATCGCCCAGCTGCCGCAGGACCAGGCCGAGGCCGTCGTCCTGCGCGTCGTCGTCGGCCTCGACGCCAAGAGCGCCGCCGACACCCTGGGCAAGCGCCCCGGAGCCGTGCGCACCGCCGCGCACCGGGGGCTCAAGAAGCTCGCCGAACTCCTCGGGGCCGACGGCGGGCAGGACGGTCCTGAGGGCACCGGCGCGGCCGTCGTCCCGCTGGACGGTGTCCCTCCGCAACGCGGACGCGCGCCGGGGGCCGTGGCCCCCGGCGGTGTGACGCAATCACGTCCGCGTACGCAGAAGGACATGTGATGGCCGACGAGCGCTACCAGTGGCTCGACCAGGAGGCCGCGGAGCGGCTGCTCCGGGGCGAGCCGGTCGAGGCCCTCGACGACCGGGCGCGCCACCAGGCCGAACGTCTCGCCCAGGCCCTCGGCGCGGCCCGCGTCCCCGCGACCCCGCCGGCCCCGGACGCCGAACTCCCGGGCGAGGCGGCCGCCCTCGCCGCCTTCCGCGAGGCCACCGCCGAGCGGGCCGCGACCGCCGCGCCCTCCGCCCTGTCCGCCGCCGCGGGCCGCGGCCGCGACCTCGGCCGGGTGCGGCTCGCCCCCGCCACCGCCCCGGCGCGCCGCTGGGGGCGCTCCGTGCGGTACGGCCTCACCGCCGCCTTCGCCGCCGTCACGGTCGGCGGCGTCGCCGTCGCCGCGGGCACGGGCGTGCTGCCGCTGGTCGGCCCGGCGCCCGCCACCTCCGTCTCGGCGGAGGAGACGGCGGACCGGCTCGTCTCGAAGGAACCCGGCATAGGCCAGGACCCCGAGGCACCTCCGACGGACCCGGGCCGGGGCGATCCCACGCCCGGTCCCTCGCCCTCGGCCGAAGGGTCCACCCCACCGACCCCCGGCGCCTCCGCGGGAGGCGGTCCGACGACCCCCGCCCCGCGCACGCCGGAACCGGGCAGGACGACCCCCCGCCCCGGCGCCACGGAAGACTCCGGCGCCACGGGCGACCCCGGCTCCGCGGACCTGCGGGAGAAGGTCCTCAAGGCCTGCCGGCAGTACCGCACGGGCCGGCTCGACGCCTCCGGCCGCCGGCAGCTCATGAACACCCTGCGCGGCGGCGAGACCCTGCGCCTCTACTGCGACCGGATCCTCTCCGGCGACACCGGCACCCCGAAGGGCGACGGCTCCCAGGGCAGGCCCGAGGGCGACGGCAAGGGCGACGAGGGCACCGACGGCGGCCGCAAGGGCGGCACCGGGCGCGGCGGCGAGGACCGCGCCCCCGGGGAGAACCACGGCGGCATCGGGAACGGCGGCACCGGCGGCATCCGGGACCGGGCCGGAAGCACCCTCCCCGACGCCCGGCTCCAGTCCGGAACCGCCGCCGCGGCGCCCGGCGGAATCACCACCGGGGCACGCCTCCCGCTCGGGGTGTAACACTTCTCGACCCGTCGGCGCAGTACGTAATGCCGACTGGTCATCGGCCGCGCAGCGAGCCGGGGTTCCCCCCGTACCTACGGCTCCGCGCACCCGGCGCGGGTGGGACACGTTCCCCCGGTCCCACCCGCGCCCTCTCCTCACTCCCGTCCGGCTACCAGTGGACGACGACCTTGTCGCCGGGCTTCACCTGGTCGAAGAGGGCCGAGAGCTTCGCCCGGTCCCGGACGTTGACGCAGCCGTGCGAGGCCCCGGCGTAGCCGCGCGCCGCGAAGTCCGCCGAGTAGTGCACCGCCTGGCCGCGGCTGAAGAACATCGCGTACGGCATGGGCGTGTGGTAGATCGTCGACGTCCATTCGCGCGCCTTCCACTCGACCTTGAAGAGGCCCTCGCGGGTCGGCGTGTTCTCCGAGCCGAAGCGGACGTCCATCGACGAGACGACGCGGCCGTCGATCATCCAGGCCAGCGTCCGGCTCTCCTTGCTGATGCAGAGCACCCGGCCGGTCATGCACCGCGGGTCCGGGGTGTCCAGCTTGTTCGTGGTCGCCGGCTTCAGCTCGTCGGCCGTCGGCTTCCGGCTCGCGGACAGCAGCTGCGACCAGGTCGCCTCGTCGACCGTGCCGGTCTCCGGCAGCCCCCGGCGCGCCTGGAACTTCTTGACCGCGCCCGCCGTCATCGTCCCGTAGAAACCGGTGGGGGCCCGGTCGAAGAAGTCGAGCTGCCGCAGGCGCGCCTGGAGCTCGCGCACCTGCTCGTTCTCGTCCCCGTCGCCCAGCAGCCGCTTCGCCGACGGCGTCCCGGACGGGTCGGCGGAGGCCGGATCGGACGGCGACTCGGTGGGGTAGGTCGCGGACGGGGACGGCGGCTTGCCGTCCGAGGTCGGCGCGTCGGTCGGCGTGGCGCCGGGCGTCCCCGCCGAGGCCGAGGGCGGCGCGGCGGGCGTACCGGTCCCCGTGCCGGACCCGTCCGGCGTACAGCCGGCGGCGAGCGCCACCGCCACCGCTGCCAGAACCACTCTGTGTATGACGGCCGAAGACCGCTTCATCGTTGCCCCCCGTGGTGCGTCGTGTGTACGTAGGGATGCTTCCCGCGCGCGTGCGGTTGCGCGCGACGGCCGCGGACCGCGCATCCTGTGAGGAGCAGGTCTATCGGGAGGCACACGCATGGCGCGCGAGTCGGAGTCGGGGCTGCCCATCGAGCCGGTGTACGGGCCGGACGCCCTCGACGGCTGGGATCCCGCGGAGAAGCTGGGCGAGCCGGGCGCGTACCCCTTCACGCGCGGGGTGTACCCCTCGATGTACACCGGGCGGCCCTGGACCGTGCGGCAGTACGCCGGCTTCGGCACGGCCGCCGAGTCCAACGCCCGCTACCAGCGGCTCATCGCCCACGGCACCACCGGCCTGTCCGTCGCCTTCGACCTGCCGACCCAGATGGGACACGACTCCGACGCCCCGATCGCGCACGGCGAGGTCGGCAAGGTCGGCGTCGCCGTCGACTCGCTCGACGACATGCGCGTCCTGTTCGACGGGATCCCGTTGGACCGGGTCTCCACGTCGATGACCATCAACGCCCCCGCCGCCCCGCTCCTCCTGCTCTACCAGCTCGTCGCCGAGGAGCAGGGCGTCCCTGCGGACGCGCTGACCGGCACGATCCAGAACGACGTGCTCAAGGAGTACATCGCCCGGGGGACGTACATCTTCCCGCCGAAGCCCTCGCTGCGGCTGACCGCCGACATCTTCCGGTACTGCCGGGCCGAGATCCCGAAGTGGAACACCATCTCGATCTCCGGCTACCACATGGCCGAGGCCGGTGCCTCGCCCGCGCAGGAGATCGCCTTCACCCTCGCCGACGGCATCGAGTACGTCCGGACGGCCGTCGCCGCCGGCATGGACGTCGACGACTTCGCGCCCCGCCTGTCCTTCTTCTTCGTGGCCCGGACGACGATCCTGGAGGAGGTCGCGAAGTTCCGCGCGGCCCGCCGGATCTGGGCGCGGGTGATGAGGGAGCGGTTCGGCGCGGAGAACCCCAAATCGCTGATGCTGCGCTTCCACACCCAGACCGCCGGCGTGCAGCTCACCGCGCAGCAGCCCGAGGTGAACCTGGTCAGGGTCGCCGTGCAGGGCCTCGCCGCGGTCCTCGGCGGCACCCAGTCCCTCCACACCAACTCCTTCGACGAGGCCCTCGCCCTGCCGACGGACCGGTCCGCCCGCCTCGCCCTGCGCACCCAGCAGGTCCTCGCCCACGAGACGGACGTCACCGCGACCGTCGACCCGTTCGCCGGCTCGTACGTCGTCGAGAGCCTGACGGACGACGTGGAGGCGGCGGCGCTGGAGCTGATGGGCCGGATCGAGGAGATGGGCGGCGCGGTCGCCGCGATCGAGCGCGGCTACCAGAAGGACGAGATCGAGCGCTCCGCCTACCGGATCGCGCGGGAGACGGACTCCGGCGAGCGGGTCGTCGTCGGGGTGAACCGCTACGCGATGGACGTCGAGGAGCCCTACGAGCCGCTCCGCGTCGACCCCGCCATCGAGGCCCGGCAGGCCGAGCGCCTCGCACGGCTGCGGGCCGGGCGCGACGGCGCGGCCGTGGACACGGCGCTCGCCGCGCTCCGGGCGGCCGCCGAGGGCACGGACAACGTCCTGTACCCGATGAAGGAGGCGCTGAGGGCCCGGGCCACGGTCGGAGAGGTCTGCGACGCCCTGCGCGCCGTCTGGGGCACGTACGTCCCGACCGACGCGTTCTGACGGTTCACGCGGTCTGCCCGATTTCGCCTGTTGAAACTTAAAGCGGAGGGTCGTACCGGTGTGCGACACTCCGCCTCATGCTGGGTGTCACCGATCTTCCGACCTATCTCGCCGGGCTCGTCCTCATCATCCTCCTCCCGGGGCCGAACTCGCTGTACGTGCTGTCCGTCGCCGCCCGCAAGGGCACCCGCACCGGATACAAGGCCGCCGCCGGGGTCTTCACCGGCGACGCCGTCCTGATGACGCTCGCCGCGCTCGGCGCCGCGTCGCTGCTCCAGACCACCCCGTTCCTCTTCATGATCGTGAAGTACGCGGGCGCGGGCTATCTGACCTGGATGGCGATCGGCATGCTGCGGGCCGCCCTGGCCATGTGGCGCACGAGGCACGAGGCCGCCGTCGAGACCGTGGGCGAGGCGGACGCCGGACCCTCCGAGCACCCGTACCGCCGGGCGCTGATCATCAGCCTGTTCAACCCGAAGGCGATCCTCTTCCTGATCTCCTTCTTCGTGCAGTTCGTGGACCCCTCCTACGCCTATCCGGCGCTCTCCTTCCTGGTCCTCGGCTCGCTGCTCCAGCTCGGCAGCTTCTTCTACCTGACCACCCTGATCTTCGGCGGCACCCGGCTCGCCGCGGCCTTCCGCCGCCGCAAGCGCCTCTCCGCCGGAGCCACCTCCGCCGCCGGCGCCCTCTTCCTCGGCTTCGCCGCGAAGCTCTCGCTCAGCAGCGCCGCTTGACCCTCACACCGTGTGAGGCCGTTCCGTAGGGGGCGTCATGTTCACCATCGGAGACTTCGCCCGGCACGGGCGGGTGTCGGTCCGGATGCTGCGCCACTACGACGCCATCGGACTGCTGCGCCCGGCCCACGTCGACCCGCACAGCGGCTACCGCTTCTACTCGGCGGACCAGCTCGCCCCGCTCAACCGCGTCATCGCGCTCAAAGACCTCGGCTTCACGCTCGTTCAGGTGGGGGCGATCCTCCGGGACGAGATCGGCGCGGAGGAGCTGCGGGGGATGCTGCGCCTGCGCCAGGCCGAGCTGGAAGCGGCCCTGGAGGCGGCGCGGGCCCGGCTCGCCCAGGTCGGTGCGAGGCTCCGCGCCATCGAGAGCGAGGGACGCATGTCCACCCAGGACGTCGTCGTCAAGAAGATCCCCGCCGTCCGCGTCGCCGAGCTGAGCGGGGTCGCCGCGAGCTTCGGGCCCGAGGACATCACCCCGGTCGTCGGACCGCTGTACGAGGAGCTGTGCGGCCGCCTCGAGGCCGCGGGCGTCACCGGCTTCGGCCCGGCGGTCGCGTACTACGAGGACGCCGGCGCGGGGGACGGTTCGGTCCGCGTGCACGCGGCGACCACCGTGCCCGAGGGCACCGTCGCCGAGGGCGTGACGGTGCACGTCCTGCCCGGCATCGAGGAGGCGGCGACCATCGTCCACCGTGGTTCCATGGACGCGATCCTGCCGACCGCGCAGACCCTCGCCGCCTGGATCGACACCAACGGCCACCGGTCCGCCGGCTATGCCCGTGAGCTCTACCTGGAGTGCCCGGAGGACCCGGCGGGCTGGGTCGCCGAGATCCAGGAGCCGATCGTCCGCGCCTGACCGCGCCCCCGCGGGCCCGGGACCCCCGCACGGGTTCCCGGGCCCGCCGTCCGTGGCGGGTCCGCTACCTCTTCAGCGCCTTGCGCAGCCGCAGCGCGCGGCGCGCGAGGCGGCGGACCTGCGGATGGCGCGGGATCGGCAGTCCGCCCGGCAGGTCCAGGACGGTGAGCCGGCGCCGGGTGAAGTGGTGCCGGGTGCGCTCGGCGAGCGGGCCCGAGAGGTGCCGTACGGCGGGCTCCCGCAGCTCCGGGCGGATCTTCGGCTGCATCGCGAAGCCCACCGCCGCGACCAGGTCGTTCAGCTCCTCCGTGCCGATCCCGGCGTCGGCGCCCCCGTCCTCCAGGGGCGGGACGACCGCGTCGACGACCGTGAGCGGGATCCGGTTGCTGTTCTGGAACGGTGCGAGCCGCTCCAGGAGGCCGCGCGTGCCGACCCGCGCGACCGGCAGCCCGTAGAAGGTCGCCGCCGTGAGCAGTGCCGTCGAGAAGCAGCCGACGACGAGCGCCGGCCGCAGCTCGCGGTAGAGCACCTCCGCGAGGACGGGCCGGTCCTCCACGGTCAGCTCGGCGCCGAGCTCCGCCGCCGTCTCCACGAGCGTCCGCGTCCAGGCGTCCGGGGCCGTCGGGTGCGGCTTGAAGACGAGCCGCCGGTGGCCGCGGGCGACCGCGCCCCGGACCATCCGCAGGTGCAGCTCCTCCTCCTCGGCGGCGGTCATCAGGTTCAGCGCCGCCAGGTACTGGCCCAGGAGCAGCACGGGGCCGTCCTCCCCGGTCCCGGCGGCCGGTCCGGCCAGCTCCGCGACGACCTTCGTGAAGGCCTCCGCCGGGACCGCCTCGGGCACCGCGCCGAACTCGGCGAGCAGCAGCGGCCGGAGCCCGGGGACGAGGTCGAGGTGGAGCAGCCGGCCCACGCGCCCGCCGATCAGCGGGTCGATCTTGTTGCGGGTCGGGCCGTAGCTCATGAGGCCGTCGGCGTAGACGGTGACCGGCGCGTCGGGAAGGAGCTGGGCGAGGGCGAGCGCGGGCGTCACCTGGAGGGACTCCAGGGCGATCTCGACGTGGTCGTCGCCGAGGTCCCAGAGCTTGCGCAGGTGCCGCTGGAGCATCGGCAGGTCGCTCGGGCGCGGGGTCCAGCCGGCCGGGTGGAGCGGGAAGATCGTCTCGTTCCAGGACAGCACGGAGTCGAAGCGGCCGCGCAGCCGCCCGAAGCCCTCGGCCTCGTCGAGGGCGGGGGTCGTCTCCGGCACGGCCGCGTTGTTGGTGACCAGCAGGACGCGCCGGGCGGCGGGCGCGAAGGCGCCGCTGTCGAGCGCGGCGGCGAGCGTCACGGCCCCGTAGAGGGTGGAGGCGCAGAAGATCTGGGTGGTGCGGCGGCCGTTCACGCGGCCACCTCCGGGGAGCCGGCGCCGCCGTCGCGGACCGGTGCCGCCGGTGGGGGCGCGGGACGGCGCCGGCGCAGCCGCCTGAGCGTCGTCGCGCGGTCCCCGCCCATCGCCGCCAGGGCCTCGTCGAGGACCCCCTGCGGCATCCGCCGCAGCGCGCCCGCGCTCATCGCCTTCAGCCGGCGGGCCACCTCGGGTTCGAACCTGTCGATCGAACCGACATGGTGGGAAATCACCGCGCAATAGGTACGGACGGCTTTCGGGAGAAGAAGATCCGCGTCTTTGTCCCGGGCCGTTTCCTCGATCACCTGGTCGAAGGCGCGGATGAAATCCAATTGCCGGACGTCGCCGATCTGGGTGAGTGAGGTCGACACCCCGCGCCGGTAGAACACACCGAGTTCTCCGAGGGCCGCGAACGATTCCGCCTCGCGGTGCAGTTTCCAGATCCACGGCCGGTCCTCCGCCGTCCGCAGGCCGTGCGGGAAGTGCAGCAGCCCCCGGTCCAGGAGCCGCCGGTGGTAGATCCCGGCCCAGGCGTACGGGTAGTCGACGGAGGTCGTCCGGTGCGACGGCAGAATCGCGTCCCGGGGGCGCAGCACCTCGCCGCGCCGGGGGACCGGCACCCGGCGCACCGCGCGGTTGCGGCCGGTCACCGTGACGTGGTCGGTGCGCAGGAAGTCGCAGCGCAGCTCCTCGGCGGCGGCGACGAGCCGGTCGTAGTAGCCGGGGGCGAGCCAGTCGTCGCCGTCGAGGAAGGCGATGTACTCGCCCCTGGCGGCGTCGAGGCCGGTGTTCCGGGCCGTGGCGAGGCCCTCGTTGCGCTCGTGCCTGATCAGGACGGCACCCGGGATCTCGCGCGCGGCCCGTTCGAGGAGCTCCGGGGTCCCGTCCGACGAGCAGTCGTCGACAAGCAGGAACTCGAAGTCCTCGCGGGCGTTGGCCCGCAGGCTCGTGAGGGTGTCGGGGGCGTATGTCTGCACGTTGAAGAACGGCACGACGACGGAGAGCTTGACCACGCGGCCGACGCTAGGCGCCGCCCCGGCATGGCCGCCGACCGCCGGGCGGCCTTTCGGTGAACACCAAGCGGCGGGCCGATTAACCGCCTTTACCCGCAGGGGAAATCAGCCGCGGCACGTCCGGAAAGCGATCTGCTTCAGCGGTCGGAGAGGCTCTGTTCACCGTTTGTTGTGGCCCAGTTGGGCCGAAAAGCGGAATGCCCTTCTAGCGTCCTCGACGTGCCAGCAAGTACCAGAGAAGCGGTACGGGTCGCCGTACTCGCCGACTCCGACACCCGGTGGAAATGGGGCGCCCTCACCGCGCGCCGCATCACCGCGGCCACCGCCGAACCCACCGGCTTCGTCCTGCGGGGAAGGGCCACGCCCACCGCGCGCCAGCTCGCCGAGACCGGGGTGTCCACGACCGCCCCGCGCGAGGTGACGGGCGCGGACTTCCTCCGGGCGATACGGGACGCGGAGGAGCGCGGCGAGGGCTACGACGTCCTCGTGCTCGCCCTGGTCGGCGGCACCGTCCGGGCCGTCCTCCAGGGGCTGGCCGACCTCGGCCTCCGGCGGCGCCCCGTGGTCGTCACCGGCTATGTCGGCGTCGTCTACGAGAAGCTCACCGACGGCCTCCTGCTGCGCCACGGCGCCGACGTCGTCCTCGCCAACTCCCGGCACGACGCGGAGCGGTTCCGCGCGGTGTACGAGGGCGTCGGCGCCGGCGCCGACTCGGTCGTCGAGGCCGCGCTGCCCTTCCTCGGCGGCACCCCGTACGCCCCCGAGCAGGGCCGCGACACCCTGGTCTTCGCCGCCCAGCCCTCCGTGCCCGCCACCCGCGCCGAACGCGCCTACGTGCTGCGGCGGCTGATCGGACACGCCCGCCTCCACCCGAGCCGCGAGGTGCTCCTCAAGCTCCGCTCCAAGCCGGGCGAACACACCACGCACCTGGAGGAGTTCCCCTTCCAGAAGCTGGTCCGCGAGCTCGACCCGCCGGACAACTTCCGCCTCGTGTACGGGCACATGGGCGAGGTCCTCGACCGGACCGACCTGCTGGTCACCGTCTCCTCGACGGCCGCCCTCGAAGCGCTGCACCGCCGGATCCCCACCGCGATCCTCACCGACCTCGGCGTCCGCGAGGCGCTCGGCAACCACCACTTCGTCGGCTCCGGCCTGCTCACCTCCTTCGACCGGCTCGACGAGGGCGGCGCGCCGGTCGCCGACGCGACCTGGCTCGCCCGGCAGGGCGTCGCGTCCGACGGTTCGTACGAGGGGGCCTTCGACGCCGCCCGCGACCGGGTCGCCGCGCTCCTCGCGCTCCCCGCGCTGCCCCCGATCAGCCCCTACTACACCGCGGAGACGGCCGCCGGCTACCTGCCCGGGATCCTCGCCCGCCACCGCCTGGACGTCACCGCGCCCGAGCCCCGCGAGAGCGGGCTGCGCCGGGTCGTCCGGGAAGCCGCCCGGGGCGCGTACCGCCACGGCGTGCAGCGCGTCGCCCCCGTCATCCGCCGCCTGGGAGAACTGTGATGCCGACCCCGACCGTGCTCGCCGTCGTCCCCGCCCGGGGCGGCTCGAAGGGCGTGCCCGCCAAGAACCTCACCCCGGTGGCCGGGATCCCCCTGGTCGCCCGCGCCGTCCGCGCCTGCCTCGGCGCCCGCACCGTCACCCACGTGGTGGTCTCCACCGACGACGCCGCCATCGCCGCGGCCGCCCGCACCGCCGGGGCCGAGGCCGTCCGGCGGCCCGCCGCGATCGCCGGCGACACGGCCACCAGCGAGGCCGCCGTCCTGCACGCGATGGACGCCTTCGAGGCCACCCACGGCCGCCCCGTCGACGTGGTCCTCCTCGTCCAGTGCACCAGCCCCTTCCTCACCTCCGCCGAGGTCGCCGAGACCGCCGGACGGATCGTCTCGGGCGCCGCCGACACCGCCTTCACGGCCGCCCCGTCCCACGGCTTCCTCTGGCGCGAGGACTCCGAAGGGGCCACCGGCGTCAACCACGACAAGGCCCACCGCCCGCGCCGCCAGGACCGGGAGCCCGAGTACCTGGAGACCGGCGCCGTCTACGCGATGGACGCGGCCGGCTTCCGCACCCACGAGCACCGCTTCTTCGGCCGCACCGCGCTCGTCGTCACCGACCCCGCCCGCGTCCTGGAGATCGACGACCCGCACGACCTCGCCCGCGCCAAGGCCCTCGCCCCGCTCCTCGACGAGCCCGTCACGCCCGGCTTCGCCGACGTCGACGCCGTCGTCCTCGACTTCGACGGCACCCAGACCGACGACCGGGTCCACCTCGACGCCGAGGGCCGCGAGTTCGTCTCCGCGCACCGCGGCGACGGCCTCGGCATCGCGGCCCTGCGCCGCGCCGGACTGCCCGTCCTCATCCTCTCCACCGAGCAGAACGCGGTGGTCGCCGCCCGCGCCCGCAAGCTCAAGATCCCCGTCCTGCACGGCATCGACCGCAAGGACCGCGCCCTCAAGGAGTGGTGCGAGGCCGAGGGCATCGACCCGCAGCGCGTCCTCTACGCCGGCAACGACGTCAACGACCTGCCCTGCTTCCACCTCGTCGGCTGGCCCGTCGCGGTGAGCAGCGCCCACGACTCCGTACGGGCCGCCGCCCGCGCGGTCACCGTCACCCCGGGCGGCTCCGGAGCGATCCGCGAGATCGCCGCCTGGCTCCTCGGACCCGAGCTGAACACCCCCAACCCGTAAGGAAGCACCATGAACACCCGTCTGCGCACCCTCGGCACCAAGACCGCCGGCCCGGGCCACTCCGTCTACGTCTGCGGCGAGATCGGCATCAACCACAACGGCGACCTCGACAACGCCTTCAAGCTGATCGACGTGGCCGCCGAGGCCGGCTGCGACGCCGTCAAGTTCCAGAAGCGCACCCCGGAGATCTGCACCCCGCGCGACCAGTGGGACATCGAGCGCGACACCCCCTGGGGCCGGATGACGTACATCGACTACCGCCACCGCGTGGAGTTCGGCGAGGACGAGTACCGCGCCATCGACGCGCACTGCAAGGAGCGCGGCATCGACTGGTTCGCCTCCCCGTGGGACACCGAGGCCGTCGCCTTCCTGGAGAAGTTCGACGTCCCCGCCCACAAGGTCGCCTCCGCCTCCCTCACCGACGACGAGCTGCTGCGCGAGCTGCGCGCCACCGGCCGCACGGTCATCCTCTCCACCGGCATGTCGACGCCGAAGCAGATCCGCCACGCGGTCGAGGTCCTGGGCAGCGACAACATCCTGCTCTGCCACGCCACCTCGACCTACCCGGCCAAGGCCGAGGAGCTCAACCTCCGCGTCATCCAGACGCTCCAGGAGGAGTACCCGAACGTCCCGATCGGCTACTCCGGCCACGAGACCGGCCTCCAGACCACGCTGGCCGCCGTCGCCCTCGGCGCCGCCTTCGTCGAGCGCCACATCACCCTCGACCGCGCCATGTGGGGCTCCGACCAGGCCGCCTCCGTCGAGCCGCAGGGCCTCCAGCGCCTCGTCCGCGACATCCGCACCATCGAGACCGCGCTCGGCGACGGCGTGAAGAAGGTGTACGAGTCGGAGCTCGGCCCGATGAAGAAGCTCCGCCGGGTCCAGGGTGCCGACGCCGCATGACCCGGCAGCTGGCGTTCGTCGAGAGCCCGGTCCAGCTGCTCAACGTCCTGGAATGGGCACACACGCAGAACCCCGCGGCGGGCTCGCGCCCCGCGGGGGTCCCCACGGCGCCCTCGCACGGGGTGCCGTCGCCCGGTGACCCGACGGCCACCGGCCCCACGGACGCGGCTCGCACGGCCACCGCCGGCACGACCACCCCGGCGGACGCGGCTCGCGCGGAGACCGGGCCGGTGGATGGCGCTCGCGCGGACGCGGGCCTCGCGTACGGCCGCACCACGGAGAGCGCCGCCGACGGCGGCCCCGTGGACGGCGGCTGCGCGGGCGTCACCCCGCCCCTCACCGTCGTGGTCCTCTCGCCGACCGACCCCATGTCGCGGGGCCAGCTGCGCCGGATGGCCCAGCTGGCCCGCGACCAGGGCCTCACCGTGCGCTGGCAGGAGGCCCGCGGCGGCCGGGGCTCGCTCGTCCGCACCCTGCGCGAGCTCGCCCGGCCGCTGCGCTCGGCGGAGCGGGTGATCATCGGGGACCCCTTCTCCCGGTACGTCCAGCTGCTCCTGACCCTCTTCGCCCCCCGGCACCTGACCGTCGTCGACGACGGCACCGCGACCATGGAGTTCGCCGCCCAGCTGGGCCGGGGCGAGCGCCTGGTCCGCTGGCACCGCAAGGGCAGCCTCGGCCCCCGCGAGCTGGTCCTCGCCCCGGTCACCAGCCTCGCCCGGCGCAAGCTCGCCCCCACCCGGGGCCGTACCGTCGAGATCTTCACCTCGCTGCCCGTCGAGGCCCCGCCGGGCGTCACGGTCACCGAGAACACGTACGCCTGGACCCGCGACACCTTCGGTCCGCCGAAGCTCACCGGGGGCGCCGACCTGGTCGGCACCTCGCTCGTGGAGACCGGCGTCGTGGACGCCGACCACTACGCGCGCGTGGTGAACGAGCTGGCCCGCGCCCACGGCGCCACCCGCTACTTCGCGCACCGCCGGGAGAGCGCCGAGAAACTGCACCGGATCGCGGTCGAGACGGGCCTCCAGGTGGTCCGGCCCGACCTGCCGCTGGAGCTGATCGCCCGGCGCGGCCCCATCGGGCGCACCGTCGTCAGCTTCCCGTCCACGGTCGTGCACACCCTGCCGCTGGCCCTCGCCGGGACCGGCGTCAAGGTCGCCGTCATCGAGATAGCGCCCGAGTGGCTGCGGGCGACCGCCTCGCCCCGCGCCCAGGGCTTCCTGTCCGGTGTGGCGGGCACCGCGGCCCACGAGGTCGACCGCCTCACCGCCCGGGCGGCCTCACCGGCCGACCGGCTCGAATTCGGCTGAGAGTACCCACAAGGAGTGAGCTTCATGCCTGAGAAACCGAGATTCTTTCCCCTAAGGGGCTGAAATTCTCGTGATCAACGGGCAGTTGACCTCTCCACGGGCCTACCCTTCAAAGGGTGAACCAGTTGAAGTCCCGTGAGCCAGGCTCCGTCACCCTGCCCGGAACGCTGTCCGACTCCCTGCGCGCCGAACTCGTGGCCTTCCGCAGGGACTTGCACATGCACCCCGAGCTCGGGAACCAGGAGTTCCGTACGACCGCCGCGCTCAAGGCCCGCCTGGAGGCGGCCGGCCTCGCGCCGGAGGTCCTCCCGGCCGGTACCGGGCTCATCTGTGACATCGGCACCCGGGACCCGGGCCGGGGCATGCTGGCGCTCCGCGCCGACCTGGACGCACTCCCCATCCCCGACGTGAAGACCGTCGCCTACCGCTCCACCGTGGCCAACCGCGCCCACGCCTGCGGACACGACGTCCACACCACGACCGTCCTCGGCGCCGGACTCGTCCTCGCCGATCTCGACCGCCGGGGCCTCCTGCCGAACGCCGTGCGGCTGATCTTCCAGCCCGCCGAGGAGGTGCTGCCCGGCGGCGCCGCCGACGCCATCGAGGCCGGGGTCCTGGACGGCGTCGGCCGGATCGTCGCCGTGCACTGCGACCCCCGCGTCGACGCCGGGAAGATCGGGCTCCGGATCGGCCCCATCACCTCCGCCTGCGACCGCCTGGAGATCACCCTCGACGGCCCCGGCGGCCACACCGCGCGCCCGCACCTCACCACCGACCTCGTGACCGCAGCCGCCCGGGTCGCCACCGACGTCCCCGCGGTCCTCGCCCGCCGCGTCGACGCCCGCTCGGGCCTCTCGGTGACCTGGGGCCGCATCGAGGCCGGTCACGCCCCCAACGTCATCCCGCAGCACGCCGAGCTCTCCGGCACCGTCCGCTGCCTCGACCTGCCCTCCTGGCGGGACGCGCCCGACCTGGTGCACGCGGCCATCGACGAGGTCGCCACCCTGCACCGGGCCAAGTCGACCGTCACCTACGTCCGGGGCGTCCCCCCGGTCGTGAACGCCCCGGTCGTCACCGAACTCCTCCGCGACGCCATGACGGCCCGCCGCGGAGCGCAGGCGATCGAGGACACCGAGCAGAGCCTCGGAGGCGAGGACTTCTCCTGGTACCTGGAGCACGTCCCCGGCGCCATGGCCCGCCTCGGCGTCCGCACCCCCGGCGACACCCGGGTCAGGGACCTGCACGCCGGCGACTTCGACGTCGACGAGCGGTGCATCGAGGCCGGGGTGGAGCTCTTCACGGCCGCGGCCCTGCTCGACGCGACGCCCCAGCACTGATTTCCGGCCGGACGAGCGGGCCCCGGGACACCCCGGGGCCCGCTCGCCCGTCCGGCCCCGCACGCGTCCCCCGTCCGGCCCACTCCCCGGCGCGTCGGCTCCCCGGCGCCGTCGGGCCGCCCCGTCCGGGCGCTATAACCGGCGGTACCGGGCCGAACGCCCCCAGTCGCCTCGGCTGGCCGGTTCGCGACGATCCGATAACGACTCATGAACGGGTCTTTAACTGACATCTACGCGCGTTACGATCGCCGCGAAACCAGCGCCGGAAGAGGCGCTTTCGGTCAGTCTTGAAGGGACCCTCCTCTTGCGCCGGATCACCAGGATCACGACCGTGGGCATCGCCACCGCGGCGCTCGCGCTCTCCGCCACCGCCTGCGGCAAGTCCTCCACCGACTCGGGTGCGAGCTCCAGCTCCAGCTCGGACTCGAAGGCGACCAAGGTCGCCATCGCGTACGACATCGGCGGCCGCGGCGACCAGTCCTTCAACGACGCCGCCTACGCCGGTCTGAAGAAGGCCGAGGACGAGCTCGGCGTCAAGGGCTCCGAGGCCGAGCCCTCGCAGGGCGAGAGCGACGCCGACAAGGTCGCGCGCCTCACCTCGCTGGCCCGCGCCGGGAACAACCCGGTCATCGGCGTCGGCTTCTCCTACGCCCCGGCCATCGCGAAGGTCGCCAAGTCCTTCCCGAAGACCACCTTCGGCCTCATCGACGACACCTCGGTGACCGGCCCGAACATCGCCAACCTCGTCTTCAACGAGGAGCAGGGCTCCTACCTGGCCGGCGTCGCCGCCGCCAAGGCCTCCAAGACCGGCACGGTCGGCTTCATCGGCGGTGTCGAGGTCCCGCTGATCAAGAAGTTCGAGGCGGGCTTCACCCAGGGCGTCAAGGACACCAACCCCAAGGCGAAGGTGCTCACCCAGTACCTGACCCAGCCGCCGAACTTCGACGGCTTCTCGAAGCCCGACCTCGGCAAGGCCGCCGCCCAGGGCCAGCTCGACAAGGGCGCCGACGTGATCTACGCCGCCGCCGGTCTCGCCGGTTCCGGTGCCATCGAGGCCGCCTCGGCCGCGGGCAAGTGGGCCATCGGCGTCGACTCCGACCAGTACAAGCAGGCGGGTCTGGCCTCGTACAAGAACCAGATCCTGACCTCGGTCACCAAGGACGTCCAGGGCTCGGTCTTCAACGTGATCAAGTCCGTCAAGGACGGCAAGCCGCAGACCGGTGAGATCCGCTACGGCCTCGCCACCAACGGCGTCGGCCTGGCCGACTCCAACCCGGCGTACGTCAAGATGACCGACGTCACCGCCGCCGTCGAGAAGGCCAAGAAGGCCATCGTCGACGGCAAGATCACGGTCAAGACCGCTCCGTAAGGACACCCAGGTCACGACCTGTAGTCCGGGCCCGGCGTCCGGTGGCATCCCCACCGGACCCGGGCCTCGGACCCATTCCCGCACTGGTTTTCACTTTTCGGCAGCGCTACGCGTGTAGATGTCTCCCTGGCACGATAACTTCGCCCCGCCCTGCCCTCCCGCTCCCACTCCTTCCGGCCAAGGAGAGTGCGTCATCAACGCGTCCAGCCCCCCTGCCGTAGAACTGCACGGCATCACCAAGCGATTCCCCGGCGTCGTCGCCAACAGGGACATCGCCATCACGGTCCGCAAGGGCACCGTGCACGCCCTCATCGGCGAGAACGGTGCCGGCAAGTCGACCCTCATGAAGATCCTCTACGGCATGCAGAAGCCGGACGAGGGCACCATCGCGGTCGACGGCGAGCAGGTCACCTTCTCCAGCCCCGGTGACGCCATCGCGCGCGGCATCGGCATGGTGCACCAGCACTTCATGCTCGCCGACAACCTCACCGTCCTGGAGAACGTCGTCCTCGGCGGCGAGAAGCTCCACGGCATCGGCGCCAAGGCGCGGAAGAAGATCCAGGAGATCTCCGACGCGTACGGCCTCGGGGTCCGCCCCGACGCGCTCCTCGAAGACCTCGGCGTCGCCGACCGTCAGCGCGTGGAGATCCTCAAGGTCCTCTACCGCGGCGCCAAGATCCTCATCCTCGACGAGCCGACCGCCGTCCTCGTCCCGCAGGAGGTCGACGCGCTCTTCGACAACCTGCGCGAGCTCAAGGCGGAGGGCCTCACGGTCATCTTCATCTCGCACAAGCTGGGCGAGGTCCTGAAGGTCGCCGACGACATCACCGTCATCCGCCGGGGCACCACGGTCGGCACCGCCGACCCGAAGACCGCCACCACCAAGCAGCTCGCCGAGCTGATGGTCGGCAGCGAGCTGCCCTCGCCGGAGACCCGCGAGTCGACGGTCACCGACATCGCCATGCTCAAGGTCGAGCACCTGACGCTGCTGGAGAGCGGCGCCTCCGGCGCCCCGCTGACCACCGCCGCCCCGGCCGACCCGTCGGCGAGCATCACCGTGCACGAGGACATCGCCACCGGCCGCAAGCTCCTCGACGACGTCTCGCTCACCATCCACAAGGGCGAGATCCTCGGCATCGCCGGCGTCGAGGGCAACGGCCAGACCGAGCTCATCGAGGCCCTCATGGGCATCGCCACGCCCGACACGGGCGCCGTCATCCTCGACGGCGAGGACATCTCCAAGGTCTCGGTGCGCAAGCGCCGCGAGGGCGGCATCGGCTACATCCCCGAGGACCGCCACCGCCACGGCCTGCTCCTGGAGGCCCCCCTCTGGGAGAACCGGATCCTCGGCCACGTCACCGAGGCCCCCAACTCCAGGCGCGGCATCCTCGACCCGAAGGCCGCCCGCAAGGACACCGAGCGGATCGTGCGCGAGTACGACGTCCGCACCCCCGGCATCGACGTCACCGCGTCCTCCCTCTCCGGCGGCAACCAGCAGAAGCTGATCGTCGGCCGCGAGATGAGCCACAACCCCAAGTTCCTGATCGCCGCCCACCCCACCCGCGGTGTGGACGTCGGCGCGCAGGCGCAGATCTGGGACGCGATCCGGGACGCCCGCCGCGAGGGCCTCGCCGTGCTGCTGATCTCGGCCGACCTCGACGAGCTGATCGGCCTCTCCGACACCCTCCGCGTCATGTACCGCGGCAAGCTGGTCGCCGACGCCGACCCCGCCACCATCACGCCCGAGCAGCTGGGATCCGCCATGACCGGCGCGGCCACCGGCCGTCTCGAAGGCACCGAAGAGCAGCCCGAAGACGGTGACGCCCGATGATGAAGATCGACAAGGACAAGCTGATCATCGGGGCCGCCGGCCCGGTGCTCGCCCTGGTCACGTCCTTCGTGCTCACCGTCCTGGTGCTGCTCGCGACGGGCCTCGACCCGATCGAGCCGATCCGGCTGATGATCGAGAACGCCGGGTACTCCGACGTCCAGGTCCTCATCGTCAACCAGACGGGGATCTACTACCTGGCGGCCCTGGCCGTGGCCATCGGCTTCCGGATGAACCTCTTCAACATCGGCGTCGAGGGCCAGTACCGCCTCGCCGCGATGGTCTCGGCGCTGGTCGGCGCCGCCGTCGAGCTGCCCGGTCCGCTGCACATCCTGCTCATCGTGGTCGTCGCCATCGCCACGGGTGCCCTCTGGGCCGGCATCGCGGGCATCCTGAAGACCACCCGGGGCGTCTCCGAGGTCGTCTCCACGATCATGCTCAACGCCATCACCACCTCCCTGGTGGCCTGGCTGATCCTGCCGAAGAACTTCGGCGTCCAGCCCGCCGGCTCCAACGACCTCACCACCGGTCAGATCGCCGAGTCCGGCTGGTTCCCCGGCATCGACATGGGCGACGGTGGCCAGATCTACGGCTTCACCTTCGTCGCGCTCGCGCTCGGCGTCGTCTACTGGTTCGTCATCAACCGCACCCGCTTCGGCTTCGACCTGCGCGCCACCGGTGAGAGCGAGTCCGCGGCCCAGGCCAGCGGCGTCGACGCCAAGAAGATGATCCTCACCGCGATGCTGATCTCGGGCGGTCTGGCCGGTCTGGCCGGCATGCCGATCCTGCTCGGCGAGTCGCACACGTACAGCCTGGCCTTCCCGGTCAACGTCGGCTTCACCGCCATCACCGTCGCCCTGCTCGGCCGCAACCACCCGGTCGGCATCCTCTTCTCGGCCCTCCTCTTCGCGTTCCTCGACAAGGCGTCCTCGAACCTCGACGTCTCGGGTTACCCGAAGGAGATCACCCAGATCATGCAGGGCATCATCGTGATCGCCGTGGTCGTCTCCTACGAGCTCGTCCGCCGTTACGGCACCCGTCGCCAGCAGCAGAAGGTCGGCGAGGAGCTCGCCGCCGGCGGCGCCATCAAGACCGACAAGGAGGTCTCGGCATGAGCACCGGCACTGTCGCCAAGCCGAGCGCCGCGCCCCAGAAGGCCGGACGCCGCAAGCTGACCTGGCCCTGGATCCTGCTGATCGTCGCGGCCGGCCTCGTCCTCTTCTCGCTCGTCCGCGTCGTCTCCGGCGCCGACGACCTCACCTCCGTCGGCCAGATCTCCGGCGCCCTCCAGCTCGCCGTGCCGATCGCCATGGCCGGTCTCGGCGGCCTGTGGGCCGAGCGCGCGGGCGTCGTCAACATCGGCCTCGAAGGCATGATGGTGCTCGGCACCTGGTTCGGCGCCTGGGCCGGTTACCAGTGGGGCCCCTGGACGGGTGTCCTCGTCGGCATCCTCGGCGGCGCGCTCGGCGGTCTGCTGCACGCGATCATCACCGTCACGTTCAACGTGAACCACATCGTGTCCGGTGTGGCGATCAACATCCTGGCGGTCGGCTTCACCCAGTACCTGTCGAACTTCACCTTCGACAAGGCCGAGGGCGGCTCCTCCAAGCAGTCCCCGCGCATCGATCCGATCACCGACATCACCATCCCGGGACTCTCCGACTGGCTGATGGACCTCCAGCAGAAGCACTGGTTCCTGATCTCGGACATCGCCGGCATCCTCGGCGGCCTGGTCACCAACCTGTCGCTGCTGACGATCGTCGCCGCCCTGCTCATCCCGGCCACCTGGTGGGTCCTCTGGCGCACGGCCTTCGGCCTGCGGCTGCGCTCCTGCGGTGAGAACCCGGTCGCGGCCGAGTCCCTGGGCGTCAACGTCTACAAGTACAAGTACATCGCCGTCGTCGTCTCCGGCGGCCTCGCCGGTCTCGGCGGAGCGTTCCTCGCGATCGTCTCCACCGGTATCTACCAGGAGGGCCAGACCGGCGGCCGAGGCTACATCGGTCTCGCCGCGATGATCTTCGGCAACTGGATGCCCGGCGGCATGGCGCTCGGCGCGAGCCTCTTCGGCTTCACCGACAGCCTCAAGCTGCGCGGCGGCGCCGAGAACGTCCACGCGCTGCTGCTGCTCGTCGCGCTGCTCCTCGTGATCGCCGCGCTGTGGCAGCTGTACCGGAAGAAGTACGTGGTCGCGGCCGTCTCCGCCGCCTTCTCCGCGGCCTTCTTCCTCTGGTACTTCCTGACCGACGAGGTCCCGAGCCAGTTCGTCGACGCCGCCCCGTACATCACCACCCTGCTCGTGCTCGCCCTCTCGGCGCAGCGCCTGAGGATGCCGAAGGCGGACGGGCTGCCGTACCGCAAGGGCGAGGGCAAGTGACGACGGCGCCCGACTGGGACCTGCTCCGGGAGACCGCCCGCGCGGCGATGTCCCACGCGTACGCCCCGTACTCGGGCTTCCCGGTCGGCGCGGCGGCCCTCGTGGACGACGGCCGGGTGGTCTCCGGCTGCAACGTGGAGAACGCCTCCTTCGGCCTCGGCCTGTGCGCCGAGTGCGGGCTGGTCTCGCAGCTCCAGGCCACGGGCGGCGGCCGGCTGACGCACTTCGTGTGCGTGGACGGCCGGGGCGAGCCGCTGGTCCCGTGCGGGCGCTGCCGTCAGCTGCTCCACGAGTTCGGGGGTCCCGAGCTCGTCCTGGAGACCCCGGCCGGTCTCCTGACCCTGGCCGAGATGCTCCCGCAGGCCTTCGGCCCGGAGCACCTCGCCAAGTAGTTCCTCGGAGCGGCCCTTCCGGCACGATGGGAAGGGTCGCTCCCCCTTTCCCCCTCTATGCGCGTAGAAAGAGGCACCACCATGGACGTCATCTCCGTCATCCGCACGAAGCGGGACAGGGGCGAGCTGAGCCCCGAGCAGATCGACTGGGTCATCGACGCCTACACCCGCGGTGCGGTCGCCGACGAGCAGATGTCCGCCCTGGCCATGGCCATCCTGCTGAACGGCATGAACCGCGCGGAGATCGCCCGCTGGACCGCCGCGATGATCGCGTCCGGCGAGCGCATGAACTTCGACGCCCTCTCCCGCCCGACCGCCGACAAGCACTCCACCGGCGGCGTCGGCGACAAGATCACCCTCCCGCTCGCCCCGCTCGTCGCCGCCTGCGGCGCGGCCGTCCCGCAGCTCTCCGGCCGGGGCCTCGGCCACACCGGCGGCACGCTCGACAAGCTGGAGTCCATCCCGGGCTGGCGCGCGCTGCTCTCCAACGAGGAGATGCTGCACGTCCTCGACACCACCGGCGCGGTCATCTGCGCGGCGGGCGATGGTCTGGCCCCCGCCGACAAGAAGCTGTACGCGCTCCGCGACGTCACCGGCACGGTCGAGGCGATCCCGCTGATCGCCAGCTCGATCATGTCCAAGAAGATCGCCGAGGGCACCGGCTCCCTGGTCCTGGACGTCAAGGTCGGCACCGGCGCCTTCATGAAGAACATCGAGGACGCGCGCGAGCTGGCGCGGACGATGGTGGGTCTCGGCACCGACAGCGGCGTCAAGACCGTCGCGCTCCTCACCGACATGTCCACCCCGCTGGGCCTGACCGCGGGCAACGCCCTGGAGGTCCGCGAGTCGGTCGAGGTCCTCGCGGGCGGCGGCCCGAAGGACGTCGTCGACCTGACGATCGCCCTCGCGGCCGAGATGCTCGCCGCGGCCGGCATCAAGGACGCCGACCCGGCCAAGGCCCTCGCCGACGGCTCGGCGATGGACGTCTGGCGCCGGATGATCGCGGCCCAGGGCGGTGACCCGGACGCGGCCCTGCCGGTCGCCCGCGAGCAGCACGTCGTGACGGCGCCGTCGACCGGTGTCCTGACCCGCCTCGACGCGTACGACATCGGCATCGCCGCCTGGCGCCTGGGCGCGGGCCGCGCCCGCAAGGAGGACCCGGTGCAGGCGGGCGCGGGCGTCGAGCTCCACGCGAAGCCGGGCGACACGGTCACGGCGGGCCAGCCGCTGCTGACGCTGCACACCGACACCCCGGAGAAGTTCGACTACGCCCTGGAGTCCCTGACGGGCAGCTGGGACATCGCGGCCCCGGGCACGACCTTCACGGCGAACCCGATCGTGCTGGACCGCATCGCCTAGGCATATGCCTATGACACCTTCGGGTGAACGGGGCCGGTGGACCACCACCGGCCCCGTTCGGCATGCTGGGATCGGTGACGACCGAATGAGGAGCACACCATGAGCGCACTCGCCACCGAGGCCGGGCAGGGTTGGGACGATGTCGTCCACCTCTGGCACGAGATGGACTGGCCCGAGGGCTGCAAGGTGGAGATCATCGAGGGGATCATCACCGTGGCACCGTCACCCGCCAACCAGCACAACAGCATCGCGGAGGAGATCCAGCGCAGGTTGTACCGGGTGATTCCGGATGAGTGGGGCATCTACCAGACGCAGGCCGTCGCGATCCCGGCGCGGTCGGGCATGTACATCCCCGACCTGCTGGTCGCTCCCAGGGCGGCGCTCATGGGGTCCGGTCATTTCATCCCGGCCGCGGAAGCGGAGCTGGTGGTGGAGATCACCTCGCAGTCGAACGCGAACCACGATCGCATCGCCAAGGCCGCGGGATACGCGACGGCCGGCGTACCCCTCTACCTCCTGGTCGACCGCTGGGTGCCGGGCGGGCCGACGGCCACGCTCTACGGAGAGCCCTCCGACGGCGTCTACCGCGTCCTGAGGGCGATCCCCTTCGGCGAGCCGATCCACCTCCCCGCTCCCTTCGACCTGACCCTCGACACGGCGGAGTTCCCCGTCGGCTGAGCGGCACCACCCTCAGCGATGAGTTCCGCGCACCCGGACGGTCGTACGGAACGTGGACACCAGTCAGCCCCTCGTCGTGACCCTGCCCGCCCGGCCCGGCCGGGAGGACGTCGACCTGCTCTGCGCCGAGCTCGCCGCCGCCCCGCCCGGCGCGGTCGTCTGCGAGGCCGGCGCGCTCGCGGGCGCCGACCTCACCGCCGTCGACGCCCTCGCCCGACTGCGCCTCGCCGCCGGCCGGCGCGGCCACCGGATCCGCTTCGAGGGGGTACGGCCCGAGCTGCGGGCCCTGCTCCACCTCACGGGCCTCGCCGAGACGCTGGAGCTCTAGCCGTCCAGCCGCGCCGGCAGGTCGAACAGGGGGAACCACCGTGCGGTGTCCAGGAAGAAGTCCATCCCGGCGACCTTGCCGTCCCGCAGCTCCAGGACGATCAACGCCCACGGGCTGAAGCCGCCCTCCGGGTCCGGGTGGTAGTGCGCGAACGCCGGCGAACCGTTCGCCACGGTGGCGACCAGCTTCGAGCCCCGGCACACGTCCCCGACGCCCAGCATCCAGCCCACGATGTCGTCGTGGCCGCGCAGCCACAGGTCGTACGGCGGCATGGACATCGTCGCGTCCTCGTGGAGGAGCGCGGTCAGCGCCTTCATGTCGTAGCCCTCGAAGGCGGCGACATAGCGCTCCAGGAGCGCCTGCTGCTCCTCGTCCAGCGGATTCGCCGGGTCGGAGGCGGCCGGCGCCTGCTCGGCGAGGGTCGCGCGGGCCCGCTGGAGGGCGCTGTTGACCGAGGCGACGGAGGTGTCCAGGAGCTCGGCGACCTCGCTCGCCCGCCAGGCGAGCACCTCCCGCAGGATGAGCACGGCCCGCTGCTTGGGCGGCAGGTGCTGGAGCGCGGCCACGAAGGCGAGCCGCACGGTCTCGCGGGAGACGGCCGTCTCCGCCGGGTCGCCGGCCGAGGGCAGCACCCGCCCGTCGGGAACCGGCTCCAGCCAGGTGATCTCCGGCTGCTTGACGAGCTGCGCCTGCGCGACGGGCGTCGGCCCGGTCAGGTCCATGGGCCGTGCCCTCCGGTTGCCCGCGTTCAGCGCGTCCAGGCAGACGTTGGTGGCGATCCGGTACAGCCAGGACCGCAGCGAGGAGCGGCCCTCGAAGGAGTCGATGGCCTTCCAGGCGCGCACCATCGTGTCCTGCACCGCGTCCTCCGCCTCGAAGGAGGATCCGAGCATCCGGTAGCAGTAACCGGTCAGCTCCCTGCGGTACTTGTCGAGTTCCTCGGTCGTCGCGGTCGCGGCGTCGCTCATCGGGTCCACACCCCACTCACCCCTCACCGGCACCCGTTCGGTGCCGGTGAGAGGGAAGCTACCGCAGCGCACTGACAGCGGGGGTCAGGTTCCCGGCTTGCGGCCGTAGACGAACACGTCGTCGCCGTTCCTGAGCAGGTTCCAGTAGGCCTTGGCGTCCTTGGACGTCATGTTGACGCAGCCGGCGGAACCGGGCGGGTTCCACATGGACTTGGTCGTCGAGTGGAAGGCCTGCCCGCCGTCGAAGAACTGCGCGTACGGCATGGACACGTTGTACAGCGTCGACCAGTGGTTGATGTTGCGCCAGTAGATCTTCTTGGCGCCGGTGCGGGTCTCGGCGCCGTCCCGGCCCGTGCGGACCGGCACCGGTCCGTACTTCAGGCGCGAGCCGTCCTGGATCCAGCTCAGCTGGCGGGTCAGGTCGACGCAGGCGATCCGGCCCTTGTTCGTCGGACACGTGCGGTCCTTGTTCGGGTTCGACCCGGCCGCCTTCTGCTGGATCATCGTGTTCATCGTGCGCCAGGTCAGCGGCCCGGCGTACCCCACGGTCGGGGTGATGCCGTGCTTGCGCTGGAAGGCCTGGATCGCCTGGCAGTCGGCGAGCGACTGGCGCCCGTCGGCCGTCCGCCCGAGGAACTTCTCCACCTGCTTCTGGTACGGCCCCGTCGTCACGTTGCAGGACGCCGCCTGCGCCGGGGCCGCGCCGAGCGCGATCGTCATCGGCACCACGAGCCCCGTGATCCCGGCGGCGATGCCCGCCTTTCTGCCCATCTGTCGTGCCACTCGGTTCATGATCGTCAACTCCCCCTAGAGTCCCTGTTCTTGAGGACGTACGGGGGAGTGTGACGGTTGCGGCCCAGAAGGGGAACCATGCCCTCCTGGATGTTGCTAGACCGTGGCCGGATGCGGCCGCCGGGCCGCGACACGGGCGCTGTGCGAGCCGTACAGCGTGACCGAGACGACGCCGAGGACCGCGACCAGGCCGATCAGGACCGTGCCCGCCCAGCCGCCCGCGTGGAAGGCCATCGCGCCGAGCGTGCCGCCCGCGCTGCTGCCCAGGTAGTACGCGGACTGGTACAGCGCCGAGGCCTGCGCGCGGCCGGTCGTCGCCGTGCGGCTCACCGAGGAGGAGGCGACCGCGTGGCCCGCGAAGAAGCCGGCCGTGATCAGGACCAGGCCCACGAGGACCAGGGCGAGGGAGTCCGAGAGCGAGAACAGCAGGCCCGCCGCCGTCGTCGACACCGCCAGGTACAGCGCCCCGCGCCGCCCGAGCCGCCCGACGAGCCGCCCGGCCGCCGCCGAGGAGACCGTGCCCACCAGGTAGACCAGGAAGATCGAGCCGATCACGCCCTGCGGCAGCGAGAACGGCGCCTCCACCAGGCGGTAGCCGATCACCGTGTACACGGCGCCGAAGACCGTCATGAACAGCGCGCCGATCACGTACAGCCGCATGAGCAGCGGGTCGGCCAGGTGCCCCCGCACGGTCCGCGCGAGCGCCCTCGGGTTCAGCGTGCCGGGCGTGAAGTGCCGGGCCTTCGGGAGCAGCGCCCGGAAGGCGAGCGCGCACGCCAGGGAGGTCAGGCCGACGGCGGCCAGACCCGCGCGCCAGCCCCACATCTGCGCCACCCAGCCGGTCACGAGCCGGCCGCTCATGCCGCCGATCGAGTTTCCGGCGACGAAGAGGCCGATCGCGGCGACCAGCGCCCGCGGCTTCACCTCCTCCGCGAGGTACGCCATCGCCGAGGCCGGGAGGCCGGCGAGCGCGGCGCCCTGCACCGCGCGCAGCGCGATCAGGGACTCCAGGTTCGGGGCGAGCGGCACCAGGAGCGCCACGGCGACCGCGACCGAGAGGGAGGCCGTCATCATCGTGCGCCGCCCGAGGCGCTCCGAGAGGGCGCTGAGCGGCAGGACGCAGAGGGCGAGGGCGCCGGTCGCGGCGGAGACCGTCCAGGAGGCCGCGGAGGCGGTGGCGCCGAACTCGGCCGAGATGGCCGGGAGGAGGGCCTGCGTGGAGTAGAGGAGGGCGAAGGTGGCCAGTCCTGCGGCGAAGAGCGCGAGGCTCGTCCGGCGGTAGCCGGGGGCACCGGGGGAGAGGCGGGTGTCGGCGGACGCGGTGGTGGCGGCCGCCTTGGTACTGGCGGAAGGCATGTCACGAACGTAGGACGGTCCGTTTCATGCGTCCAATGCACGGAACTGCTGTAATCGTTCCCATGGTGCATGAGTACAGGTCACAGCCTCGCCTGTCACCGAACAGTAACGAAGAAGACATGGGACCGCTGCTCGCTCCGCGGCTCGCGTACTTCGCGGCCGTCGCCCGGCACGAGCACGTGACCCGCGCCGCGGCCGAGATGGGCGTGCCGCAGTCGACGCTCTCGCGGGCCATCGTCCGGCTCGAACAGGACCTCGGAGTGACCCTCTTCGCCCGGCGCGGCCGCACAGTCTCCCTCACGCCCGCGGGCCGCCGCTTCCTCACCGCGGCCGAGCGTGCCCTCGCCGAGGTGGAGCGGGCCGCCGACACCGTACGGGCCGACGCGGACCCGACGGCGGGGCGGGTCGCCTTCGGCTTCCTCCACACGATGGGCTCCGAGACCGTGCCCGGTCTCATCCGCGCCTTCCGCGTGGACCACCCGAAGATCCGCTTCACCCTCGTCCAGAACTACGGCGAGGCCATGATCGAGCGGTTGCGCGCCGGGGACCTCGACCTCTGTCTGACCTCCCCGGTGCCGGACGCCCCCGACCTGGTGGCCCGGCGCCTCGACGAACAGCGGCTGCGGCTCGTCGTCCCCGACGACCACCGGCTCGCCGGCCGGAAGCGGGTGCGGCTCGCCGAGGCGGCGGAGGAGACCTTCGTGACGCTGGAGCCGGGATACGGGCTCCGCCGCATCACCGACGACCTGTGCGCGGAGGCCGGATTCAGGCCCCGGGTCGCCTTCGAGGGCGAGGAGGCCGAGACCCTGCGCGGGCTCGTCGCCGCCGGGCTCGGCGTCGCCCTGCTGCCCCCGCCCGCCGTCCCCCGGCCCGGGGTCGTCGAGCTGACCGTCACCGCGCCGCGCGCGGTCCGCGAGATCGGCGTCGCCTGGCTCGACGGCCACCCGGACACGGCCCCGGTGGCCGCCTTCAAGAAGTTCCTGCTCGGCCGGCGCGGCCATCTGCTCCCGAAGGAGCCGTCACCTCCGGCGTGAACCCCCGAAGCCCGCCGCCAGCGGCATCCGCAGGCCGAGCGGCGGGGGAGCCGCCATCGCGTCGGTCAGCGGACGGGCGACCGGCCGGGAGAAGAGGGCGCCGAGCACGAAGTCCCCGGCGAGGGCCCGGACCTCGGCCGCGTACTGGCGCAGCGCGTGACCGTCCGAGTGGACCTCGAAGCGGCAGGTCTCGCGGTTCGCCTTCTTCGCCCGCTCGGCGAACCGGAACGACAGCTCCGGGTCCGTCCGCGCGTCGTTCGTGCCGTGCACGAGCAGCACCCGGCGCCCGACCAGCTGCCGCACCGGCTCCGGCTCGGCGGCCACGTCGTCCTCCGGGAGCCAGGGCGCGAGCGCGAGGACCGCGGCGACCGCCGGATGCCCGGCCGCCCGCAGCGCCGCCCGCGCGCCCATCCCGTGCCCCAGCAGGCAGACCGGGACGTCGCCGTAGCGGCGTACGGCCTCCTCGACCGCCCAGGAGGCGTCCGTGACGAGGTCCGCGTCCGTGCCGTTCCAGCCCCGGGCCCGGTAGCGCACCACGTGCGCGGCGAGCCCCTCGGACCGGCCGGCCCGGACCAGGGCGCGCCCCAGCGGCAGCATCGCCGCGTGGGTCCGGGCGGAGGGCCGCCGCGCCGACACCGGCTCGCCGTCGGGCAGGAGCAGCACCACACCGCCCGCCACCCCGGCCGAACGGGAACTGACGGGCCGTCCCAGCCGGGGTCTCCGGGATTCGGGCGGTCCCACGAGTGCGATGTGCGCCATGGCAGAACAGTCTCAGAAGCGGAGGTGTACGCCAGCCGTACGCGCGGTCTCTGTTACGTATCGTCCGGGGAGCGAACGCCCTTTGTTCCTATACCCGTTCGAACCGGGCCACCACGCCGATCAGCCGGAACCCCTTCCGCGCGTACCAGCGGTGCGGCCAGTCGCCCGCGAAGGCGGTGAGGAAGCGGGTCCCGCAGCCCGCGGCGGCGGCCTCGTGGAGGGCCGAGTCCAGCACCCGGCCCGCGTACCCGCGCCCGAGCTGGGACTCCACGGTGACCAGGTCCTCGATCTGCGCGATCCCCGCCGCCGGGTCCATGTACAGGTCCGCCCAGGCCGCGACCTCGCCCTCCGGGGTGTGCGCGGCGAGGAACCGCACGTCGTCGGCCCCGCGCCGCCGCGCGGTCCGCCGCTCCACCAGGTCGCGGATGTGCTCCGGCGCCGCCTTCGGCGCGAACCTCGGCCAGGACGCGGTGACCGGGCCGCGCAGCTCGTCGAAGCCGACCTCGCGCGCCCCGCCGTGCTCCGGCACCGGGCCGCGGTGCGCCATGACCAGCGTGGTGGCGTGCCGGTACCCGGCCCGCTTCATCGGCGCCACGCACGCGGCGGCGACGGTCTCGTCCAGGACGTACACGCAGCGGTACGGGAGGTGGCCGAGGGTCTCCTCCGCGTACCCGGGCAGCGCCTCGGGGTCCACGGCCCCGTGGGCGAGCAGGTGGTTGTTCCCCCGGGAGTGGGGATAGGCGTCGTCGAGCACCGCGAAGGCGCCGGGACGGTCGACGGTACGGGCCGCCTGCCGGCGGTGGAAGTCGGCCAGGAAGCGGTGGACGCGGGGGAGTTCGGGCGGGGTGGAGGTCATGCGGGCAGGCTAGGCGGGGCGGTCCGGGTCCTGCCACGAGAAATCCGGGCGCCGCACGGGGTGTTCTACGCGCGTAGGGGCTAGAGTGCGGAAATGACGAGCCAGACCCCCAACGTCCCCACCGCGGACCAGATCCGCCGTGCCCCGAAGGTGCTGCTCCACGACCACCTCGACGGCGGACTGCGCCCCGGCACGATCATCGAGCTCGCCCGGGAGCAGGGCTACGAGCAGCTCCCCGAGACGGAGCCCGACAAGCTTGGCGTCTGGTTCCGCGAAGCCGCCGACTCCGGGTCCCTGGAGCGGTACCTGGAGACCTTCGCGCACACCTGCGCCGTCATGCAGACCCGGGACGCCCTCTTCCGCGTCGCCGCCGAGTGCGCCTTCGACCTCGCCGAGGACGGCGTCGTCTACGCCGAGGTGCGGTACGCCCCCGAGCAGCACCTGGAGAGCGGCCTCACCCTCGAAGAGGTCGTGGAGGCCGTCAACGAGGGCTTCCGCGAGGGCGAGCGCCAGGCCAGGGCCAACGGCCACCGGATCAGGGTCGGCGCCCTCCTCACCGCGATGCGGCACGCCGCCCGCGCCCTGGAGATCGCCGAACTCGCCAACCGCTACCGCGACTCCGGTGTCGTCGGCTTCGACATCGCCGGCGCCGAGGCCGGCTTCCCGCCCACCCGCCACCTCGACGCCTTCGAGTACCTCAAGCGCGAGAACAACCACTTCACCATCCACGCCGGCGAGGCCTTCGGTCTCCCGTCGATCTGGCAGGCGCTCCAGTGGTGCGGCGCCGACCGGCTCGGCCACGGCGTCCGGATCATCGACGACATCGAGGTCGCCGACGACGGCTCCGTCCGCCTCGGCCGCCTCGCGGCGTACGTCCGCGACAAGCGGATCCCGCTGGAGATGTGCCCCTCCTCCAACCTCCAGACCGGGGCCGCCGCCTCGTTCGCCGAGCACCCCATCGGACTGCTGCGCCGGCTCCACTTCCGGGCCACGGTCAACACGGACAACCGGCTCATGAGCGGGACGAGCATGAGCCGTGAATTCGAGCTGCTGACCGAGGCATTCGATTACACGCTCGACGACATGCAGTGGTTCACGGTCAATGCGATGAAATCAGCGTTCATTCCTTTCGATGAACGCCTCGCCATGATCAATGAGGTCATCAAGCCCGGATATGCCGAGCTCAGGTCCGAATGGCTGTTCCAGCAGACCGCCACGACCAGCGATTCTTCCCGTACGGAGAGCTGAGGGACACCCCGCGCAGGGGACGGAGGCGGCCGGGTCGGCACGACATCCGGCCGCTTTTCGGTGTTTGCGGTGGTGACGTTCGCTGGTTAGGTTGCAGAGCCGCTGTCCATTCCCAGGATTTCCCCTCCCGGCTTTCCCCGAAGCCCCCGGATTCCCCAAGGAAGATTTTCTGATGAAGCAGTCTGCCGCCAAGAAGCTCGGTGTCGCCGCCCTCGGTGCCGCGTTCGTCGCCGCCGGTGCCGGCGCGGCCTCCGCCGCGTCCGCCCTGCCGCTCGACGCCGACGCCCTGGGCACGGTGACCAAGGCCGTTCCGCTGGGTGACGGCCTCACCACGCTCCCTGACGGCGCCTCCGAGTCCCTCGGCGCCGGCCAGGGCGCCGTCGGCCAGGGCCTGGACCAGGGCGTGAAGACGCTCCCCGCCGCCGCCGGCCAGGCCACCCAGAACCTCCCGCTCGACGCCGCCGCCGGCGGCCTCGGCGCCACCCCGCTCGGCGGCCTCCTCGGCGGCCTGCCGCTCGGCGCCGGCGGTCTCCCGATCGGCTGACCCCCGCCGTACACCCCGAAGGGGCGCACACCCGGAACCCCGGGTGCGCGCCCCTTCGGCGCGTGGACCGGGCGGCGGCTACCAGGCCGCGCTCGTGGTCCGCTCGGCCGGCAGCAGGAACCACAGGGCCAGGTAGAGCAGGAACTGCGGGCCGGGCAGCAGGCACGAGACCAGGAAGATCACGCGCATCGTCGTCGCGGAGGTGCCGAAGCGCCGGGCCAGCGCCGCGCACACTCCGCCGAGCACGCGTCCGTCACGGGGGCGGGTCAGTGCGGCCATGGTGGGCTCCTTCGGAGTTCGGTCCGGGAACCGCTCCTTCGGGCTCCCGATGACTCCATACTGCCGCCGGAGAAGGGGACGAAGCGTCGGTCTACGGGGCGATCGGGACCCTGGTAATCGTCGGGGTCGCACCCTGAGAACCCTCGGTCCGCGACGGGGCCGAACCCTGGTCCGGCCCGTGCCGCTCCGCCCACCTGCGGCGCAGCCGGGTCCGGCCGGCCGGGACGAGCAGGAGGTGTGCGAGGGCGACGCCCGCGGTGTTCAGGAGTACGGAGTCCACGTCGACGACCTGCCCCGGCACCGCGGTCTGCAGCAGCTCCAGCGCCAGCGACACGAGGGCGCCCGCGGCGGTCGTACGGGCCAGGGAGGCCCACCCGGAGACGCGCAGCCGTCCGTCGGCCATCGGCAGCAGCACCCCGAGCGGGGCCAGGAGCAGCAGTCCCTCGCCGATCAGACGGGCGGCCGCGGCGGGACCGAGCGCGAGGTCGGCGCGCAGGCCGTGCAGCGGGATCGTGTTCGGTGCGGTCACCCAGGCGACGTCGCGTGGGCGGAGGCCGGTCCAGGCGACGAGCAGCAGATGCGTGACGAGGAGGACGAACCCCGCCACGCGGACGACCGTGGCGGCCTGGCCGCCCGAACCTTGACGCTGCACGCCCCCCAAGACGCCCGTCCCCCCGGAATCGGTTCCACCACGCCACCCCTGCGGGGCCCCGCCGCGCCGACGCTCCCGCCGGGCCTCGTTGTGGGCGGCGCTCCCGTCGAGCCTCGTTGTGGGCAGGCGTTCCGCAAGGGGCGGAACGGGTGGGCACAACGGACCCGCGCCCTTCCGGCGCCAGAGGCTCCTGCGCCCGAACCCGCACCGATCGTGGCCGTCACGCGTGGTGCGGGTCGGGGCGCAGGACGCGGAGGCGCCGCTAAGGGGCGCCGTCCCGTGTGCCCACCCGTCCCGCCCCAGCGGGACGATTGCCCACACGGGCAGCGGGCGAAGGCCCCACATGGGCGTGGGCGACGGGCCCACGAGGGCGCGGGCGCACGCGGGCCGAAGGCCCCAGGGGCGCACGCGCACACGGGCGGCGGAACCGCACAGGGCGAAGGGCCCGCAACGGGCCGTGGGCGACGGGCGGCGGCCGCACGCGCACACGGGGCGGCGGAACCGCACGGGGCGAAGGGCCCGCAACGGGCCGTGGGCGGCGGGCGGCGGGTGCACGCGCACGGGCGGCGGGCCCGCACGGGGCGAAGGCCCGCACGGGCAGCGGGCGAAGGTCCACGCGGGCGCCGCGCGGCGGCCCGCACCGGGGCCGGGGCGGGGCGGTCAGCCGGAGGGGGAAGCCGTGGGTGGGGCCGTCGGCGGGGTCGTGTCCGGGCGGTCCCGGAGGTCCGACGTGCACCGGTACCGCTTCGGCGCGTACGCCCCCGGCCCGCCCAGCAGCACCGTGTGCCCGCCCGCGCCGGCCGAGCTCTCCGCGAAGGTGCAGACGAGCTGCGACAGTGCCGTCGGCGCCAGGTCCTCCGGCTGCCGGCTCAGCCGCAGCGTGCCCGCCGGGTCGCCCCGGCGGCCGCCGCCCACCGTCAGCGGCCCGCGCACCTCCGTCGAGTAGCCGGCCTCCCGCTCGCTGTCCGAGGGCTCGGCGAGCAGCTGCGCGAGCAGCCCCCCGGCGGTCCGCACCGGGTCACCGCCCGCCTTCTCCTCCGGCAGCGGCGACCGGCGGTCCACCTGCTCCAGCTGCGAGCCGCACACCAGGAACACCCGGACCGGCACGCCCTGCGCCGCCGCCCCCGTCGTACCGTCGTCGGTCACCTGGCACGGGACCCGGGACGGGGCCGCGCCCGCGTCGACCGGGACCGACGTGGTCCGGATCCCGCAGCCGCCGGCCAGCGCGGCGAGCGCCGCCACCGCCAGGACATGGACGCGACGCCTCACGCTTCCTCCACCTCGCCCTGGCTGCTGCGGGTCTGCACCTCGCGCGTGATGCCCGAGGCGTCCAGCGGCAGCCGCAGCACGAACACCGCTCCGTCGACCGCGCCGTCCTCGCCGACCGAGTTCGACGCCGTGATCGAACCGCCGTGGATCAGCGCGTTCTCCATGGCGATCGACAGGCCGAGCCCGCTGCCGTCGGACCGCGGCCGGGAGGCGCTCGCCTTGTAGAAGCGGTCGAAGACGTGCGGCAGCACGTCCTCCGGGATGCCGGGACCGTGGTCCCGTACCGCGATGACCAGCTCCTCCTCGTCCGTGCGGACCGAGACCCGGACCGGTGAGCCGCCGTGCTTGAGCGCGTTGCCGATCAGGTTCGCCAGGATCACGTCGAGGCGGCGCGGGTCGAGCGGCGCGACGATCCCGCGCTCCGCGTCGAGGTCGACGGCGTCCAGCCAGGCCCGTGCGTCGATGCACGCGGTGATCTGGTCGGCGATGTCCACCTCGTCGAGGACGAGCCGCGCGGTGCCCGCGTCGAAGCGGGTCACCTCCATGAGGTTCTCCACCAGGTTGTTGAGGCGCCGGGTCTCGCTGACCACGAGCGCCACCGCCGGGGCGATCATCGGGTCCAGGGAGTCCTGCTCGTCCTCCAGGACCTCGGTGACGGCCGTCAGCGCGGTCAGCGGGGTCCGCAGCTCGTGCGACATGTCGGCCACGAACCGCCGGGACGACTCCTCCCGCGCGCTCATGTCCGCGACCTTCTTCTGGAGCGACTCGGCCGCGCTGTTGAACGTGCGGGTGAGGTCGGCCAGTTCGTCCGCGCCGGTGACCCGCAGCCGGGTGTCGAACTTGCCCTCGCCGAGCTGCCGGGCCGCCTCGCCGAGCCGGTGCACCGGGCGCAGCACGGTGGTCGCCGCGACCTGCGCGAGCAGCACCGAGCCGGCCACGGCGAGCGCGGTGGCGATCCCCAGCGACCAGGCGAGCGAGTTCAGATCGGCCTTCTCGGCGGCGAGCGACTTGAACATGTACCCGGCGGGGCCCCCGCCGTCGATCCGCGCCCCGCCGACCAGGTAGGGCGTCCCGTTCCGCTCCGTGCGCTGCCAGAACAGGTGGTGGACGTACGGATTGGCGTCCGTCACCGCCCGCTTCGTGTCCACGGCCTCCTGGAGCGCGCGCGGCACGTCGGCCAGCGTGAAGTCGTCCGGGTCGGAGGCGCCCACGATCGGCTTGCCCGCGGCCCGCTCGCCGAGCAGCAGCACCTGGTACTGGGCGGGGCTGCCGGCCGCCATCTGCTCGGCGGTCCGCCGCAGGTCGTCCTGGGTGGGCCGGAGCGGCAGGGTCGCCGCCCGGTTCTGCATCTCCTGCCGGAAGTCGTTGAGCGCCCCGTCCTGGGTGCGCGTCAGCACCGCCTCGCGGTTCAGCCAGTAGGCGATGCCGGAGGCGGCGACGGCCGCGGTGAGCGCGACGAGGGCGAAGACGACGACGAGCCGGAGCCGCAGGCTGGAGAGCCGCAGCCGGGTGTAGATCCCCTTGCTCACGCAGGAACGTCCAGCCGGTAGCCGACCCCGCGGACGGTGCGGATCAGCGTCGGCGAGGACGGCACGTCCTCCACCTTGGCGCGCAGCCGCTGCACGCAGGCGTCGACGAGCCGCGAGTCGCCCAGGTAGTCGTGCTCCCACACGAGCCGCAGCAACTGCTGCCGGGACAGCGCCTGTCCGGGCCGCCGGCTCAGCTCCAGGAGCAGCCGCAGCTCGGTCGGGGTGAGCTGGAGGTCCTCGCCGTTCTTGGTGACGGTCATCGCCGAACGGTCGATCACCAGGGAGCCGTACGTCGCCGAGTCCGTGGACTCCCGCTCCCCGCGCCGCAGCACGGCCCGGATGCGGGCGTCCAGCACCCGTCCCTGCACCGGCTTCACGACGTAGTCGTCGGCGCCGGACTCCAGACCGACGACCACGTCGATGTCGTCGCTGCGCGCGGTCAGCAGGATGATCGGCAGCTGGTCGGTCCGGCGGATGCGCCGGCAGACCTCGAAGCCGTCGATGCCGGGCAGCATGACGTCGAGCACGACCAGGTCCGGCCGCTGCTCGCGCAGCAGCTGGAGGCCGTCCTCACCCGTCGCGGCGGTGGCCACCCGGTGACCCTGCCGGGACAGGGAGAGTTCGAGGGCCGTGCGGATGGCGTCGTCGTCCTCGATCAGCAGCAGAAAAGGCACGCCGTCATTCTGGCCCATGGGGCCGTCCGAGATCGACCGCTCATCGACTCCCGTCTGTCCCGACCCCTGTGACACGGCTGTGACAGTCGGCGGACACCGCCATGAAGGTCGGCGGGCAAGCTTCTTGGCACACGGACCGAAACACACTCCAACCGACGGGGGGCGCGAGATGAACGCACTGCACAGCACCACCTCAAGCGCAGTTGTCACGCGTCTCCACGACGTCGTGCGGAGCACGGAGAAGTCCGGCGGTGTGAACGGGCGGGGGTGCGTTCGCAACGTCGGGCGTCAGCGCAAGGCGCCGTACATGGTGGCCGTTGCTGACGGGGGAGCGGCGTACGGGGAGGTCACGGGGGAGCGCACCTGCTCGGAGGCCGAGTTCACGGCCTACGTCCAGGAGCGTCGTGCCTCCCTGTACGCCACCGCCTACCACCTCACCGGTGACCGTTTCGAGGCCGAGGACCTGCTCCAGAGCGCGCTGTTCTCCACGTACCGCGCCTGGGACCGGATCAGCGACAAGGCCGCGGTCGGCGGCTACCTCCGCCGCACCATGACCAATCTGCACATCAGCGCCTGGCGCCGCCGCAAGCTCAACGAGTACCCGACCGAGGAGCTGCCGGAGACGGTCGGCGAGACGGACGCGATGCGGGGCACGGAGCTGCGCGCGGTCCTGTGGCAGGCCCTGGCCCGCCTGCCCGAGCTCCAGCGGACGATGCTGGTGCTGCGCTACTACGAGGGCCGGACCGATCCGGAGATCGCGGAGATCCTGGACATCAGTGTCGGCACGGTGAAGTCGAGCATCTGGCGGTCGCTGCGGCGACTGCGCGAGGACGAGGTGCTGAGCTTCGGCCGTGACGAGGAGGAGTCCTTCGGCGAGCTGGTGGCCTGAAGGTCGGGGGGAACGACCCCACGGAGCCACGGGGGACACGCGGCTCACGGGGGACGGGGGAAACACGGGGGACCGTACGGGGGTACGGGAAAAGCGAAGCGGGTCGTACGAGTCCGGGGGGTCTCGTACGGCCCGCTTCGTCGTGCGCGCCGTGCGGAGCGTCAGCTCGCGGCGGGGGTGCGGTGGCGGCCGGCCGCGGCGGCGGCCAGGCGGCCCAGGGCCTCCGGCTTCGCGCAGGGGTGGGCGCCCAGCGCGGCCTGGCGGGCGACGATGGTGCGTTCGGCGCGCATCAGGCGCCAGCCGCGGCGCAGCAGGAACGGCACGGACTTGCGGCCCTCGCGCAGGTCGCGCAGGAGCCGGCGGCGGAAGGTCGTCGAGGGCCGGCCGCGCAGGCAGAGCGCGTCCGCGAGGACGTGGAGGTCGCGGCAGCGGGTCACGACCTCGGCCGCGAAGATGCCCTCCGCGACGAAGAGCGGGGTCCGCGCGATGTCGAGCCGCTCGCGGCCGGTGCGGGAGCTGGTCGCGATGTCGTACACGGGGACGTCGGTCCGTCCCGTGCGGCACAGTTCGACGATCGCGGCGACGGCGGCGTCCGCGTCCCAGGACCGTGGGGAGTCCCAGTCGACGTCCGTGGAGCCGTCGACGAGCGGGAGCGTCGGGTCGCCTGCCTCCTTGTAGAAATCGTCGAGGCGCAGGACCGGGAGGCCGGCGACGGCGGCGAGGGACGACTTGCCGGAGCCGGAGGGGCCCGCGAGCAGGACGACCCGGGTCGGGATCGGTAGGGAACTCACGGAACACCAGTGTGAGGCATTCCCCCGTCCAGGGGACCACCGAGGAAGGCCGTTGGTATCGAGCATCACACCTCGACTACTGTCGGTGCCCGTCCGTTCACCCGCTGGAAGGATCTTCATGGCGCGTCACGCAGAGCCCCGGACCCCCCGCCGCAGCGCCCTGCTCAAGGCCGGTCTCACCTTCACGGCGGCGGGTGCCGCGGTGTTCGGCGCGGGCGCGGCGGCGCAGGCCGCCGCCCCGGTGCCGCTACCGGTCGACTCGCTGAGCAGGACGGACGCGGGAGCGGCGGGAGCGGGCGCGCTGGCGGGCGTCACGCAGGGCCTGGGCCCGCTGACCCGCCTCCAGCTCGACCCGCTGGCCAACACGGGCGTCGACCCGCTCGACAACGGCCTCGGCACCCAGATCGCCGACTTCAAACCGGTCGGCACGAACCTGGTCACCGACCACCTCACGAAGGGCGGCGCCGTGGCCGATCTGCCGGTGGTCGGCGGGGTCGCGCGGGGGCTGCTGCCCTAGCACGCCGACCGGACGGGTGGAGGCTCAGCGCCTGGCCCGCCGGATCCAGCTCGTCACCGGGCCCGGCTGCCTCAGCCGCGCGCGCCACGGTCCGTCCGCCCGTCCCAGATGGACGAGGACCGGGCCCTCGGGCAGCGACAGGGTCTCGCGCCGTCTGCCGATCTCGTTGATGTACGGCCACCGGGACTTCGGGAGGGTCGTGGGGTCCTCGTGGCCCGCCAGTGCGTAGGTGTCGACGATGAAGTTGCTGTCGCCGCGGTAGTGGAAGGCGACGTCGGTCGTCCCCCCGGTGTGGAGCAGGACGTCCGGGCCCCAGCCCTCCAGGGTCTCCTCGGTCAGGCGCCGGGCCGCCGCCAGTGGCAGGACCCGGGCCTGCCAGGGGCCGTCCGCCCCCAGCTTCAGCCGCAGTTGCCCGTCCTCGGGGACGACGAGCAGGCGGCCCCGGAAGTCCTTCGCCGTGGTGTTGACGAGGAGGTCCTTCTGCTTGTTGCTCCCGGTGAGGGTCCAGAGCGACGTGTGCCGGTCGGTCCTGAGGGCCAGTTCGACCACGAGGGGGCCGGGCGGGAGGTCCTCCACGGTGATCACGTCGTTGTCCTCGCCGCTGAGCGTGTGCGGCTCGAAGAAGGCGCCGAAGGTCCAGTCCGTGACGGTCGCGGGCGGAAGGGCGGGCGCCGGGGCGGGGGCCGTCAGGACCTGGGCCGGAGGTCCCTGGCTCTTCGCCGGGGTCTGTGGGGGCGCGGGCCGGGGTGCTTCCGGGATCCCGGCCGGGGTCTGCGGGGCGGGCTCCGGCCGTTGTTCCTCGGTCACGTCCACGCCGTGGTCCGCCGCCAGGCCCTCCAGGCCGTCCACGTACCCCTGGCCGACCGCGCGGAACTTCCAGCCGCCCGAGCGGCGGTACAGCTCCGCGAGGACCATCGCCGTCTCGGGGCCCGCGTCGGTGACCTCGTACGCCACGACCGTCCCGCCGTCCGGCCCGGAGACCTCCACGGACAGGCCGCGCGCGTCCCGCAGCGCGCCCTCGTCCGCCGACACGACCACGAGGAGGCGTGCGATGTCCTCCTCGACGTGCGCGAGGTCGGCGTCCAGCCGGACCGCCTCCCGCGCGTCGCCGGCCGCCGCGCCCTCCTCGTCGCCGGACAGCCTGACCGCGCCCGACGGGTGCGCCGGAGCGCCGTCGAACACGATGTCGGCGTCGCCCCGGACCCGGCCCCCCTCGGTCACGAGCAGCGCCGCGACGTCCACTCCGCTCCGGACCGTGACGCGCAGCGCGGCCGTCGGCACGAAGGCGTTGTCTCCCTTGATCAATCCCCTGAGCATGACCGGATCCTGCGATCGATCGCGGGCATGCGCAAGGCCCCCGGGCAGTGCTGCTGCCCGGGGGCCCGGTGCGAGGGGACCGGTACGGTCAGTACGAGGAGCCGCTCGCGCCCAGCGAACCCGTCGGGTGCCAGACCGTCTTGGTCTCCAGGAACGCGGTCATGCGGTCCGTGCCCGGGGACTCGGCGAAGTCCTCGGTGCGGGGACGCAGGACGCGCTTCAGGTTGTCCGCCGCCGCGATCTCCAGGTCGCGGGCGAGGTCGCCCTCGGTCGCGCCGGTCAGGTCGATCGCGTTGACGTCCTGGTGGGCCGCGAGGTGCGGGCCCATCTCGGAGGCCTTGCCGGAGAGGATGTTCACGACGCCGCCCGGGAGGTCCGAGGTCGCGAGGACCTCGCCCAGGGACAGGGCCGGGAGCGGGGACTTCTCGCTCGCGATCACGACGGCCGTGTTGCCCGTCGCGATCACCGGGGCGATCACCGAGATCAGGCCCAGGAAGGACGAGTCCTGCGGGGCCACGACCGTGACGACACCCGTGGGCTCCGGCGTCGACAGGTTGAAGTACGGGCCCGCGACCGGGTTGGCGCCGCCCACGATCTGGGCGATCTTGTCGGTCCAGCCCGCGTACCAGACCCAGCGGTCGATCGCCGCGTCGACGACCGCGGCGGCCTTCGACTTCGACAGGCCCTCCGCGTCCGCGACCTCGCGGACGAACTGGTCCCGCCGGCCCTCCAGCATCTCGGCGACGCGGTAGAGGATCTGGCCGCGGTTGTAGGCGGTCGCGCCCGCCCAGCCGCCGAAGGCCTTGCGGGCCGCGACGACCGCGTCACGGGCGTCCTTGCGGGAGGAGAGCGGGGCGTTCGCCAGCCACTTGCCCTTGGAGTCGCTCACCTCGTACACCCGGCCGCTCTCGGAGCGGGGGAACTTGCCCCCGACGTACAGCTTGTAGGTCTTGAAGACGCTCAGCCGCGTCGCCGACTCAGACATCGAGGTAGGCCTCCAGACCGTGGCGGCCGCCCTCGCGGCCGAAGCCCGACTCCTTGTAGCCGCCGAAGGGCGAGGTCGGGTCGAACTTGTTGAACGTGTTGGCCCAGACGACACCGGCCCGCAGCTTGTTGGCGACCGCGAGGATGCGGGAGCCCTTCTCCGTCCAGATGCCCGCCGACAGGCCGTACTGGCTGTTGTTGGCCTTCGCGACCGCCTCGTCGGGGGTACGGAAGGACAGCACCGACAGGACCGGGCCGAAGATCTCGTCGCGGGCGATGCGGTGCGCCTGCGTGACGCCCGTGAAGAGCGTCGGGGCGAACCAGTAACCGGCCGACGGGATGTCGCACGCGGCGGTCCAGCGCTCGGCGCCCTCCGCCTCGCCCTGCTCGACCAGGGACGTGATGCGGGCCAGCTGCTCCGAGGAGTTGATGGCGCCGATGTCGGTGTTCTTGTCGAGCGGGTCGCCCAGGCGCAGCGTCGACAGACGGCGCTTCAGGCTGTCGAGCAGCTCGTCCTGGATCGACTCCTGGACGAGGAGGCGCGAGCCCGCGCAGCAGACCTGGCCCTGGTTGAAGAAGATGCCGGTGACGATGCCCTCGACGGCCTGGTCGATCGGGGCGTCGTCGAAGACGATGTTGGCGCCCTTGCCGCCCAGCTCCAGGGTCACCTTCTTGTCCGTGCCGGCGACCGAGCGGGCGATGGCCTTGCCGACGGCGGTCGAACCCGTGAAGGCGACCTTGTTCACGTCGGGGTGCCCGACCAGCGCGGCGCCCGTCTCCCCGTACCCGGGAAGGATGTTGACGACGCCCTTCGGCAGGCCCGCCTGGCGGCAGATGTCCGCGAAGAACAGGGCGGAGAGCGGGGTCGTCTCGGCCGGCTTCAGCACGACCGTGTTGCCGGTCGCGAGCGCCGGGGCGATCTTCCACGCCAGCATGAGCAGCGGGAAGTTCCACGGGATGACCTGGCCGGCCACGCCCAGCGGGCGCGGGTTCGCGCCGTAGCCCGCGTGGTCGAGCTTGTCGGCCCAGCCCGCGTAGTAGAAGAAGTGCGCGGCGACCAGGGGGAGGTCCGCGTCGCGGGTCTCCCTGATCGGCTTGCCGTTGTCCAGGGTCTCCAGGACGGCCAGCTCACGGCTGCGCTCCTGGATGATCCGGGCGATGCGGAAGAGGTACTTGGCGCGCTCGGAGCCGGGCAGCGCCGACCACTTCTCGAAGGCCTTCCGGGCCGCCTTCACCGCGCGGTCGACGTCCTCGGTGCCCGCCTGGGCGACCTCGGCGAGGACCTCCTCGGAGGAGGGGGAGACGGTCTTGAAGACCTTGCCGTCGGCGGCCTCGGTGAACTCGCCGTCGATGAACAGGCCGTAGCTCGGCGCGATGTCGACGACCGAGCGCGACTCCGGCGCCGGCGCGTACTCGAATGCAGATGCCATGTTGATCAGTCCACCGTCACGTAATCGGGGCCGGAGTAACGGCCGGTCGCCAGCTTCTGGCGCTGCATCAGCAGGTCGTTGAGCAGGCTGGAGGCGCCGAAGCGGAACCAGTGGTTGTCCAGCCAGTCCTCACCCACGGTCTCGTTGACGAGAACCAGGAACTTGATCGCTTCCTTGGTGTTGCGGATGCCGCCGGCCGGCTTCACGCCGATCTGCACGCCGGTCTGCGCGCGGAAGTCGCGCACGGCCTCCAGCATGAGCAGGGTGTTCGCCGGGGTGGCGTTGACCGCGACCTTGCCGGTCGAGGTCTTGATGAAGTCCGCGCCGGCCATCATGCCGAGCCAGGAGGCGCGGCGGATGTTGTCGTACGTGGACAGCTCGCCGGTCTCGAAGATCACCTTGAGGCGGGCGCGGTCGCCGCACTCCGCCTTGATCGCGGCGATCTGCTCGAAGACCTCCAGGTAGCGGCCGGCGAGGAAGGCGCCACGGTCGATGACCATGTCGATCTCGTCGGCGCCGGCGGCGATCGCGTCGGCGGTGTCGGCCAGCTTCACGGGGAGCGCGGCGCGCCCGGCCGGGAAGGCGGTGGCGACCGAGGCGACCTTGACGCCCGAGCCCGCGACGGCGGCCTTGGCGGTGGCCACCATGTCGGGGTAGACGCAGACGGCCGCGGTCTTCGGGGTCGTGCGGTCGGTCGGATCGGGGTTGACGGCCTTGGCGGCGAGCGCCCGGACCTTGCCCGGGGTGTCCGCGCCTTCGAGCGTCGTCAGGTCGATCATGGAAATGGCCAGGTCGATGGCGTACGCCTTGGCCGTGGTCTTGATCGAGCGGGTGCCGAGGGACGCGGCGCGCGCCTCCAGGCCGACGGCGTCGACGCCGGGCAGCCCGTGGAGGAAGCGGCGCAGCGCACTGTCGGACGCGGTCACGTCGGCGAATGCGGATGCTGCGGATGCAGTGGTGGGCATGGTCACCAGTCGAGCATATCTACGCGCGTAGCGACCTGTACAGGGGTGCCCCTTCATCGAGCCCGAGGTCACAGCGGGTCCGACGGCGTGGTGACTCCTGTCACAGGGCCGTGACGTGGAGCGGACGGCTCCCGAATACAAGATCAATAGATTCTTTCTCAGCAGCCAGCCAGACCTCACCGGACACCGTCTGACCGAGAAAAAGCGGCATGCGACTCACCCCGACCACCTACCTGAATCACAGGAGTCGTTATGCGCACCGCCCTTCGCACCGCCGTCGCCACCGCCCTCGTCGCGGGCGTCGCGCTCACCACCCCGGCCCTCGCCGCCGGCGCCGCGTTCGCCGCCGCCGGCCCGGTGGCCGCGCATCCGGTCCTCCCCGGGACGGTGAAGGTGGCGGGCCCCGGGACGGGTTCTCCGAAGGCCGGGACGGTGGAGGTGGAGGGCCCGAGCACGGGGGCGCCGAAGGCGGAGGCGCCGAAGACCGAGGTCCCGAAGCCTGAGGTCCCCGACACGGAGGCCCCGAAGACGGAGGCCCCGAAGACCAAGGCCCCGAAGACGGAGGCCCCGGACGACGCGCCCGCCCCGGGTCCCGTCGTCACCGTCGGCGAGTGCTCCGTCCGGCAGGACGTCCCCTCGGTCTTCGCGCTGATGACCGTGACGCTCACCCGTGACCTGGAGAAGGGGCCGAAGGCCGTCCTCAAGGACGAGGCCGGAAAGCCCGTCGCCACCGTCGACCGGGCGCACCCGGCCGACACCGGTATGGGCCTCACGCTCAAGGGCGCGGACACCGTCACGCCGCAGCTCGGTCAGCGCACCCAGGGCGGTGACACGCCTTACGCGTGGACGGCCTTCCCGAAGCTCCCCAAGGGCTGCGAGAAGGACGCCACGCCCACCCCGGCCCCCTCGGTCACCACGCCGGCCTCCTCGGGCGGCACCGGCATCACCGTGAACAACGGCGGCCAGACCTCCGTCGTCCCGAAGGGCGGCGTCGCGGCGGGCGCCGAGTTCGCCGCAGAGGGCGACTCCACCGCGCTGATCGCCGTCGGTGCCGGGGCGGCCTCGCTCGCCGCCGCGGGCCTCGGCTTCGTCGTCCTGCGCCGCCGGGCCGCCGGCCGCGTCTGACCCCGCACGGGGCCCTTCCGGGCCCCGCACCGCGCCTCCCCCGCTCCTCACCCGAGCGGGGAAGCGGACCGCACCTCCCCGCTCCTCACCCGAGCGGGGCCCGCACCGCACCGCCCCTCGCCCCGAGCGGGGGAGCGCACCGCACCTCCCCGCCCCTTGACCCGAGCGGGAGCACACCCACCCCCGGCCGGTCGCCGCGCCCCACGCGGCGGCCGGCCGCACCCGTCCCGCCCCGTCCGGAGCCTTCCCGTGAGCCGTCGCCCCGCCCGTACCCGTACCGCCCTCCTCCTCGCCGCCGCGCTCGCCGCGCTCACCGGATGTTCCGCCGCGGGCGAGGCCCCCTCCGCCACCCCGCCCGCCCACATCGCGCGGGCCACCGCCGCCCCCGCGCCGACGGCGTCCACCGTCCCCGTCCGGCCGCTGGCGCGCTCGCTGCCCGTGCGGGTCCGGGTGCCGTCGGCCGGGGTCGACACCGGTCCGGTCCTGGACCTCGGACTGAACGCCGACGGCACCGTCGAGGTCCCCACGGTCGCCGACGCCGACCGGGTCGGCTGGTACGACAAGGGCGTCACGCCGGGCGAGACCGGCCCCGCCGTCCTCATCGGCCACTTCGACACCGTCCGCGGCCCCGCCGTCCTCAAGGACGTCTCCCGGGTCCGGACCGGCGACGAGATCACCGTGACCCGCGCCGACGGCACGACCGCCGTCTTCCGGGTCCGGGAGCTGGAGCAGGTCGACAAGCACGCGTTCCCGACGGCCAAGGTGTACGGGAACACCACCCGCCCCGAGCTGCGCCTCGTCACCTGCGGCGGGGAGCTGACCGACGGCCACCGCCCCGACAACATCATCGTGTACGCGGATCTCGTGGCCGCGCGGGCCGCCTGAGCCCCCGTCCCGTCCGCTGAGGCACAATCGGCGGCATGACGACCCCCGAGCCGACCCCCGAGCCCAGCCACGAGCCGAGCCGCGAGTCGACCCCCGAGCAGCCGTCCGCGGGCGGGACCCCCGCGGCGCCCGCCCCCGACGACAAGGTCTACCGGTCGCCCCTCGGGATCGCCGGCGGGGTCTTCCTGCTGCTCCTCGCGACGCTGTTCGCCGTGGACGCGATGGTCCGCGGCGAGGGCCGCGCGCCCTGGCTCGCGCTCGCGGGGCTCGTCCTGGCCGTCCCGCTGATCGTCGCCTTCACGATCCGGCCGGCCGTGTACGCGAACGCCGACCGGCTCCGGATCCGCAATCCGTTCCGGTCGATCACGCTGCCCTGGGCCTCGGTCGCCGACGTCCGCGCCGGGTACTCCAGCGAGGTCTTCACGCAGGACGGCGCCAAGTACCAGCTGTGGGCGATCCCCGTCTCGCTGCGCCAGCGGAAGCGGGCCGCCCGCACCGCCGCCCGCGCCTCCCAGGACGACCCGCACGGCCGTACCTCCGTCACCGCCGACGTGCGGGACAGCGCCGCCCGGATCGCGCCCAGCGACAAGAACGTCGCCGACCTGCGCGAGTTCGCCGAGCTGCGGGCCAAGAACCCGGGCGCGCGGGGCGAGCCCCAGGTGCGCTGGGCGTACGAGATCGTCGGCCCCGCCGTGGCGGGGCTGCTGCTCCTCGTGATCCTGATCGCCACGGGCTGAGCGGACCCGGCCCCGGGGCCGGGGACCAGGAACGCGCGAGGGCCCGTACGGATCGATCCGTACGGGCCCTCGCGCCGTGTCCTACAACCCGGCGGCCTCCGCCAGGTCGCGCTTGATCGCGGCCAGCACCTCGGCGCCCTTGGCGCGGGCCGTCGCCAGCTCGCTGCCGTCGCCGACCGGGACCACGACCTCCAGGTAGCACTTGAGCTTCGGCTCGGTGCCCGAGGGGCGGACGATCACCCGGGCCCGGTAGGCGCCCTCCAGGTGGTAGCGCAGCCCGTCCGTGGGGGGCAGCGACTCCGTGCCCTTCGTCAGGTCCTCGGCCGAGACGACCGTCAGACCGGCGAGGGAGGCCGGCGGGCGCTCGCGCAGCGCGGCCATCGCGTTCGCGATGATCCCCAGGTCCTCGACCCGCACCGACAACTGGTCCGTGGCGTGCAGACCGTGCGCCACGGCGAGGTCGTCGAGCAGGTCGGTCAGCGTCCGTCCCTGCTCCTTGAGCACCGAGGCCAGCTCGGTGACGAGCAGCGCGGCCGTGATGCCGTCCTTGTCGCGGACGCCCTCCGGGTCGACGCAGTAGCCGAGCGCCTCCTCGTAGCCGTACCGCAGGCCGTCGACGCGGGCGATCCACTTGAAGCCGGTCAGGGTCTCCTCGTAGCCGACGCCCGCCGCCTCGGCGATGCGGCCCAGCAGCGAGGACGACACGATCGACTCGGCGAACACGCCCGTGGCGCCCTTGTGCACCAGGTGCGCGGCGAGCAGCGCGCCCACCTCGTCGCCGCGGAGCATCCGCCAGCCGCCCTCGGCCGCCGCGTCCGGCACGGCGACGGCGCAGCGGTCGGCGTCCGGGTCGTTCGCGATGACGAGGTCGGGGTCCACGGCCCGGGCGGCCTCGAAGGCCAGGTCCATGGCGCCCGGCTCCTCCGGGTTCGGGAAGGCGACCGTCGGGAAGGCCGGGTCCGGCTCGGCCTGGGCGGCGACGAGCGCGGGCGGCGGGAAGCCGGCCCGGGCGAAGGCGGCCGTCAGGACGTCCTTGCCGACGCCGTGCATGGCCGTGTAGACGGTCCGCGCGGTGCGGGGGGAGCCGGAGGTCAGGACGGCGTCCGTGCGCTCCAGGTAGGCGTCGAGGACCTCGTCCCCGAGGGTCTCCCAGCCGCTCTCGGGCCGGGGCACGTCGTGCAGCGAGCGGACGGCGTCGATCTCGGCGGCGATCCCCGCGTCGGCCGGGGGCACGATCTGCGAGCCGTCGCCCAGGTAGACCTTGTAGCCGTTGTCGCGCGGCGGGTTGTGGCTCGCGGTGACCTCGACGCCGGCGACGGCGCCCAGATGCCTTATGGCGTAGGCGAGGACGGGCGTCGGCAGCGGGCGGGGCAGCAGCGCGGCGCGCAGCCCGGCGCCGGTCATCACGGCGGCGGTGTCGCGGGCGAAGTCGGCGGACTTGTAGCGGGCGTCGTAGCCGATGACGACGAGGCCGCCGGTCCGTCCCTCCGCCTTGAGGTACGCGGCGAGTCCCGCGGCGGCGCGGATGACCACCGAGCGGTTCATCCGCATCGGCCCGGCGCCGAGCTCACCGCGGAGCCCGGCCGTGCCGAACTGGAGCGTCCCGGCGAAGCGGGCGGCGAGCTCGTCGGTCGCGCCGGCCTCGATGAGCCGCGCGAGCTCCTCGCGGGTCTCGGCGTCGGGGTCCTCGGCGAGCCAGGCCTGGGCCCGGGTGAGGAGGTCGTCCTGCGTCACGGTGTGCCTTTCGGGGAGTCGGCGGGGGAGGGGGTGCGGGCGGGTGCGGGCCGTGGACCGCTGCGCGGAGCCTTCCCCCACCCCGCCCCCTCCCGAAACGGGGGGCGGGCCCGCGGCCCCCGTACGGCCCGGGGCCGCGCCCTCGCACGCCGGGCGGGCCGGAACGCGGCCCTGCCCGCGGGGGAGGGGCGGGGTGGGGAAGAAGTCCCGTGCGGCGGCCCCGGCCGGCGGGTGCGCCGAGGACTCAGATCCGGTCGAGGACCCGCGTCAGGAGCTCGCCCATGCGCGCGGCCGAGTCACGGCCGGCCTGAAGGACCTCCTCGTGGTTCAGCGGCTCGCCCGAGAGCCCCGCCGCCAGGTTGGTGACGAGCGAGATGCCGAGGACCTCGGCGCCGGCCTCACGGGCCGCGATGGCCTCCAGGACGGTGGACATGCCGACGAGGTCGCCGCCCATGACGCGGACCATGTTGATCTCGGCCGGGGTCTCGTAGTGCGGGCCGGGGAACTGGACGTACACGCCCTCCTCCAGCGTCTCGTCGACCTCCTTGCACAGCGCGCGCAGCCGCGGCGAGTACAGGTCGGTGAGGTCGACGAAGTTCGCGCCGACGATCGGCGAGGCGGCCGTCAGGTTGATGTGGTCGCTGATCAGGACCGGCTGGCCGGGGCGCATGCCCTCGCGGAGGCCGCCGCAGCCGTTGGTCAGGACGATGGTCTTGCAGCCGGCGGCGACGGCGGTGCGGACGCCGTGGGCGACGGAGGCGACGCCCCGGCCCTCGTAGAAGTGGGTGCGGCCGAGGAAGACCAGCGCGCGCTTCTCACCGATCTTGTACGAGCGGACCTTGCCGCCGTGGCCCTCGACGGCCGGCGGCGGGAAGCCGGGGAGCTCGGTCACCGGGAACTCGGCCTCGGGGGCGCCCAGGGCGTCGACGGCGGGGGCCCAGCCGGAGCCCATGACCAGGGCGACGTCGTGCTGGTCGACGCCGGTCAGCTCGCGAAGACGTGCGGCAGCGGCCTCGGAGGCCTCGTACGGGGTGGCAGTTGCGTTCACTGACTCTCTCGCCTCGGGGAGGGGGGTCCGAGGGGAGCCCCGGACGGATTTGGTACGCGAAGCAGCGTAGCCGGAGAATGCCTACGCGCGTAGATGACGATGCTGACGGACATGCGATCGTTGTCTTGTCGTTTCCGACGAACGAGGGATTCCGGTCACCCGGTCGGATCGGCCCGCCCGGCCGGGGCCGCCCGTGCCGCCCGGCCCGGTCAGCAGGGGCGCTTGCGCAACTCCATCACGTAGTCGTGCGGCGCGCCCGCCGACTCGGCCGCGTCGGCGACCTCGCCCAGGTAGCGCGCGGACGGCAGGCCGCCCTCGTACGCGTTCAGGACGTAGACCCAGGCGGCCTCCTCGCCGTCCAGGGTGTGCACCCGCACCCGCATCCGGCGGTAGATGTCGAGCCCCACGCCCTCCCAGCGGTCCATGGAGTCCTCGTCCATCGGCGCGATGTCGTACAGCGCCACGAAGACCTGGGACCGCGGGGCCTCCACGATCGTGGCCAGCGCTCCCTCCCAGCCCATCTGCTCTCCGCCGAAGGTCAGCCGCCAGCCGTTCAGCCAGCCGGTGCCGCGCAGCGGGGAGTGCGGTGCGCGGCGGCTCATCAGCCGGGCGTCGAGGTTGCCGGCGAACGCGGCGTAGAGCGACATGGGACCGAGGGTACGGGAGGGGAAGGCGTGTCCGGTGAAAGCCGAGGTGACGCCCGTGCGGCCGCCGCCCGCGCCCCGTACGGCGTCCGGCGAAGGCCGAGGTGACGGCCGTCCGGCCCCCCTCCGCGCCCCGTACGGCCGCCTTCGCGCCCCCCGGCGCGAGGCCGCGCCCGGCGTGCGGGAGAATGGGGTACGCACTTGAAGCGTGCGGGACAATGGCGTACGCACTGCATCCCAGCGGGGGGACCCCCCGGCAGAACGAGAGCGCGAGGCGTAGATCCCAGTGACCCGGATCGTGATCATCGGCGGCGGACCCGGCGGATACGAGGCGGCCCTGGTGGGCGCCCAACTCGGCGCGGAGGTGACCGTCGTCGACTGCGACGGCCTCGGCGGCGCGTCCGTCCTGACCGACTGCGTCCCCTCGAAGACCCTGATCGCCACCGCCGAGGTGATGACCACCTTCGACTCCTCCTACGAGGAGCTGGGCATCATCGTCGCGGACGACACCCCGCACATCGAGCAGGCCGCCCGTGTCGTCGGCGTGGACCTCGGCAAGGTGAACCGACGGGTGAAGCGCCTCGCGCTCGCCCAGTCCCACGACATCACCGCCTCCGTGACCCGGGCCGGCGCCCGCGTCCTGCGCGGGCGCGGCCGGCTCTCCGGCCGGCAGGCGATGGACGGCTCCCGCCAGGTGGTCGTCACCGCCGCCGACGGCACGGAGGAGACGCTGACCGCGGACGCCGTGCTCATCGCGACGGGCGGCCACCCGCGCGAGGTGCCCGACGCCAAGCCGGACGGCGAGCGCATCCTGAACTGGACCCAGGTCTACGACCTCAAGGAGCTCCCCGAGGAGCTCATCGTGGTCGGCTCCGGCGTCACCGGCGCCGAGTTCGCCGGCGCCTACCAGGCGCTCGGCTCCCGGGTCACCCTCGTCTCCTCGCGCGACCGGGTCCTCCCGGGCGAGGACCCGGACGCCGCGGCCGTCCTGGAGGACGTCTTCCGGCGCCGCGGCATGAACGTCATGGCCCGCTCCCGCGCCGAGTCCGCCAAGCGGGTCGGCGACCGGGTCGAGGTCACCCTCGCGGACGGCCGGGTCATCTCCGGCACCCACTGCCTGATGGCCGTCGGCGCGATCCCCAACTCGGCCGGGATGGGCCTGGAGGAGGCGGGCGTCCGCCTGAAGGACTCCGGTCACATCTGGACCGACAAGGTCTCCCGCACGAGCGCCCCCGGCGTCTACGCGGCCGGAGACGTCACGGGCGTCTTCGCGCTGGCCTCGGTCGCCGCCATGCAGGGCCGCATCGCGATGTACCACTTCCTGGGCGACGCGGTGGCCCCGCTCAACCTGAAGACGGTCTCCTCCAACGTCTTCACCGACCCGGAGATCGCCACCGTCGGCTACACCCAGGCCGACGTGGACGCGGGCAAGATCGACGCCAAGGTCGTCAAGCTGCCGCTGCTGCGCAACCCCCGCGCGAAGATGCAGGGCATCCGGGACGGCTTCGTGAAGATCTTCTGCCGTCCGGGCACCGGCATCGTGGTCGGCGGCTGTGTCGTCGCCCCGAAGGCGAGCGAACTGATCCATCCGATCTCGATCGCGGTCGACAACAATCTGACGGTCGAACAGATCGCAAATGCTTTCACCGTGTACCCCTCCCTGTCGGGCTCGATCGCGGAAGTGGCACGGCAGTTGCACACCCGAAAGGCCGCGGGCGAGGCGTAACACCCCGGCCCGGCCCGGCTCCCGCCTGCGGGAACGGTTCGCCGACTCGGACATCCCCCGGCAACCCCGGGCAAAGAACGATCAACGACGGGGCCTCCCATACCACTTGGAGGCCCCGTCTGTGCGCAACTTCTGCAATTCGGCGCATAGTGCTGAAAAGTATCGGCCGGTCACGTTACTGTCAGTTTCGTGTTCGCTGCAGAACGTCGCCAGTTGATCCTCGAAATGGTGCGAGCCAATGGGGCCGTGTCGCTCCGCGAGCTCGCCCGCGTCGTCCAGACCTCGGAAGTGACCGTACGGAGAGACGTACGGGCCCTTGAGGCAGAAGGACTCCTCGACCGCCGCCACGGCGGTGCGGTGTTGCCGGGCGGATTCACGCGAGAATCCGGCTTCCCGCAGAAATCCCATCTCGCCACAGCGGAGAAGACGGCCATCGCCGACGTCGCCGCGAGCCTCGTCGAGGAGGGCGAGGCCATCGTCGTCGGCGCCGGGACCACCACGCAGGAGCTGGCCCGCCGGCTCGCCCGCGTGCCCGGCCTCACCGTCGTCACCAACTCCCTGCTCGTCGCCCAGGCCCTCGCCCACGCCAACCGGGTCGAGGTCGTCATGACCGGCGGCACCCTGCGCGGCTCCAACTACGCGCTCGTGGGCAGCGGCGCCGAGCAGTCGCTCCAGGGGCTCCGGGTCTCCCGGGCCTTCCTCTCCGGCAGCGGCCTCACCGCCGAGCGCGGCCTCTCCACCTCCAACATGCTCTCCGCGAGCGTGGACCGGGCGCTGGTCCAGGCGGCGGCCGAGGTCGTGGTCCTCGCCGACCACACCAAGCTCGGCTCCGACACCATGTTCCAGACGGTGCCCACGGACGTCATCACGCGCCTGGTGACCGACGAGCCCCCGGCCCACGACGAGCGGGCCGCCACCGAGCTCCAGGCCCTCGCCGACCAGGGCGTCCAGATCGCCGTCGCCGGTACGGGCGGGGCCGGCGCGCCCGGCGGCGGTGAGCAGCTCCCCCCGGGCGCCCGGCCCCGCCGTGACCTGCCGCTCCCCGTCCAGCGCGGGCGGATGGCGGCCGGGCAGTTCCGCGGACCGGGCGGCGCCATGGCCGCGGAGACGCTGGAGCGCACGGCCCGGGTCGCGGACATGCGCCGCCGCTGACGTCGCCCGGCGCCCGCCGCGGCACCCGAGGGACCCTCCCCCAGGGGTCCCGCGCCGCTCCCGGACGCCCTCAGTCCTTCAGTCCCCGCAGCGTCAGGGCGAGCAGGCGGTCCGCCAGCTCCGCGTCCTCCGGGCACTGCTCGGCCGCCAGCGCGATCGCGTTGGTCAGCTGCATCAGGTCGCCGATCGACACGTCGGCGCGCACCTGCCCCGCCGCCCGGGCCCGTTCGAGCAGCCGCTCGCCCGCCGTGCGCAGCGGGTCGCTGCACCGCGCCAGGGCCGAACTCCGGTCGTACGAGGCGGACATCAGCGCGTGCGCGAGCCCCCGGTACTCGCCCGCGTGGGCGATCAGGGCGCGCAGCCACTCCACGAGCGCCCGGCACGGCTCGTCGGCCTCGGCCAGCTCCCCCGAGCGGTCCAGGAGTTCGGCCAGCGCCTCCTGGAAGACCGCGTTCAACAGGTCGGCCCGGGTGGGGAAGTGGCGGTACAGCGTGCCGATCCCCACGCCCGCGCGCCGTGCGATCTCCTCCAGGGGCGCGTCCGCGCCCTGCGCCGCGAAGGCGGCACGGGCCTCGATCAGCAGTCGCTCGTGGTTGCGGCGTGCGTCGGCGCGCATGGGCGGTACGGGTCCCCTCGACGAAGGGCCCGCAGGCGGCTGCCTACGGGCCCTTCGTACCGTACTTGCTGCGAGGGTCAGTCCTTGATGTCGCAGATGGCGGCACCGGAGGTGAGGGAGGCGCCGACCTCGGCCGTCAGGCCCTTGACGGTGCCCGAACGGTGGGCGTTCAGGGGCTGCTCCATCTTCATGGCCTCCAGGACGACGATCAGATCGCCCTCCTTGACCTCCTGGCCCTCCTCGACCGCGACCTTCACGATCGTGCCCTGCATCGGGGACGCGAGGGTGTCGCCCGAGGCGGTCGGGCCGGACTTCTTCGCCGCGCGACGCTTCGGCTTCGCACCGGCCGCGAGGCCCGTGCGCGCCAGCGTCATGCCGAGCGAGGACGGCAGGGAGACCTCCAGGCGCTTGCCGCCGACCTCGACGACGATCGTCTCGCGGCCCGACTCGTCCTCGTCCGCCTCGGCACCCGCCGGGGCGAAGGGCTTGATCTCGTTGACGAACTCCGTCTCGATCCACCGGGTGTGGACGCGGAACGGGTCGGCGGTGAAGTCGGGGTCGACGACGACGGCCCGGTGGAAGGGGATGGCCGTGGCCATGCCCTCGACCTTGAACTCCGCGAGCGCGCGGGCCGCGCGCTGGAGGGCCTGCTCACGGGTGGCGCCGGTGACGATCAGCTTGGCCAGGAGCGAGTCCCAGGCCGGGCCGATCACGGAGCCGGACTCGACGCCCGCGTCGAGGCGGACACCGGGGCCGGTCGGAGCCTGGAAGAGGGTGACCGTGCCGGGGGCCGGGAGGAAGTTGCGGCCCGGGTCCTCGCCGTTGATGCGGAACTCGAAGGAGTGACCCCTTATGGCCGGGTCGTCGTAGCCGAGCTCCTCGCCGTCGGCGATCCGGAACATCTCCCGGACCAGGTCGATGCCCGCGACCTCCTCGGTCACCGGGTGCTCGACCTGGAGACGCGTGTTGACCTCCAGGAAGGAGATCGTCCCGTCGGCGGCGACCAGGAACTCGACCGTGCCGGCGCCGACGTAGCCGGCCTCCTTCAGGATCGCCTTGGACGCCGCGTACAGCTCGGCGTTCTGCGCGTCCGTCAGGAACGGCGCGGGGGCCTCCTCGACGAGCTTCTGGTGACGGCGCTGGAGCGAGCAGTCACGCGTGGAGACGACGACCACGTTGCCGTGGGTGTCGGCGAGGCACTGGGTCTCGACGTGGCGGGGCTTGTCGAGGTAGCGCTCGACGAAGCACTCGCCCCGGCCGAAGGCCGCGACGGCCTCGCGGACGGCCGAGTCGTACAGCTCGGGGACCTCTTCGAGGGTGCGGGCGACCTTCAGGCCGCGGCCGCCACCGCCGAAGGCGGCCTTGATCGCGATCGGCAGCCCGTGCTCCCGGGCGAACTCCACGACCTCGTCGGCGCCCGAGACCGGGTCCGGCGTGCCGGCGACCAGCGGGGCGCCGGCGCGCTGCGCGATGTGGCGGGCGGCGACCTTGTCACCCAGGTCCCGGATGGCGTGCGGCGGCGGGCCGATCCACGTCAGGCCCGCGTCCAGGACGGCCTGGGCGAACTCCGCGTTCTCGGAAAGGAACCCGTAGCCGGGGTGGACGGCGTCCGCCCCCGAGTCCTTCGCGGCCTGGAGCACCTTGGCCATGTCCAGGTAGCTGGTGGCCGGGGTGTCACCGCCCAGAGCGAACGCCTCGTCAGCCGCCCGGACATGCAGGGCATCCCGATCCGGATCGGCGTACACGGCCACGCTGCCGATGCCGGCGTCCCGGCACGCCCGGGCCACACGGACAGCGATTTCGCCACGGTTGGCGATGAGCACCTTGCGCACGATGGCTCCCTCCTTGAAACAAGCTGAGTTTAGGGACTGCCGACACGGCCTTTCGACCCGTCCCCAGTGGTGAGCTTGCCCACACGGAGCGTGACCCCGGGCGCGCTCGGGTCGTGAATTCCCTTGTCGCACCACGGTACGCAGGGTTCCTTTACGGCACAGTAGCTCCGAGGTGTGGCGCAGGTCTCTGTTCGTGGGGCCAGGGGCCGTTCGGGTTTCTTTGTCGGGTCCCTACGAATGGCTCAACGATTCTTTGCCCCCGAGTCCGTCGTGTCCCGCCGTGCGCGAACTCTTGTCCAGGGGTTTACCGGCCAGTAGCCTCCGTGCTGTCGAACGTACTGCCGGTAACAGGTGAATTCAGGGGGTGGCCGAGGTGGCCCGCAGACCGATAGCGCTCGTGACGGCCGCGGTGCTCTTCCTGGAAGCGCCCGGCATCGTCGCGGTCAACGCCGTCATGGCCGGCTTCCTGGAGGCCCAGTCGATGTCCCTCGACGGGATGGACCCCGACGCGATGGTCAAGGGCACCTGGGGGCTCGGCATCGCCTCCGGCGTCGCCCTCGTCGTCTGCGCCCTCGTCGCCCTCGTCGCGGGCGTGCGCGACCGGCGCCCCGGCCGCTTCGGCCGGGGCCTCCTGATCGGCTGCGCCGTCGTGCACGGGGTCCTGGGCGCCGTCGCCGTCGCCCTGCTCGGCTGGACCGCCTTCGCCTTCCTGGTGGCCGTCCTCGGACTCGTCGTCCTCACCCTCGTCGCGTACGGCAAGGAGACCGCCGCCCCCGAGGGGCGGGCGGTCACCGCCGGCTGACTCAGGCCCAGAGGTCGGTGATCTCGACGTCCAGCTTGCGCAGGAGCCGGCGCAGCAGCGGCAGGGACAGGCCGATCACGTTGCCCGGGTCGCCGTCGATGCCGTCGATGAACGGGGCCGAGCGGCCGTCCAGGGTGAACGCGCCCGCCACGTGGAGCGGTTCGCCGCTCGCCACGTACGCCGCGATCTCCTCGTCCGTCGGCTCGCCGAAGCGGACCACGGTGGAGGCCGTCGCCGACTCGTAGCGCTTGGCGGCCGTGTCGTAGACGCAGTGGCCCGTCTGGAGGATGCCGACCCTGCCCCGCATCGCCTGCCAGCGGGCGACGGCCTCCGCGGCGTCGGCCGGCTTGCCGAGGGCCTGCTTGTCGAGCTCCAGGACCGAGTCGCAGCCGATGACGAGCGCGCCGAACGCCTCGGGCCGGGCGGCGACATGGGCGGCCTTGGCCTCCGCGAGGGTGAGCGCCAGCTCGGCCGGGGTGGGGGCGTGGACCTTGTCCTCGTCGACGCCGCTCACGATCACCTCGGGGGCGAGTCCGGCCTGCCGGAGCAGACCGAGCCGGGCGGGGGAGGCGGAGGCGAGCACGACACGGCGCGGATCAGCAGTCATGGGGGCAGCGTAGCCAGTGGCGGGCGCGCGCACGTGCGCGCGTGCGGTCCGATCCGAAGCGCGCCGCGCGGGGGCCCCGGCCGGTCGGCTCCCCGGGGTCAGCGGGCGGTCGCCACGAACATCGCCACCACCATCGCGAGCGCCAGCAGGACGCCGGTGCGGCGGAGCATCGCCTGCATGTCGCGCAGGAACTTCGGCGGCTGGTTCTTCGGGTCGGACCACAGCATGCCTCCGATCCTGCGGGCGGGACGGGCCGGGCGCCTGAGTACGGATACTCAGGCCCCCGGGTCCGGAAGGCCCAGATCCGGAAGGGCCCTCCCCGTCCGGCGCCTCAGGTCGTACGAAGACCCCGTCCCGCGCCTCAGGCCGTACGAAGACCCCCGTCCCGCGCCTCGGGTCCGTGTCCCGCACCTCAGGTCCGTACGAACACCCCGTCCCGCGCCGCCGCCAGGGCCGCGGCCACCGCCCGTTCGGCGACGGCCCCGTCGAGCTCCTCGTGGGTGACCGCGAAGCGGTAGTAGAGCGGCGCGGAGACGGCGCGGAGGACCTCGACGGGGTCCGTGCCCGCCGGGACCTCGCCGCGCGCCGCGCCCCTGGTCACGACCGGGGCCCATTCGGCGAGCCGGGTCCGGTAGAAGCCGGCGAGGGCGCGGGCGCACTCCTCGTCGCCCGCCGCCGCGGCGATGACCGCGCGGAAGACGGCTCCCATCCGGGGGTCGACGAGCGTCGCCCGGACGAGTTCGGCGTTGGCCCGCAGGTCGCCCGCGAGGCTGCCGGTGTCGGAGGCGGGCAGCGACTGCTCCGCCATGTCGTGCAGGAGGTCGGTGACCAGGCCGACGGGGGAGCCCCAGCGGCGGTAGACGGTGGTCTTGCCGACGCCCGCGCCCGCGGCGATCCGGTCCATGTTCAGGGCGTGGAAGCCGGTGTCGGCGAGGGCGTCCCGGGTGGCGTCGAGGACCGCCCTGCGGACCTTCGCGGTGCGGCCGCCGGGGCGCACGGTGCCGGGCGAGGCCGGTGGGCTCTCACTCAAACGGGTCTCCTGTTCCATTAAGGCCTTCGACTCTGCTACGGTACGGGACATCTTAACGGAACGACGCTCCCATTAAGGAGTCTCCCGCATGGTTGCCCTCGATCACCCCGCACCCGTCTCCGCCCCCGCGGACGGCCCCGAGACCCGGATGACCGGCCGGATGCGCATCGTCCTCGTCGTCCTCCTCCTCGCCCAGTTCATGCTGGCCGTCGACTTCTCGATCCTGAACGTCGCCCTGCCCGTCATCGGGCAAGGACTCGGCTTCACCCTCGGCGGCCTCCAGTGGATCGCCACCGCCTTCGCCCTCGCCGCCGCCGGATTCACCCTGCTCTTCGGGCGCGTCGCCGACCTGATCGGCCGCCGCCGCCTCTTCCTCGGCGGCATGGCCCTCCTCGGCGTCTCCTCCCTCGCCGGCGGACTCGCCACCGGCCCCGAGGTCCTCATGGCCGCCCGGGTCGCGCAGGGCCTCGCCACCGCCGCCGTCACCCCCGCCGGGCTCTCCCTGCTCACCGCCTCCTTCCCCGAGGGCCCGCTGCGGGCCAAGGCGCTCGGCCTCAACGGCGCCCTCATGTCCGCGGGCTTCACCACCGGCGCCATCCTCGGCGGCGTCCTCACCGACCTGCTCTCCTGGCGCTGGGCCTTCCTCGTCAACGTGCCCGTGGCCCTCGCCGTCCTGCTCGTCGCCCCCGCCGTGCTCAAGGAGAGCCGCCCGGCCGTCCGGCCCCGCCTCGACGTGCCCGGCGCGATCACCGTCACCGGCGGACTCCTCGCCCTCGTCTACGGCCTCACCGCCACCGGCGAGCGCGGCTGGACCGACCCCCTCGCGCTCACCGCCCTCGCCGTCGGCGCCGCGCTCCTCGTCGCCTTCGTCCTCGTCGAACGGCGGGCCGCCTCGCCGCTCGTCCCGGTCCACGTCCTGAAGCGCCGCACCGTCGTCTGGGGCAACCTCGCCGGGCTCGTCGCCTTCGTCACCGAGACCTCGCTGGTCTTCCTGATGACCCTCTACCTCCAGGACGTCCTGGGCTTCTCCCCGCTCGCCGCCGGACTCTCCTTCGGCGTCCTCGGCGCCGGCACGGTCCTCGGCGGAGTGGGCGCCTCCCGCTTCATCGGCCGCTTCGGCGCCCGCGCCGCCCTCGTCTCCGGCGGACTCCTCCAGGCCCTCGCCACCCTCGCCCTCCTCGGACTCGGCGACGACCGGGGCAGCCTCGCGCTGCTGCTCACCGCGACCTTCGCCGGCGGCGTCGGCAACATGCTCGCGATCGTCGGCTTCATGGTCACCGCCACCTCCGGCATCCCCGAGGGCGAGCAGGGCATGGCGACCGGGCTCGCGACCATGACCCAGCAGATCGGCATCACCATGGGCACCCCGGTCATGAGCGCCGTCGTCGTCTCCACGCCGCTGCTCCTCGACGGCATCGGCCGCGCGGTCCTCGTCAACGCCGCGATCGTCGCCGTCGGAGCCGTACTGTCGGGCGTCTTCCTCCGCCGTACGTGACCCGCCCCGGGACAGCGAGAAGGCCGGATCCCCGCACACGGGATCCGGCCTTGCTCATGCCGTGACGACTACACCGGCCAGTACGACCGCGCCCAGGCCCGCGGGCCCGGCCGCTGTCCGGCCGTGCGCGCGATCCGCGAGGGATCCGACCAGCCCTCCGGCGCCGCCGGGCCGCCCGTCCCGGCGGACTCCGCCGCCGTCGCCGCGGCCCGGGCTTGGACCACCGCCAGTGCGGCGGCCAGCTCCTCCGGGGTCGGGTTGCCTCGTACGACCTTGATCATGTCGGCTCCTTGAGGGTCCGGAAGGGGCTTAGAGCGGGATGTTGCCGTGCTTCTTCGGAGGGAGGGATTCCCGCTTCGTCCGCAGCTGACGCAGACCCTTCACGATCTGCGGGCGGGTGTCCGACGGCATGACCACCCCGTCGATGTAGCCGCGCTCGGCCGCGATGTACGGGTTGAGCAGCGCGTCCTCGTACTCCTGCATCAGCCGCGCCCGCTCGCCGTCCTGGTCCGCCGCCTCGGAGATGGTGCGCCGGTGCAGGATGTTCACCGCGCCCTGCGCGCCCATGACCGCGATCTGCGCCGTCGGCCACGCCAGGTTCAGGTCCGCGCCCAGGTGCTTGGAGCCCATCACGTCGTACGCGCCGCCGAAGGCCTTGCGCGTGATGACCGTGATCAGCGGGACCGTCGCCTCCGCGTACGCGTAGATCAGCTTCGCGCCGCGCCGGATGATGCCGCCGTACTCCTGGTCCACACCGGGCAGGAAGCCCGGCACGTCCACGAAGGTGAGCACCGGGATGTTGAAGGCGTCACAGGTGCGCACGAAGCGCGCCGCCTTCTCGCTCGCGTCGATGTCCAGGCAGCCCGCGAACTGCATCGGCTGGTTCGCGACGACACCCACCGGGAAGCCCTCGACGCGGCCGAAGCCGGTCAGGATGTTCGGCGCGAACAGCGACTGCGTCTCCAGGAACTCGCCGTCGTCCAGGACGTGCTCGATGACCCTGTGCATGTCGTACGGCTGGTTCGCCGAGTCCGGGATGAGCGTGTCCAGCTCGCGGTCCTCGTCCGAGACCTCGGTCTCCGCGACCTCCGGGAAGGCCGGCGGCTCCGACAGGTTGTTCGAAGGAAGGTACGAGAGCAGGGACTTGACGTACTCGATCGCGTCCTTCTCGTCCCCCGCCATGTGGTGCGCCACGCCCGAGGTCGCGTTGTGCGTGCGGGCGCCGCCCAGCTCCTCGAAACCGACGTCCTCGCCGGTCACCGTCTTGATGACGTCCGGACCGGTGATGAACATGTGCGAGGTCTGGTCGACCATCACCGTGAAGTCGGTGATCGCGGGGGAGTACACCGCACCGCCCGCGCACGGGCCGACCACCAGGGAGATCTGCGGGATCACCCCCGAGGCGTGCGTGTTGCGGCGGAAGATCTCGCCGTACATGCCCAGCGCGCTCACCCCCTCCTGGATGCGGGCGCCGCCGGAGTCGTTGATGCCGATGACGGGGCAGCCCGTCTTCAGCGCGAAGTCCATCACCTTGATGATCTTCTGGCCGTACGTCTCGCCCAGCGCGCCGCCGAAGACCGTGAAGTCCTGCGAGAACACGGCGACCGGACGGCCGTCCACCGTGCCGTAGCCGGTGACGACGCCGTCGCCGTACGGCCGGTTCTTCTCCAGGCCGAAGTTGGTCGAGCGGTGGCGCGCCAGCTCGTCCAGCTCCACGAACGAACCCTCGTCCAGGAGAAGGGCGATCCGCTCGCGCGCGGTCAGCTTGCCCTTGGCGTGCTGCTTCTCCACCGCGCGCTCCGAGCCGGCGTGCGTGGCCTCGTCGATACGGCGCCTGAGGTCCGCGATCTTGCCCGCGGTCGTGTGAATGTCGATCTCGTACTGCTCTGCCGGCTCGGACATCGGGATGCGGCTCCCTGCCTGGTCACGGGGGGTTCGTTGACTACGAATGGCCTACTGCTGGCCTACTGACCCGTAGCGTATCGACGCCGATACGGTTCGGCACTGCGGTCTTTGCCACACCTAGTCTGGCTTGCATGACGTCCTCACAAGGCTCAGGCGGACGCTGGTCCGACCTCGACCGGCCCCCGCTGAACGCCACGGCGCTGCGCCGCGCGCTCGTCCTCCCCGACGGACTGTGGACCTCGCTCGACGTGGTCACCAGCACCGGCTCCACCAACAGCGACCTCGCCGCCCGGGCCGGTGAACTGCCCGAAGGCGCCGTCCTCGTCGCCGAGGAGCAGACCACGGGCCGAGGGCGGCTCGACCGCACCTGGACCGCGCCCGCCCGCTCCGGGCTCTTCCTCTCCGTCCTGCTCAAGCCGGACGTCCCCGTCCACCGCTGGGGCTGGCTCCCGCTGCTCACCGGGGTGGCCGCCGCCACCGGCCTCGCCAAGGCCGCCGGCGTCGACACCTCCCTCAAGTGGCCCAACGACGTGCTGGTTTCCGTCGCGGGCGAGGAGCGCAAGGCCGGCGGCATCCTCGCCGAGCGCGCCGGCGAGGACGCGATCGTCGTCGGCCTCGGCATCAACGTCACCCTCCGTGAGGACGAGCTGCCCGTCCCGGCGGCCGGCTCCCTCCTCCTCGCCGGCGCGGTCTCCACCGACCGCGACACCCTCCTGCGGGCCGTCCTGCGCTCCCTCGCCCAGTGGTACGGCGACTGGACCCGGGCCGACGGCGACCCGGCCGCCTCCGGCCTCCAGACCGCCTACACGGCCGGCTGCGCCACCCTCGGCCGCCGGGTGCGCGCCGAGCTGCCCGGGGAGCGCATGCTGGAGGGAGAGGCCGTGGCCCTCGACGGGGACGGCCGCCTGGTCGTCGCCACGGAGGGCGGCGGCACCGAAGCGGTGGGAGCGGGCGACATCGTCCACCTGCGGACATGACCCGCGTGTGCGGCGCCCTCCCGCCGGTCCGCCCGGAGGGCCCGCGCGCACCCGCCGGGCGGCGGCGATCGCGCGTGAGCCAGCACACACCTGTCGTATCGTGGAGCGCGATCCACGGCGACAGATCGGCAGGACAAGTGGGCAGCGGCAGGGAACGGGCAGGAGGCGGCCGGTGACCGTCGACGACGCGAACGCGGGCGACGGCGCCGAGCCGGCCGGACCGCCGACGTACCCCACGCCCCACCACGAGGTCGACCACACGGCCGAGCCCAGCCACGACCCCCTCGCCATCCGCCTCGAACAGCTCATCCTCGGGGCCGACCGCCGCTACACCCCGTTCCAGGCCGCCCGCACCGCCGGCGTCTCCATGGAGCTCGCCTCCCGCTTCTGGCGCGCCATGGGCTTCGCCGACATCGGTCAGGCCAAGGCCCTCACCGAGGCCGACGTCCTCGCCCTGCGGCGGCTCGCCGGACTCGTCGAGGCCGGACTGCTCAGCGAGCCGATGGCCGTGCAGGTCGCCCGCTCCACCGGGCAGACCACCGCGCGCCTCGCCGAGTGGCAGATCGACTCCTTCCTGGAAGGCCTCACCGAGCCGCCCGAGCCCGGCATGACCCGCACCGAGGTCACGTATCCGCTGGTCGAGCTGCTCCTGCCCGAGCTGGAGGAGTTCCTGATCTACGTGTGGCGCCGGCAGCTCGCCGCCGCCACCGGCCGGGTCGTCCAGGCCGCCGACGACGAGGAGATGGTCGACCGGCGGCTCGCCGTCGGCTTCGCGGACCTCGTCGGCTTCACCCGGCTGACCCGTCGGCTGGAGGAGGAGGAGCTCGGCGAGCTCGTCGAGGCCTTCGAGACCACCTGCGCCGACCTGGTCGCCGCGCACGGCGGCCGGCTCATCAAGACCCTCGGCGACGAGGTGCTGTACTGCGCCGACGACGCGGGCACGGCCGCCGAGATCGCCCTCCGGCTCATCGAGACCCTGAGCCACGACGACACGATGCCCGCGCTCCGCGTCGGCATCGCGTTCGGCACCGTCACGACCCGGATGGGCGACGTCTTCGGCACCACCGTGAACCTGGCCAGCCGCCTCACCTCGATAGCCCCGAAGGACGCGGTCCTCGTCGACGGGGCCCTCGCGGAGGAGCTGACCAGGACCAAGGAGGCTCCCGCCTCGGAGGCGGCGGCCGCGGAGGAGGCGGCCCGCGCCGAGAAGGAGGGCCGCCCGGCCGAGACGTACCGCTTCGCGCTCCAGCCGATGTGGCAGCGCCCGGTCCGAGGCCTCGGCGTCGTCGAACCCTGGCTCCTGAGCCGCCGCCCGACGTAGCGGGTGCCGTGCCGATCGGGCCTGGGCCGGGCTCGCGGTGCCGGGCACCGCGAGCCCGGCCCGCCCGGCTTGCTCCCCGACGCCCTGGCGCCGGATCAGGCCGCCCTCACCCGCCGCGCGGCCGCGCGCGGCGGGTGCGGTGGGCCCCTGCCGGATCCGGCCGCCAGGCCCTAGGATCTCCCGGTGAACGCCCGTTAACACTCGTCGACGGGTCCGAACCGGGAGGGTGTGCGGTCATGTCCGAGCAGCGCTTTGGTGAGTTCGTGGTGGTCCGGAAGGACGGTCACGTCGCGGAGCTGGTCCTCGACCGGCCCAAGGCCATGAACGCCGTCTCCTCCGAGATGGCCCGTTCCCTCGGGGCCGCCTGTGAGGCGCTCGCCGCCGACCCCGAGGTCCGCGTCACCGTCCTGACCTCCTCGAACGATCGCGCCTTCTGCGTCGGCGCCGACCTGAAGGAGCGCAACTCCTTCACCGACGCCGAGCTCGTCCGGCAGCGCCCGACCGCCCGCGCCGCCTACACCGGCGTCCTGGAGCTGCCGATGCCGACCGTCGCCGCCGTGCACGGCTTCGCCCTCGGCGGCGGCTTCGAGCTGGCGCTCGCCTGCGACGTCATCGTCGCCGACGCGACCGCCGTCGTCGGCCTCCCCGAGGTCTCCGTGGGCGTCATCCCCGGCGGCGGCGGTACGCAGCTGCTGCCGCGCCGGGTGGGCGCGGCGCGCGCCGCCGAGCTGGTCTTCACGGCCCGCCGGGTGGAGGCGGCGGAGGCCCGCGAGCTCGGTCTGGTCGACCTCCTGGAGGACGACGCCCGGACGGCGGCCCTGGAGCTCGCCGGCCGGATCGCGGCGAACTCGCCGGTGGGCCTGCGCGCCGCGAAGAAGGCGATGCGGCTGGGCCAGGGCCTGGACCTGCGGGCCGGTCTCGAGGTCGAGGACGCGGCCTGGCGTTCGGTGGCCTTCTCGGGCGACCGGGCGGAGGGTGTCGCGGCCTTCAACGAGAAGCGGAAGCCGAACTGGCCGGGCGAGTAATTTCAACGCATTCCTATCGAATGTCACTAAAAGTGACGTCTCGGTGAGGAAATCGCATCAAACCTCCCTAAGCTGGAGGAATGGGTGAGGACGTGCGGCTGCGGGCCGTGGTGGCGCTGGCGCAGAGGATGGCGGCGGCGCACACCCCGCGCGAGTTCTGGCTGGCTGCGGCGCTCGGGGCCCGCGAGGGGCTCGACGGGAGCTTCGCCGCCCTCTCCGTCTGGCAGCGGGACCTCGGCCGCCTGAAGGTGCTGGTGAACGCCGGGGACCGGGCCGTGGGCGAGGAGGAGTTCCCCGACTCGGAGACGTACCCGGTGCACCAGTTCCCCGAGATCACCGAGTTCCTGCACGAGCTGTGGGCGGGCGGCGGCGAGCCGGACGCCTGGGTGGAGACGGCCGACGCCCCCGTCGCGACCGGCCGGGTGACCGGCCTGCGCCGCCGGGGGCGCGGCTGCTGCGTGGTCGCCCCGATCGTGCTGCACGGGCGCGCGTGGGGCGAGCTGTATGTGGCCCGCACCCCGGAGCAGAATCCTTTCACCCGGGGGGACGCCGACTTCGCGACCGTCCTGGCGGCCGTCGTCGCCGCCGGCATCGCCCAGGCCGAGCGTCTGGAGGAGGTCCGCAAGCTCGCCTTCACCGACCCCCTCACCGGCCTGGCCAACCGCCGGGCCGTCGACACCCGCCTCGACGAGGCCATCGAGCGCTACCGGGCGGACGGCTCCGTGGTGAGCCTCCTGGTCTGCGACCTGAACGGCCTCAAGAGGGTCAACGACACGCACGGCCACGCCGTCGGCGACCGCCTCCTCGAACGCTTCGGCTCGGTCCTGTCCCGCTGCGGCGCGATGCTCCCGGGCGCCCTCGCGGCCCGGCTGGGCGGCGACGAGTTCTGCCTCCTGACCGTCGGCCCGACGGCGGACGAGGTGGTCGCGGTGGCGGAGGAGCTGTGCGTCCGGGCGGCGGAGCTGGAGCTCGGCGAGGGCGTGGCCTGCGGGGTCGCGTCCACCGGCGATCCCATCGGCCCGCTCAAGTCGGCCCGGCGGCTCTTCCGGCTCGCCGACGCCGCCCAGTACCAGGCGAAGGCCGACCGCTCGACGAAGCCCGTCGTGGCGGGCCGCGACGGCACGGTCATCCGGCTCGCCGACGCCCCTCCCGGGGCCCGGGACCGCCGCCGCTTCCGCGACGCCCCACCGACGGCGCCGCCCGCGCCGCCCGTGCCGCCTGCGGTGGATCCGCCGCCGACCGATCCGGCCGCCCCGGGGAACCCGAGGGCGCCGGGGGGCGATCCCGTGGCTTGATCCGGTGGCCCCTGGTCCTGCGGCTCGACCGGATCGGTTGCTCTTGGTCCCGTTCAGGCACAGGCACAGGCACAGGCACAGGCACAGGCACAGGTGTGCAGGTGCAGGTGCAGGTGCAGGTGCAGTCACAGGCACAGGCGCAGACCCGGGGCGGCGGGCATCGGCCCCGTAAGGGTCCGTCCCGTGGGGGGACGGTGACGAAGTCGACTAGTGACATGTCGGTCTTCAATCCGTAGGGTGCTGAATATGGATATGCAGACAGTCGTCCTCGGCACGTCCGGCACGACCCCGCAGGACGTCATCGACGTCGCCCGCCACGGCGCCCGCGTCGAGCTGTCGAACGAGGCCGTGCGCGCCCTGGCCGCCGCCCGGGCCATCGTCGACGCGCTCGCCGCCAAGCCCGAGCCCGTCTACGGGGTCTCCACCGGCTTCGGCGCGCTCGCCACCCGGCACATCAGCCACGAGCTCCGCGCCCAGCTCCAGCGCAACATCGTGCGCTCGCACGCCGCCGGCATGGGCCCGCGCGTCGAGCGCGAGGTCGTGCGCGCCCTGATGTTCCTCCGCCTCAAGACCGTCGCCTCCGGGCACACCGGCGTCCGCCCCGAGGTCGCCCAGACCATGGCCGACGTCCTCAACGCGGGCATCACCCCGGTCGTCCACGAGTACGGCTCCCTCGGCTGCTCCGGCGACCTCGCCCCGCTCTCCCACTGCGCCCTCGCGCTCATGGGCGAGGGCGACGCCGAAGGCCCCGACGGCGAACTCAGGCCCGCCGGCGAGCTCCTCGCCGCCGCCGGCATCGCGCCCGTCGAGCTCAGGGAGAAGGAGGGCCTCGCCCTCCTCAACGGCACCGACGGCATGCTCGGCATGCTGGTCATGGCCCTCGCCGACCTCGACACCCTCTACAAGTCGGCCGACATCACCGCCGCGCTCTCCCTCGAAGCCCTCCTCGGCACCGAGAAGGTCCTCGAACCCGAGCTGCACGCCATCCGCCCGCACCCCGGCCAGGCCGCCTCCGCCGCCAACATGCTGGCCGTGCTGAAGGGTTCCGGCCTCACCGGCCACGCCCAGGCCGGCGAGGCCCCCCGCGTCCAGGACGCCTACTCGGTGCGCTGCGCCCCGCAGGTCGCCGGCGCGGGCCGCGACACCATGGCCCACGCCCGCCTCGTCGCCGAGCGCGAGCTGGCCGCCGCCGTCGACAACCCGGTCGTCCTCCCCGACGGCCGCGTCGCCTCCAACGGCAACTTCCACGGCGCCCCCGTCGCGTACGTCCTCGACTTCCTCGCGATCGCCGCCGCCGACCTCGGCTCCATCGCCGAGCGCCGCACCGACCGGCTCCTCGACAAGAACCGCTCGCACGGCCTCCCGCCGTTCCTCGCGGACGACGCCGGCGTCGACTCGGGCCTGATGATCGCCCAGTACACGCAGGCCGCCCTGGTCAGCGAGATGAAGCGGCTCGCCGTCCCGGCCTCCGCCGACTCCATCCCGTCCTCCGCCATGCAGGAGGACCACGTCTCCATGGGCTGGTCCGCCGCCCGCAAGCTGCGCACCGCGATCGGCAACCTCAACCGGATCATCGCGGTCGAGCTGTACGCGGCCACCCGCGGCGTCGAGCTCCGCGCGGGCCTGACCCCGGCGCCCGCCTCGCGGGCCGCCATCGACGCCCTGCGCGCGGCCGGCGTGGAGGGCCCGGGCCCGGACCGCTTCCTCGCCCCGGACCTGGCGGCCGCCGACGCCTTCGTACGTGAGGGAAAGCTGGTCGCCGCGGTCGAGCCGGTCACCGGACCGCTGGCCTGACGACGACCGCGGTACGAAAGGGCCGCCCCCGGCATCCGGGGGCGGCCCTTCGCGTGCAGACGCGAGGAGCTGTCCCGGAGGTTCTTCGCGCGGGCGCGGGAAGCTCAAGAGCCGCCGTCCCGGCGGCCCTTCGCCATGAGGGAGCGGTTCGGAAGGCGCGGGCCCGGAGGTCGGTCCTCCGCTTCAGAAGGCGCGGCCCCGGCGGCGCATGGCCAGGGCCACGAAACCCGCGCCGACCCCCAGGAAACCCGTCCCGCCGAGCAGGTACGGCAGGGTGTCCCCGTTCCCGGTCTCGGCCAGCCGCCCGTCGTCCGTCAGGGGCCCGTCCTGGGTCACCCCGATCCTCACCCCACCCTGCTGATCGGTGGCGTTCGCGGACGGCACGAACCACAGGGCGCACAGCAGCGTCCCCGCGGCGGCGGCGGTCAGCAGTGGGCGTCGGGCCACGGACACGGAAATTTCGATCCCCCTTGCGGAAACCGCGAATTGGTCGGTGTGCCGATGCTACGGAACACAGCGGGTCGCGGGAAACCCGAGGGCTCCCGGCCCCCTACGCTCCGACCCATGAGCACTTCTGAGAACGCCCGCTACATCCGCCTTCGCGTCGATGTCGTCCTGGAGGTCGACGGACCCGCCGAACTGACCGAGGCCGCCGTGGCCCGGATCGGCGGCGACGAGTTCATGCCCGAGGAGGAGCGCGTGCAGGCGCGCGCCGCCGCCCGCGAGGACGCCGCCGAGGCGCTCGCCCACCTCGTCGAGCCCTTCGACCTGATCCGGGACGTCCCCGGGATCGAGATGGTCCAGGCCTCCTGGAGCAGCGAGGAGATCGATTACGACCCCGACGCACTGGAGTGGGACCTCGACGGGGAAGATGGTGACGAGGAAGACGACGACCAGCCGTAGGGCCGGGCATCCGCCCGGTTCGAAGGGCCCCGGGACGCCGTCCCGGGGCCCTTCCCGGTTTCGCCGGGTCGATCTCGGGAACCGGAAGTCCGGTGGACGCGTGTGGATCAGTGGTGTTCCCCACAAACCGTCCGGTCACGGAACCGGACGGGGTGTCATGGGCGTTCATAGAAGAAGTTGGCAGGGAACCGGCGACGATGGAGAAGCGTGTGATGACGGTCGGCAAGCGCCGCAGGAGCCTGGCGGCCGCCGCCGCGGTGCTCAGCGGCGTACTCGTGCTCTCGGCGTGCAACGACGGTGACAAGGACGGCGGCGCCTCCGGTTCCGCGACGCCGCAGTCACAGGCGCAGGTCGACGAGGCGGCCGCGCAGAAGACCTCCAAGGCGCAGATCACCATCTCGCCGAAGAACGGCGCCCAGAACGTCTCCATCAACAACGACGCCAAGGTCACCGTGACCGAGGGCAAGCTCACCCAGGTCACCATGACCTCGGCCGAGGGCGCCGCGGTCAAGGGCGAGATAGCGGCCGACGGGCTGAGCTGGAAGCCCAGCCAGCAGCTGGAGCGCGCCACGGTCTACAAGATCGCCGCCACGGCCGCCGACGCGGAGGGCCTGGAGGCCCACGAGAACGCCTCCTTCACCACCGTCTCGAAGGCCAACAGCTTCATCGGCAACTTCACGCCCGAGGACGGCTCCACCGTCGGCGTCGGCATGCCGGTCTCGATCAACTTCAACAAGGCGATCACCGACAAGAAGGCCGTCCAGGACGGCGTCAAGGTCACCTCCAGCTCCGGCCAGGAGGTCGTGGGCCACTGGTTCAGCCCGACGCGTCTGGACTTCCGCCCCGACGCGTACTGGACCGAGGGCTCGACCGTCACGCTGAAGCTGGACCTCGACGGCGTCGAGGGCGCCGACGGCGTCTTCGGCGTCCAGCAGAAGACCGTCACCTTCAAGATCGGCCGCAACCAGGTCTCGACCGTCGACGTCGCCACCAAGACCATGACGGTCAAGCAGGACGGCAAGACGATCAAGACCATCCCGATCTCCGCCGGCTCCCCGGACAACACCACCTACAACGGTCAGATGGTGATCTCCGAGAAGTTCAAGGAGACCCGGATGAACGGCGCCACCGTCGGCTTCACCGACGACGACGGCAAGGGCGAGTACGACATCAAGGACGTGCCGCACGCCATGCGTCTGTCCACCTCCGGCACCTTCATCCACGGCAACTACTGGGGCGCGCGGTCGATCTTCGGCAGCGTGAACACCAGCCACGGCTGCGTCGGCCTCGCCGACGTCAAGGGAGCCGGTGACCCGAACCAGACGGCCGCCTGGCTCTTCGACCACTCGCTCATCGGCGACGTCGTGATCGTCAAGAACTCCAACGACAAGACGATCAAGCCGGACAACGGCCTCAACGGCTGGAACATGAGCTGGTCCGAGTGGAAGGCCGGCTCGGCGGTCTGACCCGCGGATCCTCGCACGTACGCGAGCGGCGGCCCCCTCACTCCGAGGGGGCCGCCGCTCGCGTATGCCCAGGCTCGCGTAGGTCGGGTATATGGGTGTACGTCCGGGCGAGGGCGCGCCCGGGAAACCGTCGGCGGGGCGTGGGCCTACGTCTGGCGGGGTCCGGGCGCACGCCCGGTTCCGCGCCCGTCCCGGTCACCGCAGGGCGTGGTCCGCGCCCCAGCTGGCGAGCAGACCCAGCGCCTCCTCCGAGGGCGATCCCGGCTCCGCGTGGAAGGTCGCGAGGCACTGCTCCTCGTCGCCGGCCACCACCAGCGTCTCGCACCAGAGCGTCAGCTCGCCCACCAGCGGGTGGTGCAGCCGCTTGCTGCCGTGCCCCTTGTCCTTCACGAGGTGGGCCGCCCACAGGCTCCTGAAGGCCTCGCTCTTCATCGACAGCTCACCGACCAGCGCCGACAGCAGCGGATCGTCCGGATGACGGCCCGCGTCCAACCGCAGGAAGCTCACCACCTCGCACGCCTTCTGCTCCCAGTCGACGAACAGGTCCCGGTAGCCGTCGCTCAGGAACAGCAGCCGGGCGATGTTCCGCCGCTCCGGCGGCAGCGCGGCGATGTCGCCGAACAGCGCGGTCGCCATGCGGTTGGACCCGAGGACGTCCGTGCGCCGCCCCACGACGTACGCCGGGATCCCCGTCATCGCGTCCATGAGCTGCTGGACGCCCGGACGCAGCCGCTGCGGCCGCGAGGGCCGCCGCCGTGCGGGCGCGGGCTTCGCCAGCCGGGTGAGGTGGTCCCGCTCGGCCTCGCTCAGGCGCAGCGCCCGCGCGATCGAGTCGAGGACCTCCATGGACACGTTGCGCCCGTTGCCCTGTTCCAGCCGGGTGTAGTACGCCACGGACACCCCCGCCAGCTGCGCCAGCTCCTCGCGGCGCAGACCCGGTACCCGGCGGTGCCGTCCGAACTCCGGCAGGCCCACGTCCTGGGGCTTCAGCCGGGCCCTCCGGGAGCGGAGGAATTCACTGAGTTCGGCGCTGAGGTCCATACCGCCCCATTATCGCGCCCGGGCCGCGCGGACGGACGTACGTTCCTGACCCTGCCAGTGGTAGGCACACCGGTCGTAGGTAGAACAGGTGTCTGGGTAGGGTCCGCGCGCTCCGCCATGCTGGAGGCATGACCACGAACGTGACCACCGTCCCCGCCTACGCCGCGCCCGCCCCCGACGCCCCGCTGGAGCGCACCACCGTGCCGCGCAGGGCCGTCGGAGAGCACGACGTCCTCATCGAGATCAAGTACGCCGGAATCTGCCACTCCGACATCCACCAGGCCAGGAACGGCTGGGGCGAGGGCATCTTCCCGATGGTCCCCGGCCACGAGATCGCCGGCATCGTCGCCGAGGTCGGCCCCGGCGTCACCCGGTTCCGGGCCGGCGACCGGGTCGGCGTCGGCTGCTTCGTCGACTCCTGCCGGGAGTGCGACCACTGCCGGCGCGGCCTGGAGCAGTACTGCGAGCGTGGCATGACCGGCACGTACAACGCGCTCGACAAGAACGGCGAGCCGACCTACGGCGGCTACTCCACCCACATCGTCGTCGACGAGAACTACACCCTGCGCATCCCCGAGGGCATCGGCCTCGACGAGGCGGCCCCGCTGCTCTGCGCCGGCATCACCCTCTACTCGCCGCTCGCCCACTGGGGCGCGGGCCCCGGCAAGAAGGTCGCGATCGTCGGCCTCGGCGGCCTGGGCCACATGGGCGTCAAGATCGCCCACGCGCTCGGCGCCGAGGTGACCGTCCTCAGCCAGTCGCTGCGCAAGCGGGACGACGGCCTGAAGCTGGGCGCCGACCACTACCACGCGACCAGCGACCCGGAGACCTTCAGCGAGCTCGCCGGCACCTTCGACCTGGTGGTCTCCACGGTCTCGGCGCCGCTCGACTTCGACGCCTACCTGAGCCTGGTGAAGACGGACGGGGCCCTGGTGAACGTCGGCGCGCCCGAGGAGCCCGTCAAGGTCAGCCTCTTCTCCCTCATCGGCGGCCGCAAGACCCTCGCGGGCTCGGCGATCGGCGGCATCGCCGAGACCCAGCAGATGCTCGACTTCTGCGCCGAGCACGGCCTGGGCGCCGAGATCGAACTGATCCGCGCGGACCAGATCAACGAGGCCTACGAGCGGGTCGTGAAGAGCGACGTCCGCTACCGCTTCGTGATCGACACCTCGACGATCTGAGCACGCGGGCGGCCGGGGCATGACCTCCGGGGTAATCGACCCGGTGGGGCATGCCGCGGCACGCTGGTCCCATGACCGCATACGCCATCGGAAACCTGCACCCGAAGCCCGTCCTCGACGAGGACATCTTCCTCTACATGGAGCGCATCCAGGACACCCTGGACCCCTTCGGGGGCCGCTTCCTCGTCCACGGCGCCCCCGCCCGCGAGGTCCGCGAGGGCAGCTGGCCGGGCGCCGTGGTGATCATCGGCTTCCCGTCGTACGAGGACGCCAGGGCCTGGTACGACTCCGAGGCCTACCAGGAGCTGATCCCCCTCCGCACCCGCCACATGTCCGGCGACATCCTCCTCGTCGAGGGGGTCCCGGCGGACTACGAGGCCGCCGCGACGGCGGCCTCGCTGCGGGCGGCGCACGGCTGAGCGCTACTCGGCCTTCGCCACGCCGATCGGGCAGGACAGGCCCGTGCCGCCGATGCCGCAGTAGCCGGCCGGGTTCTTGTCCAGGTACTGCTGGTGGTAGGGCTCCGCCGGGTAGAACGGGCGGGACTCGTCGGCCGGGAGGACGTGGGTGGTGATCTCTCCGTAGCCGGAGCCCGTCAGAACCTTCTGGTAGGCCTCGCGGGACGCCTCCGCCTGCTCGGCCTGGGCGGGGGAGTGCGTGTAGAGCGCCGAGCGGTACTGGGTGCCCACGTCATTGCCCTGCCGGAAGCCCTGGGTGGGGTCGTGGGACTCCCAGAACAGCTTCAGGAGCGTCGCGTACGAGACCTTCGACGGGTCGAAGACGACCCGGACGACCTCGGTGTGCCCGGTCATGCCCGAGCAGACCTCCTCGTACGCCGGATTCGGCGTGTGGCCGCCCTGGTAACCGACGAGCGTCGTCCAGACGCCCTCGGTCTGCCAGAACTTGCGCTCGGCCCCCCAGAAACAGCCCAGCGCGAAGTCGGCGACCTCCAGGCCCTCCGGGTAGGGGCCCAGCAGCGGGTTGCCGAGGACGGTGTGGCGCTCGGGCACGGAGAACTCCGGCTCGGGCCGGCCGCGCAGGGCCTGGTCGGGAGTGGGGAGTACGGGGGTGCGGGACAGGAACATGCTGCATCTCTCCTCGACGGTCGTCGGCGACAGGCACAACGCGGCGGGACCGGAAGGGATTCCCCACCCGCCCGAAGGCCGTCCTGAACGGCGGTCGCCCCGCCCCGGGAAGCGCGGGCCCGCTCAGCGCGGCAGGGTCGCCGGGCTGCCGCCGTTCGCCTCGTAGCCCGCCACCGCCAGGTTCCGGAAGACCGTGTACTCCGCCGCCGGGTCGCCGCTCAGCGTCCACGGGACCGCGCCGACGTGTCCGTCGACCCGCACCAGCTGGTGCATGGCCTCCGACCAGCGCTGCGCGCGCACCAGGAACCAGACGAGGAGATGGCGCACGTGCGCCAGCATCGGGTCGTCGGGGCGCGCCGAGTGGACCGCGTACAGCGCGCCGTCCATCGCCTTCGACACCACCGCCGTGCGGAAGAAGTCCTGCACGAGCACCACGTCCGGCACGTGCTCGTACACCGCGAACAGCGGCAGCGCGGCCAGCAGCGAGCCCCGCGGCGCGCGCGCCGCGGCCGTCGTCGCGAAGTGGTCCGCCTCCTCGCGCGAGCCGTGCCACTTCTCGCACCAGTAGTGCAGCGCCGCCAGGTGCGCCCCCATGTGCTCCGGCGCGCGGTCGATCACCTTCGCCCACACCTGGTCGAACTGCTCGTGGTCGTAACCGAGTCCGCGCGCCACCGCGAGCCGCGTGATGTACGGCACGGGGTCGCCCGGGGCGAGCAGCGCCGCCTCCTCGGTGACCTTCAGGGCCTCCTCCAGGATGATCCGGAAGTCGTCGGTCCCGGCCGACGAGGACCGCCACGCCTGCTGCACCAGGAACTCGGCGTGCACGGCCGCGCCGCCCGCGTCCTTCGGCTCCTCCGCCCGCCAGGTCCGCAGCCACGCCCCGCCGGCCCCGGGCCGCTCCTGGAGCTCCAGGGACGCCGCGCCCGCGAAGGCCTGGACGCGCTGCCAGCGCACCTCGCCCTCCTTGCCGGTGGCGGCGAGCAGCCGCGACGCCGGCCGCCAGTCCTGGGTGGCCTGCACGACGTCGAGGACGTGCAGGAGCTCCTCGTCGGCACCCGGCATCCGCACGTCCTGGTCCTCCTGGCGCACGAAGCCGTACGCCTCGGGGTCCGCCGCGTCCGGCGCCCCCGGCGCGGCCAGCCGGATCCCGCCGCCGCCCCGGCGGCGCAGCACGTAGGGACCGAGGACGCCGAACAGGAGGCCGAGCGCGATCAGGAACCAGAGAATGTCCATGTGTCCATTGTCCAGGACACCCGGTGAGACGAACTCAGCGGCGGGAGGCGCGCGGCACTACGCTCCTGACCCATGAGCGACCAGCACTCCCACCAGAGCTTCGAGACCCGCGCGATCCACGCGGGCAACACCGCCGACCCGCTGACCGGCGCGGTCGTCCCGCCCATCTACCAGGTGTCCACCTACAAGCAGGACGGCGTGGGCGGGCTGCGCGGCGGATACGAGTACAGCCGCAGCGCGAACCCGACCCGCACCGCGCTGGAGGAGAACCTCGCGGCCCTGGAGGGCGGGCGCCGCGGCCTCGCCTTCGCCTCCGGCCTCGCCGCCGAGGACTGCCTGCTCCGCGCGCTCCTCGCGCCCGGCGACCACGTGGTCATCCCGAACGACGCCTACGGCGGCACCTTCCGGCTCTTCGCGAAGGTCGTGCAGCGCTGGGGCGTGGACTTCTCCGTCGCGAACACCTCCGACATCGAGTCGGTGCGCGGTGCGGTCAACGACCGCACGAAGCTGATCTGGGTCGAGACCCCGTCGAACCCGCTCCTCGGCATCACCGACATCGAGGCCGTCGCCGGTGTCGCCCGCCAGGCCGGCGTGAAGCTCGTCGTCGACAACACCTTCGCGTCCCCGTACCTCCAGCAGCCGCTGGCGCTCGGCGCGGACGTCGTCGTGCACTCCCTGACCAAGTACATGGGCGGCCACTCCGACGTCGTCGGCGGCGCCCTGGTCACCGCGGACGAGGCGCTCGGCGAGGAACTCGCCTACCACCAGAACGCGATGGGCGCGGTCGCCGGCCCCTTCGACTCGTGGATCGTGCTGCGCGGCATCAAGACCCTCGCCGTGCGCATGGACCGGCACAGCGAGAACGCCGAGAAGATCGCCGAGATGCTCACCCAGCACCCGAAGGTCACCCAGGTCCTCTACCCGGGCCTCCCGGAGCACCCCGGGCACGAGGTCGCGGCCAAGCAGATGCGTTCCTTCGGCGGCATGATCTCCTTCCGCGTCCAGGGCGGCGAGGAGGCGGCCGTCGAGGTCTGCAACCGCGCGCAGCTGTTCACCCTCGGCGAGTCGCTGGGCGGCGTCGAGTCCCTCATCGAGCACCCGGGCCGGATGACCCACGCCTCCGTCGCGGGCTCCGCCCTCGAGGTCCCGGCCGACCTGGTCCGCCTCTCGGTGGGCATCGAGAACGTCGACGACCTGCTCGCCGACCTCCGTCAGGCGCTGGGCTAGTCCCGCGCGGTGACGGCCGGGCCTCCCCGGCCGTCACCAGCCCTCCAGCGGGGGCGTCGTCCCCGCCGGCGGGACCTCCCACGGGCGCGTCATCGAGGCCCACACGACGAACGCGAGCACGGCGACCGCGCCCAGGGCCCACAGCACCCGCCGCACCCGCCGGGCCTGCCGGAGCCGTCGCGTCCCGCGCTCGGCGGCGCGCAGCGCCAGGTCGCGGGGGACCGGCGGATGGGCCGTGTCGAGCAGCCGCCGGACCGCCGCCTCCTTGTCCTCGTGACGGCTCACGCCGCCGCCCCGCGGGCGCCCGCCGCGCCCCGGGCCGCCGCCCGCAGCGCGGCGACCGAGCGGGCGCACACCGCGCGGACCCGGGCCTCGGGGAGGCCGAGCACGGCCGCGACCTGCTCCTCCGCGATCCCCTCGTACAGCCGCAGCACGACGACGAGACGTTCCTGCGGGGAGAGCGGGGCGAGCACCCCGCCGCCGCCGCGGTGCCTCCACGCGGTGCACGCGAAGCGGGCGGCGAGGTCGCGCCGCGCGAGATCGTACGGGTCCTCGTCGCGCAGCCGGTCCCACACCGCGTACGTGTGCGCGAGGGCGGCCGTCAGCAGCGCCTGGGCGTACGGGTTCCGGGTGCGGGTCTCGGCCGTGAGCAGCGTCGCGGCGTGCAGCAGCCGCCCCGCCGCCCCGGCCACGAACGCCTCGAACTCCCGGGTGCGGTCGGCGCGTTCGCCACTCCGTCCGCGCTGACGCTCTCGCACCTCCTCATCTGAGGACAGCGCGGGTGCCGGGTCAAGAGGTCTGCGCGGACTCCGTCCCCGGTCCGCGGCGACCACGGAGGCAGAGCCGCTCCGTCCCCGGCGCGCGGCGGCGCCCCGTCAGGCCGTGGCCCCGGACTCCGGCGCGACGCTCCCGGCCGGCTCCGCCGGGACGTGGCCCGCGTGCGCCGACTGCCGCACGGACAGGGCGGTGTTGAAGCGGGTGAGCAGGGAGCAGAAGGACTCCCGCTCGTCCTGCGTCCAGCCCTCCGTGACCTCGGCCATCAGCTGCCGGCGCGAGGAGCGGACCTCCTCCAGACGTGCCAGACCGCGCGGCGACAGCTGGAGCACGACCGCCCGCCCGTCCTCCGGGTGCGAGGTCCGCTTCACCAGTCCGGTGTCGACCAGCGGCGCGACCTGGCGGGTCACCGTGGACGAGTCGATCCCCATGCCCGCCGCGAGCGCCTTCACCCCCATCGGCCCTTCCTGGTCCAGGCGGTTCAGGAGGAGGTAGGCCGCGCGGTCCATGGAGTTGCGGAGCTGGCCGGTGCCGCCCAGACGCGTCTGCTCGGCACGGCGGGCGAAGACGGCCACCTGGTGCTGGAGGGCATCGAGGAGACCGGGGTCGAGCGCAGTCGTCATGTCCTGGGAAGGGGGCATGGCTGGGGTCTCTCTCGTGCGGGGGTGGTCGGTCGGTGGGGGACAGAGTACGCGGACCCGCCGGAGTCCGTACCGGCGCTGCGCAAACCCGTCCCACCACCCGGCCACCGGGCGGTCACGGGGGCCGTGAGCTGCGAGACTTGCTGTCATGAGCTTCCGTACGCCACACCCCTTGCACGGTCTGATGCTCGACGACGTGCGGGGGGCGCAGAAGATGCTGGCCGGGGTGGCCAGGATGACGGCGATGGAGGGCAGCCGCCATCTGTCCTCGCTGGTGGGAGCCCCGGTCCACCTCAAGTGCGAGAACCTCCAGCGGACCGGCTCCTTCAAGCTCCGCGGGGCGTACGTACGGATCTCGGGGCTGCGGCCCGAGGAGCGCGCCGCCGGAGTCGTCGCGGCCTCCGCCGGAAACCACGCGCAGGGCGTCGCGCTCGCCTCGAAACTGCTCGGCGTGCACGCGACCGTCTTCATGCCGGTCGGCGCCCCGCTGCCGAAGGTCGCGGCGACCCGCGACTACGGCGCCGACGTCCGGCTGCACGGGCACGTCGTCGACGAGACGCTCGCCGCGGCCCAGGAGTACGCCCACGAGACCGGCGCGGTCTTCATCCACCCCTTCGACCACCCCGACGTCATCGCCGGCCAGGGCACCGTCGGCCTGGAGATCCTGGAGCAGTGCCCCGAGGTCCGGACGATCCTCGTCGGCATCGGCGGCGGCGGGCTCGCGGCCGGCATCGGGCTCGCGGTGAAGTCGCTGCGCCCCGACGTGAAGGTCGTCGGCGTCCAGGCGGAGGGCGCCGCCGCCTACCCGCCCTCGCTGGCCGCCGGGCACCCCGTCGTGATCGAGGCGCCGGCGACGATGGCCGACGGGATCAAGGTCGGGCGCCCGGGCGACGTGCCGTTCGACCTGGTCAGGGAGTACGTCGACGAGGTCCGCACGGTCTCCGAGGACGCCCTCTCCTCGGCGCTGCTGCTCTGCCTGGAGCGGGCCAAGCTGGTGGTCGAACCGGCGGGCGCGAGCCCGGTGGCCGCCCTCCTCACCGACCCGGCGTCCTTCCGCGGGCCGGTCGTCGCGGTCCTCTCCGGCGGGAACGTCGATCCGCTGCTGCTCCAGCGGATCCTGCGCCACGGCATGTCCGCCGGGGGCCGCTACCTGAGCCTGCGGCTGCGCGTCACGGACCGGCCGGGCGCGCTCGCCACGCTGCTCGCGGTCCTGACGGTGGTCGACGCGAACGTCCTGGACGTGGGCCACGTACGGACCGATCCGCACCTCGCCCTGACGGAGGCGGAGGTCGAGCTGCACCTGGAGACGAAGGGCCCGGAGCACTGCCGGGAGGTCGAGGCGGCCCTGCGGGACGCGGGGTACACGGTGCTGGGCTGAGGCCCGCGCGCCCGGCCCGGGATCCGCGGTGCTCGGCCGTGGGACCCCGCACCCGGCGCGGGGTCCCCTCGCCCGCCTCGGGGGCGTCCTGTCGGCCGGGCCGGAGCGAGAGGCGGACGCCCCCGCATGATCGTGTGACCCGGGTCACGGATTCACCGGGCGCGCGGGGCGCGGAAATCCTACGATCGGTAGGAAACGCCCGAATCTCCCTGGGAGAATCCACATGCCAGGCGCGATCTACGCCGAGGGTCTGGTGAAGACCTTCGGCGACGTACGAGCTCTGGACGGGGTGGACCTGGACGTGCCGGAGGGCACGGTCCTGGGTCTGCTCGGCCCGAACGGCGCGGGGAAGACCACCGCCGTGCGGGTCCTGACGACCCTCATCAAGCCCGACAGCGGACGGGCCGTCGTCGCCGGGATCGACGTCCTCAGGCACCCGGACGAGGTCCGCCGCTCGATCGGCCTCTCCGGCCAGTTCGCGGCCGTCGACGAGTACCTCACCGGCCGCGAGAACCTCCAGATGGTCGGCGAGCTCTACCAGATGCGGTCCCGGGCCGCGAAGGCCCGGGCCGTTGAGCTGCTGGACCGGTTCCACCTCGCCGACGCCGCCGACCGGCCCGCGAAGACGTACTCCGGCGGCATGCGCCGCCGCCTCGACCTCGCGGCGGCGCTCGTCGTCTCCCCGCCGGTCATGTTCATGGACGAGCCGACCACCGGCCTCGACCCGCGCAACCGCCAGGAGCTCTGGGAGGTCATCAAGGAGCTCGTCGCCGGCGGTACGACCCTGCTCCTCACCACCCAGTACCTGGAGGAGGCCGACCACCTCGCCCACGACATCTGCGTCATCGACCGGGGCCGGGCCATCGCACGCGGCACCTCCGACCAGCTCAAGGCCCAGACGGGCGGCGAGCGCGTCGAGGTGGTCGTGCACGACCGGGGGACGATCCCGGAGGCCCGCGGGGTCCTCGCCCGCTACGGCGCCGCGGGCATCGGCCACGGCGAGGTGTCCGTCGAGGAGCACACGCGCAGGCTCACCGTCCCCGTCACCGGCGGCGCCAAGCTGCTCGCCGAGGTCATCCGGGACCTGGACGCCGTCGGCGTCGAGATCGACGACATCGGCCTGCGCCGCCCGACCCTCGACGACGTCTTCATCTCCCTCACCGGCCACGCGGCCGAGCGGGACGAGGAGGAGGCCGAGCAGCGGGCGGCGGCCAAGGCCGGGAAGAGCCGGAAGGAGACCGTGAAGTGACCACCGTCACCGGGCCGGCGGACGACCTGGCAGCCCCGCGCCGGCGCGGGGCCGTCGTCCAGTCCGTCGGCGACTCGCTCGTGATCGCCCGCCGCAATCTGATCAGGATGTCCCGCATCCCCGAGATGATCATCTTCGGGCTGATCCAGCCGATCATGTTCGTGGTGCTGTTCAGCTACGTCTTCGGCGGCTCGATGCAGATCGGCGACTCCACCTCGCCGGCCGTCTACCGCGAGTTCCTGATGGCCGGCATCTTCGCGCAGACCGTCACCTTCGCCACCGCCGGAGCGGGCGCGGGCATCGCCGACGACATGCACAAGGGCCTCATCGACCGGTTCCGCTCGCTGCCGATGGCCCGTGGCGCGGTCCTCACCGGCCGTACGCTCGCCGACCTGGTGCAGACGACGCTCACCCTCTTCGTCCTGGCGATCGTCGCCCTGCTCGTCGGCTGGCGCATCCACGAGGGTGTCCCGAAGGCCCTCGGCGCCTTCGCCCTGCTGCTCCTCCTCGGTTACGCCTTCTCCTGGATCGGGGCGCTCATCGGCCTCTCGGTCCGCACCCCCGAGGCGGCCACCTCCGGCGGCCTGATCTGGCTCTTCCCCGTCACGTTCATCTCGAACGCCTTCGTGGACTCCAGCAATCTGCCCTCCTGGCTCCAGCCCATCGCCGAGTGGAACCCGTTCAGCGCGACCGTCCAGGCCTGCCGGGTGCTCTTCGGCAACCCCGGGGTCTCGACCTCCGACGCCTGGCCGATGCAGCACTCGGTGTGGGCCTCGCTGATCTGGTCGATCCTGATCATCGTGGTCTTCCGGACGCTCTCGGTCCGCAAGTACCGCTCGGCGACGGCCTGAGCCGGCCGGGATCCGCGCGCGGACACGACGAAGGGCCGGTCCCCGGGGGACCGGCCCTTCGCCCGAAGAAGTGCGGCTCAGCCGACGTACGGCTTCGCGCTGAGGATCTTCACCGTGGCCTTCTTGCCGTTCGGCAGCTCGTACTCGGCGTCGTCGCCGGCCTTCTTGCCGTTCACGCCGACGCCGAGCGGCGACTGCGGCGAGTACGTCTCGATGTCGCCGCTCGCGTACTCGCGGGAGGCGAGCAGGAAGGTCATCGTGTCGTCCTCGTCACCGTCGAAGGCGATCGTGACGACCATGCCCGGCTCGACGACGCCGTCGTCCGCCGGCGCCTCGCCGACCTTGGCGTGCTGGAGCAGCTGGGTGAGCTGGCGGACCCGGAGCTCCTGCTTGCCCTGCTCCTCCTTGGCCGCGTGGTAGCCGCCGTTCTCGCGCAGGTCCCCCTCTTCGCGCGCCGCGGCGATCTTCGTCGCGATCTCGGTACGCGCGGGACCAGACAGGTACTCAAGCTCGTCCTTGAGCTTGTTGTACGCCTCCTGGGTGAGCCAGGTGACGTTGTCGCTGGTCTGGGTCACGGGTGCTCCTCGTAGGTACTGGGAATACAAAGCATCGCCCTACACGGGAAGGCCTTGCTGTCCCGGGTGGGCGAAACCACGAGCCTAACAATGAGTGGCGGAAAGCGGGAGGACATAAACCATCAAGATGGCGTCACCCCAGGTCACCGCAGTGACTCGCCGGGACTCGACATGCCGTCCCTACCCACCGCTACCGGGCCGTACACCCGATGAGCTCGGCACTGGTCGCGCGGGCGGTCGTGCGGAGCGTGAAGACGCGGTCGATCCGGGACGCGGCGTCGTCGACGCGGACGTCCTTGCGGGCCACCTCGGTCCCGTCCTCGGAGCGCGAGCGCAGCGTGCAGACGCCCTTGGCGTCCTCGTCCTTGCGGATCTCCAGGTGCACCTGCACCTCGGCGTCGCTCACGACCTCGAACTTGATCATCTCGGCGCTGATCTTGTTGTCGACGACGTAGTACCAGCCGAACCAGCCCATCACGCCGAGGAACACCACCCCGAGCACGGCTCCCACGACCCTGAGCCTGCGGTCGGCCCGCTCGTCCGCGGAGCGCCCGTAGCGTCCCTCGGGCAGCTGCTCTCGCACCGCGCTCATGGGGGATCCTCTCGAAGCCGGGGGTGGCGGAATTTTCACTCCCCCGATTCCGTCACTATAGAGACCACCCTCCGCGTCGAATCACTGAGGATCGAGTCTTGACTGAGCAGCTGCGATTGATGGCCGTTCACGCCCACCCCGACGACGAGTCGAGCAAGGGTGCGGCCACGATGGCCAAGTACGTGTCCGAGGGGGTGGACGTCATGGTGGTGACGTGCACGGGCGGCGAGCGCGGCTCGGTCCTGAACCCCCAGCTTCAGGGCGACCCCTACATCGAGGCGAACATCCACGAGGTGCGCCGCAAGGAGATGGACGAGGCCCGCGAGATCCTCGGCGTCTCCCAGGAATGGCTCGGATTCGTCGACTCGGGCCTGCCCGAGGGCGACCCGCTGCCCCCGCTGCCCGAGGGCTGCTTCGCCCTGGAGGACGTGGACGACGCGGCCGGCGCGCTGGTCCGCAAGATCCGCGCCTTCCGCCCGCAGGTCGTCACGACGTACGACGAGAACGGCGGGTACCCGCACCCCGACCACATCATGACCCACAAGATCTCGATGGTGGCCTTCGACGGCGCGGCCGACGCCGCGAAGTACCCGGAGGACGAGTTCGGGCCGCTCTGGCAGCCGCTGAAGCTGTACTACAACCAGGGCTTCAACCGCCCCCGCACCGAGGCCCTGCACAACGCCCTCCTGGACCGCGGCCTGGAGTCGCCGTACGGGGACTGGCTGAAGCGCTGGGACGAGTTCGGCGGCAAGGCGCGCACCCTCACCACCCACGTGCCCTGCGCCGACTTCTTCGAGACCCGCGACAAGGCCCTGATCGCCCACCGCACCCAGATCGACCCCGACGGCGGCTGGTTCCGGGTCCCGATGGACATCCAGAAGGAGGTCTGGCCGACGGAGGAGTACGAGCTCAGCAAGGCGCTGGTCCCGACCTCCCTCCCCGAGGAAGATCTCTTCGCGGGCATCCGCGACAATGCCTGACATGAGCGCACACCTGGCACTGACCCAGCTTGTCCCCTTCGCCGCCGAAGAGCTGGACAAGAACAAGGTGACCCCCGGCGTCCTCGGCTTCGTCGTCTTCGCGGCCCTGGCCCTCGCGGTCTGGATGCTGATGAAGTCGATGAACCGCCACATGGGCAAGGTCTCCTTCGAAGAGGCCCCGGACCCGTCGGCGGCGACCCCGGACACCCCGGCGAAGAAGGCCGGCACCACGGGCAAGTGACCCACCCGCCCCGGCCCGCACCACGCTGGTGCGGGCCGGGGCGCGGGGCGGGCTGACGGGCACCGGAGGGCTCTGGCTCCCGGTGCCGGTCGGTTCCAGCTTCCGGCCGTCCAGCTCCCGGCCCGGGCGGCTTCGGTCATCGGCACCGGAAGGCCCCGGCTCCCGGCCCCTTACGGCTGCGGTCGCCCGGCCCCGTACGGCTGCGGTCACCCGGCACCGGAAAGCTCCGGGCCCCGTACGGCTTCGGCCGCCCGGCCCCGTACGGCTCCGGTCACCCGGCCCGGGGGAGCCCCCGCTTCCCGCCCGGGGGGAGGCACCCCCACACCCCGTACGTCACCGCGGCCCCGGCACCCCCAGAACCTCCCGCGCGTGGCGCGTCGGGACCAGGCCCAGGTCCCAGGCCTGCCAGGGGGTCCTGGGGGCGATGTCGCGCCTCAGGAGCAGTACGTGGGCCTCGGTGCACTCGTCGACCCTCGGGTCGCGCGCCGGATGCCGGTCCGCCGCCAGGGCCGCCAGCTCCTCGCGCGCCGTCGCCGCACCCGGATCCGGGCTGCCCGGCACCGCGTGCGGGAGCAGCCCGCAGCGCAGGAGGCGGGCCCAGTCCGCGCCCCGCCGGTCCCCGTACGCGTCGAAGAGCGCCCGTGCCTCCTCGCACAGCGCGAGCGCCTGCGGGACCCGCCCGTTCCCGGCGTCCACGACCGCCAGCTCCAGACACGCCCAGGCCTCCCCGTGCGCGACCCCGATCCGGCGGAAGTCCGCCCGCGCGTCCACCAGCAGCTGCCGGGCGAACCCCGAGTTGCGCAGGTTCCCGGCCCGCGCCCCCTGCTGGTCCCGGGTGACCCGCCCCAGCTGGTGGCGGGCGCACGCCAGCCCGTACAGGTCCCGCATCCGCGAGAACATCGACCGCGCCCGCCCCAGCTCGCGCACCGCCTCGTCCCGGTCGCCCCGCTCCTCCAGCGCCTGCCCCAGGTAGTACAGCGTCCACGCCTCGCCGCGCGCGTCCTCCTGGTCCCGGTGCCGGCCGAGCGCCCCGCGCAGCTCCTCCACCGCGCGCTCCGCCTCCCCGGCGGCCAGCCGCGCCCGGGCCAGCTGGGTCAGCGCCCAGGCCTCGCCGCGCCCGTCGTGCACCTTCCCGTACGTCTCCAGGGCCCGCCGCAGCTCGTCCCGGGCGCCCGGCGCATCGCCCCGGAGCAGCAGCACCTGGCCGTGCTGGAAGTGCGCCCAGGCCTCGCCGTGCAGCGACTCGTGCTCCCGGTGCAGCGCGAGGGACCGCTCCAGGAGCGCCGTCGCCTCGGCGAGGCCGCCCCGGTCCCGCTCCACGGCGGCCAGCGCGTGCAGCGTCCAGCCCCGGTCGGCGGCCAGCGACTCCGGCTCCTGGAGCGCCAGCGCCTCCCGCAGGCGGTCCGCGGCCTCCGTCAGCCGCCCCTGGTGGTGCAGCGTGATCCCGAGCGAGCAGAGCGCGAGCGCGGCGCCCGCGTCCTGGTCGGCCTCCTGGTAGAGGGAGACGACCGAGGTCAGCGTCGTGTGGGCCTTGTCGAGCTCACCGAGCTGCCGGGCGGCGATGCCGGTCCGCCACCGCACCGAGCGGGTCAGCAGCCCCTGCCCGACGGACTCGGCCAGCTCGTTGATCTCCCCCAGCCGGTAGAGGTCGCCGCGCAGCAGGCAGTAGTCGCAGAGCGCGCTGAGCAGGCCGAGGACCGTGTCCTGGTCGACGCCCTCCGCGTGCCGCAGGGCCGCCGTCAGGAAGCTGGACTCCTCGTCGAGCCAGCCGAGCGCCGCCTCCAGGGAGCCGAAGCCGTGCCCGTCGAAGCGGTTCGCGCGGGTCGACATCTTGCCGTCGACCATCCGGATCACCGCGTCGGCGAGCTCCGCGTGGTTCCGTACGAGCCGCTCCTGCGCCGCCGCGATCCCAGCCGCGTCCTCCTCGTCCCGGAGCCGCGCGGCCGCGAAGGCGCGCACCGCGTCGTGCAGCCGGTAGCGCTCCCCGCGCACGTGGTCGAGCAGCCCCGCCGACGAGAGCTCCCGCAGCCGCCCGGCCGCCTCGGGACCGCTGCCCCCACCGAGCAGGGCGGCGGCCGCGGCCGCGCCCAGGGAGGCCCGCCCGGCCAGCGCGAGCCGGCGGAGCAGCTGCCGGGCATCCTCGTCGAAGTCGAGGAAGTACCGTACGGAGAGGGCGCGTTCGACGGGGTCGGTGCCCCAGCCGGGGCGGGCGAGCAGATGCGCCAGGTCGTCCATCGAGCGCTGCCCGAGCAGGGACCCGGCCACGCGCAGCGCCAGCGGCAGGCCGCCGCACAGCTCCCGGATCCGCTCGAACGCCTCGGCGTCGTAGGGGCCGGGGTCGGGTCCGCCGGCGGTGGCGCGCAGCAGTTCCTCGGCGCCGGCCGCGTCGAGCGCGTCGACCGGCAGGGCGTGCACCTCGGCGGGGACGTCCGCGCCGAGGTCCAGCGGCTCCCGGCAGGTCACGAGGACCAGGCTGTCGGAGCGCCCGGGCAGCAGGGACCGCACCTGGGCGGGGTCGGCGGCGTCGTCGAGGATCAGCACCACGGGCACCCCGCCCAGCTGCCGCAGGTACAACTCCGAGAGCTTGCGCACCTGTTCGTCGGCCGAGGCGCCCTCGCGGAAGAGCAGCCGGTCGCGCGGGGCGCCGAGCCGGTTCAGCAGGTGCAGCAGCGCCTCCCGGGTCGTCACCGGACGCTCGCCGGCCCCGCCGCCCCGCAGGTCCACGACACAGGCCCCGTGGAACCGCTCGCGCAGCGCGTGCGCGGCCCGCACGGCGAGGGCGGTGCGCCCGGACCCGGGTGCGCCGTGCAGCAGGACCACGGTGGGCCGGGTGCCGGTCGCGTCCCGCACCCAGCCGGAGATCCGGCCCAGCTCCGCACGGCGGCCGGTGAACACCCCGCCGGAGTCGGGCAGATGCCCGAAGGACCGGGCGAGGACGGTACGGCTCCGCGCGGCGGCACTACGGTCCGCCCCCCGCACCCACCGACCACCACCCCCGACGCCGCCACCCCCTCCGTCACCGACCACCGAAGCCCCACCCCCGGAGCCCCCGCCACCCGCAACCGAAGCCCCGCCCTCGGCCTGGGCCCCGCCCTCCCTGCGCGCCCCGCTCTCCGCCACCTCCGGTTCCGCCGCCATGACCGCACCGCGCCCCGTCAGGTCCGCCCGCGCCCGCTCGCGTTCCAGGAAGGGCCGCACGCCCCGGGTCTCCAGGGCCGCCAGCCAGTCCCGGCGGAGGCGTTCGGCGTCTCCCCGGCCGGCCGTCGCGCGGAGCACGGTAGCCGCCGCGCCGGCCACCACGACGGCCGCGCCCGCGCCGAGCGCCGTCCCCGCCGCCGTACCGAGGGCGAGGTCCGCGCCGAAGGCCGCCGCCGCGGCGACGCCGGTCACCAGCGCGGGACCCCCGACGGCCGGCCCCGCGAGCTGGCCCGCCCGGGTGCGTCCGCTCTCCGCCCGCAGATAGGCGGCGTACTCCTCGCCCGCCCCGGCCGCCATCGCGTCGAGGCCCGCCCGGCCCCGCGCGAGCAGCACGTCGGCGTCGCCCGGCGCGCCTCCGGAGGCCCGCACCTCCTCCACGACGGCCCGCTCCAACAGCCGCTCGGCCTCGGCCCGGTGACTCTCCCGCATCTGCGTTCCCCCTCCGCACGCGCCCGACGAACCGGGCCCAGTGTCCTGCGTCGCGCGCGTCGGCGCGAGGGAGCGGAGCGAGCGGGAGACCGCTGCGGCAGGATGGGACTATGCCGAACCGACTGGCCCAAGAGACCTCCCCGTACCTCCTCCAGCACGCCGACAACCCGGTCGACTGGTGGCCGTGGTCGGCCGACGCCTTCGAGGAGGCCCGCCGCCGCGACGTCCCCGTGCTGCTCAGCGTCGGCTACAGCTCCTGTCACTGGTGCCACGTCATGGCGCACGAGTCCTTCGAGGACGGTGCCACCGCCGCCCTGGTCAACGAGAACTTCGTCGCCGTCAAGGTGGACCGCGAGGAGCGGCCGGACGTCGACGCCGTCTACATGGAGGCCGTGCAGGCGGCGACCGGGCAGGGCGGGTGGCCGATGACCGTCTTCCTCACCCCGGACGCCGCGCCCTTCTACTTCGGTACGTACTTCCCGCCCGAGCCCCGCCACGGCATGCCGTCCTTCCCGGAGGTCCTGGAGGGCGTCAAGGACGCCTGGGCCGGCCGGCGTGAGGAGGTCGCCGAGGTCGCGGACCGGATCGTGAAGGACCTCGCGGGCCGCTCCCTCGCGTACGGAGGCGACGGCGTCCCCGGCGAGGAGGAGCTCGCCCAGGCCCTCCTCGGCCTCACCCGCGAGTACGACGCGAGTCGCGGCGGCTTCGGCGGCGCCCCCAAGTTCCCGCCGTCGATGGCCCTGGAGTTCCTGCTCCGGCACCATGCCCGCTCCGGTTCCGAGGGCGCCCTCCAGATGGCCGCCGACACCTGCGAGGCGATGGCCCGCGGCGGCATCTACGACCAGCTCGGCGGCGGCTTCGCCCGCTACGCCGTCGACCGCGCCTGGGTCGTCCCGCACTTCGAGAAGATGCTGTACGACAACGCCCTGCTGTGCCGGACGTACGCCCACCTGTGGAAGGCCACCGGCAGCGACCTGGCCCGCCGGGTCGCCCTGGAGACCGCCGACTTCCTCGTCCGGGAACTCCGCACCCCCGAGGGCGGTTTCGCCTCCGCGCTCGACGCCGACTCCGACGACGGCACCGGCGCGCACGTCGAGGGCGCCTACTACGTGTGGACCCCCGCACAGCTCACCGAGGTCCTCGGCGCGGAGGACGCCGCCCTCGCCGCCACCCACTACGGCGTCACCGAGGACGGCACCTTCGAGCACGGCAGCTCCGTGCTCCAGCTGCCGCAGGAGGCCGGCCCGGCCGACGCCGGCCGGATCGCCTCCATCGCCGCCCGGCTCCTCGCCGCCCGCGAGGAGCGCGCACGCCCCGGCCGTGACGACAAGGTCGTCGCCGCCTGGAACGGCCTCGCGATCGCCGCCCTCGCCGAGACCGGCGCCCTCTTCGACCGCCCCGACCTGGTCGAGCGCGCGACCGAGGCGGCCGACCTCCTCGTCCGCGTCCACATGGACGAGTCCGCCCGGCTGACCCGGACGTCCAAGGACGGCCGGGCCGGCACCAACGCGGGGGTCCTGGAGGACTACGCGGACGTCGCCGAGGGGTTCCTCGCCCTCGCCGCCGTCACCGGCGAGGGCGCCTGGCTGGAGTTCGCCGGCTTCCTCCTGGACCTCGTCCTCGACCGCTTCACCGCCGAGGGCGGCGCGCTGTACGACACGGCCCACGACGCCGAGACCCTCATCCGGCGCCCCCAGGACCCCACCGACAACGCGACCCCGTCCGGCTGGACCGCCGCCGCCGGAGCGCTCCTGTCGTACGCGGCGCACACCGGCTCGGAGGCCCACCGCGCCGCCGCCGAGGGCGCCCTCGGCGTGGTCAAGGCCCTCGGCCCCCGCGCGCCCCGCTTCATCGGCTGGGGCCTGGCCGTCGCCGAGGCCCTCCTCGACGGGCCCCGCGAGATCGCCGTCGTCGGCGACCCCGCCGACCCGGCGTTCCGCGAGCTGCGCCGTACGGCCCTGGCGGCGACCACCCCCGGCGCGGTCGTCGCCACCGGGGTCCCCGGCGGCGAGGAGTTCCCGCTCCTGAAGGACCGGCCGCTGGTGGCCGGGGCGGCCGCCGCGTACGTGTGCCGTCACTTCACCTGCGACGCGCCCGTCACCGACCCGGCGGAGCTGCGCCGGAGGCTCTGACCACGGCCTCGTACGGGAACGGCCCCGTCGCCCCTCCTCGGAGGGACGGCGGGGCCGCGCCGTGGCCGGGTGGTGGCGGTCAGCTGTTGCCGGCGCCGTTGCCCGAGAGCACCGGGATGTCGCTGAGGATGTGCGACAGCGGCTCGTCACCCTTGGCCTGGGTGGAGTTCTCGGTGCACTGCTGGTTCTGCGGGGAGGACAGGACGTTGACGTCCTGGACCGCGATCGGGACGAGGCCGATCAGCGAACCGGCGTTGACCTTGGCCGGCAGGCCGACACACGGCTTGTTCAGGGAACCCTGGACGAGCGCGAACTGCGGGCTCATGTCGCCGTGGGTCGAGGAGTTGCCGAACTCCTGGTGCGCGCCGTTGCCGGACAGCGAGGTGGTGCCGCCGTCGTCGGCGATCGCGAGCGCCTGACCGGCACCCGCCGCCGTCGCGCCGAGGACGGACGCGGCCACAGCAGCCGTCGCCAAGAGCTTCTTCATTGTTGAGGCCTTTCGGATCCTGGCCCCGCTGACTGCAGGGCCGTGCTGATCAACTGGTCAGCGGCCCGGAGGTTCCGGGAAGTCCACCGGACGGACTACGGGCAGATGAGCGAGCACCCCGGCGGGCCCGTGCGCGGCCGTGGGTTTACCGCTCGGCGAGCGGGGGAAACCGGATGTTCCGCGGACACCGGAATTTCATCTCCGCACCGTATTTTCGAATCGCTCGCACACAGGTGCGCGACGCCACCTGAACAGGACCGATCACTCTCCCGCAGCGCCTGTGTCATGATGCGGGAATCGCAGCGGAAGGAGCGAAAATGGCGCCGGATCCCGGGAAATGGGAACGGATGGCCTTCATTCCGAAGAGCCGATATGTGAGTGACCCGTCCCCGGTCGACAGCACCCCGTTCCCCCTCTATTCCGCTCTGGTCAGCCAGTGGGTGCAGGCGGGGCGGGCCGTGCCGGGGATGCCCGACCGGGAGTGGGAGCGCCTGATGGCGACGCCGGTCTGGCCGACCTGGTAGAGCCCCGCCGCGAGGGGGCGGTGGAAGCGCGGAACGACGAAAGGGGCCGCCCCGGAGGGCGGCCCCTGACGTGTGAACGTCGTCGTGCTCAGGCGGAACGTCAGTTGTTGCCGACGCCGTTGCCCGACAGGACCGGGATGTCGTCCAGGATGTGCGACAGAGCCTCGTCACCCTTGGCCTGGGTGGAGTTCTCGGTGCACTGCTGGTTCTGCGGGGACGACAGGACGTTGATGTCCTGGACGGCGATCGGGATGGCACCGATCAGCGAACCGGCGTTGACCTTGGCCGGCAGGCCGATGCAGGGCTTGTTCAGGGAGCCCTGGACGAGCGCGAACTGCGGGCTCATGTTGCCGTAGGTGGCGGAGTTGCCGAACTCCTGGTGCGCGCCGTTGCCCGAGAGCGACGTGGTGCCGCCGTCGTTGGAGATGGCGAGCGCCGGAGAGGCCACGGCGGCGGTGGCGCCGACGATGGAGACGGCTGCGGCCGCGGTGGCCATAACCTTCTTGATCACGGGAGTTCCCTTCTAGAACCTGCTCCGTGCAGGGAGCGACCTGATCAACAGGCCCTCGGACGCCGGGGTTCCGGTGTGTCACCCCGTTGGCGGAGCGCGCGTGGCAGCGCGAAACGCGGACACAGTCGAACGAGTGAAGCGCCGGAACCAAAGCCCGCGGACGCAGTTGATCCGGTCGCATCAATCAGGTCGGTTGGTGGGAACAGGAAACGGAATCACCGTGAACAAGAAGATTATGGCGGCTGCGGCCCTTACGGCCTCTGTTGTCGGCGCTTCTGCTGCGGCGGCCTCCCCGGCGCTCGCCATCGCCGACGACGGCGGCACCACCTCGCTCTCCGGCAACGGCGCGCACCAGTCCTTCGGCAACTCGAAGACCACCGGCGACCAGAGCCCGCAGTTCTCGGCCGTCCAGGGCTCGCTGAACAAGCTCTGCCTCGGTGTCCCGGTGAAGGGCAACCTCGGTTCCCTCGTGGGCGTTCTCGTCCCGGTCGCCGTCCAGGACGTCAACGTCCTGTCCTCCCCGCAGAACCAGCAGTGCGCGGAGAACTCCACGCAGGCCAAGGGTGACGAGCCGCTGTCGCACCTCGTCGAGGACATCCCGGTGCTCTCCGGGAACGGCGCCTTCAACGGCTGATCCGTCCCGCACACGACAGGGCCGGAAGGAACGCACACGTTCCTTCCGGCCCTGTTCCGCGTGCAATGGAGTGAAACAAAGAATGTCGCAGCTCCCTCGGTTGCCTTTGTGCGGCATGTTCGTTGTGCTGCATGGAAATGTTCCGCCACCGAAAGGATGCAGACGAAATGAACTGTAAGAAGGCTGCTGCCGTCGTCGCCGGAATCATCATGGCCATGGGTGCGGCCACCCCCGCCTTCGCGGACGCGGACGCGGCCGGTGCGGCCATCGGTTCGCCGGGCGTCCTCTCCGGGAACGTCGTGCAGATCCCGATCCACATCCCGATCAACGCCTGCGGCAACAGCATCAACGTGGTCGGCCTGCTGAACCCGGCCTTCGGTAACACCTGCATCAACGCCTGAGTTTCCGGCGCCCATGGACACGGGGCCGGTTCCGAGGAGCGTCCGCTCCTCGGAACCGGCCCTCCGTCATGCCGGGACCGGCGACCTCGTGCCGTCCGCGTTCATCGCCGGGTGAGCTGGTCGGTGGAGGCGCGCGGCCGGGGCGGCACCGGCGCGAGGGCCGGGTCCGGCCGACGGACCCGGACGGCCCGGCGCAGCCTGCCCAGCGCCTTGCGGAGCAGGTGCGCGAGCCAGGCCCGGCCCATGGAGAGCGCGGGCGCCGGGTCGTCGGCCGCGAACCAGGCGCACTCGGTCCGCCCCCGGCCGCCCTCCGGCTCCGGCGCGTACCGGCGGCGCGGGGAGACGAGCAGTGAGAGCGCCGCGTAGTTCTCGACGACGAACCGGCGGCCGGGGACCGGGGCGTGCGCGGGGACGGGGCGGCCGGTCAGGTCCAGGTGCAGCGCCCGCACCACGTCCAGGCCGTCCGGGTCGGTGAAGAGCCGGAACTGCGCGCCGGGCCGCGGGTTGAAGTCCAGCAGGTGGTACGCGCCGGTCGCCCTGTTCAGCCGGAAGTCCAGGTCGCACACGCCGCGGTAGTCCAGTGCGGCGAGCAGGTCGCGGGCCGTCCGCTCGACGGTCGGGTTCCGCGTCCAGCGACCGGAGGCGGTGAGCCCCGCCCCGTCCGGCCAGGAGCGCTCCTTGCGCCCGGTCGCCCCCGTGGAGCAGCGGCCCGCGGCGTCCACGTACCCGTGGAAGAACCAGTCGAGGTCCCGGCCGTCCGGGAGCATCTCCTGGAGCAGCAGCCGGCTGCCGGCCTCCGGGGTGCGGGCGTACAGCTCCCGCACCTCCGCCAGGGAGCGCACGATCGTGGTGCTCCGCAGCCCGCCGCCGCCCGGGAGCAGCCAGGGCCGGCTCCACTTGGCGACCACCGGGAGCCCGAGCGACCAGGCCATGGCGGCGGCCTCGTCGGCTCCCCCCGGCAGCTCGGTGCGGGGGTGGGGGAGCCCCAGGCCCGCGCAGGTCTCGGCGAGCTCGGCCTTGTCGGCGACCCGGAGCAGCTGCTCCTCGGTCTGCGCGGGCAGCAGGAAGCGCGGGACGAGACCGGAGCGGCGCCGGGCCAGGGCGAGGGCGCTGACGTCGTCCAGCGGCACCGCGAGCACGGGATGTGACGGATCGTCGGTGATCTCGTCCGCGACGCGGGTCAGCAGCGCGGACAGCTCGGCGGCGGAGTCCGTGCCGGGGCGCGCCCGCGCCGAGCTGACGTACCGGGAACGGGTGACCGGACTGCTGCTCGATTCGATGACGGCGTGGACCGGAATTCCGGCTCTTCCCAGCGAACGCGCGGCACCGAGAGTGCCGTGGTGGAAGGGATTCCGGTCGAGCCGCACAAGGACGGTGGGGACGCTGGTGTCGAAAGACTGATGGCTCAGCACGGCATGCCCTTCCTCTCGGGTGCCCCAACTGGGCGATCAAATCCTCTAATGGACTACTGATCAGAGGGAAGCCGAGTTCACGGTCGGCTCATTAGGAATACTTTCGGAGCATCGGATTGACGGACCATCAAAGGGCGTACGACGCGAAGGAGCGGCCATGGCAGCTGCACATCGGAGAACTCCGAGACGATGGTTGGGGGTGTTCACCGCCGGCCTTCTCGCCTCGGGCTCAGTCGTGCTCTCGTCCCCCGCGCACGCCGCCGATTCCCCGGCGGCGAAGGACCCGGTACCGTCCCTCAGCACCGCCATGGGCGCGTTCCTCGACTCGGGCGACTCCGGGGTCGCCCGCATCGGACAGCTCGAACGGTGGCTCGGCGGTCACGAGCTCCGCGTCGGCCACACCTACCTGCCCGGCGACCTCTGGAAGAACATCGAGGGACCCCCCGGCTTCCTCGACGCATGGGCCCGCTGGCGCAACGAACGGTCCGACCGGCTCCTCGTCCTCAACGTGCCCATGCTGGAGCGCAACGAGGCCCGCGTCCCCGACCACGAGGTCCGCCGCCAGCTCCAGCTGGGCGCCGCCGGGTACTTCGACCACCACTTCGAGGCCCTCGCCCGGCGTCTGGTCGACCTGAACGCCAAGGACACCGTCATCGACCTCGGCTGGGAGATGAACGGCACCACCTACACCCACCGGTGCGCCCCCGACCCCACCGCGTGGAAGAAGTACTGGAACCGGATCGTCACCACGATGCGTTCCGTACCGGGCCAGAAGTTCCGTTTCGACTTCAACCCGAGCCGGGGCCGCGACGCGATTCCGTGGACCGAGTGCTACCCGGGTGACGACGTCGTCGACATCATCGGCATGGATTCGTACGACCAGCCGTCGGGCAGCAGTTTCGACCAGCACGTCAGCGAGCCGTACGGGCTCCAGAAGCAGGTCGACTTCGCCGCCGAGCACGGAAAGCAGATCTCCTATCCCGAATGGGGTCTCTTCCGGAACGGCGACAATCCGGAATACATGCGGCGCATGCTGGAGTGGATGAAGCAGCACAAGCCGCTCTACCACACCATCACCGACTACTGTCCGCACGGCGTATGGCAGTGCGACGACAATCCGCGGTCGTCGCGGGTGTTCCGGGAGATGCTGTACGGCACGGAACCGCAGATCCCGACGGAGCCGACGGATCCGACGGAGCCGACGGAGCCGACGGACCCGACGGACCCGACCGAGCCCACGGACCCGACCGAGCCCACGGACCCGACGGATCCCACGGACCCGACGATCCCCGAGCCCAAGCCGGAACCGAAGCCTGAGCCCAAGCCTGAGCCGAAGCCTGAGCCCAAGCCGGAACCGAAGCCGGAGCCGAAGCCTGAGCCGAAGCCCGAGCCGAAGCCGGAACCGAAGCCGGAGCCGAAGCCCGAGCCGAAGCCCGAGCCGAAGCCGGAACCGAAGCCGGAGCCGAAGCCCGAGCCCAAGCCGGAGCCGAAGCCCGAGCCCAAGCCGGAACCCAAGCCTGAGCCGAAGCCCGAGCCGAAGCCGGAACCGAAGCCGGAACCGAAGCCCGAGCCGAAGCCGGAGCCCAAGCCGGAACCGAAGCCCGAGCCGAAGCCGGAGCCCAAGCCCGAGCCGAAGCCGGAACCGAAGCCGGAGCCCAAGCCCGAGCCGAAGCCGGAGCCCAAGCCCGAGCCCAAGCCCGACTGCTGGACCGTAGAGCTCGGTTCGTGGGTGGAGAGTTGGATCGGCGGGCCCGTCTGCGTGCCGAAGGACAACTGGAAGGACCAGGTCGACCTCGACTGGAAGGACACCCTGAAGGAGGTCTGGCCCTTCTGACGTCTGTCACGGCGGCGGTGCCGGAGTCCCCCCGGCCCCGCCGCCGCGGCGCAGCGCCCGCCCCACCCAGGCCCGTTCCCGCGCCTGCCGGGCCACCCAGCGCCGGGCGTCGGCCGCGCCCGCGCGCAGCCACAGGAGCGGAGCCGTACCGCGCCCCGTGAGGAGCAGCCGCCGGTTGCGGACCGGCTCCGGCCGCCAGTGCTGTTTGTACGGCTCGCTGCCCCGCAGCATGCTCAGCGTGGCGCGCCCGCCGGAGCTGGTCTCGCGCGCCCCGTGGCGCAGCAGCATCGTCGCCACGTCGACCTTGCGGGCGCGCAGCGCCGGATCGGCGCCGTACAGATAGCCTCCGGCGAGCCGCGGGGACATCAGGGTCAGGTCGGCGGCGACCACGTCCCCGGCGAGCCGGAACTCGGTGACCATCGCGTCGCCCCGCTCGACCATCGGCCGCACCGCCCGCGTGAGGTGCTGGGCGAAGCGCTCGCTGGTGTGCTCGGCGGTCACGCCCCGCCCCTGCCACTGGAGCTGGTGGAGCCTCAGGAGCCGGTCGAGCGCCGCCGGGACCTCCTCGCCGGTCACCACGTGCGCGTCGATGCCGAGCGCGTCGAGCTTCCGCAGCTTCGCGCGGACCCGCTGCGCCTTCCCGGACGGGATCCGTTCCAGGAGGCCCTCCATGGGGACGGCGGGCAGCTCCAGGCAGAGCGAGTCGGGCAGCCGCCGGCGCGGGCCCCGCCAGTGCGCGAAGACCCGCTCGCTGGCCGCGCCCGGCCGGACCTCGCGCAGGTCGACGACCGCGCCCCGGGCGGCCCGCGCGAGGGCCCCGGCCAGGGCCGGTGCCGCCTCGGGGCAGCCGTCGTCGAGCAGGACGTCGGTGAAGTCGGTGATGCTGCCGCCGAGCTGGGTGAGGACGGGCAGCGGCCCGCCGGACCGCATCAGGGGCGCGGCGGCGACGAGCTCGCCGTCCTCCCGTCGTACGAGCACCACCCGCAGCGCACCGGGACGGCCGTACGAGAGCCACCAGGAGTGCAGCCAGGAGTGGGACTGGAAGGGGGTGGCGGAGGCACAGCGCCCGTACAGCGCCGTCCACTCGGCCGAGAGCCGCCCGAACTCCTCCGCGTCACGGCAGACCTCGGTCCGCAGGGTTCTCGGGCTCACACCGTCTCCGGCTGGTGCGCGGCGGCCGGGGCGGGGGCGGGCACCGGGGCGGACCCGGCGGGGACGGCGGCCTGGCGGGAGTGCCGGGCCCCGTCGCGCGGGACGGAGCGCTTCGGACGGACCAGGAGGACCAGACCGCCGAGGAGACCGCCCGCGCAGCCGCCGACCAGGGCGGAGAGCGGCGCGGAGGGGGAGACCGGGTCCACGGGCTTGGTGGCGCGGGAGAACTGGACGACCTTCACGCCGGTGCTGCCGGCGACATGCGTGCTGTTCAGGACGAGCGAGCGGGCCACCCCGTCCGCCATCGACACCGCCTGGGCGGGCTTCGCGGCCCGGGCGGTGATCGAGATCATCGGCGCGTCCGGCGAGGTCTCGGCCTGCACGTTCTTGCGCAGGGTGTCGGCGGTCACCCCCGCCCACACCTGGGCGTCGCCGGTCACCGCGATGTCCGTGGCGACCCGCCCGTACGCCTGGGCGAAACCGATCGCCGCCGCCGGGTCGGACTTCTCCGCCGGTACGACGATGACGTAGCTGGTCGCCGCGTACTCCGGGGACTTCAGGGCGCCGTAGCCGCCGCCGAGGACCGCCCCGGCGAGGACGGCCGCCGGGAGGACCGCCCAGCGGCCCGGGGAGCGCAGACCTGCGGGAAGGGCGGCGCGGGATCGGGTGGTGTTCATCGGAGGGGCTCTCTCACTTCGCGGGGGACGGGTCGCCGTGGACGGCGTGGTCATACAGGGACATCAGCTGCCGTGCGCTGTGCGCGATGTCGTAGCGGCGGGCGGCCTCGGGCGGCGGGAGCCGGTCGGGCCGGGCGTCCCGGACGCCGCGCAGCGCGGAGACCAGCTCGGGCTCGGACGCGCCGATCCGGCGCGCGCCCGGCGCCGCGTCCGGGGGCAGGTCCTCGATCGCCGGGCAGGCCACGTACAGCACGGGAAGCCCCGCGGCGAGCGCCTCGACGGCCGCGAGGCCGAAGGTCTCGTCGGGGGAGGTGGAGACGAAGACGTCCATGGCGGCGAGGAGTTCGGGCATCGTGGGCCCCAGCGGCCCGCCCGCCGGCGGGTCCTCGCAGGCCCCGAAGAGCAGGGTCCGGCCCCCGGCCCCGCACTCCCGGGCGACCCGCAGCAGCTCCGCGCGGTGCTCGCCCTCGCCGACCAGGAGCAGCCGGGCCTCCGGCACCGCGGCCACCGCCCGGACCAGCCGGTCGAAGCGCTTCCCGGGCGTGAGCCGCCCGACGCCGCCGACGACGTAGGCGTCCTCCGGGATGCCGAGGACGCCCCGGGTGAGCCGCCGGGCGCGCGGGTCGAAGGCGAAGCGGCCGGTCTCGATGCCGTTCGGCACCACCCGGATGCGCTGCGGGGGCACCCCCCAGTCCGCCAGCCGGCGGGCGACGCTGGGCGAGACGGCGACCGTGGACGTGCCCAGGCGCTCGGAGGCCAGGTAGAGGGCGCGGGTGGCGGCGGAGAGCGGACGGCCCTCGATCTGGGTCTCGCCGAGGGAGTGCTCGGTGGCGATGACCCGGCGGACCCCGGCGAGCCGGGCCGCCGTCCTGCCGTACACGCACGCCCGGTAGAGGTGCGTGTGGACGAGGTCGTAGCGGCCCTGCCGGACGATCCGGGCGAGCCGGGGCAGCGCCCCGACGTCCCGGTTCCCGGTCATGCCGAGGTGGGTGACCTTCGTGCCGTCGGCCACGATGCCCGCGGCGACCGCACCCGGGTTGGTGAGCGTGACGACCTCGCCGCCCACCGGCAGGTGGCGCAGCAGGAGCCGCAGCTGCTGCTCGGCGCCGCCGATGCCGAGTCCGGTGATGACGTGCAGGACCCTCATGGCGCACCGACCGTGGCCGGGGCGGACGGGACGGAGACCAGGTCGGCGGGCCGGCGGCGGCGCAGCGGGTGCAGGACGCGCTTGGCGGCGAGCCGCGCGGCGGTGTCGTTCTCGCCGATGTGGATCCGGGGCAGGGCGTACGTGCTCGTGTGCGGGCCCGGGTCGATCGCGCAGGCGTAGCGGTAGCCGGCCCCGCGGACGGCCTGGACGGCGCGCGGGTCGACCTGCCCGTACGGGTAGCAGAAGCCGTCCACCGGGCGGCCGGTCATGTCCTCCAGGAGCTCGCGGCTCAGCCGCGTCTCGGCGGCGAGCGTCGCGTCGTCCGCCTCGGTGAGCGGGACGTGCCGCAGGCCGTGCGAGCCGATCTCCATGCCGGCGTCGGCGATCCGCCGGATGCCGTCCTCGTCGAGCAGCGGCTTGCGCGGCCCGGCGGTGTCCCAGCCGTTCTCGCCGCCGAGGCGGCCCGGCAGGACGTACACCGTGGCCGTGAAGCGGTGCCGGAGCAGCAGCGGCAGCGCCGAGTCGACGAAGTCCGCGTACCCGTCGTCGAAGGTCAGGCCCACGAGGCCCTTGGCGCGCCCCGCCGCGGTGGCGTCGAGCAGCTCCCGCACGGAGACCCCGCGCAGCCCCCGGTCGGTGAGCCAGTGCAGCTGCCGGGCGAAGCGCACGGGGGAGACGGTCACCCGGTACGGATCGTCAGCGGTGTCCGTGATCGAGTGGTACATCGCCACCCACAGGGGCGGCTTCCACAGGGGCGGCTGCGGCAGCAGACGGCGCAGCGCGGTGGCGGCGGGCATGGGCGGTCCTCCGGAAGGCGGAGCGGGGCAGGGGCGGGATCTCGGGCGCCCTGGGGGCGCAGGCGATGAAGAGGACGAAGACGCCGGCGACGACCAGGGCGGTGGCGGCGACGGCGAGGACGGCGGGGCCTATCGCGAGCTGGACGAGCCAGCCGGCGCCGGTCGCCCAGGCGCCGGCGGCGGCGAGCCGGAGCAGTCCCCCGCCGAGGTGGGCGACGTCGAGGGGGACGGCCTGGCGGTGCGCGCCGCGCAGCAGCAGCACGGCGCTGAGGGTGATGCCGAGGGCGTTGGCGGCGGCGATGCCGACCGCGCCCCAGTAGTGGGCGCCGGGGATGCCGGCGACGGCGGTCGTGGCGAGGCCCGCGGCCATGGCGACGGCCGGGTACCAGAGCGGGCGCGCGGCGGAGAAGTAGCAGCGGACCAGGGCCCCGACCATCGTCTGGCCCAGCAGGCCCAGCGCGTACACCCGCATGACGGCGGCGGTGGCGGTGGTGTCCGAGCTCGTGAACTCGCCCCGCTCGAAGAGCAGTTCCACGATCCTGGGCGCGACGGCGATCACCGTCGAGGAGCCGACCAGGACGACCACGGCGGCCAGCAGCAGGTCCCGCTCGACCCGGCGGCGGGCCGCCTCCGGGTCGCCCGCGGCGAGCGCGCGGGCCACCACCGGGAAGCTGACCGTGCACAGCATCAGGGAGAGGATCATCGGCATCTGCGCGACCTTCTGCGCGTAGTTCAGATGCGAGATGGCGCCGGCGGGCAGCGGGGAGGCGAGGAACCGCTCGATCAGCGTCTGGGACTGGCGGCACAGCGAGAAGACGACGACGGGCGCGATGAGCCCCAGGGCCAGGATGCGTCCCTCGCCCGAGGAGACGGGGCCGGCCGTGACGGGCTCCGGCCGGCCGGGGGCCCGCAGTTCCCGCAGGAGCGTGGGCGCCTGGACGAGGACCATGAGCACCCCGCCGACGGCGACCCCGGCGGCGGCCGACCGCACCCCCCAGGGCCCGCGCAGCACCAGGATCGTGCCGATGATCCCCACGTTGTACGCCACGTAGATCGCCGCGGGCGGGAGGAACCGGCCGTGCGCGCGCAGCGCCGCCGAGCAGTAGCCGACCAGGGAGAAGGTCAGCACGCAGGTCCCGGTCAGCCGCGTGCAGTCGATGGCGAGCGCCGGGTCGGGCAGGCCCGGCGCGAGCGCCGCGACGAGCAGCGGCGCGGCGGCGATCAGGACGACGGCGGCGAGGCCCAGCGCGAGGACGATCCGGGGGAGCGTCCCGCGCACCAGGGCGCGCACCGGGTCACCGGCGAGGGCGGACGAACGGCGGGCCAGGGCGCGGGAGAAGGCCGGCACCATGATCAGCGCCATGGCGTCCTCGATGAGCAGCGTCGAGGCGAACTCGGGCACCGTCCACGCCACCAGGAACGCGTCGGTCCCGGCCCCGGCACCGAAGTACCCCGCCATGATCTGGTCCCGTACGAGCCCGAGGACCGCCCCGGCCGCGGTGAGCCCGGCGGTGACGGCCGCGGCCTTCGCGAGGAATCCGCCGCTCCCGCCGCTTCCGTCGCGCCCGCCGCGCACCCGGGCGTGCGCCCGGCGCCCGGCGGGCGGGACGGGAGCGGCGGGCGGAGCGCCGGCGGGACGGCGCGTCACCCACCGCGCCCCCGTGACGAGCCGGACGTCCGGGGAGCCTCCCGCGCCGACGGGACCTGTCCCGGCCGCCCCCGAGGCGGCGGGATCCGGCCGGGGGGCCGTCGCGCTCCGTACGGTCCGGGCCGCGCGGGACGCCCCCGGCAGCACGACGGCCCCCGGGGCCCACGAGGAGTCCGTGGGGCCCGGAGGCGAGGCCGGCCAGGGGTCGGTCAGCGGGGTGCCGCAGGGCGGCCGGGGCGACGGGCGCGGCCCGTCCGACCAGGCCGCGTCCGTGGGCTCCGGCTGCCCGGCCCACGGGTCACGCACGCCTCGCCTCCGCCACCGACCACCAGGCCGCCAGACCGAACACGACGGACATCAGGACCGTCGAGGGCCCGCCGATGTCCGCGTAGAAGAAGTCGACGAGCTGCCAGACCAGCAGGCCCGTCGCGACCAGCGCGCAGTCCGCGCCCCGCCGCTGCCGCCGCAGCGCGCCGACCAGCAGCGCCACCCAGCTGCCGACCAGGGCGAGGAAGCCCACCAGGCCCTGCTCGCTCAGCACCAGCAGGTACATGTTGTGCGGGGACAGCAGCGGCTGACGGGCGAACCCGGCGCCCGCGCCGGCCGTGTCGCTGCCGGAGGAGAGCGCGAGCGAGGCGTTCGAGTCGCGGTACCGGGGGAAGCCCTTGAGCCCGACGCCCGTGACCGGCTCCGCCCGCCACATCCGCCCGGCCGCCGCCCACATCGTGTACCGGTCCGTCACCGACTGGTCCGGCGCCGCCGTCACCCGCGTGATGCTGGTGACCCGCTCCTTCACCATCTCCGAACCGATCCCGAGGCCCCCGACCAGGACCACCCCGAGCGCGCCCGCCACGAGCGCCACCCGCACCGCCCGCCGGGCCCCGGAGAGCAGCAGCTGGAGCGCGAGGGCGAGCACGGTCGCGATCCACGCGCCCCGGCTGAACGACAGCACCAGCGGCACGAGCAGCAGCCCCGCGCAGGCCGTCGCGGCCGTGCGGACGCGCCCGGGCCCGCTGCCGAGCGCGAGCCCGGTGGCGACGACCAGCCCGTACGCGACGACCGTGGCCATGCCCATCACGTCGGTCGCCCCGAAGGTGCCGACGGCCCGGATGTCCTCGCCCTGGTACGAGGCGCCCGTCCCGGTCAGGTACTGGGCGACCCCCACCGCGCCCTGGAGCAGCGCGAAGAAGACCAGGGCCCAGGCCACCACGGCGAAGTCCCGCCGGTCACGGATCATCAGGAGCACGGCCCCCGGCACCAGGACGAAGATCTGCACGTAGCGGGCGACGCCCGGCAGACTCGCCGCCGGGTCGTGCGAGGTGATCGCGGACAGGCAGACCCCGAGCACCGGAAGCCCCAGGACGACGGCCGCCGCCCGGGTCAGCGGCCGGGTCCCGCCGCGCGCCACCCGCACCAGGCAGACCAGGACGAGGAGCCCGGAGGCCGCGTCCGCGACCGTTCCCGTGCCGCCGGTGCCGCCCTGCGCGCCGCCGCCGCCCGGGACGAGCAGCAGCGCGATCACGGCGAGCACCGGGGACAGCGCCCCGGCCCGGCGGGCCCAGTCCCGCACCGCGGCACCGGTGTCCGGCACCGGCGCCGTCACGGCCGTGGCCATCGTCAGCTCCCCGTGGGTCGGACGAGCCCGGCCGCCGTGCGCAGCAGGATGCAGACGTCCTGCCAGAGCGACCAGTGGTCGATGTAGTGGTTGTCGAAGCGGCAGCGGTCCTCGATCGAGGTGTCACCGCGCAGCCCGTGCACCTGCGCGAGACCCGTGAGCCCCACCGGCATCCGGTGCCGGGCCGCGTAGCCCGCGTGGATCTTGCTGAACTGGGCGACGAAGTAGGGGCGTTCGGGACGGGGCCCGACCAGGCTCATGTCGCCGCGCAGCACGTTCCACAGCTGCGGCAGCTCGTCCAGCGAGCTCTTCCGCAGGAAGCTCCCGGCCGCGCTCATCCTCCGGTCGCCCGCCACGTTCCAGCGGGTCGCCGACTCGGTGTCGTCGGAGGGGCGCAGCGTGCGGAACTTCAGCAGGGTGAAGTGGCGGCCGTGCTGCCCCACCCGCTCCTGCCGGAAGAGCACCCCGGGTCCGTCCGAGAGCCGCACGGCCAGCGCGCACACCAGCAGCACCGGCAGCGCGAAGGCGAGCGCGGGAGCGGCCAGCGCGATGTCCAGGGCTCGCTTCGAGGCCCGTCCGGGCCGCTCGCCGAGCGGGACGACCCGCTGCCAGGCGTACCCCCACAGGTGCGCGCCCATCGGCCCGTCCTGGTGCCGGCCGCCGACCCGCCAGGTGGCGCAGCCGTACTGCTGGAAGAGCGTCACCAGGCCCGGGTCCTCGTCGAGGAACACGGCGTCGCGCACCGCGTTCTGGATGACGGCCCGGTGGATCTCCTCGGTCGTGGTGAGCACCGGGAGCCCGGCCTCACCGGCCGGCCGGGGAGCGCCGCCCTGTTCGGGCACGCCCACGATCCCGACCGGCCGCACCCCGTACTCAGGGTGCTGGGCGGCCGCCGCGGCGAACCGGCGCGCGGCGCCCGCCCCGCCGACGACGAGCGCGGAGCGCGGCCGCTCCCGGGCGATCCGGCGCCGCCGCGCGAGCAGCACCGCCCGGACCAGGCACACCAGGGCGAGGTGCGTGGCGTAGGCCGCGCCGAGCCGCAGCGGTCCCATCGCCAGGGCGGGGGAGTACGCGGAGACCGCGGCCGCCGCCAGGCACCAGGCGAAGCCGGCGCGGGAGCCGAGCGCGGGCAGCTCGTCGAGGATCCGGGTGTGCACGGCCGGACGGTAGAGACCCGCCTGCCCGTCGAGGACCAGGACGACCGCCATGACCGGCAGGACGAACCGGGGGTCCTGGTGCACGGCGCTTAGCACCGACGCGGCCGCGAGGACGGCCAGGGCGTCGACGGTCACGAGCGAGGCCACACCGGACCGTGGCCGCGCGCGGCGGTGGCGCGGCAGCACGAGCCGGCCGGGGGCGCCGCGGCGCGGCGCGAGGGAGGCGAGGCCGAGGGCCTGGCCCGCCGTGGGCCAGGGGCCCGGCGAGGAGGGGACGCTGGTACTTTCCGTGGTCACTGCGCAATCGGCTCTCTGGGCTCGGCCCCTCGCGCTCCGGCCAGTTCGCGGTAGACGTCCGCGACGGCCGCGCCGGTGCGCCGGACATCGAATCTGCTGAGGACGTGCTCATGGGCCTCACGGCCCAGGCGGTGCCGCAGCTCCGGCCTGCCGAGGAGGCGGCCCAGAGCGGTGGCGAGCGGGGCCGGGTCACCGGAGGGGACCAGGCACAGGGGTTCATGGGCGGGCGGCAGGCTCTCGCGCGCCCCGTCCACGTCGCTGACGACGACGGGACGGCCGGCGGCCATGGCCTCCAGCGGCGCGAGCGCCATGCCCTCCCAGCGGGACGGCAGGACGACCACGTCGGCGGCCCGGTACCAGGGCACGGTGTCGTCGACGGCCCCGGTGAACCGCACCGAGGGGCCGGCGGCGGACCGCAGCGCCCGCTCGTCGGGGCCGTCGCCGACCAGGACGAGCCGGGCCGTGGGCACCTCGGCGAGGACGGCGGGCCAGGCGGCGAGCAGGACGTCCTGCCCCTTCTGGCGGCAGAGCCGGCCCACGCAGACGACGGTGGGCGCGGGGTTGCCCGGCGGTCCGTCGGTCGCGAACCGGGCCGTGTCGACGCCGTTGTGGACGACCGACCAGGCCGCCGCGACCCCGGCCCGCTCGCCGGTGCGCCGCTCGGCCTCGCTCACGCAGAGGATCCGGTCCGTCCAGCGGGCGCCGAAGCGCTCCCAGCGGCGGGCGACCGCGGCGGTCCGGCCCTCGACGGCCTCGAAGGACCAGGCGTGCGGCTGGTACACCGTGGGGATCCGCCCCCGTACGGCGAGCCGGGCGCACAGACCGGCCTTGGCGCTGTGCGCGTGGACCAGTCCGGGCCGGACCGTACGGATCAGCCGGGCCAGGTCCCGCGTCTCGCGCGGCACGGAGGGGCCGGGGTCGCGCCCGGCCCGCCAGTCGTGGGTCTCGGCGCCCTCGGCGCGGACGGCGGCGGACAGCCCGGTGCCGGGCGGGCAGGCGACCGCGACCCGCAGGCCGGCGGCGCGCTGGACGCGGACCAGGTCGACGACGACACGGGCGACCCCGCCGTCGCCGGGCTGGACCGCGTGCAGGACGGTGACGGACCCGGGGTCCGTGTCGAATGGTGACAGCACGTCAGCGCCGGACGCCGGCCTGGAGGAAGCCCGCGCCGAGCCGGACGTGCGCCCGGCCGCCTCCCGGACGCCGCGCCCCCCGCGGGTCGAACACGGCGGACCCGCGTCCGAGGGTGTTCGTACGATCGGGATTCCGTACGGTCCCACCGGTGCCGAATTCGGTGATGCCGGAGTTCGGCACACCGTCCGCGGAATTGGCGGAATCGGAGAGGCGGGTGATCTTCGAACGGCTCGTTTCCACGGTCGGGAAATCACCGGAAGTGCCCCGGGCGCCCGTGGGCACCACCGGCGCGGTCCGGCCGGAGTTGTACGTGCGGGGCGCGGAATCCACCGAAGTGCGGGCGGCCCGCACGATCCCCCCGTGCCGCACGGCCCGGTGACGCGCGGCGCCGGGGACGCGGGTCGTCTCGCGGGGCCGGGGTGCGGCTGCGGAGGCGCCGGGGGCCGCGGCGGACGGGGCCGCACACGACCGGGCGCACCACACGCTGCGACGCACAGCAAGAAGCGCTGAATTCCGCATACAGGTTCTCCGCTTTGATGAGAGAAGGGAGGGAAGACCCGAGTAGGCCGGGGGAGAAGAAGGTGTCGTCCGCACGAAATGGGTGAACGCGCGGCGGGCCCGGAAGCAACGTTCGGGAACGTTATAACCCCGATGCGGGGCGATAGTACGCATTAGATGCCCGGAAACGCTAACTCCCGTATCCGGGAGGCAGGTTCCTCGTTGTGCGTGTTGCGCCATTCCACGCCCAGTCCCTCCAATGGCCCTCCTATGGCCCAAAGATCGGTTGAACGTCACCCGTTCGGGAGAGCAACCGATGAAATCGGGAACCGTTGTTGAGGGAGTCGGGCCGAACAGCCCGCGCAGTCCGAGTCGCATGAATTCGATCGAGGAGCACCTCCCCATGTCCCGTATCGCCAAGGCCGTTGTCCTGACCGTGGGTGCCGCCGCCGCCGTCGCCGGTACCGCCGGTGCCGCCTCCGCCGACGCCGGCGCCGAGGCCGCGGCCGTGAAGTCCCCCGGTGTCGCCTCCGGCAACGTCGTCCAGGTCCCGGTCCACATCCCGGTCAACCTCTGCGGCAACACCGTCAGCGTCATCGGCGCGCTGAACCCGGCCTTCGGCAACACCTGCGTCAACGCCTGATCACGCACGCCCGATCAGTCCTTCCGAAGCCGGTGCGCCCACCCCGACGGGTGGGCGCACCGGCTTTTCCTTGTCGTCACTGGTCCGGTACTCGTTCGGCGGCACCTTCGTGCGCCGCCCGGTGCAACGGCGTACGCCCCTCAGGGGGGCAGGTCGGGCGCGGGATTCACTCGAACGGAGACGTGGCGCTGCGTAGTTTCGCGGTTGCGGAGGGCTATACCCGCAGGCACCGTGAGAGGGCAGTTGTCCGACGCATAAGGAAAAGGAACACATATGCGTCTCCTGGCCACACGCCGTCTGACCGTCCTGGCGATATCCGCCGCCCTCACCCTCGGCACGGCGGGATCCGCCGTCGCCGGCGAACACCCCCCGTCCACCGCGGCCGACCGGGCCGAGCCCGCGCCCGTCCCCGGCGCCGCCGCCCTCCCTGCCCGGGCCGACGTGCTCGGCGACCTCGGCTCGGTGACCGCCTCCGTGAGCGAGCTCGTCGCGGCCGCGAGGAAAGCCCCCACCGGCGGGCTGTCCGAGGCCGACGTCGAGACCTTCAAGGCCAAGATCGCCACGGCGGTCGCCGCGGCGAAGGCCACGGCGGCGACTCCTCTCCCCGCCACCGCGGCGACCCCGCTCCCGAACACCGCCGCGACCCCGCTCCCGGACACCTCGGTCGCCGCCCTGCTCGCCTCCGTCGCCTCCGGGGCCGCCGACGGGATGGTTCCGCAGGTCGCCTCCACCGTGACCTCGCTGGTCGACCAGGTCGTCGCCACCGTGCTCGGCGGCGGACTGCCCGCGGTCCCGGCGGCCCCGCCCGCCACCGCTACCGAGCTGCCGGTCACGCCCCCGCCGCCCGTCCGGTAGCGCCCCGCGCATCCGTACCGGCCCGGTGTCCCCCGGGCCGGTACGGGCGTGCGATCGGCAAATAGCACCGGGCCGCATCGATCGGGTGCAGAACCGAGAAATCCTTCCTCCCGGAGTTTCCGGGGCGCCCACTTCTCGTTACAGAAGCAGAACGCCGTACAGGATTCGGCCAAGAACCCTGTACGGAACGTGACTTGAAAGTCCAGAGGAAGGATTCACTCCATGAAGCCCACCAAGGTCGCCGCGGTCGTCGCCGGTTCGCTGATGGCTCTGGGTGCCGCCGCGCCCGCCATGGCCGCCGAGGCGCTGACCCCCACCAGCCTCAACGGTGGACTCGAAGCGATCGCCGCCAACGGGCTGAAGAGCGACATGCTGAGCAGCACCACGGACGGCTCCCCGGTCCAGACCGTCACCAAGACGGCGGAGCAGCTGAACACCGCCACCAAGGGTGCCTCGCTGCTCGGCGGCCTCCCGGTCGCCGGCGCCCTGGGCGGCTGACGTCCCCTCAGCACCACCGCCCCCACGGGCATTTACGGAGGCCTCCGTGCCACCGTTCCTCACGGTCGGCTGATCGAATGATTTTCTGATCAGCTGCCGTGTGGCCCCGGAATCATGCCGGGCGCCGACCCATACCCTCAGGCCGATCCCATATGAACGTCGGTGCGGATCAGGCCGGTCGGAGCGAGGGGGGATCCTCGCCGGTCTCTCCCTTTCTCCAGAGGAAGAGCGGTATGCGGTCCATCATCAGCAGGAAAGTTCTCACCGCGGCGGCAGCGACGGGCATCCTGTCGCTGAGCGGCGGCTTCGCCCTGGCCGCGAACCCCCACCCCGGTGCGGGCGACGGGCCCGGCTCCGGCAACAGTGGTCAGGTGCAGGCACCCCTTCCCGCGGACGTCTGCGGCCAGAGCAAGGAGCTCGGCGGCTTCGTCGCGGCGGCCGTCGGCGACCTCTGCGCCCACGCGGAGGAGTCCGACGGCTACGGCGACGAGCCGGGTGGGCCGTCGGAGCCCCCCACGCATCCGCCGACCCACCCCCCGACCCACCCGCCCACGCATCCCCCGACCCACCCGCCCACGCATCCCCCGACCCACCCGCCCACGCATCCCCCGACCCACCCGCCGACGCATCCCCCCACGCACCCCCCGACCCACCCGCCGACGACGCAGCCTCCGACGCATCCGCCCACGCACCCTCCGACGACGAAGCCTCCGACGCACCCTCCGACGACGAAGCCGCCGACCCACCCTCCGACGACGCCTCCCCCGCACACGACGCCGCCGCCCCACACGACCCCTCCGGGCCACCCGGGCGGTCCCGGTGACTGTGAGGACTCGGGCTACGGCGAGGACTGCGAGCAGCCGCCGACCACGACGCCGCCGACCACGACCCCTCCCACCCACACGACCCCTCCGGGTCACCCGGGCGGTCCCGGTGACTGTGAGGACTCGGGCTACGGCGAGGACTGCGAGCAGCCGACCAAGCCCGGGCACCCCGGCCAGCCGCAGCTTCCCGACACCGGCAGCAGCGAGCCCGTCCTCATGGGCGCGGCCGCGATCAGCGCCGCCCTGATCATCGGCGGCACCGTCGTCTACCTGCGTGGCGGACGCGTCGCCCGCCGGCACTGACCCCTCCCGCGCGACCGCGTCAACCAAGGGCCCTCACTTTCACCGGTGAGGGCCCCGCGCGTTGCCGCAAACGGGTTAGTCCCGCGACGTTTCGGCCGAGGGGCTCGTTCTCCTCACATGACTCTGCGTTCTCACGCGGGCATGGGTCTCCTCATGACCGCGCTCGCCTCCGCCGCCCTGGCCTCTCCCGCCGCAGCCGTCGAGGCGCCGGTGGCCGTCCCGCTCCAGGGCCTGGAGCCGGTCCTGCCGATGGACGCGCCGACCGTGGCGACCGGCGTTCCCGTACCGATGCCCGGCGCGCCCACCGGCTTCCAGAAGGGCCTCGGCTCGCTCCCGGACGTGGCCCTGCCCAGCGTCCCGATGGCCGGCACCCTGCCGGAGACCGTCGTCGACGCGCCGCTGCCCGAGGTCCTCAAGGGCAGCGAGCGCGGCCGGGCCCTGCTCAGCAGCCCGCATTCGGAGATGAGGACGGCCACCCCGGGGGCCGTCGTCGGCAACCCGCTGGAGGCCCCGCGGGGCAACGGCCTCGGCGGTCTGCCGGGCCTCACGAAGCCTCAGCTCGGTCTCCTCACCCCGATGCTCAGCGGAGCCGTCGACCCCCAGCTCGGGCTGGCGCCGGACGCGGGCTGACCCGTCCGGGTCCGCTCATGCGTACGACCCTTGACCGGCCGGGTGAAGACACGATTCTTCCCCGCCACCCCAAGGGCTCGCGGTCGTTGCAAGAGAAGGCTTGTCGCATGGCCGCGGCCCGCGGCCCGAAGGCGTTCCGTCGTATCCGGCGGCGGACGCGTTCGGGGCGCGGGCCATTTTCCCGATATTCCCTTCGTCCCGTTCGGCCCAAAGGCCGTGACCCGATCCGGGGACGGGCGTTGAACGGAAGTGACGGCCGTGATTCCTGCGGTCGCATTCCAGCCCAAGGAGTTCTTGATGTCTCGCATCGCGAAGGCTGCCGCTGTTCTCGCCGGCACGGGTGCCGTTGCCCTCACCGGAGCCGGCCTGGCCGTCGCCGACGCCGGCGCCGAGGCCGTCGCCGCCCACTCGCCCGGTGTCGCCTCCGGCAACGTCGTCCAGGTCCCGGTCCACGTCCCGGTCAACCTCTGCGGCAACACCGTCAACGTCATCGGTCTGCTGAACCCGGCGTTCGGCAACACCTGCATCAACGCCGACGGCGGTCACGGTGAGCGCGGCGACGGCGGCTACGGCGGCTGATCCCCCCGTTCCCCCTGGGTGTCCCCCCGGTCGTCGGCCGGGGGGACACCCATGTGCGGGGTCAGGCGTACCGGTAGATCCTGCTGTGGTCGGACATCGACGCCGGGGTTACGCCCCAGGGCGCCATCGGGTCGTGCCGGGCCGCGACCTTGCGGTACTGCGCGTCGCCCAGCGGCGGCGGCTCGGCCGGGAGATAGGCGGCCCCGGGGTTGCGCTGCTGCCAGCGCGACCAGACGAGGTCGACGAACGAGTGGTGCAGCCAGAACACCGGATCGTTCACGGAGCCGCCGCCGAGCATCAGCCCGCCGACCCACCGGTGGACCCGGTTGTGGATCCGGAACCGTTCGTTGCCCCGGCCCGGCGCCCAGCCCTCCAGGGCGTTGCGGAAGCCGGTGGCGCTGGTCGAGTTCCAGGGGGACGCGTCGTACACCCGCTCGCGCATGACCGCGTCGAGCTGGGCCGGGGTCGGAAGCGTGATCGGATCCTGGGGACGGCCGAAGTCCCTGGTCAGATAGCGCGCGTCGGTCATCGACTGGGTGATCGTCCACCGCCCGGTGGAGGCCGCGAAGGGTCCGGTCATCACCTGGAGGTCGCCCCGCCGGCCGTTGCCGCCCAGGAAGTCCTCGCGCCAGATCGAGGAGGCCGGGGAGTTGTCCCGGGTCCAGTCCCAGTACGGGACGGAGACCGTCGGGTCGATCCGGCGCAGCGCCGTCTCGAACTCCAGCAGGAACTTCCGGTGCCAGGGCAGGAAGCTCGGCGTCATGTGGGCGATCCTGAGCCTGCCGCCTCCGTCGGCCGTGTAGTAGTCGATGTGGGTCCGGACGAAGCGGTCGTACGCACCGGTCCGCTTCAGTTCCAGGACGGCGGCGACGAACTTGCGGCGCTCGGCACCGGTCAGATCGCGCTGGTTCTTACGCGTGTACACCACGCGGGCTCCCTCCCGTCGGGTCGGTGGAGACGCCGTGGGCGGCCGCGAGCGGGGAGAGCCGGGCCGTGCCCAGCTCGTCCACGGCCGCACGGGTCGCCGCCAGGGGCGTCGGGCAGGACTCGTAGTGGTCGATCGGGCTGACCCAGCCGCCGTCCGCGCAGCGCATCAGGTGCAGCGCGCGGCCGTCGACGAGGGCCGTCGGCTCGCCGCCGGGGCCGGAGAAGCCCAGGAGGCGCCGCCCCCGGTACATCTCGTCGAAGGAGTGCGGATCGCCCGTGCCCCCCGACGCGGCCGGATCCGGCTCCGATCGGGTCGCGACACGGCCGAGGGCACCGCCCGTGAAGGCGGTGACGGCCAGCGCGAACAGGGACCGCAGTGCGACGCGGCGCGGGACGATCATCAGTGATCTCCTGGTGGTCGGCTAATGCCCTCAGGGCACAACGATGAAAACCCGGGTTCGTTCCGCCGGACATGCCAGCGGCGTGAATGTCGGCCGTTCGAGTGAATTCGGCGCGGGGAAAGGAGGGTTGGAGGTCTAGCATCCGGATTCATGACCACTTCCAATGTCGTCTCCTCCGCGCGCAGCGTCTCTCCGCTGGGAACTCTCACGGTGATTCCGTGGTCCAGCGAGCCCTCCGCCGACTCCTCGGGGACGCCCTTCCTGATGGCGTATTCGCTCGGCGACGGCCGGGACGGGCCGGAGGCCGGTCAGCAGGCGATGCGCGCGGCCCTGGAGTCCATGGGCCTCTCCGTCGGCGACCGTCTCTTCGACCTGGACCAGGACGCCGGCATCAAGGCCTCGCTGCTCGTCGAGGGCGGATCGGCCGTGCTCACGCTGCCCTTCCTGAAGGTGCAGTGCCCGGTGCCCGACGAGTGGCAGGCGGCCGCCCGCGAGGCGGGCAAGGTGTACTTCATCTGCTCCGTGCGGCCCTGGGCCGAGGGCGTGCCCGGACAGCCCGTCGACGAGGCGCGGCTGCGGGCCTTCGTCTCGGACGAGGAGATGCTCGCCGACAGCGCCCACGTCCTGCTGCCGGTCCGCCGCATCCAGGGCTGAGCGGGAAGGGGCGGCGTCATGGCGACGGTGGACGTACGCGGCGGAGTGCCGGGCCAGCGGCAGGACGGGTCCGTCCGGGAGACCGGCGGGCGGGTCGGCGCGAGCCGGGCCCTCGGCTGGCTGCTGCTCGTCACCGGCTCGGCGGGCGTGCTCGCCGGCTGGGTGATCACGATCGACAAGTTCCTGCTCCTGGAGGACCCCGGCTTCCAGCCCGGGTGCAGCCTGAACCCGGTCGTGTCCTGCGGCAACATCATGAAGAGCGAGCAGGCGGCGGTCTTCGGCTTCCCGAACCCGATGCTCGGGCTCGTCACGTACGCCGTCGTCGTGGCCGTCGGGGCCGGGCTGCTCGCCGGGGCCCGCTACCGGGGCTGGTTCTGGCTCGGCCTCAACGCCGGGATGCTCTTCGGCGTCGGCTTCTGCACCTGGCTGATGTACCAGTCGCTGTACGAGATCAACGCGCTCTGCCTGTGGTGCTGCCTCGCCTGGGTCGCGACCCTCGTCATGTTCTGGTACGTGACCGCGCACAACGTCCGGGAGCGCGTGCTGCCCGCCCCGGCCGGACTGCGCACCTTCCTCGGCGAGTTCACCTTCGCCCTGCCCGTCCTGCACATCGGGATCATCGGGATGCTGATCCTGACCCGCTGGTGGGACTTCTGGACGAGCTGACGTGCGCCGGAAGCCCTCCCGGCTCCCCCGGTTCTCCTGGCCGCGGGCCGCACTGACCGTGCTGCTCGCGGCCGTCGCCGTCTTCCTCCTGCTGCCCGACGGGATCGTGCCCGGCGGCCGGCGCACGGGGGAGCGGACCGCGCCGGAGGCGGCGCCCCCGCCGCTGACGGGCGTGCCGTCGGGGTTCTTCACCGGCTCCGACGAGGCCGGGGTGCGGCGGATCGCACAGGTCCAGGAGTGGCTCGGCGGAGCGTCCCTGACGGTCGGTCACACCTATCTGCCGGGCGACCGCTGGTCCAACATCGAGGGCCATCCGGCGCTCTTCGGGCCGTGGGCGCGCTGGAAGGCGGCGCGGCCCGGGCGTCTCTTCGTGCTGAACGTGCCCCTGCTCGACCGCAGCGAGGGCGGACTGCCGGACGCCGAGGTGCGGGCGGGACTGCGGCGCGGTGCCGACGGCGGGTACGACGGGCACTTCAGGACCCTGGGGGAGCGGCTCGTGGCGCACGGGCTCGGCGACGCGGTCCTGGTGCTCGGCTGGGAGATGAACGGCACCACGTACAGCCATCGCTGCGGCCCGGACCCGACGGCCTGGAAGGCGTACTGGCGGCGGGTGGTGGAGGTGCTGCGGGGGGTGCCGGGGCAGCGCTTCCGCTTCGACTTCACGCCGAGCCGGGGGCTCGACGCGATTGCCTGGCCGCTCTGCTATCCGGGCGACGACGTCGTCGACATCATCGGGATGGACGCCTACGACCAGCCCGCCGGGCTCTCCTTCGAGGAGCAGGTGGAGGAGGCGTACGGGCTGGCGCACCAGGTGCGCTTCGCCGCCGCGCACGGGAAGCCCGTCTCGTATCCCGAGTGGGGGCTCTTCAGGAACGGCGACAACCCGGCGTACGTGCGGGGCATGCTCGACTGGTTCGCGGCGCACCGGCCGGTCTACCAGACCGTCACCGACTACTGCCCGCACGGGGTGTGGGAGTGCGCGGACAACCCGGAGTCGGCGCGGATCGTCCGGGGCGCGCTGGGGGCTCCGGGCGTGTCTTGAGGGCGCCGGCGGGCCTACGGGGCCGTCAGTCCGGTCCTCAGGGTGTCGACCGTGCGGTTCAGGAGGTCCACGAGGTCGTCGCCCCGGCCGTGCTCGGCCCAGTGGACGGTCGCCTCGCGCAGCGCGCCGAGGACCGCCGCCGTGAAGACCCGTACCTCCAGGTCGTCGGCGCCCCGGCCGGTCCGGTCGGCGATCGCGCGGGCGAGCCGGCGGCCCGTCGCGGCGGTGGTCTCGGTGAGCCGGGCGCGCACGGCGGGGATCTCCACCATGAGCCGGGCGCGCAGCCGGGTCTCCTCCGGCTCCTCGGCGAGGGCCGTCCGGACGGCGTCGACGACGACCGCACGGAGCGATTCGAGCGGCTCCTCGGCGGCGGGGCGGGCGCGGAGCCGTGCTTCGAGGAGCTCATCGTCCTCGTCGGTGAGGAGGATGTCCTCCCGGACCGGGAAGTAGCGCGCGACGGTGGAGGGGGAGACCTCGGCGGCCTCGGCGATCCGGTCGGTGGTGGCGGCGTCCCAGCCGTGGTCGGCGGCGAGCCGGTAGGCGGCCCGGCGGATCGTCGCGCGGGTCTTCGCCTTCTGGCGCGCGCGCAGGCCGGGCCGGTCGGTCATGGCTTCGTGGTCCCGGGTCAGGCGTGCTGGTACGCGACCAGGGAGATGCCGACGTAGTGGACGATGAAGGCCGCGAGGGTCAGCGAGTGGAAGACCTCGTGGAAGCCGAACCAGCGCGGGGACGGGTTCGGGCGCTTGATGCCGTAGATGACGCCGCCCGCGCTGTAGAGCAGCCCGCCGACGACCACGAGGACGAGGACGGCGATGCCGCCGGTGCGCAGGAAGTCGGGCAGGAAGAAGACGGCGGCCCAGCCCATCGCGATGTAGCAGGGCGTGTACAGCCAGCGAGGGGCGCCGACCCAGAAGACGCGGAAGGCGATGCCGGCGGCGGCCGCGGCCCAGACCGCCCACATGAGCGGCTTCGCGGTGGAGTCGGGGAGCAGCAGCAGGCTGAGCGGGGTGTAGGTGCCCGCGATGATCAGGAAGATGTTGGCGTGGTCGAGGCGCCGGAGCACGGCCTCGCCGCGCGGACCCCAGTCGCCGCGGTGGTAGAGCGCGCTGATGCCGAAGAGCAGGCAGGCGGTGAGGACGTAGATCCCGCAGGCGACGCGCGCGCGGGGCGAGTCGGAGAACGCGACCAGCACGAGGCCCGCCACGATCACGGCGGGGAACATGCCCGCGTGCAGCCATCCCCGGAGCCGGGGCTTCGTCGGGAGCGGCAGGGAGCGCTCGGTCGGGGTCACTTCCGGCGTGGCTGCTGTCATGGAAAACCATCCTAGCTACGCACCCGTAGGTACCGGACATGAGTGGCGATGCTCACATGTGCACCCCCCTGGACATATGGGCGGATCCGTCGGATGATCAAATGAGTGCGGTCGGCACCGGATGAGCAGCTACGACGCATCCGGGTCGCAGCCCCCACGGGGCATACAGCGAACACACCCCTCGACAAGGAGCAATCGTGGCGCGCGACAACGCGGCTCCCCTTCCCACCCAGCACCAGGAGCTCGTCTCCTGGGTGAACGAGATCGCCGAGATCACCCAGCCGGACAGCATCGTCTGGTGCGACGGATCCGAGGCCGAGTACGAGCGCCTGTGCGAGGAGCTCGTCGCCAGGGGGACCTTCAAGAAGCTCGACCCGACACTGCGCCCGAACTCGTACTACGCCGCCTCCGACCCGTCCGACGTCGCGCGCGTCGAGGACCGGACCTTCATCTGCTCCGAGAAGGAGGAGGACGCGGGCCCGACCAACCACTGGAAGGCCCCGGCGGAGATGAAGGAGATCTTCGCGGGCGAGAAGGGCATCTTCCGCGGCTCCATGCGCGGCCGCACCCTGTACGTCGTGCCCTTCTGCATGGGCCCGGTCGGCTCCCCGCTCTCCGCCATCGGCGTCGAGATCACGGACTCCGCGTACGTCGCCGCCTCCATGCGCACCATGACCCGCATGGGCCAGGCCGTCCTCGACGAGCTCGGCACCGACGGCTTCTTCGTGAAGGCCGTCCACACCCTCGGCGCCCCCCTGGACGAGGGCCAGGAGGACGTGCCGTGGCCCTGCAACTCCACCAAGTACATCTCGCACTTCCCCGAGACCCGCGAGATCTGGTCGTACGGCTCGGGCTACGGCGGCAACGCCCTGCTCGGCAAGAAGTGCTACGCGCTCCGCATCGCGTCCGTCATGGCGCGTGACGAGGGCTGGCTCGCCGAGCACATGCTCGTCCTCAAGCTGACCCCGCCGCAGGGCGAGGCCAAGTACGTCGCCGCGGCCTTCCCGTCCGCCTGCGGCAAGACCAACCTGGCCATGCTGGAGCCCACGATCTCCGGCTGGACCGTCGAGACCATCGGCGACGACATCGCCTGGATGCGCTTCGGCGAGGACGGCCGCCTCTACGCGATCAACCCCGAGGCCGGTTTCTTCGGCGTCGCGCCCGGCACCGGCGAGCACACCAACGCCAACGCCATGAAGACCCTCTGGGGCAACTCCGTCTTCACGAACGTCGCCCTCACCGACGACGGCGACGTGTGGTGGGAGGGGATGACCGAGTCGGCCCCCGCGCACCTCACGGACTGGAAGGGCAACGACTGGACGCCGGAGTCCGAGACCCCGGCCGCCCACCCGAACGCCCGCTTCACCGTCCCGGCGGGGCAGTGCCCGACGATCGCCCCGGAGTGGGAGGACACCAAGGGCGTCCCGATCTCCGCGATCCTCTTCGGCGGCCGCCGCGCCTCCGCGGTCCCGCTGGTCACCGAGTCCTTCGACTGGAACCACGGCGTCTTCCTCGGCGCGAACGTCGCCTCCGAGAAGACCGCCGCCGCCGAGGGCAAGGTCGGCGAGCTGCGCCGCGACCCCTTCGCCATGCTGCCGTTCTGCGGCTACAACATGGGCGACTACATGGCCCACTGGGTCAAGGTGGGCGCGAACGCCGACCAGGCGAAGCTCCCGAAGATCTACTACGTGAACTGGTTCCGCAAGAACGACGCCGGCGCGTTCGTCTGGCCCGGCTTCGGCGAGAACAGCCGCGTCCTGAAGTGGATCGTCGAGCGCCTCGACGGCAAGGCCGAGGGCGTCGAGACCCCGATCGGCATCCTGCCGACCGCCGAGTCCCTCGACACCGACGGGCTCGACCTGCCGGCCGAGGACCTGGAGTTCCTCCTCAAGGTCGACCGTGACGTGTGGCGCGAAGAGGCCGCCCTCGTCCCGGACCACCTGAACACCTTCGGCGACCACACGCCGAAGGAGCTGTGGGACCAGTACCACGCGCTCGTGGAGCGCCTCGGCTAGTCCCCTCCGAACGCGTGGTGGGCTGCCCCGAAACACCGCCCTGACCAGTGGGGTCACGACGGTCCATCACGACGCAACCGGCCCCCGGAGCCCCCTCAGGCTCCGGGGGCCGGCGCACGTCCGGCTACAGGATCGGCTGGGTCGCCTCGACGGTCGCGATCGCCCGGCGGCAGGCGTCGCGGAACGCCTCGAACCGGCCGCCCGACGCGTCCCAGGTCGCCGCGCGCCGCGAGCGGGAACCGGAGTCACCGAAGAGGCTCTGGCGCAGCTCCGTCGTCATCTCGATCTGCGCGCCCTTGCGGAGCATCGTCAGGTTGCACGGGTTGGTGACGTGACTGCCGTTGAAGTCCTGGAGCCGGTTGAGGTACCGGGAGTCGAAGGCGTCGACCACCGGGATGCCCGCCGCGCCGATCTCGCGCACCAGCGCCGCGCGGAACTCCGCGTTGAGGCCGCCGACGACGGCGAGGCGCGGGTCGCTGGACGGCGGCCACACCATGGGCTCGGGCATGCCCAGCTGGTCGTACTGACAGCCGTGCAGCGACAGCACGTTGAGGTGGCTCGCGGCGAGCGACAGCGCCACGTGGTCGTCGCAGTTGCGCGACGTGACGTGCAGCGCCTTGTTGCCCGTGGAGAGCAGGCCCTCGAAGAGGAAGTAGTCGTGCGTGGAGGGCAGGATCGGCTCGGCCTTGTCCGTGACGGCGCCGGGGTCGTAGCCGGCGATGCCCAGGGCGAGTTCGCTCGTGCCGATCTCGATGCCGCCGCCGTGCAGCGCGAGGATCGCGGTGCGCGGGTACGCGGCCTTCGCGGTCAGGTCGGAGTCGGCGGCCGGGTGTCTTTTGAAGCGGCGGCCGTACGAGGTGCCCTCGACGAGCGCCGGATCCTTGTACAGGGCCGTGTTCGAGGCGTACTCGCCCGGGTCCGCGGCCGCGGCGGCCGGAGCGGCGGCGGCGAGCTGGCCGAGGAGCGGGGCGCCCGCCGTGGCGGCCGCCGCGAAGGCGGTCAGAACGGTGCGGCGGGACGCGGGACGCGGTGAAGGTGTCATGACCGCAACATAGTTGATCTTCGGGCGGCGGTCGGCGTCATCGGTCCTCCACGTACCGGGTGTGGACCTCCTGCCGGATCGCCTCCGCGTCCCGGAGGGCCGCCGCGATCGCCGTCATCTCCCCGTGCAGCGCGGCCAGCTGACGTCCGAGGTGGTCCTCCGGCGCCTCGGCGCCCGGTGTGAGGCGCGACCACCACCGCGTCCGCACGTAGAGGTCCACGGCCTCCGGGACGTCCTGGCGGACCGCGCGGGCCAACGCGTGGAGGTGGCCGGGCTCGCTCACCCAGCCCGGTTCCAGCAGGGCCTCGACCAGGGTCTCGAACGCGGTGAGCCGGTCACGCGCGTCCGGCGGCAGGTCCGCCTCGGCCAGGTAGCCGCGGAGGGTCGCGAAGTCGGCCCGCAGGGCGCCGAGCCGCTCGTCCGCGCTCGGGAACCGCGGGGTGCCGGGGCGCTCGGGCGGGGCGATCAGCGCCCCCGCCGCGTACAGCCCCGCGACCACCAGCGGCCAGAGCCCGCCCGCCGCGCCGGTCAGGGCGATCCCGACCCCGGCCAGGCCACAGGCGCTGCCGGTGAGGTTCTTGCGGGACTCGGCCCACCGGAGCAGGCGGCTACTGGTACCCACGGATCTCCTCGAAGGCGCCGTCGAGCGAACCCCGGGTGGCGTCGAAGAGCTTGCCGCCGGTCAGGCTCGCGAGGTGGTCGAGCTCGCCCCGGTCCGAGTCCCCGAAGAGGATCGGGAAGACCGGTGTGCGCCGCTCCCCGGCCGGGAGCGAGCGGTAGAAGGCGTCGAAGGCGGCCGCCGGGTCGCCGTCGGTGTTCTCCCCGTCGGTCATCAGGACGACCGAGGTGAACGTGGAGTCGCCGGGGGTCCTGCCGAGGAAGCGGTACGCCTCCTGGACGCTGGTGTAGATCGCGGTGCCGCCGGACGCCGAGAGCTTCCGGGAGTCGGCGCGGATCGCGTCGAGCGCCGCCGCCGGCGCGGCCGGGTCGACCGTGCGCGTCCGGACCTCGTCCCGCTTCACCGAGGAGCCGAACGGCATCAGGGTCACCTCCTCGCGGTCCCGGAAGTCCCCGGTCAGCTCGGCGAGCGCCGACTTCAGACGGTCGAGCCGCTCGCCGGCCATGGAGCCCGAGGTGTCGAGCACGTAGACCGTGCGGGACGGCCTGCGCAGGGTGTTGTCGTACGCGTCGAGCAGCCCGTCGGCGACGGCCCGGCTGCCCGGGAACGGCAGCTCGCGGCGCGGGTCGCGGGCCAGCGCGGAGGCCGGCCGCACCCCGGCGACCACCGGGCGGCGCAGGGTCGTCTCGGTGATCCGCCGCTGGGCGTCCGGCGTGCGCAGCCAGGTGGTGAGCCGGGCCGCCGCCTCCTTGGCCTCCGGGCGGGCGGAGGTGAGCAGGGTGAGCGGGTAGTCGGCGGTCACCACCCCGTCCGACGGCCGGATCACGGTCAGCTTCTCGGGCGCCGAGAGCAGCACGGACTCGTAGTTCACGAGGGCGTCGACGTCGGTGCGGCGGGCGTAGGCGGTGGCGAGCCAGCCCGATGAGCCCGAGGTCAGCTTCTGGCCCGAGAAGAACTCCTTGAGCTTCGGGGTGGCCTCGGCGACGTCCGCCCGGGTGAGGGCCGACTGCGCGCCGGACAGCCCGGAGGCGACCGAGACGAGCGCGGAGAAGCCGGAGTTGGAGCGCTTCGGGTCCGTCATCCCGTACGTCAGCCTCCCGTCGGCGACCGCCCGGTGCAGCTGCGACCACGTCACCTTCGCCGGGTCCCAGCCGAGCCGCGCGACGGCGCCGGGCCGCACGCCGAGCGCCACCGGAGACGTCATCACCGGTGTCTCGTTGGTGATCCTCCGCGCGGTGTCCGGACGGAGCCGGAGGTAGTCGTTGGAGGAGAGCCAGACCGCGTCGTACGCCCGGTCCGCCTCGCCCGACGCGATGCGCTCGACGGCGTCCAGGGTGCCGGCGTAGGTCGGCCGGACGGTGACCCCGGTCGCCTTCGCGGCCTCGTCGAGGACCGGAGCCATGTCGGCGAGCTCGGACGAGGCGAGGACCCGGAGCGTGCCGGCCCGGAACTCGGTGCCGTGGTCCTCGGGCCGGTCGCCGCCTCCGCCGGAGCAGGCCGTGGCGAGGAGGACGAGGGCGAGGGCGGGGACCGCGCGGGTCCAGGTGCGGTTCCTCATGCGGTGTCCCCCTGGTCGCGGGCCCGCAGCGCCATCTCGTGCAGCACCTTGCCGGTGGGCACGGGCGCCTGGCGGACTCCGGTCAGCGTCTGGTTGAGGTAGGCGGTGTGGCCGTCGGTCGCGGCGGTGAACTCGCTCGCCGCGCCCTGCGGGCGGAAGCCGTGCCGGACCGCGAGCCGGCGCAGCTCGGGGTCGGTGGAGAGGAGTTCACCGAGCGCCCGGCCGTTCTCGGTGAGCGGTACGAGCGTGTGGTCGCTGTTGACCGTGGTGTCCGGGTAGAGGACGACGAGGTCGCCCATGGGACGCCCGGCGAGCAGCTGCGCGGCGACCTGCGACTCGTACACGAGGACGAGCGGGTTGCCGACGCCGCTGACGAAGTCCCGGAAGGGCGCGTCCGAGCCGGACTGCTGCGCGCCCTGCACCTGGACCAGCTTCCGCAGCAGCGGCGCGGTGCGGGTGACGGCGGCCTCGTCGCCCGCGACCCGGCCGCCGTCGGCGACGTAGCTCGCGGCGGCGAGGTAGAGGGCGCCGGAGCTGGACGCCATCGGGTCGGTGGAGGTGATGAAGAGGGTGCCGCTCAGCTCCGCGTGACCGGCGGACCCCTTGAGCTGCTGCCAGGTGCGGTCGGCGCGGGCCGCCGCCAGATAGGCGTCCATCCGCAGCGTGCCGCTGGTGCCGCGCGGGCCGAGGACCGCCAGGCCGTTGGCGGCGAGGACCTGGGCGGCGGCGCTGTGCGCGACGACGACGAGCGGGGAGTAGAAGGGCCGCAGCGGGGCCGACACCGCCGCGTCCTTCGCCGTCACCCGCGCCTTGGCGCGCAGTCCGTCGGCCGGCGCCTTGGAGGACGGGAAGGCGAAGTCGTAGCCGTCGAGGGGCAGCGCCTCCATGTCCCAGGACCCGGAGGTCTCGGTGCTCACGGTCAGACCCTTGGCGGCCAGGGCCTTCACGACCAGGGGATCGGCGAAGAACTCGGCCTTCTCCGATCCGATGACTCCTCGCACGGTCTTCGTCGCCGTGCCCGTGTCCTTGTCGCCGCCCGTCACGAGGACGGTGGCCACGCCGCCGAGGAGCAGGGCGGCGAGGACGATTCCCAGGATGCGTCTCACGCGGGCAGCGTGCTCGCGGAATTCCACATTCCAGGGGGAGTCGGGTGGACGGGCGGTGAAGGACCGATCCCGGTACCGAACCGGAGCGGGGGGCGCCGCATCGCGGTGCGCCGGGGGCTTTCCGGTGCTGGGCGCTCGGGTCGTGCGCGCCGCGTGGTGCCCGGCGGGTGGTGGGCGCCCGGGCCGCGTGGTTCGTGCCACGCGGCCCGGGGCCGTCAGGGGGTGGCGGCCGTCGCCAGGGTGGGCTCCCCGGCCAGCGCCGTGGTGTGCGCGTCCATCCGCCCGGCGGCGAGGATCGCGGCGGCGGTGTCCGCCCGGGAGGCGGCGACGACCAGGGCGCGGCCGGCGAGGGCGTGCGCCTTGCGGTGCAGGTCCGGCGCGGGCGAGCCGCTCAGCCCGGCGTGCCGCGCGGGCGGGGCGCCGCGCAGCCGCGCGACCTGCCGGGCGATGAGGTCGCCGGCCTCGGTGTCGCCCAGCTCGTCCGTGACGGCGAGCAGGGCGGCGAGGTGTCCGGCGAGCTGGATGTCCAGCTCCTCCTCGCGGGAGCGGTGCGGATACGCGTCCTGGGCGTCGTCGGCCATCCGGTGGACCGACTTGGTGCGGATCGGTTCGTACATGGGGATGGCCTCCAGCGGTTGCTCTGCGGCCATCCTAGCTTAGATCCGGTCTAAAGTTGAGTCTCGTCTCGCTCGTGGGGGTCAGGGCTGGCTGTAGCCGTCCAGGAACCGGCCGATCCGCGTCACCGCGTCCGCCAGGTCCGCCGCCGCCGGCAGCGTCACGATCCGGAAGTGGTCCGGCTCGTGCCAGTTGAAGCCCGTCCCGTGCACCACCATGATCTTCTCGGACCGCAGCAGGTCCAGGACCATCTGCCGGTCGTCCTTGATCTTGTAGACGTTCGGGTCCAGGCGCGGGAAGAGGTACAGCGCGCCCTTCGGCTTCACGCACGTCACGCCCGGGATCTGCGTCAGCAGCTCGTACGCCGTGTCCCGCTGCTCCAGGAGCCGCCCGCCCGGCAGCACCAGGTCCTCGATCGACTGCCGGCCCTGGAGCGCGGCGGCCACCGCGTGCTGCGCCGGCATGTTCGCGCAGAGGCGCATGTTCGCGAGGATCGTGAGGCCCTCGATGTACGAGGAAGCGTGGTGCTTCGGACCGCAGACCGCGAGCCAGCCGGAGCGGAAACCGGCCACCCGGTAGTTCTTGCTCATCCCGTTGAAGGTGAGGACGAGGAGGTCGGGGGCGATCGCGGCGGTCGGCGTGTGCGTGGTGCCGTCGTAGAGGATCTTGTCGTAGATCTCGTCCGAGCAGACGACCAGGTCGTGGCGCCGGGCGAGCTCCGTCAACGAGCGGAGCATCTCGTCGTCGTAGACGGCGCCCGTCGGATTGTTCGGGTTGATGATCACGATCGCCTTGGTGCGGTCGGTGATCTTCCGCTCGATGTCCGCGAGGTCCGGCATCCAGTCGGACTGCTCGTCGCAGCGGTAGTGCACGGCCGTACCGCCCGCGAGCGAGACCGAGGCCGTCCACAGCGGATAGTCCGGGGCCGGGACGAGGACCTCGTCGCCGTCGTCGAGCAGCGCCTGCATCGACATCTGGATCAGCTCGGAGACGCCGTTGCCCAGGTAGATGTCCTCGACGGAGAGCGGGATGCCCTTCGTCTCGTAGTGGCTCATCACCGCCCGGCGGGCCGCGAGCAGCCCCTTCGCGTCGCCGTAGCCGTGCGCCTCGGAGAGGTTGCGGAGCACGTCCTCCAGGATCGCGGGCGGACACTCGAAGCCGAAGGCGGCCGGGTTTCCCGTGTTCAGCTTGAGGATGCGATGACCCGCGGCTTCGAGCCGCATCGCCTCTTCGAGCACCGGACCCCGGATTTCGTAACAGACGTTGGCGAGCTTCGTGGACTGGATCACCTGCATGACGAGAGCTTACGGCGGGGGCGGGCGGGGCGCGGAGTGTTTTGGGCCACGTGGGGCCTGCGGCGGGGTGGGGGCGGGCATCGGCGACGGGGGCCGAGCGTGGCGTCGCCTGCGGCCCGGGGCGGGGCCGCGCCTGTGCGGGCCTTCGCTCCGCGTCCGGGCGGGCCTGTCGCCCCGCGCCCGTGTGCCCGTGCCCGCTTCGGGCGGTGCCCGTCGCCCACGCCCGTGTGGGCAATCGTCCCGCTGGGGCGGGACGGGTGGGCACACGGGACGGCGCCCTTTCGTGGCGCCTCCGCGTCCTGTGCCTGGACCCGCACCGCCCAGTGACCGTGCACGGGGGCGCGGGTCAGGGCGCAGGAGCCTCTGGCGCCGGCAGGGGCGCCGTTCCGTTGTGCCCACCCGTTCCGCCCCGGCGGAACGCATGCCCACAACGGAACGGCTGGGAGGTAGGTTGGCGTGTTGTGTGGGTTTTCAGTGGGGTGGGATGCCGGTGGCTCGGGGCGGGCGGCGCCCTCGCCGTCGCCGTGGGCGGCTGGGCCGCCGGGACGCTGCCCGTGCGCGGCGGCTGGGGCCTGTGGGAGCCGCGCGGCTCCGCGCTCACCGTCGCCGGCGCCGTCCTCGCGTACCTCGGTCTGACCCTCCTCGTCGCCGCCTGGTGGCGGTACGGCGTCCTCCTCGCGCGCGGCCTGCGGGACGGGGTCCTCGCGACCCTCGCCTGCTGGACCGCGCCGCTGCTCCTCGCCCCGCCGCTGCACAGCGCGGACGTCTACAGCTACATCGCCCAGGGCGCGATGGTCCTCGAAGGCCACGACGTCTACGGCGCGGGGCCGTCCGTCCTCGGCCCCGGCGACCTCGGATGGGACGCGGCGGGGAGCGTCGGCGGGAACTGGACCGACACCCCCGCGCCGTACGGGCCCGCCTTCCTGCTCCTCGCCTCGGCCGTCGTGAAGCTGACCGGCGGGGCCGTCGTGCCCGCCGTCCTCGGCATGCGCCTGATCGCCGTCGGCGCGCTCGCCCTGACCGTCTGGGCGGTCCGGGGCCTCGGCGGCGGCCCCGGCGGCCGGGACGGCGCGCTCTGGCTCGCCGCCCTCAATCCGCTGCTCCTGATCCACGTCGTCGGCGGCATGCACAACGACGGCCTGATGATCGGCCTCATGCTCGGCGGCGTGCTGCTCGCCACCCGCGGGCGGTGGGTGCTCGGCTCCGTCCTCGTCGGGCTCGCGATGATGATCAAGTCCCCGGCGGCCCTCGCGCTGCTCTTCATCGGCGTGCTCCTCGCGCGCGGTGGCGGCATCCGGGCCCTCCTGAAGGGGCTCGTGCTGCCCGGAGCCGTCGCGGGGGCCGTCGCGGCGGGGGCCTCGCTCCTCGCCGGGACCGGGTTCGGGTGGCTGCGGACGCAGAGCGTCGCCGCGGCCATCCACACGCCGCTGTCCCTCACGAGCGACCTCGGGCTCGGCCTCGGCCTGCTCCTCGGGGGCGAGGCGGAGCCCGTGAAGGCCGTCGTGCAGAAGCTGGGACTCGTCGCGGCCCTCGTGCTCGTCGCGGCGCTCGCCTGGCGCTCGTACCGGGGCCGTCTCGACCCCGTCCTCGGCCTCGGGCTCTCGCTGGTCGCGCTCGTCGTGCTCTCGCCGATGGTCCAGCCCTGGTACCTGCTGTGGGGGACGGTCGTCGTCGCGGCGGCGGCCTGGCGCGGCCGGGCCGGGCAGGTCCTCGCCGTGCTGTCCGCCGCACTGGTGTACGAGACCCAGCCCTCGGGTCACACGCCGTGGTTCGGGTTCGTGCTGGCGGGGCTGGTGCTGGCGGCGGGGCTTGTGTGGGTGCGGCGGGAGCCGTGGACCGCCGGGCTCCCGTCGGCTCCGCCCGTACCGTCCCAGCGCACGCCCGGCGCGCGGGAGACGGCGAGGGCCCGCGACTCAGCGGGCCGGCGTCCTGCGGACTGACCGGCCCGCCAGGACGTCCGTCCTGCGGCCGTCCTCGATGACGAACCTGCCGTCGACCAGGACGTGCGGGATGCCCACCGGAAGGGCGCGCGGGTTCTCGTAGGTCGCGCCCGACGCGACCGTCGCCGGGTCGAAGAGGACCAGGTCCGCCACGTAGCCCTCGCGCACCAGGCCCCGGTCCGGGAGCCGGAGGCGGGCCGCGGGCCGGGACGTGAGGTGGGCGACGCACTCCTCCAGGGACAGGACGCCCAGCTCGCGCACGTACCGCCCCAGGTACTCGGGGAAGGTGCCGTACGCGCGCGGGTGCGGCTTCAGCCCCTGGAGGATGCCGTCCGAGCCGCCGGTGTGCACCCGGTGGCGCATGATCGTCCGGACGTTCTCCTCGTGGCCCACGTGCTGGAGGATCGTGGTGCCGAGCCGGTCCTCGACCAGGAGCCGGCGGGCGCTCGCCCAGCCGTCCAGCCGACGGCCCACCTGGCCGGTCAGGGCCGGGTCCGCCACGCCCGAGACCTCGATGGTGGCCCAGTCGACGGGCACGCCGTGGCAGCCGTCCGAGCCGAGCTCCTCCAGGTGGTGCCGGATCCGTTCCGCCGTCGCGCCGTCCCGCAGCCGGGCCAGGGCCGCCTCCGGACCGCCCTCGCTCGCCCAGCTCGGCAGCAGCGCGAGCAGCGTCGTGCTGCCCGGGGTGTACGGGTACGTGTCGAGGGAGAGGTCGGCGCCCGCGTCGAGGGCCGCGTCGAGGAGGGCCAGGAGCTCGGGGGCCCTGCCCTCGTTGACGCCGAAGTTCATGGTGGCGTGGGCCAGGTGCAGGGCGCAGCCCGCCTCCCGGGTCAGCGCCACCATCTCCTCGTACGCGCGCAGCGCCCCGGCGCCGTACGAGCGGTGGTGCGGGCAGTAGTAGCCGCCGTACTCCGCGACCACCCGGCACAGCTCGGTGAGCTCGGAGTCCGGCGCGTACATCCCGGGCGTGTAGGTGAGACCGGAGGACAGGCCGACCGCGCCCTGCTCCAGGCCCTCGGCGACCAGGCGCCGCATGCGGTCCAGCTCGGCGGCGGTCGCCGGGCGGTTCTCCCAGCCCATCGCGTACATGCGGACCGTGCCCTGGGGGACGAGGTACGCGGCGTTCACGGCGATGCCCCGGTCGAGCCGGTCCAGGTACTCGCCGACCGTGCGCCAGTCGAAGTCGACGGTCGTGTCCCCGGGCGCACCGCCGTTCCAGCCGGCGATCGTCCGCCGGACCTCCGCGAGGGTGCGGTCGTCGACCGGCGCGTACGACAGGCCGTCCTGGCCCAGCACCTCCAGGGTCACGCCCTGCGCGGCCTTCGCGCTGTGGTCCGGGTCGCGGAGCAGCGCGAGGTCGCTGTGGGCGTGCATGTCGATGAAACCGGGGGCGAGGACGAGGCCCTCGGCGTCCAGCACGCGGCGCGCGGTCGGGCGCTGGCAGCCCGCCGCCGCGGCCTCCTTGACGATCGAGACGATCCGGCCGCCCGCGACGGCGACGTCGGCCCGGTAGGAGTCGCCGCCGCCGCCGTCGACGACCTCCGCGTCCCGGAAGACGAGGTCCATGTCCCTGCCCCCTCTGCCGGTCAGAAGAACGTGCGGATGTGGTCGACCACCGTGCCGTCGGCCTCGACGACCGGGATCAGCTGCCACTTGTCGAAGATCGTGCACGGGTGGGACAGGCCCATCCCCACCCAGTCGCCCACCTCCAGGTCCGCGTCGGGCTCGGTGGCGAGCCAGGTGTGCTGGTCGGAGAGGCCGGTCACGGTGACGCCCTCGGCGGGGCGGATCTCGCCGCTGCGGGCGTCGCGGACCACCTGGGCCTCGGGGAGGTGGAGGTCGTGGGCGGCGTCCCGCTTGCCCGCGTTGGTGAAGGCCTGCTCGGCGGTGGGCCGGGACACGACCTGCGACCAGAGCCGGAAGGCGGGCTGGAGCGCGCCCTCCTCGGGGATCCGGTTGAAGGGGGTGCGGTCGCGGTACTGGCCGTCGTCGTGGGAGACGTACGCTCCGGAGCGCAGCAGCTTCAGGACGGGCAGGGAGAGGTCGGGGATCTCCGCGAAGACCTCGGCGACCGCGTCGAACCACTCGCTGCCGCCCGCGCTCACGACGATCTCGCCGACGGCCGGGTCGAAGCGCCCGGCCTTGTCGAAGTCGGCGGCGAGCGCGACAAGGCGGCGCAGCCACTCCCGCACCCGGTCGGCGTCGGCTCCCGGCATCGTGCCCTCGTACCCGGCGACGCCGACGAGCCGCAGCGTGCTGGTGGCGGCGACCGCGTCGGCGACGGCGGCGCACTCCGCCTCGGTCCGCACGCCCGTGCGGCCCGTCGCTCCGGCGGCCAGCTCGACGACCACGTCCACGGGGCGGGACGGGCTCGCCGCGCGCAGGGCCTCGTCCATCAGCTCGACGCCGCGCACGGAGTCGACGTAGCAGACGAGGCGGAAGTCCGGATCGGAGTCCAGCTCGCCGGCGAACCAGCGGAGGGCGACGGGGTCGACCAGCTCGTTCGCGAGGAAGATCCGCTCGATGCCGTGGGCCCGGTAGACGCGGGCCTGGTGCGGGACGGCGGCGGTGATGCCCCAGGCGCCCCGGTCCAGCTGGCGGTGGAGGAGCTGCGGGGCCATGGAGGTCTTGCCGTGCGGGGCGAACGCGAGGCCGTGGCGCTCGGTGTAGGTCTCCAGGAGGCGGAGGTTGTGCTCGACGGACTCGGCGGAGAGGGCGAGGACCGGGGTGGTGTAGCCGCCGGTGAAGAGGTTGCGCCGCTGGGCGGAGAGCTCGCCGACGGTCAGGCCCTCGGCGTCCGGGGGCAGGGCCTTGAAGCGGTGGTCGACGCGCTCGCTCGCCAGGTCGGGCATGAGGCCTCCTCATCGTGTGCGTTGCGAGATGTGCAACGCTCATTGCGCACAGTGCTCAGGGCTGTCTAACATCCGGGCCGAGGCCGGGTCAATGGACCCGTACGAGTCTGAGGGAGCCCGAGAGTGAGCGGAGCCACGCCCGTGGACGGGCCCGTGGACCAGGCCCCGGACGTCGTCTGCCTCGGCGAGTCCATGGTCACCTTCCTGCCCTCCCGGCCGGGCCGCCTCGCCGACGTCCCCGCCTTCACCCGTGCGATCGGCGGCGCCGAGTCCAACGTCGCCTGTGCCCTGGCCGCCGCCGGGCACCGCGTCCGCTGGGTCGGCCGGGTCGGCCGGGACGGCTTCGGCGACCACCTCGTCTCCGTCATCGGCGGCCACGGCGTCGACGTCACGGCCGTCGGCCGCGACCCGCACCGGCCGACCGGCGTCTACTTCCGCACCGACCAGGACCGGGCCACCGACGCGCACGAGGTCGTCTACTACCGGGCCGGCTCGGCCGCCTCCGCGATGTCGCCGTCGACCGTCCCGTACGCCTCCGTCGCCGGTGCCCGGATCCTCCACGTCACCGGCATCACGGCGGCGCTGTCGGCGGACTGCCTGGCGCTGATGCGGGAACTGACGGCTCCCCGGCCCGGTCGGCCCCTGGTGTCGTTCGACGTGAACCACCGCGCGGGGCTGTGGCGCGACGGGAACGCCGCCGACGTGCTCCTCGGGCTGGCCCGGGGCGCGGACGTCGTCTTCGTGGGCGCGGACGAGGCGGAGCGCCTGTGGGGCACGGCCGATCCGGCGGCGATCCGGTCGCTCCTGCCGGAGCCGTCGGTGCTCGTGGTGAAGCGGGGCGGGGAGGACGCGGTGGCGTTCGAGCACCGGGCCGCCCCGCGCGGCGGCCCCGCGTCCGGTCCCGCGTCCGGCTCCGCCCCGGGCGGCGGCCCCTCCCCTGCTCCCGTCGCTCCCGTCGCTCCCGTCGCTCCCGTCGCTCCCGTCCGTGACACCGTCACCCGCGCCCCCGCCCCCCGTGTCGTCCTCGTCTCGCCCGTCGGGGCCGGGGACGCCTTCGCCGCCGGGTTCCTCTCCGCGGCCCTCCGCGGGCTCGGGACGGCCGCGCGGCTCCGGCACGGGCACCTCGCCGCGGCCGCCGTGCTCACCGTCCCCGGCGACTTCGCCGCCCCGCCCCGCCGGGGCCACGCCGACCGCCTCGTGGCGCTCGACGACGCCGCCTGGGGCACACTTCACCTCGGCCCCGGCTGGACGGGGGACGACCAGGAGGTACGTACGCCATGAGCCAGACCGTCGACCGGGCGCTCAGCATCCTGCCGCTGCTCGCCCAGGGGCCCGCCGACCTCGGCCAGGTCGCCGAGCGGCTCGGCGTCCACAAGTCCACGGCCCTGCGGCTGCTGCGCACGCTCCACGAGCACGGGCTCGTCCACCGCCAGCAGGACCAGCGCTACCGGCTCGGCGCCCGGCTCTTCGCGCTCGCGCAGGAGGCCGTCGAGAACCTCGACGTCCGCGAGATCGCCCACCCCTACCTCACCGCGCTCAACGAGCGGATCGGGCACACGATCCACCTCGCGGTGTACGAGGAGGGGGAGGTCGTCTACATCGACAAGGTCGAGAGCCGCTACCCGGTCCGCATGTACTCGCGGATCGGCAAGCCCGTCGCGATCACCGTCGCCGCCGTCGCCAAGCTGCTCCTCGCCGACCTGCCCGAGCCCGAGCGGCGCGCCGTCGCCGCCCGGCTCGACTACCCCCCGTACACACCCCGTTCGACGCCGAACGCCGCCGCGTTCCTGAAGGAGCTGGCGGTCGTGCGCGAACAGGGCTGGGCCACCGATCTCGGTGGCCACGAGGAGTCCATCAACTGCGTCGGCGCCCCGGTCCGCGGCGCCGACGGGCGCGTCGTCGCCGCCATGTCGGTGTCGGCGCCCAACGTGGTCGTCACCGCCGAGGAACTCCTCACCCTCCTCCCGCAGGTGCGCGACACCGCGGACGCCATCAGCCGCGAGTACTCCGGCACCGCCCCGACGAAGGAAGCCAGCGCATGACCGAGAAGACCGCCCTCATCCCCGCCACCCACACCGCCCCGCCCGCGAGGTTCTCGCACGGCGTGCGGAAGGGCGGTCTCCTCCAGGTCGCCGGCCAGGTCGGTTTCCTCCCCGCCGTCGAGGGGCAGGCCCCGGAGGTCGCGGGCCCGACCCTGCGCGAGCAGACCCTCCAGACCTTCGCCAACGTCAAGGCGATCCTGGAGGAGGGCGGCGCGAGCTGGGACGACGTGATGATGATGCGCGTCTACCTCACGGACGTGGACCACTTCGCCGAGATGAACGAGATCTACGACCAGTACTTCGAGGAGCAGGACCTCAAGGCCCCCGCCTCCGCGCGCACCACGGTGTACGTCGGGCTGCCGGCCGGTCTCCTCATCGAGATCGACGCGCTCGCCGTCCTCGGCTGAGCGGGACGGACGAAGGGGGCGCCCCCGCCGGGGCGCCCCCTTCGTCCACGGGCCGTCAGGCCGCGCAGTACTGGGACTGCTTGCCGATCGAGCGGTACATGCAGTCGGCGTTCTCCAGGAGCTGGAGCACCGCGTCGCGGTTGCGGCTCGTCTCGCGGTCGATGACCTCGTCGGGCGGGTAGAAGCCGCCGCCGCCGTCCGAGGGGTACATCTCGAAGGTGTAGGCGAAGATCTTCTGCGTGCCCCACAGGTAGTCGTCGATCGAGCCGTCCGTGATGTACAGGTCGCTGGACTGCTCGGGCGTGTACCGGTTGCTCGCCGCCATCGACCGGCCGACGGCCGCGAAGGCGTCGCGGTCGTCCTTGGTCATGCCGGTGGTGGTGTCGGCCGTGGTCCAGCCGAAGGGCCAGAGGACCAGCTCGCTGTACGTGTGGAAGTCGATGGCCGCCGTGATCTGCTGCTTGCCGCCGATCACCCGGGACCGGACGAAGTCGGCCACGACCTTCACCTCGGGGGCGGACTCGGGCGCCGCGCCCCGGTAGGTCTCGGAGCTCTTCGTGCCGGAGGAGCCGCCGCAGCAGCCCCACTTGAAGTCCCAGTTCCGGTTCAGGTCCGTGCCGATGTAGGAGGAGCCGGAGTTGGGCTGCCGGTTCTTGCGCCAGCTGCGGTAGGAGCCGCTCGCGATGTCGTACTCGCCGCCGTCCGGGTTGAGGTCCGGGACGATCCAGATCTCGCGGCCGTTCACCATGTTCGTGATCCGCGGGTCGGTGCCGTAGCCCGCGCCGAGCTCGCGCAGCAGGTAGAGCGCCATCTCGACGGTGAGGTGCTCCCGGGCGTGCTGGTGGTGGGTGAAGAGCACCTCGGGCTCGTTCTCGTCGGTGGCGACGTTGTCGCTGACCTTGATGGCGACGATGTCCCGGCCCTGGTACGTCTTGCCGATGACCCGCCTGCTCATGATCGACGGGTAGGCGGCGAGGCGCTGGTCGATCTCCGCGGTCATCTCCGCGTAGTTGTGGTACTTCGCGTCGGCGGAGGGGAAGTCGGCCGGGCCGAGCGCCTTCTCGGCCTCGGTGGCGCGGTCCGGCGGGCCGGGCAGGGCGACCGGCGCGTAGCCGAGGGCCCTGAGCCGGGCGAGCTGCTCGGTGTTGGCGCTGACGACGACCGAGCGGGCGTCGACCTCGTCGATCGAGACGCCGGTGGCGGTCAGCGCGGTGCGGGCGGCGGGGGTGGACGGTCCGGCGATCTCGTACTGCCGGATGACCTCCTCCGCGCCGGAGGCGATGCGGGCGGCGGTCGGCGCGGGGTCGGCCCCGGCGGGTGTGCTGAGCGCGGAGAGGGGCGCCGCGAGGGCGAGCGCCACGAGGGCCGCGAGGGTGGCGGTCCTTCTGCCGCGGGTGGGACGTCGCATGCTGGCTCCTGGGTGGGGAGTGTGGGGGAGTGCGACCAAGTGGTGCGGGTGTCCGGGCACATGGTCCGGCTCTGTCATGGCCCGGTCAAGATATGGAGTTCGGCCATACTGTCCCGCGTGGGGACCCTCATCGGTAGATACGTCATCGAGCACAAGCTAGGCGAAGGCGGCATGGGCACCGTCTATCTGGCCCGATCGCGTGGCGGGCGCGCCGTCGCCGTGAAGGTCGCCCGGCCGGAACTCGCCTCCGACCCGTCCTTCCGCGCCCGCTTCCGCGCCGAGGTCGCCGCGGCCCGGCAGGTCGGCGGATTCCACACCGCGCAGGTCGTCGACGCCGACCCCGAGGCGGAGGCCCCCTGGCTCGCCACCGCCTACATCCCCGGCCCCACCCTCTCCGCGCTCGTCACCGCCGAGGGCCCCCTGGACGAGGCCCGGCTGCGCGCGCTCGGGGCCGCGCTCGCCGAGGCCCTGGAGGCCGTCCACGGCTGCGGACTGGTCCACCGCGACCTCAAGCCCGGCAACATCGTCATGGCCCCCGACGGGCCCCGCGTCCTCGACTTCGGCATCGCCCGCGCCCTGGAGTCGACCCGGCTCACCGCCACCGGCAGCGCCTTCGGCACCCCCGGCTACCTCGCCCCCGAGCAGGCCCTCGGCGAGGAGGTCACCGGCGCCGCCGACGTGTTCGCGCTGGGCGCCGTCCTGGTCGCCGCGGCCGGCGGGCGGCCCTTCGGCGACGGGACGCCGATGGGGCTCATGTACCGGTCGGTGCACGAGGCCCCCGACCTCGCCGCCGTACCGGAGGCACTGCGCGGGATCGTGGGGCGCTGCCTCGCCAAGAACCCCGCCGAACGGCCCACGCCGGACGCCCTGATGGACGAGCTGGCCGGGCTTCCGCAGGGGTCCGCTCCCGCGCCCCCGGCGGTCCCGGACCCGCGGGTGGCGCCGGGGCCCGCCGACGCGACGCCCCCGACCGGGACGGGAGCCGGGGCCGGTGGGATCCAGGGCGCCGCGCCCGCGCCCGTACCGGCGTCCGCACCCGCCCCCGTACGGGCGCCCGCACCCACCCCCGTACCGCATCCCGCCTACCGCTCCGTGCCGCCGCCTCCCCTCGCCCCGCCGCGGCCCGCGCCGGACTTCGCCGCCGCCGACCGGCGCTCGGGCGTCGCCGTCGACGGCAGCGGGGTGTCCCTGCACTTCTTCGGCGAGGAGGCGGACTTCCTCTGGAGCGAGATCCGGGCCGTGCGGTACGAGCGCGTCCGCCGCGACCGGGTGCTCCGCCTGGCCGTCACCCTCTACGACGGCTCGGTCTGGGACTGCGAGGTCGACGGCCGGCGGGCCGCCCGGGTCGACGAGTGGATCCGGCTGCTCGACCCGGTGCTGCGCCACTACCTGCCCGTGTGACACGACGGCGCAGCGCCGCCGGGGGAGCGGCGGCGCTGCGCTGGCGCACGGGGCGTGCGGGTTCCGCTACGGCAGGCCGTGCACGTGCGGGCCCACCGCGTTCGACCAGGCGTTCCCGGCCGTCGCGTCCCAGTTGGTCGACCAGGTCATGGCGCCGCGCAGCGACGGCCAGGTCTGGGCCGGCTTGAAGGTGCCGCAGCCGGTGCCCTTGGTCAGGCAGTCGAGCGCGTTCTTCACGACCTGCGGGTCGACGTAGCCGCTGCCCGCGCCCCGCGTGGACGCCGGGACGCCCAGGCCGACCTGCGACGGCGCGAGGCCGCCCTGGAGCTGGATGCAGGCGAGCGCGGTGAGGAAGTCCACGGAGCCCTGGCTGTAGACCTTGCCGTCGCAGCCGAGCATCGAACCGCTGTTGTAGTACTGGGTGTTGATCACCGTGAGGATGTCCTTCACGGCGAGCGCGGTCTTGAAGTACTCCGAGCTCGTGTTCTGCATGTCGATGGTCTGCGGGGCCATCGTCAGGACCATCGAGGAGCCCGCCTTGGCGGAGAGCTGGCGCAGCGCCTTGGTGAGGTACGTGGCGTTGACGCCGTGCTCCAGGTCGATGTCGATCCCGTTGAAGCCGTACTGCTGCATGAGGGCGTACGCGCTGTCGGCGAAGGCGGTCGCGGTGGCGTCACTGTTGATCGTGACGTTGCCCTTCTCGCCGCCGACCGAGAGGATCACGGACTTGCCGGCCGCCTTCTTGGCCGCGACGTCGGCCTTGAAGTCGGCGACCGAGGTGTAGCCGACGGCCGGGTCGAGGTTGAAGGTGATCTGGCCGGGCGTGGCGGTCGAGTCGGCGAACGAGACCGCGATGATGTCGTACGCGGCCTGGACGTCCCGCAGCTTCTGCTTCGCGGCGCCGTTGTCGAAGTTCTGCCAGTAGCCGGTGACGGCGTGCTTGGGCACGGCCGGGCCGGGGCCCGGGTCGGTGACCTTGGAGGTGCGGGCCGAGACGGCGGCGGACTTCGCGGACTCGCCCGCGGCGTTCGTCGCGGAGACCTGGAACTGGTACGCGGTGTCGGCGGTGAGCCCGGTGACGGTGGCCGAGGTGCCGCTCACCGTCTGCGGGTTGGCGCCGTCCCGGTAGACCTTGTAGGCCGTGGCGCCGTTGACCGCGCCCCAGCTCAGGGCGACGGAGCTGGAGGTGACCGTGCCGGTGGCGAGACCGGCCGGGGTGGACGGGACGACCGGGTCGGGGTCCTGGCCGCCGCCCCCGTCGGGCCCGAAGACGCTCACGTCGTCGACGAGGTAGGGGGAGGTGCCGTACCAGCCGTGCGTGTAGATCTCGACCGAGGTGGTGCTCGCACCGGTGGTGAAGGTGGTGGTGAGCTGCTTCCAGGAGGGGCTGTCGGGCGTCCAGGTGGAGACGGTGCCGGTGCCGGTCCCGGTGTTGTTCGCGCCGAGGTAGGCGTAGCCGCCCTGGACCCAGGCGCTCAGCGTGTAGGTCGAGTTGGGCTTCACGGCCACGGTCTGCACGCATTTGGCGTTGTCCTGGCCGGCCGGGGCGGCCTTCAGCGCGCCGGTGCCGGTGCGGACCGGCGAGGAGACGGCGGAGCCGCTCCCGGCGGAGCAGGACCAGTTGGCGAGGCCGTTCTCGAACCCGGCGTTCTTGGCGACGTTGACGTCCGCCGCCTGCGCGGTGCCGGCTCCGCCGACGAGGACGAGCCCGGAGCCGACGGCGAGCGCGAGGGCTCCGGAGAGCCGGCGCCGTCCGCGGGGGCGGGTGGTGGTGCGGTCCACGTGCATCCTCCGGTGGGGGAGTTGGGGAGGTGGAGGTGCCGTACGTCGTCGTACGGAGGGGAGGTGCGGGTCAGGGAGTACCGACGGTGGCCACCGCTGTCGCACAAGTTGGTCCAGACCAATCGCGTTGTCAATACCTCCGGCACCGAACGGAGTTCGCCCGGGGCGGCGCGGAAGGGGCCGGGGCCCGAGGTCAGGGCGCAAATTAGTGGGGGCAGCTTGGCGGATTGTCTGTTCACCACCCCGGGAGACGTGGATAAGGTGCAGAGACGGCGGCACCCTGCGGTGACGCCGCGAACGCGGTAAGTGATCCGCGGCCCCCGCGGCGCCGGAGGCCGGAGGGGACGGGGGGTCCGACGTGCCGACAGCGATCGCCGTCACCAGCACCGACCTGGTGCTGCCGCCGGCCGACCCCCGCACCCCGCAGGCGGCCGTGCTCCCGCCCCCCGGGAACCGCCCGCTCGACGCCTCCCTCGCGGACATGCAGCAGCTCCTCGCCCGCCACGGACACGTGGTCGTCGTCTGCCCCGCCTCCGAGCCACCCGCCGTGGAGCGCCGCCTGCGCACCGTCCGCGGCCTCCTGGAGAGCGACCGGATCGCCCTGGTCCGCACCGACCTGCCGCCGCTCGGCGCGGCCGTCCTCGTCCGCCAGCTGCGCCAGCTCGCCGGCTGCGACTTCAGCCCCGGAGTCCTCGCCTCCGCCGCCCGGCTGCTCGCCCACTACATCTACGCCGGCGCCGTCCTCGGCTCCGTCTCCCGCCTCGACCGCGTCCCCGTCAGCCTCGGCTCGCACCTCAAGGGCTGGCTCCCCGGCGCCCACTTCGCCGTCCTCGCCGGACCCACGCCCCAGCTCGTGCGCCTCGGCTCGGCGGAGGAGCGCCTCGCCGGACCGGAGTTCGGCACCGAGCTCCTCCTCGCCCGCGGCCAGCTCCAGACCGACTGGCCCACCAGCACCCTCGTCCCCGCGTGGCGGATCCCCGGACCCGTGCACGAGACGCCGCTGCCCGCCTCCTCGCCCGGCTGGTGGGGCACCGGCAAGCTCGTCGAGTTCGCCGCGTACCTGCCGGACCTCTCCGTCCTCCACCAGCTCGTCTCCTCCGTACGGCGGGAGGCCTGCCATTGGTGCGGGATGGAGCTCATCGGCGACCGCTGCGGCTTCTGCGCCGCGCCGCTGACCCCGGCGGCCCCGCCACCGCCGCCCGACCGGGGCGCACCCGCCCTCGGGCCCGGGACGCGCACGGGACCGCACGCCCTCGGACCGGTCGCGCCGGGCGGGGCGCCCGCCCGCGCCCTGGGGCCCGGCACCGGATCCTCCCGCGCCGCGCTGCCGTGAGCGGCCCCGTGTCCGCCCGCCCCCGCCCCCGCCCCCGCCCCACGTCTCCGATCGAGGAAGTACGGTCATGAACTCCCGCCAGCGCCGCGGCGTGATCCTGCTGCTGCTCTCCGTCCTGTGCGCCCTCGGTGCCTTCGCCGGCGTGCTCGCCGTCATCAGCGACGTGAACTCGAAGGTCGGCCCGGAGACCACGGCGTACCGGCTCAAGGGCGACGTGGCCCCCTACAAGCCCCTGAGCGCCCAGCAGTTCGAGAAGATCACCATGCCGAAGCGCTGGCTCTCCGCGACCGCCGTGACGGACCTCCGGCAGATCGAGGGCAAGATCGCCGTCACCACCCTCAAGGCCGGTTCCCTCCTCCAGACCGACATGATCGTCGAACGGCCCCGGCTGAAGCCCGGGGAGCAGGAGATCGCCATCATGATCGACGCCGCCACCGGCGTCGCCGGAAAGATCTACACGGGCTCGACCGTCAACATCTACGCGACCTTCTCCGGCGAGAAGAAGGGCGCCCCCGACCAGTCCCGGATGATCGTCGCCGGCGCCCGCGTCCTCGACGTCGGCCGCCTCACCCCGGCCGCCGAGAGCAACGACCGGGCCGGCCGCGCCACCTCCACCGTGCCCATCACCTTCGCGCTCTCCACCCTCGACACCCAGCGCGTCGCCTACGCCGAGTCCTTCGCCGCCCACGTACGCCTCGCGCTCGTCGCCCCGTCCGCCGACGGCTCACCCGGCGGCTCCCCGGCCGACAAGGGCGACCGCACCTACACGCTCGACAAGGACAAGTGAGGCCGGTATGACCACCAGGATCCTGCCGGCCGTCGGCGACCCCGACGCGGCCCGGTCCGTCAGCACGCTGCTCAGCCAGCTCCCCGACGCCGAACCCGCCCCACCGGTCGCCGACTCCACCCAGCTCGTCGACACCCTCGCCCGCCTCGCCGCCGCCTCCCTCGACGAACTCCCCGAGGTCGTCCTCGTCCACGAGCGGATCGGACCCGTCCCCGCGCTCGAACTCGTCCGCGAGGTCGCCCTCCGCTTCCCCGCCGTCGGCGTCGTCCTCATCACCGCCGACGCCAGCCCCGTCCTCTTCTCCGCCGCCATGGACTCCGGCGCCCGCGGCCTCGTCACCCTGCCCCTCGGCTACGAGGAGCTCGCCAGCCGCGTCCAGGCCGCCGCCCAGTGGTCCCTGGGCGTCCGCCGCCACCTCGGCGGCGGCGCCGAGCGCGCCACCGGACCCGGCGGCACCGTCGTCACCGTCAGCGGCGCCAAGGGCGGCGTCGGCACCACCGTCACCGCCGTCCACCTCGCCCTCGCCGCCCAGGCCTCCGGACGCAGCGTCGCCCTCGTCGACATGGACCTCCAGAGCGGCGACATCGCCTCCTACCTCGACGTCCAGTTCCGCCGCTCCGTCGCCGACCTCGCCACCATCGCCGACATCTCGCCCCGCGTCCTCCAGGACGCCGTCTACGTCCACGAGACCGGCCTCTCGCTGCTCCTCGCCCCGGCCGAGGGCGAGCGCGGCGAGGAGGTCACCGACCGCGCCGCCCGCCAGGTCGTCAGCGCCCTGCGCGGCCGCCACGAGGTCGTCGTCGTCGACTGCGGCTCCCGCCTCGACAGCGCGAACGCCGCCGCGATCGAGAGGGCCGACACCGCCCTCCTCGTCACCACCCCGGACGTGGTCGCCGTCCGCGCCGCCAAGCGGACCGTACGGATGTGGGAGCGGCTCCAGGTCCGCAAGGCCGAGGAGACCGTCACCCTCGTCAACCGCCTCCACCGCTCCACCGAGATCCAGCCGCCGCTCGTCCAGAAGATCACCGGCACCCGGACGGCGGGCATCGCGGTCCCGGACCACTCCAAGGAGCTCCAGGCCGTCGTCGACGCCGGCCGCCTCCACGAGCTCGACGCCCGGTCCACCGTCAAGCAGGCCCTGTGGGGCCTCGCCGGCGAACTGGGCCTCGTCCAGGGGGCCGGACAGCCCGGCAAGGAACTCGCCCGCGCGGGCGACCGCGGCTCCCTGGGCCTGCGCCGCCGCACCGGAGGCCGCTGACCGTGCGCGCGCACCGGGACGACGACAGGGGGCAGGTGGCGGTGGAGTTCCTCGGCATGGTGCCGCTGATCCTGCTCACCCTGGCCCTGCTGTGGCAGGTCGTCCTGGTCGGCTACACGTACACCCTGGCGGGGAACGCGGCGGACGAGGCGGCGCGCGCCGGTGCCGTCGGCGACGACTGCGGGGATGCGGCGAAGCGGCACCTGGACGGGGCCTGGCTGGACGGCGCCCGGGTGAGCTGCCCGACGGGCGGCGGGATGGTGACCGCGGTCGTCAGCCTCCAGGTCCCCGCACTGGTCCCGGGCGTGGGAGGCCTCTTCCGGGTGGAGGGCGAGGCGGGCGCGATCTCGGAGGTCCCCGCACCATGAGCGAACAGCCGCGCGGGAGGACCCGCGACCGCGGCCAGGCCGCCATCGAGTACCTCGGCTTCCTGCCGATCCTGCTGCTCGTCGGGCTCGCGGGCCTCCAGCTCGGCGTCGCCGCGTACGCGGCCCAGCAGGCGGGCACGGCGGCGCGCGCGGCCGCGCGGGCGGCGAGCAGCGACGCGGAGGACGGGCCCACCGCGACGGCGGCCGGCAAGGCGGCGGTGAGCGGCTGGATCGCCGACCGCACTCAGATCGAACCCCACGCCGGCGGAGGCGAAGTGACCGTCACCGCCATCGTCACCATCCCGTCCGTCATGCCCTTCGTGGACGACTTCGGGACCGTACGGAAGACCGCCACCATGCCGCTGCCCGAGTCGCCCGAGGAGGACCTGCCGTGAGCCTGCGCGCCCGGATCAACGCCCCCGAGGAGGGCGGTGCCGCCGCCGCCCGGGAGGACGGGCACCTCGTCGCCGCCTTCCGGGCCAAGCTCCTGGAGGAGATCGACCTCACCGAGATGTCCGGGCTCGCGGCCGCCGAGCGCCGGGCCCGTCTGGAGCGCGTCCTCGGGCACATCATCAGCCGCGAGGGCCCGGTCCTCTCCACCGCCGAACGCGCCCAGCTCATCCGGCGCGTCGTCGACGAGGCCCTCGGCCTCGGCGTCCTCGAACCGCTCCTCGAAGACGCCTCCATCACCGAGATCATGGTCAACGGCCCCGACCAGATCTTCATCGAGCGCGGCGGCCGGGTCGAACTCCTCCCGCTCCGCTTCGCCTCCCACGAGCAGCTCATGCAGACCATCGAGCGCATCGTCTCCACCGTCAACCGGCGCGTCGACGAGTCGAACCCGATGGTCGACGCCCGGCTCCCCTCCGGCGAGCGCGTCAACGTCATCATCCCGCCGCTCTCGCTCACCGGCGCGACCCTCACCATCCGCCGCTTCCCCCGCGCCTACACGCTCCACGAGATGGTCGGCCTCGGCTCCCTCGACGAGCAGATGCTGCTCCTGCTCTCCGGGCTCGTGCAGGCCAAGTTCAACCTGATCGTCTCCGGCGCCACCGGCACCGGGAAGACCACCCTCCTCAACGCCCTCTCCGGCCTGGTCCCGGACGGCGAGCGGATCATCACCATCGAGGACTCGGCCGAACTCCAGCTCCAGCAGTCCCACGTCATCCGCCTGGAGGCCCGCCCGCCGAACATCGAGGGCCGCGGGGCGATCTCCATCCGGGACCTCGTCCGCAACTCCCTGCGCATGCGCCCCGACCGCATCATCGTCGGCGAGGTCCGCGGCGGAGAGACGCTCGACATGCTCCAGGCCATGTCCACCGGCCACGACGGCTCGCTCGCCACCGTCCACGCGAACTCCGCCGAGGACGCCCTGATGCGCCTCCAGACCCTCGCGTCGATGTCCGAGGTGAAGGTGCCGTTCGAGGCGCTCCGCGACCAGATCAACAGCGCGGTCGACGTCCTCGTCCAGCTGACCCGCCACCCGGACGGCACCCGCCGCGTCACCGAGATCTCCGTCCTCGCCTCGCACGGCAGGGAACGCTTCCTGCTGGCCACGGTCTGCCGCTTCCAGGCCGAACCGCTCGCGGCGGACGGGCGGGTGTACGGACGGTTCACCTACCACCCCCTGCCCCGGCGCGTCGCCGAGCGCCTGTACCTGGCGGGGCAGCCCATCCCGCAGGCCTTCGGCGTGGCCGTGACGGACGCCCATCTGGCCACCCGAGAGGCGCAGTGATGACCGAGGACCCCACCTGGCGGCCGGGCGACGGAGAGCCGGCCGAGGACCCCACCTGGCGCCCGGGGGAGCGGCGATGACCGACGACGACCCGAACCGGCGACCCGAGGCGGGACGATGACGACGGACCCCTTCTGGCTGACGACCGGCGTGGCGCTGCTCGCCTGCGTCCTGGGCGTCGTCGGCGTCCAGCTGTACGCGAGCGGCGCCCGCCGCCACGCGGCCCTCGTCGCCCGCCTCGACGAGAGCGGCGCGCCCGAGACCGCCACCGGCCGCCGCAGACGACGCTTCCGGGGCGTCGACCGGCGCGTACGGAAGACCGCCCTCGGGCGGAAGCTGGAGCTGCGGATCGCGGCGACCGGACTCGACGTCACGCCCGGCGAGTTCACGATGGCGCTCGCGGCGACGGTGGCGGTCCTCTGGATCGTGGGCCAGGCGGCGCTGTCCCCGTTCTTCGGCCCGCTCTGCGGCCTGCTCGGGATCTGGGTCGCGATGGGCTACCTCAACTGGCAGCGGCAGAAGCGCATCGAGCGGTTCATCAACCAGCTGCCGGAGCTCTCCCGGATCCTGGCCAACGCCACCCAGGCCGGACTCGCCCTGCGCATGGCCCTCAGCCTGGCCGCCGACGAGATGGAGGCGCCGGCCGGGGACGAACTGGAGAAGGTGGCGCAGCAACTGGCCGTGGGCACCTCCCTGGACGACGCGCTGGGCGAGCTGGCCGAGCGCCTCCCCTCCCGCGAACTGGTCGTCCTCGTCACCACCCTCGTCCTCGCGAACCGGGCCGGCGGCACCGTCGTCTCGTCCCTGCGCAACCTCACGGAGACCCTGGAGGAGCGCAAGGAGACCCGGCGGGAGGTCCGCACCCAGCTCTCGCAGGTGAGCATGACCGCGTACTCCGTGCCGGTCATCGGCGTCGGCTCGCTGCTGCTCATCGACAACATGCAGCCCGGCGCGCTCGACCGCATGACCGCCTCCGGCATCGGGCGGGCCGCGGTCGTCGCGGCGTTCGCGCTGTACGTGGTCGGCTTCGCCGCCATCCGCCGCTTCTCGAAGATCGACGTGTAGGGGACGCCGCCGTGGACCTCCTCCTGTCCCTCCTGGCAGGCCTCGCCGTCGCGGGCTTCGCGTACGGCCTGCGGCTCTACCGGGCCGACGCCAAGCTCCCCGACGACCTCAGACTCGCGCTGGAGGTCGGCGGCACCCGCACCGGAGCCGTCGACTCGGCGGTCGACCGGCTGGGGATGCGGTGGTCGCCGGCGGTGCTGCGCCTGATGGGCCCGAAGCGGGTGAACGCGGTCCGGCGCCGCATCGACCTGGCGGGCAACCCCGGCGGCCTGACGATCGACCGGTATGGGGCGAGGCGGGCGGTCTACGGCTTCCTGGGCGGGCTCGGCGGGCTGGTGATGCTGAGCAAGGGCTCGTACGTGACGGCGCTGCTGCTGCTGGCCTTCGGGGCGTTCTGGACGGAGGTCGGGATCTGGTCGGCGGTCCGCATCCGCAAGGACCAGATCGAACGCACCCTGCCGGACTTCCTGGACGTCCTGGCGGTGGTGGTCAGCGCGGGCCTGGGCTTCCGGCAGGCACTGGAACGGGTGGCCGAGAAGTACGAGGGCCCCTGGTCGGACGAACTCCGCATCACCCTGCGGCAGATGGACATGGGCGTGAGCCGCCGGAAGGCCTTCGACGAACTGCGCCGCCGCAACGACTCGGAGCAGGTGGCCCAGTTCGTGACGGCGCTCCAGCAGGGGGAGGAGCTGGGGGCGCCGATCGTGGACACGCTGATCCAGATCGCCAACGACATGCGGCGCACGGACGCGCAGAACGCCCGGCGCAAGGCCGCGAAGGCGGTGCCGAAGGCGACGATGGTGATCACGACGCTGATGGTCCCGGCGACGATGATCCTTCTGGGCGCGGGGCTGTTCCTGGGGACGGGGACGGACTTCGGGTCGGTGACGGGGGAGTGACCGACTGACGGGATGCGGTGACATATTCCGGGGAAAGGACTTCGCGGGCGCAACCCGATGTGCCACAGTGCGGACAGAGTGTGAGGGGGGTGGACGTGATGGACCGGACGCTTCATCGGACCCACCCGCCGACCGGGCCCTGCCCGCCGACCCGCCCGTCGGCGTACGGTGCCCCAGCGCAGGCGTTCGAACGCGGAGGGGACCACGATGAACGACGCGATGCTGAAGACCCTGACCAAGGCACGCATGCAGCTTGCCGCTTGGACGGACCGCCGCACGAGGGACCGGGGTCAGACGGCGGTGGAGTATCTGGGGATCATCGTGGTGGTGGTGGCGATCGTGATCGCGATCACCGGTACGGACATCGGCCAGTCGATCAAGAATGCGATCGCTCAGAAGATCAGCGAACTCACCGGCGGTGGCGGCGAGTAGGTCGACGCGACGACGCGGGGCAGGCGTTTCCCGTCTACATCGCAGTCATCGCTGGGCTTCTGTTTCTGGCCTTCGCCTACTTCTTGGTGGGGCAGGCGGCCTTGACGCGCAATGGCGCGCAGACCGCCGCGGACGCGGCGGCCCTCGCTGCGGCTCAGGACGCCCGGGATCAGCTGCGTGACGGGTGGCTCGCCGTGATTCTCGATCCGGACCAGTGGGACGGGTTCCTCAAGGGCAGGTCCTACTCCGAGGGCCAGGCGTGCGGACGGGCCGCGGAGTTCGCGTCCCGGAACGAGGCGCGGTTCTCGGGCGGCGGATGTGTGTCGCTCGCCACGGGTGAGCCCGGCTTCCGCGTGACGGTGATGACGACAGGCGGTGAGCCGCGGCAGGCCACGGCATCCGCCGAAGCCGTGATCGAGCCGCTTTGTAGTTACGCGGAACCGGAACCCTCTCCCGATCCGCCCACGTCTCCTCCGAGTTCGACATCGCCGACCCCGACGCCCAGCCCCGGCGGCGACGGCGACAAGCCGGACGAGGAGGGCCCCTTGGTCGGCCTCACGTGCGACGGCGAGCCGTGGGTGATCGAGCCTGACAGTCCGATCCTCCCCAGCGCCGCAGATCTCTTCAGAGTCCGACTGTCGGACTGACCCGCGACGAGCAAAGGAAGCACGCTTCATGAACGCGCGCTACGCAAAGAAGGTCCGCACAGGGGCGGTCGCCGTCGCGATCACATCCGTGGCGCTCTTCGCGGCCGGGTGCGGCGCTGACGAGAAGCCCAGTGACAACAAGCCGGCGTCGACGGGTGCGGCTTCTCAGCAGGGATCACCCACCGTCCAAGGCTCTCAAGAGGCCGAGGAGCCCACCGAGACCTTGGCGGTCCTCAAGGGGCAGAAGGGCTTGGAGCTCACCATCAACACAGCGGACCGCGATCGGGGCGGGTTCCTCACCATCAAGGGGCGGTTGAAGAATACGTCCGAGACGCCTGGGATCATTCCGGCCCAGATGAGCGGCGACGAGACCGAAGTCGTCAAGCACGGCAACTCCCTCGGTGGCGCGACCCTCGTCGACTCGGTCGGCAAGAAGCGGTACTACGTGCTCAGGGACACGGACGGGCGGCCGTTGACCACTTCCTCGCTCGACAGTCTCGGACCCGGCAAGTCCACTGCCGTCTTCCTCCAATTCCCCGCCCCCCCCGCCTCCACCACCGAAGTCTCCTTCCAGCTCCCCACCTTCGAACCCGCCACCCTCAAGCTCTCCTGAGGCGACGCCATGACGACGACCACTCACCGCCGCCTCGCCGCCCTCGCTCTCGTCTCCGTCGTGTTCTGGCCCGGCGCCGTGTCCGCCGCCTACGCCGACGATCCGCCCGGGTCCGCCGGGACCTCCTCGCCCGCTCCCGTCATCGACCCCGAGGCGCCCGGCCTCATGCTGCCCGACGGCGCCACCCTCGCCCCCGCCAAGGTCCTCGACATCAAGCAGATCGTCGAGGACGAGGGCGGGCAGGAGCGGCGGCAGGACACCAACGTCGACGTGACGTTCGCGCTCCAGGCCGAGGTGCTGTTCCCCAAGAACAGCGCCAAGCTGACCCCCGCCGCCACCTCCCGCATCGCCGCCATCGCCGCCGAGATCCAGAAGATGGGCTCCGGCCGGGTGCGGGTCTTCGGGTTCACCGACAACCTGGGGACGTACGAGCACGGCCTCAAGCTGTCGAAGGAGCGGGCCGTCGCCGTGCAGCAGGTCCTCGCCCGCGCGCTCGACCCCGGGACGACCTTCGACATCCGCGGCTACAGCGAGGACTACCCGATCGCCGACAACCGCACCGAGGAGGGACGGAAGAAGAACCGGCGCGTCGAGATCTCCTTCCCCCGGACCTCCGCACCCCCCGCCTGACCGACGCGACCCCGCACCCCCTAAAGGCCCAGCACCGCCCGGATCGTCGCCGTCATGCGGTCCGGGTGGTGGAACACCTCCCGTGCCGTGAAGCGCAGCACCCGGCGGACCTCCGGGCAGGACTGGAGCGCGTTGAAGCGGGCGACGTCCCGTTCGTGGGCGCGGCGGGTGCCGTGGAAGGCGTAGCCCTCGACCTCGACCGCCAGGCCCGCCCTCCGGAAGAGGAAGTCCGGGCGCAGCGGCCGGCCCTCCGCCGTGCGGAGCGTCGGCTGGCACTCCGGGGCCAGACCCGCGTCCCCCATCCTCAGCCGGGCCACCGTCTCCGCCGGGGAGCCCGAAGCCGGTTCGGCGAGCCGCAGCCAGGCGCGGGCCCGGGCCGCACCCCGGCGGGGCGCGGCGAGCTCCGCGGCGAGCTCCTCGCGCCGGACGAGGGCCTCCCGGCGCACGCCCCCGACCACCCGGCGCGCCAGGGCCGAGTCCGCGACGACGACCGCCTCCTCCCGGGTCGCGGAGGCCCGTATCAGGTCGCCGACGGTACGGGCCGGGGTCGTGGTGCGCAGGCCCCGTCTGAGCGACCGGTCCCCGTCCGTGAGGAACCTGGTGGTGCGGATCCGCAGGCCCCGGCCGCGTGCCGACCCGGCCGCGGGCGGCCCCGTGAAGTCGAGCCGGTCCTCCGCCGCCTCGCCGCCCAGTACCTCGATGCGGTGCAGCCGCGCCGCCGTCCCGTGGCTGCACACCAGCTCCGGGCGCAGGAACTGGAGGGCCGTCGCCCTCAGCCGCCAGTCCACCTCCCGCCCCGGGGCCGCCCAGGCTCCCCGGCAGATCCGCTGCCAGCCGTCCCGGCGCAGCCGACCGGCCAGCCGGCCCGGCGGCCAGCCCGCCGCGACCGCCCAGACCGTCAGGAGGACCCCGCCCCTGGCGAGGATCGCCAACTCGTACATACGCCCAACGATCCACGGAAGAGGGACACTTCGCACCCCCTGTGGAAAACCAGCCGAAAGACGTCGCCAGGAAAGCGTAAATCCGGCGGGACGCACGCTCCGGACGGGAGCATTCTGGACCGATGACGGCGAGCCCGAACCTCACTTCCAGCGTCCAGTTGGTCAGTGATCTCGTCACCCGCATCCCCGAGTTCCGGGGCGTGTACGAGACCCATGTCTTCCATCAGGGCGGCGTCCTGCCGCACGTCTTCTTCTGGGACGTCGTCCAGGACACCGTCCGGTCCTTCCTCGGCGAGGCGCCCGGCGTGCCCGACTGGCGCAGCACCCTCGCCTTCCTGGAGGAGCAGAGCGCCCGGGGCGTCCTCGGCATCGACGAGGTCATCGTCACCTCCTTCCTGGGCGACCTGCCCTCGCCGCAGGAGCCCGGGCACGCGATCGTGGAGCAGCTCGGTCCCGTGATGGCCGCGAAGTTCGTCCGCATAAGGCCCCTCGGCTGAGGCGGCGGGCGCCCCGGGATAATCGGGGGCATGTCCCCGCCCCTTCCCCCGTCCGCCCGCCGGCCCGACCGCGCGCTCCTCGCCGCCCTCGGCGGCTACGCCGCCACCCGCGTCATCGGCCTCGTCGTCCTCGCCGTCGCCGCCGCCGCGACCGGCGAGGACGGCCTGCACCGGCTCAAGGGGCGCTGGGACTCCGTCTGGTACGTCCGCGTCGCCGAGCACGGGTACGGGTACCAGGTCACCCTGCCGAACGGCGACGTCCACTCCGACCTCGCCTTCTTCCCGCTCCTCCCGGCCCTGGAGCGCGGCCTCTCGGCGGTCCTCCCCGTCGACGCCGCCACCGCCGGGCTCCTCGTCTCCTGGACCGCGGGGCTGGCGGCCGCGTGGGGGATCCACCGCTGCGGCAGCCATGTCGCGGGGCCACGCGCGGGCGTGCTCCTCGCCGTCCTGTGGGGCGTGTACCCGACGGCGTTCGTCCAGTCGATGGCGTACACCGAGACGCTGTTCACCGCGCTCGCCGCCTGGTCGCTGTACGCGGTGCTGCGCGGGCGCTGGATCCTGGCCGGCGCCCTGTGCGCGGCCGCCGGGCTGACCCGGCCGACGGCCGCCGCGCTGATCGCCGCCCTCGGCGTCACCGCCCTCGTCGCCCTCGTACGGGACCGTCGGCTGCCCGCGCGGACGGTGGCCGGGGTGCTGATCGCCCCGCTGGGCTGGCTCGCGTACATCGCCTACGTCGGGGTACGCGAGGGCGCCCCGACCGCGTACTTCCAGGTCCAGGCGGCCTGGGGCAACTCCATCGACGGCGGCGTCGCCCTGGCGCGGTTCATCGCGGGCCTGCCGTGGCCCGCCGCCCTCGGCCTGTGCGCGGCGCTCGCGCTGCTCGGCGGGCTGGTCGCGCTGTGCGTGCGGCAGCGCCAGCCGCTGCCGCTGCTCGTGTACACGGTCGGGGTGGTGTTCGTGTCGCTCGTGGGCGCCGCGTACTTCGGCTCCCGGCCGCGTCTGATGATGCCCGCGTTCGGGCTGCTGCTCCCGCCGGCCGTGGCCCTCGCGCGCGTGCGGACCCGTACGGCCGTGCCGGTCCTCGCCGGTCTGGCCCTCGCCTCCGCCGCGTACGGGGCGTTCACCCTGCTCGGTCCGGGGCCCCCGTGAGGTCCACGCGCACGCGTACGCCCGGCTCCAGGCCCCACGCCGCCATGGCGCCCGCCTCCGCCTCCAGGACGTGCCGGCCGCGCGGCCGGATCATGCCGAGCCGTCCCGGGCGCATCGTGACCACGGACCGGACGGTGAACGAGCCGTCCAGGTGGGCCACGTCGATCGGGAACCGCATGCCGAAGGTGTGGACGCTGTTCGTGCGGACGATCAGCAGCGCCCCGGTGATCCCGTCCCGGCCGAGGAGCCCCCTGCGCCGGGCCCGGTAGGAGGCCGCCACCTCCAGCGGGACCTCCCGCGCGGCCACCGTCAACGTCCCCGGGCCGTCCGTCCATTTCCCCATGCGGCAGACCGTAGCGGCACGGAAGCCTAAGGTCTCGTCCGTGTACGTCACGCTGATCGCCGCCGCCGCCCTGTGGGGGGCCGCCGTCGGGCTGCTCGTGCCCCGGGCCGCGTACCGGTTCTCGGTCGAGCCGGAGGAGCCGTGGCGGGACCGGTGCCCCGCCGGGCACGTCCTCGACGGGCCCGCGCGGGGCTGGCTCGGCGGCCCCGGGCGGCAGGACTGCGCGACCACCGCGAGCCCCCTCGTCGCGCCCGTGCTCACCGCCCTGGCCTGCGCCGCGCTCGCCACCGCCACCGGTGGCCCCCGGCCCGAGCTCGCGGTCTGGCTGCTCGGCGCGCCCTTCGCCGTGCTGCTCGCCACGGTCGACGCGCGCGTGCACCGGCTTCCCGACGGTCTGACCCTGCCGCTGGCCGCCGCCGTCCCGCTGCTCCTCGGCGTCGCCGAGCTCCTCCCGTACCGCGCCGGATCCTGGTCCCACGCGCTGCTCGGCGGGCTCGTCCTCGGCGGCGCGTACCTGGTGCTCCACGCGATCAGCCCGAGCCAGCTCGGTCTCGGCGACGTGAAGCTGGCCGTCCCGCTGGGCGCCGCGCTCGGCTGGTACGGCTGGGGCGTGCTCTTCGCCGGGGCCTTCGCGGGCTTCCTCCTCGGCGCGGTCTACGGACTGGGGCTCGTCCTGCTGCGCCGGGCCGACCGCTCCTCGGCGATCCCCTTCGGCCCCTTCATGCTCGGCGGCCTCCTGCTCGGCCTCCTCCTCGGCGCGTTCACCGCCCCGGCCTGAGGGCCCGCCCGACCCTCCGGAGCGGCAGCGGACCGAGTCGGCGCCCGCGACGCGCACGTACGGTGACGAGACCCTGGCGCGGCGGTACGGGATCGCGCTGCCGCGCCGCCGCTCCGGCGGGCCCACCTGCCGGGGAGCCGGTCCGCGCGGGCCCACGCGTCAACGCCGCGCCCCGGCCGGACGGTCCCCCGTGGGAGGGACGGAACCCCGCCGCCACGCCGGGGCGCAAACCCGCCACGGGGCCTCGGATCCCTTGTGCCGCTTGGGATCCGCCGCGTTCGGCGCGGTTCGTTCGGCGCGCGTGGCGCGCGGGACGACTAACGAAGGGTTATGGTGGAAACCCCCCCTCGGGCCGGTCCGTATCCCCCCCACGGACCGGCCCGTTTTTTCTTCTCCGGAGCCCGGCCGGGTTCTCGAGAGCCCCGCGGGTTCTCCGGAGCCTCGCGGGGGACCGTCAGCCCCGGCCGGCCCAGATGTTCGTGCCGGCGGTGTCCACCGCGAACGAGTCGATCTCCTTGAGCTCCTCGTCCGTGAGCGGCGCGCCCGCGAGCGCGGCCACGTTCTCCTCCAGCTGGGCGACGCTGGACGCGCCGATCAGCGCCGAGGTCATCCGCTCGTCCCGCAGCACCCACGACAGCGCCAGCTGGGCGAGGGACTGCCCGCGCCGCTCGGCGATGTCCGCGAGACCGCGCAGACGCCGCAGCACCTCGTCGGAGAGCAGGTTCGGGTCCAGGGACTTGCCCTGGGTGGCCCGCGAGCCCTCCGGGATGCCCTTCAGGTACTTGTTGGTGAGCAGCCCCTGCGCGAGCGGGACGAAGGAGATGCAGCCCATGCCGGCCGCCTCCAGGGTGTCCAGGAGGGCGTCCTCCTCGGTCCACCGGTTGATCATGGAGTACGAGGGCTGGTGGATGAGCGGACGGACGCCCATCTCCGTGAGGATCCGCGCGGCCTCGGCGGTCTGCTCGCTGTTGTACGAGGAGACGCCGACGTACAGCGCCTTGCCCTGCTGGACGGCGGAGGCCAGGGCCCCCATCGTCTCCTCCAGCGGGGTGTGCGGGTCGAAGCGGTGCGAGTAGAAGATGTCGACGTGGTCGAGGCCCATCCGGTTCAGGGAGGCGTCGAGCGAGGACAGCAGGTACTTGCGGGAGCCCCATTCGCCGTACGGGCCGGGGTACATCTCGTAACCGGCCTTGGTCGAGATGATCAGCTCGTCGCGGTAGGGCGCGAAGTCCTGGGCGAAGAGCTTGCCGAAGTTCAGCTCGGCGGAGCCGGGCGGCGGCCCGTAGTTGTTCGCCAGGTCGAAGTGGGTGACGCCGAGGTCGAAGGCGCGGCGCAGGATCGCGCGCTGGGTGCCGAGGGCCTTGTCGTCGCCGAAGTTGTGCCAGAGGCCGAGCGAGACGGCCGGGAGCTTGAGGCCGCTGCGGCCGCTGCGGCGGTACTCCATGGCGTCGTAGCGGTCCGCGGAGGCGCGGTACAGGGGGGAATCAGTCACGTATCTCTGCTTATCACGGACTTGTGACAGTCCCGGGCTGGGAGCCCGTCGCCCGCGCGCAGTAGTGTGGGCGGCTTCGGGGGCCGACACTGCATGGAGGGGCAAAGAACAGTGAACCTGCGCGACCTGGTGTACGGGCTCTACGCACGCCGGGTGGAAGGCCGCCTCGACCACACCCAGGTGCCCAAGCACATCGGGGTCATCCTGGACGGCAACCGCCGCTGGGCCAAGGCGTCCGGCGGGACCCCCGAGCAGGGACACAAGGCCGGCGCGGACAAGATCCAGGAGCTGCTCGGCTGGTGCGCCGAGACGGACGTCGAGGTCGTCACCCTCTGGATGCTCTCCACGGACAACCTGAACCGCCCCGAGGAGCAGCTCGTCCCGCTGCTCGGCATCATCGAGAACGCGGTGCGTTCGCTGGCCGCCGACGGCCGCTGGCGGGTCCACCACGTCGGCACGATGGACCTGCTGCCCGCCCGCACCCAGACGGTGCTGAAGGAGGCCGAGCAGGCCACCCACGGCAACGCGGGAATACTCGTGAACGTCGCGGTCGGCTACGGCGGCCGGCAGGAGATCGCGGACGCGGTCCGCTCGCTGCTCCTGGAGCACGCGGAGCGCGGGACCAGCTTCGAGGAGCTCGCCGAGATCGTCGACGTCGAGCACATCTCGGAGCACCTCTACACGCGCGGCCAGCCCGACCCGGACCTGGTGATCCGGACCAGCGGCGAGCAGCGGCTGTCCGGGTTCATGCTGTGGCAGAGCGCCCACTCGGAGTACTACTTCTGCGAGGTCCACTGGCCGGCCTTCCGGAAGGTCGACTTCCTGCGGGCGCTGCGCGACTACGCGGCCCGGCACCGGCGCTACGGCTCCTGACCGTCCGCGGACACCCCTCCGGACATTCCCGGTCGGAACCGATCACCTCATGTTCATGAACACGTCGTCATATGCCATGGCATGGCTGTGGCTGTTCGAGGGCATATCCCTGGTGAAGTGAGCGGCACGGAGACCGCCACCCGGGAGGCCCCTTGCACCAGGACGACCGTGCGGGACACGTACGGGAGAAGCGGAGGGCCGTGGTTCGGCCCGCGCATCGCGGCCTGAGCCCGGTCCCATTCCGCAGCGACACCGGTTCCGTCGCACCCCGACCTCACAGGGGTCTTCCGAGGGGGTCTGTCCTTCCGTGGTGACCAGCACGAAGCGCCGCCTTTCCGACCGGCGCACCTATGTTCTCGACACCAGCGTCCTGCTGGCCGACCCCAACGCCGTCGCGCGCTTCGAGGAGCACGAGGTGGTGCTCCCGATCGTCGTCGTGACGGAGCTGGAGGCCAAGCGGCACCATCCCGAGCTCGGCTACTTCGCCCGGCAGGCCCTGCGCCTGCTCGACGACTTCCGGGTCCGGTACGGACGCCTCGACGCCCCCCTCCCCGTCGGGGAGCTGGGCGGCACCCTGCGTGTCGAACTCAACCATTCCGACCCCGGCATCCTGCCCGCCGGCTACAGGTTGGGGGACAACGACTCACGGATCCTCGCGGTCGCGCGCAACCTCCAGGCCGAGGGGTACGACGTCACGGTCGTCTCCAAGGACCTGCCGCTGCGCATCAAGGCCTCCTCGGTGGGGCTGCTCGCCGAGGAGTACCGCGCCGAGCTCGCCATCACGGACGCCAACGGCTGGACCGGGATGTCCGAGCTGGCGCTCTCCGGCGAGCAGGTGGACCTGCTCTTCGAGCAGAACACGCTGTACGTCCCCGAGGCCGCCGAGCTCCCGGTCCACACGGGCCTGGTGCTCCAGTCCGAGCGCGGCAAGGCGCTCGGCCGCGTCACGCCCGACGGGAACGTGCGCCTGGTCAGGGGCGACCGGGAGGCCTTCGGGCTGCACGGCCGCAGCGCCGAGCAGCGGATCGCGCTGGACCTGCTCCTCGACCCGGACGTCGGCATCATCTCCATGGGCGGCCGGGCCGGCACCGGCAAGTCCGCGCTCGCGCTGTGCGCGGGCCTGGAGGCGGTCCTGGAGCGCCGACAGCACCAGAAGGTGATGGTCTTCCGCCCGCTGTACGCGGTCGGCGGCCAGGAGCTCGGCTACCTGCCGGGCAGCGAGTCCGAGAAGATGAGCCCGTGGGCCCAGGCCGTCTTCGACACGCTGTCCTCGGTCGCGAGCCGCGAGGTCATCGAGGAGGTGCTCGGGCGCGGGATGCTGGAGGTCCTGCCGCTCACCCACATCCGCGGCCGCTCGCTCCACGACGCCTTCGTCATCGTGGACGAGGCCCAGTCCCTGGAGCGGAACGTCCTCCTGACCGTTCTGTCCCGGATCGGGGCGAATTCGCGGGTGGTCCTGACCCATGACGTCGCCCAGCGCGACAACCTCCGGGTCGGCCGGTACGACGGAGTCGTCGCCGTGGTCGAGAAGCTGAAGGGGCATCCGCTCTTCGCCCACGTCACGCTCACCCGTTCCGAGCGCTCGCCGATCGCCGCGCTCGTGACGGAGATGCTGGAGGACGGCCAGATCTGACCGATTCGTACCCGTCCGTACGGGTAGGGAAGTTGGCGCCGCCCGGCAAAGCGCAGGAGCTTAGCCGGGCGGCGCCCTGCTGTCCCACGGATCCGTCAAAACACCTGCGTCCAAAGAGGTGTGAGCTTTCACACGCAACACGGAATTGCCTTGCGGCATCGCCGTCCGGCAGAGTCTTGCTTCCGTCAGGCCCCGCATACGGCACACGTGCACCCTCAGGGGTGCGCACAGCACCGCACAACTCCACAGCCGTCGACCGTATGCCGCCCACAGCACCACGGGCCCGTGTCTTCTGTGACCCCGTACGTCGGAGACCAGTGCCAGGGGCAAGATTTCGCTCGCGTGGTCACCTGTGCGGGCGTGCTGGAAGGAAACCGTGTGAGCCGGATCTCGGTCCGGGGATTCGCGGTGGCTTCGGCCACTGCGGTCACCACCGTCGGCGCTGTCGTGGGTGTTGCCTCGGGCAACGCCGCCCAGGCCTCGGACGACAACTTCGAAGCCACCGCGGCCGACACCACGCTGCTCGCGGACATTCCCGCGGGCGAGCAGGCCCAGGTACAGGTCTCGTCCCTCTCGGAGCAGGCCGACGTCCAGGCCGCCGCCGCCGACTCGGCGGCGAAGAAGTCCGCCGAGGAGACGGCCCGCCTCCGTGCCGCCAAGGACGCCGAGGCGAAGAAGGAGGCGGCCGACAAGGCCGCCGCCGAGGAGAAGGCCGCGAAGGCCGAGAAGGAGCGCAAGGAGGCCGAGGAGCGCGCGAGCCGCTCGGCCGCCCGCGACGCGACGTCCTTCGCCGCGCAGGGCTCCTACAGCGTCTCCGAGATCAAGTCGATGGCCCGGCAGATGATGGCCTCCGACCAGTTCCAGTGCTTCAGCAACATCGTGGACCACGAGTCCGGCTGGAACTACCGCGCCTCCAACCCGTCTTCGGGCGCCTACGGCCTGGTCCAGGCCCTCCCGGGCTCCAAGATGGCCTCGGCCGGCGCGGACTGGCAGACGAACCCGGCCACCCAGATCAAGTGGGGCCTCAGCTACATGGACGGCCGCTACGGCAGCCCGTGCGGCGCCTGGTCGTTCTGGCAGGCCAACCGCTGGTACTAGTACCGCGCTCAACCTCCGGGAGCCCCTCACCGTCCTACGGTGGGGGGCTCTTGCGTGTAGGTTCGCGACGAGGAATGAGCAGGGGAGCGGGGGGAAGAGGGAAAAGATGTCCAGAGTGCCAGGGTGGTTGGGACGGCTGGGCGCGAGCCTGAGCCGCGTGGGTCAGCGCCTCGACGAGCGTCGGGCGGAGGCCGAGCGGGAGGACCCGCTCGGTCCGCCGTACAGCCGAGACCTTCCGTACGAGTCCATGCCCGCGTCCGCCCACGCGCGGGCCGACACCGATCCCGACACCGCCGCGCCGCTGCCCGACGCCGCCGGGGCGGACGGCGCCCCCGGCGAGCCGGGCCAGGTGCCCGCGCCCCCGTCGTACGCGCCGGCGGTCGCCGCCCGTCCCGACCCCGTCGCCGCCATCCCCTGGGGCATGCGCGTGGCGGCCGAGGCGAGCTGGCGGCTCCTCGTCCTCGCCGGCACGGTCTGGGTCCTGATGAAGGTCATCAGCTCCGTGCAGCTGGTCGTCCTCGCCTTCGTCGCCGCGCTCCTCGTCACCGCCCTGCTCCAGCCCACCGTGGCCATGCTGCGCCGCAAGGGCCTGCCCCGCGGGCTCGCCACCGCCGTCACCGCCGTCTCCGGCTTCGTCATCATGGGGCTGGTCGGCTGGTTCGTGGTCTGGCAGGTCATGGACAACATCGACAACCTGTCCGACCAGGTCAAGAACGGCATCGAAGAGCTCAAGCGAGGGCTCCTCAACAGCCCCTTCCACGTGACCGAGCAGCAGATCAACGGCATCGCGAAGAACCTCAGCGACTCCGTCGGCGCCAACGCCGAACAGATCACCCAGGTCGGACTCCAGGGCGTCACCGTCGTCGTCGAGGCGATGACGGGCATCCTGCTCGCCATGTTCTCGACGCTCTTCCTGCTCTACGACGGGAAGAAGGTCTGGGAGTGGACGCTCAAGCTGGTGCCCGCCCAGGCCCGGCCCGGAGTCGCCGGCGCCGGCCCGCGCGCCTGGCGCACCCTCACCGCCTATGTGCGCGGCACGGTTCTCGTCGCCCTCATCGACGCCGTCTTCATCGGCCTCGGGCTCTGGTTCCTCGACGTGCCGATGGCGGTGCCGCTGGCCGTCTTCATCTTCCTCTTCGCCTTCATCCCGCTGGTCGGCGCGGTGATCTCCGGCGCCCTCGCCGTCGTCGTCGCCCTCGTGACCAACGGCCTGTTCACCGCGCTGATGGTGCTCGTCGTGGTCCTCGCCGTGCAGCAGATCGAGGGCCACGTCCTCCAGCCCTTCATCCTCGGCCGGGCGGTCCGCGTCCACCCGCTCGCCGTCGTCCTCGCGGTCGCGGCCGGCGGCCTGACCGCGGGAATCGGCGGCGCCGTCGTCGCCGTCCCGCTGGTCGCCGTCGCCAACACGGCGGTCGGCTACCTGCGCGCCTACAGCACCGAACAGGCCCTCCGCAGCAGCCCGGAGCCCCACGGGGCGACCGCCTTCGCCGTGGCGCCGGTCCCGGCTCCGGGCGGCGCCGACGGGCCGAAGGCGTGATATCCGAGCCGGAACTCGTGGGCGGCGAGGCGTTCGACGCCTCCGAGGTGCTCAGCGACGCCCCGCCGCCGCGCCCGCCCCGGGCCCGCCGCCCCTGGGTCTGGGCGCTCGGCGGCGCGGTCCTCGCCTCGGCGGTGTGGGGCGGCGGGCTCTACGCGTACGGGCAGCGGAAGGACCCGGGCCCGGACCTCGGCGGATACCCGACGGGGGTGAAGCTCTGCGAGAAGGCCGGGCTGAAGGCGCTCGGCGGGATCCTGGGCAAGCGCTCCGAGGACGGCGTCGGGCCCGAGATGGACGATCCCACCGTGTACGAGACGTCCTGCTCGATGGCGTTCGGCGACCCGGACGCCGGGTACAGCGCCCAGCTCTCGTACACCCTGCACAAGGTGACCGACCCCGGGCCCGAGTTCCCGGCGCGGGCGAAGTACTACGACCTCGCGACGCCGATCGGCGGGCTCGGGGAGCAGGCTTTCTTCAGCGACCGGGGCGGCGACGGCGGGGAGATCCGGGTCCTCGACGGCCAGGCCGAGTTCGAGCTCCAGATCTACCGGCAGTACAGCACCGACGAGCAGGGGAAGCCGCTCGGCGAGGGGAAGGCCGTCGACCTCTCCGGGATCGACGTCCCCATGACGCAGGACCTGCTGGCCCTCATGGAGGCGCTCCGGAAGTGACGGAAGGGCCTCCTCATGGAGGCGCTCCGGAAGGGACGGAAGGGCCTCCTCATGGAAGCGCTCCGGAACGGACGGAAGGGCCCCGGGGCGCGACGCCCCGGGGCCCTTCTCGTACGGTCGCGCCCGACTACTCGGCGAGGACCGCTTCCGCGTCGAGGGTGACGCCCACCGCCTGGATCACCGCGGCGATCTTGACGGCCTCCTGGATCGTGGCGCGGTCGACACCGGCCTGGCGCAGGACCTGCTCGTGCGAGTCCAGGCACTGGCCGCAGCCGTTGATCGCGGAGACGGCCAGCGACCACAGCTCGAAGTCGACCTTCTCGACGCCCGGGTTGCCGATGACGTTCATCCGCAGACCGGCGCGCAGCGTCCCGTACTCGGGGTCCGACAGCAGGTGCCGGGTCCGGTAGAAGACGTTGTTCATCGCCATGATCGCGGCGGCGGACTTGGCGGCCTGGTACGCCTCGGGCTTCAGGTTCGCCTGGGCCTCGGGCTCCAGCTCGCGGAGCACCTTCGGCGAGCGCGAGGCGATCGCGCAGGCGAGGACGGTGCCCCACAGCTGCTGCTGCGGGAGGTCACTGTTGCCGATGACCGAACCGAGGTTCAGCTTCAGGTCCTTGGCGAAGTCCGGTATGGCGGACTTCAGTTCGTCGAGAGCCATGTCGGATCGCCCTTACTCGCCGGAGAGGAGGGCGGCCGCGTCGAGGGTGCCCTCGCCCTTGTTCCAGTTGCAGGGGCACAGCTCGTCGGTCTGGAGGGCGTCGAGGACCCGCAGGACCTCCTTGGGGTTACGGCCGACGGAGCCGGCGGTCACCATCGTGAACTGGATCTCGTTGTTCGGGTCGACGATGAAGACGGCGCGCTGGGCGAAGCCGTCCTCGCCGCGGACGCCGCAGTCGCTCATGAGCTCGTGCTTCGAGTCGGCCAGCATCGGGAAGGGCAGGTCACGCAGGTCGGCGTGGTCCTTGCGCCAGGCGTGGTGGACGAACTCCGAGTCGCCGGAGACGCCGAGGATCTGGGCGTCACGGTCGGCGAACTCGTCGTTCAGCTTGCCGAACGCCGCGATCTCGGTCGGGCAGACGAAGGTGAAGTCCTTCGGCCAGAAGAACACCACGCGCCACTTGCCCTCGTAGGCCTTGTGGTCGATCTGCTCGAACTCCTTGCCGCTCTCCAGCGACACGCAGGCGGTCAGGTCGTAGGTGGGGAACTTGTCACCGACAGTGAGCACGCGCTCTCCTCGCAGACGGGAAGGGTCCCTTTTGGGGTCTTCCGTGGGGGTTGGACGGCTCACAGCATGGCACGGAGTGCATTGATCAGTGAAATAGCTAGAGTGGGTCGTGTTGATCGAAGGTGGTTATCAGTGGCATCCCCGTACAGCACCCCGCACACCCCGCACCGCGGCAAGCAGCCCAGCCTCTCCCAGCTCAGGGCCTTCGTGGCGGTCGCTGAGCATCTGCACTTCCGCGACGCGGCGGCCGCCATCGGCATGAGCCAGCCCGCTCTTTCGGGCGCGGTTTCGACGCTCGAAGAGGCACTCGGTGTCCAGCTCCTCGAGCGTACGACGCGGAAGGTACTGCTCTCGCCCGCGGGGGAGCGGCTCGCGGCCCGCGCCCGCACCGTCCTCGACGCGGTGGCGGAGCTCATGGAGGAGGCGGAGGCCGTCCAGGCGCCCTTCACCGGCGTCCTGCGGCTCGGCGTGATCCCCACCGTGGCGCCCTATCTGCTGCCCACCGTCCTGCGGCTGGTCCACCGGCGTTACCCCGAGCTCGACCTCCAGGTCCACGAGGAGCAGACCTCCTCGCTCCTGGAGGGGCTCACCGCCGGGCGGCTCGACCTGCTGCTGCTCGCCGTGCCGCTGGGCGTGCCCGGGGTCACCGAACTTCCGCTCTTCGACGAGGACTTCGTCCTGGTCACCCCGGAGGGCCACCAGCTGGCCGGACGGGACGCCATCCCGCGCGAGGCGCTCAAGGAGCTGCGCCTGCTGCTCCTCGACGAGGGGCACTGCCTGCGCGACCAGGCCCTCGACATCTGCCGGGAGGCCGGGCGGACCGACGGCGCCGAGGTCACCACCACCGCCGCCGGGCTCGCCACCCTGGTCCAGCTGGTCGCCGGCGGGCTCGGGGTGACCCTGCTGCCGCGCACCGCCGTGACCGTGGAGACCGCCCGCAACACGGCCCTGTGGACCGGGCGGTTCGCCGAACCGGCCCCCTCGCGGCGGATCGCCCTCGCGATGCGCACCGGCGCGGCCCGGCACGCCGAGTTCGAGGAGCTCGCGGAGGCGCTGCGCGGCGCGATGCGGGGGCTCCCGGTCCGGGTGCTGGGCGCGCGGGCCTGACCCGAGCGTGTCGTCCCGTACGGGTGAGGGGCGTGGGGGGGGGGGGGCCCCCCCCCCCCCCCGGCCCCCCCCCCCCCGGGGCCGCCCCCCCACGGGGGATCACCGCGGCCCC
>NZ_JBIARV010000001.1:493358-694239 GCF_042890295.1 Streptomyces sp. NPDC002232 | reverse complement strand
GGGGGGGGCCGGCGGGGGGGCCCTCTTATCACCCGGTGTCCCCCGGGGGGGGGGGGGGGGCCCCCCGGGGGGGGGGGGGGGGGGGGGGGGGGGGGGGGGGGGGGGCCGGGCCCGGGGGGGGGCCCGCGCGGGGGGGGGGGGGGGGGCCCCCCCCCCCCCCCCCGGGCCCCGCCCCCCCCCGCCCCTCTCGTACGCGCGAACGACGGGTTACTCCGTGCGCAGCCCGTCCGCCCGCATCAGGCGCCACAGCACCGGCAGGCTCAGCAGCGTCACGCCCGCGATCAGCGCGAGGCCGACCCCGACGACCGGCAGGAAGCCCCACCAGTCCACGACCGGCTGCCCGCTCATGCCCAGCAGGACCCTCCCGAGGCCGAGGCCGCCCGCGACGGACAGGGCCAGTCCCAGGAGGATCGGCACCGCCGTCTGCCACAGCACCGACCAGCTCAGGGTCGAGCGGCGGGTGCCGAAGGCGACCAGCGAGGACAGCAGCCGCTTGCGGTCCCTGAGCTGCTCCAGGGTCGCGACCAGCAGCGAGGCCGCCACCAGGAGCATCGTCAGGGTGGAGCCGACGAGGATCCCGGTGCGGACGCTGGAGAACGCCGCGTCGCGCTCGGTGTCCTTCAGGGTGCGGACCCAGGACGTCGGGTCGATGGCGTCCGCCTCGTTCCGTACGAGGTCGGCGGCGTCCGGCACGGCCGGGTCGAGCCGGACCATGACCGCCGCCGTGGGCTCGTCGAGCGGGAGAGCGCCGATCGCCGACGGGGTGGCGAGGACGCCGTACTGGTACGTGCCCGTGGGATCGGGGCGGGCGTCCACGGTCCTCGCCGTGGCGGGGATGCGCCACGGCGGCGGCGGGTCGCCCGCGGGGGGCTTCGGCGCGCTCGGGTGCGGATGCGGGTCGCGCAGGGCGACCAGGGCGCCGGGCCGGGCGGTCCGGGTGACGATCGTGTCGGGCGGAGTGCCCTGGACCCCGTGCCCGAGGAGGATGAAGACGTCGCCGTCGCGGCAGGAGGGGAGCGTGGCGAACTCCCGGAGGGAGGGGCAGTCGCCGACCCGCAGCGAGGCCATGGGGGAGAAGTCCTCGCCGGCCTTCAGCGGCCCGGGGCGCCACACGCGTGACTCCACGGTGCCGCTCACCCCGGCGACGCCCTCGGTCCCGGCGACGCGGTCGATGATCCCGCGGGCCTCGCCGGCGGTCCGCGCGTCGGTGCCGACGGTGATCTGGGCGCGGGTGGTGTCCTCGCCGCTGCCCTGGGTGAAGTCGTGCTCCATCGCCTGGAAGAGCATCTGGAGGGCGATCGCCCCGGTGGCCGCGACGACGATGCCGCTGACCGCGCGGGCCGCCGTGCCGCTGCTCAGCTGGAGCCTGCGGACCGCGAGCTGCCAGGCCACCGGTCCGGCGTGCAGCCGCTTCACGCCCGCCTCCACGAGCCACGGCAGCAGCGCGGTGAGGCCGATCAGGCCGAGCGTGGTGCCGGCCACGACGGCCACGGTGTCGAGGGAGGTGTCGTTCATGCGGACGCTGTCGGCGCGCGGGAGGAGGATCGCCGGGCCGGCCGCGAGGAGCAGCAGCCGCCACCACAGCCGGCGGCGGCGCGGGGTCGCGGTCCGCACGACGCCGAGCGGCTCGATGGCCACGCCGCGCAGGGCGAAGAGGCTCACCACGACCGAGGCGACCGGGACGACGGCGAGGACGAGCGCGGCGAGGGCGGTCATCGGCACGACGTCGCCGGGGTAGGCGTTGACGTCCCAGATGGTGAAGGCACCGGCGAACTGCCGGGCCGCGAGGAAGAGTCCGGCGCCCACCAGGAGCCCGAGCAGCGCGCCCGCGAGGGACTCGCCGGCCGCGATCCGCCGGGTCATGGCGGTGTCCGCGCCGATCAGCCGCAGGGCGGCGAGCCGCCGGTCGCGCTGCTCGCCGCCGAAGCGGACGGCGGTCGCGACGAAGACGAGCACCGGCAGGAGCAGGACGACGCAGGCGACGACGACGAGGAGGATCAGGAACGCGTTCAGCGGCTCCTCGGGGACGGACCAGCCGTACCGTACGCCGCGCCCGTCGTAGTTCTCCGTGTCCAGGAAGTCGACGTGGGCGACGTACCGGAGGTCGGCCGGGCCGATGAGTCCGGCCGGGCCGATCGTCCCGACGACCTCGTAGGGGAGCCGCTCCCGCAGGAGCGCGCCGTCGGGGGAGTCGAGCAGCTTCCCGAGCGCGGGGGAGACCAGCATCTCGCCGGTGCCGGGGAAGGCCGGGGCGCCGGGCGGCAGCGGGGGCCGGTCGCCCTCGGGGCGCAGCAGCAGTCCGCTGACGGTGTCGTCCCGGTAGACGGTGGTCCGGCTCAGGTGGAGGAAGGAGTCGGGGCGGGGCGAGGTGACCGACTCGCTGCCGTCGACGGCGCGGACCGATTCCCGCACCTCGCGCTGGAAGAGCATGTTCGGGAAGGAGGCGGCGAGCAGCAGCAGCGCCACGCCGAAGCCGACGCCGGTGGCGGTCAGGGCGGTGCGGAGCAGGCCGGAGCGGCCGCCGGTGACCGCGAACCGGGCGCCGAGCGTCAGGTCGCGGGCCCAGGTGCCGAGGCTCATGCGGCCCACTCCGCGTCCCGTACCGCACCGTCCCGGACGACGACCTCGCGGTCGGAGTACGCGGCGACCCGGGCCTCGTGGGTGACGAGGACGACGGCGGCGCCGGTGTCCCGGGAGGCGTCGGTGAGGAGCCGCATGACCCGCTCGCCGTTGAGGGAGTCGAGGGCGCCGGTCGGCTCGTCGGCGAAGATCACGCGCGGGGCGGTGACCAGGGCGCGGGCGACGGCGACGCGCTGGCCCTGGCCGCCGGATATCTCGCCGGGGCGCTTGCCGCCGACGGAGTCGACCTCCAGGCGGGCGAGCCACTCGGTGGCCCTGGCCTCGGCGGCCTTCCGCTTCTCGCCGTTCAGACGGAGCGGCAGGGCGACGTTCTCGACGCAGGTCAGCTCGGGGACGAGCTGGCCGAACTGGAAGACGAAGCCGAAGTCGGTGCGGCGCAGGGAGCTGCGCGCGCCGTCGGAGAGGGCGGTGAGCTCGCGGCCGTCGTAGGTGATCGTCCCGGCGTCGGGGCGCACGATGCCGGCCAGGCAGTGGAGGAGCGTCGACTTGCCGGAGCCGGAGGGGCCCATGACGGCGACGACCTCGCCGGCCCGGAGGGCGAAGTCGGCGCCCGCGAGCGCCGGGGTCGGGCCGTAGGTCTTGTCCAGGCCGGTGGCGCGCAGCAGCGGGGCGGTGCTCATCGGCGGACCTCCTCGGCGAGCGCGTCGAGGCGGGCGGCGGTCAGTTCGAGCCAGCGCAGGTCCGCCTCCAGGTGGAAGAGGGCGTGGTCGCAGATGAGCTGGTCGGCGAGGTCGCCGTCGCGCTTGCGCCGGGTGAGCTCGCGCATCAGGCGCAGGTGCTCGGCGCGCTGGGTGTCGAGGAGGCCGGCGGCCCCGCGGCCGGTCAGCAGGGCGAGGACGACCTTGGTGTAGAGCGTGGAGTGGAGGTACGGCTCCGGCTTCTCGGGCGTGGCGAGCCACTGGGCGACATCGGTGATGCCGGCCTCGGTGATGGCGTAGCGCTTCCGCTCGGGGCCGCCGCCGGCCTCGATGCCGTCGACGACGACCAGGCCGTTCTTCAGGAGCCGGGACATGGTCGAGTAGACCTGGCCGTAGTGGAGCGGCCGGTCCTGGCCGAACTTCTCGTCGAAGGCGCGCTTGAGGTCGTAGCCGTGGCGCGGTCCGGACTCCAGGAGCCCGAGCAGAGTGTGACCGATGGACATGACGGTCACTGTACACGGGGTGTATACCCCTGATGTATAGCCACGGTCAGGGCGCGGTCGCCAAGCGGAAGCGGTCCCTCACGCAACCATCCGGGCCGCCCGAACGTCGGTTCCTCTGGGCGTGGGTGCTGATTCTCACGTCCGGAAAAGACGTGATCGGTTGTCCTATGTCCGGCTCGTCGGTGTTAGCTTGCTGAGCTGATCCGGCGCGAACGGGCTCAGCACCGAGGGCGCCGGACACACGACGAGGAGCGACTGGACACATGGGCCGACCGGACAAGGGCAAGGCGAAGAAACGCGGCATACGCCGGCTCTTCACCTGGAAGAAGCTCCTGGGCACCTTCTTCGTGTTCTGCCTCCTCGGCATGGGCGCCCTGTACGTCGTCTACCTGCTGGTCCCGGTGCCGTCGGCCAACGCCGAGGCGACCATGCAGAGCAACATCTACAAGTACGCGAACGGCAAGGTCCTCGCCCGCACGGGCCGGATCAACCGCGAGATCGTCGGCCTCGACAAGATCCCCCTGAAGGTCCAGGAGGCGTTCGTCGCCGCCGAGAACAAGACCTTCTACAAGGACAACGGCGTCGACATCAAGGGCACCACCCGCGCCGCCTGGAACACCATCACCGGCAAGGGCAAGCAGGGCGGCTCGACGATCACCCAGCAGTACGTCAAGAACTTCTACCTGAGCCAGGACCAGACCGCGACGCGCAAGCTCAAGGAAATGGTCATAGCCATCAAGGTCGACCAGAAGTCCAGCAAGAGCGAGATCCTCGCCGGGTACATGAACACCAGCTACTACGGGCGCAGCGCCTACGGTGTCCAGGCCGCCGCCCGCTCGTACTACGGCGTCGACGCCACCCAGCTCACCACCGCGCAGGGCGCCTACCTCGCCTCGCTGCTCCAGGCGCCCAACCAGTACGACTGGACCTCCGCCAACGCCACCGGCCGCAAGCTCGTCGAGCAGCGCTGGAACTACGTCCTCGACAACATGGTCGGCGAGGGCTGGCTCAGCCCCTCCGAGCGCGCCGGCATGAAGTTCCCCGTCCCGCAGAAGCCCAAGCCGCTCCCCGGCATGGAGGGCCAGACCGGCTACATCGTCGAGGCCGCCAACCAGGAGCTGATGCGCCAGGGCGTCAGCGAGGAGGACATCAAGGCCGGCGGCTGGACGATCACCCTCAACATCGACGAGAAGAAGCAGAAGGACCTCGTCAAGGCGGTCGACAAGCAGCTGGAGGCCAAGCTCGACCGCGAGAACGACAAGAAGCAGGCCACCGTCCAGGCCGGCGCCACCTCCGTGGACCCGAAGACCGGGGCGGTCGTCGCGATGTACGGCGGAGTCGGCGCCACCCAGCACTGGATGTCCAACGCCACCCGCCGCGACTACCAGCCCGCCTCCACCTTCAAGCCGATCGTCCTCGCCTCCGCCGTCGACAACGGCTCGACCACCCAGGACGGCCGCAGGATCGGCCTCGGCACCATCTACAGCGGCGACAGCCGGCGACCCGTCGTCGGCAGCCCCATCGCCTTCGCGCCGGAGAACGAGGATGACGAGAGCTACGGCCCCGTCACCGTCCAGAAGGCCACCAACAGCTCGATCAACTCGGTCTTCGCCCAGATGATCGTCGACGTCACCCCGGCCAAGGCCAAGCGGACCGCCCTCGCCCTCGGCCTGAAGGACGGCGCGGACTTCCCGGAGACCCCCGCCATCTCCCTCGGCACCATGGGCGCCTCGACCATGGACATGGCCGGCGCCTACGCCACGCTCGACAACCACGGCAAGAAGGTCACCCCGACCCTGGTGAAGACCGCCACGCACAAGGACCGCACGGTCCAGGGCGGCAAGGCGATCGGCGAGCAGGTCATCAGCCGCGAGGCCGCCGACACCGCCACCCGGGCCATGACGGGCGTCGTGAAGAGCGGCTCCGGCTCCCGCGCCGCCGGCGACTACGAGGCCGCCGGCAAGACCGGCACCTCCGAGAACAACCGCTCGGCCTGGTTCGTCGGCTACACCCCCGAGCTCGTCACCGCCGTCGGCCTCTTCGGCGAGGACGCCAAGGGCAACCAGGTCACCCTCACCGACACCATCAACCCGGGCCGCGCCAACGGTGGCCGCACGCCCGCCCAGATCTGGGGCGACTACACCGAGCGCGCCCTGAACGGCGGCTCGGACGCCTCCTTCGACCTGGAGACCGAGGGCGGCGCCCCCGGCGACGGCACGACGCCCGACCCGACCCCGACCACCGAGGCCCCGGAGACCGAGGAGCCGACGCAGGACCCGACCACGGCCTCGCCGGACCCGACGGCCCCGCCGACCCCGACGGCCACCACGCCGTCGCAGCCCACGACCGACCCGGTCACCACGCCGCCGGAGCCCACCCAGGAGCCGACGGAGACCGAGGAGCCGACGTCCCAGCCGACGACGGTCCAGCCGCCGGACACGGGCGGCGGCCCCGACGCGAACAGCACGGGCGGCCCGCCCCGCTGACGAACGACCGAAGGCCGGACCCGCACAGGGGTCCGGCCTTCCGTCGTACGCGATGGCTCCCGCCCCGCGTCAGGTACGGGTCGCCAGCTCGAACCAGACGACCTTGCCGCCCGAGAGACGGGTCGCCCCCCAGCGCCGGGCCAGCCGGTTCACCAGGAAGAGCCCGCGCCCGCCCTCGTCCGTGTCCCGCGCCCGCCGCTGCCGGGGCAGCTGCGGGGAGTCGTCGCCGACCTCGCAGCGCAGCACGTCCGTCCGGAGCAGTCGCAGCGTCACCGGGCGCTCCGCGTACCGCACGGCGTTCGTCACGACCTCGCTGATCAGCAGCTCGACCGAGTCCGTCAGCTCCTCCAGGTCCCAGCGGGCCAGCGCCCGCCGGGCCAGCCGCCGGGCCCGGCCCGGGGCCGCGTCCTCCGGTTCCAGGAACCAGTACGCCACGTCGCTCGGCGCGATCCCGTCGAACCGCGCCGCGAGCAGCGCGATGTCGTCGTCCCGGTCGCCCGGACCCAGCATGTCGAGGACGTCGTCGCAGAGCGCCTCCAGCGGAGGCGAGTGGTCCGGGCCCGTCAGCTGCGCGGTCGCCGCGAGGCGCTCCCGCAGCTGCTCGATCCCGGTCCACACGTCCCGCAGCCGGGACTCGACCAGACCGTCCGTGTAGAGCAGCAGCGTGGCGCCGGCCGGGGCGTCCAGCTCCACCGCCTCGAAGTCCACCCCGCCGACCCCGATCGGGGCGCCGGGCGGCACCCGCAGCACCTCGGCGCGGCCGCCCAGGTGGAGCAGTATCGGCGGCGGATGGCCCGCGTTGGCGACGGTGATCCGGTGCGAGACCGGGTCGTACACCGCGTACATGCAGGTCGCCATCCGGTTCTCGCCCAGCCGCTGCGCCTGCTCGTCCAGGTGGTGCAGGACCTCCTGCGGAGGCAGGTCGAGACCGGCCAGGGTCTGCGCCGTGGTGCGCAGCTGGCCCATGATCGCCGCCGAGGTCATGGAGTGGCCCATGACGTCGCCGACGACGAGGGCGACCCTGCTGCCGGGCAGCGGGATCGCGTCGTACCAGTCGCCGCCGACCCGGGCGGTCTCCGCCGCCGGCAGGTAGCGCGACGCGAGCCGGACGCCGGTCGGCTGCGGCAGCGAGTCCGGCAGCATCGTCCGCTGGAGCTCGTCCGCGATGTACGCCTCGCGGCCGTACAGCACGGCCTTGTCGATGCCGAGCGCCGTGTGGGTCGCCAGCTGGGCCGCCACGAGCAGGTCGTTCGGCTCGAATCCGGCCCGCTCCGGGCGGCGCAGGAAGACGGCGGCGCCGATCACCCGGCGGCGGCCGCGCAGTGGCGCGAGGACGGCGCGCAGCCCGCCGGGCAGCGGGTGCTCGGGCCCGAGCAGTTCGGCCAGCGCCGCCTTCGCGGCCGCGGAGTCGCCGAAGACCGGCCGCACCCCGCGCAGCACCTCGGCCAGCGCCCCGCCGCCCCGCACCTCGCAGAGTTCGGCTGCGGGGGTCGGGTCCGGATCGGGTACGAGGAGAAGCTCCTCGCCCTCCGCATCGCTTAACCGCAGCCGGTCGCTGCGGCGCAGCCGCAGCACGAAGGGCGCCACCGGACGCTCGTCGCCCACCGGGAGCGGGTCGCGGAGGTAGACCAGGATCTCGTCGGAGAAGGTCGGCACGGTGGCACGGCACAGACCGAGGACGATCTCGTCCAGGTCGATGCCGCGCGCGATGCGCCGGGTCGCGGCGCCGACGAACCGCAGCCGGTCGCCCTCCCGGCGCGCGAGGCCGTCCCCGCCGGGCGGCTGCGGGGAGACGGCGACGGCGACGGCGCCGGGGGAGCCGGGGCCACCGGGCGCGGCCGGGCGCTGCGGACCGCCCGGGCGGACCGCGCCGCCGGGGGCGTCCTGCGCGGGCGCGTCCTGGCCCGGGACCGTGGGTCCGCCCGGCTGGGCGGGCACGTCGGAGGGCAGGCCGGCCGCCGCCTCCTGGCGAGGGCGCGCGCGTTCCTGCGGCCGGGCAGCCAGGGGCTGCCGGCCTTCGTGGGAGGTGGGATGCTCCGTCACGCGTGGGATTCCGTCCGTCCGGGCCGGTGGTGCGACGCACTCGCTCTTCTCGCCGATGCCGCGCCTTCGCCGGGGATAAACCCCTCGGACGCGGCGGATCTCGACGCTCCGCGAGCCGCGGCAACGGCAGGGGTGGGAACACCCGGGCGCACGTCCGGCACTGTTCTCCCCCTCGTGGATGACTTCTGGTCAGGTCCTGTGCTGTGATCCGTCGTTGGCGTGCTGTCCGGTGGGTCTGACGTGGTGTCCGGTCCGTCTCTGCCGTGCGGAGGACGATCCTACGTTTGAACCCCGGGGGCGCATCAAGGGTCTCACGACGCCGTGTGCGCCGGAGTGCGATCCCAGTCCGCCGGCAGCTCCGGGACGCGCCAGGCCGGATCGGGCCGCCAGTCCTCCCAGCCGTCCGCGAACGGCGTCCCCCACCGCTTGATGCGCTCCACCGCCCGCTCTCCGGCCGCCCGCACCCCGGCGGCCTGCCGAGGGCTCATCAGGCCGGAGCGCTGGGCCTGCGCGAACTCGTCCTCGTCCCGCCACAGCCAGCTGTGGTCGGGGTAGACGGAGATGTCGAGGAAGTGGTCCTCGGAGTCGACGCCGCCGGACCAGCGGACCCGCGGCTCCTCCAGGTTCACGTACCAGCTGCGGAAGCGCCAGCCGCGCTCCCAGAACAGCCAGACCGACCACGGCTCGTCGGGCCGGGCCAGTTTGAGCACCCCGCTGCCCGCCCAGCGCGTGCGCTCGGTGGTGCGCGGCGCCGTGTAGCGGGTGGCGAGCGGCTCCTCGTGGACGGCGGTGCCGTCGGTGAGCACGGGGCGGACGCACTCGGTGTCGGGCGCCATCCAGACCGCGAGCAGCTCCGGGGTGTCACGGACGACCGTCACCGGACGGCAGATGTGCACGTCTCCGGTGCCGTTGCCGCGGTAGCGCCAGAGGATGTGCTCCCCCGGCGCCCAGTGCTGTGAGCCGTCCGATCCTGTCATGCGCAGATCTTAGGGGCGCGCTCCCACGACCGCTGCGGCACAGATCACGGGGAGTCGGCTACCGGCCGGACGCTACCGGCCGGTCACCTCTCCCGCGCCCGCCTCGCGCGTCTCTCGTGCCCGCCTCGCGCGCGGGGCGCCCGTCCGTCCTACGGGCGCGTCATCCGCAGCACGTCCAGCGCCTCGTCCAGCTGCTCGACGGTGAGGTCGCCCCGCTCGACGTAGCCGGACTCCAGCACGACCTCGCGGATGGTCTTCCGCTCCGCGAGCGACTTCTTGGCGACCTTCGCGGCCTCCTCGTACCCGATGTACTGGTTCAGCGGGGTGACCACGGAGGGCGAGGACTCGGCGTACTCGCGGGCGCGTTCCGCGTTCGCCGTGATCCCGTCCACGGTGCGGTCGGCGAGCAGCCGGGAGGCGTTGGCGAGCAGCCGTACGGACTCCAGGAGGTTCTTGGCCATCACCGGCAGCATCACGTTGAGCTCGAAGTTCCCGGCGGCGCCCGCCACCGCGACCGTGGTGTCGTTTCCGGTCACCTGCGCGGCGACCATCAGGACGGCCTCGGGGATCACCGGGTTCACCTTGCCCGGCATGATCGAGGAGCCGGGCTGGAGATCGGGGAGGTTGATCTCGGCGAGTCCGGTGCGCGGCCCGCTGGCCATCCAGCGCAGGTCGTTGGAGATCTTGGTGAGGGAGACGGCGATGGTCCGGAGCTGCCCGGACGTCTCCACCAGGGCGTCGCGGGCCCCCTGGGCCTCGAAGTGGTCGCGGGCCTCCGTCAGCGGCAGTCCCGTGGCCCGGGCGACCTCGGCGATGACGGCCGCCGAGAAGCCGGCCGGGGTGTTGATGCCGGTGCCCACCGCCGTACCGCCGAGGGGGAGTTCGGCGAGTCGGGGAAGGGCGGCCCGCAGCCGCTCCACGCCGTACCTGACCTGCGCCGCGTAGCCGCCGAACTCCTGGCCCAGGGTGACCGGGGTGGCGTCCATCAGATGCGTACGGCCGGACTTCACCACCGACGCGAATTCGGCCGATTTTCGCTCCAGGGCGGCGGCCAGGTGGTCGAGGGCCGGGATCAGGTCGCGGGTGACGGCGCCGGTGGCCGCGATGTGGATGGACGAGGGGAAGACGTCGTTCGAGGACTGCGAGGCGTTGACGTGGTCGTTGGGGTGGACCTCCTCGCCCTCGGGGAGCCGCTCGGTGGCGAGGGTGGCGATCACCTCGTTGGTGTTCATGTTGGACGAGGTGCCCGAGCCGGTCTGGAAGACGTCCACGGGGAAGTGCTCGTCCCAGCGCCCCTCGGCGACCTCCTCGGCCGCCGAGACGATCGCCTCCGCGCGGTCCTTCCCGATCACCCCCAGCTCGGCGTTGACCTGGGCGGCGGCCGCCTTGATCCGGGCCAGGGCCTCGATGTGGGCCCGCTCCAGGCGCTGTCCGGAGACCGGGAAGTTCTCCACGGCCCGCTGGGTCTGGGCCCGCCACTTGGCGTGCGCGGGGACCCGCACCTCACCCATGGAGTCGTGCTCGATCCGGTATCCGTCGTCATGGTTCATGGTCGGTCAACCTCCTGAAAAAGATGAGCACTTCTCTTGTTCGATGTATTCCCAAGGCGCGTACCGGCCAGTAGAAACCGTGGGTAACCCCACTTCCAGGAGGCGCAGTGAAGCGCACCAGGTACAGACTCCGCTGGCCCGTCGCGGCCGTCGCCGCCGCGGCGGCGGCCCTCGGCAGCATGACCGCCGCCGCCCCCGCCGGCGCGGCCGACACGAGCGCGGCGGCCGGAATCACCTCCGTACCGCTCTCCCCCGAGCTGGAGGCGATCCGGGCCGCCGAGGCCACCAGGATCTACGGCAGCCCGGAGGAACGCCCGCTCGCCCAGCGCAGGACCGGCCTGATCTCCCTCGGCGACAGCGAGATCTCCGGCGAGGGCGTCGGCACGTACGAGTCGCCCACGAACGGGCCCACCAACTGGTGCCACCGCTCCCCGGACGCCGCCATCCACCGCACCGGGATCCCCGCGGACCTCACCTTCAACGTCGCCTGCTCCGGCGCCTACACCGGAAACATCAGGATCGGCGGCTCCAAGCAGTACGCCGACGAGCTCGTCCAGAGCGACAGCCTCGCGATCAAGGCGCGCAACACCCGCATCAAGATGGTGCTGCTCGTCGCCGGGGCCAACGACGACCTCCAGTTCGGGCCCGTCATGACCGACTGCGTCCAGCGGTTCGTGCTCAGCCAGGGCACCTGCGAGCCCAAGTACGCCCCCGGCTGGCAGGGCCGCGTCGACGCGCTCGTCCCCAAGGTCGAGCAGACCGTCCGCGACCTGAAGTCCGTCATGCGCGACGCCGGATACGCCGACGGCGACTACAAGCTGGTCGTCATGGGCTACCCCAGCCCGATCGGCCCCGACTTCCGCGACAACCCGAACTTCCCCGGCAAGCTCGCCTGCGGCGGCATGGGCTACGACTCCGACACCAAGTGGGGCCGCAACACCGCCGTGCCCGCCTTCGAACGCGGCATGCGGAAGATCGCGGCCGACACCGGGGCCACCTTCCTCGACAACTCGCGCCTCTTCCACGGCCACGAGGTCTGCATGGAGGACACCTGGGCCCGGGGCCTCTACGTCGACCTCTCCAAGCCCGGCGGCCTGGACGAGAACTCCGTCCGCCAGTCCTTCCACCCCAACAAGAGCGGCCACGGCGCCTTCGCCTCCTGCCTGACCCAGATCTACAACTCCGGTCTGCGCGAGGCGAGCTGCGCGGACGTCAACTCCTCCGGCGCCCCGGCGCTCTTCCCGGTCGCCTGGGACGACGCGTACCAGCCGCTGAGGAACCAGGCGACCGGCAACTGCCTGGACGTCAACGCGTCCGAGTCCGCCAACGGCACCGCCGTCCTCGGCTGGGACTGCCACGGCGGCCGCAACCAGGGCTGGTGGTACGACTCCACCCGGCAGACCGTCCACAGCCAACTCACCCAGGACCGCTGCCTGGACGTGCCGGGAGCGGTCTACCAGGCGGGCAAGGCGCTCATCGTCTGGAACTGCGCCGGAGCGGCCAACCAGAAGTTCGTCCGCGACGGCGCCACGATCCGGCCCGCCGCCGCGACCGGGCTCTGCCTCACCCAGGGCGCCGCGAAGGAGCCGGTCCGACTCCAGACCTGCGACGGCTCGGCGAACCAGAAGTTCGTGTAGCGCCTCGAAGGCCGTGACCCCTCGAACGCTCGGCGGGCCGTGGCCCCTCGAACGCCGTGGCCCCCTGGGGGCCGTGGCGCCACGTACGCCGTGGCCCCTCGTCCGGTGCGGGACGGGGGGCCACGGTCCTTCCCGGCGGTGCTCGGCGTGCTCAGTGCTCCGCGCGCGCCTCGCTCAGAGCCCGGCGGACGCCGTCCTCGACGCACTGCGCGCGCCGCCCTCAGAGCGCCTTCGTCGTGGTCCGTGCCAGCTCGTAGGCCGGGAGCATCGCCCGGTGCTCGTCGGTGTCGAGGCCGCCGAGGTGGACGATGACCGTCGCCTTCGGGGTGGAGACGGCGAAGGCCCGCTCCTCCTTCGGGCCGACCGTGTAGGTCACCTCGGTCGCGGGCAGCGCGCCCGCCCGCGTCTCCCGGTACGAGGCCGCCGCGCTCCCCTTCTCCGCCGTCACGAAGCCTTCGAGGGCGGCCCGGGCGGCCGAGCCCTTCGGTGCCGTCCACACCCGCAGGTAGCCGACGTTCCCCGCCGGCTTGGCGTCGACCTCGCAGCGGACGGTGGCGGGCCCCTGCCGGGTGAGCGCCGCGAACTCCGGGTCCTCGGGGTCCTCGATCGCCTCCGGCTCCCAGTCCTCCGCCAGCGCGAAGGAGACGGGCAGCGCGCAGGCGGAGCCGGGACCGCCGAGGGTCGCGGCCGCGGCCGGGAGGGCGGACCGCCCGGACGCGCCGCCCGGCGCCGGTGCGTCGGGCTTGGGGCTGGTGGCGCAGGCGGTCAGCAGGGCGCCCGTCACGAGGACGGCGGCGACGGCGGGCGTACGGGTCGGTCGGGTTCTCTCCGGCATGCGGCCATGATCTCCGACCGCTACGACAGCTTGCCGCCGTAGTCCGGCAGCTTGAAGGTGCGCTCGGCGTGACCGCCCACCAGGTCGGTGGTGTTGTTGCCGATGTTCGCGATGATCGTGTAGCCCTTGGCCTCGATCTCCGCGCGCTTCTCCGTCTTGTACGCGCTGACCTCGGAGAACAGGTCGGGCAGCGAGCGCACGTAGAGACCGTCGACGGGGTAGCCGGCCTTCTTCAGGTTCCAGTCCGTCAGGGAGTAGATGATGCCGGGCCGGGCGGTCACGAAGAAGACGGCGACCCCGCGCGCGTGGGCGTCGCGGACGAGCGCCCGGACGTCCGCGATGGCCGGGGTCGGCAGCTCCCAGAAGGGGTGGAAGTCCGTCTCCAGGGAGCTGTTGTCGATGTCGAGGACGATCGCCTGCTTCTCGCGGCCGGCGTCCTCGGCGCGCGCCTCGACGTACGGGCGGGCCTCGGCGACGACGGCGGCGACGTCACGCCGCCAGGTCGTGTAGTCGACGTGGGCGAGGGCGGCGGCCGAGGTGACGTGGGTGTCGGGGTCGGCGGCGGAGGCCGAGGGCGCGGGGCCGACGACGAGGAGGGCCGTCAGGCCGAGGGCGGTGGTGGCCGTGGCGGTGGCCTTGGCGGAGGGCATGGGGGGCTCCCGAGTGGTCGACCGGCTCAGTGGTTGACATGCTCGCGCCCCATACTGACCAGTAGGCGACGGGAAGGCTACCGGTCGGTAGCGACTTTCTGAGCGGAGACCGACGAAGCCCCCGGTCCGGCGGACGGACCAGGGGCTTCGCGAGAGCCCGCGCACGGCGGGCCGCGCCACGGCGACGGGGCCGGCCTCGCTGCGGGATCAGCGAGGCCGGCGGCCGCGCGCCGGGGATCGGTTGACGCCGGCGCGCCGCCACGGAATCAGGCGAGGCCGGGGCCGCGCACCGGGATGTGGGTGAACGTCGGCTCCGGCGCCGGGTTCTGGAAGAAGTCGTTGCCCTTGTCGTCGACGACGACGAACGCCGGGAAGTCCTCCACCTCGATCTTCCAGACCGCCTCCATGCCGAGCTCCTCGTACTCGACGACCTCGACCTTCTTGATGCAGTCCTGCGCCAGACGCGCCGCGGGGCCGCCGATCGAGCCCAGGTAGAAGCCGCCGTGCGTGCCGCACGCGTTCGTGACCTGCTGCGAGCGGTTCCCCTTGGCCAGCATGACCTTCGAGCCGCCCGCCGCCTGGAACTGCTCCACGTACGAGTCCATGCGGCCGGCCGTCGTCGGACCGAAGGAGCCGGAGGCGTAGCCCTCGGGGGTCTTCGCGGGGCCCGCGTAGTACACCGGGTGGTCCTTCAGGTACTGCGGCATGTCCTCGCCCGCGTCCAGCCGCTCCTTGATCTTGGCGTGCGCGATGTCGCGCGCCACGACCAGCGGGCCGCTCAGCGAGAGGCGGGTCTTGACCGGGTACTTGGTCAGCTCCGCGAGGATCTCGTCCATCGGCTGGTTCAGGTCGATCCTGACGACGTCCTCGTCCGAGGCGAGCTGCTCCTCGGTGGTCTCCGGCAGGAAGCGCGCCGGGTCGGTCTCCAGCTGCTCCAGGAAGACGCCCTCGGCGGTGATCTTCGCGACGGCCTGGCGGTCGGCCGAGCAGGACACGGCGATCGCGACGGGCAGCGAGGCGCCGTGGCGGGGGAGGCGGACGACGCGGACGTCGTGGCAGAAGTACTTGCCGCCGAACTGCGCGCCGATGCCGATCTTCTGCGTCAGCTCGAAGACCTTCTCCTCCAGCTCCTTGTCGCGGAAGCCGTGGCCGGTCTCGGCCGAGCCCTCCGAGGGCAGCTCGTCCAGGTAGTGCGCGGAGGCGTACTTCGCGGTCTTCAGCGCGAACTCGGCGCTCGTGCCGCCGACGACGATCGCCAGGTGGTACGGCGGGCAGGCGGCCGTGCCGAGCGAGCGGATCTTCTCCTCCAGGAACTTCATCATGGAGGCCTCGTTCAGGACCGCCTTGGTCTCCTGGTAGAGGAAGGACTTGTTGGCCGAGCCGCCGCCCTTGGCCATGAAGAGGAACTTGTACGCGCCGCCGTCCGTCGCGTACAGCTCGATCTGCGCGGGCAGGTTCGAGCCGGTGTTCTTCTCCTCCCACATGGTGACCGGCGCCATCTGCGAGTAGCGCAGGTTCAGCTTGGTGTACGCGTCGTAGATGCCCTTGGACAGGGCCTCCTCGTCGCGGCCCGGCGTCAGCACGTTCTGGCCGCGCTTGCCCATGACGATCGCGGTGCCGGTGTCCTGGCACATGGGCAGCACGCCGGCGGCCGCGATGTTCGCGTTCTTGAGGAGGTCGAGCGCGACGAACTTGTCGTTGCCCGACGCCTCCGGGTCGTCGATGATCCGGCGCAGCTGGGCCAGGTGGGCCGGGCGCAGGAAGTGCTGGATGTCGTGGATCGCTTCGGCGGCGAGCGTGCGCAGCGCCTCCGGCTCGACCTTGAGGAACGTACGCCCGTCGGCCTCGAAGGTGGAGACACCTTCGGAGGTCACCAGGCGGTAGGGCGTGGTGTCCTCTCCCAGGGGGAGCAGATCGGAGTACGCAAACTCAGGCATGACGGCGGCCATTCCTCACTCGGCAGACAGCTGCGCCGCCTCCGTTGGCGAGCGCGCCCTCCAGCGTAAGACGCGGGGGCGGCGCCGATCCTGTGAGGTAAGGCTCAGTAGCCGCGGGGACCGCACCGGAATGGCGCGTTTCCTTCCCCTGGCGCGGAATCCGGCCGGAGAGGGCCGTGACCGGTCGCGGGTTCGGGGCGGTCGCTGGTGCGGGGAGCTCGTCGGCTCGGGGCGGACCCGGTGCGGGGCGGTCGTCGGTTCGGGGTGGTCCCGGGTCCTGGGCGGTCGTCGGTCCGGGGCGATCGCCGGTCCGGGGCGGTCGTCGGTCCGGGGTGGTCCCCGGTCCGAGGCGGCGGTCGGTCCGGGGCGATCCCCTAGGGGGTGGACCCGGGTCACTCCCTCTGGTCGCGATCTATCGCGTGTCGCTAGGCTGACTCCGTGGACCTCGAAAAGCAGCCCGAACCCGAGAAGCAGCCGCAGCCGCAGCGGCCGGTCGCCCCCGCCGAGCCCGCCCTCGCGGAGCCCGCCTACGCCGATCCGGCGGGCGCGCTGCGGGCCTCGGACGCGGACCGGGACCGGATCGCGGACATCCTCAGGGACGCCCTGGCCGAGGGGCGGCTCGACGCCGAGGAGCACTCGGACCGGATCGACGCGGTCTACCGGGCCAAGACCGTCGGGGAGCTGGAGCCCATCGTCCGCGACCTCCCGGGCGCCCGGACCGCCCGCGAGTCCGAGCCCGCCTTCGCCTGGGGCTCCGACGACCCCGAGGGCCCCGCGGACAACCTCGTCGCGATCTTCTCCAGCACGACCCGCAAGGGCCGTTGGCGGGTGAGCCGCCGGACGAACGCCTTCGCCCTCTTCGGGAACATCGAGATCGACCTGACCGAGGCGATCTTCGCCCAGCGGCTGACCACCATCAACGCCACCTCCATCTTCGGGAACGTCGAGGTGCGCGTCCCGGAGAACATCAGCCTGCGCGGCAGCGGCAGCGGCGTCTTCGGGAACTTCGAGGTCGTGACCCTGGAGGGGGTCGACCCGCAGGCGCCGGTCGTCGTCATCAACGGCTTCTCGGTCTTCGGGAACGTCGAGGCCCGCCCGAAGCGCGGCAAGTGGATCACCGACCTCCAGGACAAGCTCCGCAAGCACCTCAAGTGACCGTCCGGGGGGTCGCCGGCGGCTCCGCGCGGCGGTCCTCGGGGCCGTCCTTCCGAGGGTGACCGGAATTCGCCCTCGGATATCCGCAGAGCGGACCGGCGGGGCACGCAGTGCATAGGCGCGCGCACAGCGGGTAGGGCTGGGGCATCGCCGCTCGCTCGCGTAGCCGTCGTCAGGAGTAGACCGTGCTGCAACCGCCGCATCAGCCCCTCCAGGTCGCCGCCGTACCGTCTCAGCGCGCCCCTGCCCGGGAGGACGAGGGCGGTCCATGGCACGCGGAGGCGGTGTGCCGCCGGGACGAGGCCGGGCTCTTCTTCGCCCCGTCCAAGGAGCCGACCGCCGCGCGGCTCGCGCGGGAGGAGGCGGCGAAGCGGGTCTGCGCGCGCTGTCCGGTGATGGTCGAGTGCCGGGAGCACGCGCTGTTGCAGCCCGAGCCGTACGGCGTGTGGGGCGGGCTCACGGCGGCCGAGCGCCGCGTGGTCCTCGCCCGGCGCAGGCGGCGCGAGGTGGAGCTGCGGAAGGCGGCCGCGACCGAGCGGATCGCCCAGGCGGGCTGACGGGACCCGCGAAGCCGCTCCCCCGGGCCGCACGAGCGGGCCGGCGGGATCACGGAAACCTTTCCCCGGTCCGTACGAGGGCCGACAGGACCGCCAAGACCCTCCTCCGCCCCGTACGAGCGGGCCGGCGGGATCACGGGAGCTTTCCCCGGTCCGTACGAGAAGGGGCGCCCCCACCGCACATGGGGGCGCCCCTCTTCGTACCGTCACCGTGCGGAAGCGTTACTTCGCGCGGTCGAAGTCGATCTTGCTGTACGCGCGCAGCTTCGAGAGCCGGTGCGTCGAGTCGATCTGACGGATCGTGCCCGACTTCGAGCGCATGACCAGCGACTGCGTGGTCGCCGTCTCGGCGCGGTAGCGCACCCCGCGCAGGATCTCGCCGTCGGTGATGCCGGTCGCGACGAAGAAGACGTTGTCGCCGGAGACCAGGTCGTTCGTGGACAGCACGCGGTCCAGGTCGTGGCCCGCGTCCAGCGCCTTCTGGCGCTCGGCGTCGTCCTTCGGCCACAGCTTGCCCTGGATCACGCCGCCGAGGCACTTGATGGCGCAGGCGGAGATGATGCCCTCGGGGGTGCCGCCGATGCCCATGAGCATGTCGACGCCGGTGCCCTCGCGGACGGCCATGATCGAACCGGCGACGTCGCCGTCCGAGATGAACTTGATCCGGGCGCCGGTCTCGCGGATCTCCTTGACGATGCCCTCGTGACGCGGGCGGTCCAGGATGACGACCGTGATGTCCTCGGGGGAGGAGTTCTTCGCCTTGGCGACCCGGCGGATGTTGACCGAGACGGGGGCGTTGATGTCGACGAAGTCGGCGGCCTCGGGGCCGGTGACCAGCTTGTCCATGTAGAAGACCGCGGAGGGGTCGAACATGGTGCCGCGGTCGGCGGCGGCCAGGACGGCGATCGCGTTGGGCATGCCCTTGGCGTTGAGCGTGGTGCCGTCGATCGGGTCGACGGCGATGTCGACCTCGGCGCCGGTGCCGTCGCCGACCCGCTCGCCGTTGAAGAGCATCGGGGCTTCGTCCTTCTCGCCCTCGCCGATGACGACGACGCCGTTCATCGAGACGGTGGAGATCAGGGTCCGCATGGCGTTGACCGCCGCCCCGTCCGCGCCGATCTTGTCGCCGCGGCCGACCCAGCGGCCGGCGGCCATGGCGGCGGCCTCGGTGACGCGGACCAGCTCAAGGGCGAGGTTGCGGTCGGGGGCCTCGGGAGAAACGACAAGCTCGGGCGGAAGGTGGTGGTGCTCGGTCATCGGAACGCACCTTTCTGTACGGCGACGGCCGGAAAAAGAGGGTGCTGCGACTCTATCGGTACGTCGACAAAATGAGCAGAGGGGCCCACGTATGAGCACGACACCGTGATGCGACCATGGTGGGCGTGGCAGGTATGCGAGGCAGGCAGACGGTACGCGGGATGTTCCAGTCCCTCGGGGTGATCATGGTCGCCGCGGGCGTGATGTATCTCTTCATCCCGCACGACGACAACGCCGATCCGGTCAAGGCGAAGGACTACCGGGTCGAGCTCCTCACGGCCCAGCGGGCGGCGCCCTACCCGGTGCTGGCCCCGGAGGGCCTGGGCGAGGGATGGAAGGCGACGGTGGTCTCGTACAAGCGCGAGAAGGCCGACACCTGGCAGCTGGGCTTCCTCTCCCCGGACACGCAGTACGTGGCCGTGAACCAGTCGACGGCGGAGCCGGGCAAGTTCGTGCCCGAGGTGACGCAGAAGGCGAAGAACACCGGGAAGACCCAGACGGTCGCCGGTCAGGTCTGGCAGCGCTGGGAGGGTCCCCGGTACGACGCGCTCGTCCGCACGGAGAACGGCGCGACGACCGTGGTGACCGGCACCGCCTCCTTCGAGACGCTGGCGGAGATGGCGGGCTCGCTCCAGTCGAAGAAGGCCTGAAGTCCGAGGCTCCGCGACGGCGAGACTCGATGCGCGACGGGAAGCCTGAAGTCCCGGGCTCCGCGACGGCTCGATGCGCGACGGGAAGCCTGAGGCGCGACGGAGAAGGGCCCCGCACTCGCGGAGTGCGGGGCCCTTCTCGCGTACGCGCGCACCGGTCAGACGGTGGTGATGACCTCGTCGTAGGAGAGGCGCGGGGAGCGCGGGAACCAGGCGTCCTCGCCCGGCTTGCCGATGTTGACGACCATCAGCGGGGTGTGGTCGCCGTCCAGGAACTCCTTCTGGACGCCGGCGAAGTCCACGCCGGTCATCGGGCCCGCGGCCAGGCCGGCGGCGCGGACGCCCACGATGAAGTACGCGGCCTGGAGGGCGGCGTTCAGCAGGGCGGAGCCCTCGCGGACCGGGCGCTCCGAGAAGAACATGTCCTTGGCCTGCGGGAAGTGCGGGAGCAGGGCCGGGAGCTCGTCGTGGAACTCGTTGTCGGCGGAGAGGATCGCGACCAGCGGGGCGGCGGCGGTCTTGGCCTGGTTGCCCTCGGCCATGTGCTTCACCAGGCGCTCGCGGGCCTCGGGGGAGCGGACCAGGGTGATGCGCAGCGGGGACTGGTTGAAGGCGGTCGGGCCGAACTTCACCAGGTCGTAGATCGCCTGGACCTGCTCGTCGGTCACCGGCTCGTCGGTGAACGTGTTGGCGGTGCGGGCCTCACGGAAGAGGAGGTCCTGGGCGACGGCGTCAAGGGCGAGAGACATGCTGCGTACCTTCCGGACTGCAAAGGGGAACCGCTCGAACATGGGCTCGGGCGATGTCTCGACAGTACGCGGAGGATTGGTGAAACTTCAACTAATCCATCCGGATAGTGATCCGCTTCACTCGGAGTCTACAGGCCGACCCCGGTCCGCGCGGCGGCTGCTCGTCCCCCTCCGCGTGCACTGAGCGGCTGCTCGACTGCCTCCGCGCGCACTGTGGGGCTACTCGTCCTCCTCCGCCCGCTCCTCGGCCGCGCGCTCCGCCGCGAGCGAGGCGTCGAGCCGGGCCCGCGCGCCCTCCAGGCGCCGTCGGCAGACCTTCGCCAGCTCCTCGCCGCGCTCCCAGAGCGCGAGGGACTCCTCCAGCGAGGTCCCGCCCGCCTCCAGCCGCCGGACCACCTCGATCAGCTCGTCCCGCGCCTGCTCGTAGCCGAGGGCCGCCTCTTCCGCGCTGGTCTCCGTACCCGCTGCCATCCGTCGCTCCATCCCTGGTTTCCGTTTCTCCGTGCTCAGGCCTGGCCGGGCACGCGGCGCACCGCGAACTCGCCCTCGGCGACCCTGGCCCGCAGCTCCTCGCCCTCCGCGACCTCCTCGGGGGAGCGGACCACCGCCCCGTCCGGCCGCTGGAGCACCGCGTACCCCCGCTCCATCGTCGCGGCGGGCGACAGCGCCCGGACCCGCGCCCGGGTGTGCGAGAGCTCCGAGTCCGCCCGGTCCAGCAGGTGCCCGAGGACCCGCCGGCTCCGGGCCAGCAGCGCCGCGAGCTCGTCCTCGCGGACCTCGACCATGCGCTGCGGGTGCTCCATGACAGGTCGCGCGAGCGCGTGCGCCAGTCCGCGCTCCTCCCGCTCCAGCAGGCCGCGTACGGTCCGCAGCGCCCGGTCCCGGAGCCCGCGCACCCGGTCCAGCTCCTCGCCCACGTCCGGGACGACCTTCTTGGCCGCGTCCGTCGGCGTCGAGGCGCGCAGGTCGGCCACCAGGTCGAGCAGCGGCGAGTCCGGCTCGTGCCCGATCGCGGACACCACCGGGGTGCGGCACTCGGCCACCGTACGGACCAACTGCTCGTCCGAGAACGGCAGCAGGTCCTCGACGCTGCCGCCGCCCCGGGCCACGATGATCACGTCCACGTCCCCGTGCGCGTCCAGCTCCTTGACCGCCTGGACGACCTGCGGCACCGCCTTCACGCCCTGCACCGCGACGTTCCGCACCTCGAAGCGGACGGCGGGCCAGCGCCGGCGCGCGTTCTCCAGGACGTCCCGCTCGGCAGCCGAGGCGCGGCCGCAGACCAGGCCGACGAGGTGCGGCAGGAACGGCAGCGGCTTCTTCCGGTCGAGTGCGAAGAGGCCCTCCGAGGCCAGGCTCCGCTTCAGCTGCTCCAGACGCGCGAGCAGCTCGCCGATCCCGACCGGCTTGATCTCCACGGCCCGCAGCGACAGCTGCCCGCGCGGCGCGTACCACTCGGGCTTGGCGTGCACGACGACCCGGGCGCCCTCCGAGACGACGTCCGCGACGGCGTCGAAGACCTGGCGGTAGCAGGTGACGCCGATGGAGATGTCGTGCGAGGGGTCCCGCAGGGTCAGGAAGACGACCCCGGCGCCCGGGCGCCGCGACAGCTGCGTGATCTGCCCCTCGACCCAGATCGCCCCGAGCCGGTCGATCCACCCCCCGATCATCCGGGAGACCTCACCGACGGGAAGCGGTGCTTCGGCGGACGTAGTCAGAGCCATGGACCGAGCGTAACCGCGTGGTACGACAACGTCAGGCGCGCGCGGCGGTCGGGCGGCTCCTCGCGTGCGGGGACACCGTCCCCGCACGGCGGACCGCGCCTCACGCGCGCGGGGACACCCTCCCGTACCGCTTCACGCGCGGGGGACACCGCTCAGCGCCCCGCACCGGGCTTCCCGCACACGGGTACACCGCACCGCACCACACCGTCACGTCCCGCCCCGCGACGCGCCTCACCTGTCCGTGGACGTCCGGGTCGCGCCCTGGACGGCCAGGACCACCAGGCCCACGCCCAGCCACACCACGCCCACCACTTGCGCGGCGGGCGAGGCCTCGACGATCACGGCGATCAGGATCGCCGCGCCCACCACCGGCAGCACGACGTGCTTGAGCCAGTGCGGCGGCCCCTCGGCCCGGCGTACCGCGAACCAGCCCACCACGCTCGCGTGCAGCAGGACGAACGCCGTCAGCGCGCCGACGTCGACGACCGAGACCAGGTGGTCGAGGCCGTCGTCCCGGCGCGCCGCCCACAGCGCCGCGATCATCGTCACCGTCGCCGCCACGAGCAGCGCCACCCGGGGGACGCCCCCGTCGGTGCGGCCCAGCACGTGCGGAAGGCGCCGCTCGCGGCCCATCGCGAACAGCAGCCGCCCGCCCGCCGCCTGCCCCGCGAGCGCCGCGAAGGCCGCGCCGATCGCCTTGGAGGCGGCCACCAGATCGTGCAGCCAGTCCCCCACCGAGGCGTCCACGGCGTCGTAGAAGGCCGAGCCCTGCCGGCCGGGATCGGCGGCGAGGTCGGCCGAGGAGAGCGGTTCGAGGAGCGCGACCAGCCAGGTCTGGGCCACGAACAGGGCGCCCGCGAGCGCCAGGCAGAACAGCACCGCCCGCGCCACCTTCGCCGAGCCGCCCGTGACCTCCTCCGCGAAGGAGGCGATCGCGTCGAAGCCCAGGTACGACAGGACGGCCACCGAGACCGCGCCCACCACCGCGGCGAGCGAGAACGAGACGTCGCCGGTGAGCGGCGACCACCAGTCGCGCAGCGCCCCGTCCCGTACGAGCACGACGATTGCCGAGACGACGAAGATCAGCAGGACCACGATCTCCAGGGCGAGCACCGCGAAGCCGACCCGGGCCGCCGCGCGCACGCCCCACAGGTTCAGGAGGGTGGTGATGACCACGGCGATGCCGGTCCACACCCACCGGTCCACCTCCGGGACCAGCGCCTCCATCGCGATCCCCGCGAAGAGATAGGCGACGGCCGGGATCAGCAGGTAGTCGAGCATCGCCATCCACCCGGCGATGAAGCCCGGCCCCTCGCCGAGACCCTTGCGCGCGTACGTGAAGACGGAGCCGGCCTGCGGCGCGACCCGGACCATCTGGGCGTAGCTCGACGCCGTGAACGCCATGGCGACGGTGGCGACGACGTACACCAGTGCCACCGCGCCGTGCGACTTCGCGTCGAGCGTGCCGAAGACGCCGACCGGCGCCATGGGGGCGATGAACAGCAGTCCGTACACGACAAGGTCGCGGAAGCCGAGATTCCGGCGCAGCTTCTCGTGGTCCGTGACCTGCGTCTCCTCAACCATGGCGTCAGTTTCGGCCACGGCGCCGCTCCAGAGGCTCACCGACGCGGCCTTACGATGGGACGCATGACTGCAACGCCCGCGCCGACGCCCGATTCCGCCTCCGCGACGAACCGCCCGAAGCGTGTCCTGCTCGCCGCCCCCCGCGGCTACTGCGCGGGCGTGGACCGTGCCGTGATCGCCGTGGAGAAGGCCCTGGAGCAGTACGGGGCCCCGATCTACGTCCGGCACGAGATCGTCCACAACAAGTACGTCGTCCAGACCCTGGAGCGGAAGGGCGCGATCTTCGTCGACCAGGCGACCGAGGTGCCGCCCGGCAACATCGTGATGTTCTCGGCGCACGGCGTCGCCCCGACCGTCCACGAGGAGGCCCGCGCCGGCCGGCTCGCGACCATCGACGCCACCTGCCCGCTGGTCACCAAGGTCCACAAGGAAGCCGTCCGCTTCGCCAACGACGACTTCGACATCCTCCTCATCGGCCACGAGGGCCACGAGGAGGTCATCGGCACCTCCGGCGAGGCCCCCGACCACATCCAGCTGGTCGACGGCCCCGAGGACGTGGCCAAGATCGAGGTCCGCGACCCCTCCCGGGTCGTCTGGCTCTCCCAGACCACCCTCTCGGTCGACGAGACCATGGAGACGGTCGACGCGCTGAAGGAGAAGTTCCCGCAGCTGATCTCCCCGCCGTCGGACGACATCTGCTACGCCACGCAGAACCGTCAGACCGCGATCAAGGAGCTGGCCGGCCAGGCCGAGCTGGTGATCGTCGTCGGTTCGAAGAACTCCTCCAACTCGATCCGCATGGTCGAGGTCGCCAAGCAGGCCGGCGTCCCCGCCGCGTACCTGGTCGACTTCGCCAGCGAGATCGACGAGGCCTGGCTGGAGGGCGTGACCAGCGTCGGCCTCTCCTCCGGCGCCTCCGTCCCGGACGTCCTGGTGCAGGAGGTCCTGGAGTGGCTCGCCGAGCGCGGCTACGCGGACGTGGAGATCGTCAAGACGGCGGACGAGTCCCTGACCTTCTCGCTGCCCAAGGAGCTCCGCAACAAGGACCTGCGCGCCGAGGCGGACCGGCTCGCGGCGGCCGCGTCCGGCGCCTCCGTCGAGGAGTAGCGAGGCGCGCCAGCCCGTACCGTTAGTCCATGAACGTCTTCGGAGTGGACATCGGCGGCTCGGGCATCAAGGGCGCCCCCGTGGACCTGGAGCGCGGCACGCTCGCCGAGGAGCGCCACAAGGTACTGACCCCGCAGCCCGCCACACCCGACGGTGTGGCGGGCTGCGTCGTGGAGGTCGTGGAGAACTTCGGCTGGACGGGACCGGTGGGGGTGACCTTCCCGGGCGTCGTGACGGGGTCCACGATCCGTACGGCGGCCAACGTCGACAAGTCCTGGATCGGCGTCGACGCGGGCACCCTGCTGAGCGAGCGGCTCGGCGGGCTCCCGGTGACCGTCCTGAACGACGCGGACGCCGCCGGGATCGCGGAGATGACCTTCGGCGCGGGCCGGGGCCGCAAGGGCACGGTGATCCTGCTGACGCTGGGTACGGGCATCGGCTCGGCCCTCTTCGTCGACGGCCGGCTCGTCCCCAACACGGAGCTCGGCCACCTGGAGCTGAAGGGCCACGACGCGGAGACCCGCGCGTCGACGAAGGCCAAGGAGGACGAGGACCTCAGCTGGGAGCACTGGGCGACGCGGCGGCTGCGCAAGTACCTCGCGCACGTGGAGATGCTCTTCTCGCCGGAGCTGTTCATCATCGGCGGCGGCGTGAGCCGCAAGGCGGACAAGTTCCTGCCCCTGATCGAGGGCATCCGCGCGGAGATCGTCCCGGCGGAGCTCCAGAACAACGCGGGGATCGTGGGGGCGGGGATGGCGGCGGGGACGTCCTGAGGGACGGACGGTCTGCCCCACAGCCACCCCACACCCGCGGCTCGTGCCTAGGCGACGGGACGGCGTCCCGCCGGCCGGGGCCGTCCGCCCGGGCCCTCGCCGACCCCGGCGGCCGTGCGGGCGGCGGGGCGGTGGTGGCGGCGGCCCATGTCGCGCACCTTGCGGACGCTCGCGATGACACCGGCGACGAGGGTGCCGCCGTAGAGCCATCCGGCGTGCACGGCGAGGGCGGTCACGACGGCCATCGCCTGGCCGCCGAAGCCGCCCGAGCCGCCCGCGATGGGGATGACGCCGACGGCGAAGGCGATGGGGACGGCGATCGGCGCGACCACCAGGTCGGCGGCCCGTACCCAGAGCGCGGTCAGGGCGCTGACCGGCAGGAACAGCAGGCCGTAGACCACGGGGGAGCCGTCGAGGAGCAGCGCGTCGAGGAGGCCGAGGGTGAGCATGACGGCCGAGGCGAAGAGCCCGCTGCCGAGCCCGGTGAGGCGGGGCGACGGGAGCCGGCGCAGGGCGACGACCACGGGCGGCGCGGGACGGCGGCCGGGGTGCCCGGAGCCGCGACCGGCCGGGCCCGGACCGGTGCCACCCGCGCCCGCGTCGGCCGCCGCGGCGCGTTCCACGCGCCCGCGCCCGGGCGGGCGGCCCGCCCGGCCCGTCACGCGGTAGACGGCCGAGCCCTCGACGAGCGGGCCCGGGGGTGCGACCGGCGGCGTGGCGGGGTTCTGCGGCCTTCGGCGTCCTTGCGGCTGACTTGTCCTGTGCTGCTCCACCTGACCAACGTAGGTCGGAAGGGGGCGGGAACCGGGTCCGGGACACGCCCTTTGGGTGACCTTGCCCCCGAGAACGACCGAAGGTCGGCGTCACTGGCCGGTTCGGCCCGCCCGTAAACTGGGGGATCGGCCCACCATCCACACTTCAGGAAGTCGCCACCGTGTCGCTCACGATCGGAATCGTCGGTCTGCCGAATGTCGGCAAGTCGACCCTGTTCAACGCCCTGACCAAGAACGACGTGCTGGCGGCCAACTACCCGTTCGCCACGATCGAGCCGAACGTCGGCGTCGTCGGCGTCCCGGACGCCCGCCTGACCAAGCTCGCGGAGATCTTCAGCTCGCAGCGCGTCCTCCCGGCGACGGTCGACTTCGTCGACATCGCGGGCATCGTGCGCGGCGCGAGCGAGGGCGAGGGCCTGGGCAACAAGTTCCTCGCGAACATCCGCGAGTCGGACGCGATCTGCCAGGTCATCCGCGCCTTCAAGGACGAGAACGTCGTCCACGTCGACGGCAAGGTCTCGCCGAAGGACGACATCGAGACGATCAACACGGAGCTGATCCTCGCGGACCTCCAGACGATCGAGAAGGTCCTGCCGCGCCTCCAGAAGGAGATGCGGATCAAGAAGGACACGGCGCCGAAGGTCGCCGCGGTCGAGGCCGCCCAGGCCATCCTCGAGAAGGGCGACACCCTCTTCTCGCAGGGCATCGTCCAGGGCTCGGAGAAGGCGGAGCTGCTGCACGACCTCCACCTCCTCACCACCAAGCCGTTCCTGTACGTCTTCAACGTGGACGAGGACGAGCTGACGGACGACGCCTTCAAGGCCGAGCAGAGCGCCCTGGTGGCCCCGGCCGAGGCGATCTTCCTCAACGCCAAGCTGGAGCAGGACCTCGCCGAGCTCGACGAGGAGGACGCCATGGAGCTCCTCCAGTCCGTCGGCGCCGAGGAGCCCGGCCTCGCCACCCTCGCCCGCGTCGGTTTCGCGACCCTCGGCCTCCAGACCTACCTGACGGCCGGCCCGAAGGAATCCCGCGCCTGGACGATCAAGCAGGGCGCGACGGCCCCCGAGGCGGCCGGTGTCATCCACACCGACTTCCAGAAGGGCTTCATCAAGGCCGAGGTCATCTCCTTCTCCGACCTCGTCGAGACGGGCTCGGTAGCCGACGCCCGCGCGGCCGGCAAGGCCCGCATGGAGGGCAAGGAGTACGTCATGCAGGACGGCGACGTGGTGGAGTTCCGCTTCAACGTGTGACGTCTGTTGCTTCACGTTAGCGGGTTGCGTCAAAAGAGCAGCTCAGAAGGGGTCGGACTCGTTCGAGTCCGACCCCTTCGTCGTCGTGCTGGATGGGTGCTGGATGACCTGACGTGTGGTCAGTCGAAATCAGGCGTCGTCAACGGTGGAACGGTGCCCCACATGAACGACCCAGACCACCAATTCACCGTTGTCGATCGTGTAGACGACGCGGTAGTCGCCGACCCGTAGGCGCCGGCGATCCGGCTGGGACACGAGTGCGGTGGTGTTGAAGCCGAGCGGATCGCTTTCCAGTTCGGTCAGCTTGGCCAGGATGCGCAGCGCCATCTCGCGTGGGATCTTACGAAGCTCGGCCTGCGCCTCGGGGCGGAAGACGGTTCGGTATTCACTCACCGCGCGCCAGCGTCTCCCTCATGATGTCCTCGATCGGGATGCCGGGTGCCGGGTTGGCCATGCGTTCGTCGATGATCCGGTTGATCTCGCGCTCTTCCCATTCCTGGTACTTGCGCAGCACCTCGATGGAGACGACAGCGGCGACTTCCTTGCCACGGCGCGTGATCACCGTGGGTACGTCGTCGCGGTCGGCGCGCTCCACGACCTCCGCCAGGTGCGCACGTACGTCGCGGATCGACTCTCTGGGCAGCGGCTGCGTCATGCGCTCAAGTGTACCGAGTGTTCCATGTGTACGCACCAGGGATGAGCGGGGCGGTTGGCTTCCCTCGCTTCGGCTTCGCGCGCCGGGCCCCCGGGTCCGGCCCCGCGCGGTCCGGGGCGGGGATCGGTCGGTGGGTGGGTTCCCGCTGCCACGTATCCTCGGTTCTTCGGGGTGGGGGAGAGGGATCGCGGAGGTATCAGGTGGAGTTCCGGCTGCTCGGCTCCGTCGCGCTCGTGACGGAGGGCAGGGACGTAGCCTTGGGGCCCGCCAAGCGGTCCAGTCTGCTCGCCATGCTCCTGCTGCGGCCCAACAGCGCCGTGAACGTCGGGCAGTTGATCGATGCCCTGTGGGAGGAGGAGCCGCCCACGCACGCCAAGACCGTGCTCCAGGGGCACGTCTCCCGGCTGCGGGCGCTGCTCGCCGAGCACGGGGCCGAGGCGTACGGCGTGGAGCTCGCCACGCAGGGGTCCGCCTATGTGCTGCGGATGCCGGAGTCCCTGGTCGACGCCCACCGCTTCGAGGAGCTCGTCGGGCTCGCCGGGGTCCAGCGCCGGCCCGCCGACGCCGTGCGGATGCTGCGCGAGGCGCTGTCGTACTGGCAGGGGCCCGCCCTCACCGGGACCGTGCACAGCAGACCCCTCGAAGCCGCCGCCGGAGGCCTGGAGGAGCTGCGCCTCGCGTCGGTGGAGGCGCTGGCCGAGGCGTACGGGCAGCTCGGCGAGCACGGCAGGGCCGCCGCCGTCCTGCGTACCGAGGCCGTCGCCCACCCGCTGCGCGAGTCCCTGGCCGCCGCCCTGATGCTGGCGCTCGCCCGCTCCGGTCGGCAGTCCGACGCCATCGACTGGTACCACCGGACGCGCCGACTCCTCGCCGAGGAGCTGGGCGTCGACCCCGGCGAGACCCTCTGCGAGGCGTACGCGACGCTGCTGCGCGCCGCCGAGCCCGTCCCCGCCCCCCGGCCCGCCGCCGAGGTCAAGGCCCCCGCGCCCGAGGGGCTGCCCCGGGCGCCGCGCGGCTTCACCGGACGCGCGGCCGACATGGCCGAACTCGACCGCGCCGTCCGCTCCGGGGACGGTCCCGTCTGTCTCGTGACCGGGCCCGCCGGCGTCGGCAAGACCGCGTTCGCCGTGCACTGGGCCTACGAGCGCCGGGCCGACTTCCCCGACGGGCGGCTCTTCGCCGACCTGCGCGGCTTCAGCGACACCGCGGAGCCCGAGACCGCCGCCGTCCTGCGGGAGTTCCTGCTCGCCCTCGGCGTCTCGCCCCAGCGGATCCCGGAGACCGTCGAGGCGCGCGGGGCGCTCTTCCGGTCCCTCACCGGCGGGCGCCGGCTGCTCGTCGTCCTCGACAACGCCCGCTCCTCCGAGCAGGTCCGCCCCCTGCTGCCCGGCGGCGCCCCCTGCACCACCCTCGTCACCAGCCGCGACCGGCTCGGCGGCCTCATCGCCTCCGACGCGGCCCGGCCCGTGCCGCTCGGACACCTCCAGCCGGCCGCCTCCGCGGCCCTCCTCACCACCGTCCTCGGCCAGGCGCGGGTCGCCGCCGAACCGGCCGCCGCCACCCGCCTCGCCCGGCTCTGCGACGGCCTGCCGCTCGCGCTCCGGGTCACCGCCGCACGGCTCGCCGAGCGGCCGCGGTGGACGCTGGAGGCGATGGTCGGCGAACTCGCCGACGAGCAGGGCAGGCTGGCGCTGCTCGACGTGGAGGACCGGGGCGTCTCGGCCGCGCTGCGCCTCACGGTGCAGCAGCTGCCCGAGTCGGCGGCCCGGATGTTCCGCGCGCTCGGCCTGCACACCGGCTCGGACCTGGACCGGTTCGCCGCGGCGGCGCTCGCCGGGACGACGCCCGGACAGGCCTCCGCCGACCTGGACCGGCTCTCCGCCGCGCACCTGCTGACCGAGGCCGTGCCCGGCCGCTGGACGCCGCACGACCTGGTCCGTCTCTACGCGCGCCACCTCGCCCCGCTGGCCGACCCCGAGGGCCTGCCCCGGCTCCTCGACCACTACCTGTACACGGGCCTGGCGGCCGACGCCGCCGCCGAGCCCGGCTCCCAGCCCTGCTACGCCCTGCCCGCCGACGCCCGACGGCCCGCCGCGACGCGGGAGTTCGAGGACCGTACGGCGGCGCTCGACTGGTACGTGGCCGAGCGGCCCGCCCTGGAGGGCGCGGTCGCCGCCGCGGCCGCCCTGGGCATGCACGACCGGGCCTGGCGGCTCGCCCTCGTGCAGTGGCCGCTGATGCTCATGCGGATCGGCGACGGCTGGACGCCGCTCCTGGAGGCCGGTCTGGCCTCCGCCGAGGCGATCGGCGACCTCGACGCCCAGTCACGCACCTGTGCGCTGCTCGGCTGGATCCTGCACGAGGAGGGCCGGGACGCCGAGGCGCTGGTCCACCTGGAGCAGGCGCCCGGCCTGGCGGCGCGGGCCGGTGACTCGATCAGCGAGGCGATCGCCCACGTCAATCTCGCCGCCGTCCTGGACGCGACCGGGGAGCACGAGCGGGCCGGGCTGCTCATGCGGCACGCCGTGTCGCTCGCCGACCGCATCGGCCACCCCTCCACGCAGGTGCTGACGCTCCAGCACCTCGCCGGTCACTGCCTGAAGGCGGAGGAGTACGAGGCGGCGCTCGCCCACACCCTTCGCGCCGGGGAACTGGTCGCGCCCGACGCGGTCGTCATCCGGGCCTCCCTCCAGATCACCCTGGGGGAGGCGCTGGCCGGCATCGGCCGTCTCGACGAGGCCACTGACCAGCTCGAACGCGCGATCGTCGCGGCCGACGCGGCCGGTTTCACGGAGGGTTCGGCGCGGGCGGCGGCGCATCTCTCGCGGCTGTCAGCGGATCGTTAGCGGTACGCAAGCGGGACGGCAGCGCGGAACGGGAAGCTGAGAGCGGCACCGGGGAACACGACGGTGCCGCGAGGCCCGCGCACCGAGCGCGCGGCCCCGGCCGAACCGCGTCAACGGGGGAGAACCACCATGCGCAATCACCGCAAGCACACCGTCCTGGCCGCCGCCGCCATGGCCGCCCTCTCGTTGGGCCTGACCGCCTGCGGCGGCGGGGACGGCGCCGCAGGGGCGAAGGACGCGGGCAGCGCGAGCTCCGCCCCGTCCGCCACCGGTGACGCGGGCAGCGGCACGGCCGGCGGCGGTACGGCGGACCAGACGGCCGCGAAGAGCGGCGCGGGCGCGACGGGCTCCGGCTCCACGGGCTCGGGTTCCACGGGCGGTTCCACGGCCGGTGGCTCCACCGGCTCCGGCAGCGGCTCCGGCACCGCGAGCCGCGGCTCCACCGCGGGCACCACGGGCGGCTCGGGCAAGAGCTCCACCAAGGCCCCCGCCTGCGCCTTCGGCGACATCAAGGTCTCGGCGGCGAAGGCGGACGAGGTCCCGACCGAGCACATCGTCCTCACCGCCACCAACGTCTCCGGTCGCTCCTGCACCCTGCTGGAGTACCCGCTGATCGCCTTCGGCCCGATCCAGACGGCCAAGGACATCCCGTCCGTCGCGAAGAGCAAGCCGGGCACCCCGATCGTCCTGCAGGCCGGCGCGCCCGCGTACGCGAACGTGCGGATCGCGCTCGGCGGCGTCCACGAGGACAACAAGGTCGTGAAGGAGTTCAACGTGAACCTCTTCGCCGCCGAGGGCCCGGCCGAGGGCAGCATCGTGGTCAAGGCCCCCGCCGGCGGCCTGGCCGTCGACGAGGCCGCCGCGAAGACGGGCTACTGGACGTACGAGCTCCGCAACGGCGCCGACGAGTTCTGACGGGTCCGCGACGGCGCCGCCGCGTTCTGATCCGCGCGGTGGCGTGGGGGCGGCGCCCGGTGTGGCGTCAGAGGCGGGTCCAGCCGTCCGCGAAGTCGCACCGGAGGTCGCTCCATCCGCGTAGCCCCTCCGGGGTGAAGGCGGGGTCGTCGCGCAAGCCGGGCGAGACACCGACCCAGGTGTCCCAGAGGCCGCCCGGGGTGAGGAACCGCTCGGCGTACGAGGTCCCCAGGGCGGCGTCGAGCCGCAGCAGCGAGCCGAGCGCCTTGTGCTGGTCGTACCGGAGGTCGGTCCGGGGCAGATAGCGGTCCAGGTAGGCGGCGAGGAGCTCCGCGTCCGCGCGGGTGCCGAGCCTGGCGAGGGCGAAGCAGTAGGCCCCGCCCGCGTAGCAGACCTCGCTGGCCAGGAGCAGCGCGCCGAGCCGCTCGCGGAACCGGGCCCGCCGGTCCACGCCGATCAGCCAGGCCGCCGTGAACCGTGACCGCCACTCATACGCGAGCAGGGCGTCCAGCTCCTCGTCGGTGATGCTCGCCGCGTCCTCGGCGATCCGGCGGGTGAAGTCGCGGTCCGGCTCCTGCCCGGGGTGCAGGTACCGGCCGCCGAGCAGCCGCAGGTAGCGCGGCCGGCCGCCGTCTCCGCCCCCGGCGACCACGTACCGCTCCACGACGTCGCCGTGCCCGCTGTCCCGGGGGTCCCGCAGGACCATCCGGCCGGTGGCGCCCGCCACATGGGCCTCGACGCCGGTCACCTCTCGACTGCCGCTCATGGGACGCAGTCTGCCGGGGAACGGCGCCGAGCGGCCAGGTGTTTACGCCCGCCTGCCCGCCCGCTCCCCCGTACGTCAGGAGCGCCCCGGTCCCAGGCTCACGGGACCAGCCCCGTCTTCGCGCCCGCCCCGCAGAGCGGTACCACCGTGAGGCCCGGGCGGGGCGGGGTCGCGTTCACCGCCGCCCAGCAGGCCACTCCGGTGGCCTCCACGAAGAGGCCGCGTCGCGCCAGGTCGTGCTGGGCGGCGCGGATCTCGTCCTCCGGCACCGTGAGGAACGTGCCGCCCGTCGCGCGGACCGCCCGGAGGATCTGCCGGGCGCGGGGCGGGGCCGGGATCGCGATGCCCTCGGCGAGGGTGGGGCGCGCGACCGCCGGTTCCGTCAGGTCGTCCGCGCCCGCGTGGAAGGCTTCGGCCAGCGGGGACACGGCCTCCGCCTGGACGGCGACGAGCGCGGGCCGGGTGCCGATGAGGCCGTGGCCGTACAGCTCCTCGATCGCGAGGGCGGCGCCGAGGAGCAGGGTGCCGTTGCCGACGGGGACGACGATCGTCTCCGGGAGCCGGCCGCCGAGCTCCTCCCACAGCTCGTAGACATAGGTCTTCGTGCCGTGCAGGAAGTACGGGTTGTGGACGTGCGAGGCGTAGAACACGCCCGGCTCGTCGGCGGCCTCGCGCGCCGCCCGCGCCGTCGCCTCGCGGTCGCCGGGGACCTCGACGGTCCGGGCCCCGTGCGCCCGGATCTGCTCCAGCTTCTTCGGGGAGGTGCCCTCGGGGACGTACACGACGCAGTCGAGCCCGGCCCGCGCGCCGTACGCGGCGATCGCCGTGCCCGCGTTGCCGCTGCTGTCGGCGAGGACCGTGCGCGGTCCCAGCGCGCGGGCGTGCGCGGCGAGCATCACGGCGCCCCGGTCCTTGAAGGAGAGCGTCGGCATGAGGAAGTCGAGCTTGGCCGAGACCGATCCGGTGGCCGACGCGGTGAGGGGTACGAGCGGGGTGCGGCCCTCGCCGAGGCTCACCTCCGGCCCGTGCGGGAGCGGCGGGAGCGCCTCCGCGTAACGCCACAGCGAGTTCACGCGCGAGCCGAGGGACGCGAGCGGGACGGGCCCGCCCGTGAAGGCGAGGTCCCAGGGGCCGCGGCACTTCGGACAGCACCAGGCGAGGGCGGAGACGGGGGACTGGGTCCGGCAGTCGGGGCACTCGTAGAAGGTCATGGGCGGCAGCATCGCAGTCGTACGGCAGGGGTGTCGTGAAGGTGCGCGGGACCTCGCGGGAGTGCCGTGGACCGGTCGCCGCCTCGCCCGTCGGCCGGACCTCGGCGCCGGAGGTCCGCACCAGGGCGCCGCGGCCCCGGAGTTCCGGTCTCGGCCCCGCGCCTGCTCCGCGTCGGCCAGACCTCAGGCCGGAGGTCCGCACCAAGGCGCCGCGGCCCCGGAGTTCCGGTCCCGGCCCCGCGCCTGCTCCCCGTCCGAAACAGGGGGGTGGTCGCCCGAGGGCAGCCGCCCCTTACGTACGATGCGCGACCGAGCATTTGTTCGCGTCGCCCGCCCGCCCGTCACAGGAGCACGCACCCGTGGAGCCGAGCCAGCCGAGCCAGCCGACCCCGCCGCCCTCGGGCGGCCCGCAGTCCGGGGGTGGTCCGGGTGCGGGAGGGTGGCCCGCGCCCGGCCCGTACACGTCCCCGGGAATGCCGTACGGGCCGCCCGGCCCCGCCCCCTACGGGCAGCCGCAGCACCGCTCCACCAACGGGTTCGCCGTCGCCTCCCTCGTCGCCGGCCTCGTGTGCTGCGTCCCGCCCCTCGGACTCGTCCTCGGCCTCGTCGCCCTGCCGCGGATCAGGAAGAGGGACCAGAACGGCAAGGGCCTCGCGATCGCCGGCATCGCGCTCTCCGTCGTCAGCTGCCTGCTGCTCGTCGCAGGGCTCGTGAGCGGCGGCTTCCGGACGGCGTACGAGAGCTTCAAGGAGGGCGTCGACGAGGCCTCCCGCTCGCGGTCGGCCTTCGCGCTGCGCCCGGGGCAGTGCTTCACGGACCACAGCAAGGGCGAGGAGTACGCGACGGACGTCCGCGTCGTCGACTGCGCCGGCCCGCACGACGGCGAGGTCAGCGGCACGTTCAAGGTCACCGGCGTCGCCACGTGGCCCGGCGACGACGCGCTGGAAGACATCGCGGACGAGCGCTGCGAGCCGATCAACGCGGCGTACGCGATGGACACCTGGGCGATCCCGCGTAGCGTCGGGCTCTCCTACTACCAGCCCAGCCGGGAGAGCTGGCGGCTCGGGGACCGTGAGGTGACCTGCGCCTTCACCGGGGAGAAGCCCTTCTCGGGCTCGGTGCGCTCCGACACGACCCGGCTGACCCTCGACCAGGAGCACTTCCTGCTCAGCCTCAACCCGATCGAGACGGTCGGCTACCGGGAGCCGGAGGAGGACCCGGACGAGGACTTCGAGGCCAACCGGCAGTGGGCCCGTGAGCTGCTGGCCGCGATCGACTCGGCGCGCGAAGGCGTGCGGGACCGCGACTGGCCCGGCACCTCCAAGCCGGCGCTCGAGGCGCTCGGCAAGGAGCTCGACACGGCCTCGGAGCGCTGGCGCGCGATGACCGCGGCGACCGACGCGGACGCGTACTGGGAGGGGTACGAAGCCGCCTGGGACGCCCTCCCCGAGGACCTGGGCGCCGAGGCGCGGACCGCCCTCGGCCTGACGGGCACGCCCCCGGCGGACGAGGGCACCCAGGCCTGAGCCCCGGGCGGGCGGAGGGAGCCGGGGCGCGGACCCGCGCGGCCTGGCCGACGGGGTGCGGACCCGGGCGTACGGACGGGGCCAGGCGTACGGACGGGGCCGGGCGTGCGGACGGGGCCGGGTGTACGGACGGGGCTGGGCATACGGACGGGGCCGGGCGTTGGGACGGCCCGGGCATACGGACGGGGCCGGGCCTCCCTTCTCGGGAGGCCCGGCCCCGTCGGGTGCGGACCGGCGGCGGTGGACCGGTGCGGCGGCCCGTGACCGACCGCCGTGCCGGTTCACCGTGGGCGGCGGGGCGCCGGTCCGCGGTTCGGGGGGTGGCTCAGCGCCGGGTGAGACCCCGGTCGATGGCGGTGATCAGCTCGCCGTCGGGGGTGTCCCCGTCGAGGGACCAGACCATCGCGCCGCCGAGCCCGTTCTGCCGGACGTACGAGGACTTGGCGCGCAGGACGGTCGGGTCGTCGTACGTCCACAGGGTCGTGCCGTCGAAGAGCCAGGCGTGGCCGTTCTTCGCGCCCCGGTAGAGCTTGTACGTCCCCGAACCGGCCAGCTTCCTCAGGTTCTTGTAGTCCTCCGTGCCGGCCGTCCAGGTGGCCGGGGCGGGGGCCGCCGCGGGCTGCCCGAGTCCGTCGCCGCCGCCGGTCACTCCGGTCCAGCCCTGGCCGTAGAAGGGCATGCCGACCACGAGCTTGTGGGCGGGGGCGCCGCGCCGCAGCCAGGCCCGGACGGTCTGGTCGACGCTGAAGTCGTCCTTGGCGTAGAGCGCCGACTGCTGGGCGGTGGTCGCCTCGCCGGAGACGTGGAAGTCGTAGCCCTGGAGGTTCACGAAGTCGAAGTCCCGCATGATCCTGGCGACCTCGAAGCCCGCGTCGATCTTCGCGGGCGCGGTGGGCACGTACGCGCTGAGGTCGTAGTGCCGGCGCTGCTTCTGCGTGCGGCCGTACGCGTCGAGCTGCGTGCGGAACTCCCGTACGAGCTTGGTGAAGTTGGGCTTGTCCTCGGGGCGGATCACGTTTCCCGGGGCGCCTTCCGAGCCGGGCCACTCCCAGTCCAGGTCGATGCCGTCGAAGACCCCGGCCGCGGCCCCGGCGCCGCCTCGGGCGCCGTCCACGGGCAGGTTGCCCTTGATGTACGTGTCGATGCAGGAGGCGACGAGGGCCTTGCGGCCGGCGTCGGTGCGCACCGCGTCGGAGAAGTGCGCGGAGCCGCTCCAGCCGCCGAGCGAGATCATGACCTTGAGGCCGGGGTGCTTCGCCTTGAGCTCGCGCAGCTCGTTGAAGTTGCCGGCGAGCCGCTGGTCGGCGGTGTCGGCGGCGCCGTCGACGGAGTTCGCGGCGTCGACGGGGCGGACGTAGTCGGCCCACGGGTCCGCGCCCGGGGCGTTGCCCACGAGGCACTTGCCGTCCGCGCCGATCACGCCGAAGGCGTAGTTGATGTGGCTCAGCTTGGCGGCCGTGCCGCTCGTCTCCAGATCCTTGACCTGGAAGTTCCGGCCGTAGATGCCCCATTGGGTGAAGTAGCCGACGCGCTTGAGCGCCGGCGTGTGCGCGGTCCCGTGCGGGGACGCGGACGTGTGCGGGGCCCTGGGGGTCGCGTCGGCGGCGGGGGCCAGGGTGGCGAGGAGGCCGAGGGCGGCCGCGGCGGCGGTGCCGAGGGTCAGCGTGGTCAGGGCTCTGGGGCGCATGGGCTCGTTCCTGTGCGAGGCGGGATGGAGCGTGCGGGCAGGAACTTATTGGTCTGGACCAATAGGGGTCAAGGGGTCTGACGGCATCCGTCTCGACATGACCGCCGGTAGCCGGGATCGTCATCACTTCGAGTGAAACTTTGGCCCATGCTTGCGGATCGCGACCGTCGGTTGTCAGGCTGTAGCTGACAGTCAACCTGAGGGGAGTGTCCAGTGACGTTCGGTGAGCAGCCCGCCTATCTGCGCGTGGCGAGCGATCTGCGGGAGAAGATCGCCAACGGCTCGCTTCCGCCGCATACCCGCCTCCCCTCGCAGGCACGCATCCGCGAGGAGTACGGGGTGTCGGACACCGTCGCGCTGGAGGCCCGCAAGGTGCTCATGGCGGAGGGGCTGGTGGAGGGCCGCTCGGGGTCGGGGACCTATGTGCGCGAGCGGCCCGTCCCGAGGCGGATCGCCCGCTCCGGCTACCGGGCCGCGTCCGGCGCGAGCCCGTTCCGCCAGGAGCAGGCCGCCGAGGGGGCCCGTGGCACCTGGGAGTCGCGCAGCGAGCAGGAGCCGGCGAGCGTCGAGGTGGCCGAGCGGCTCGGCATCGACCCGGGCGAGCGGGTGATGCGCACGCGGTACGTCTACCGGGACGGCGGCGAGCCCATGATGATCTCCACCTCCTGGGAGCCCCTCGCCGTCACCGGCCGGACTCCGGTCATGCTGCCGGAGGAGGGTCCGCTGGGCGGCTGCGGCGTCGTGGAGCGGATGGCGGCGATCGACGTCGTCGTGGACAACGTGGTGGAGGAGGTGGGCGCCCGGCCGGGTCTCGCCGAGGAGCTCCTGACCCTCGGAGGGGTGCCGGGGCACGTGGTCATGGTCCTGGAGCGGACGTACTACGCCTCGGGCCGCGCCGTCGAGACGGCCGACGTCGTCGTCCCCGCCGACCGCTATCGCGTCGCCTACCACCTACCGGTGCGGTGAGGCTCCGGGGGTGGGGTGGATGCGGGGGTACGGGGGCCTCCGGCGGTGCGGCGTCGGTGCCTGGCGGGGCCTCCGCGCCCGCCCGCCCCGCCGGTGGCTCCCTCCCGCCCTCCGTCGCTCCGTCGCCCCCCGCGACCACTGTCCCGACCGTTCAGCGGGTCCGGCCGTCCGGGTGGTGTGACCGCGAGTTAACGGGGCGTCAACTCGTGTAACCGCGCGGCAACCGCCCGCCGACGCCCGCCGTCACGCGCGGCTCCTACCTTCCTCGTCCGTACCCGCGACCCGGTCGGACGACAGGAACCCTCATGACGGACACGGTCACCCCACCCACCCCGCAGCCGGAGGCGGCCCCCGAGCCGCACGCCGGACCCCGCCGCAGCTACGCCAGGCTGGCCGCGGACGAGAGCCGCGAGGACTACTCCCTGCGGTACGCCCCGCACTCCTTCCGGCGCTGGTCGCCCGGGACCGTCGCCGGCACCGCCCTCGGCGGCATCGCCTACCTCGCCGACTTCGCGATCGGCGCCTCGATCGTCTTCACCTACGGCTTCACCAGCGGCCTCGCCTCGATCCTCACCGCCGCCGCCCTGATCTTCCTCACCGGCATCCCCATCGCCCGGGCCTGCGCCACGTACGGCCTGGACATGGACCTCATCACCCGCGGCGCCGGCTTCGGCTACTTCGGCTCCACGCTCACCTCGCTGATCTACGCCTCCTTCACCTTCATCTTCTTCGCGCTCGAAGGCTCGATCATGGCCCAGGCCATGCACCAGGCCGTCGGCCTCCCGGTGCAGGCCGGCTACCTCGTCACCACGCTGATCGTCATCCCGATCGTCTTCCGGGGCATGGGCGCCCTCGCCAAGGTGCAGGCCTGGACCCAGCCGATCTGGCTCGTCGGCCTGGTGCTGCCCTTCGCCGTGCTGGCCTTCGAGGCCCCCGACGCCTGGGGCGCCTTCGCCTCCTTCGGCGGCACGGAGGGCGCCGGAGCGGGCTTCTCGTGGATCGGCTTCGGTCTCGGCACGGGCGTCGCGCTCTCGCTCATCGCCCAGATCGGCGAGCAGGCCGACTACCTGCGCTTCATGCCTGCGAAGACCGAGGCGAACAAGCGCCGGTGGAACCTCGCCGTGCTCGCCGCCGGACCCGGCTGGGTCGTGATCGGCGCGGCCAAGCAGCTCGGCGGCGCCTTCCTCGCCTTCGTCGCCCTGGAGGCCGTCGGCAAGACCCACGCCCTGGAGCCGATCGCCCCTCAGATCGAGGCGCTGAGGCCCTGGCTCGGCTCTGTCGCGCTGCCCGCCGCTGCGCTCTTCGTGATCGTCTCCCAGATCAAGATCAACGTCACCAACGCCTACAGCGGCTCGCTGTCCTGGTCGAACTTCTTCTCCCGCGTCACCCACCGGCACCCCGGGCGCGTCTGGTACATCTTCCTCAACCTCGTCATCGCGCTGACGCTGATGGAGATGAACATGTTCGCCGCCCTGAACAAGCTGCTCGGGTTCTACTCCAACGTCGGCATCGCCTGGATCGCGGCCGTCGCCGCCGACCTCGTCATCAACAAGCGGGCCGGCTGGAGCCCCCCGTACATCGAGTTCAAGCGCGCCTACCTGTACGCCGTGAACCCGGCCGGCTTCGGTGCGATGGTCATCGCCTCCGTCGTCTCGATCCTCGCCTTCTTCGGCCTCTTCGGCACCTACGCCGAGGCGTTCTCCACCTTCATCGCCGCCGGCCTGGCCCTCGTCCTCTGCCCGCTCATCGCGTGGGCCACCCGGGGCCGCTACTACCTGGCCCGCCCCAACACCGTGAACGGCCCCGGGGCCGACGTCGCCGACGAGCGCGCGACCCACACCTGCGCCGAGTGCGAGACGGCCTACGAGCTGCCGGACATCGCCGACTGCCCGGTGCGGTCCGGCCCCGTCTGCTCGCTGTGCTGCTCGCTCGACGCCACGTGCGGGGACGCCTGCCGCAAGGACCCCGGGGGCGCGGGCCGCGGTCCCGTCCTGATGCCGGTGCCCACCGTCCCCGCGGCGGCGCCCGGAGTGTGACCTTCGGCCTCCGTCCGTCGGTTCCCGGCCGATCCGTGCCTCTTTGTGAAAACCCGTATCCGCTGTGTGAAGGTCAGGCGTAAGCTCCGGCATATGCGGATTGCGGTTTCCCGGAGATCCTTGACGGTGCCCGGACCGGCGGAGGGAGAAGCCTGATGACCGACAGCGGCCCCGTCCTTGCCTGGCTCGTCATACGGCAGGACGACAACGGCAACCGCTACCGGGTGGGGCGGTACGCGACCGAGGCCGAGGCCCAGAAGATCGCGGACAGTCTCGACGACCGAGGTCACAAGCAGCTCTACTGGGTCGAGCGCATCGGCACCCCCGCCCTCTGACCCCGGCGGGCCCCGCCCGGTCCGGGCTACGCTCACGCCCATGACGGAACGCGCCACCGGCCCCGCCGCATCCCACGAGCACCACCGCGACGCCGACCCCGGCCAGGGGGCCGGCGTCGTGGTCGTCGTCGCCGGCGCGCTGTACGACCGGGGTCGGCTGCTCGCCGCCCGCCGCAGCGCCCCCGTCGAGCTCGCCGGCCGCTGGGAACTGCCCGGCGGCAAGCTCGAACCGGGCGAGACCCCGGAGGATGCCCTGGTCCGCGAGCTGCGGGAGGAGCTCGGCGTGGAGGTCGAGCCGGGTGAACCCCTCCCCGGCGTCTGGCCGCTGAAACCCGGATACGTCCTGCGGGTGTGGACCGCGCGGCTGCTCTCCGGCGAACCGCGCCCGCTGGAGGACCACGACGAACTGCGCTGGCTCGCCCGGGGCGAACTCGACTCGGTCGACTGGCTCGACCAGGACCGCCCCGCCGTCGCCGAGGCCGCGCTGAGACTGCCCGCCGCCCCCGGCGGTGGCGCGCGCGACTGACTTCCTACGCCGTTCGTGCCACCGTGCGCCTGTGGACGCCCCCGACGGGATATCCCGCCCCAAATAGCGGGTATGTGCAGAATGTCCCCTGGGGGAGGGGGCTGGACCTTCCTGCTGACGCACGGCTGGGGAAGTGATCGGGTGTGATCGACACCGAGGGCGACCGCGCGGAGTGGCACTTCCCCGCGGAGGCGAACGCCGTGCGCACGGCCCGCCACGCGGTGCGCGAGACGCTCCGCGCCTGGGAGCTCGACAAGGAGCTCGGCGATGTGACCGTCCTGCTGGTCAGCGAGCTGGTGACCAACTCCCTGCGGTACGCCTCCGGACCCATCGGGGTCCGGCTCGTCCGGCCCCGCTCCGACGGCGCCGACCCGGCGCATCCGCCGGCGCTCCTGGTGGAGGTTTCCGATCCGCTTCCGGATCCCCCCACCGAGCGGGCCCCGGGACCCGAGGACGAAGGGGGCCGCGGCCTCGGTCTCGTGGCCTGTTCCGCCCGCCGCTGGGGGACCCGTAGAGGAAGCCAGGGCAAAACCGTATGGTTCGAGCTGGCTCTCCCGGGTGAGTAAACAGGGTGGGACAACGATCACCGGTACTCGGCGAGGGACGAACGAGACCACCCTGTGATCGTGAACGTCGTGCCGTCGGGGCCCGCTGTATTGAATACTGCGGGCATGGCCGGTCCGGTGCGGTGAGCTGGAGGGGACGGTCGCGTGAGCGAGATACCTGAGACGGCGAGCGGCGGCGTCGTGTGGCAGAGCAGCCCGCCCGGCTCGATCTATGACTACATCCGGGTGGCCTCCTTCTCGATCGGGCCGGACGGCCTCGTCGAGCAGTGGAGCCGACGGGCCGTGGACCTGTTCGGGGTCACCGCGGAGGAGGCCAGGGGCAAGGACCCCGTCGAGGCCTTCATGCCCGCGGACCTGCGGGAGCGCGGCCACCGGCGGGTCAAGGAGATCCTCGACGGCAAGGAGTGGACGGGCCTCGTCCCGTTCCGCATGCCCGGCGAGGACCGGCCCCGGGGCATCGCCGAGATGTACGTCATGCCGAGCGAGACCCAGACCGGGGAACGGGCCGCGCTGTGCATCGTCGTCGACGTGCGCGCCCTGCGCCGCATCGAGACCGACCTCGCCGCCTCCCAGGCGATATTCGGCCAATCCCCCTTCGGCTTCCTCCTCTTCGGCACCGACCTCACCGTGAAGCGGGCCAACCGGCGTTTCGCCACCGTCTTCGGCGGCGAGGCCGACGACCACCGCGGCCGGACCGTCCACGACTACCTCGGCCACGCCGAGGCGGACCGGATGACCACGGCCCTCCGGCGGGTCCTGGAGACGGGCGAGTCCGTCACCGACTTCCAGATCATCGGCGCCGCCCCCGGCGCCAGGGACCGCCGCCACTGGTCCATCAACCTCTACCGCGTGCACAGCGGCTCCGGCCGCCCGATCGGCGTCGCCGGGCTCGGCATCGACGTCACCCGCCGCCACAACGCCGCCCGCGAAGCCGCCAACGCCCGCCGCAACCTCGCCCTGCTGAACGAGGCCGGCGCCCGCATCGGCAACTCCCTCGACCTGGAGGCCACCGCGCGCGAGCTGCTCGACGTCGCCGTCCCCGGCTTCTGCGACCTCGCCTCCGTCGACCTCTACCAGGGCCTCCTCACCGGGGACGAGGCACCACCGGGCCGCTGGGGCAACTCCCACGACGTCGGCTACGGAGCGGGCAGCGCCGAACTCCGCAGGGTCGCCTTCGCCAGCGCCGTCTCCGACACCCCCCTCAGGACCGACGAGGGACACGGACCGGACAGCGGCTGTCGCGGACCCGTGCCCATCGAGGTCGGCGCCGTCCACCGCTACCCCTTCAACTCGCCCTGCGCCGGAGCCCTGCGCACCGGACGCGTCCGCACCGTCCCGGGCGGCGAGGGCGACCTCGTCCAGTCCACGCTGATCGTCCCGATGGTCGCCCACGACACCCTCGTCGGGCTCGTCCAGTTCTCCCGCGCCAAGGGCAGCGAGCCCTTCGGGGAGCGCGACCGGGCCCTCGCCGTCGAACTCGCCGCCCGCGCCGCCGTCTGCATCGACAACGCCCGCCTCTACCGCCGCGAGCACGAGCGCGCCCTGATCCTCCAGCGCAGCCTGCTCCCGCCCGGCGACCCCGAGGCCGCCGGCCTCGACATCGCCTGCCGCTACCTCCCCGGCACCGCCGCCACCGAGGTCGGCGGCGACTGGTTCGACGTCATCGAACTCCCCGGGCACCGCACCGCGCTCGTCATCGGCGACGTCATGGGCCGCGGCCTGCGCGCCGCCGTCGCCATGGGCGAACTCCGCACCGCCGTCCGCACCCTCGCCCAGCTCGACCTGGAGCCCGCCGAGGTGCTCTCCCACCTCGACGAGATCGCCCGGGGCCTGGGCGCCCCCATCGGCGCGCAGCAGTCCCGCAGCCACAAGAACCGGGGACCCGAGCTCTCCGAGGTCTACCTCGCCACCTGCGTCTACGCCGTCTACGACCCGGTCACCCGGCGCTGCACCTTCGCCAACGCCGGACACCTCCCGCCGGTGCTCGTGGAGCCCGGCGAGCCGGCCCTGCTCCTCGACGTACCCCCCGGGATGCCGCTCGGCGTCGGCGGGGAACCCTTCGAGGAGGTCGAGGTCGAACTGCCCGAGGGCGCGCTCCTCGCCCTCTACACCGACGGGCTCGTCGAGTCCCGCGACCATCCCCTGGACGAGGGGCTCCAGGCCTTCCGCCGCGCCCTCACCGACCCGGACCGCGCCCTGGAGGACGTCTGCGACCGCGTCCTCACCAGCCTCGACACCGGACACGGCGAGGACGACATCGCCCTCCTCATGGCCAGGATCCAGGGGCTGCCCGGCGAGGCGGTCGGCGACTGGCAGCTGCCCAGGGAACCCCGCTCGGTCGGCCGGGCCCGCGAACTCGCCCGCGCGCAGCTCGCCGCCTGGGACCTGGACGCCCTCGTCGACACCGTCGAACTGCTCGTCAGCGAACTCGTCACCAACGCCCTGCGCTACGGGGAGGGCGAGATCAGGCTCCGCCTGCTGCGCGACCGCACCCTCGTCTGCGAGGTCTGGGACGCCGGACTGGTCCAGCCGAGGCGCCGCAGGGCCCGGGACACCGACGAGGGCGGCCGCGGCCTCCAGCTCGTCGGGCTGCTCTCCTCCTCCTGGGGCTCGCGGCGCACCCCGCGCGGCAAGACCGTCTGGTTCGAACTGGCCCTGCCGGACGGCGAGGGGGCTGCGGAGCCGACGGTGGAACAGCTCCTCAGCATGTTCTGAGGGGCCGCCACCGCCGGCCTCGGGCGAGGAGCACGTCGGTCCTCGGGGGCCTCGGTCCTCGCGTACTTCGGTCCCTGGGTCCGTCGGCCCTCGACCACCGCGGCTCCCGGGGCTCCCGAGGACCCTCGGCTCCCGCGCGGCCTCAGTTCTTGAGGGCGGCCAGCCGGGCCTCGATCTCGGCGCTGTCGCCGAGCGCGTCCAGCTGCTCGAACTGGGCGTCCAGCGAAGAGGCGGCCAGCTCCTGCTTGCCCAGCGCCTTCGCCTCCTCCCGGCGCACCTTGTCCTCGAAGCGGCCCAGCTCGCTCGTCGGATCGAGCACGTCGATGTTCTTCACGGCGTCCATCATCCGGTTCTGCGCCCGGGCCGAGGTGGCCCGCGCGACCAGCTCGTCGCGCTTGGCCTGGAGCTCGCCGAGCTTGGCCTTCATCTGGTCGAGGCCGGTCCTGAGCTTCGCCACGACCTCGGTCTGGGCGGCGATCGTCGGCTCGGCGGTCCTCGCCTCCTTCTCCGACTGCAACTGGCGCCCCAGTGCCACCTTCGCCAGGTTGTCGAAGCGGTCCGCCTCCGCCGCCTGCCCGCCGGCCCGCAGCTCGTCGGCCTTCCGGCTGGCGGCGAGGGCCTTGCCGCCCCACTCCTTCGCCGCCTCCACGTCCTCCTGGTGGTCCTGCTCCATCAGCCGGAGGTTGCCGATGGTCGCCGCCACCGCCTCCTCCGCCTCCGCGATGTTGTTCGCGTAGTCGCGGATCAGCTGGTCCAGCATCTTCTGCGGATCCTCCGCCTGGTCGATGAGGGCGTTGATGTTCGCCTTCGCGAGCTGGGTGACCCGGCCGAGGATCGTCTGCCTGCTGCTCATGTCTCGCTCCTTGGAGATCGCGTGGAACTCAGAAACGGCCGCCGCCGCCCCGTCGGCCGCGGGTGCCGCTGCCGCCGAAGCTGCCGGGCCCGCCGCCGAAGCCTCCGCCCCCGAAACCGCCCCCGCTCCCGAAACCGCCCCCGCCCCCTCGGCCGGACCCGCCGCCGAACAGTCCGCCGAGGATGATGCCGCCGAGCACCGCGCCGCCGAGCCCGCCGCCACCGCCACCGCCTCCGCCCGGCCCGCGCGCACCGCCGAGGCCGTTCGGATTCCCGTACGTGCGGACGTCCCGCTCGGCGAGGTCCTGGGCGCGCCGGGCCAGGGCGTCCGCCTGCTGCGCCTCCGTCAGCGCCGCCTGCGGGTCGCCGCCGGACGCGAGCGACCGGGCCTTCTCCCAGCGGCGCTGGGCCTCGGCGAGGCGCGTACGGGCCTCGCTGCCCACCGCGCCCCGGTGCGTGGTGATGTAGTCGGCGGCTGCCCCGATCGCCGAACGGGCCGTCAGCATCACCTGGTCGAGGAGCACGCGGGCGCGCCGCGTCCCCGCGTCGCGCTCCCGCGTGCCCTCCAGCGTCTCGTCGAGCGCCCCGTCGGCCTCCTCGACCCGGCGCAGCGCGTCGATCGGGTCGTACCGCCCGGCGTCCACCCCCCGCCGCACCTCGGCGATCACCGACTCGGCGCGGGCGATCCGGCCCTGGAGGTTGGCCGTGGACACCCCCTCGGCGGTGCCCTTCAGCAGCCCCCGGGCCTCCGCCAGGTCCGCGTCCGTCTCCGCGAGCGCGCCCGGCAGCTTCCCCACGGCCTCGGCCAGCTCCCGCGCCCGGCGGTCCACCGCCTCGATGAGCCGGGCGGCCTGGTCCACCGCGCCCTCGGCGGCCCGGATGTGCACCGCCGCCCCGCCGTTGTCGCCGGCGTCGATCCGCCCGCGGGCCTGGCCGGCGTGGGCCGTGGCGAACACGAGCCGGTCCTTCGCCTGCTCGACGTCACCGGCGACGGGAGCCGCAGCCGTCTCCGCGTACCGTTCGCGCATCGCGGTCAGCGTCGCCTCGGCCGTCCCGATCCGGCCGGTCTGCTCCCGGAGGGTCTCCTCCACCGCGGCGAGCGCCGCCGGGGCCGTGCGCTCCAGGGCCCGCAGCCGGTCGAAGTCCTCCGTCTCGGCGTCGAGACGCGCGTCGGCCTCGGCGCAGCGGCGGAGGATCTCGTCCAGCATGCCCCGGCGGGTCGCGTCGTCCTCGGGGTAGGCGTCGTCGAGCTTCTGCCGCAGCCGGAACGAGGCCGTCAGCTGCTCCCTGGCGAAGTCGACGGCCTCGGTGAAGGGCCGGACGGCCTCCTCGCCGAACTGGGCGGAGGCGAATCCGAGTTCCTCCTGGCTGGTGCGGACGGCGTCGTCGGTGGCGACCAGGGTGCGGCGGGCCTCGCCGTCGAGCTCGTCCAGCGAGGGCGGCGCGGTCTCCTTCGGCGGGCCCCACCCCTGCCCGCCGCCCGGGGTGGTGCGGGTCTCGGCACGGCGCCGGCGCTTGGTGTACGCGTAGGCCGCGACGGCCCCCGCGCCGCCGACGAGGACCACCGGCAGGACGAGGTCGGTCGCCGAGGTGCCGTCGTCGGGCGCGGTCCCGGGATCGGCGGGGCCGGGGGTGACGGCCGGGGCGGGGACGGGCTGCCCGGCGAGCACGGCGCCGTAGCCGTTCGCCGCGCCGATGGCTGCGCCGGCCCAGTCGTTCTGCCGCAGGGCCGGTTCGATCGCGGTCCGCGCGACCTCGTCGAGCTGGGCCTGGGTGAAGCGGGAGCCGGGGTCGGCCGAGTAGCCGTACTGCCGGTCGTGGGTGGCGACGGCGAGCAGGAGGTCGTCGACGCCGAGCCCGTTGCGCTCGGCGGTGGCGTCGGCCCAGCTCTGGCCCGAGCGGCCGGAGAAGTCCCGTACGTAGACGACGAAGAGCTGGACGCGCCGGTCGTCGTAGAGCCGGTCGAGGGCCTGGACCACGGAGGCGCGGCGGTCCCCGAGGGCGTCCACCCGGTCGGTGATCTGCCCGTCCCGGGAGAGGACGACGGGATCGTCGGCGTGGGCACCGTGTACGGCGGGCACGAGGAGCCACCACGCCGCCACCAGCACCGCGAGAAGGGCTCGGGTGGCTATTCGCGTCACAAAGGGGAGGTTATGTCCGGGTATCTGCGCCCGCGACCGGACACCTGCCGTCCGGTCCGGGTATCTGCGCCCGCGACCGGACCCCCGCCGTCCGCAACCGTCCCCAGCCGCCCGGACGTCACTGTCAGTAGCCGCCGCTACGGTGGTTCCAGTGACGCGACGGCTCTCGGGGGGCTCGGGTGGACGGAAGGCTGAGGCGTGTGTGGCGGCGGGGGCGCTGGTTCGTCCTCGGTCTCGTGCTGCTGCTCGTGGTGCCCCCGCTGTTCGGCGCCCTGGCGCTGCGCGTCAGCTACGCCGGCGACCTGAGGGACGACGCGCGGACCCGCGGCAAGGACGCGTTCTGGATCGGGCACGCCTGGGTCGACGGGCGGAAGAAGGACGCCGACCTCACGGCGCTCGCCGCGCGGCTGAAGGGCAGCGGCGTCCGTGACCTGTACGTGCACGCCGGACCCCTGGAGCACGACGGGACCCTGCGTGCGGCGAAGTACCCGCGCGTCCGGTGGCTGATCGACGGGGTGCACCGCCTGATGCCCGGGATACGGGTGCAGGCCTGGCTGGGCGACGTCCTGGCCAGCGAGGGGCCGGTGGGTCTGCGCCTGGAGGACGCGGGGTCGCGCCGCGCCGTCGTGGGATCGGCCCGGCAGGTCCTCGACGCCGGCTTCGACGGGGTCCACTTCGACCTGGAGCCGCTGCACTCCGGCGACCGGGACTACCTCTCCCTCCTCGACGACCTCGGGAGGCTCACCGGCGCCCGAGGAGTCCCGCTCTCGGTGGCCGCCCACCAGATCGACCCGCTGCCGGGCGCCCACGCGGCCCTCGGCGCGGTCAGCCCGAACGGCAGCGAGAAGTGGTGGTCGCAGGAGTTCTTCGGCGAGGTCGCCCGCCGCGTCGACCAGATCGCCGTCATGTCGTACGACTCCTGGATGCCGCTGGAGAGCCTCTACGGCGGTTACGTCGCCCAGCAGACGGCCCTCGCCCTGGAGGTGACCCCCGGGAGTACGGACCTGCTCATGGGCCTCCCCTTCTTCCACGAGGACGACCTCGGCCACCACGAGGCCGCCGAGACGGTCTCCGCGGCGGTCAGGGGCGCGAGACTCGGCCTCGGCCGCACCGATCCCGGCCGCGAGCGGTTCGGCCTCGCGCTGTACGTCGACTTCGCGGCGGAGGACGCCGACTGGGCGGCCTACCGGGCGGGCTGGCTGTAGGGGTGTCCCGTATCGTCCCGGCCCCGACGCCGTAGGGGCCCTTTCGGGCATGCCCACGGCGCCCCGCGCACGGCCCCCGCCAGAAAGGGCGTCCGTCACCTCACGCTCGGGAGGGCGCCTGCACTTCGCCCTCAGAAGGGCGCCCTTCACCCCGCGCTCAGGAGGGCGCCCGCGTGTCGCGACGGAAGGGCGCCCGCGCCTCGCGACCGGAGGGCACCCGCGCCTCGCGACAGAGGGCGCCCGCCCGAGTCGTTGGGCCGCACGAGTGGGGTTCGGTGGGCGCGCCGCCGTGTCGCCGTGGCCGGATCCGCTCCGTCCTTTTCAGTGAATGGGCAATAGGTCTGATCATCTCCATATGGCATAAACCTGGACGAAGGGTACAAGTCATGTCCCAGATCGGCGCCCCTCGCGGGAGGACATGCTCCAGGAGCCCGCGCTCCCGCACGCTCCGCTCCGTCGCCACCCTCACCAGCGCGGTCCTCGCGGTCACCGTCCTCGCGGGCTGCAGCTCCGGCGACGAGGCCGACGAGACGCCCGCGGCGGCCCAGGACGACGCGCCCGCCGCCCGCGACCGGGTCGCCGACGGAGGGACCCTCCGCTGGGCCGTCGACGGGGTGCCCACCACGCTCAACGCCTTCCAGGCCGACGCCGACGGCACCACCGCCCGCATCGCCGGAGCCGTGCTCCCCTCCCTCTACACCCTCGACGACCGCGGCCGGCCGCGGCTCAATCCCGACTACCTGGAGAGCGCGCAGGTCATCGAGACCGAGCCCAAGCAGGTCGTCCTCTACAAGCTCAACCAGCAGGCCGTGTGGAGCGACGGGCGCGAGATCGGCGCCCCCGACTTCGTGGCCCAGTGGCGCGCGCTGAGCGGCCGCGACACCGCGTACTGGACCGCCCGCAACTCCGGCTACGAGCGGATCGAGAAGATCGAGCGCGGCAAGAACGACCTGGAGGTCCGGGTCACCTTCGCCAAGCCCTACGCCGACTGGCAGTCCCTCTTCTCGCCCCTCTACCCGAAGCAGGTGATGGGCTCGCCGAACGCCTTCAACGACGGCGCGCGCACCACCATCAAGGCCACCGCAGGACCGTTCCTGCTCAAGACCGTCGACCGCGGGAGCGGCGACGTCACCCTCGCCCGCAACCCCCGCTGGTGGGGCCGGCCCGCCAAGCTCGACAGCGTCGTCCTCAAGGCCGTCCCCCGGGCCGAGCGGGCCGACGCGCTCGCCGCGGGCACCCTCGACCTCGCCGAGATCGACCGGCCCGCGGCCGAGCGGATCACCCTCGCCCTCCGGGACGCCCGCGCCGGCCGCAACGGCGCCCAGGCGGCCCTCGCCCACGGCCCGGGCGCGGCGATCACCCCCTCCAAGGCGCTGAAGTCCTGGGCCCTCGCCCACGGCTCCGACGACGAGAAGGCGGAGGAGGTCCAGGCGGCCCGCAAGGAGAACCAGGAGGCGATCGCCCGGTACGCGAGCGCCCAGGACGCCCTGGCGAAGTACGTGGTGCGCAAGTCCCTGGAGCCCGCCTACACCCAGCTCTCGCTGAACGGCGAGTCCGGCCCGCTGGCCGACGAGCGGGTCCGGCGGGCGGTGGCCCGCGCCATCAACCGCCAGGAACTGGCCGACGTCGTGCTCAAGCCGCTCGGCCTCCCCGCCCGGCCCCCCGGCAGCCACCTCGCCCTCGCGGGCCAGGCGGCCTACGCGGACGGCAGCGACGCGCTCGGCGGTCAGGACACCAAGGAGGCGCAGGCGCTCCTCGCCGACGCGGGCTGGGTCCCCGGCGGCGCGCTCCGGAAGCCCCCCGGCACCAAGGCGGGCAGCGAGGCGGAGAAGGAGAAGGAAGGAAAGAAGGGGGAGGAAGGAAAGAAGAAGGAGGAGGAGAAGGAGACCACCGGGAAGACCGCGGAGACGGAGAAGAAGGCCGGGGGCTCCACCGACGCCAAGAAGAAGGCGGACGACGACGCCGCCTCCGACGAGGGCCTCTACATCGTCGGCGACGACAAGCCCGGCGACGTCGGCGCCGCCCCCGCCATCGGCGCGAACGGTCCCGAGAGCGCCACCGACGCGCTCGTCCCGGGCTCCGCCGCCGCCCGGCAGAGCGCCGCGCTCCTCGCCCGCGTCCAGTCGCTCGACACCGGCGCCGGTGCCCCCGCCGCCAAGCCAGACCAGGGGATGGCCGGGGCCTACGCCCCGCGCGGCACCGCCGCCCCCGTGACGGCCCCCGAGGCCGGCCAGGCCCTCGGCAAGGACGGCAAGGCGCTGAGCCTCCGCTTCGTCCTGCCGTCCGGGCCGGGCTCCGAGTCGCTGCGGACGGTCGGGGACAAGATCGTCCGGATGCTCGACGCGGTCGGGATCCGCACCGAGGTCACCAAGGTCTCCGACGACAGCTTCTTCAAGGACCACGTCGCCTCCGGCGACTACGACCTGGCCCTCTACTCCTGGCCGGCCTCCGCCTTCCCGGCGACCGACGCCCGGCCGATCTTCGCCAAGCCCGAGCCGGCCTCCGACGGCTCGCTCCTGGTCGAGCAGAACTACTCGCGCGTCGGCACCGACCGCATCGACCAGCTGTTCGACCAGGCGGCGGGGACGCTCGACGAGGAGGAGGCCCGCGACCTGGTGCGCCAGGCCGACGCCCGGATCTGGGCCGCGGCCGGTTCCATCCCCCTCTACCAGCGCCCGCAGCTCGTCGCCGCCCGGGCCGATCTCGCGAACGCCGGGGCCTGGGGATTCGGCACTCCGCGCTACCAGGACATCGGGTTCAAGAAGCCCGAATCCTCCAAGGGCGCCGAAAGAAACCGCTGAAACCTCTGAAAGCGCAGCTCACAACCTCAGAAGCAGCTCAATACCCTTGCCCGCCGGTGACCCCGGCGGGCAGGATCGCGACGGCCCCTTGACCCGGTCGCACGACCTGCCCCACACCCCCCAGAACTCCCGGCACCACCTCTCGGATCTTGGCCGGGGAAGCCCCTTGCGCGGCAGCCCCGTACCATAGGACATAGCCGTGGCGCGTCCGCCCGGCGGGCGTACGAGGAACTGACGCCGCATCCCACGATCCGAGAGAAGCGCAAGCACCCATGCCCACGCGCCACGACATCCGTAACGTCGCCATCGTCGCCCACGTCGACCATGGCAAGACGACCATCGTCGACGCCATGCTCAAGCAGGCCGGTGCCTTCGCCGCCCACCAGCAGCTCGACGACCGCATGATGGACTCGAACGACCTGGAGCGTGAGAAGGGCATCACGATCCTCGCCAAGAACACGGCGGTGAAGTATCACCCCAAGGACGGCGGGGCCCCGATCACGATCAACATCATCGACACCCCCGGCCACGCCGACTTCGGTGGCGAGGTCGAGCGCGGTCTGTCGATGGTCGACGCGGTCGTCCTCCTCGTCGACGCCTCCGAGGGTCCGCTCCCGCAGACCCGGTTCGTGCTGCGCAAGGCGCTCCAGCAGCGCAAGCCGGTCATCCTCTGCATCAACAAGACGGACCGCCCGGACTCCCGAATCGACGAGGTCGTCAACGAGACCTACGACCTCTTCCTCGACCTGGACGCGGACGAGGACCAGATCGAGTTCCCGATCGTCTACGCCTGCGGCCGTGACGGCATCGCCTCGCTGACCAAGCCGGAGAACGGCACCGTTCCCGCGGACAGCGACAACCTGGAGCCGTTCTTCTCCACCATCCTGGAGCACGTCCCGGCCCCGTCGTACGACGAGGAGGCCCCGCTCCAGGCGCACGTCACCAACCTGGACGCCGACAACTTCCTCGGCCGCATCGCGCTGCTCCGCGTCGAGCAGGGCGAGCTGCGCAAGGGCCAGACGGTCGCGTGGATCAAGCGGGACGGCACGATCTCCAACGTCCGCATCACCGAGCTGATGATGACCGAGGCGCTCACCCGCAAGCCCGCCGAGGTCGCCGGCCCCGGTGACATCTGCGCCGTCGCCGGTATCCCCGACATCATGATCGGCGAGACCCTGGCCGACCCGGAGAACCCGATCGCGCTGCCGCTGATCACGGTCGACCAGCCGGCCATCTCCATGACCATCGGCACCAACACCTCGCCGCTCGTCGGCCGCGGCGGCACGGGCAAGGGCGCGGACGCCAAGTCCGCGGTCAAGCAGCGCAAGGTCACCGCCCGCCAGGTCAAGGACCGTCTGGACCGCGAGCTGATCGGCAACGTCTCGCTCCGCGTCCTCGACACCGAGCGCCCGGACGCCTGGGAGGTCCAGGGCCGCGGTGAGCTCGCGCTCGCCATCCTGGTCGAGCAGATGCGCCGCGAGGGCTTCGAGCTCACCATCGGCAAGCCGCAGGTCGTCACCAAGGAGGTCGACGGCAAGACGCACGAGCCCGTCGAGCGCCTCACGGTCGACGTCCCCGAGGAGCACATGGGCGCGGTCACGCAGCTCATGGGCGTCCGCAAGGGCCGCATGGACAACATGTCGAACCACGGCTCCGGCTGGGTCCGCATGGAGTTCGTGGTCCCGTCCCGCGGCCTCATCGGCTTCCGTACGGAGTTCCTCACCAACACCCGCGGTACGGGCATCGCCCACTCGATCCACGAGGGCCACGAGCCGTGGTTCGGCACCCTGACGACCCGTAACAACGGCTCGCTGGTCGCCGACCGCGCCGGTGCGGTCACCGCCTTCGCGATGACCAACCTCCAGGAGCGCGGCGTCCTGTTCACCGACCCCGGCACCGAGGTGTACGAGGGCATGATCGTCGGCGAGAACTCCCGCTCCGACGACATGGACGTGAACATCACCAAGGAGAAGAAGCTCACCAACATGCGCTCCTCCTCCGCCGACTCCTTCGAGGCGATCGTCCCGCCGCGGAAGCTCTCCCTGGAGCAGTCGCTGGAGTTCTGCCGCGACGACGAGTGCGTCGAGGTCACCCCGGAGGCCGTGCGCATCCGCAAGGTCATCCTTGACCAGAACGCGCGTGGCCGGGCGTCTTCCCGCGCCAAGAACGGCTGAGTAAGGTCGCATACGGCCGAGTACGGCGGGGTAGGTCACGGACCTGTGATCTACGCCGCTCTCGGCTGACATGACGTCAGCAACGGAGCCCGGGCCCCCACAGAAGCTGTGGGGGCCCGGGCTTTTCGTCAAGTCGCGTCAACTCCATTTCGGAGGCGAGGTGTCCGCATATCGGCGATCGCTCTCCGGTACGTGTGTTAACGGTCCGTTTCGGGGGTGTCTGTCTGTGCTCAGTTTGTCCGGATTTCGGTCTTCGGGGCCCTGGCGATGTTGTCAAAACGAGACCACTTAAGTGTGGTTTACAGCCCGGACGTACTTAATAGTTGGCTCCATTGAGCTCGGGTCAATGGGTCACGCACTGTGGGGAGTGCCGACTCACGAGCACACTCGGGGCACTTGAGTGCAAAGCCGTCAGGGGTGTCGGCGAAACTCGGAGTGCCCCTCTTGTAGTGACAAAGTGGACTCATGAGGAGGAACCCATGCGCGGTGCCAAGAGCGCCAAGTGGGTAACGGGCGCGATCATCGTTGCCCTTGCTGCGACCGCCTGTGGCGGGGGTAAGAGCGACGGCGGCGACGCCAAGGGCGCTGTTGACCCGAACGGAATCTTCTCCGTGGAGCTGGGCGAGCCCGAGAAGCCGCTGCTCACCGGTGACACGATGGAGTCCAACGGCTCCGCCGTCATGTCCGGCCTGTTCTCGACCCTGGTCGACTACAAGGCCGACGGCTCCCTGGAGATGATCAACGCCGAGTCGGTCACCACGACGGACTCGAAGACGTGGACCGTCAAGCTCAAGCCGGGCTGGACCTTCCACGACGGCACCCCGGTCACCTCCAAGTCCTTCGTGGACGCGTGGAACTGGAACGCCAACGTCAAGAACGCCCAGGGTCTGGCGTCCTGGTTCGCGGACATCAAGGGCTTCGACAAGATCCACCCCGAGGCCGAGGGCGCCAAGCCCACGACCGACAAGCTCGAGGGTCTCTCCGTCGTCGACGAGAACACCTTCAAGATCGAGCTGACGAAGCCGGTTCCGTACTTCGCGCACAAGCTCGCCTACATCGTCTTCGCCCCGCTCCCGGCCTCCTTCTACAAGGACCCGGTCGCCGGCGGCCAGAAGCCGGTCGGCAACGGTCCCTACAAGTTCAAGTCGTGGGACCACAAGAAGAAGATCGAGATCACCCGGTACGACGGCTACAAGGGCCCGAACAAGGCGAAGAACGGCGGTGTGGTCTTCAAGAACTACACCACCCTCGAGGCCGCGTACGAGGACCTGAAGTCGGGCAACGTCGACGTCCTGCGTCAGATCGCCCCGAAGGACCTCCCGGTCTACCGCCAGGACCTCGGCGACCGCGCCGTGGACCAGCCGTACTCCGCGATCCAGACCATCGCCGTCGCCTTCTACTCCGACCAGTGGAAGAAGCCGAAGCAGGTCGACCCGCGCGTCATCCAGGGTCTGTCCATGGCGATCGACCGCGCCACCATCACCAAGACGGTGCTGAACGGCACGCGTGAGCCCGCGACCGGCTGGGTCGCGAAGGGCGTCCTGGGCTTCCAGGAGGACGGTGGCGCCGGCGTCACCAAGTACGACCCCGCCAAGGCCAAGGAGCTCATCAAGGCCGGCGGTGGCGTCCCGAACAACAAGATCTCCATCCAGTACAACGCCGACGGCGGCCACAAGGAGTGGGTGGACGCTGTCTGCAACTCCATCCAGCAGGCCACCAGCGTCCAGTGCGTCGGCGACGGCAAGCCGGACTTCCAGGCCGACCTGACCGCTCGTAAGACGAAGCAGGTCAAGTCGCTCTACCGCTCCGGCTGGGTGCTCGACTACCCGGTGAACGCCAACTTCATCTCGGACCTGTTCCGTACGGGTGCGGGCGGCAACCAGGGCGACTTCTCCAACAAGGAGCTGGACGCCAAGATCGCGAAGGCCGACTCGGCCGCCACCCTTGACGAGTCCGTCAAGGCCTACCAGGCGATCGAGAAGGACCTCAAGAACTACATGCCGTCCATCCCGCTCTGGTACTACAAGGTCAACGCGGGCTTCTCCGAGAAGGTTTCGGGCGTGGCCTACGGTCAGGACGGCGACCCGATCCTGACCGGCGTCGAGGTCACGAAGTAATCACCTAAGCGTAGTCCGCACGCCGTCACGGGACTGACGGACCGTCAGTCCCGTCTCGGTGCCTTACGCAGCGGCTGGGGGGCCCTTCCACGACATCAGCGTGCCCGAATCCGGGCATGCTGTCGCGGGAGGGCCCGTCGGTTGCGCTGTCACATCTCAACGGAGGCATGATGGGGCGTTATGTCGCACGACGACTGCTCCAGATGATCCCGGTTTTCCTCGGGACAACCCTGCTGATCTTCATCATGGTGCACAGCCTGCCCGGTGACCCCGTGCTGGCCATGTTCGGCGACAAGGGCGCCGATCCGGCGACGCTCGCCGCGAAGCGCCATGAGCTGGGTCTCGACAGGCCGCAGTGGGAGCAGTACGTCACATATATGTGGGACATGATCTGGCACCAGGACTTCGGTACCCAGATCCGCAACGGGCGTCCGGTCACCGAGGTTCTCGGCGACGCGTTCCCCATCACGCTCCAGCTGGCCGCACTGGCCTTCGCCGTGGAGCTGATCTTCGGCATCGGCCTCGGCATCGTCGGCGGTCTGCGCGCCGGCCGCCTGGCCGACAACCTGATCCTGATCTTCACCCTGCTGATCATCGCGATCCCGGTCTTCGTCCTCGGCTACATCATCAAGATGGTGTTCGCCTTCAACCTGGGCTGGATCTCCCCGAACGTCAGCACCGAACCGCAGTGGGGCGAGATGATCGCCCCGGCCATCGTCCTCGGTGGTCTCTCCCTGGCCTACGTGGCGCGGCTCACCCGCACCTCGATGGCGGAGAACCTGCGCGCCGACTACATGCGCACGGCCGTCGCCAAGGGCCTCCCGCGCCGCCGCGTCATCGGCGTCCACCTGATGCGCAACTCGATGATCCCCGTCGTGACCTTCCTCGGCACCGACATCGGCGCCCTCATGGGCGGCGCCGTCGTCACCGAGTCGATCTTCAACATCAAGGGCATCGGCGGCGTCATCGCCGACTCGATCTCCCGCCGCGAAGGTTCGACCCTGGTGGGCCTCGTCACCATCCTGGTGCTCGTCTACCTCGTCACCAGCCTGCTCATCGACCTGCTGTACGCGGTCCTGGACCCGAGGATCCGGTATGCCTGACGTGACCAAGACCGCCACCGCGGCCGTCGAGGACGCCATCGCCCCGCCCACGGTGGGCCCGCCTCCGGCGGCCAAGCAGGACAAGGCCCGCAGCCTCTGGGGCGACGCCTGGGCGGACCTGCGCCGCAACCCGTACTTCATCGTCTCCTCGGTCCTGATCGCGCTGCTGCTGCTGATATCGGCGTGGCCGACCCTCTTCACCGGCGCGTCCCCGACCACGGGTGACCTGGTCCACCACTTCCTCGGCAAGCCGGAGCTCAGCAAGATCGGCTCGGCCGACTGGCTGGGCTACGACCAGCAGGGCCGCTCCGTCTACGCCCGTCTGATCCACGGCACCCGCGCCTCCGTCACCGTCGGCATCGCGGTCACCGCGATCGTCACGATCATCGGCGGCGTGATGGGCATGATCGCCGGTTACTTCGGCGGCTGGGTCGACGTGGTGCTCTCCCGGCTCACCGACGTCTTCTTCGGCATCCCGTTCCTGCTCGGCGCCATGGTCGTCCTCCAGGCCTTCGTCGAGCGGACCGTCTGGGTCGTCGTCTTCGCCCTCGCGTTCCTCGGCTGGACCCAGATCACCCGCGTCATGCGCGGTGCCGTGATCACGGTCAAGCAGGCCGACTACGTCCACGCGGCGAAGGCGCTCGGCGCCGGCACGACCCGGATCCTCTTCCGGCACATCCTGCCGAACGCCATGGCCCCCGTGATCGTCGTCGCCACCATCGCGCTCGGCGGCTACATCTCCGCCGAGGCGACCCTGTCCTACCTCGGCCTGGGCCTCGCCGCCCCGACCGTCTCGTGGGGTGTCGACATCTCCGCCGGTGTCGCCCAGATCCGAGTGGCCCCGCACGTCCTGCTGTGGCCCTCGATCATGCTGAGCATCACCGTTCTGGCGTTCATCATGCTCGGCGAAGCCGTCCGCAACGCCCTCGACCCCAAGCTGCGCTGAGGAGGGCGTACCAGATGAGCATCATCGACAAGACCGCGGCCGTCCCCGCGCCGCGCGACGGCTCCGACCACAACGGTCCGCTGCTCGAAGTCAAGAACCTGCACGTCGAGTTCCACACCCGCGACGGTGTGGCCAAGGCGGTCAACGGCGTCAACTACTCGGTGGACGCCGGCGAGACCCTCGCCGTCCTCGGCGAGTCCGGCTCCGGCAAGTCCGTCACCGCGCAGGCCATCATGGGCATCCTCGACATGCCGCCCGGCAAGATCCCGCAGGGCGAGATCCTGTTCCGCGGCGAGGACATGCTGAAGATGTCCGAGGAGGGGCGGCGGAAGATCCGCGGCCGGAAGATCGCCATGATCTTCCAGGACGCGCTGTCCTCCCTCAACCCGGTCCTCACCGTCGGCTACCAGCTCGGCGAGATGTTCCGGGTGCACCACGGCATGTCCAAGAAGGACGCCAAGGTCAAGGCCATCGAGCTGATGGACAAGGTCAAGATCCCCGCCGCCAAGGCGCGGGTCGGCGACTACCCCCACCAGTTCTCCGGCGGTATGCGCCAGCGCATCATGATCGCCATGGCGCTCGCCCTGGAGCCGGACCTGATCATCGCCGACGAGCCCACCACGGCTCTCGACGTGACCGTCCAGGCCCAGGTCATGGACCTCCTCGCGGAGCTCCAGCAGGAATACAACATGGGCCTGATCCTGATCACCCACGACCTCGGCGTCGTCGCCGACGTCGCGGACAAGATCGCCGTGATGTACGCCGGCCGGATCGTCGAGCAGGCGCCGGTGCACGAGCTGTACAAGCGCCCGGCGCACCCGTACACCCGCGGCCTGCTGGACTCGATCCCGCGCCTGGACCAGAAGGGCCAGGAGCTCTACGCGATCAAGGGCCTGCCGCCCAACCTGCTCAAGGTCCCCACCGGCTGCGCCTTCAACCCGCGCTGCCCCAAGGCCGACGACATCTGCCGCACGGAGATCCCGGCGCTCGTGCCGGTCACCGAGCGGGACGGCGCGGACCTCCCGGGCCGCAAGAGCGCCTGCCACTTCTGGAAGGAGACGATCCATGGCTGACCTCAGCAACAACGAAGAGGCCGTGGCCGCCGCCATCGACGCCCCCGTGGGCCGCGGCGAGCCGATCCTCCAGGTGCGCAACCTGCAGAAGCACTTCCCGCTGACGCAGGGCATCCTCTTCAAGAAGCAGGTCGGCGCGGTCAAGGCCGTGGACGGGGTCTCCTTCGACCTCTTCCAGGGCGAGACCCTCGGCATCGTGGGCGAGTCCGGCTGTGGCAAGTCCACGGTCGCCAAGCTCCTGATGAACCTGGAGCGGGCCACCGCCGGCGAGGTCTTCTACAAGGGCCAGGACATCACCAGGCTGTCCGGGCGCGCGCTGAAGGCCGTCCGCCGCAACATCCAGATGGTGTTCCAGGACCCGTACACCTCGCTGAACCCGCGCATGACGGTCGGCGACATCATCGGGGAGCCCTTCGACATCCACCCCGAGGTGGCCCCCAAGGGCGACCGGCGCCGCAAGGTGCAGGACCTCCTGGACGTCGTCGGTCTGAACCCGGAGTACATCAACCGGTACCCGCACCAGTTCTCCGGCGGTCAGCGCCAGCGCATCGGCATCGCCCGCGGCCTCGCGCTCAACCCGGAGATCATCATCTGCGACGAGCCGGTCTCGGCCCTGGACGTCTCCGTCCAGGCGCAGGTCATCAACCTGATGGGGAAGCTCCAGGACGAGTTCAACCTGTCCTACATCTTCATCGCGCACGACCTGTCGATCGTCCGGCACATCTCGGACCGCGTCGGCGTCATGTACCTCGGCAAGATGGCCGAGATCGGTACGGACGAGCAGATCTACGAGCACCCGACGCACCCGTACACCCAGGCGCTGCTCTCCGCGGTGCCGGTGCCGGACCCGGAGGCCCGCGCGCACCGCGAGCGGATCATCCTGACCGGTGACGTCCCCTCGCCGGCCAACCCGCCGTCGGGGTGCAGCTTCCGCACCCGCTGCTGGAAGGCGCAGGAGAAGTGCTCCCAGGAGGCCCCGGTCCTCGCGGTCCCGCAGCGCTTCCAGGGCGTGGACAGCCCGGCCGCCCACTTCTCGGCGTGCCACTTCGCCGAGGAGAAGCAGGTCGTCCCGGTGCACTGACGCACTGACGCCCCGAGCGTGAAAGGGCGCCCCGGACCGTGTCGACGGTCCGGGGCGCCCTTCATCGTGCCGGCGGCCGGTCCGTCCTCCCGGGCGCGTCCCGCGCGCGGCACGGGACACACCCGGCCGAACGGCCTCGCGCACCGATGGGTGCCGAGAACATGCAGCCCTCTTGAATACGGGTCATATTGAGCCCTAAGTCACATTCAGGGACATTCAGGAGGCACTCCATGCGCGGAGCCACGCACGCCAAGTGGGCCGCACTGGCCACCGCCGTCGCCCTCGCGGCGACGGCCTGCGGCGGCGGCGACAGCGGCGGTGGCGGAGGGGCCGACGGCATCGTGAGTTCTTCGTGGGGCGACCCGCAGAACCCGCTGGAGCCCGCCAACACCAACGAGGTCCAGGGCGGCAAGGTCCTCTCGATGATCTTCCGCGGGCTCAAGCAGTACGACCCGAAGACCGGCGAGGCGAAGGACATGCTCGCCGAGAAGATCGACACCACCGACTCGCAGAACTTCACCATCACCGTCAAGAGCGGCTGGACGTTCTCCAACGGCGAGAAGGTCACCGCGAAGTCCTTCGTCGACGCCTGGAACTACGGCGCCCACCTGAAGAACAACCAGAAGAACGCCTACTTCTTCGGGCAGATCGAGGGCTACGACCAGGTCCACCCCGAGAAGGGCGAACCCACCGCCGAGACGATGTCCGGCCTCAAGGTGACGGGCCCCCAGACCTTCACGGTCAAGCTCACCCAGAAGTTCTCCACCTGGCCCATCACCCTCGGCTACGCGGCCTTCTCGCCGCTGCCCCAGACGTTCTACACGGACCACGCCGGCTGGCTCTCGAAGCCCGTCGGCAACGGCCCGTACACCATCGACACGTACTCCAAGGGCTCCCAGATGGCCCTGAAGAAGTGGGACGCCTACCCCGGCCCCGACAAGGCCCAGAACGGCGGCATCACCCTCAAGGTCTACACCGACAACAACACCGCCTACACGGACCTGACGGCCGGGAACCTCGACCTCGTCGACGACGTGCCCGCCTCCCAGCTCAAGAACGTCGACGCCGACCTCGGCGGCCGCTACATCAACGTCCCGGCCGGCATCATCCAGACGCTGTCCTTCCCGTTCTACGACCCGGCCTGGAACAAGCCCGGACAGGAGAAGCTCCGCCAGGGCCTCTCCATGGCGATCGACCGCGACCAGATCACCCAGACGATCTTCCAGAAGACCCGCACCCCGGCCGTCGACTGGACCTCCCCGGTCCTGGGCGCGGACGGCGGCTTCAAGGACGTCTGCGGCGAGTTCTGCAAGTACGACGCGGCGCAGGCCAAGAAGCTCGTCGCCGAGGGCGGCGGCATCCCCGGCGGCACCATGAAGATCTCGTACAACGCCGACACCGGCTCCCACAAGGAGTGGGTGGACGCCGTCTGCAACTCCATCAACCGGGCCCTGGCCAACAACAAGGCCTGCGTCGGCAACCCGATCGGCACCTTCGCCGACTTCCGCAACCAGGTCACCCAGTCGAAGATGCCGGGGCCGTTCCGGGCCGGCTGGCAGATGGACTACCCGCTCATCCAGAACTTCCTCCAGCCGCTGTACTACACCAACGCCTCGTCCAACGACGGCAAGTACACGAACCCCGAGTTCGACAAGCTGGTCAACCAGGCCAACGCCGAGGCCGACACCGCGAAGGCCGTCGGGATCTTCCAGCAGGCCGAGGGCGTCCTCCGCGACGACATGGGCGCCATCCCGCTCTGGTACCAGAACGGCAGCGCCGGCTACTCGGACCGCGTCGAGAACGTGACCCTGAACCCCTTCAGCGTCCCCGTCTACGACCAGATCAAGGTCAAGTGACGCCGTAGCAGTTCGGCGGTGTACGGCCCGGGCCGCGGACCCCCGCACCGGGCCGTACGCCGTCCCGCAACCCACCCACCCTGGAGGCCTCCGTGGGTCGATACGTGATCCGGCGGCTGCTGCAGATGATCCCGGTCTTCTTCGGCGCCACGCTGTTGATCTTCCTGATGGTGAACGTGATGGGCGACCCCATCGCCGGACTGTGCGGCGACCGCGCCTGCGACCCGGCGACCGCCGCCCAGCTGGAGAAGGAGTTCGGCCTCGACAAGCCGGTCTGGCAGCAATACCTGACCTACATGGGCAACGTCTTCACCGGCGACTTCGGCACCGCCTTCAACGGCCAGCCCGTCACCGAACTGATGGGCAACGCCTTCCCGGTGACCATCCGGCTGACCATCGTCGCGATCCTCTTCGAGATCGTCATCGGCATCAGCCTCGGCGTCGTCACCGGCCTCAAGCGCGGCCGCCCCGTCGACACCACCGTCCTGCTGCTGACCCTGGTCGTCCTCTCCGTCCCGACCTTCGTCACCGGCCTGCTCGTCCAGCTGCTCCTCGGCGTCAAATGGGGCTGGATCAAGCCCGCCGTCTCGCCCGAGGCGCCCTTCGACGAGCTGATCATCCCCGGCCTGGTCCTCGCCTCCGTCTCCCTGGCGTACGTCACCCGGCTCACCCGCACCTCGATCGCCGAGAACAAGCGGGCCGACTACGTCCGCACCGCCGTCGCCAAGGGCCTGCCCCGCCGCCGGGTCATCAGCCGCCACCTGCTGCGCAACAGCCTCATCCCGGTGGTGACCTTCATCGGCGCCGACATCGGCGCGCTCATGGGCGGCGCCATCGTCACCGAGCGGATCTTCAACATCCACGGCGTCGGCTACCAGCTCTACCAGGGCATCGTCCGCCAGAACACGCAGACCGTGGTCGGCTTCGTCACCATCCTCGTCCTGATCTTCCTGCTGGCCAACCTCCTGGTCGACCTCCTGTACGCCGTCCTTGACCCGAGGATCCGCTATGCCTGAGCCCGAGCCGTTTGAGCCGCTGGAGTCGTACGGCGAGGAAGGACGCGCCGTCGCCTCGACCGGCGCCGGGGGAGCCTCCGACCTGGCCACCGCCGAGGCGGAGACCCTGGAGAAGGTGCCCGACGGGCCCCAGGGCACGGGACCCGACAAGAAGCCCCGCTCCCTGTGGTCCGACGCCTGGCACGACCTGCGCCGCAACCCCATCTTCATCATCTCCGGGCTGGTCATCCTCTTCCTGGTGGTCATCTCCATCTGGCCCCAGCTGATCGCCTCCGGAGACCCGCTCGACTGCGACCTGTCCAAGGCCCAGGAGGGCTCCCAGCCCGGCCACCCCTTCGGCTTCAACGGCCAGGGCTGCGACGTCTACACCCGTACGGTCTACGGCGCCCGCACCTCCGTCACCGTCGGCGTCCTCGCCACCCTCGGCGTCGCGATCCTCGGCAGCATCCTCGGCGGGCTCGCCGGCTTCTTCGGCGGAGCCTGGGACGGCATCCTGTCCCGGATCACCGACGTCTTCTTCGCCATCCCCGTCGTCCTCGGCGGCCTCGTGCTGCTGTCCGTGGTGACCAGCTCCACCGTCTGGCCCGTCATCGGCTTCATGGTGCTGCTCGGCTGGCCGCAGCTCTCCCGGATCGCCCGCGGCTCCGTCATCACCGCCAAACAGAACGACTACGTGCAGGCGGCCCGCGCCCTCGGCGCCTCCAACTCCCGGATGATGCTCCGCCACATCGCGCCCAACGCCATCGCCCCGGTGATCGTCGTCGCCACCATCGCCCTCGGCACGTACATCTCCCTCGAAGCGACCCTGTCCTACCTCGGCGTCGGTCTGAAGCCGCCCACCGTCTCCTGGGGCATCGACATCTCCTCGGCCTCGCAGTACATCCGCAACGCCCCCCACATGCTGCTCTGGCCCGCCGGCGCGCTCGCCATCACCGTCCTCGCGTTCATCATGCTCGGCGACGCGGTGCGCGACGCCCTCGACCCGAAGCTGAGGTAGGGACCCATGCTGCTCGAAGTGCGCGACCTGCACGTGGAGTTCCACACCCGGGACGGCGTGGCCAAGGCGGTCAACGGCGTCAACTACTCCGTCGACGCGGGGGAGACCCTCGCCGTGCTCGGCGAGTCCGGCTCCGGCAAGTCCGTCACCGCCCAGGCCGTCATGGGCATCCTCGACATCCCGCCGGGCCGGATCAGCTCCGGCGAGATCCTCTTCCAGGGCCAGGACCTCCTGAAGCTCAAGGAGGAGGAACGGCGCAAGGTCCGCGGCGCCAAGATGGCGATGATCTTCCAGGACGCGCTGTCCTCCCTCAACCCCGTCATCAGCGTCGGCGACCAGCTCGGCGAGATGTTCCAGGTCCACAAGGGCATGTCCCGCAAGGACTCCCGGGCCAAGGCCGTCGAACTCATGGACCGGGTCCGGATCCCCGCCGCCAAGGAACGCGTCGGGCAGTACCCCCACCAGTTCTCCGGCGGCATGCGCCAGCGCATCATGATCGCGATGGCGCTCGCCCTCGAACCCGAACTGATCATCGCCGACGAACCGACCACCGCCCTCGACGTCACCGTCCAGGCCCAGGTCATGGACCTCCTCGCCGAGCTCCAGCGCGAGCTCAACATGGGCCTCATCCTCATCACCCACGACCTGGGCGTCGTCGCCGACGTCGCCGACAAGATCGCCGTGATGTACGCCGGCCGGATCGTCGAACAGGCCCCCGTCCACGAGATCTACAAGGCCCCCGCCCACCCCTACACCCGGGGCCTGCTGGACTCGATCCCGCGCCTGGACCAGAAGGGCCAGGAGCTCTACGCGATCAAGGGCCTGCCGCCCAACCTGCTCGCGATCCCGCCCGGCTGCGCCTTCAACCCGCGCTGCCCCATGGCCCAGGACGTCTGCCGGACCGACGAACCCCCGCTGTACGAGGTGACCGAGTCCCCGGTGCCGCGCGCCAGCGCCTGCCACTTCTGGAAGGAGTGCCTCCATGGCTGAGGCGATTCTCGAAGTCCGGGACCTCCACAAGCACTACCCGCTGACCCGGGGCATCGTCTTCAAGAAGCACGTCGGCGCCGTCAAGGCCGTCGACGGGGTCGACTTCGACCTCGCCGCGGGCGAGACCCTCGGCATCGTCGGCGAGTCCGGCTGCGGCAAGTCGACGGTCGCGAAGATGCTGGTCAACCTGGAGCGGCCGACCTCCGGCACCATCCGCTACAAGGGCGAGGACATCACCACGATGTCCCCCCGGGCCCTCAAGTCCGTCCGTCGCAACATCCAGATGGTCTTCCAGGACCCGTACACCTCGCTCAACCCCCGCATGACCGTCGGCGACATCATCGGCGAGCCGTACGAGATCCACCCCGAGGTCGCGCCCAAGGGCGACCGGCGCCGCAAGGTCCAGGACCTCCTGGACGTCGTCGGCCTCAACCCCGAGTACATCAACCGCTACCCGCACCAGTTCTCCGGCGGCCAGCGCCAGCGCATCGGCATCGCCCGGGGTCTCGCCCTCCAGCCCGAGATCATCGTCGCCGACGAACCGGTCTCCGCGCTCGACGTCTCCGTCCAGGCGCAGGTCGTCAACCTCCTCGACGCCCTCCAGTCCGAGTTCTCCCTGTCGTACGTCTTCATCGCCCACGACCTGTCGATCGTGCGGCACATCTCCGACCGCGTCGGCGTCATGTACCTCGGCCGGATCGTCGAGATCGGCACCGACGCCCAGATCTACGACCATCCCACCCACCCCTACACCCAGGCGCTGCTCTCGGCCGTCCCCGTCCCCGACCCCGAGGCGCGTGCCCACCGCGAGCGGATCATCCTCACCGGCGACGTGCCCTCCCCGGCCGACGTGCCCTCCGGCTGCCGCTTCCGCACCCGCTGCTGGAAGGCGCAGGAGCGGTGCGAGCTGGAGGTCCCGCTGCTCGCCGTCCCGGCCGTCTTCCGCCTCACGGACACCCCCGCGAAGCACGACTCGGCCTGCCACTTCGCGGAGGAGAAGCAGGTCGTCCCACCGGAGGAGGGCGGCGACGGCCCGCCGAACGGCGGCGTGGCACCGGCGAACGGGAGCGCGGGACCCGCGGGCGGCGGCGCGGCACCCCCGGACGGCGACGCGCCCCGGACCGACAGGTCCCCGGACGGCGGCACCGGGATCGACGGGTCCCCGGACGGCGGGCCCGGCCCCACGTCGCCTTAACCTGCGGGCAACCCGGCGGAAGCGACTCCGATATACGGACACGCCAGGCTGACCGACGTACGGCCGTGCGGGTGCCGTGAGCCGGCCGGGGCGCATCTGCCGCCCCGGCCGGCTGCCATGTGCCGTTCATGCGGAACCGCTTGTTTCGGTGCCCCGCGACCGTGAGTATCGAGGCCGTGACTGTGACACGCCCGGCACGTCTCACGGGCGCCGCGCTCTGCGCCGCGCTCGCCCTCATCGCCGCCGTGTGGATCCTCCAGGACCTGGCCGAGATCGGTTCGCCCGCCGACCTCGCCCGGTACTGGACAGGGGACCACCACGTCCTGATCCAGGGGCGGTCCGCCACCTCCCTGATCGACCCCGTCCTCCTCGCCGCCTCCGCGGCCGCCGCCGTGGCGGCCCTCCGCTCCCGGCACGCGGCCTCGGCCCTCGCCGCCGTCGGCACGGTCACGCTCGCCCTGCGCCTCCCCGGGCTCTGGGCGCCCGGGAGCGGCGCCCTCGTCACCGCCCTCCTCGAACTGGCCCTCGCCGCCGGACTCGTCCTCACCGCCGCCGTCGGCCGCCGCCGCGCACAGGCCCCCCACGAGCGGGAGCCCACCCGGCCCCGCACGGGCCCCGCGATCGCCGCCGGGGTCCTCCTCGCGCTCGCCGCGCTCCTGGTCATCCTCTGGGAGCTGTACTGGGCGGGCGAACTGCCCACGGAGTTCACCGTCGACCGGTTCACGGGCGGCCGCTCCGTCGTCAAACCCGCCCTCGCGCCGCCGCCCGGCTGGCTGTCGGTCATCGCCGTCGGGCTGTACGGCACGGCCGCCGTCTCCTGTCTCTTACGGGCCCGTCACAGCCGGGCCTTCGGTCTCCTCGCCGCCGCGTTCCTCGCGGCGGGCGGCGCGGCCGGGGTCGCCCGCGCCGTCCGCTCCGAGACCCTCCCGCGCCTCGGCGACCTCACCTCGGCCGGCGCGGCGGACGTCCTGACGGCCGTCTTCGAACTGCTCGCCGGACTCGCCGTGCTCGTGCTCCTGGCCGGGCGCGGCGTCCCCGCCCCGCCCGGTCCGCACCCGGCGGCCGGGGCGCTGCCCCCGGCCCCGCCGCACCCCCGGCCGCCGGGCTGGTGACCTACCCGGAGAGACCGAGCGACCGCCGCAGGAAGTCCACCTGGAGCAGCAGCAGGTTCTCCGCGACCCGCTCCTGCGGCGTCATGTGCGTCACCCCGGACAGCGGCAGCACCTCGTGCGGCCGGCCCGCCGCGAGCAGCGCCGACGAGAGCCGCAGCGCGTGCCCCACCACCACGTTGTCGTCCGCGAGGCCGTGCACGACCATCATCGGCCGGGCCGGCTCCTCCGGCGCGGACAGGCCGTCGTCGGTCAGCAGCGACTGCGCCGCGTACACCTCCGGGTCGTCCTGCGGGGTGCCGAGGTACCGCTCCGTGTAGTGCGTGTCGTACAGCCGCCAGTCCGTCACGGGAGCCCCGACCACGGCCGCGTGGAAGACGTCCGGCCGCTGGAGCACCGCCCGCGCGGCCAGGTAGCCGCCGTACGACCAGCCGCGGATCGCCACCCGGTCCAGGTCGAGCGGGAAGCTCCCGGCGAGCGCCCGCAGCGCCTCCACCTGGTCGTCCAGCGTCGGCGTGAGGTCCCGCAGCAGCGACTTCTCCCAGGCGGGGGAGCGGCCCGGCATGCCCCGCCCGTCCGCCACGACCACCGCGAAGCCCTGGTCGGCGAACCACTGCGAGGTCAGGTGCGGGTTGTGCGCGGCCAGCACCCGCTGTCCGTGCGGGCCGCCGTACGGATCCATCAGGACCGGCAGCGGCCCGTCCCCGTCCGCGTACCCCGAGGGAAGCAGCACCGCGCACGGGATCCGCCGGGCGCCCGCCTCCGCCAGCCGCACCCGGGCGGAGATCACCGGCCGCTGCGCGTACGAGGCCACCACCGCGACCTCCTCGCCGTCCCGCAGCACCCGCGCCACGCTCCCCGGCGTCTCCGGCCGCGCCGACACCAGGACGGTCACCGCGCCCGAGCGGACCGCGCCGTGCACGCCCACCCCCTCGGAGAGCCGCACCGGCCGCGCCGGCCGCTCTCCGTCTCCTCCCGCCACCCGGTACACGTGGATCTCGCCGGTCTCCGGCTCCGCCGCCGCCTCACCCGCCGAGGCCGACACCAGGACGTCGTCCGGCCCCACGTCGAGCACCGCCCGCACGTGCAGCGCGGGGCCCGTCCACGCCTCCTCCCCGACGGCCAGGACCCGGGCCCCGCCCTCGTCCGTGACCCGGACGAGGGCCCCCTCCGGCCCCCACGCCGGCACCCCGCGGTGCAGCTCCAGCCAGGCCGGGTCCGTCTCCGCCCGCACCGTCGAGGTCCGCCCCGACTCCGGGTCCACCGCGAGGACCAGCTGCTCGCGCTGGTCCCGCGCCTGCACGAGCAGCAGCGGGGCCCCGGCCGCCGACCAGTGCGCCCGTGCCAGGTACGGATACCGCTCCCGGTCCCACACGACCTCGGTGCGCGCCCCGTCGAGGTCCACGACGAAGAGCCGCACCTCCGCGTTGGCCGTCCCCGCCGCCGGGTACCCCACCCGCTGCGGCTCGCGCTCCGGATGCGCCGGGTCCGCGATCCACCAGCGGTTCACCGCCCGGTCGTCCGCCCGCGCCACGAGCAGCCGGTCCGAGGCGGGCGACCACCAGTGGCCGCGGTCCCGTCCCATCTCCTCCGAGGCGATGAATTCGGCCAATCCGTAGGAGACGTGGGCGTCCTCCGGGACCGCGAGCTCCCGGTCGCCCCCGCCGTCCGCCCCGACGACCCGCAGGGCGCCGTCCGTCACGTACGCCACGAACCGCCCGTCCGGCGAAGGACGCGGGTCGATCACCGGCCCCGGCACCGGGAGCTCCCGCGCCGTGCCCGCCCGCAGCTCCGCCGTGAACAGCCGCCCCGACAGCGCGAACGCCGCCCACTCGACCGCCGCGTCCACCGCGTACGCCACGATCCCGGCCGAGCCCTCCCGGCTCCGCTCCCGGCGCGCCCGCTCCTCCGGCGACAGCTCCTCCTCCGCGCCCGCGAGGAGCTCCGCGGGGTCGGCCGCGACCCGCTCCCCGGGGGCGCCGTCCCGGGGCAGGTCGAGGACCCAGAGCCGGTGGGAACGGTCGGTCCCCGAACCGGATCTGACGAACACCACGCGCTCCCCGTCCGGGGAGACCGAGAATCCACGGGGGACCCCCAGGGTGAACCGCTGGGTCCGCGCGTGCTGACGGGGGAAGGAAAGCCCGGCCGACGACGGGGCCGACTGCTGCGAAGACAAGGTCATGCGGCTGAAACTAGCGCCGTGCGCCCCCCTCGTGCCTCCGTCCGCCGATCGATGCGGCGGCACGGATAGTTATGATCCGTAGCGCTAGGTGGGTATGCATCGCACTGACATGCCCTCTGGCACATGCTGATCGACCGAACCACTCGAATATCCGACCGAAGGTGGAGGTGAACCGCCGTGGCACTCTCGATCTCCGTGGTGGTGCTGCTGGCGATCGTCGTCTTCCTGCTGATCCGGAAATCCGGGCTGAAGGCTGGACATGCGGCGATCTGCGCGCTCCTGGGCTTCTACCTGGCGAGCTCGTCCATCGCCCCGTCCATCAGCACCCTCACCACGAACGTGGCGGGCATGATCGGCGGCCTCAAGTTCTGACGCCACCCCCGTCCTGACCTCGTAGGGTGGGGGGCATGTCCGATCTCCCCGCCCGCCGTCTGCTGCTGGTGCACGCGCACCCGGACGACGAGTCGATCAACAACGGCGCCACCATGGCCAGGTACGCGGCCGAGGGCGCCCTCGTCACGCTCGTCACCTGCACGCTCGGCGAGGAGGGCGAGGTCATCCCGCCCGACCTCGCCCACCTGGCACCCGACCGGGAGGACCGGCTCGGCCCGCACCGCGTCGGCGAACTCGCCGCCGCGATGAGCGAGCTGGGCGTCACCGATCACCGCTTCCTCGGCGGCCCCGGTCGCTTCCGCGACTCCGGGATGATGGGCGCCGAGCAGAACGGCCGCGCCAACGCCTTCTGGAACACCGCCGTCGACACCGCCGCGCCCCACCTCGTCGAGGTGATCCGCGAGACCCGCCCGCAGGTCCTGGTCACCTACGACCCCGACGGCGGCTACGGCCACCCCGACCACATCCAGGCCCACCGGGTCGCCACCCGCGCCGCCGAGCTCGCCGCCGATCCCGACTACCGTCCCGACCTCGGACCCGCCCACACGATCGCCAAGATCTACTGGAACCGTGTCCCCCGCCCGGTCGCCGAGGCCGGCTTCGCCCGGCTCCGCGCCGAGGGCTCCGCCTTCCCGGCCGTCGCCGAGGTCGAGGACGTCCCCGGCGTCGTCGACGAGGACCGGATCACCGCCGAGATCGCCGCCGACCCCGCGTACACGGCCCGCAAGACCGCCGCCATGGCCGCGCACGTCACCCAAGTCGCCGTCGACGGTCCCTTCTTCGCCCTCTCCAACGACCTGGGCCAGCCGATCTTCACCACCGAGTACTACGAGCTCGTCCAGGGCGTCTCCGGGGCGCCCTCGGGCGAGCGCGAGACCGACCTCTTCGCGGGGGTGACCGCGTGAGCGCCGCGACCGTCCCCCCGGCCGCCCGGTACGCCTGGTACGCCGGTCTGCTCGTCCTCGGCGCCCTCGTCGGCGTCGCCGGCTCGCTCGTCCAAGCCGCGTGGTTCCCCGGCGGCTTGCTGCTCGCGCTCCTCGCCACGGCCGGACTCTTCTACGGAGGGCTCCGCGCCACCGGCACCCAGGCCGGCGTCGCCTCCGCCGGCGGAGGCTGGCTCGTCGCCGTCATCCTGCTCAGCCTCGGACGCCCCGAGGGGGACGGGGTGTTCGGCGGAGGCGCCGGCGAGCTGCTCTTCCTCTTCGGGGGCATGGCGCTCGCTGTGATGTGCGCCACGCTGCCCCGGCTGCCGCGACCTGCCCCGTGAACAGGACGACTTGAGTCCGGGGACGTCCTGACTTCGGCCGGATTGCCCGTCGTCCGCCGACCAGGGGTCGGGTATGAGGCGGCGGCGTTCAGTATGGTGGTGCGCGCCGCCGAACCGCCCGGGTCAACACGAGCATCAGCAAGAGCGGGCGGTGGAGCCAACCGGGAGATCCTGCTTTGAGTCGTGAAACTGGTCGAGAGACTGACAGTTCGTCCTCCGGCGCCCAGGGGCGCGGTGGAGCCGCCTACCCCTCGGGTACCCCGCCGTACGGATCCCGCCAGTATCCGTCGCTCCACCCCACGCAGGACGCGTCGGAGGAGACCGGCGGCACGTCCGTGCCGTCGGAGGAGCCCAAGACCGAGACGACGCTGACGACCCGGATCCGGATCAACATCCCGGGTTCGCGTCCGATTCCGCCCGTCGTGGTCCGTAAGACGGTCAACGAGGCGCCCGCGCCGGACCCCGAGCCGGAGCCCGCCCCCGTCGCGGAGCCCGAGCCCGAGCCGGTGGCCCCGGCCCCCGAGCCGCCCCAGGCGGCCGAGGAGGCCCCGCAGGCGCCGAAGGCCAAGGAGACGAGCGACTGGTTCGCCCCGCGCAAGGCGGCGGCCCCGAGCCCGGCCCCCACGCCCGCGATCGCGCCCGCGCCGGCCGGGAGGCCCGCGCTCGCCGGTCCCGACGCCCCGGGCACGGGCTTCGCGGGCTCGGCGACCTCGGGCGTCCCGACCGTCGGCTCGGCCCCGTCGAGCCGCCCGGTCAGCGCGCCCGCCCCGACCCCGCCGGGCAACCCGCTCTACGAGAGCGGCACACCGGCGGCCGGCACCCCGATGTACGACGGGGCGCCCACGGGCGGGACCCCGATGTACGACGGCACGCCGTCCGGCGGCTCCCCGATGTACGACGGCACGCCCTCGGCCGGGACCCCGATGTACGACGGGACCCCGTCCGGCGGCTCCCCGATGCACAGCGGCACCCCGGCCTCCGGCACGCCCGCGTACCGCGGTCCGGGCGGCCCCGGCGCCCCGGGCGCCCCCGAGGCGCCCCACGGGCCCACCACGGGCCCGGTGACCGGCACCGCCTCCCTCGGCGGCCCCGCCGCCGCGCGGGACCCCTTCGGCGGCGCCCAGGGCCCCGGCTCTCCCTTCGCCGGTCCCGGCGCGCCCCGCCTGTCCGACGACACCGCGGTCCTGACGCCGCAGCAGCCCGCCCCGGCCCCGCCGTCCGGACCGGGCGCGCCCGCCGACAACGGCGCGCACATCTCCGGGGACACGCTCACCAGCGGCATCCCCGTGGTCCCGCCGACGGCGGCCCGCCCGAACCTGACCCCGCGCATCGAGGAGCGGCAGGCCCCGGCCCCCGCCCCGGCGCCCCGTCCGGCCCCCGCGGCCGGCCGGGCCCCGGCGAAGAAGGGCCGCTCCAAGCTGGTCCTGGTCGCGGTGGGCGTCTTCGGCCTCGCGGGCGTCGCCTACGGCGCCGGGCTGCTCCTCAACCACTCCGACGTCCCCAAGGGCACGACCGTGCTCGGCGTGGACATCGGCGGCGGGACGAAGGAGGAGGCCGTCAACAAGCTGGACGCGGCGCTCGGCAAGCGCGCCACCGCCCCGCTCCAGCTCGGCGTGGGCGGCAAGAAGGTCCAGCTGGCCCCGGACAAGGCGGGCCTGACGCTCGACAGCCAGGAGACCGTCCGAGGGGCTGCGGGCAGCGACTACAACCCGGTCTCGGTCATCGGCTCGCTCTTCGGCGGCGAGCGGGTCGCCACGCCCGTCTTCCCGGTCGACGAGGAGAAGCTCGCCGTCGCCCTGACCGACCTGGCGGGCAGCTCGGCGTCGGCGTCCGAGGGCACGATCCTGTTCGCGCCGAACAAGGTGACCCCGGTCGAGGGCAAGCCGGGCAACGGCCTGGACGTCCAGCGCTCGATGATCTCGGTCCGGGACGCGTTCCGGGCCCAGGTCGAGACGGGCCAGGGCAAGCTCGTCGAGCTGCCGGTCACCACCCTCCGGCCGACGGTCACCAAGGCCGAGCTCGACCGGGCGATGAAGGAGTTCGCGACGCCCGCGATGTCCGGTCTGATCCGGATCCAGGCGGGCGGCCGGCACATCGACTTCGGCCCGGCGCGGTCGCTGCCGCAGATCCTCTCCATGAAGGCCGTCGACGGCCGGCTGGTCGAGGTCTACGACAAGAAGGCGATCGAGCGGCTCCTGGACGGCGCGTTCGACGGCGTCATGATCACCAAGGGCGACGGCAGCAAGCACCAGGTGTCCGCCGACGACGTGGCCTTCGTGATGCGCGACGCCCTGCGGGGCAAGAACCTCGCGGAACGCACGAAGACGATCGACCTCACGGGCCAGGGCTGACCGCCCCGTCCCCGACGCTCCGAGCCCCCGCCCCCACCAGGGACGGGGGCTCGCGCGTGTCCGGGCCCGCATCGGGGGGATCGGGAAAAAGAAGTCGTCGGGGCGAGCCGGGGCGCCTAGGGTGACGGGCAAGGGCGGGGTCGTAGCACAGAGGTAGTGCGCCGCGACAGCATCTCGGAGGACGCCGGTTCGAATCCGGTCGCCCCGCCCCCTCTCTCCTTCCGGCGGCCCCGTCAGCCGCGCCGCCCCGCCGCGCGGGCTAGTTGAGCAGCGCCCGCGCCGCCTGGGCCCGGCGGCGGATCGCCGTCGCCGACTCCGGGTCCACCGCGTCCATCACCTCCGCGTACGCCTCCATCTCCACCGCGCCCGTGAGGAACGCGCCGCGCTGGACGAGCAGCTCGGCCCGCTCGTAGCGGAGCCTCGCCGGGTGGGAGGGGAGCAGCAGGGCCAGTTCCACCGCCCACAGGGCCACGTCCGAGCGCTCGGGACGGGGGGCCGCCCAGGCGCGGATGTTGTTGAGGATCCGCAGGACGATCGCGCCCGGTTCGGCCGGGCGGAGCATCGAGCGGTCGAGGGCCTCGCCCGTCGCGCTCGCCACCAGGAGCTCGGCGTCCGTGCCCGTCATGGCCCGCCCGCCCGCGAAGGGGTCGGCGAGGTCCAGGTCGGCCGGATCGCCGAAGCCGACGACGAAGTGACCGGGCAGGCCGAGCCCGTACACGGGGGCGCCGGCCCGCCGGGCGACCTCCATCCAGACGACGGAGAGCAGGATCGGCAGGCCCCGGCGGCGCCGGAGCACCTCGTGGAGCAGCGAGGACTCCAGCCGCTGGTAGTCGGCGGGCACGCCCTCGAAGCCCTCGTGGCGGCCGAGGAGCGCGGCGAGTTCGGCGGCCCAGTCGCCGGTGATCCGCGTCGCGTACGGGACGAGCCCGGCGAGCCGGTCGAGTTCGATCTCGGCCTCGTCGAGGTCGTGCCGGGTGACGGCGGGGTCGGCCACGGCGCCGATCAGCAGGCAGAGCCGGGCGAGGTCGGGCCGCTCGGCCCTGGCCTCCTCGGCGAACTCCCGCCGCCAGTCGTCCCCGTCCGGTGGTGGTGCGTCCTCGCTCACGCCTCCGCCCATCGGTAGTGGTGGTAGTGGTGGTGCGGCGCGAAGCCCATCCCGTCGTACAGCGCCCGCGCGCCGTCGTTGTCCGCCTCGACCTGGAGCCAGGCCGCCGACGCGCCCTCGTCGAGGGCCCGCCGGGCGAGCGCGGTCATGACGGCCGTCGCCAGGCCCCGGCGCCGCTGCCCGGGGTCGACCTCGACGGCCATGAAGCCGGCCCACCGCCCGTCGACCACACAGCGGCCGATCGCGGCCGGTACCCCTCCCGTGCCCGCGACGGACGCGAACCACACACTCGGGCCGGAGGCGAGGACGGAGAGGACGGCCGGGCCCGGCTCCTCGAAGCGCTGGTAGCGGCGCAGCCAGGCCTCGTCGAGGGTCCGGGAGAGGCGTACGGCGGACACGTCGGCGTCCAGGTCGCCGATCGGGGCGAGCGCCCCGATCCGTACCTCGGCGGACACCTCGCGCCGCCAGCCGTGCCGGTCGAGCTCGGCGCAGAGCAGTTCCTGGGTGCCCTCGGCGCCGGTGGAGGTCTGGACGTAGGCGAGGAGCCCCCGGGCGGCGTACCACGCGCGCACGTGCGTCAGGGCGTCGGCGACGGGCAGGCCCGGATCGCCCAGGGGGAGGACGGAGTTGGCACGGCGGGTGAACCCGTCGGCGGCCCGCAGGGTCCACTCGCCGAGGGCCTCGCTCTCGACCGGCCGCCACGCGCGCGCGGTGGCGCGGGCGAGCTCCGGGAAGGTGGCCGAGGGGCCCCGTCGGCGGGCCGGGGCGGCCGGGACGACCTTCCCCGCGGCCAGCGAGGATTCCGCGATCCGGACGCCCTCGCCGCTCTTTCGTGTGATCAGCAGCACACCGGCGTCCCATGATGTGAGAACCCCGACCGCGTCGGTGAATCCGCCGCCCACTTCGGCCGAGTCCGTCACGTACCGAACGGAGACACGTTTTCCCACGTCAGCGCTGGTAATTCGGACCTCAAGGCGCCCTCCGCCGATGATTTCCACAGCTTCTCCGCCCCTCCTGTTCGGATCGCCCCCAAGAACGGAGATACTAGGTGCGGGCATCGACGACGCCGCGCTCCCGCGCAGACCAGCCCTATCGAGGAGGAACGACAGCGTGACCTACGTCATCGCGCAGCCTTGTGTCGACGTCAAGGACAAGGCGTGCATCGAGGAGTGCCCCGTCGACTGCATCTACGAGGGCAAGCGGTCCTTGTACATCCACCCGGACGAATGCGTCGACTGCGGGGCCTGTGAGCCGGTCTGCCCGGTCGAGGCGATCTTCTACGAGGACGACACCCCGGAGGAGTGGAAGGACTACTACAAGGCGAACGTCGAGTTCTTCGACGAGCTCGGTTCGCCCGGTGGTGCCTCCAAGCTCGGCGAGATCGAGCGCGACCACCCCTTCATCGCCGCCCTGCCGCCGCAGAACGGCTGATCGTCCGCCCTCGGTCCCGTACGGCCTCGCCGCTGTACGGGGCCGAAGCGTTTTCCGTACGTACGAGGAAAAGAGCCAACCCGTGAGCGCAGTGTCCTCGCGCCTTCCCGTCTTCCCCTGGGACAAGCTGGAGCCCTACAAGAAGACGGCCGCGGCGCACCCGGACGGCATCGTGGACCTGTCCGTCGGCACGCCCGTGGACCCGGTCCCCGCCCTGATCCAGGAGGCCCTGGTCGCGGCCGCGGACTCGCCGGGCTATCCCACGGTGTGGGGGACGAAGGAACTGCGGGACGCGCTCACCGGCTGGTGCGAGCGGCGTCTGGGCGCGGTCGGCTTCGCCCACGAGAACGTGCTGCCGGTGGTCGGCTCCAAGGAGCTGGTGGCCTGGCTGCCGACGCAGCTGGGGCTCGGCGCCGGTGACGTGGTCGCCTACCCGCGGCTCGCGTACCCGACGTACGAGGTGGGCGCGCGGCTCTGCGGCGCCACGCCCGTCGCCTACGACGACCCGGTCGCGGACCTCGACCCGGCCGTGGTGCGGCTGCTCTGGCTCAACTCCCCGTCCAACCCGACCGGCAAGGTCCTCGGGAAGGACGAGCTGACCCGGATCGTCGCCTGGGCGCGCGAGCACGGCGTCCTCGTCTTCTCCGACGAGTGCTACCTGGAGCTGGGCTGGGAGGCCGACCCGGTCTCGGTCCTGCACCCGGACGTGTGCGGCGGTTCGTACGAGGGGATCGTCGCGGTCCACTCGCTGTCGAAGCGTTCCAACCTGGCCGGCTACCGGGCCGCCTTCATCGCGGGCGACGCGGCCGTCCTCGGCGAGCTGCTCCAGATCCGCAAGCACGGCGGCATGATGACGGCGGCGCCGGTGCAGGCGGCGACGGTGGCGGCGCTCGGCGACGACGCGCACGTGGCGGAGCAGCGCGAGCGGTACGCGGCCCGGCGGGCGGCGCTGCGCGCGGCCCTGGAGGCGCACGGCTTCCGGATCGAGCACAGCGAGGCCAGCCTCTACCTGTGGGCGACGCGGGACGAGCCGTGCTGGGACACCGTGGCGTACCTGGCGGAGAAGGGCGTCCTGGTGGCGCCGGGCGACTTCTACGGCGAGGCGGGCGAGCGGTTCGTGCGGGTGGCGTTCACGGCGACGGACGAGCGGGTCGAGGCGGCGGTCAAGCGCCTGGGCTGAGCCGCGGGCCTCACGCGGGAGGGCCCGGGGAGCGTGTGCTCCCCGGGCCCTCCCGCGTTCTTCCGGTGGTCAGCCGCCGATCGGCAGACCGCCCAGGGCCTGGCCGGTCGGCAGGCCGCCGAGACCGCCGCCCAGGGCGCCGCCGGTGGGGGCCTCGGTGCTCTCGGCGGCGGCGCCGGCGGTCTGGCCGACGACCTCGCCCGTGCTGCCGGCCGTCTTGCCGACGACCTCCTGGGCGGCGGGGGTGGCGGTCTTGCCGGCCGTGCCGACGGTCTTGCCCGCGGCCGGGACGGCCGTGCCGACGGCCTTGCTGCCGGTCTCGCCGACCACGCCGGTCGCGGTCTGCGAGGCACCGTCGAGGGCGCTCCCGGCGCCGGCGCCGTCCAGGGCGGTCACGCCGCCCAGGGCGCCGGTCGGGGCGAGGCCCTGGTCCAGGGCGCTCGCGGAGCCGGCCGCACCGACCACGGGGGCTGCACCGGCCGCGACGATGAGGGCGACGCGGGCGATCCGGCGGGTCAGGGAGAGGGACATGGTGCTCCTTCGGCGGAGAGGACGATTACGCCGTGACAACCGGCCCTGGGGCGGGTGAGGTTGCGGCGGCCGAAGGTAAAGAGTTGGCAATGCGTCGTATTGTCGGGTGGGGAGGAAAACGGACGAACGTGTCATCGGGTGCGGCCCTGGTGAACCGTCACTTCCCTTGTGCCGCAAGGGAAGCAAGGGGGAGGAGTGGCAGCCGGAGCAGACGGCTCGAAGGGCGCTCGAATTTCCCGCGCCGCGCGCCGGTGGCATGCCACGACCGGGTGAAGCACCGCACGGATGCCCGGCCCGAGACGGGCTACGGGGCGAGCCGCACCCGGACCGAGGCGGGGCCCGCCGCGCTCGCGCCCGAGGCCTTCGCCCAGCCGCCGCGCGCCTCGCCCGCCCGCCACACCCGGTCGCCGTACGCGACCTCCGAGATGCGCAGCGCGTCCGCCCGCGCCACCGCCCACTGCGCCAGCTCCCAGCCGCGCCGCTCGTCCGCGCCGGCCCCCGCCGCGCTCCCCGCCGCCGTCCGGACCGGCACCATGAGCACCGGCGGCTCCGCGGCCGAACGCCCCGCGCTCGGACCGCCCGCCACCAGCTTCGGCGCCGCCTTCGCGCCGAAGGCCCGCACCAGCTCCCGGCGCACCTGCTCCGGGTCGCCCGGCCGGTCCTCCGCCGTCCGCGCCGTACAGATCAGCGCCGCCGGCGAGCGGCCCGTCAGCGCGGCCGAGAGCAGCGCGGCGTCCGGCTCGTGCTTCGCGTACGCCTGCGGGAAACCGCTCCGCTGCACCTTCTGCGCCGCCACCGTCAGCGGCAGCCGCGAGTACCCCGGGACCTTCTCCAGGCCCTGGTAGAAGCGCCCCGCCGCGTACACCGGGTCCATGATCTGCTCCGGCGTCCCCCAGCCCTGCGAGGGCCGCTGCTGGAACAGCCCGAGCGAGTCCCGGTCGCCGTGCTCGATGTTCCGCAGCGCCGACTCCTGGAGCGCGGTCGCCAGCGCGATCGTCACCGCCCGCTCGGGCAGCCCCCGGGTCGTGCCCACGGCCGCGATCGTCGCCGCGTTGGACGCCTGCTCCGGAGTGAACTCGTACCGGTTGTCCCCGCTGCCCACGGTGCACCGGGGCGAGCCGGTGCTGCCCGTCATCTGGTGGAGCGCCACGTACCCGGCGAGGCCGAGGAGCGCGGCGAAGGCGGCCGCGGTACGGGCGAGGCGGCCGCGACGGCGGGTGCGGGTGGGCTCGGACACGGGGCCCACCGTACTGGAGGCCGCGTTAGGGTCGGCACATGGCAGACATCACCCCGCTCGACGGCGCCCTCGACCTGTCCCTGGACGGAGGCGCGCTCACCGCCGCCCTCGTCGACTTCCCCTCCGTCAGCGGGACCGAGCAGCCGCTCGCCGACGCGATCGAGCGCGCCCTGCGCCTCCTGCCGCACCTGACCGTCGACCGGTACGGGAACAACGTCGTCGCCCGGACGAACCTCGGCCGGGGCGAGCGCGTCGTGCTCGCCGGCCACATCGACACCGTGCCGATCGCCGACAACGTGCCCTCGCGCCTCGACGAGAACGGCGTCCTGTGGGGCTGCGGCACCTCCGACATGAAGTCCGGCGTCGCCGTCCAGCTGCGGATCGCCGCCACCGTCCCCGAGCCCAACCGCGACCTCACCTTCGTCTTCTACGACAACGAGGAGGTCGCCGCCGACCTCAACGGCCTCGGGAAGATCGCCACCGCGCACCCCGACTGGCTCGAAGGGGACTTCGCCGTCCTCCTGGAGCCCTCCGACGCCCAGGTCGAGGGCGGCTGCCAGGGCACCCTGCGCGTCATCCTGCACACGGCCGGCGAGCGCGCCCACTCCGCGCGCTCCTGGATGGGCTCCAACGCCATCCACACCGCCGCCCCGATCCTCGCCCGCCTCGCCGCCTACGAGCCGCGCAAGCCGGTCATCGACGGCCTCCAGTACCACGAGGGCCTCAACGCCGTCCGGATCGAGGGCGGCGTCGCCACCAACGTCATCCCCGACGCCTGCGCCGTCACCGTGAACTACCGGTACGCCCCCGACCGCTCCCCGGCCGAGGCCCTCGCCTGGGTCCGCACCTACTTCGAGGGGTGCGACATCGCCGAGTTCGTCGTCGACGACGAGAGCCCCGGCGCCCTCCCCGGCCTCTCCCACCCCGCCGCCGAGGCCTTCATGAAGGCCGTCGGCGGCAGCGCCCAGCCCAAGTTCGGCTGGACCGACGTCTCCCGCTTCAGCGCCCTCGGGGTGCCCGCCGTCAACTACGGCCCCGGCGACCCGATCTACGCGCACAAGCGCGACGAGCACGTCCCGGTCGAGCGGATCCACCACTGCGAGGCACGTCTCCGCGACTGGCTGACCGCCTGACTCCCGTAATTTCGCGTTTCGTCACCTCTGTGGTCCTACGCTGACCGGACCAGAAGATCGTTGGATCGACGGAGGGAGCAGGCCATGGGGATCCCCGAAGGGGAGACGAAGCCGGAGGAGCAGCGGCTCGGGCCGGTGCTCAGGCGCAGGGACCAGGTCCAGCCGGGCACCACGGACCAGAGGCTGCTCGACACCGAGGGCGACTCGGAATGGGTGCACACCGACCCCTGGCGGGTCATGCGCATCCAGTCCGAGTTCGTCGAGGGCTTCGGCGCCCTCGCCGAACTGCCGAGCGCGATCAGCGTCTTCGGCTCGGCCCGCACGAAGCCCGACTCGCCGGAGTACGAGGCGGGCGTACGGCTCGGCAGAGCGCTCGTCGAAGCCGGGTTCGCCGTCATCACGGGCGGTGGCCCGGGCGCCATGGAGGCGGCCAACAAGGGCGCCAGGGAGGCCAAGGGCGTCTCGGTGGGCCTCGGCATCGAGCTGCCCTTCGAGCAGGGGCTGAACGCGCACGTCGACATCGGCGTGAACTTCCGCTACTTCTTCGTCCGCAAGACGATGTTCGTGAAGTACGCGCAGGGCTTCGTCGTCCTGCCCGGCGGTCTCGGCACCCTCGACGAGCTCTTCGAGGCGCTCACCCTGGTCCAGACCCGCAAGGTCACCCGCTTCCCGATCGTGCTCTTCGGCACGGAGTACTGGAAGGGCCTGGTCGACTGGCTGCGCGACTCGGTCGTCGCCGGCGGCAAGGCCGCGGAGCGCGACCTGCTGCTCTTCCACGTCACGGACGACGTGGAGGAGGCGGTCGCCCTGGTGACGAAGGAGACCGGCAAGTAGGCCGTCCCCCCCCCGGTCGGGGGCGCCGGTCCGGCGCCCCCTTCCGTCCCCCGGAGCGCTAGGGCGTGTCGTCACACTCCCGTCGTCGCCCGGAGGGCGGCCCTGCGGCGTCTGGTGCGTGCTCTCGGTGCGCCGGGTGGAAGCACGCGTACTGGACGTACTCGGCTTTCGCCCGGTGCGGCGAGAGCGCGTGCCAGGCGTCGCGGGGCAGACGGGAGTGTGACGACACGCCCTAGGCCAGCCCGCGCCGGGCCACGGCCGGGGCCCGGTGTCCGGCGATCGACGCCACCATGTCCAGGACCTGACGGGTCTCGGCGACCTCGTGCACCCGGTACACCCGCGCGCCCAGCCAGGCGGAGACGGCCGTCGTCGCCAGGGTCCCGAGGACCCGCTCCTTCACCGGCCGGTCCAGGGTCTCGCCGACGAAGTCCTTGTTCGACAGCGACACCAGCACCGGCCACCCCGTCGCGGTCATCTCGTCGAGCCGCCGGGTGGCCTCCAGGCTATGCCGGGTGTTCTTCCCGAAGTCGTGACCCGGGTCGATCATGATCCCGTCCCGCCGCACGCCGAGCGCGACCGCGCGCTCCGCGAGCCCCACGGTGACCCGCAGGATGTCGGCCATCACGTCCTCGTACTCCACCCGGTGCGGCCGGGTCCGCGGCTCCGCGCCGCCCGCGTGCGTACAGACGAGCCCCGCGCCGTACGTGGCGGCGACCTCCGCGAGCCGGGGGTCGACCCCGCCCCAGGCGTCGTTCAGGACGTCCGCCCCGGCCTCGCAGACCGCCGCGCCGACGTCCGCCCGCCAGGTGTCGACGCTGATCACCACGTCGGGATGGCGCCGGCGGACCTCGGCGACGAAACCGACCGTGCGCCGCGCCTCCTCCTCGGCCGTCACCTCCTCGCCGGGGCCCGCCTTCACCCCGCCGATGTCGATGATGGCCGCCCCCTCCGCCACGGCCTGCTCGACCCGGGTGAGCGCGGGCTCGTCCCGGAAGGTCGCGCCCTGGTCGTAGAAGGAGTCCGGCGTCCGGTTCACGATCGCCATGATCACCGGCTCGTGCGGCCCGAATTCACGCCGTCCCAAGCGCAGCATCCCTTTTGTCCTCCCTCGCGTCCGTTCGCCTGCGACCCTAACCGTCGGTGGCGCATGGCACGATCGGCACGGGACGTTTTCCACTCCGGGAAGAGGCGCGCAGGTGTTCTGGTTTCTGCTCATCACGATGGTGGTGGTCGTGGCCGCGGTGACCCTCGCCGTGGTCGGCGGCGGCGACAGCGAGGTGCTGCCCGAGGTGGCGCCCGAGCAGCTCGTCGACCCCCTGCCGGCCGCCCGCCCGGTGGACCGGACCGACGTCGAGGCGCTCCGCCTCCCCGTCGCCGCCCGCGGCTACCGGATGGCCGACGTGGACGACGTCCTCGTGCGCCTCGGCGCCGAACTCGCCGAGCGGGACGCCCGGATCGCCGAGCTGGAGGAGGCGCTCGCGGGCGCGGCCGCCACCGGAGACGGCGGCGCGGAGGGCGGCGAGCAGTGACCGGCGAGGCCATCCCCGGACCCGACGGACGGCTGCGCTGCCCCTGGGGCCTGTCCACCGAGGACTACGTCGCCTACCACGACGAGGAGTGGGGCCGGCCGGTCCACGGCGACGACGCGCTGTTCGAGCGGCTCTGCCTGGAGGCCTTCCAGTCGGGCCTGTCCTGGATCACGATCCTGCGCCGCCGCGAGGGCTTCCGGCGCGCCTTCGCCGGCTTCGAGATCGCCTCCGTCGCCGCCTTCGGCGAGGCGGACCGCGAGCGGCTCCTCGCCGACGAGGGCATCATCCGCAACCGCGCCAAGGTCGACGCGACCCTGGCCAACGCGAAGCTCCTCGCCGACTGGGCCCCGGGCGAGCTCGACGAGCTGATCTGGTCCCACGCCCCCGACCCGGAGACCCGCCCGGCCCCCCGCACCCTCGCCGAGGTCCCGGCGGTCACGGACGAGTCGACGGCCCTCTCCAAGGCCCTCAAGAAGCGCGGCCTGCGCTTCATCGGCCCCACCACGGCCTATGCCCTGATGCAGGCCTGCGGCCTGGTCGACGACCACCTGGCGGGCTGCGTGGCCCGGGACGGAGACTGACCCCGGGCCACGCATCCGGCCGGATCGGCCGCCGCTCAGCGGCCCAGGTAGCGGGGCTTCTCCTTGGCGATGAAGGCGCGGACCGCGATCGTGTGGTCCTCGGAGGCGCCGGCCAGGGTCTGGAGCTCCTCCTCCTTGTCGAGCGCCTCGGAGAGGGAGTGGTCGGCGCCGTGCGCGAGGGACTCCTTCAGGGCCGCGTACGCGACCGTCGGGCCCGCCGCGAGGGCGCGGGCCACCTTCTCCGCCTCGGCGGCCAGGTCGGCGGCCGGGACCAGCCGGTTCACGATGCCCAGCTCGTACGCCTCCTGGGCGCCGATCGAGCGCGGGAAGAGCAGCAGGTCGGAGGCGCGGCTCGCGCCGATCAGCCGGGGCAGCGTCCACGACACGCCGGAGTCGGCGGTGAGCGCGACCCCCGCGAACGAGGTGTTGAAGGAGGCCGTGTCCGCGACCACCCGGTAGTCAGCGGCGAGCGCGAAGCCGAATCCGGCCCCGGCGGCGACGCCGTTCACCCCCGCGACGACCGGCTTGCGCATGCCGGTGAGCGCGCGGACGATCGGGTTGTAGTGGTCACGGACCGTGTTCATGGTCTCACGCGTGCCGGACTCCTGGTCCGCGGTGAGCAGCCCGACGTGCTCCTTCAGGTCCTGGCCCACGCAGAACGCCCGGTCACCGGCCGCGGTGAGCAGCACCGCCCGGACGGCGGGGTCGGCCGCGGCCGTCTCGGCGGCGTCCCGGAGGGCCACCTTCGCCGCCACGTTCATCGCGTTCATGGCCTCGGGCCGGTTGATCGTGAGGGTGGCGAGCCCGTCGCTCACCTCGTACAGAACCGTGTCGGCCATCGGGATCCCTTCGCCTCTTCGCGTGGTGTGACCCGCCCAGCATGGCGGAGATCACCCGTGCCGCCCATGTGAGCTGCGTCAAAGACTTCGAGGAACGGAGGGGCTCCGTCCGACGCCGAGCGGCGAAGTATCGCAGGCCGATCCCCGAAATGTGGGGTTTTGCGGAAGCGCGTTGCGGAAGCGATGCCGATCGATGTTGGTCATCGGGTCCTGCCATGCGGGATAATGACCTGGAAGCAATGTGTTCGAAGCCGGTGAGGCGTGCTCCGTTTCAAGGAGCTGCCCGGCTGTAGATGAGCTGGTTTCAGGAAGGGGAACAAGCATGGCGGCCATGAAGCCGCGGACGGGTGACGGCCCGCTCGAGGTGACCAAGGAGGGGCGGGGCATCGTCATGCGCGTTCCGCTCGAAGGCGGCGGTCGGCTGGTCGTCGAGCTGACCCCGGACGAGGCCGAGGCACTGGGCGACGCCCTCAAGAAGGTCGTCGGCTGACCCTCTTCTCCACGCTTTTCCACCGCTGCCCCGGGACGGTCCGCCGTGCCGGGGCAGCGGTGTCTCCGGGCGCGGTACGGCGCGCGGACCCGCGCGGCACGGGCCCCGGCGGGCGCGGTCAGCCCCGGCGTACCCCGCAGAGCAGGCCGTCGCCCACCGGCAGCAGGGACGGGACGAGCTCCTGGCTCTCCCGCACCGCGCGCAGCAGCTCGCGGATCCGCTGGACCTCCGCCGGCTGGGCCGCTGAGTCGACCGTCCGGCCCTCCGCGAAGACCCCCTCGAAGCAGACGAGACCGCCCGGTCGCAGCAGGCGCAACGATTCAGCGAGGTAGTCCAGGTACTCCAGCCGGTCGCCGTCGCAGAAGACGAGGTCGTACCCGCCGTCCGCGAGCCGCGGCAGCACGTCCAGGGCCCGGCCGGGGATGAAACGGGCCCGGTTGCCCGCGAAGCCCGCCGCCCGGAACGCCGTCTTCGCGATCTGCTGCCGCTCCGGCTGGAGGTCCACCGTCGTCAGGACGCCGTCCGGCCGCATCCCGAGCAGCAGATAGATGCCCGACACGCCCGTGCCCGTGCCGATCTCCGCCACCGCCTTGGCGTCCGCCGTGGCGGCGAGCAGGCGCAGCGCCCCACCGGTGCCCGGGGACACCGAGGGCAGCCCTGCCTCCCGGGCCCGCTCACGGGCCCAGCGCAGAGCATCGTCCTCGGCGACGAAGGCGTCGGCGAACGACCAGCTCGTCTGCCGGTTGGCGGTAATGGCCCTCTCCTGTCCCCGTAGTTGACGCAACGGTGACTGTATCCGCTGTCCGCGGGAACCCGCAGATGGGACCGGGCGTTCACCAGGGGAAGGACGCGACACGGGCAGCCGGGCGAGCCGGTCCCAAATTCGCGTAAAGATTCTTATCCGGAGCTAACGGGCGAGGTGGCTATGGTAGGGGCTCCACTGGACACCACCAGAGCCGACAGGGGAGGTGCGGCTGCGCCTGTGGATCGGGGAGGAGTGCTTCGGCGTCTTCTCAGGTCGGCGGGTGAGCCGAAATCCGTGACCGACACCGCTGACCGTTTCCGCACCACCGACTCCGCTCCCACCACCGCGACCTTCGCATCGGATGCGGAATCGCAGGCGTGGACCCCTCCCACCTGGGAGGAGATCGTCAGCACGCACAGTGGCCGGGTCTACCGCCTCGCCTACCGCCTGACGGGCAACCAGCACGACGCCGAGGACCTCACCCAGGAGGTCTTCGTCCGCGTCTTCCGCTCGCTGTCGACGTACACCCCCGGCACCTTCGAGGGCTGGCTCCACCGCATCACGACCAACCTGTTCCTCGACATGGTCCGCCGCAAGCAGCGCATCCGCTTCGACGCGCTCGCCGACGACGCCGCCGAGCGGCTCCCCAGCCGCGAGCCCTCACCGCAGCAGGTCTTCAACGACACGCACTTCGACGCCGACGTGCAGCAGGCCCTGGACACCCTCGCGCCCGAGTTCCGCGCGGCGGTCGTCCTCTGCGACATCGAGGGCCTCTCGTACGAGGAGATCGCCGCGACCCTCGGCGTGAAGCTCGGCACCGTCCGCAGCCGCATCCACCGCGGCCGCTCCCACCTGCGCAAGGCCCTCAAGCACCGCTCGCCCGAGGCCAGGGCGGAGCGTGCCCTGGCCTCCGTCGGATGGGAGGCGGGTACAGCGTGAGCGGCACTCGACCCACGCCACCGACCCCCGCGGAGCACCACCTCGGGGACCGGCTGGCCGCGCTCGTCGACGGCGAGCTCGGCCACGACGCCCGCGAGCGGGTCCTCGCCCACCTCGCGACCTGCGCCCGCTGCAAGGCCGAGGCCGACGCGCAGCGGACCCTGAAGAGCGTCTTCGCCTCCGCGGCCCCGCCACCGCCGTCCGAGGGCTTCCTCGCCCGGCTCCAGGGCCTCCCCGGGGGACCCGGTGAGCCCGGCGGCGGACCCGGCGGACCGCGCGGGCCCCTGGAAGACCTCCTCGACGCCCGCGGAGTGAAGTCCGACGGCTTCGCCACCGCCGTCGTCACCCCGCACCCCGGCACCGCCGGCCCGGGCTTCCGCATCCACGAGGTCGGATTCCGCCCCGGGCACTCCGGACGCGGGCGGCGCTTCGCCGTCGCGGCGGCCGGCGCCGTCTCGTTCGCGGCGATCGCCCTCGGCGGCACCCTGCCCCTGGAGACCTCGGTGACCGCGAGCGCACGCGGCGGTCAGGGCACGGGCACCGCCGTCACCCCGCTGCGCTCCGGAGCCTCCGGCGGCGGCGTGGGCGCGAGCCCGGGCACGGCGCGCGGCACACGCTCCGGGGAGCGGTCCGGCGCCCAGTCCGTGACCGCCGCCGAGCCGCTGGTCGCGACGACCCCGTACGCCCTCCCGCGGGGGCCGGTCGCGGCCGCGGGCCAGGGCACGGTGCCGTCGGGCGCGGTCCCACCGGACGCGGTGCGCTCGGCGGCCGCCCCGCTGGTCGCCGTACCCCTGCGGAACACGTCCCCGCAGTCGCTCCTCGCGCTCTCGCCGTTCATACGTCCGACGGGGCCGGCCCTCCAGCTGGCCTTCGCCCCCGGGCCCAGCCCGATGGCGAGCCCGTCGACCGGACCGCTCGGCTCCCACCGCTGACCCGCGCCCCCACGACCTGGTTGAATCCAGGGACAGGGGCCCCGACCCAGGGGCGCGGACGGGTCAGCGGTTGCGGGGAGAGCATGGACAACGGGAAGCCGAACTGGTGGAGTCGGCCGTCGAGCACACCGGAAGCGGCGCGGATAGCCACGCCGCCGCCCGCCGACGAGGCCGACGGTGACTTCCCCCTGCCCGCACCCCAGTCGGCCCCGGACCGGACCCCGGAACCCCCGGCGGCGGCCCCGGAACCTCCGACGTCAGCCCCGGCGCCCGCCGCCGGGCCGGTCGTGCCCGCGCCCGTGCCGTCCGTCGAGCTGACGAAGTCCGCGCCCGAGCCCGCACCCGAGGCGGCCCCCGCGCCGGTCGGGGCGCCCGCCGCGCTGGCGCCGCAGCCGCTGCACGCGCCCGACGAGTACCGCACGCCGCCCTACGGCGAGCCGGGGCCGTGGGCGCCCGCACCGCCTGTGCAGCGCCCGCCCGCCTCCGTACCGCCGCAGGCGCACCACCAGCCGCCGCACGCCCCGCCGGCCCCGCCGCAGGGCGGAGCCGCGCCCTGGGTGCAGTACGACCCCTGGGCCGCGGCCGGCACCGGACCCGCACCGGTGACCGCGAAGAGGTCCCGGAAGGGACTCGCGATCGCGGGCGCGCTGGTCTTCGCCCTCGTCACCGGCGTCATCGGCGGCGGGATCGGCGCGTACGTCGAGCGGAACGGCGGACTCACCACCGTCGAGCTGCCGCAGGCCGACGGCGGCGACACCGGCCGCGCCCCCGACAGCGTCGCCGGGATCGCCGCCAGCGCGCTGCCCGGCGTGGTCACCCTGCACGTCACGGGCAACGGATCCGCCGGCACCGGCACCGGCTTCGTGCTGGACACCAAGGGCCACATCCTCACCAACAACCACGTCGTCGACGGCGCCGGGGCCTCCGGGGACATCTCGGTGACCTTCTCCAGCGGCGAGACGGCCCGCGCCAAGCTCATCGGCAAGGACACCGGCTACGACCTGGCCGTCGTCCAGGTCACCGGGGTCTCCGGCCTCAAGGCGCTCCCGCTCGGCAACTCCGACGACGTCCGCGTCGGCGACCCCGTCGTCGCCATCGGCGCGCCCTTCGACCTCTCCAACACCGTCACCTCCGGGATCATCAGCGCCAAGGAGCGCCCCATCACCGCCGGCGGCGAGAAGGGCGACGGCAGCGACATCAGCTACGTCGACGCGTTGCAGACCGACGCGCCCATCAACCCCGGCAACTCCGGCGGCCCGCTGCTCGACTCCAAGGCCCGGGTCATCGGCATCAACAGCGCGATCCGCGCCGCCGGCGGCTCCGGCGAGGGCGAGGGCGAGGGAGCGAGCCAGCCCGGCTCCATCGGCCTCGGCTTCGCCATACCGATCAACCAGGGCAAGCGCGTCGCCGAGGAGCTCATCAACACCGGCAAGGCCACCCACCCCGTCATCGGGGTGAGCCTCGACATGCAGTTCAACGGCGACGGCGCCCGGGTCGGCGAGAAGGGCAAGGACGGCTCCGCCTCCGTCACCGCCGGCGGCCCGGCGGCCAAGGCGGGGCTCCGGCCCGGGGACGTCATCACCAAGGTCGACGGCCAGCGCGTGCACAACGGCGAGGAGCTCATCGTGAAGATCCGCGCCCACCGCCCCGGCGACCGGCTGGAGCTCACGCTGACCCGGAACGGCAAAGAGCTGACAAAGACCTTGACGCTCGGGTCCTCCCAGGGCACCTGAGCGCCATGTGGCGGACGCCGGGAGGTACCCGTCCGGCAGTTTCGGCGGGTACCGTGGACCGGGCCCTGGACCGGCGTGAAGGAGCTACTAGGTGTTCAGCGACATAGGCGCACTCGAGCTGGTGACGCTCGTGGTCCTCGCCGTGCTCGTCTTCGGGCCGGACAAGCTCCCGAAGGTGATCCAGGACGTCTCCCGGTTCGTCCGCAAGATCCGCGAGTTCTCCGACAGCGCGAAGAACGACATCCGCAGCGAGCTGGGCCCGGAGTTCAAGGACTTCGAGTTCGAGGACCTCAACCCCAAGACGTTCCTCCGCAAGCAGATGGAGGGCAACGAGGACTTCAAGGAGCTCAAGGAGCTGCGCGGCACCTTCGACCTCAAGAAGGAGATGAACGAGGTCGCCGACGCCGTCCACGGCCGCGAGAGCGCGCCCGAGCCCGCGTCCGCCCCGGCGGCGGTCAACGGCTCCGCCGACCTGCTGAAGAAGCCGGACACGCGGGACGACCGGGGCCCGGTCGAGCGCCCTCCGTACGACTCGGACGCCACCTGACGACGGCCTGTCACCGCCTCGCTCCTCAGCGGTGGCTATCCTCCCTCTGTTGACGGAACGAGGAGGCGGCCGAGATGAAGACGACGAGTCGGGTGGAAGCCGATGGCTTTCTGCGCGCACCCTTCGCCTGGTACGGGCTGGACGAGGCGTTCACCGGTCCTCGCCGGCTGATGCAGATCGGCACGGCGGCGGACGGCACCGTCCAGCACGGATCGATGGGACACGGTGACGAGCCGTCGATAAGGTCCGAGGCCGCGGGCGCGGAGAAGGAGCGCTTCACCGTCGTCGTGACGGTCGCCGCGCACCCCGTGCGCCGCACCGGGGACGGCACCGGCGTCCTGGACGCCACGACGGTCTCCTCCGCCGCCTGGCTGGCCGGCTCCGGGCTCCTCGCCCACACCTGGCCCGCCTCGCTCGACCACGCGCGGCGGGACCACTGGCTGGACCAGCAGACGGAGACGGCGTTCGAGCTCGCCGACGACCTCGACGGGCCGGACTGGGCGGCCCTGTCGCTGCCGGTGGACGGCGTGCCGGTGCCGTTCCACTACCGGGAGTCCGAGTTCGGCTGGGTCCTCGCCGGCTCCGCCGGGGACGTCCACATCGGGGCGTACGGGCGGGGGATGAGCGCGTACGGGCTCGGGTTCTCGCAGGTGAAGGACCTCGGCGTCTACGGCGCCTAGCGGCCGGGCGGCCGCCGGCCCGCGAACACCGGAGGGCGCGCCCGCACCGGAGAACGCCGAAGGGCGCCCCCACCGGGGGCGCCCTTCGTACTGCCTCAGAACTTGTTGCGCGGCGTGATGCCCAGGCTCATGCCCGACAGGCCCCGCTGGCGGCCGCCCAGCTTGCCGGCGATCGCGCGGAGGGCCGCGCCCGCCGGGGAGTCCGGGTCGGAGAGCACGACCGGCCGGCCGTCGTCGCCGCCCTCGCGGAGCCGTACGTCGATCGGGATCGAGCCGAGGACCGGGACCGTCGCGCCCGTGGTCTGCGTCAGCCCGTCCGCGACCTTCTGGCCGCCGCCCGAGCCGAAGACGTCGACCATCTCGTCGCAGTGCGGACACGGCAGGCCCGCCATGTTCTCCACGACGCCGACGATCTTCTGGTGCGTCTGGACCGCGATCGAGCCGGCCCGCTCGGCCACCTCGGCCGCCGCCTGCTGCGGGGTGGTGACGACGAGGATCTCCGCGTTCGGGACGAGCTGCGCCACCGAGATCGCGATGTCGCCGGTGCCCGGGGGCAGGTCGAGCAGGAGGACGTCCAGGTCGCCCCAGTACACGTCCGCGAGGAACTGCTGGAGCGCGCGGTGCAGCATCGGGCCGCGCCAGACCACCGGCGCGTTGCCCGGGGTGAACATGCCGATCGAGATGACCTTCACGCCGTTCGCCGACGGCGGCATGATCATGTTCTCGACCTGGGTCGGACGGCCGTCCGCGCCCAGCATCCGCGGCACGCTGTGGCCGTAGATGTCGGCGTCGACGACACCGACCTTCAGACCGTCGGCGGCCATCGCCGCGGCCAGGTTCACGGTCACGGACGACTTGCCGACGCCGCCCTTGCCGGACGCCACCGCGTACACCCGGGTCAGCGACCCCGGCTGCGCGAAGGGCACCTCGCGCTCGGCGCCCGTGCCGCGCAGCGCCGCCGCCAGCTCCTTGCGCTGCTCGTCGCTCATGACGTCCAGCGAGACGTCGACGCCGGAGACGCCCTCGACCCGGGAGACGGCCTCGGTCACGCGCTGCGTGATGGTGTCGCGCATCGGGCAGCCGGAGACCGTCAGGTAGACCGTGACGGCCACCCTGCCGTCCGGGTCGATCTCCACCGACTTGACCATGCCGAGCTCAGTGATCGGCTTGTTGATCTCAGGGTCGTTCACCGTCGCCAGTGCTTCGAGCACCGCGTCTTCCGTAGCCATACCGACGATGGTACGGCGCGGACCACCGGCCCATGAAAGGGCTGTCAACGGTCGGGTACGTCACGTCCCCGGTCGTCGCCGGACGGGAATAGATCCCGCCGCTCCTCCAGCTCCTTGATCAGGTCCTGGAGCTCCGAGCGGATCCAGTCGCGGGTCGCCACCTCGCCGAGGCCCATCCGCAGCGCCGCGATCTCCCGGGTCAGGTACTCGGTGTCCGCGATCGACCGCTCGTTCTGCTTCCGGTCCTGTTCGAGGTTGACCCGGTCCCGGTCGTCCTGCCGGTTCTGGGCGAGCAGGATCAGCGGCGCCGCGTACGAGGCCTGGAGGGACAGCGCCAGCGTCAGGAAGATGAACGGGTACTCGTCGAACCTCAGCGACGAAGGCGCGAAGATGTTCCACCCGATCCAGACGACGACGGTCAGCGTCATCCAGACGAGGAAGCGCCCCGTCCCCAGGAAGCGAGCGATCCGCTCCGAGAGCCGGCCGAAGGCCTCCGGGTCGTACTCCGGCAGCAGCCGGGCCCGCCGCTCGCGCGGCTGGTCGAGCCTGATGCGGGGCACCGACCGCTCGCGCTCCCGGTCCTGCGTGCGCTCAGCGGCCATGCCGCGCCCCCTCCTCGTGGAACTCGGTCTCCCGCCAGTCGTCCGGCAGCAGGTGGTCGAGCACGTCGTCGACGGTGACCGCGCCGAGCAGCGAGCCGCTCTCGTCCACCACCGGCGCGGCGACCATGTTGTACGCGGCGAGGTAGCTGGTGACCGCCGGCAGCGGGGTGTCCGGGCCGAGCGGCGGCAGGTCGCTGTCCACGATCGAGCTGACCAGCGTGAACGGCGGGTCGCGCAGCAGCCGCTGGAAGTGCACCGTCCCCAGGTACTTGCCGGTCGGCGTCTCGTCCGGCGGCCGGCACACGTACACCTGCGCGGCGAGCGCCGGCGACAGGTCCTGCTGGCGGACCCGGGCGAGGGCGTCCGCGACGGTGGCGTCCGGCCGCAGCACGATCGGCTCGGTCGTCATCAGGCCGCCCGCCGTGCGCTCCTCGTACGCCAGGAGCCGGCGCACGTCGGCCGCGTCGTCCGGCTGCATCAGGGTCAGCAGCCGCTCCTGGTCCTCCTCGGGCAGCTCGGACAGCAGGTCGGCGGCGTCGTCCGGGTCCATCGCCTCCAGGACGTCGGCGGCCCGCTCCTCCTTCAGCTTGCCGAGGATCTCGACCTGGTCGTCCTCCGGCAGCTCCTCCAGGACGTCGGCGAGCCGGTCGTCGTCGAGGGCGGCGGCCACCTCGACGCGCCGCTTGGGGGAGAGGTGGTGCAGGGCGTTGGCGAGGTCGGCGGGCCGCAGCTTCTCGAAGGTCGCGAGCAGGCTCTCGGCGCCCTGCCCGTGCTCCTCCAGGGAGAAGCCGGTCACGGCCGACCACTCGACGGTCAGCGTCTCGCCCTTGCGGCTCAGCACCCCGCCCTTCCCCTTGCGGACGAAGACCTTGTCGATCTCCCAGTCGCGGCGGGCGGGCAGCTGCTGGATGGCGACGTCGAGGACGGTGACCTGCTCGTCCGACTCCACCAGGGTCACGCGCCGGTCGAGGAGCTCGCCGAGGACGAGCCGCTCGGTGGGGCGCCGCTCGAAGCGCCGCATGTTGACGACGCCGGTGGTGATGACCTGGCCGGAGGCGACCCCGGTGATCCGGGTCATGGGCACGAAGACCCGGCGGCGGCTCAGCACCTCCACGACCATGCCGAGCAGCCGGGGCGGCCGGCGGCCGACGCGGAGCATGGCGACGAGGTCGCTGACCCGGCCGACCTGGTCACCGACGGGGTCGAAGACGGGGACTCCGGCGAGATGGGAGACGAAGATCCGGGGGGCGCCTGCCGCCATGCCACGCGCCTCCTCGGTGCCGCACGATTCGAGTCGTCCATGCGAGTCGTCACGGAGCTCCGCCGTCGGATGCGGAGCGATGCCGGGTTCAGGCTAGCCCGTGCCGTTCCGCACCGCCCCGGCAGGGACTCCGTACGGCTGCCTGCGGGGCCTTCCCCCTCTCCCGGGTACGCTGCGGTCTGCCGTTCCCCCCTCGGCCCCGGCACCGGACCCGGCGCTTCCGCCCGGCCCCGGACGCGGCCACCCCTCGGCATCCCGTACGGGCCAGGCCCGTCGCCCCCCTATGACACGAGAGGCAGCGCAGATGGCCGTTCGCACCCCGTCATCGCGTATCCGCAGGGCGGTCACGCCCCTGGCGCTCTGCGCCGGACTGACCGTGGGGCTCACGGCCTGCGGCGCGGATCCGGACGAGGGGACGAACGGGGTGGGGAGACTCTCCGCACCCGAGATCGAGCAGAAGGCGCAGACCGCGGCCGACGCGGCGAAGGCCGTACGGCTGTCCGGCACCCTGGTCAGCAAGGGCGGCACCTTCAAGCTCAACATGCGCCTCAAGCAGGACGGCGCCACCGGCTCGGTGACGACGAAGAACAGCACCTTCGAACTGCTGCGGGTCGGCGACGCGCTCTACCTGAAGGCCGACGCCGGCTTCTGGTCCCACGACGACAAGGCGACCGACGCGCCCACGGAGGCGGACACCGAGGCCGCCGACACGCTCGACGACAAGTACGTGAAGGTCCCGCAGGGCGACCCCTCGTACAAGCAGCTGCGCGGCTTCACCGACATGGGCTCCCTCCTCGACGGGCTGATCGGCCTGCACGGGGAGAAGGTCAAGGGCGACCGGAGCCAGATCGGCGGCGTGCGCACCGTCAAGGTCAAGGGCGGCGCCGACGGGGAGGGCGGCACCCTCGACGTGTCCCTGGACGGCGAGCCGTACCCCGTGCAGTTCGCGCGGGGCGGCGGGGCGGGCGTCCTGGTGCTCTCGGAGTGGGGCAAGGACTTCCCGCTGACGGCGCCGTCCAAGGAGGAGACCCTCGACTACGGCAAGCAGCTGCCGCGCACCTAGGGCGTGTCGTCACGCTCCCTAGCGGGTGCGCTTGCGGAACAGCAGCTTGGGCAGTGCCGCGGGGACCGGGCGGCGGGTGTTCGCCGCCGTCGGCAGCGGGACGGCCGCCAGGGAGCCGTCCGGCAGCTCCGTGGTCGAGGACCGGGGGTCCAGCCGCACCACCCGGCACTCGCGCGCCCAGCGGGCCGGCACGGCCTCGCCGTCCGGGGCGTTGAGCCGCTTGCCCTTCAGTTCGGCGACCGCCGCGTCCCACTCCTCCGTACCGGGGGCGAGTTCGCGGACGGCGGCGGTCCAGGCGACGAGCCGGCCGCCCTTGTCCTTGCTGCGGACGGTCACCTCGGCGGTCCCGCCGTCGACCAGCCCCGGCAGCGGCTGCTCGCCGGGTCCGTCGCCGACGACGTGCGCGGCGCCGTCGTGCCAGACGTGCCAGAGCGCGCGGGCGGGTCCGGTGCCGCGCACCCATACCAGGCCGGACTTCTTGGTGGCCTCCTCGACGAGGGCGGTCCCGAGCAGCTCTTCTGTCATGGCCCGAAGCCTAGCGGGCGGGTTCCTACAGCCAGCCGTTGCGCTTGAGCGTGCGGTGGATGGTGAAGCAGACCGCGATGATGCCGGTGAGCACCATCGGGTAGCCGTACTTCCAGTGCAGCTCCGGCATGTGGTCGAAGTTCATGCCGTACACGCCGCAGACCGCCGTCGGGACGGCGACGATCGCCGCCCACGAGGTGATCTTGCGCATGTCCTCGTTCTGCGCGACGGTCGCCTGCGCCAGGTTGGCCTGGAGGATCGAGTTGAGGAGCTCGTCGAAGCCGACGACCTGCTCCTGGACCCGGGCGAGGTGGTCGGCGACGTCGCGGAAGTACTTCTGGATGTCGGGGTCGACGAGCCGCATCGGCCGCTCGCTGAGCAGCTGCATCGGGCGGAGCAGCGGAGTGACGGCCCGCTTGAACTCCAGTACCTCGCGCTTGAGCTGGTAGATCCGGCCGGTGTCCGTGCCGCGCGTGGAGCCCTTCGCGGCGGGCGAGAAGACGTCGATCTCCAGCTGGTCGATGTCCAGCTCGACCGCGTCGGCGACCGCGATGTAGCCGTCGACGACGTGGTCGGCGATGGCGTGTAGGACGGCCGAGGGGCCCTTGGCGAGGAGCTCCGGCTCGCCCTGGAGGCGGTGGCGGAGGTTGCGCAGGGAGCCCTGGCCGCCGTGCCGGACCGTGATGACGAAGTCGGGGCCGGTGAAGCACATGACCTCGCCGGTCTCGACGACCTCGCTGGTCGCGGTGAGCTCGGTGTGCTCGACGTAGTGGATGGTCTTGAAGACGGTGAAGAGGGTGTCGTCGTACCGCTCCAGCTTGGGCCGCTGGTGGGCGTGGACGGCGTCCTCGACGGCGAGCGGGTGCAGTCCGAACTCGGCGGCGATGACGGCGAATTCGGCCTCGGTCGGCTCGTGCAGGCCGATCCACGCGAAGCCGCCGCTGTCCCGCACCTGGCGCATCGCGCCGCGCGGCGTGAGGCACTCGCTGTCGTCGATCCGGCGCCCGTCGCGGTAGACGGCGCAGTCGACCACGGCGCTGGCGGCCGAGGGGTCGCGGGTGGGGTCGTACGCGGTGTACGTGGTGGGGGTCTTGCGCAGGGACTGCCGCAGGCTCGGGCGGACGGCGGCGGTGAGGTCACGGATCATCGACATGGGCGTGCTCCTTCACGGATCGGCCGTCGGCGAGCGTGGCACAGCCCGGAATGGGGACGGGGAGGTACGTCGTCCACAAAGCGGGCGGCACCGAGGGATCGCGGTGACGGCGGTCGCTACAGACTGGGAAAGGCGAAGATGCTCTTCCGTCGAGCGAAACCGGAGGGCGGGTCCGAGCCGGACCCGGACGTCACCGGAAGAAGCGCACCGGGCGGGGGTGCGGAGCGGCGGAAGAGCGGCTGGTACTGCCCGACCGACTTCGGTCCATCGCAGTCCCACCTCCTCCGGCCGGTCCCCTGTCGGGGATGACGTGTGACGAGCAGTCGGGAATCCCGACCAGTGGCCAACACTATCAGCCGACAGAGGGTCAATCCCTTACTTTGCCCGTTCCATACGCGATCTATGCTCCCGGCATGGGAGAAGTTCTTGCACTGGTCGAGGCCCGGCTGCGGACGGCACTCGGCGAACCGGACGCGCGGGCCGCGGTGACCTTCCTCGGCACGGACCGGATCGAGGTGCTGCGCTTCGTCGACGGCGACCTCGTGCGGTACGCGACGCTCGGGATGTCCGCGCAGCCGATGGCCGATCCGACCTCCGCGCTCGCCGACCCGGTGAAGGGCCCGCGCGCGGAGCTCGTCCTCACGGTGCGGGCCGGGCTCGCCGACACCGACAAGGTGCTGCGCCCGCTCGCGGTCCTCGCGGCCACCCCGCAGGTCGAGGGCGTGATCGTGGCCCCCGGCGCCTCGCTCGACGTCGGCGACCCGCTCTGGCCGGGCGCCGCCTTCAGCTCGGTGCTGGTCGCCGAGTCGGGCGGCCTGGTCGAGGACCTGGAGCTCGACGCCCCGATGGATCCGGTCCGCTTCCTGCCGCTGCTGCCGATGACGTCGAACGAGGCGGCGTGGAAGCGCGTGCACGGCGCCCAGGCCCTGGAGGCGCGCTGGCTGGACCGGGGGACGGACCTCCGCGATCCGCTGCGCAGGTCGGTGGATCTGGACTGACCCCGGTCCGGCCGGTCCTCGGGGTACGGACGCCCGGCCGGGGTCCGATCCGGCTCCGGCCGGTCTGCGCGGGTGCGGACGCCGGGTCGGGGGCTGATTCGACTCCGGCCGGTCTGCGCGGGTGCGGACGCCGGGTCGGGGGCTGATTCGGCTCCGGCCGGTCCCCGCGGGGCGGACGCCCGGTCGGGGTCTGAGTCGCGTCCGGCCGGTCTCCGGTCGCACGGAAGCCCGGTCGGGCCCGGTCGAGGACCGGCCGGCTGCCCTGGGTGACGGTCCCGGGCCGGACGGGTGATCGTGTGTGACCGTCCTTGACGCGGGGCGGAAGAGCTAGGACCGTTGGGCCCTATGAGGGGCGAACCCAGTTGTCCGAAGTGCGGTGGCCGGGTCAGGGCGCCCGGTCTCTTCGCCGACTCCTGGCAGTGTGACGTGCACGGCTCGGTGCACCCGCTCCAGCCCGTGATCCCGCCCAGCGTCGAGGGCCTCGGGGTCGTGGTGCACCGGTCCCAGGTCCCCGTGTGGATGCCGTGGCCCCTGCCCGTCGGCTGGCTCTTCACCGGAGTCGCCTACGCCGGGGACGACCGCAGCGGCGGACGCGCCACCGCCGTCGCCTGCTCCGGGCCCGGCCCGCTCGGCGGCATCGGCGAGCTGCTCCTGGTCGCCGAGGAGCTCGGCGTCGGACTCGGCGCGCGGTACGCCGGCATCGACGGCCTCGATCCCGGCTCCGGCATGGCCATCGACAAACCGCCCCAGGCGAAGGTCCTCGCCGCCGGGCGGCCCACCCCCCTCTGGCACGTCACCGGCGCCCCGCAGGACCGCGCGGTCTTCGCGGGCGAGGCGCGCGGCCTGTGGCTGTGGGCGATCGTCTGGCCCGAGCAGTCCGGCCTCCTGATGTACGACGAGCTGGTCCTCACGGACCTGCGGGACGCGGGCGCCGAGGTCGACCTGCTGCCCTGCGGCGCGCTCACCCCGAGGCTGCTCGGCTAGCGGCGCGCGGTGACGTTCCGTACGGGCGTGTTCGATTCGCCCGTTATGCTGGAGCGTCCCCTGCCCGTGCCGAGCCCCTGGAGTACCGCGTCGTGCGCATCGACCTGCACACCCACTCCACGGCCTCCGACGGTACGGACTCCCCGGCCGAACTCGTCCGGAACGCGGCCGCGGCCGGACTCGACGTCGTCGCGCTGACGGACCACGACACCACCCGCGGCCACGCCGAGGCGATCGCCGCCCTGCCCGCGGGGCTGACCCTCGTCACCGGGGCCGAGCTCTCCTGCCGGATGGACGGCATCGGGCTGCACATGCTCGCGTACCTCTTCGACCCGGAGGAGCCGACGCTCCTCGCCGAGCGCGAACTGGTCCGTGACGACCGGGTGCCGCGCGCCCGCGGCATGGTCTCCAGGCTCCAGGAGCTCGGCGTCCCCGTCACCTGGGAGCAGGTCGCCCGGATCGCGGGCGACGGTTCCGTCGGCCGCCCGCACATCGCCGAGGCCCTCGTCGAGCTCGGGGTCGTCCGGGACGTGTCCGGCGCGTTCACCCCCGAGTGGCTCGCCGACGGCGGCCGGGCGTACGTCGAGAAGCACGAGCTGGACGCCCTCGAGGCGATCCGCCTCGTCAAGGCGTCCGGCGGCGTCACCGTCTTCGCGCACCCGCTCGCCGTCAAGCGCGGCCAGGTGCTGTCCGAGGCCTCGCTGGCCAGGCTGGCCGATGCCGGACTCGACGGCGTCGAGGTCGACCACATGGACCACGACGAGGCGACGCGGGCCCGGCTGCGCGGGCTCGCGAAGGAGCTGGGTCTGCTGACCACGGGCTCCAGCGACTACCACGGCAGCCGCAAGACCTGTCGCCCCGGCGAGTACACCACCGACCCCGAGATCTACGGCGAGATCACCCGCCGTGCGGCGGGTGCCTTCCCGGTCCCCGGCGCCGGGGGAGCGTTCTAGGGGTCTCCCGTCGATCCGGGGCCGGGCTCGCCGAGCCGCTCCGGCCCTGCCGACACGACGTTCCCCGTCCCTCCGGGTCCCTTCCCGCCGCCCTCGTGCCGGCGGCCGGCCGCCGTGCCCGCCGCCCGGACGGAGCGGCGTGCGTACCCACCGCCTTCCCGTCCCACGCCACCCGTGCGGCTCCCTGCCGTGCGCGGGGCGGCGTCCCTCCTGCCCCGGCGGCGGAATCCCACATTCCGCCGCGCTCGGGCAGGCCCCACCGATCCACCTCTCCCGCAAGGCACCCCACCGTGTTCGACGTCGCCGTCTTCGGCTCGCTGTTCCTCACCCTCTTCGTGATCATGGATCCCCCCGGGATCACCCCGATCTTCCTCGCGCTCACCTCCGGCCGCCCGGCCAAGGTGCAGCGCCGGATGGCCTGGCAGGCCGTCGCCGTCGCCTTCGGCGTCATCAGCGTCTTCGGCCTCCTGGGCCAGCAGATCCTGGACTACCTGCACGTCTCCGTCCCCGCGCTGATGATCGCGGGCGGTCTCCTGCTGCTGCTCATCGCGCTCGACCTGCTCACCGGCAAGACCGACGAGCCCAAGCAGACCAAGGACGTCAACGTCGCCCTCGTCCCGCTCGGCATGCCGCTGCTCGCCGGGCCGGGCGCGATCGTCTCGGTCATCCTCGCCGTGCAGAACGCCCACGGCGTGGCGTCTCAGGTCTCCGTTTGGACCGCCATCGCCGCCATGCACGTGGTGCTCTGGCTGACCATGCGGTACTCGCTGGTGATCATCCGCGTCATCAAGGACGGCGGCGTCGTCCTGGTGACCCGGCTCGCCGGCATGATGCTCTCCGCCATCGCGGTGCAGCAGATCATCAACGGCGTCACCCAGGTGATCCAGAACGCCTGAGCCCCGCGCGGGAAGCACTGCGCCCCCGTACGGATTCCGCTGTGGCGAAGTCCGTGCGGGGGCGCGGTGCGTGGTGTGGCACCCGGCCTGTTACGAGGCCGAGGTCTCGGCGGGGCGGATCCAGATGCGCTGGCCGATCGAAGCGGCCTGCTGCACGATCCGGTTGACGGAGGCGGCGTCCACGACGGTGCGGTCGACGGGCGTGCCGTCGATGTCGTCAAGTCGCAGGATTTCGAAGCGCATGGGCTTCTCCCTTCGTCTGAGTTGATCCTCCGTACGGAGAACTGCGTTACACAGGGTCCAACGACGTGCACCCTGCAAACATTCCTTACGCTAAAGAAAATTTTCGATTGTCTAACTACCGACGGGTAGGGGAGTGTGGCGGACCGACCCCCGGCGGCGGAGAATGAGCCCCGTATGAACGACGCACGCACCCCCCACGCGACCGAGACCACCCCCCGAGCGGCCGATACCGACGCGCACGCGGCCGATACCGACGCCCTCGCGGCCGACGCCCCGCTGCGCGCCCGCCTGGAGCGCACCAACGAGCTCCTCCAGCGGATGCTGGCCGAGGTGGCCAAGACCCCCTCCACCCACGCCATCTTCGTCGACGCGGGTTACGTCCATGCTGCGGCCGGGTTGCTAGTGGCGGGCACCGAGGACCGGCGCTCCTTCGACCTCGACGCCGAGGGCCTCATCGAGGCCTTCATCGACAAGGCCCGCACGATCTTCGCGGACAGCCGGCTCCTGCGCGTCTACTGGTACGACGGGGCCCGCCGCCGGATCCACACCCCCGAGCAGCAGGCCATCGCCGAGCTCCCCGACGTCAAGGTCCGCCTCGGCAACCTCAACGCCAACAACCAGCAGAAGGGCGTCGACTCCCTCATCCGCACCGACCTGGAGTCCCTCGCCCGCCACCGCGCCATCAGCGACGCCGCCCTCGTCGGCGGCGACGAGGACCTCGTCTCGGCCGTCGAGGCCGCCCAGGGCTACGGGGCCCGCGTCCACCTCTGGGGCATCGAGGCCGCCGAGGGGCGCAACCAGGCCGAGGCGCTGCTCTGGGAGGTCGACAGCCAGCGCACCTTCGAGCTCGACTTCTGCCGCCCCTACGTCACGCGCCGCCCCGTCACCACTTACGAGAACGAGGGCGAGCCGCCGCCCTCCCGCGAGGAGGTGCGCTTCGTCGGCGCCCAGATCGCCGCGACCTGGCTCGGCGAACGCGGCCGGGACCGGCTCGCCGAACTCCTGCCCGGCGCCCCCTACCTGCCCGGACCGGTGGACCAGGACCTGCTCGTCGAGGCCGAGCGCCTCCTCAGCCGCTCGCTGCGCGGCCACGCCTCCCTCCGGCGGGCGCTGCGCGACGGCTTCTGGCAGCACCTCAAGGCGCAGTACTGACCTCGGCGGGGGCCCCGGTCCGCTGCCAGAAACCCGTGAGGCGGTCCGTCAGCTCCCGGGGGTGCGACACGTTGGGGGAGTGGCCGGCGCCCGCCACCACCGTGTGGTGTGCCCCGGTGCGGGCGGCCGCCGCCGCGAGGTCCGCGGTCGCCCAGACCATCTCGTCCGAGCCGTACGCGAGGTGCACCGGTACGCGCACCGCGGCGAGCTGCTCCGTGCCGTCCTGACGGTCCAGCAACAGGCTTCCTGCGCCCGCGAGTTGGGCGATACGGGTACGCATCCAGCGCCGCCGCAGGAAGCCGGCCAGCTCCGGCGCGTCCGTCGTCTCCGGCTCCTCGCCGCGGCTGTCCAGCCAGCACATGGCCTGCCACACCCGCTCCTTCGACAGCACCATGAGCGAGACGCGCAGCACCCGGATCCGGATCCGCTGCGGCCGCGCGACCCGGCCGGGGCCGGAGGAGAGCAGGGTGAGCGAGCGGAACGCGGCCGGGGCGAGCGCGGCCGCAGCGCGGGCCACGAGGCCTCCGAAGGAGTGGCCGACCAGGTGCACCGGGCCGTCGCCGAGGGCGGCGGCCTGCGCGACCGCGTCGAGCGCGAGCGCCCTGCGGCGGTAGGCGGCCCGGCCCCGGGGGCCCGGCGTCTCGTTCTGGCCCCGGCCGTCCACGGCCACGGCCCGGTACCCCGCCTCGCTCAGCGGCCCCAGCAGGGCGAGGAAGTCCTCCTTGCTGCCCGTGTACCCGGGCAGCAGCAGCACCGTGCCCCGCCGCTCGCCGACGGCCTCCGCGTCGAGCACGGCGAACCGCCCCCGCGCGGTCTCCAGCGCGCGGGCGCGGGTGCGGGGCGGCAGCAGGAGGGAACGGGGCTTGCTCATACGTGGACTGTAGCCCCGCCGCCCTTCCGCGGCCCGCGCACGCGGTGGGGCCCACCGGTCCGCCGCGGGCCGCGCACCCGGCCCGTCATGGGCCCGCGCCCCGCCGTTGTGGGCGGCGCCCCCGCCCCGTTGTGGGCAGGCGTTCCGCAAGGGGCGGAACGGGTGGGCACAACGGACCAGCGCCCTGCCGGCGCCAGAGGCTGTAGCGCCTGAACCCGCACCACCAGGTGCAGCACATGGTGGTGCGGGCCAGGGCGCAGGACGCGGAGGCGCCGCGAAGGGCGCAGTCCCGTGTGCCCACCCGTCCCGCCCAGCGGGACGATTGCCCACACGGGCAGCGGGCGAAGGCACACGCGGGCAGCGGGCAAGCGCCCACACGGGCGTGGGCGAGACGGGCCCACACACGCAGCGGGCGCTGGCCCGCACACAGGCAGCGCGCGCGGGAGCACGCGTGGCGCGGGCGGCGGGCACCGCCCCGCCGAGGCGGCAGGCCCACACGGGCGCGGGGTGAAGGCTCACGCGGACACTGGCGCGGCCCATACGGGCGCGGGGTGAAGGCGCACTCGGGCACTGGCGCGGCCATACGGGCGCGGGGTGAAGGCTCACGTGGGCGCCGGACACCGGGTGAGGGCTCCCCGCGGGCCTCGCGGTCCCGGACGGCCGAGCGGCCGGGCCCCCACCAGGGGCCCGGCCGCTCGGGAGGTGCGGTGGGGATCAGCCCTCGGGCTGGGCCGCCGCCGCCTTCTTCGTCGTACGGCGACGCGGAGCCGCCTTCTTCGGGGCCTCCTCCGCGACCGGCGCCTCGACCTCGGCGACCGCTGCCGCGGCCTTCTTCGTCGTGCGGCGGCGGGCCGGAGCCTTCGGCGCGGACGCCTCGGGAGCCTCGGCCGCGACCGTCTTCTTGGCCGCCCGGCGGCGAGGAGCCTTGGGGGCCTCCTCGACGACCGCCACGGCCTCGACCGCCTCGACGGCCTCGGCGACCGGCTCGGCCACGGCCTTCTTCGCGGCGCGGCGGCGCGGAGCCGCCTTCTTCGGGGCCTCCTCCACCACCGGCGCCTCGACGACCGTCGCCTCGACGACCGGAGCGGGCGCGGCGGCCACGACGATGACCTCGGCCGCACCGGCGCTCACCGGGGACCCGGCGGGACGGCTGGCGGCGCGACGGCGGCGCGGCGCGGGCTCCGCCGCGACCGGCTCGGCGACCGGCTCGGCCACCGGGGCCTCGGCCACCGGCGCCTCGGCGGTCACCGGCGAACCGGCGGGCCGACGGGCGGTGCGGCGACGGCGCGGCGCGGGAACCTCCGCGACCGGGACCTCCACCGCCGGAGTCTCGACGACCGGCGTCTCGACGACCGGCGTCTCGACGACCGGAGCGGCCTCTACGACCGGAGCGGCCTCGACGACCGACTCGGTCACGACGACCGGCTCGGCCACGGCCTTCTTCGCGGTGCGGCGGCGCGGAGCCGCCTTCTTCGGCTCCTCGGCGACGACCGGAGCGGCCTCGACGACCGGCTCCACGGCGCGGCGCGCCATCAGGGCGACCGCGGCGCTCTCGGGCGTCTGGAACGACACGGTCTCCTCGACCGGACGCGCCACCCGGGCACGGCGACGGCGCGGGGCCGGAGCCGGCTCGGGGGCCGCGGGGGCGGCCGGAGCCGCGGGGGTCCGCTCGGCCGTCACGGCCTCCGGGCGGGCGGCACGGGCCCGGCGACGGGGGGCCTTCGGCTCCTCGACGACGACACGGGCGGCCTCGACGACCGGGGTCTCGACGGCGGGGGCCTCGACGACATCGACCTCGACCTTGACGGTGGCCGGGCCGGCCGACGCGGCGGCGGCGACCGGAGCGGAGCCCGGGGCACCGACGCGGGTGCGGCGACGCCGGCGCGGGGTGCGCGGGCCGGCCTCGTCCGCGGACGTCTCGACGGCCGGGGTCTCGACGGCCGGAGCCGTCGACGCCGGGGCGTCGCCGAGCTCGCCGCCGCGGGTGCGGCGGCGCTGGCGCGGGGTCCGCGTGCGGGCCGGGCGCTCCTCGGTCTTCTCGGCGGCCTTCGGCGCGCGGCCGCGGCGACCGCCGGGCTCGCCCAGGTCCTCCAGCACCTCCGCGTCCAGACCCGCGCGGGTCCGCTCGGCGCGGGGCAGGATGCCCTTGGTGCCCGCCGGGATGTCCAGCTCCTCGTAGAGGTGCGGGGAGCTGGAGTACGTCTCGACCGGCTCGTGGAAGTCGAGGCCGAGCGCCTTGTTGATGAGCTGCCAGCGCGGGATGTCGTCCCAGTCGACGAGCGTCACCGCGGTGCCCTTGGCGCCCGCGCGGCCGGTGCGGCCGACGCGGTGGAGGAAGGTCTTCTCGTCCTCGGGCGACTGGTAGTTGATGACGTGGGTGACGCCCTCGACGTCGATGCCCCGGGCGGCGACGTCGGTGCAGACGAGGACGTCGACCTTGCCGTTGCGGAAGGCGCGCAGCGCCTGCTCGCGGGCGCCCTGGCCGAGGTCGCCGTGGACCGCGCCGGAGGCGAAGCCGCGGCGCTCCAGCTGCTCGGCGATGTCGGCGGCCGTGCGCTTGGTGCGGCAGAAGATCATCGCGAGCCCGCGGCCGTTGGCCTGAAGGATGCGGGAGACCATCTCCGGCTTGTCCATGTTGTGCGCGCGGTAGACGTGCTGCTTGATGTTGGCGACGGTCACGCCCTCACCGTCGGGCGAGGTGGCCCGGATGTGGGTGGGCTGCGACATGTAGCGGCGGGCCAGGCCGATGACCGCGCCCGGCATGGTGGCCGAGAAGAGCATGGTCTGGCGCTTCGCCGGAAGCATCTTCATGATCTTCTCGACGTCGGGCAGGAAGCCCAGGTCGAGCATCTCGTCGGCCTCGTCGAGGACGAGGACCTTGACGTGCGAGAGGTCGAGCTTGCGCTGGCCGGCCAGGTCGAGCAGGCGGCCGGGGGTGCCGACGACGACGTCGACGCCCTTCTGGAGCGCCTCGACCTGCGGCTCGTACGCCCGGCCGCCGTAGATGGCGAGTACGCGGACGTTGCGCACCTTGCCGGCGGTCAGCAGGTCGTTGGTGACCTGCTGGCACAGCTCGCGGGTGGGGACGACGACGAGCGCCTGCGGGGCGTCGGTCAGCTGCTCGGGCGTCGCCCGGCCGGCCTCGACGTCCGTGGGGACGGTGACGCGCTCCAGGATGGGGAGACCGAAACCGAGGGTCTTGCCCGTGCCGGTCTTGGCCTGGCCGATGACGTCGGTGCCGGTGAGGGCGACCGGGAGGGTCATCTCCTGGATGGGGAAGGGGGTGACGATGCCGACGGCCTCAAGGGCCTCGGCCGTCTCGGGAAGGATTCCGAGTTCTCGGAAAGTCGTAGTCAGGGTGCTGCCTCTTCTGTGAGACGCGGCGCGAGGCGAACGAAGGGGGTCGTACCGTGCCGGGATCTTCCGGGGGGATCAGGGGAGATCACCGCCGGGTGGCACGGGACCACTGCCGTCGCTCGAGCGTCGAACCGCTGAGGGTGACCCTTCCGCGGGTCCGCCGGAAGGGCTGTCGGGCCGGAGCCGATCGGGCCACCGACCGGGCATCCTCATTCATGAGTCGGCCCACCGGATACGTCTGAACGTGCGAAAGCATGTCCGCATACTCAGCAGGCGCCTTATCACTGTACCCCGGATTCGCGCATGTGTGTCGGGAGAAAACGCGATGAGGGCACGGTCACACTGACTGACCAGGGCCTTACCGGGTCGCGCGGGCGGGCTATTGTGCGCTCCATGGAGACGCCTGACAACGCCACACCGACCGGGATCGCCGCCAAGGACTGGGCGGAGGCTTCCGCCGAGCCGCAGTACCGCGCCGCCGTGATCGACCTCCTCGGCGCCCTCGCCTACGGAGAGCTCGCGGCCTTCGAGCGGCTCGCCGAGGACGCCAAGCTGGCGCCGACCCTCGGGGACAAGGCGGAGCTGGCGAAGATGGCCTCGGCCGAGTTCCAGCACTTCGAGCGGCTGCGCGACCGCCTCGCGGCCGTCGACGCCGAGCCGACCTCGGCCATGGAGCCCTTCGCGAAGGCGCTCGACGAGTTCCACCGTCTGACCGCGCCGTCGGACTGGCTGGAGGGTCTGGTCAAGGCGTACGTGGGCGACTCGATCGCCAGTGACTTCTACCGGGAGGTCGCGGCGCGGCTCGACTCCGACACGCGCGGGCTCGTGCTCGGGGTGCTCGACGACACCGGCCACGGCAACTTCGCGGTGGAGAAGGTCCGTGCGGCGATCGAGGCCGACCCGCGGGTCGGCGGCCGGCTCGCGCTCTGGGCGCGCCGTCTGATGGGCGAGGCGCTCTCGCAGGCGCAGCGCGTGGTCGCCGAGCGCGACGCGCTCTCGACGATGCTGGTCGGCGGCGTGGCGGACGGCTTCGACCTCGCGGAGGTGGGCCGGATGTTCTCCCGTATCACCGAGGCGCACACCAAGCGCATGGCCGCGCTGGGCCTCGCGGCCTGATCCGACCGAAGGCGCCGAGGGCCGCGTGAGCGGCCCGGGCGCCGCGCCGGTCGGACGGGGCCGATCGGTGTGGTCCGCCCGGGTCGGGCGGCGGCTGCTCCGGCGCGGCCAGCGCGTCCGCGGTGGCCCGAGCGGCCAAGGCGTCGCGCCCGTCGCACGGCGGCCCAAGTGGCTCGTGCGTCGCGCCGATCGGCCCCGTCCGCCCCGTCAGACCGTGGCTGATCGGCGCAGTCTGCGCGAGGCCGGGCGGATCAGCAGCGAGATCAGTACCGCCGCCACCGCCACGGCGCCGATCAGGGTCGCCAGGAAGTGGCCGGGGCCGAGCGCCCCGTGGGTCACGAGGGCGCCGAAGACGCCGCCGAGCGTCCCGGTCAGGAGCACGATCGTCCGGACGGGGAGGCGGTCGGGCAGCCGGTGCGCTGCGGCCCAGGCCAGAGCGAAGCCGAGCAGGGCGGAGCCGAGGGCTTCCAGGAACACGTCGAATCACCTCGCGGGGGGTGCGGGGCGGGTGGTGCGGTCACAGCCGTACCTACCCCTGGCGTCCGGCGCGCAATCCTTCCGTACCCCCTGACGTGGCCCTATGCCGACGCGAAGGGCCCGGTGGACCGAAGTGGTCCACCGGGCCCTTCGCGTCGGATCCGGGGCTCAGAGAGCGCCGAAACCCACGCGGCGGACGGCGGGCTCGCCGAGCTCCACGTACGCGATCTTCTCGGCCGGAATGAGGACCTTGCGGCCCTTCTCGTCCGCGAGGCTGAGCAGCTGCGCCTTGCCGGCCAGCGCGTCGGCCACCGCGCGCTCGACCTCCTCGGCGGACTGCCCGCTCTCCAGAACGATCTCCCGGGGTGCGTGCTGCACGCCGATCTTGACCTCCACGGCTATGTCCCTCCGAACGGTCAGCGTTGCGCGAATACCCGCGCCGTACGCTGCACACATTAGCCCGGTGAGGGGACCCGCACGGGTCACCCGGTGCACGCCAGGAGCGAACAGCCTCCGGGAATGACGCGCGCGGGAGCGGTCAGTGGCCCTCGGCGCTCAGCTGGCCGTCCACCGGGTGCAGCGGGAAACCGGCGATGCCGCGCCAGGCGAGCGAGGTGAGGAGCCCGACGGCCTTGTCGCGGGGGATGCCCGAACCGCTCGACAGCCAGTAGCGGGCGACGACCTGGGAGACGCCGCCCAGGCCGACGGCGAGCAGCATCGACTCGTCCTTCGACAGGCCGGTGTCCTCGGCGATCACGTCCGAGATGGCCTCGGCGCACTGGAGGCTGACCCGGTCCACGCGCTCGCGCACGGCCGGCTCGTTGGTCAGGTCCGACTCGAAGACCAGCCGGAACGCGCCGCCCTCGTCCTCGACGTACGCGAAGTACGCGTCCATGGTGGCCGCGACCCGGAGCTTGTTGTCCGTGGTGGAGGCCAGCGCCGTCCGCACGGCCAGCAGGAGCGACTCGCAGTGCTGGTCCAGCAGCGCGAGGTACAGCTCCAGCTTCCCGGGGAAGTGCTGGTACAGCACCGGCTTGCTGACGCCGGCCCGCTCGGCGATGTCGTCCATGGCGGCGGAGTGGTACCCCTGCGCGACGAAGACCTCCTGGGCCGCGCCGAGCAGCTGGTTCCGTCGGGCACGTCGCGGCAGGCGCGTGCCCCGAGGGCGTGCTGCCTCTGTCTGCTCGATGGCGCTCACGCGGCCTCCCAAGAATCGATCCATGCGCGCTGTCGCGCCGCGCCGCCATCGTACTTTTGGGTAACCCGGCTGTGCGCGGTGCGGACGCAGAATTTCACGGACCGGACGCCCGGGTCGACAGTCGATTCACGATGAAACCGAACAAATCAGCGGGAGTCGTCCGCTCAGCGGTAGTCGTCCTCGTCGAGGGCGACGACGCGCGCCTGTTCGGACGCGTCGGCCTCGTTCGCCGAGTCGCGTTCGAGATGGATGGGCTGTTCGTCCTCGTGCTGCTGGAGTTCGGTGTGCTGCTCGGCGGCGTCGGCCTCCGGGATCTCCTGGTCCAGCACGACGACCTCTTCCTCGGTGAAGGTGTCCGGCTCGCTCGGATCGACAGTCATGCGGTTCCCTCCGGGGGTGCGGGTCGCGGTGTCCCGATGGCCCACCCTTCGAGCCTAGGAGCGAACGCGCCCCGCCGCACACGCACCTGTGACGGCACCCACACGCGTCCGCGCGTGATCGTCTCGTAATATTGCGCGCATGTCCTCGACCGAGCTGCCGGATTCCCGGACCGCCGCCGCACCGACCGCGTCGCGGACCCGCGCCGTACGGGTCGCCGACGGCGAGGAGCTCCACTCCGTCACGCTGCCCGGGCTCAGCCTCACCGTGCGCGCCCGGCCGGGGAACCGGCCCGGTCTGCCGCCCGCCCTCTACGTGCACGGGCTCGGCGGCTCCTCGCAGAACTGGTCGGCCCTGATGCCGCTGCTCGCCGACCTCGTCGACGGAGAGGCGGTCGACCTGCCGGGCTTCGGCGACTCCCCGCCGCCCGACGACGGCGACTACTCGGTCACCGGACACGCCCGCGCCGTCATCCGGCTCCTGGACGCCGGCGGACGCGGACCGGTCCACCTCGTCGGCAACTCGCTGGGCGGCGCGGTCGCCACCCGCGTCGCCGCCGTCCGGCCCGATCTGGTCCGCACCCTCACCCTGGTGTCCCCGGCCCTGCCCGAGCTGCGCGCCCAGCGCACCGCGTGGCCCACCGCGCTGCTCGCGGTGCCCGGCGCCGCCTCCTTCTTCGCGCGGCTCACCAAGGACTGGACGGCCGAGCAGCGGGTCAAGGGCGTCCTCGCGCTCTGTTACGGGGATCCCGGCCTGGTCTCCGAGGACGGCTTCCGGTACGCCGTCGAGGAGATGGAGCGCCGTCTGGAGCTCCCCTACTTCTGGGACGTGATGGCCCGCTCCGCGCGCGGCATCGTCGACGCGTACACCCTCGGCGGGCAGCACGGGCTCTGGCGGCAGGCCGAGCGGGTCCTCGCCCCGACGCTGCTCGTCTACGGCGGGCGCGACCGGCTCGTCTCGTACCGGATGGCCCGGCGGGCGGCCGCCGCCTTCCGCGGCTCACGGCTGCTGACCCTGCCCGACGCGGGGCACGTGGCGATGATGGAGTACCCGGAGACGATCGCCCAGGCCGTCCGGGAACTGATCGCCGACGACGGCGGGAGCTGATCCGGGGCGTGGGACGACACAGTCGCAAGGGCTCCACGCCCTCGGTGGACGACACCGGGCAGCAGGCGGGAGCGGGGACGGGGCAGACGGCGGTCCCGGTGGGATCGCCCCCGGGGACGGGACGGCGGCGCAGGAGCGGGGGAGACGGCGAGGGGGAGACCACGGGCCCGCAGGGGTACGGGACCCCCGCCCACGGCACCCCCGTGTCCGGGACCCCCGCCCACGGCACCCCCGTGTTCGGCACACCGGCCCACGGCACCCCCGTCTACGGCAGCCCCGCCTACGGCACTCCCCTCTACGGGACGCCCGCGCACGGCGCTCCCCTGGTCGCGACGCCCACGCACGGCATCCCCGTGCTCGACGGCACGCCCGCGCACGGCATCCCGGTCCGCACCGGCGCCCCCGCCTTCGCCGGTGGGGCCCCCGGCACGCCCGCGCACGGCGTCCCCCTCCTCGGGGCGACCGTACGGGGCGGTCACCCGCAGCACGACGAGACCTCCGCTCCGCGCCCCGCGCCGTCCGGCCCCCGGGGCGGTGGCACCCGGACCGCCGCGCCCGAGCAGGACGGCCCCCGGGAGCCGTTCGTCCCCGCGCCCCGCGGGGGGAGCGACGCCGACGGCCCGGAGCCGGAGACCCCGTCCGGCCGGGGCGGTCTGGGCCGGACCCTCACCGGGGTCGCGGCGGCCGCCGTCGCCACCGTCCTCGCCGTCGTCGTCGCCGGACAGGTCGCGAACCGGGACGACGGCCCGTCCGCGGCGCACGCGGCCGACACGCCCGCCGAGCGGCCCGCGGACGACAGCTCCGCGTCCCGCTCCGACGACCGGATCGTCCCGGCGAAGCCGGTGCCCGCCGCCACGCCGCCGACCTACGAGCAGCTGATGACCCGGCAGTTCCCGATCGACCCGAAGCTGAAGGGCTCCGGCGAGTTCGAGGCCGTGCCGGGCCTGGCGAAGGCGCCCGGAAAGGGCGAGCTGATCCGCTATCGGATCGACGTCGAGAAGGGCCTCGGACTCGACCCGAATCTCTTCGCGGACGCCGTGCAGAAGACGCTCAACGACAAACGCAGCTGGGCCGGCCAGGGCGAGATGACCTTCGAGCGCATTTCCAGTGGTGATCCCAAGTTCGTGATCACGCTGGCGAGTCCGGGAACCACCGGCGCGTGGTGCGCGAAGTCCGGACTCGACACGACCGTCGACAACGTCTCCTGCGACTCGGCCTCGACCCAGCGCGTGATGATCAACGCCTTCCGCTGGGCCCAGGGCTCGTCGACCTTCGGCCCGAAGGCGATGCACGCCTATCGCCAGATGCTCATCAACCACGAGGTCGGACACCGGCTCGGTCACGGACACGTGAGCTGCCGGACCAAGGGCGCGCTCGCCCCCGTGATGCAGCAGCAGACGAAGTCGCTGAACATCGACGGGATCCCCTGCCGCCCCAACCCCTGGGTGTATCCCACGCGTTGACGACGGGCCCGGACCGGGCCCGTCCACATTCCGAGACGCCGGTCTCGGAATGGCGCATATGCGCGTTGACATCGCTCACGCGTTCGTCCATATTTCTCGGCATGTCGCACCGTCACGCCGCTTCCGAAAGCGCCGCCCTTGAGCTGGCGCTCTTCGGCGTGACCGGACACACCGTCGCCGACATTCTCTGTAGCTGACGCAGCCCGCGCGCTCGTCGGCCTTTCGTCTTTCTCGCCGCGCCCGGGTTCTCCCTTCCCGCAGGCGCGCACCGTCCTCCCTTTCGGGCTGTTTCCCCGTGCCTGCGGAATTCCCTTTCCTTTTCCCGCAGTTCACCCCCGAGAGGTCTCCTTCCGATGCGTTCATCCGTCATCTCGCGCCGCGTGGCAGCGGCCGCCGTCAGTGTCGTCCTGGCCTCTGGCGCCGCCGCCTGCGGCCCCGAGGACGCCGGCGCCGAGGGCGGTACCTCCGGCAAGGCCGCGGGCGGCCCGCAGAAGGGCGGCACGCTCAGCGTCCTCAACACCGAGCCCCAGAGCGACTTCGACCCGGCCCGCCTCTACACGTCCGGCGGCGGCAACGTCCCCTCCCTCGTCTTCCGGACGCTCACCACCCGCAACCGCGAGGCGGGCGCGGCCGGCACCCAGGTCGTCCCCGACCTCGCCACCGACACCGGCCGCCCCAACAAGGACGCCACCGAGTGGACGTACACGCTGAAGGAGGGCCTGAAGTTCGAGGACGGCACGGCCATCACCAGCGCCGACATCAAGTACGGCATCGAGCGCTCCTTCGCGGCCGAGCTCTCCGGCGGCGCCCCCTATCTGCGCGACTGGCTCATCGGCGGCGACACCTACCAGGGCCCCTACAAGGCCGGATCCGACGGCAAGAAGGGGAAGGGCCTCGCGTCGATCGTCACCCCCGACGCCCGCACCATCGTCTTCAAGCTGAAGAAGCCCGAGGGCGAGTTCCCCTTCGTCGCCACCCAGACCCAGTTCGCCCCCGTCCCCAGGGCCAAGGACACCGGCGCGAGGTACGAGGAGCACCCGGTCTCCTCCGGCCCGTACAAGGTCGTCACGAACGAGAACGACGGCGAGCGCCTCGTCCTGGAACGCAACCCGCACTGGGACCCGAAGACCGACGAGGAGCGCAAGGCCTACCCGGACCGGGTCGACGTCAGGTCCGGGCTCGACGAGGCGGTCATCAACCAGCGCCTCGCCACCTCCTCTGGCGCCGACGCCGCCGCCGTCACCACCGACACCAACCTGGGCCCCGCCGAACTCGCCCAGATCGGCTCCGACAAGGCGCTCGCCGCCCGCGTCGGCACCGGCCGCTTCGGCTTCACCAACTACATCGCCTTCAACCCGAAGGTGAAGCCCTTCGACAACCCGAAGGTCCGCCAGGCGATCTCGTACGCCGTCAACCGCACCAGCGTCGTCAACGCCGCCGGCGGCTCCGCGCTCGCCGAGCCCGCCACCACCTTCCTGCCCGAGCAGAAGGCCTTCGGGTTCACGGCGTACGACCACTTCCCGGCCGGGCGGACGGGCGACCCGCAGAAGGCGAAGCAGCTGCTCAAGGAGGCCGGCTTCCCGAACGGCCTGACGGTCACCCTGCTGCACTCCACCGCCCAGAACCGCACCACCAGCCCCGAGATCGCCACCGCCGTCCAGGAGGCCCTCGGCAAGGCCGGCATCACCGTCAAGCTCGACGGACAGGAGCCCAACTCCTTCAACGAGAAGCGCTGGAGCGTCAAGGACGCCCCCGGCTTCTTCCTCTCCCGCTGGGGTGCCGACTGGCCGGCCGGCGGCCCGTTCCTCGCGCCGATCTTCGACGGCCGCCAGATCGTCGCCGACGGCTCCAACTACAACCACGCGCAGCTGAACGACCCGGCGGTCAACCAGGAGATCGACGAGATCAACAAGCTGACCGACCTGAAGGCCGCCGCGGCCCGCTGGGGCGCCCTCGACAAGAAGATCGGCGAGCAGGCCCTCGACGTGCCGCTCTTCCACCCGGTCTACAAGCGGCTCGTCGGCAAGGACGTCAAGAACGTCGTCATCGGCGACTGGACCGGCGTCCTCGACATCTCGCAGGTCGCGGTCAAGTGACCGCGGTGACCGACGCTCCGGCGCCCGTGGCGGGCCTCCCCGCCACGGGCGCCGCCCGGCAGGTGTGGCGACGGCTGCGCACCCGCCCGGCCGCCCTCGTCTCCGCCGCCGTCCTCCTGCTGCTCGTCCTGCTCGCCCTCGCCGCGCCGCTGCTCGCCGCCCTGGAGGGCCAGGACCCGCACGCGTACCACGACGACCTCGTCGACTCGGCCCGCGGCGGCGTCCCGTACGGCGCCTTCGGCGGCGCGAGCGCCGACCACTGGCTCGGCGTCGAACCCGGCACCGGGCGCGACCTGTTCGTCCGGCTGCTGTACGGCGCCCGGATCTCGCTCCTCGTCGCCGTCGGCGCCACCGCCGTGCAGCTCCTCATCGGGGTCCTCGTCGGCCTCGCCGCGGGCCTCGGCAACCGCTGGATCGACGGCGTCCTCGGGCGGGTCACCGACGTCCTCGTCGCCCTCCCGATGCTGGTCCTCGCGGTCGCCCTGACCGCCGTCGTACCGCGCGACTTCCCCCGCCCGCTGCTGCTGGTCCTCGTCATCGGCTTCCTCGGCTGGGCCGGGACCTCCCGGATCGTGCGGGCCCAGACCCTCACCCTGAGGAGCCTCGACTTCGTCGCGGCCTCGCGCCTCGCGGGCTCCGGGCCGTGGCGGACCGCCCGCCGCGAGCTGCTGCCCTCGCTCGCGGCCCCCGTCATCACCTACGCGGCGATCCTCGTCCCCACCAACATCGTCGTCGAGGCCTCGCTGTCCTTCCTCGGTGTGGGCGTCACCCCGCCCACACCCTCCTGGGGGCAGATGCTGTCGACCGCGCAGACCTGGTTCCGGGCCGATCCCGCCTACGTCCTGCTGCCCGCCGGACTGCTCTTCGTCACCGTGCTCGCCTTCACCGTCCTCGGCGACGCCGTCCGCACGGCCCTCGACCCCCGCGAGGCGAGCCGGCTGCGCGTGGGCACCCGTAAGGAGTCCTCCCGATGACCCGCTTCGTCCTCAAGCGGCTCGCGGGTGCCGTGCTCGTCCTGCTGGCGCTCTCGGTCCTCGTGTACGCCCTCTTCTACCTGGCGCCCGGCGACCCCGCCCGGCTGGCCTGCGGCGAGCGCTGCAACCCCCAGCAGATCGCCCAGGTCCGCGAGCAACTCGGCCTGAACGAAAGCGTGTTCAGTCAGTACCTGCACTTCCTCCAGGGCGTCCTCGCCGGCCGCGACTACTCCACCGGCACCGGCGTCACCCACTGCGACGCGCCGTGCCTCGGGCTCTCCTACCAGAACGACCAGCAGGTCACCCGGCTCGTCCTGGAGCGCCTCCCGGCCACCGCCTCCCTCGCCCTGGGCGCCATGGTCGTCTGGCTCGTCGTCGGCGTCGGCACCGGACTCCTCTCGGCGCTCCGCCGGGGCGGCGCCACCGAGCGCGTCCTCACCGTCCTCACCCTCGCCGGGACCGGCACGCCCGTCTTCATCCTCGGGCTGCTGCTGCTCATGGCCGTCTGCGCCTACCTCCAGTGGCTGCCCTTCCCCTCGTACGTCCCCCTCGGCGAGGACCCCGAGCAGTGGGCCTGGAACATGCTGCTGCCCTGGCTCACGCTCGGCTTCTTCGAGTCGGCCAAGTACGCCCGGCTGACCCGGAGCTCCACCCTGGAGACGCTCGCCGAGGACCACATCCGCACCTTCCGGGCGTACGGAGTGGGGGAGCGGGCCGTCGTCACCCGGCACGCCCTGCGCGGCGCCGTCCCGCCCGTCATCGCGGTCAGCGCCGTCGACATCGGCTCGATGTTCGGCGGCGCCGTGCTCACCGAGTCCCTCTTCGGCATCCCCGGGCTCGGCAAGACCCTCCTCGACGGGGTCCGCACGATCGACCTGCCCGTGGTGGTCGGCGTCGTCCTGGTGATGGGCGCCGCCGTCGTCCTCGCCAACGTCCTCGCGGACCTGCTGTACGCGGCCGCCGACCGAAGGGTGGTCCTCACGTGACCGCGCCCCCGCTGGTGGAAGTCAGCGACCTGACCGTCGAGTTCGCGCGCGAGACCGGACCCGTACGGGCCGTCGACGGACTCTCCTTCACCCTCGGGGAGGGCCGCGCGCTCGCCCTCGTCGGAGAGTCCGGCAGCGGCAAGTCCACCGTCGCCGGCGCGCTCCTCGGCCTCCACCGGGGCACCGGCGCCCGGGTCGGCGGCACCGTCCGCGTCGGCGGCGTCGACGTCGCCACCGCGGGCCCCGCCGCCCTGCGGCGGCTGCGCGGCGGGATCGCCGCCATGGTCTTCCAGGACCCGCTGTCCGCCCTCGACCCGTACCACGCCGTCGGCGACCAGATCGCGGAAGTCCACCGGATCCACCACCCGGTGACCCGGAAGGCCGCCCGGGCGCGCGCCGTCGAGGTCCTCGGCCGGGTCGGCATCCCCGACGCGGCGCGCCGGTCCCGCTCGCGCCCGCACGAGTTCAGCGGCGGCATGCGGCAGCGGGCCCTCCTCGCGATGGCCCTCGCCTGCGAGCCGAAGCTCCTCGTCGCCGACGAACCGACCACCGCCCTCGACGTCACCGTCCAGGCCCAGATCCTCGATCTGCTGCACGAGCTGCGGCGGGAGACCGGCACCGCGCTGCTCCTGGTCACCCACGACGTGGGCGTGGCCGCCGAGAGCGTGGACGAGGTGCTCGTCATGCGCGACGGACGCGCGGTCGAGCGCGGCCCCGTCGCCGGAGTGCTCGGCGCGCCCTCGGCGCCGTACACCCGCGCGCTGCTCTCCGCCGTGCCCCGGCTCGACGGCCCGGCCAGGACCGTCACGGCCAAGGGCGAGGTCCTCCTCGAAGCGGTCGGACTGCGAAAGGAGTTCGGCCGGGGGAGGAGCGCCGTGACCGCCGTCGAGGAGGCCTCCCTCACGGTCCGCGCCGGCGAGACCCTCGGCGTCGTCGGCGAGTCCGGCAGCGGCAAGACGACCCTCGGCCGGATGCTCGTCCGGCTCCTCGACCCGACCGCCGGCGAACTCCGCTACGCGGGCACGGAGATCGGCGCCCTTCCGGAGCGCGAGCTGCGTCCGGTCCGCCGCGAGCTCCAGATGGTCTTCCAGGACCCGGTCGCCTCCCTCAACCCCCGCCGCTCGGTCGGCGAGTCGATCGCCGACCCGCTGCGCGTCGCGGGGGAGCGGGACGAGAGCGGGATCCGGGGCCGGGTGCGCGAGCTGCTCGACCGCGTCGGGCTCGACCCCGACCGGTACGGGGCCTACCCGCACGAGTTCAGCGGAGGACAGCGCCAGCGCGTCGGCATCGCCCGCGCGCTCGCCGCCGAACCCCGCCTCCTCGTCTGCGACGAACCCGTCTCCGCGCTCGACGTCACCACCCAGGCCCAGGTGACCGCGCTGCTCGCCGAGCTCCAGGCCGAACTCGGCCTCGGACTCGTCTTCATCGCCCACGACCTCGCCGTGGTCCGGCAGGTCAGCGACCGGGTCGCCGTCATGCGCGCGGGCCGGATCGTCGAGCAGGGCACAGTTGCGGAGGTGTACGGCACACCCCGCGACCCGTACACCCGGCAGCTGCTCGCGGCGGTCCCCTCGCTCGACCCGGCCCACGCGGCGGAGCGCCGGGAACGGCGCCAGGAGCTGGCCGTCGCCTGACCCTCCGTGACCTTTCCGACGCCTACCGCGACAGAACGCGACCGGGCTGCGAAAGTTACGTGCATTCACCCCTTCCGGTGGTGCGACGGACAACCGTCCGTCGCACCACCGGTGTCTCCGCTTACGTTCTTCCCGCTGCGAGTCACCGGGCCGACGGTGGCCGCCGTCAAGGGAGATCGGGGGTGCGCGCGTGCGGATCGGACTGCTGACGGAGGATGGCTACCCGTACGCCACCGGCGAGTCCGGACGCTGGTGCGAGCGGCTCGTACGCGGGCTCGGACAGCACCAGTTCGACCTCTACGCGCTCGGCCGGACCGGCACCCCGCCGCCCCTCCCGCCGAACGCCCGGGTCGCCCGCGCCGCCGACCCCGGACCCGAGCCGGACCCGGCGCACCGGGCCGGGCGCACCGGCCTCCGCGAGCCCCGCGCCGCCCGCCGGGCCTACGGGCGCCACGAGCGGCGCCGCTTCACCGAGGCCTACCACCGGCTCGCCGGCGGACTCTGCGCCGAGGACGGTGCGACCTCCTTCGCGGACGGGCTCTACGCCCTCGCCGAACTCGCCCGCGAGCACGGCGGACTGCCCGGCGCTCTCCGCTCCGACGACGCCGTACGCGCCCTGGAGGCCGCCTGCCGGGCCCCCGGCGCGCGCCGGGGCGCGGCGGCCGCCGGACTCCCCGACCACCTGGCCTTCGCCGAGCACCTGGAGCGGGCCCTCCGCCCGCTCTCCCTCGACTGGTACGGGGACGACGCGCTCGGCGCGGCCGACCTCTGCCACGCCGCCGCCGGGGGCACGACGGCGCTCCCCGGCCTGCTGGCCAAACGCTTCTTCGGAACGCCGCTGCTCGTCACCGAGTACGGCGCACCGCTGCGCGCCCACTACCTCTCCGCCGCCGGCGCCGACCGCTCCGCGCCCCTCCGCGCCCTCCTCGCCGCCCTCCACGGCCGCCTCGCCGGCGAGATCTACCGGCAGGCCTCCCTCCTCACCCCCGGCAACGCCCACACCCGCCGCTGGCAGGAGAGGTGCGGCGCCGACCGGGCCCGCATCCGCACCGTCCACCCCGGCATGGCCGCCGAACGCTTCGCCGAGGTCGGCGAGGACGAGGAGAGCGGCGACCCCGCCACCCTCGTCTGGGTCGGCCGGGTGGAACCGGCCAAGGACCTCGTCGGCCTCCTGCACGCCTTCGCCGAGATCCGGGCCCGGCAGCCGGACGCCCGCCTGCGGATCGTCGCCGTGCCCGCCCGGGAACCCGGCGCGTACCTCATGTACTGCAAGGGCCTCGCCGCGCAGCTGTTCCCCGACGAGGCCGCCGGGGCGCACGCCGTCGGCGAGAACCCCGTCACCTTCGAGGAGCTCGGCGGCCCCGAGGCGCCCACCCTGGAGGACACCTACGCCTCCGGTGCGCTCGTGGTCATGTCCAGCCTGGTCGAGGGCTTCCCCGCGAGTCTCGTCGAGGCGATGTTCTGCGCCCGGGCCACCGTCTCCACCGACGTCGGCGCCGTCGTCGAGATCATCGGCGGCACCGGCCTCGTCGTCCCGCCGCGCAACCCCCGGGCCCTCGCCGACGCCTGCCTCGCGCTGCTCCGCGACCCCGGGCGCCGCCACCGGCTCGGCGCCGCCGCCCGCGCCCGCGCGCTCGAACTCTTCACGGTCGACCAGAACCTCGCCGCGTTCCGCGGCATCTACCTCGAACTCCTCTCCCACGCGCCGGTCCGCCACCGCCCCGGGGACGGCGTCCCCTTCGCCCACCCGGCCGAGGCCCATGTGCCGGGCAGCTGGGCGCACAAGGCCGTGACCGCGGGGACAGGAGCCCCCGATGCCTGAAGGAGGCACCCCCATGCGCGGCCCCGCCGCACCGACGAGCCCCGGAGCCTGGGACGCCCGCTCCGAAGCCCTCCTCGGCACCCCCGCCCTCACCGCAGCCGCCACCCTCGACCTGCGCGCCCCCGCCCCCGAGGACCCCGTCGACGCCGCACCCTCCGGGATAGCCCCGGACCCGGCACGGCCCACCCGGGCCCCGGAGGAGACCACGGCCGACGCCGCACCGGAGGCGGACGGAGCACTGAAGGCGTACGGAGTCCAGGAGTCGCATGGAGTCACGGGAGCGGACCGAGTCCCGGAGATGCACGGCGCCCCTGAGGCGCGTGGAGTCCCGGAAGCGGACGGATTCCAGGAGGCCGCGCCCACCACACCGCCGCCCGGACCCGCCCCCGCGGCGACGGCCCCCGCCGCCCCCCGTCCCCGGCGAGGGCACGCCGACCCCGTGAAGGTCCTCATGCACCGGCACCGGGAGCTCTGCGAGCGGGCCGTCGACCCGCTGGAGATCGCCGCCGGGCTCGAAGCGCAGGGCTTCACCGACCGGACCGCCGCCCGCTTCCGGCACCGGGACGTGTTCTCGCTCGCCGAGGAGCTGTACGCGCGCGTGCCCCGCGGCCAGGACGCGCCCGCGCCCGCCGCCGAGCCGGAGCGGCCCCGGGCGCCCTGGGCCCTCGCCGCCCTCGCCCCCGGCGGCGTCGCGGGACTCACCGGACTCGGGCTCACCTTCGCGTACGGGCCGGTGCGCACCGCCATCGGCGCCGTGGGGGCCGTCGCCCTCGCCGGAGCGCTGCTGCTCGCCGTCCGGCGCGGTCCCCTCCGCGCCCCCGACGGAGGCTCCGTGCCCGCCGCCCGGCTCTGGACCCTCTGGCTCCTGGCGTACGCGGCCGGCGGCGACGGCCTCCTGGCCGCGGTCCTCGGCGGCGGCCCCGACGGGCCCTGGGAGCTCGCCCCCGCGCCCCTCCTGGGCCTCGCCCTCGCCGTCGCCCCCGCCGCCTGGACCGCCCACCTCTTCGCGACCCGGGCCCGCCGCCGGATCGCCGACAGCCGCGGCCTCGCCGACTTCGCCGCCGCCACCCGGCCGCTGCTCCTCGGGACGGTGACGCTCCAGCTCCTCGCCCTCACCGCCCTGCTCGTCCTCACCCGGTTCAGCGCCGGAGCCCTCGCCCTCGGCGCCCTCCTGCTGCTCGCCCGGCTCCTCACCGTGCACGGCCACCCCGAGACGGCCGCCGCCGCCCTCGCCTCGGCCGCCGCCGCCGAGGCACTCGCCCTCGCGAGCGTCCTCGCCGCCCGTGTCCCCCTCCCCGGCTTCGACGCGCTCGCCACCCCGGTGCGCGCCCTCGCCGGGGCCTGGAGCCCCGGGGCCGTACCCGCCCTCGTCTGCGGCGCCGCCGCGCTCGGCCTGCTGGCCCACGCGACCGGCACGCTCACGCGGGCCTCCGCCCACGCCGCCCGATGAACACCCCCGGACGGCCCGGCGACCACCGTGACCCCCACCCCGCCGGTCCCCGTCCGCCGAGACCCCTTCGCACCCGCGGAGCCGACGCCGCGGGCGCGACCCGCCACCTCTCTCATCACCCCGCAAGGAGAACGACGATCATGACCCCTCCACCCCAGGCACCGGCCGGTCGGCACGTAGGGGCCGCACGATGAGGGTGCTACTGCTCGGAGCCAACGGCTTCATCGGCCGCTTCGTCGCCGACCGGCTGCTCGCCGACCCGGCCGTCCACCTCACCGCGCTCGGCCGGGGCGACGACGCCGACGTGCGCTTCGACCTCGCCTCCGGCAGCCCCGGCGCGCTCACCCGCTTCCTGGACGCCGTCCACCCCGGGGTCGTCGTCAACTGCGCCGGAGCCACCCGCGGCGGCGCCCGCGACCTGACCCGGCACAACACCGTCGCCGTCGCCACCGTCTGCGAGGCCCTGCGCCGCAGCGGCTGCGGGGCCCGGCTCGTCCAGGTCGGGTGCGCGTCCGAGTACGGGCCGAGCCAGCCCGGCTCCTCGACCGCCGAGGACGCCGTCCCGCGCCCCGGCGGCCCGTACGGCGTCTCCAAGCTCGCCGCGACCGAACTCGTCCTCGGCTCCGGGCTCGACGCCGTCGTCCTGCGCGTCTTCTCACCGGTCGGACCCGGGACGCCCGCCGGCTCCCCGCTCGGCCGCCTCGCCGAGGCGATGCGCCGCGCCATGCAGGCCGGGGACGGCGAGCTCAAGCTCAGCGGCCTCGGCGTGCAGCGGGACTTCGTCGACGTACGGGACGTGGCACGGGCCGTGCACGCCGCCTCCCTCTCCGCCGCCCAGGGCGTCGTCAACATCGGCACCGGGCGCGCCGTGAAGCTCCGCGACGCCGCCGCCGTCCTCGCCCGGGTCGCCGGCTACTCCGGCAACCTGCACGAACTGGACGTCCCGCACGGCATCCCGCAGCGGCCCATGATCGGCGCCCCCCGCACCGAGGGGACCATCGCCGACCAACTGGCTTCCGCCCCCTACCCGTACCCCGACGGCTGCGGGCCCTGGCAGCAGGCCGACGTCCGGACCGCCCGCGACCGGCTCGGCTGGCGGCCCCGGATCAACCTGGAGGAGTCCCTCGCCGACATCTGGATGGAGGCGGCGTGTCGCATCTGACGACCACGGCCACCGGCGCCGTCCAGGCGCTCGGCTTCGGCGTCCCCGGCTACGCCCATCCGCTGCTCGCCCCCGTCGAATGGGCCGAGCTGACCCGCCCCGGGACCCCGCTGCACTGGGCGGTGCTCAACGTGTCGGAGGGCCCGGGCACCCGTCCGGACCCGCACTGCCTGGAGGCCGCCGGGAAGCTCCGCAACGCCGGGGTCAGGGTCCTCGGGCACCTGGACCTGGCGCACGGCTCCCGGCCCTTCGGCGAGCTGGTCTCGGACGCCCACCGCTACCTCGACTGGTACCGGGTCGGCGGCTTCTACCTGGACCGCGCCCCCGCCGACCGGGCGGACCTGGCCGGGACCCGGCGGCTCACCGCGACCCTGGAGGCCGTGCTCGGGGGCGAGGCCCACCTCGTCCTCGGCCACGGCACCCACCCGCACCCGGGGTACGCCGAGGCGGCCGACCAGCTGGTGACCTTCGCCGGGTCCTGGGTGGACTACCGCTGGTCGCAGGTGGCGGAGTGGACCGCCGAGTACACCGAGACGAAGTTCGTCCACCTCGTCCACGGCGTGCCGCGCACCCACCTGGACGAGGCCCTGCGGATCGCCCGCTGGCAGGGGGCGGGGACGATCTTCTTCACGGACCGGGCCGGCGGCTCGGGACAAAGTGCGCCATTCCACTCGCTGCCCGGCTACTGGGACGAAATCGTCTCGCGGATCGGACCGGGTGTCTCGGAATGAGAAGGGGCGTGGCAGTGTTACGGGGAGAACAACCGTACTGACATACCGACAACCGGAGTCCCCGTGTCGCTGCCACCCCTGGTCGAGCCCGCTGCCGAGCTCACCGTAGACGAGGTCCGCAGGTACTCCCGCCACCTGATCATCCCGGACGTCGGGATGGACGGGCAGAAGCGGCTGAAGAACGCCAAGGTGCTGTGTGTCGGAGCCGGCGGTCTCGGCTCCCCGGCGCTGATGTACCTGGCCGCCGCCGGCGTGGGCACGCTCGGCATCGTGGAGTTCGACGAGGTCGACGAGTCGAATCTCCAGCGCCAGATCATCCACAGCCAGGCCGACATCGGCCGCTCCAAGGCCGCCTCGGCGCGCGACAGCGTGCTCGGCATCAACCCGTACGTGAACGTGATCCTTCACGAGGAGCGGCTCGAGGCCGACAACGTGATGGACATCTTCGGCCAGTACGACCTGATCGTCGACGGCACCGACAACTTCGCCACGCGCTACCTGGTGAACGACGCCTGCGTGCTGCTGAACAAGCCGTACGTCTGGGGCTCGATCTACCGCTTCGACGGCCAGGCGTCCGTGTTCTGGTCCGAGTACGGCCCCTGCTACCGCTGCCTCTACCCGGAGCCCCCGCCGCCGGGCATGGTCCCGTCCTGCGCCGAGGGCGGCGTCCTGGGCGTGCTCTGCGCGTCCATCGGCTCCATCCAGGTCACCGAGGCCATCAAGGTCCTGGCCGGCGTGGGCGACCCGCTGGTCGGCCGTCTGATGATCTACGACGCCCTGGAGATGCAGTACCGCCAGGTCAAGGTCCGCAAGGACCCGAACTGCGCGGTCTGCGGCGAGAACCCGACCGTCACCGAGCTCATCGACTACGAGGCCTTCTGCGGCGTCGTGTCCGAGGAGGCCCAGGAGGCGGCGCTCGGCTCCACGATCACTCCCAAGCAGCTCAAGGAGTGGATCGACGGCGGCGAGAAGATCGACATCATCGACGTCCGCGAGCCGAACGAGTACGAGATCGTCTCCATCCCGGGCGCGCGGCTCATCCCGAAGAACGAGTTCCTCATGGGCACCGCCCTCCAGGACCTCCCGCAGGACAAGCGGATCGTCCTGCACTGCAAGACGGGTGTCCGCAGTGCGGAAGTCCTCGCCGTGCTCAAGTCCGCGGGCTTCGCGGACGCGGTCCACGTCGGCGGCGGCGTGATCGGCTGGGTCCACCAGATCGAGCCCGAGAAGCCGGTCTACTAGGACGGCACGCGGAAGGCCCCGGACCCGAGGTCCGGGGCCTTCCGCGCGTCGGGGGCTACTTGCAGACCGTGCCCGAGGCCGGGACCTTCCCCGCCAGCAGGTAGTCGTCCACGGTCTTCTTCACGCACTTGCTGCCGCCGTTGTAGGCGCCGTGGCCCTCGCCCTCGTACGTCACCTCGACCCCGACGCCCTTGCCGAGCGCGTTCACCATCGACCGGGCGCCCTCGTACGGCGTCGCGGGGTCGCCGGTGTTCCCGACCACGAGGATCGGCGCCGCCCCCGGAGCCGAGACGTCCGGGTGCTCCCAGAGACCGGGCACCGGCCACTGCGAGCAGCTCGCCAGCGACCAGCCCATGAAGTCGCCGAAGACGGGCGAGGCCTCGCGGAACTGACCGAGCCGCTCCTTCGCCTGCCCGAGCGTGTAGCGCTCCTTGAAGTCGACGCAGTTGATGGCGGCGTTCGCGGCCTGGATGTTGCTGTACGAGCCGTCCTGGCTGCGCCCGTTCATCGCGTCGGACAGGGAGAGGAGCAGGGCCCCGTCGCCGCCGTCGGCCGCGTCGAGGCCCTGCTCCAGATACGGCCAGAACTCCTTCGAGTACAGCGCCTGCGCGATGCCGTTGGTGGCCTGCGTCTGCGTCAGCTTCCGGTCCCCGATGCCGGGGATCGGCTTCTTGTCGAGCTGCGCCAGGAGGTCCGTGATCCCCGCCTCGATCTCGGAGACGCTGCTGCCGGGCAGCGCGCACGCGTCGCCGCGGTCCACGCAGTCCTGGGCGAAGTTGTCCAGCGCGAGCTGGAAGCCCCTGGCCTGGCCGAGGGCACCGTCCTCGACGCCCGCGTCCGGGTCGACGACCGCGTCGAACACGGCCCGGCCCACGTTCTTCGGGAACATGTGGGCGTAGACGCCGCCGAGCTCGGTCCCGTACGAGATGCCGAAGTAGTGCAGCTTGTCGTCGCCCAGCACCTGGCGCATCAGGTCCATGTCCCGGGCCGCGTTCTCGGTGCCGACGTGCGGCAGGGCCGCGCCCGCGTCGCGCTCGCAGCCCCGCGCGTACCGCTTCTGCGCGTCGGACAGCGTCCGCTCCTCGGCGGTGTCGTCCGGCGTGAAGTCGAGGGCGTAGTAGGCGTCCAGCTCCTTGTCGGTGGCGCACTCGACGGGGTCGCTGCGGCCGACCCCGCGCGGGTCGAAGGAGACCAGGTCGTAGCGGGAGCGCAGCGACTCGTAGTCGGTCGCGAAGCCGGGCAGGGCGGTGACGCCGGAGCCGCCGGGTCCGCCGAAGTTGAAGACCAGGGAGCCGATCCGGCGGGCGCTGTCCCGGGCCTTGGCCCGGATGAGGGCCAGCTCGATGGTCTCGCCCTCCGGTTCCGCCCAGTCGAGCGGCACCTGGAGGAAGGAGCACTCCCAGGTGGCGCCCCCGGGCAGCGGGGAGGGCGCGGGTCCGCCGCCCTCGGCGGCCGACGGCGGCGGGCACGGCGCCCACGCGAGCTTCTGCGAGGTCAGCGCCGAGAGCCCGGTGGCGCTGCCGGACGGCGTCACCGGGTCCGCCGCCTGGTCTCCCCCGTCGGAGCAGCCGGCGGCGAGCAGCACGGTGGTGGCGGTGAGCAGGGCGGCGCGCTGGGCGGCGGAGATCGGCATAGGCCCATCGTGGGCCGCCGCCCCCGCCCCCGCGCGGGACGGGGGTCCAAGCGGGTGGCGGGGGCGGCGGACCTCGCGGACCGGCGGGCGGGGACCGGCTACAGGGCTTCCCGCCTGGTCAGCCAGTTGAAGCAGATCCACCCCGGCAGCACCGGGATCCACAGCGTCAGCAGGCGGTACAGGAGCACCGCGGGGGTCGCGACCTCGATCGGCAGGCCGCCGACCGTGACCAGGCCGAAGGCGAGCGCGCCCTCGACCGCGCCGACGCCGCCCGGGGTGGGGGCCGCCGAGCCGAGCGCGTTGCCCGCGAGGAAGACGACGGCCACGGTCGCGTAGCTGATCGTCTGGTTCCCGTGGGTGAACGCCCGGATCGAGGCGTCCAGACAGAGGACGAACACGATGGTCAGGAGCAGCATCCCGCCGATGCCCGTCGCCAGCTTCACGGGCCGCTGGAGCACGTCCAGCATGCGCGGCACCACACCGGCGAAGAGCGAGCGCAGCCGCGTCGACACGAACTTGCGCATGAAGGGGATGGCCGTGACGACCAGGACGAGCACCGCGACCGTCAGGAGTCCGGCGATCACCGTCCTCGACGGGCTGAAGGACTGCGTCTTCTCCGTGCCCGTCAGATAGCCGAAGGAGAGCAGGAGCAGGATGTGCGCCCCGAGCCCGAAGAGCTGCGAGGCGCCCACGCTCGCCACCGCGAGACCCGGGCGGACGCCCGCGCGCTGGAGGAAGCGGGTGTTCAGGGCGACGCCGCCGACCGCCGGCGGAGCGACGATCTTCACGAACGAGCCGGCGACCTGAGCCACCACCGTCCGCCAGAAACCGACCCGCTCGGGCACGAAGCCCAGCAGGCTCATCGCCGCCGCCACGTAACTGACCGCCGAGAACAGCACCGCGGCCGCCACCCAGCGCCAGTCCGCCTCGCTGACCGTCGACAGCGGCGTACGGGCGATCTGCGACAGCAGGAAGTACGCGGCGACCGCGCCCGCGATCATGCTGACCAGGGTCCGCGGCTTGATCCGCTCCAGGCGGACCGGCTCCACCGGGGCCTGCGGGCGGATGAGCAGCACCTGCTGCCGGATCTGCGCGAGCAGGTCCTCCTCGCGGGCCTCGTCGAGGGCGGTGTCCAGGGCCCGCTTCTCGGCCTTCTTGTCCGCCTTCTTCTCGGCCTTCGTCTCCGCCGGGACGGCCCCCTTGTCCGCCGCGGCCTCGGCCTTGGCGAGCGCCCGCTCGTGCTTGGCGGCCTCCGAGGCCGCGAGCACGGCCTCCCGCTCCCGGGCGGACCGCTCCCGGGCCAGTCTCCGCAGCGTCGCGCGCGTGGAGCGGCTCAGCGCGATCGGCTGGAGCAGCGGCAGACAGTCGGCGACGGTGTCGGGGCCGAGGACCTCGACGGCCGCGGCGACCGCGCGCTCCGCCCCGACCCGCAGGCCGAGGGTGGTGAGCAGCTGGGCGATGTCCATCCGCAGGATCAGATCGCCGGCCGCGATCTCGCCGCCGCGCAGATCCGTGAGGATCACCCTGCCGGAACGATCCACCAGGATCGCGTCCCCGGAGAGCCGGCGGTGCGCGATCCGGCGCGACTGGAGCGCCCGGACCTGCCGCCAGGAGCTGCGGACCAGCTCGTCGGTGATCTCCTCGTCGTCGAGCGAGTCCAGGGTGCGGCCGCCGATGTGCTCGTACACGAGCATCACGGCGTCCGGACCGAGCTCGGAGGTGGCGATCAGCTTCGGCGCGTTCGCCCCGGCGGCGATGGCCGCGTAGGCGAGGAGCGCCTCCTGCTCCAGGGCCTGGCGCAGCGAGACGATGGAGCGGCGGGTGGTGATCGTCCGCAGGGTGATCCGCCGCCACGCCCGGTAGAAGAAGCCGTGCGCCTGCTGCTCCCGGTCGACGACGGTGACGTCGAGCGGAGGCCCGTCCTCCAGGGTCACGATGTACCGGCGGCCCCGGTCCGCGCTGTCGGCCGCGTCGGGCACGTCCTCGGCGCGCAGCGCGGTCACCGGCCGGAAGCCGACCCGGCGCAGGCCCGCGAGGAGGGTCTGCCCGGTGGGCCGGACGTTCGGCGAGCCGACGGCGTACAGCGTGCCGTACGCGACGGTCCAGCCGATCAGGACGGTCAGGACGATCGAGAGCGCGGTGGTGTACCCGGCCACCAGCATGGTGAAGGCGTCGAGCAGCAGCACCACCCAGAGCGACACCCGCCAGCGGGGCCTGCGGGCCATGCCGACGGCGGTCATGTACGCGATGACCGGCGCGAGGTAGTTGTGCACCGGGTCCGTGAGGCCGCCGCCGGACTGCGGCTGGGTCAGCGCGTCCTGGATGGTGCCGGGCGCGGCCTGGGCGACCCAGAGGTCGGTGGCGAGGGTGACGCCGTGCGCCAGGACGGCGGCGAGGACGCCGTCCGCGATGCGCAGCCCGTCGCGTTTGATCAGCCGTTCGATGGCGAAGGCGACCGGGACGAGCAGGACCGCGATGGAGGAGACGAGACCGGCGATCTTGACGAAGACGTCCGGGGCCCCGACCGCGCCCTTGTTGATGTCCTGCTCCAGGCCCGAGGTCGTGCCGTGGGCGAAGGCGGCGACCGCGATGACGAGTCCGATGGCGAGCAGGCCGACGAGCAGCCGCATGAGGTCGGAGGGCCGGTGGACGCGGGCGGCGAGCAGCGGCTCGTCACCGGAGAGCCGCTCGGGCACGTCGGGCTGAGCCCCCTCGGGAGGCCGCGTGTCCTGCCCCATCACCATGTCCGTCTCTGCCCGTGTGTCCCGTGGGTCGCGTCCGCGATCATGCTCGCGATCACCTGCGCGATCCTGCTCGTCTTCTTGTCTTTGTTCTTGTACTTGTCGCTCTTGATCTCGTATCACCAGTCACCGCCCGGACGATGGTGGCACGAAGAGCCGCCGGGCGGAGGCATCAGGGCCATGTCGGTGCGGTGAGGCAGGATGGTCCGGATGAGCGTGGAGGAGCCTGTGGGGGAGACCGGAGAACTGCCCGAGTACGCGGAGCGGGTGCTCGACGTGGCCGACGCCATCCCGCCCGGCCGCGTCATGACCTACGGCGACGTGGCCGAGTGGCTGGGCGAGGGCGGGCCGCGCCAGGTCGGCCGTGTCATGGCACTGTACGGCGGTTCGGCCCCCTGGTGGCGGGTGGTCCGCGCCGACGGCACCCTGCTGCCGGGCCACGAGCTCCGGGCCCTCGGGCACTACCGCGAGGAGGGCACGCCGCTGCGGGCGGCGGGCCCGTCGGCCGAGGGGCACGTGCCGAGGATCGACATGCGCCGGGCCCGCTGGGACGGAACTCACACCTGAGGGTCCCGCCCCGGCCGGCCGGGGCGGGAGCGGCCCGCGGGGGTGGACGCGGTGCGGACCACGGCTCGTCGGCGGCACGCTTCGCGTAACGTCGACGTCCGCGTCTCCCGAGGCGGCGGCCACGGCACACGGCCGCCTCACCCGCACCACCACACCCACCAGGACCGGCGATCCACGTGAGCTCCTCCTCCACCACCCGGCGTACGCCGCCGCACCAGGGACAGCCGTACCCGGGGCCGGGACGGCAGCGGACCCCGGGCGCGTACCGGCTGGTGCGCACCACGCCGGCCCCGCTGGATCCCCCTCAGCTGGACGCAGTCCAGCGGGAAGTGGTTGACCACGCCGACGGACCTCTCCTCGTCCTCGCCGGACCCGGCACCGGCAAGACGACCACGCTGGTGGAGGCGGTCGCCGCCCGCATGGAGAAGGGCGCCGACCCCGAGCGTCTCCTCGTCCTCACCTTCAGCCGCAAGGCCGCCGTCGAACTCCGCGACCGGATGGCCGCCCGGCTCGGCGGCCGCCGCCCGCCGCAGGCGACGACCTTCCACTCGTACTGCTACGCCCTCATCCGCGCCCACCAGGACGCCGAACTCTTCGCCGAACCGCTGCGGCTGCTGTCCGGACCCGAGCAGGACCTCGCCGTCCGCGAGCTGCTCGCCGGCCAGATCGACCTGCGGAAGGCGGGCCTCGGGCACGTCCGCTGGCCCGACGAGCTCCGCGCCTGCCTCACCACCCGCGGCTTCGCCGACGAGGTGCGGGCCGTCCTCGCGCGCTCCCGCGAGCTGGGCCTCGGACCCGACGCGCTGGCCCGCTTCGCGGACCGGGTCGGCCGCCCCGACTGGAAGGCCGCGGCCGGCTTCCTCGCCGAGTACCTCGACGTCCTCGACCTCCAGGGCGTCCTCGACTACGCCGAGCTCGTCCACCGGGCCGTGCCGCTCGCCCGGGACACCCGCCTGCCCGGATACGACGCGATCTACGTCGACGAGTACCAGGACACCGACCCCGCCCAGGTCCGGCTCCTGCACGCGCTCGCCGGCGACGGGCGCGGCACGGTCGTCGCCTTCGGCGACCCCGACCAGTCCATCTACGCCTTCCGGGGCGCCGACGTGAACGGCATCCTCGACTTCCCGTCCGCCTTCGGCGGTGCCGACGTCCGCGTCCTCGGCGCCTCGCGCCGCTCCGGCGCCGACCTGCTCGGGGCGACCCGGCTGCTCGCCCAGCGGATGCCGATGCCCCGGCTCCCCGCCGACAAGGTCCGCGCCCACCGCGACCTCGCCCCCACCCGGGACGGCGGCCGGGCGGAGGCGTACACGTACCCCACGGCCTCGGCGGAGGCCGAGAACATCGCCGACCTGCTGCGCCGCGCGCACCTGGAGGACGGCGTGCCCTGGCAGGACATGGCCGTCCTCACCCGCGCCGCCGCCTCCCTGCCGTCCCTCCGCCGCGCCCTCACCTCGGCGGGCGTCCCGGTCGAGACGGACGCGGCGGACACCCCCCTGCGCCACGAACCGGCCGTGACCCCGCTCCTGCTGGCACTGAGGGCGGTGGCCCGGGTGGTGGGCACGCGTGCCGCCGCGCCGGACCAGGTGGTGGGCACGCGTGCCGCCGGGGCGGAAGGGGTGGGCACCACCCACGACGGCGCCGCACCCGCTCCGGACGGTGAGCCCCGGGACGCCGAGGCCACGCCGGACGGCGACCCGGCGGAGGCCGACGCCCCGGCCGAGCCGGTGCCCGACCCGTCGCCACTCGCCCCGTCGCCGACGGACGCCGAGCCGGTGCCCGACCCGTCGCAGGCGGGCGACGAGACCGTGCCCGGCCTGCCGCAGGCCGACGCCGAGCCGGTGCCCGACCAGCCGCCGCCGGGCGCCGGGCCCACCGCCCCGGAGCCGCCCGCCACCGCCGCATGGCTCTCCGTGGAGACCGCCCTGGAGCTGCTCGCCTCGCCCCTCGCCGGAGTGGACCCCGCCGACCTCCGGAGGCTCGGCCGCGCCCTGAGGGACGAGGAACGCGCCGCCGGCAACAAGATCCCGCCGCCCTCCGACGTCCTCCTGGCGAAGGCCCTCGCCGAACCCGAGCGCCTCGTCGCCCACGACCCCGCGTACGCCAAGGGCGCGCAGCGGCTCGGCCTGCTCCTCCAGGAGACCCGCGCCCTCCTCGCCGCCGGCGGCACCGCCGAGGAGGCCCTCTGGGTGCTGTGGAAGGGCACCCCGTGGCCCGGCCGCCTGGAGCGCGCCGCTCTGCGCGGCGGCCCCGCCGGACGCAACGCCGACCGCGACCTCGACGCCGTCTGCGCGCTCTTCGAGACCGCCGCCCGCGCCGAGGAGCGCGTCGGCGGCCGGGGCGTCCTCAACTTCCTGGAGGAGCTCGACGCCCAGGACATCGCCGCCGACACCCTCACCCGCCGGCACACCCGCCCCGACGCCGTCCGCCTGATGACCGCCCACCGCTCCAAGGGCCTGGAGTGGGGCTTCGTGGTCGTCGCGGCCCTCCAGGAGGGCCTCTGGCCGGACCTCCGCCGCCGCGGCTCGCTCCTGGAGGCCGACCGCATCGGGCGCGACGGCCTCGCCGAACCGCTCAGCCCCGGCGCCCTCCTCGCCGAGGAGCGCCGCCTCTTCTACGTCGCCGCCACCCGCGCACGGGACCGGCTCGTCGTCACCGCGGTGAAGGCCGCGGCCGAGGACGGCGACCAGCCGTCCCGCTTCCTCACCGAGCTCGGCGCCGAACCGAAGGACGTGCCCGGCCGCCCCCGCCGCCCGCTCGCGGTCTCCGCCCTGGTCGCCGAGCTCCGCGCCACCACCGTCGACCCGGAGGCCTCGCCCGAGCTCCGCGAGGCCGCCGCGGACCGGCTCGCCCAGCTGGCCGCGCTCACCGACGACGACGGCCAGCCGCTCGTCCCGGCCGCCCACCCCGACCGCTGGTGGGGGCTCTTCGAGCCGACCCGGAGCCCGGAGCCGCTGCGCGACCGCGACCGGCCGGTGGCCCTGTCGCCGAGCGCCCTGGAGAACCTCGTCGGCACCTGCTCCCTCCAGTGGTTCCTGGGCCGCGAGGTCAAGGCGGCGGCCCCCGCCACCGCCGCCCAGGGCTTCGGGAACGTCGTGCACGTCCTCGCCGACGAGGTCGCCTCCGGCCGCACCCCGGCCGACCTCGACGTCCTCATGGCCCGGCTGGACTCCGTCTGGGACGCCCTCGCCTTCGACGCGCCCTGGAAGTCGGCGCAGGAGAAGCAGCACGCGCGCGTGGCCCTGGAACGCTTCCTGAGCTGGCACGTCATGGACCGCGGCGGCCGCACCCCCGCCGCGTCCGAGCACGGCTTCGACGTGACGCTGGAGGCGGGGGAGTACCAGGTCCGCATCCGCGGCTCCATGGACCGCGTCGAGACCGACGAGCACGGGCGCGCGTACGTCGTCGACTTCAAGACCGGCAAGTCCGCGCCCACCAAGGACGAGGTCGCCCACCACCCGCAGCTCGCCGTCTACCAGCTCGCCGTGCGGGAGGGCGCCCTCGACGAGGTCTTCGGCGGCGACCGCCCGGAGCCCGGCGGCGCCGAGCTCGTCCAGCTGCGGCAGGCCGCCGCCAAGAAGGAGGGCGGCGACGCCCTGCCCAAGGTCCAGGCGCAGGAGCCCCTGACCGGGGAGTGGGTCGGCGAGCTGCTCGCCACCGCGGCCGGCCGGGTCCTCGACGAGCGGTTCGCGCCGAGCACCGGCCAGCACTGCACGACCTGCTCCTTCCGGGCCTCGTGCAGCGCCCGGCCGGAGGGCCGCCAGGTCGTCGACTGACCCGGCACCGGCCCGGGCCTCGCCCGCGCGGAGTAGCGGGCACGCGGGCGCGGGGCGACCCTGGTGGACAGGGGTGTCCGGGAACGCGAGGAGGCTCGCATGGCGTCCCACCGAAAGCTCCGCGCCGCGGCGGTCGTCTGCGCCGTCGTCGTCGCCGGACCCGCGCCCGCCGCGGCCTGGGCGGCGACCACCGCGCCCGCCGCCCCCACAGGCGCCGCGGCCCCCGCACCCGCCGTCCCACCCGGCGCCCGGGCCGCCGCGCCCGCCCCCTCCCCGGATCCCTTCGCACACCTCACCGCCGACGAGATCGGGCAGCGCGCCGTGACGGCCACCCGGTCCGCGACCTCCCTGCGCATGACCGGCCGGGTCGTCAGCGACGGACAGCCGCTCGACATCGACTTCGCGGTCAACGACCGCGACGAGTGCACCGGCCTGATGAGGATCAAGGGCGGCACCGCCGAACTGCGCAGGGCCGACCACGTCACCTACATGAAGGGCGACGAGGCGTTCTGGCGGGTCTCCATGGGCTCCCAGGGCATCCCGGAGCCGCAGATCTCGGCCACCCTCGAACTGATCAAGGGCCGCTGGCTGAAGATCGCCCCGGGACAGGCGGGCAGCGAGGCCCTCAGCGGCGTCTGCGACCTGAAGTCCCTCCTCGACGACCTGGACAAGGACAAGCAGCAGCGCAGCGGACTGACCCGGGGCCCGGACGGCAGCGTGGCCGGAACGCCCGTCGCGACCCTGGTGAAGAAGCGGACCGACGGCGGGACGACCACGGTGTCCGTCGCCGAGCGGGGCAAGCCGTACATCCTGAAGATCGTGAAGGCGGGCGGCGACGAGCCCGGCACGATGCTCTTCCGCGACTACGACAAGCCGGTCGTGGTGAAGACCCCACCGGCCGACCAGACCGTGGACCTCTCGAAGCTGGACGGCGGGGTCCCCGCGTAACAGCGCAGGTCAGCGGCGTACGAGGGCGGAATGTCGGTCGGCCCCGTTAGCCTCGTCCGAGTGACCGCACACCTCACCGACCCCGAGCAGCTCAAGGAGCTCCTCGGCATCCCGTTCACCCCGGAGCAGACGGCCTGCATCACCGCGCCGCTCGCCCCGCAGGTCGTCGTGGCCGGAGCCGGGTCCGGCAAGACGACCGTGATGGCCGCCCGGGTGGTCTGGCTGGTCGGCACGGGCCAGGTCGCCCCCGAGCAGGTCCTGGGTCTCACCTTCACCAACAAGGCGGCGGGCGAGCTCGCCGAGCGCGTCCGCACCGCCCTCGTCCGCGCCGGCGTCACCGACCCCGACGTCATCGACCCGGACGACCCTCCCGGCGAGCCCCGCATCTCCACCTACCACGCCTTCGCCGGACAGCTCCTGACCGACCACGGCCTGCGCATCGGCCTGGAGCCCACCTCCCGGCTCCTCGCCGACGCCACCCGCTACCAGCTCGCCGCGCGCGTGCTGCGCGAGGCCCCCGGCCCGTACCCCGCGCTCACCCGGTCCTTCCCGACGCTCATCACCGACCTGCTCGCCCTCGACGCCGAGCTCGCCGAGCACCTCGTGCCGCCGGAGCGGCTCCGGGCGTACGACTCCGAGCTCCTCGACGCCCTCGCCGGCGCCCGGCTCAGCAACGCCGAGCTGCGCAAGATCCCCGAGGCCGCCGCCGCCCGCCGCGAGCTCCTCGACCTCGTCGTCCGCTACCGCGCCGCCAAGCGCTCCCGCGACCTGCTCGACTTCGGCGACCAGATCGCCCGCTCCGCCGAGCTCGCCACCACCCGGCCCGAGGTCGGCGCGATCCTCCGCGAGGAGTTCCGGGTCGTCCTCCTCGACGAGTACCAGGACACCTCCGTCGCCCAGCGGCTGCTGCTCTCCGGCCTCTTCGGCCAGGGCCCTTCCGGCGCCGCCACCGGACACGCCGTGACCGCCGTCGGCGACCCCTGCCAGGCCATCTACGGCTGGCGCGGCGCCTCCGTCGCGAACCTGGACGACTTCCCCGAGCACTTCCCGCACGCCGACGGCCGCCCCGCCAACCGCTTCTCCCTCTCCGAGAACCGGCGCAGCGGCGGCCGCCTCCTGGACCTCGCCAACGGTCTCGCCGCCCCCCTCCGCGCCCTGCACGAGGGCGTGGAGGCGCTGCGCCCCGCGCCCGGCGCCGAGGCCGACGGCACCGTACGGATCGCGCTGCTGCCCACCCACGCCGAGGAGATCGACTGGATCGCCGACTCCCTCGCCCACCTCGTACGGACCGGCCGGGAGCCCGGCGAGATCGCCGTCCTGTGCCGGACCGCCGGCGACTTCCCCGCCCTCCACGCGGCCCTCGTCGCCCGTGACGTGCCCGTCGAGGTCGTGGGCCTCTCCGGCCTCCTCCACCTGCCCGAGATCGCCGACCTCGTCGCCGTCTGCGAGGTCCTCCAGGACCCGGGGGCCAACGCCGCCCTCGTCCGCCTCCTCACGGGCCCCCGCTGGCGCATCGGCGCCCGCGACCTCGCCCTCCTCGGCCGGCGCGCCCGCCTCCTGGTCCACCGGGGCGGCGAGGACGCGGACCCCGACCAGCGGCTCGCCGCCGCCGTCGAGGGCGTCGACCCGGCCGAGGTCGTCTCCCTCGCCGACGCCCTCGACACCTTCCTCGACTCCGGCGGCGCCGACGACGGCCTGGCCTTCTCCGCCGAGGCCCGGGTCCGCTTCGCGCGCCTCGCCGCCGAGCTGCGCGCCCTGCGCGGCTCGCTCGCCGACCCCCTGATGGACGTGCTGCACCGGGTCCTCGGCGCGACCGGCCTGGAGGTCGAGCTCTCGGCCTCCCCGCACGCGCTCGCGGCCCGCCGCCGCGAGACCCTCGGCCACTTCCTCGACGTCGCCGCCGGCTTCGCCTCCCTCGACGGCGAGGCGAGCCTCCTCGCCTTCCTGGGCTTCCTGCGGACCGCCGTCCAGTTCGAGAAGGGCCTCGACAGCGCGCTGCCGGGCGGCGAGAACACCGTCAAGGTCCTCACCGCCCACAAGTCCAAGGGCCTCGAATGGGACGTCGTCGCCGTCCCCGGCCTGGTCACCGGCCAGTTCCCGAGCGCCCGCGCCCGCGAGTCCTGGACCTCGCAGCCCCAGGTGCTCCCGCACGCCCTGCGCGGCGACGCGGCCACCCTGCCGGACCTCGGCACCTGGGACGCCAAGGCCCTGACGGCCTTCAAGAACGAGATGCGGGACCACCAGCACACCGAGGAGCTCCGCCTCGGTTACGTCACCTTCACCCGCCCCCGCTCCCTGCTCCTCGGATCCGCCCACTGGTGGGGCCCGGCCCAGAAGAAGCCCCGCGGCCCCTCGGACTTCCTCCGGGAGCTGTACGACCACTGCGCGGCCGGGCACGGCGAGATCGAGGCCTGGGCGGACGAACCGGAGCAGGACGCGGAGAACCCGTCCCTCGCCGCCGGAGGCGCGGACCTGGCCTGGCCGCTTCCCCTGGACGACGAGGCGCTGGCCCGCAGGAGGAAGGCGGCGGAACGGGTCAAGGACCGGCTGTGGGCGCACGCCCCGCGGCACGGGACCGAGGAGCCCCGCCCCGGGGGCACGGCACCCGGCCGCGCCGACGCCGACCCCGAGGACCTCTGGCCGGACGAGCCCGACGACCTCCACGAGCCCACCGACCTCGACGAGCCCGAGGAGCCCGACGAGCCGCACGAGCCCGAGGAGCCCGACGAGGACGAACCCGTCTGGGACGAGGAGGCGCTCCCCGAGGACACCCACAAGGACGCGGTCCCGCCGCCCCGCGCGCGGGGCCGGTCGCTCACCCCCGAGGACACCAGGACCGTCGCCTCCTGGGACCGCGACCTCGCGGCCCTCACCGCCGAGCTCCGCCGCGCCCGCGCGACCACCCGGGACGTCGTGCTGCCCGCGTACCTCTCCGCCTCCCAGGTGCTGCGCCTCGCCGCCGACCCCGACGGCTTCGCCCAGGAGCTGGCCCGGCCCATGCCCAAGGCGCCGCAGCCCGCCGCCCGCCGGGGCACCCGCTTCCACGCGTGGGTGGAGTCCCGCTTCGAGGAGCTCCCGCTGCCGTTCCTCGGACCGGAGGAGCTGCCCGGCGGCGAGGACTTCGCGGGGGAGCCGGAGATCCTCGACGAGCGGGACCTCGACGAGCTCAAGGAGGCCTTCGCCCGCACCCCGTACGCCCACCGGACCCCGTACCGCGTCGAGGTCCCCGTGCACCTGTCCCTCGCGGGCCGGGTCGTCCGGGGCAGGATCGACGCCGTCTACCGGGACCCGGACTCCGGCGCGTACGAGATCGTCGACTGGAAAACCAGCCGGGAGCGCTCCGCGGACCCCCTCCAGCTGGCGATCTACCGGCTCGCCTGGGCCGAGCAGCACGGCCTCGCACCGGAGGAGGTGGCCGCCGCCTTCGTGTACGTCCGGACGGGTGAGGTCGCCCGCCCCGCCCGCCTGCCCGGCCGGGCCGGTCTCGAGGCCATCCTGCTGGGCGGGGCACCCCCGGACGCCGGATAGGCTCGGGGCATGAGCGAGACCCCGGACAGCGCCGTCCGCACCGTACGCGCGTACGTCGAGCAGCACCGCGCCGCCTTCCTCGGCGACCTGGCCGCATGGCTGCGCATCCCCTCCGTGTCCGCCCAGCCGGAGCGGGCCGGAGACGTGCGGCGCAGCGCCGAGTGGCTCGCCGCCAAGCTCACGGAGACCGGGTTCACCACGGTCGAGGTCTGGGAGACGCCCGGCGCCCCCGCCGTCTTCGCCGAGTGGCCCTCCGGCGACCCGGACGCCCCGACCGTCCTCGTCTACGGCCACCACGACGTGCAGCCCGCCGCCCGCGAGGACGGCTGGCGCACGGACCCGTTCGAGCCGACCGTGGTCGACGGCCGGATGTACGCGCGCGGGGCGGCCGACGACAAGGGGCAGGTCCTCTTCCACACCCTCGGGGTCCGCGCCCACCTCGCCGCCACGGGCCGCACCGCGCCCGCCGTGAACCTCAAGCTGATCGTCGAGGGCGAGGAGGAGTCCGGCTCCCCGCACTTCCGCGCGCTCGTCGAGGAGCACGCCGGACGGCTCACCGCCGACGCCGTGATCGTCTCCGACACCGGCATGTGGTCCGAGACCACCCCCACCGTCTGCACCGGGATGCGCGGCGTCGCCGACTGCGAGATCGAGCTGTACGGCCCCGACCAGGACATCCACTCCGGCTCCTTCGGCGGCGCCGTGCCGAACCCGGCCACCGTCGCGGGACGCGTCGTCGCCGCCCTCCACGACGAGCACGAGCGCGTCGCGATCCCCGGCTTCTACGACGGCGTGACCGAACTCACCGACGCCGAGCGCGCCCTCGTCGCCGAGCTGCCCTTCGACGAGGCCGCCTGGCTGCGCACCGCCAAGTCCCACGGCACGCTCGGCGAGGCCGGCTTCACGACCCTGGAGCGGGTCTGGGCCCGGCCCACCGCCGAGGTCAACGGCATCGGCGGCGGCTACCAGGGCCCCGGCGGCAAGACGATCGTCCCCGCCTCCGCCCAGCTGAAGCTGTCCTTCCGGCTGGTCGCGGGCCAGGACCCGGCCAAGATCGAGCTCGCGGTCCGCGACTGGCTCGCCGGACTCGTGCCCGCCGGCATCCGGTACGAGATCGTCTTCGGCGCCCCGACCCGCCCCTGCCTCACCCCCCTCGACCACCCCGCCCTCAAGGCGGTGGCCGGGGCGATGAGCCGGGCCTTCGACGGCGCCAAGGTCCGCTACACCCGAGAGGGCGGCTCCGGGCCGGCCGCCGACCTCCAGGACGTCCTGGAGGCACCCGTCCTGTTCCTCGGCATCTCCGTCCCGTCCGACGGCTGGCACGCACCCGACGAGAAGATCGAGCTCGATCTCCTCATGAAGGGCGTCGAGACGACCGCGCTCCTGTGGGGCGACCTGCCCGCCGCCCTCCACACCAGCGCCCGCTGAACCCACACACCGATCCGGGGGAGTTGGAAGCACCTGTGAGCACCTTGAAGAACGCGTCAGCGGACCGCCCGATCTCGCTCACCGCCCCGAGCGGCATCGACCGCGCCGCGCACCACCGCCTCGACGAGGCGTGGCTGGCGGCCGCCTGGAGCCACCCCACCACCCGGGTCTTCGTGGTCTCCGGGGGCCAGGTGCTCATCGACGACCGCCCCGACGGCACCACCGAGCTCGTGATGACCCCGGCCTTCGAGGCCCCGGTCACCGAGACCCACCGCTACTTCCTGGGCACGGACGCCGACGGCGTCTCGTACTTCGCGCTCCAGAAGGACTCGCTGCCGGGCCGCATGGACCAGTCCGCCCGCCCCGCCGGGCTGCGCGAGGCCGGTCTGCTGCTCTCCGACCGGGACGCGGGCCTCATGGTGCACGCGGTGGCGCTGGAGAACTGGCAGCGCCTCCACCGCTTCTGCTCCCGCTGCGGCGAGCGCACGGTCGTCGCGGCCGCCGGTCACGTCCGCCGCTGCCAGGCCTGCGGCGCCGAGCACTACCCGCGCACCGACCCCGCGGTGATCATGCTGGTCACCGACGACCAGGACCGGGCGCTGCTCGGCCGGCAGGTGCACTGGCCGGAGGGACGCTTCTCGACCCTCGCCGGCTTCGTGGAGCCGGGCGAGTCCATCGAGGCGTCGGTGGCCCGCGAGGTCTTCGAGGAGGCCGGCGTCACGGTCGGCGAGGTCGAGTACATCGCCAGCCAGCCGTGGCCCTTCCCCTCCAGCCTGATGCTGGGCTTCTTCGCCCGCGCCACGTCCTCGGAGATACAGGTGGACGGCGAGGAGATCCACGAGGCCCGCTGGTTCTCCCGCGACGACCTGGCCGCCGGCTTCGAGTCCGGCGAGGTGCTGCCCCCGTACGGCATCTCGATCGCCTCCCGTCTGATCGAGCGCTGGTACGGCAAGCCGCTGCCGAAGCCCGGCGACGTGGTCTGAGCCGGTCCCGCACCTGAGGAAGGTCCCCGCCCGGACGGCCGGACGGGGACTGCTCAGCGGCTCACCGGCCGAGCAGGTGCCGCCTGAGGCTCCGGCCCAGCGGCCGCTCGACGAGACGGTGCACCAGGTACGACAGCACGAGCATCCCGAGCAGCACGGCGGAGAGCAGCACCCAGGGGGAGACCCGCCCCCCGAAGCGCGCGAAGAACTCCCAGCCGATGACCTCGTGCAGCAGGTACAGGGGATAGGTCAGCGCCCCGGCCACCGGCAGCCACCGCCACTGGACGCCGGAGAGCCTGCCGGTCGCGACGAGCGCCATCACGCCGAAGAAGGCGGCGAGCACGACGAGCACGGGCCACGCCGGCCGGTCGCCGAGGAAGGTGAGCCCCTTGAACTTCTCGATGGACGGCGCGAGCGAGGCGCAGTAGCAGACCCCGACGACGCCGAAGAGCATCAGGTTCGGGCGGAACCGGTACATCAGGTAGAAGGCCATGCCCGCGATGAAGAACCAGCTGTACTCGGGCATCAGCAGCAGCCGCAGGGGGCCGGGCGCGGCCGGGGCGACCAGGGCGCTCGCCGCGCCCCACACGCAGCAGAAGAGCAGCACCCGGCGGTAGGTCAGGCCCCACCAGGCGAGCACCGTGAAGAGCAGGTAGAAGCGGAGCTCGGCGAAGAGGGTCCAGTAGACCGCGTCGACGGAGTCGGCGCCCAGCGGCTCCTGGAGCATCGTCAGATTGGTGAGGATGTCGTTCCAGGGCAGGTGGTCCCGCCCGCCGGGGATCACCGCGACGGTGACCGACGTGGCGACGACGGCGAACCAGTACGCCGGGTACAGACGCGCCACACGGGAGACGAAGAAGTCCTTCACCGGCCTGCCCCAGCCGCTCATGCAGATGACGAAGCCGCTGATGAGGAAGAAGAACTCCACGCCGAGATAGCCGTACGAGGCCACGGCGTAGGTGTCGGGGAAGAGCCGCTCGACCGGCGCGGGCCAGCCCGCCCCGAAGGCGAGGTAGTGGTAGCCGACCACCATGAGGGCGGCGACGAGACGCAGGCCGTCGAGGACGTGGAGACGTCCGCGGCCTCGGCCCGCCGCGTCCGGCCTGGTGCCCGGCACGCGGCTCCAGGACACGGGCGCGGCCGGCGGAGCAGGGGCTGTCTGGTTGAGCACGAGGTATCCCACCTGGATATGCAGTCGCAAATCTCGGTCGGGACGAGAGCATAGGCGTGCTCTCGGAAGCCGCACAAAGAAAGGGCACTGTGTGACGCGCTTCACGGCGAAAGGCTTCTCGCGGAGTTCGCGCGGGCGAAACCCCGGTCACACCGTACCTCCCGACTGCCTGCCGTCCCCCCGGTCCGCCGCCACTCCTCGCGGTCTCCGCAGAGACGTTTCGCGATCTTCACCCGAACCCCCAGGGATCTCCCCGCCGCCCCGGACCTGGCCCCGACCGCGCCCCGGACGCACGGAACCCCCGGCCGGTCGTGTCACCGGTCGGGGGTTCCGTGCGGGGAGCCGCGGAAGGGCTCAGACGCCGATCTTCTGCTTGACCTGCGCGAGGCTCGGGTTCGTCAGGGTCGAACCGTCGGCGAAGAGCACGGTCGGCACCGTCTGGTTGCCGCCGTTGGCCTTCTCGACGAACGCGGCCGAGTCCGGGTCCTGCTCGATGTTGATCTCCGTGTACGCGATGCCCTCGCGCTCCATCTGGCTCTTCAGCCGACGGCAGTAGCCGCACCACGTGGTGCTGTACATCGTCACAGTGCCCTGCATGACCTGGCGCTCCTCTTGGTTCGCTGACGGGTGCCGAGAAGGAGAACGTCCCCGTTCACCGCCCCATTCCCGCAGATCGTACGACCGGCGTCCCCCGCCTGTGGACGAGCCGCCGCACCGGCCCCGGCGACCTGGCAGCATGGCGGGGTGACAGCAGCAACGCACTCCACTCTCTTCCCACAGGTCCCGGAGACGGCCGACGCGGTGCTCGACGGGCTCGACCCCGAGCAGCGCGAGGTCGCCCTTGCCCTGAGCGGGCCGGTGTGCGTCCTCGCGGGGGCCGGGACGGGCAAGACGCGCGCCCTCACCCACCGCATCGCGTACGGGGTGCGGGCGGGCGTCCTACAGCCCGCCAGTGTGCTGGCCGTCACCTTCACGAACCGTGCCGCGGGCGAGATGCGCGGCCGTCTCCGGCAGCTCGGCGCCGGCGGCGTCCAGGCCCGCACCTTCCACTCCGCGGCCCTCCGCCAGCTCCAGTTCTTCTGGCCGAAAGCAGTCGGCGGCGACCTGCCCCGGCTCCTGGAGCGGAAGATCCAGCTCGTCGCGGACGCCGCGGCCCGCTGCCGGATCCGGCTCGACCGGAACGAGCTCAGGGACGTGACCAGCGAGATCGAGTGGGCCAAGGTCACCCAGACCGTCCCCGCCGACTATCCGGCGGCGGTCGCCAAGTCCGTCAGGGAGGCCCCCCGCGACCCGGCCGAGATCGGCCAGATCTATGCCATGTACGAGCAGCTGAAGCGCGACCGCTCGGTGATCGACTTCGAGGACGTGCTGCTGCTCACCGTCGGCATCCTCCAGGACCGCCACGACATCGCCGACCAGATCCGCCGCCAGTACCAGCACTTCGTCGTGGACGAGTACCAGGACGTCTCCCCGCTCCAGCAGCGGCTGCTCGACCTGTGGCTCGGCGACCGGGACAACCTCTGCGTCGTCGGCGACGCCAGCCAGACGATCTACTCCTTCACCGGAGCCACCCCCGACCACCTCCTGAACTTCCGCACCCGGCACCCGGCCGCCACGGTCGTCAAGCTGGTCCGCGACTACCGCTCCACCCCGCAGGTCGTCCACCTGGCGAACGGGCTGCTGAGCCAGGCCCGCGGCCGGGCCGCCGAGCACCGCCTGGAGCTGATCTCCCAGCGCGGGACCGGACCCGAGCCGGTGTACACGGAGTACGCCGACGAGCCCGCCGAGGCCGAGGGCACCGCGCGCCGCATCCGCGACCTGATCGCCGCCGGCGTCCCGGCCGGAGAGATCGCCGTCCTCTACCGGATCAACGCCCAGTCCGAGGTCTACGAGCAGGCCCTCGCCGACGCGGGAGTGCCCTACCAGCTCCGCGGCGCCGAGCGCTTCTTCGAGCGCCAGGAGGTGCGGGAGGCGGGGATCGCCCTGCGCGGCGCCGCCCGCGCCGGGGGCAACGACTCGCTCCTCGACGACGTCGAGGACCTCCCCGCGCAGGTCAGGGCCGTCCTGTCCACCAAGGGCTGGACCAGCGCGGCGCCCGCCGGATCCGGCGCCGTCCGCGACCGCTGGGAGTCCCTCGCCGCCCTCGTCCGGCTCGCCGAGGACTTCGCCCGCGCCCGGCCCGGAGCGACCCTCTCCGACCTGGTCGCCGAGCTCGACGAGCGGGCCGCCGCCCAGCACGCCCCGACCGTCCAGGGCGTCACCCTGGCCTCGCTGCACGCGGCCAAGGGCCTCGAATGGGACGCCGTCTTCCTGGTCGGCCTCACCGAGGGCATGATGCCGATCACCTACGCCAGGACCGACGAGCAGGTCGAGGAGGAGCGCCGCCTGCTGTACGTGGGCGTCACCCGGGCCCGGGTCCACCTCACGCTCTCCTGGGGACTCTCCCGCTCGCCCGGGGGCCGTGCCAACCGGCGCCCCAGCCGCTTCCTCAAGGGGCTGCGTCCCGGCTCCGGCTCCCTCGGCACCATCGGCTCCGCCGGGGGCGGCTCCGTCGAGCGGGGGAGCGGCCCCGTCCGGCGCAGGCCGCGCGGCCCGGTCCTGTGCCGGGTCTGCGGCGCGACCCTCACCGAGGCGGGCGCCATGAAGCTGATGCGCTGCGAGGACTGCCCCTCGGACATGGACGAGGCCCTGTACGAGCGGCTCCGGGACTGGCGGTCGGAACAGGCCAGGGAGCTCGGCCAGCCGCCCTATTGCGTGTTCACCGACAAGACGCTCATGGCGATCGCGGAGCGCGTCCCCGCCACCGACGGGGAGCTCGCCTCGATCGCCGGCGTCGGCGCCCGCAAGCTCGACCGCTTCGGAGCCGAGGTCCTGGCCATCTGCGCAGGTGAGGAGGGTGGGGCGGGCCCGGACGAGACCTGATGAAAACTCGTCGGAAAAATAGTTTGCGCCCGCCCCGTCAAGCCCCATAGGTTCTTAACCACGGAAACAGCGCTTCTTCGAAGCCCTGTCTTCGTGCTGTACTTGTCCAAATAAACATGAGGGTCCGGCTCGCACCCGAGCCCTCCGAGACGCCGAGAGGAGGCGATTCCAGTGATCAGCTACACCATCCAGACCAGCACCGTCAGCACGGCCGGCTTTGTCAGCAGCGCCAAAATGACCGATCGCTCGGCCGTCTCCACCTGCTCGCTCGGCTTCTCCGCCTCGGCTCTCATTGGCACCGGTCTGCCCGTCGCCGGCCTGCCCGTCACCGGTCTTTCCGGTCTCGGCACGGTCGCCGTGGCCCCGCGCAATGAGCGACCGACCAAGGCACTGGAAGCAGGAGCAGCAGGCAAGGCCAAGGCCTATGACTTTGCGGCGACCGGTGCCGGAACCGAGCAGCAGACGACGACGCATGACCACATGATGTGGGCCTTCCGTGGGCTCGAACCCTGGAGTGATCCAGTCTGATCCATGATCAGACCGGCGCCTTCAGGGCCGCGGAACCCCACCCGGGATCCGCGGCCCTTCTGTTTGTCCCCGAACGGGGACGACAGCGCGAAGGGGCCTCGGGAAAGACACCACCCGGTACCAGCCGAGACCCCGGCCAACAGGCCGGAACGACCAGACGAGGAAAGACCACCGTGCAACTCGAAGCGCACGCCCCGTCCGTACCGCATTCCGAATCGATCCCCCTGCCCGGCCTCACGGAGGACCCCGCTTTGACCCCCCTCACCGCGCTCACCGCGCTCGACGACGCCATCGAGAACCTCGGCGTCCCCGTCCCGTGTCGCGCCTACGACCCCGAGGTCTTCTTCGCGGAGTCCCCGACCGACGTCGAGTACGCGAAGTCCCTCTGCCGGACCTGCCCGCTCGTGGCCGCCTGCCTCGCCGGCGCCAAGGAGCGCCGCGAGCCCTGGGGCGTCTGGGGCGGCGAGCTCTTCGTCCAGGGCGTGGTCGTCGCCCGCAAGCGGCCCCGTGGCCGTCCGCGCAAGAACCCGGTCGTCGCGGCATGAGCGCCACCGGAACCATCGACCGCCCCCTCACGCACGATCCCCAGAAGCAGGCCCCGATGACCTCTTCCACCAGCGAGCCCGCCGGCTCCGCGACCCCAGTCTTCTCCCCCGCCGCCGCGTTCACCGCGCGTCAGAACAGGACCCGTGAAATGCAACTCATCCCAGAAGCCCTGGCCCGTGCCCATATGCACGAGCGTCAGCGTGAGGCCGACGCGGAACGCCAGGCCGTGCGCCTGGTCGCCGCCCGGCGCATGCAGCGCCGCGCCGAGCGCGTCTCGCTGCGCGCCCGCCGCGCGCTCGCCATGGCCGTCATGCACTGAGCATCGCCGTGATGCCCCGGCCCCGTCCTCCTGACGGGGCCTCGCGGGGGCCGGTCCGAACGGACCGGCCCCCGCGGTGCGTTGCCCCCGCCGGGGCCCCGCGCCGGGTTATCGTCACCAGGGTGACTGAAGCTCTCGACCCCGAGGAGCCCGTCTCCTGCGCCCGCTGCGGCAGGACCGCCGACCCGCTCCCGATGACCTGGACCTGCTCCGTCGAGAACGGCCGCCGGGAGTACTTCTGCGAGGAGTGCGCCCGTGCCAACCTCCGGGCCATCGAAGGACGCCTCGACTCCGCCTGGTGGTGAGCCGCACGCCCCGTGATCGACTGCCGCGATGACAGCCCTCACGGATCGCGCCCTGCGCGCCCTCGGACGGTTCAACGCCGCCCACCCCTGGGACCACAACGCCCACTACCACCGGTGGATCCTGCGGCGGCTTCCCCGTCGGCCGGACCGGGCCCTGGACATCGGCTGCGGCAGCGGCGACCTCGCCCGGCTGCTCGCCACCCGGGCCGCGGCCGTCCGGGCCGTCGACGCCGACCCGGCGATCGTCGCCCGCGCCCGTGAGCTGACCGCCCCGGCCGCCCCGGTGACCTTCGCCGTCGAGGACGCCCTCGCGGACACCGGGGACGACGGCGCGTACGCCGCCGTCACCTGCCTCGCGACCCTGCACCACCTGCCGCTCGCCCCGGCCCTCCTGCGCTTCCGGGAGCGGCTGGCCCCGGGCGGGACCCTCGTCGTGCTGGGCCTGTCCCGCCCCGCCACGCCGGCGGACCACCTCCTCGGCCTGCTCTCGATCCCCCTGAACGCCGCCACCGGCTGGCTCAGGAACCGGGGCCGCCCGGCGCCCCGGCCCGTGGCGATGACCGCCGCGACCCGCGACGCCGAGGAGACCCTGGCCGAGATCGCCCTGGTCGCCGAGCGGATCCTGCCCGGCGCCCGGATCCGCCGCCGCCTCTTCTGGCGCTACACCCTCGTCTGGCACAAGCCGGCCACACCCTAGACCGGGTCGGAGCGCGCGGGATCGGGCAGCGCGGGGTCCGGCTCCTCGGGATCCGGTTCCTCGAAGCCGGGGAGCCACTCGGTGAGCTCGTCCCGCAGCCGTACCGTCGCGTTCAGCTGGCACAGCACACCGATCGTGCTCAGCGTCACCCGGTGTATCAGCAGGTACGACGGCGGCAGGTTCAACTGCTTGCCCAACTGGTGGGCGGGGGAGCGGGGGTCCGCGATCCGCGCCGCCTGGGTGCGCAGCCAGGCGCGCGTGAAGACGAACTCCTCCGCCTCGGCCGGCTCGATGATCGGCAGCAGGTACTCCAGGACCGCGTCCGGGTCCAGCACGACGGACTCCTTGACGAAGCCCTCCGCGCACAGCAGCTCGTAGACCGTCTCGGCCTCGCCCTCGACGGTCATCCGCAGACAGGTGCCGATCGTCTCCGGCAGCCCGCCCGGCAACCGGTCCACGGTGCCGAAGTCGAGGACCCCGAGCCGCCACCCCTCCGGACCCTCCCCGTCCGCGCCGGGCAGCAGCCGGAAGTTCCCCGGGTGGGGGTCGGCGTGCAGCAGCCCCGTGCGCGCGGGCCCGGAGAAGAGGAAGCGGGCCAGCAGCTGCCCGGCCCGGTCCCGCTGGGCCTCCGTGCCGTCCGCGATCACCTCCGCGAGCGGCACCCCGTCCATCCACTCGGTCACCAGGATCTGCTCCGACTGGTGCACCACCGCGGGCACCATCACACCGGGATCGTCCGCGAACTCCTCCGCGTGGATCCGCTGCGCCTCCGCCTCCAGGGCGTAGTCCAGCTCCTCCGAGACCCGGTCCCGCATCTCGGCGATCAGCGGCTTGATGTCCATGCCCGGGATGAGCGGCCCGAGCAGCCGGGCGAACCGGCTCAGCTGCGTCAGGTCCGAGAGCAGTGCCTCCCCGGCGCCCGGGTACTGCACCTTCACCGCGACCTCGCGCCCGTCGTGCCACACGGCCCGGTGCACCTGTCCGATCGAGGCGGCCGCCGCCGGCTTGTCCTCGAACTCCAGGAACAGCTCACGCCAGTCGGGCCCGAGCCGCTCCTCCAGCACGGCGTGCACCGTGCGCGTCGGCATCGGCGGAGCCGCTTCCTGAAGCTTCGTCAGCGCCGCCCGGTAGGGCCCGGCGACCTCCTCGGGGAGCGCCGACTCGAAGACGGACAGCGCCTGTCCGAACTTCATGGCCCCGCCCTTGAGCTCGCCGAGCACCTTGAACAGCTGCTCGGCGGTGCGCTGCTGGAGCTCGCGGGCGACCAGCTCCGCCGATCTGCCGCCGATCCGCTTGCCCAGGCCCCAGGTGGCCCGGCCCGCGAAGCCCAGCGGCAACGCGGCCAACTTGGCGGTCCGGGTGACCGCCTTCCGGGGAAGATCAGACATACGCCCCTCCAAAACCGAGCCTGCCGTGCCGCGCAGGGCCGTTACCCCGCCATTGTGTCGTGTGCGTCCGTCGCCGCCGAGGCGCGCACCCCCTCTCCGTCGCCCGCCGCGCCGCAGGGGCAGCCAGGATGGGGTCTCAGCCGCTCCGCCCGCCAGGCGAGGGACGGCAGCGACGCCTCCCACCGGGCGCCCGTGCTCGCCGGGAGGTCCCCGTCCAGGAAGGCCAGCGCGTGCGCGGCTGCCAGCCCGGCCACCGCCGTGGCGAGCCCCACGTCACAGGCGGGCAGCGGATGCGGGGCACCGGACCGCCACTGGGCCAGCATCCGGGGCGCCACCGGGTCCCGGTCCGTCCTCTCCTCCTGGAGGCACCGCGCGCAGGCCGTGGCACCGGGCAGCACGAGCGGGCCGACCACCCCGGTCGCCTCCAGCACGCCCGCGTACAGATGGGGGGTGCCCGTGGAGAGCCACGGCTCGGCGGGCAGCGGATCCGGGACGTACGCGCCGAGACCGTCCCGAGGCGTCACCACGACGAGTGAAAGGCCGGGCCCGCCGAGGCCGTCACCCGATCCGCCCGGGCGCCGGGCGCGGCCGGGCTCCCGGGCCCAGCGGCCCACCAGACGCCGGGCCGCCGTCGCCCGGCGCTCGCCGACGGAATCGGGCGGCAGTCCGCCCGGGGCCGTCTCCCAGGGCTCGACCCGGCCCTCGTCGAGGACCTCCACCGAGCCCACTCCGGCCGCCGCGAGCAGCGCCGCCACCGTCGCGCCGACCCGCCCCGCGCCCCGGACCCGGACGCGGTGGGCCCGCCGGGCCGCCAGGGTCCGGGCCGCCCGCTCCGGCTCGGGGTGGACCACCGAGAGCGAGGCCAGGTCCGCGCGGAGCGGATCGAGCCCCGCGTCCACCGCGCCCCCGGCCGGGCCCGCCCTCCCCGGCCGTCCGCTCGCGGCGTCCGTGAGCAGCCCGGCCGACGCCAGCCTGCCCAGGAGCGCGTCCAGGCGGCCGTCCGGCAGCCCGAGGGCGCGGGCCTCGGCCCGCAGCAGCGCCGTCCCGCGGGTGCCGTCGAGCAGTCCGAGCACCGCCTCCGTCGCGGGGTCGACCGGGTCGAGCACCACCGCGTGCGCGGGGGCGACGCCGAACTGGACGCACCGCAGACTCCGCCACGCCCGGCGCAGCGCCGGTTTCACCATCGGATGCATTTCCCCGCCCCCGTCCGTCCTCCGCAGGACCGCATTCATGATCGACAACGGCATTCCGTCGTCCCGTTGTGAGAATGCCCCGCCGCCGTGACGGCCGCCGAAAGTTGTCCACAGGCCCGGGGATTAGTCATTCGAATGCTGCGCGGAGGGGTCGGATCGTTCCCGAAACCACTCGGGAGGCGGGACTTCCCGCGGCGGCAACGGGTAACGTCGGGCCCGTGCCCGCCGACCCACAGCGCAGCGTGACCAGCGAACCGCCCCGCGGGGCGGGAACGAGTGCGGTCGAGGTCCGCCGAAGCCCACGGCGCAGGAGGACGGTGTCCGCCTACCGCGAGGGGGACCGGACCATCGTGCTCATCCCGGCCCGCATGTCGGAGGCGGAGGAGCGCCGCTGGGTCGGCGTCATGCTCGACAAGCTGGCCGCGCAGGAGAGCCGGAGCGTCCTCGGCGACCAGGAGCTCACCGAGCGGGCCCTGCGGCTCTCGGAGCAGTACTTCGGCGGCCGGGCCCGCCCCGGCTCCGTCCGCTGGGTGACCAACCAGAACACCCGCTGGGGCTCCTGCACCCCCTCCGAGGGCAGCATCCGCCTCTCCCACCGGCTCCAGGGCATGCCCGAGTACGTCGTCGACTACGTCCTCCTGCACGAGCTGGCCCACCTCCTCGTCCCCGGGCACGGCCCGCGGTTCTGGCAGCTCCTGGAGGCCTACCCCCGCACCGAGCGGGCACGCGGCTATCTGGAGGGCGTCGCCGCCGCCGGACGCCTGCCGCACCTGGACGCCGGCCGCGAGGAGTGACGGCGCTCCGCCCCGGGAGAACCGGTGCGGCCCCTCGCGGAGCGTGACGGGGTCGGTGCGCGGGTTTCCCGATTCCGTACCGAAAACGACCTGGCCTGTCTCAATGTCGTGCCCAGCGGTTAGCCTGTCGCGAGCATTCGCCATTCGGGATGGGGGACGGTCGTTACGCATGGCCAGGGAATTCCAACGCGGCCACAAGGCCAAGATCAGTGATCTGACCGCGGGAACCGATCTGTACGTCGGTGTGCAGATCGCGGCGCCCGGACTCACATTCGACATCAGCTGCTTCGGACTCGACGCGGACGAGCGGCTCTCCGACGACCGCTACTTCGTCTTCTTCAACCAGCCGAAGTCGCCCGAGGAGTCCATCCAGCTGCTCGGCGCGCAGTCCGGCGACACCGAGTCCTTCCGCGTCACGCTCGACCGCATCCCCGCGAACATCCACAAGCTGTCGTTCACCGCGACGATCGACGGCGCCGGCCAGATGTCCCAGGTCGGCCCCGGCCACCTGAGGATCGTGGCGGGCGGCGAGGAGGTCGCGCGCTACGCGTTCACCGGCGCGGAGTTCTCCACCGAGCGCGCGGTGATGCTCGGCGACTTCTACCTCAAGGACGTGTGGCGGTTCGCCGCCGTCGGCCAGGGCTTCGACGGAGGCCTGGAGGCGCTCCTGCGGAACTTCGGCGGCGAGGTCGCCGAGGAGGAGCCCGCCGCCCCGCAGCAGCAGGCCGCGGCCCCCGGCTTCGCCCCGCCGCCGCAGGCGACGGCGCCCCCGGCCTTCGGCGCGCCCGCCGCGCCCGCGCCGGCCCCCGCCTTCGGCGCGCCTCCGGCCCCGCCCGCGCAGCCGGTCCACACGGCGCCCACGCTGGTCGCGCCGCTGACCCCGACGGCCCCCGTGCCGCCGCCCGCCCCGGCCCCCGCCCCGTACGGGCAGCCGCCGCAGCAGCCGCAGTACGGCCAGGTCCCGGGACAGCCTCCGGCCCCGTACCCGGGCCAGGTGCCCGCCCCGTACCCCGGTCAGGGACAGCCGCCGCAGGCTCCCTACGGGCAGCCCGCCCCCGGCCCGTACGGACAGCAGCCTCCGGGACACGGGCAGCACCCCGGCGTCCCGCAGGGCGTCCCGGCCGGCGGAGCGGGGCTCGCCGCCGCGCTCGCGCCGTACAAGGAGACCGCCACCGGCGCCCGCTGGACCCCGCAGAACCAGCAGCTCATGCGGGTCGACCTCGCCATGGGCGGCACCCCCGTCCTCGCCCGGCAGGGCTCCATGGTCATGTACCAGGGCAAGGTCGACTTCGGCTACAAGGGCGCGGGCTTCGCCGGACGGATCGTCGGCAACGCCACCGGCCAGGAGATGCAGCTCATGCGCTGCACCGGCCGGGGCCAGGTCTTCCTCGCCGAGCAGGGCGCCCACCTGCACCCGATCGAGCTCCAGGGCGACGGCATCTGCGTCTCCGCGGAGAACGTCCTCGCCTTCGACGAGACCCTTCAGTACGAGGTCCGGCGCATCGAGGGGCACGGCATCCCCGGCGGGGCCCTGTTCACCATGCAGTTCCAGGGCACCGGCACGGTCGTCGTGAAGACCCACGGCGTCCCCGTCGTCCTGCCCGTCACGCCGACGACCTTCGCCGACTGCAACGCCGTCGTCGCCTGGTCGGCCGCGTCCCAGGTCATCCTCTCCAGCCAGGTGCGGCTCCGCCGCAACGCCTACCCGGGCCACAGCGGAGAGACCGTGAACCTCCAGTTCCGGGGCGCCCCCGGCAACTTCATCGTCGTCCAGCCCTACGAGGTCTGAGGGAGCCCGTCATGAACCAGCAACTCGCGGGCTACGCCCCGACCCCCGTCGCGGCCCGGATGGAGAACCACGGCCGGACCATGCTCAAGGTCGCCATGGCCACCGGGCAGGACCTGTACGCCCGGAGCGGCTCGATGGTCGCCTACGAGGGCTTCATCAGCTACGAGCCCAACCCGCCCGCCGTCCGCCAGGTCGCCCAGCAGTGGATGACCGGCGAGGGCGCGCCGCTCATGAAGTGCACCGGCGACGGGCTGCTCTACCTCGCCGACTACGGCGCCGACGTCGTCGTCATCAACCTCCAGAACGACTCGCTCTCCGTCAACGGCACCAACCTGCTCGCCTTCGACGCCCACCTCCAGTGGGGCGTCGAGCGCGTCAAGGGCCTCGCCAAGTTCGCCGGCCAGGGCCTGTTCAACGTGGAGATCGCCGGCACCGGCTGGGTCGCGCTCACCTCGCGCGGCACCCCGATCGTCGTCGACTGCGGCCGGGGCGAGGACGAGACGTACGTCGACCCGGACGCGCTCGTCGCCTGGTCGCCCGCGCTCAAGGTCAAGGGCAAGCGCAGCTTCAAGGCCTCCTCCCTCATCGGGCGGGGCAGCGGCGAGGCCTACCAGATGGCCTTCTCGGGCCAGGGCATCGTCGTCGTACAGCCGAGCGAGGACAGCACCGACCGCCTGCGGGTCCGGGGCTGAGGGGGAGCGAGAACACACCATGCAGAGCCCGCTTTTCAACCACGCCGAACAGCAGAGCCAGGAGCGGTACGTCATCCAGAACCCGCAGCTCCTGCGGGTCTCCCTGACCGGCCAGGACGACGTCCTCGCCCGCAAGGGCGCCATGGTCGCGTACCAGGGACTCGTCGACTTCGACGGCGAGTACAAGACGCCCAACCAGCGACGGGCCCAGGCCCGCACCGGTGAGGGACTCGACCTGATGCGCTGCTCGGGCCAGGGCACGGTCTACTTCGCCAACCTCGCCCAGCACGTCCACATCGTGGAGGTGGAGCAGGAGGGCCTGACCGTCGACAGCGCCTACGTCCTCGCGCTCGACTCGACCCTCCACACCGAGGTCATCGCCGTCGACAGCCAGTACGGCGTCTCCGGCACCGGCAAGTACCAGCTCAACATCTCCGGCCGGGGCAAGGTCGCCCTGATGACCTCCGGCCAGCCGCTGATGATGCAGGTCACGCCCGACAAGTACGTGAGCGCCGACGCCGACGCCATCGTCGCCTGGTCCACCGGACTCCGCGTCCAGATGCAGGCGCAGACGACGAACTCCAGCGTCCGCCACCGCCGGGGCAACACCGGCGAGGGCTGGGAGCTCAGCTTCCTCGGCCAGGGCTTCGCGCTCGTCCAGCCGAGCGAGGTCATGCCCCCGCAGAACGCCGCCATCGGCCAGGGCATCGCCGCCCAGTTCGGCGCCGGCCAGCACGGCTCCCACGCCCAGAACCAGAACAACGCCTGGAACTGAGCGGTCACGACCGAGGGGCGGCCTCCACCGGAGGCCGCCCCTCGCACGCGCCCGTCACGCCAGCCGTGCCAGCGTGCCCTTCAGCAGCTCGACCACCGACGTGTCGGCCACACCCGCCACGTCCTCGTACGCGAACCAGCGCAGGTCCAGCGACTCCTCGCTGATCTCCGCCACCGCGTCCGCCGGGGCCAGCGCCGCGTACTGCACGTCCAGGTGCCAGTGACAGGGCGCCGGGATCGGATGCCGGTCCAGCCGCACCGGACCGCCCGGCAGCAGCGTCAGACCCGACGCGATGCCCGACTCCTCGACCGCCTCGCGCAGCGCGGCCGCCTCCGGAGTCGGGTCGCCCTCCTCGCAGTGACCGCCCATCTGCAACCACATGCCCAGCTTCTTGTGCAGGGTCAGCAGCACGCGCCCGCGCGACGGGTCGACCACCAGCGCGCTGGAGGTCAGGTGACCGGCCCCGCAGGGCTTGTACATGCCGTCCGGATGCCGGGCGAGATGGTCCAGATAGACATCGCGCAGCTCCGGCTGGTCCTCGTACCCCTTCAGGACGAGGACCGCTTCGTCGTGCAGGCTCACTTCTCGTCGTCCCCGCTCTCGGGGCTCTCGGGGGCGTCGCCCTTGGCCGCCTCGCCGAGCATCTTGTCCAGCTCGGAGAAGTCCAGGTGCTCGCGGTGCACGAAGCCGTCCGGGTCGTCCAGGTCGGTCGCCGTCGGCAGCATGTCCGGGTGCTCCCACAGCCCGTCCCGGCCGTCGACGCCCCGCGCGTCGGTGAGCGAGGCCCACAGGCGCGCCGCGTCCCGCAGCCGGCGCGGACGCAGCTCCAGGCCGATCAGCGTCGCGAAGGTCTGCTCGGCGGGCCCGCCCGAGGCCCGGCGCCGGCGCAGCGTCTCGCGCAGCGCGTCCGCCGAGGTCAGCCGTGACTTCGCGGCCTCGTGGACCACCGCGTCCACCCATCCCTCGACCAGCGCGAGCGCCGTCTCCAGACGGGCCAGGGCCGCCTTCTGCTCCGGGGTGTCCTCCGGCTGGAACATGCCCTGCTGGAGCGCCTCCTGAAGCTGCTCCGGGTGCGTCGGGTCGAGCTGCCCGACGGCCTCCTCCAGCTTCGAGGTGTCGACCTTGATCCCGCGCGCGTACCCCTCGACCGCGCCGAAGAGGTGCGCCCGCAGCCACGGCACGTGCGCGAAGAGACGCTGGTGCGCGGCCTCGCGCAGGGCCAGGTAGAGCCGCACCTCGTCCGAGGGGACGCCCAGGTCCTTGCCGAAGGCCTCGATGTTCAGCGGCAGCAGCGCGGCGCGCCCGGCCGGTCCCAGCGGCAGGCCGACGTCCGTCGAGCCGACGACCTCACCGGCGAGCGCGCCCACGGCCTGCCCGATCTGCTGGCCGAACATGGCGCCGCCCATGGACCGCATCATGCCGATCAGCGGGCCGGCCATGGCCTGCATCTCCTCCGGCAGGACGTCGCCCATCGCCGAGCCGACCCGCTCGGCGACCGGGTCCACCAGCTGCTGCCACGCCGGCAGCGTCGCCTCGACCCACTCCGCGCGGCTCCACGCCACGGCCGTGTTCGCGCCCGAGGGCAGCGAGGTGACCTCGTCCAGCCACAGGTCCGCCAGGCGCACGGCCTCCTCGACCGCCGACTTCTCGGCCGGGCCCACGCTCGCGTCCTTGGTGCCGTCGGCGGTGCCCTGGGCGACCACCTGGCGCGCGATCTGCTTGGCCATGTCCCAGTTGACGGGGCCGCCCTCGTAGCTCAGCATCTGGCCGAGCTGCTGGAAGGCCGCGCCCAGGTCGTTGGGGTTCAGGGAGCCGAACATCGCGGCGAACGGATTGTCCGCGCCGGCGGGACCCCCCATCCCGGGCAGCCCGCCGAAGCCGAACGGGTTCGCACCGAACGGGTTGCCGCCGGACCCCTGGCCACCTCCGGCGGGGTCCTTCTTCTTGCCCTCGTCGCCGTTCTCCGGCTCCTCCGGCGGAAGGCCGAATCCGAATGGGGTGTCACTCACAGGTTTCCTCGGCTCGTAGGGCCGCCGGCCTCCTGCCGACGGCGACTGCCCGACCAGGGCCTGTCCAGACAGGCCCCGCACACCACCAGCGTAGGTGGTGCCCCGCCGGTCGGGCCGGGCTCGCGGTGTCCGGCACGCGGGCTCGCCGCGGGTGTCGTCGGTCGGCACGGCTCCGCCACGCCTCCCGCATCCGCCCCGCGCTCGCACGCACCCACACACCGCTCCCTGATCCGGCCCGACCGGCGGGGCACCCTCTGACATCCGGGCCGGATATGGGCTCGGTGCTCCGCCGGGCCGTGCCCTGCGGCAGGATGGACGCCACCTGGTCCGTACGCGTCATGCGCGTCCGTACTGAAGACAACCGCTGGAGACGCCCGGTGAGTTCCCCAGATCCACAGGTTCGCGGAGCGCGAAACCCCTCAACCCGGTCCGCCGCGCGCGGCCCCGTCGTCGCGGTCACCGGCGCCGCTTCCGGCATCGGCGACCTGCTGACCAGGCGCCTCGCGGCCTCCGACGAGATCAAGCAGGTCGTCGCCCTCGACGAGCGCCGGGGCGACGTCGCTGAGGCGCAGTGGCACATCCTCGACGTGCGCGACCCGGCCATCGCCGAGAAGCTGCGCGGCGCGGACGTCGTCGTGCACCTCGCCGTCGACCTCGACCTGGAGACCGACCCCGCCGCCCGGACGGCCTACAACGTGCGCGGCACCCAGACCGTCCTGACCGCCGCCGCCGCGGCCGGGGTGCACCGGGTGGTGCTCTGCACCTCCGCCATGGTCTACGGCGCCCTGCCCGACAACGACATCCCGCTCTCCGAGGACGCCGAGCTCAGGGCGACCGCCGAGGCCACCGGCGTCGGCGACCTGCTGGAGATCGAGCGCCTCGGCCGCCGCGCCCCCCGCGCCCACCCCGGTCTGCACGTCACCGTCGTCCGGCCCGCCGTCCTCGTCGGCGGCACGGACACGGCGCTCACCCGCTACTTCGAGTCGCCCCGGCTCCTCGTCGTCGCCGGATCCCGGCCCACCTGGCAGTTCTGCCACGTCGAGGACCTGGTGAGCGCCCTGGAGTACGCGGCCCTGGAGAAGGTCGACGGCGAGTTCGCCGTCGGCTGCGAGGGGTGGCTGGAGCAGGAGGAGGTCGAGGAGCTCTCCGGGATCCGGCGCATGGAGCTGCCCTCCGCGGTCGCCCTCGGCACGGCGGCCCGTCTGCACCGGATCGGGCTGACCCCGTCCCCGGCGGGCGACCTCGCCTACACCATGCACCCGTGGGTGGTGAGCGTCGGACGGCTGCACGACGCCGGCTGGCGCCCGAAGTGGACCAACGAGGAGGTCCTCGCCGCGCTCCTCGCGGAGGCCGAGGGCCGCCACACCGTCGCCGGACGACGCCTGGGCCGCAAGGACGCGACGGCGGCCGGCGCGGCCGGTGCGACGGTGGCCCTGCTCGGCACGGCGGCCCTGGTGCGGCAGATGCGGAAGCGGCGGGGACTGTAGCGCGCGGGACCGCTTGTAGGACCCTCCTACGGACGGTCTCGCGCACAGGTCGAAAGGTCCCTTACCGGATCCCGGAGCCGTGCGGCACCATGGGCCCATGGAGCAGACGCACGACCACCCCGGTGAGCACGCAGCGGACGACCCGATCAAGCTGCTCGCGATCCGTGACACCCCGCTCTCGGTCGACGAGGTCTTCCGGGCCGTCGGAGACGACGCCTCCGGCGGCACCACCCTCTTCGTCGGCACCGTGCGCAACCACGACGGCGGCGCCGACGTGGACGCGCTGGGCTACTCCTGCCACCCCACCGCCGACGCGGAGCTCCGCCGGGTCGCCGAGAAGGTCGTCGCGAACTACCCGGTCCGCGCCCTGGCCGCCGTCCACCGCGTCGGCGACCTGCGCGTCGGCGACATCGCGGTCGTCGTCGCCGTCTCCTGCCCGCACCGCGCCGAGGCCTTCGAGGCCTGCCGGAAGCTGATCGACGACCTCAAGCACGAGGTGCCGATCTGGAAGCACCAGACGTTCTCCGACGGCACCGAGGAATGGGTCGGGGCCTGCTAGGCGGTGTCGTGCCGATCTGGCCGGCTCGCCACGGCATCCCTAGAGGCTGTCGTGCGGGCGCAAGGCGACGCGCCGACGCGGCGTAGCCGAACGCCCGATTTGCGTAACCGCCCCCCGCGCGCGAGCGTTGGTCCCACAGATGACACAGTCTGCTGATCAACTCACTGGGGATGGGAGGTCGGGATGGCAGCGCTGGCCTGGTTGCTGATTCCGCTTTTCGCAGTCGTCGGCGCGGCGATATGGGGAAGCTGGGCTTCGAGGAACAAGACCATAGGTGACGTGGCGGAACTCGCCGGCTACGCCCGCTTCCGGGACGCCATGGAGCGGGCCCACACCACCACCGCCGACTCCGACCGCTTCCGGGACGCCATGGAGCGGGTGCACACCACCGCCGACCCCGCCCGCGCGGAGCGCGAACCGGCCGCGACGGCCTCCGCCGTCACCACCTCGCCCTCGGGCTGACGCGGGCCGCCCCGTACGGACCGCCCCAGGGGTGCACTCACAGTCGAGTCCCGTACTGTCGTTCCATGCCACGCCGCACCGCGACGATGCTCGCCTCCACCCTGGTCCTGATCTGTCTGCTCATCGCGGGCGTTCTGATCCCGGTGCCGTACGCGGAGATGAGCCCGGGCCCCACGGTCAACACCCTCGGCGAGGCCAGGGGAGAGCCGGTCCTCCAGATCTCGGGACGCAAGACCTACCCCACCGACGGCCACCTGAACATGACGACGGTCCGCGTCACCAGCGCGGACTACAAGATGAACGCCGTCGAGGCCGTCTACGGGTGGCTCGCCCACGACAACGTGGTGGTGCCGCACGACACGCTCTACCCGGACGGCAAGACCGAGGAGCAGTCGACCCAGGAGAACGCCGAGGAGTTCAGCCAGTCCCAGGAGAGCGCCAAGGTCGCGGCCCTCGGGGAGCTGGGCGTCCCGGTGGTCGCCCGGGTCGTCGTCGCGACGGTCGTCAAGGGCGCCCCGGCCGAGGGCAAGCTGCACGCCGGAGACGTGATCAAGGCCGTCGACGGCGTGCCGGTCGAGGAACAGAGCGACGTCGCCCGGCAGGTCACCAAGCGCAAGCCCGGCCAGGACGTCACGTTCACGATCGTCCCCGCCAAGGAGGCGGCCGCCGCCGAGAAGGCCCGCAAGGAGCCCACCGTCACCCGGAAGGTGGTCATCAGGACCACCACGTCGGAGGAGGGCGACCGGGCCGTCGTCGGCATCCAGGCGGGCACCGACCACGTCTTCCCGTTCACGATCGACATCAACCTGGCCGACGTCGGCGGGCCCAGCGCCGGCCTCATGTTCGCCCTCGGCATCGTCGACAAGCTGACCCCGGACAGCCTCACCGGCGGCCGGTTCATCGCCGGCACCGGGACCATCGACGACAAGGGCGAGGTCGGCCCGATCGGCGGCATCGAGATTAAGCTGGTCGGCGCGCGCGACGCGGGCGCCCGGTACTTCCTCACCCCGGCCGACAACTGCGAGGCCGCCGCGGCCGACACCCCGGACGGACTCACCCTGATCAAGGTCGACACCATCGGCGACGCCACGAAGTCCCTGGAGAAGCTCCGCAAGGGCGACACGGCGTCGCTGCCGAGCTGCTCCAAGAGCTGAGCCGGCCCGTACGGGGGATCCGTAGGCGCGATCGCCACGCGAGAGGGGCGCCCGGTCACCGACCGGGCGCCCCTCTCCTGGTGTCTCCTCGTGCCGGAGCAGTGTCTGCCCGTACCGGAGCGGCTCAGCTCTCGAAGGTGGCCGTCAGTGCCTCGGCGAGGCCCGGCACCAGGTCGGGGCCGGTCAGGACCTCGGTCGCGGAGTCCTTCTCGCGCAGCCGGATCGCGGCCTCGCGGGTGCCGTCCCGCAGCACCGCCACGGTCATCCGGACCTCCTGGCGGTCCGGGTGCGCGGCGACCCACTTGGCGAGCTGCTTCTCGCCCAGGCCCTGCGGGACCTGGGCCTCGGCCGACGGGGGCAGCATGAGCCGCTCCACGGTCAGGGCGCAGCCGGCCACGGCGGCGGGCCAGGCGATCGTGCCGAGGAACTCGTCGAGGGCCTTGCCGCGCGGCAGCTTGTCCTGCTCGATCGGGGTGTAGGCGGTGGCGTCGTCGCCCAGGCCGAGCTGGGAGGCGAGCTTGGGCTCCTGGGCGCGCAGCCGAGCGGTGTCGACCAGGGCGAACAGGCGGGCGGGCTGGTCCCAGCCGAGGCCCGAGGCGTACTCGTCGATCTCGAGCACCGCGCGGGTGAGGGGGCTCGCGGCCATGGCCGGGCCGGAGGGGGAAAGGTTGGACATGACCAACATCCTGCCTCCTCTTCCCCCGAAGGCGGGAACTAGGTAAAGCCTCAGTAAGTTGCATCAGTGGGCTCTACGATCGCGGGGCCTGCTTTCAGACGCATCAACATCGAGGGGCGCACGTTGGCTTTCCAGATGCCGGACCGTGGCCAAGGCCCGTCCGGGCCGAGGGTGAGAGTCGGCCGGCCGTCCCGGCGGGCCCGCACCCTGCTCATGACACTCGGGGTGCTGGCCGTCCTGGCCATGGCGTTCGTGATGTTCGCCGGGTTCTGGACGGACTGGCTCTGGTACCGCTCGGTCGAGTACTCGTCCGTGTTCACCACGACGCTGTGGACCAAGATCGGGCTCTTCGCGGTCTTCGGCCTGCTGATGGGGCTCGCCGTCGGCTTCAACATCTGGCTGGCGTACCGGCTGCGACCGCCGCTCAGCGCGATGTCGCTGGAGCAGCAGAGCCTCGACCGGTACCGGATGGGTCTCGCCCCCTTCAGGAAGTGGGTGCTCCTCGCGGTCACCACCCTGATCGCCCTGATCGCCGGCGCGTCCGCGTCGGGCCAGTGGCGCACCTGGCTCATGTGGGTCAACGGGGTGAAGTTCGGCCAGACGGACCCGCAGTTCGGTCTCGACGTGTCGTTCTTCGCCTTCGACCTGCCCTGGTACCGGTTCCTGCTGGCCTTCGGCTTCGCCGCCGCCGTGCTGTCGCTGATCGCCGCCGCGCTCACGCACTACCTGTACGGCGGGCTGCGGGTCACCAGCCCGGGCGCGCGCGCCACCGCCGCGGCCACCGGGCACCTCTCGGTGCTGCTCGGCCTCTTCGTCGCGCTCAAGGCCGTCGCGTACTGGCTCGACCGGTACGGCCTCGCGGTGAAGTCGAGTGACTTCAAGGCCACCGGCAACTGGACGGGTCTGCGGTACGTCGACGCCAACGCCTACCTGCCGGCGAAGACCATCCTCTTCTGCATCGCGATCATCTGCGCGCTGCTGTTCTTCGCGACGCTCTGGCGCCGCACCTGGCAGCTTCCGGTGATCGGCTTCGGCCTGATGGTCCTCTCCGCGGTCCTGATCGGCGGCCTGTACCCGGCGATCGTGCAGAAGTTCCAGGTCCAGCCGAACGAGCAGGCCAAGGAAGCGCAGTACATCCAGAAGAACATCGACGCGACCCGCAAGGCGTACGCGATCGACGGGACGAAGCCGGAGAACTACTCGGGCAAGTCGACGGTCAAGGCCAAGGAGAAGCTGCGGGAGGACGCCGACACGGCGGCCAGTTACCGCGTCCTCGACCCGAACATCGTCTCGCCGACGTTCCAGCAGCTGGAGCAGAAGCGGAAGTACTACCAGTTCCCGACGACCCTGGACGTGGACCGCTACAAGGGCAAGGACACCGTCGTCGGTCTGCGCGAGCTCAACATCAAGGGCATCCCGAAGCGGAACTGGATCAACGACCACTTCACGTACACCCACGGCTACGGCGCGATCATGGCCTCGGGCACGACGACGGACGCCAACGGCTCACCGGTCTTCACCGAGTCAGGACTGCCGACCACCGGCTTCCTGCCCACGTACCAGCAGCGGATCTACTACGGCGAGAAGACCGACCAGTACTCGATCGTGGGCGGCCCGCAGAAGGAGCTGGACTACGAGGAGAACGGCGAGAAGACCACCAGCTACAAGGAGAAGAGCGGCGTCAGCCTCTCCAGCACCTTCAACCGCGCCGCGTACGCGGTGGCCTTCAGCGAGCCGCAGATCCTCTACTCTGGAGCCATCGGCGACGGGTCGCGGATCCTGTACAACCGCACGCCCAAGGAGCGCGTCGAGGCCGTCGCGCCCTGGCTGACCATCGACGGCGACGCCTACCCGGCGGTCGTCGACGGCCGGATCCAGTGGATCGTCGACGCCTACACGACGACCAACGGCTACCCGTACGCCTCGCGCACCACGCTCGGCGACACCACGGCCGACTCGCTGACCGTCGGCAACCAGCAGCGCACGGTCGTCGCCCAGCAGAACCAGGTCAACTACATCCGGAACTCGGTGAAGGCCACCGTCGACGCCTACGACGGCACGGTGAAGCTCTACGAGTGGGACACCCAGGACCCGGTCCTGAAGACCTGGATGAAGGCCTTCCCCGGCACCGTCCAGCCGAAGTCCGCGATCAAGGGCGACCTGCTGGAGCACCTGCGCTACCCGCAGGACATGTTCAAGGTCCAGCGCGAGCTGCTCACCCGCTACCACGTCACCGACCCCGCGCAGTTCTACAGCGGCTCGGACGCCTGGCAGGTGCCGGACGACCCGACCAACAAGGACGGCAACGCGGTCCCGCCGTACTACCTGAGCATGAAGATGCCCGGGGACACGGCGCAGCGCTTCTCGCTGACGACGACGTTCACGCCCAACGGGCGGCCCAACCTGGGTGCCTTCATGGCGGTCGACGCCGACGCCACCAGCAAGGAGTACGGCCGGCTGCGACTGCTGCGGGTCACCGAGGACGTCCCGGGCCCGGCCCAGGTGCAGAGCAAGCTCAACGGTCTGCCCTCCGTGGCCACCTTCGTCCGGGACATGAAGGGCGCCGACTCGGACATCCAGTACGGCAACCTGCTGACCGTGCCGCTGGACGGCGGATTCCTGTACGTGGAGCCCGTGTACGCCCAGGGACGCAACGCGCTCTACCCGCTCCTGAAGAAGGTCGCGGTGTCGTACGTGGACGCGGACCAGCCGGACGGTGACACGACCAAGGACACCACGGTGTTCGAGGACAACCTCACCAAGGCGCTCAACGCGGTCTTCGGGGTGGAGGCGCCCACCGCGCCGACGACCCCGCCGGGCACCACGAAGCCGCCCGGCACGACCCAGCCCCCGGCGTCGAACGACGCCGCGCTCCAGCAGGCGATCGCCGACGCCCAGAAGGCGTACGACGCGGGCGAGACCGCGCTGCAGAAGGGCGACTGGACCGCGTACGGCAAGGCCCAGGAGGACCTCCAGGCGGCGCTGGAGCGGGCCGCCGCGGCCGGCGCCAAGCTGAAGACCCCGGGGTCAGGCGGCTGACCTGAGCTTTTCCGTCCCCGCGTCGTGATACTGTGGTTTCACCGACGCGGGGTGGAGCAGCTCGGTAGCTCGCTGGGCTCATAACCCAGAGGTCGCAGGTTCAAATCCTGTCCCCGCTACTCAGGACGAGGGCCCGGATCCATAAGGATCCGGGCCTTTGTCGTGTGTCGGCGTGCCGGGGGGTGCCGAAGAGCGGTAGGGAAGGGGCGAGTTGGCGTGAGTCGTGTTTGACTTGTCTCTCTGTGGGCAAGTCGACAAAACGCTGGGTGACCTCACTGGCTGCGGTATACCAGGTGTGCTCGGGTTGCGGGTGGTGCGACGATGGTATTTATGGGGGACAGGGCAACTCTGTTGGAGACAGGGCGGTTTGTGCAGCGGCACGCCAGAAACGCCGCAGATGAGATCATCGAGGCAGTAGGGGCCGTCGATGCGGCCGTCGACACCACCGCCGAGACCGACGCCGAGAACGAGACCGAGACCGAGGCCCGTCACCGGCGGGCCGCCGAGCGCGGCGACCTCGCCTCGATGAGCGCCCTCGGCGCGCTGCTGCTGCGCCGCGGTGACCTCGACGGCGCCGAGCCCTACCTGCGCGGCGCCACGGCCGAGGGGGACCGGGCCGCCGCCAACAACCTGGGTGTCCTGCTCCACCAGCGCGGATACGCCGAGGAGGCGGCCGGCTGGTGGCGGGTCGCCGCCGTCGCCGGCTCCGCGCCCGCCGCCCACGCCCTCGGCCGCCACCACCGCGAGCGCGGTGACGAGCCGGCCGCCGAGTACTGGCTGCGCCAGGCCGCCGAGCAGGGCCACGCCCTCGGCGCGTACGCCCTCGCCGACCTCCTGGAGCACCGCAGTGACGTTGGCGCCGAGCGCTGGCTGCGGGCCGCCGCCGAGCAGGGCCACCGCGAGGCCGCGTACCGCCTCGCCCTCGCCCTGGAGCGCCGCGCCACCGAGACCACCCGGGGACCGCACGAGACGGGCACCCGGCTCCGGGTCCCCGGCACCCGCGCGGTCGTCGCCCCCGGCGGCGTCCCGGCCGTCGCCGTGCCCGCGATCCCCGGACAGCCGGCCGGGCAGGCCACGGGAGAGGACGCCGAGGCAGAGCAGTGGTTCCGGCAGGCCGCCGCGCGCGGCCACCGCCGCGCCGCGCTTCACCTCGGCGCCATCCTGGAGCACCGCGGCGAGCTGAAGGAGGCCGGCCGCTGGTACCTCAGCTCCGCCAAGGAGGGCGAGGCGAAGGCAGCCTGCGCGCTCGGCTTCCTGCTCCGTGACGCGGGCGACGAGGAGAGCGCCGCCGTGTGGTGGCTGCGGGCCGCCCAGGACGGCGACGGGAACGCCGCCAACGCGCTGGGCGCCCTGCACGCCGCCCGGGGCGAGCAGCAGACCGCCGAGCGCTGGTACCGGGCCGCCATGGACGCCGGCGACGTGAACGGCGCCTACAACCTCGGGCTGCTCTGCGCCGCCCAGGACCGCATCACACAGGCCGAGCAGTGGTACCGGCGGGCCGCCTACGCGGGCCACCGCGAGGCCGCCAACGCGCTCGCCGTGCTGCTCCTCCAGGCCGGCGACGCCAACGGCGCCGAGCCCTGGTTCTCCAAGGCCGCCGAGGCCGGCAGCGTGGACGCCGCCTTCAACCTCGGCATCCTGCACGCCGGCCGCGACGACGACCGCACGGCCCTCGTCTGGTACGAGCGGGCCGCGGCCGCCGGGCACACCGAGGCCGCCCTCCAGGTCGGCATCGCCGCCCTGCGCGACGGCGACGAGCAGACGGCCGAGCGGCACCTGCGCTGCGCGGCGGGCGGCGGCAGCGCCGAGGCCGCCTTCCGACTGGCCTCCGTGCTCGACGCGCGCCGCCCCGAGCCCGGCCCCGCCGTGCTCGGCGCGTCCCGCGAGGAGAAGTCGGAGTGCGAGGAGTGGTACGAGCGAGCCGCCCAGCAGGGGCACCGGCGCGCCCAGGTGCGGGTCGGGATGCTCGCCGCCGGGCGCGGCGACCTCGCCGAGGCCGACCGCTGGTACCGCGAGGCCGCCGAGGCGGGCAGCCGCAACGGCGCCTTCAACCTCGGGCTGCTCCTCGCGCGCGAGGGCAGCGAGCGGGAGGCCGCGCTCTGGTGGACCCGGGCGGCCCGGGCCGGCCACGGTCGTGCCGCGCTCCGGCTGGCCCTGCTCGCCGCGCGGCGGGGGGAGCTCGCCGAGGGGCGCCACTGGTGCGACCGCGCGGTGGAGCTGGGCCCGGCGGAGGTGGCCGAGCGGGCGGCCCGGCTGAGCGAGGCGCTGCACCAGGAGCTGACGGCGTAGCCGTGGTGCGGCGGCCCTATGGATTTGCGCTGGTGACGGGGGTCCCGTAGAGTCGTGTTTACCGACGCGGGGTGGAGCAGCTCGGTAGCTCGCTGGGCTCATAACCCAGAGGTCGCAGGTTCAAATCCTGTCCCCGCTACTCAGTAGCAAGCGAAGGCCCGGATCCGTTCACTGGATCCGGGCCTTCGTCGTGTGCGCATGTGCGGGTGCACAGCACGTGAAAAAGGCCCCCGCCGGAGCGGGGGCCTCTTCCGTGCGGTCGTCAGGCCGTCGTGGCGCAGCTGGGGCAGAGGCCCCGGTAGGTGACCTCGACGTTCGAGATGGTGAAGCCGAAGCGCTCGGCGTCGGGCAGGTCCGCCAGCGGGTCGCCGACCGGGTGCACGTCACGGATGGCGCCGCAGCGCGCGCAGACCAGGTGCTGGTGGGGCCGGTGGGCGTTGGGGTCGTACCGCTTGGCGCGGCCGTCGGTCGCGACCTCCATGACCTCGCCGAGGGTGACCATCTCGCCGAGCGTGTTGTACACGGTGGCGCGCGAGATCTCGGGCAGCTTCGCCACGGCGCGCGCGTGGACCTCGTCGGCGGTCAGGTGCACGTGGTCCCCGTCGAGGACCTCGGCCACGACGCGCCGCTGCGCGGTCATCCGCCAGCCGCGGCCGCGCAGTCGTTCCAACAGGTCACTCATGAGGGTCAGCCTAACAGTCGGGGGTGGGCTTCCGAACCGGTGTGACTTTAGAAGTTCACTTGACTTAGACATTGTCCATTGTAGGATTTGAACCGGCACTGGCGAGCGTCCCACGAGGGCCTCGGCAGAAGGACAGGACACGCAGGACAGGACGCAGGAGGCGCACGTGACGCAGGGACCGCTCACCACGGAGGCCGGGGCTCCGGTCGCCGACAACCAGAACAGCGAGACCGCGGGCGTCGGCGGTCCGGTCCTGGTCCAGGACCAGCTCCTGCTGGAGAAGCTCGCCCACTTCAACCGCGAGCGCATCCCGGAGCGCGTCGTCCACGCGCGCGGCGCGGGCGCGTACGGCACGTTCACGGTGACCCGTGACGTCTCGCGGTGGACGCGCGCCGCGTTCCTCTCCGAGGTCGGCAAGGAGACCGAGACCTTCCTGCGCTTCTCCACCGTCGCGGGCAACCTCGGCGCGGCGGACGCCGTGCGCGACCCCCGCGGCTGGGCGCTGAAGTTCTACACCGAGGAGGGCAACTACGACCTCGTCGGCAACAACACCCCGGTGTTCTTCATCAAGGACGCCATCAAGTTCCCGGACTTCATCCACACCCAGAAGCGCGACCCCTACACGGGCTCGCAGGAGGCGGACAACGTCTGGGACTTCTGGGGCCTCTCCCCGGAGTCGACCCACCAGGTCACGTGGCTCTTCGGCGACCGGGGCATCCCCGCCTCGTACCGCCACATGAACGGCTACGGCTCGCACACGTTCCAGTGGAACAACGAGGCCGGCGAGGTCTTCTGGGTCAAGTACCACTTCAAGACCGACCAGGGCGTCAAGAACCTCACCCAGGACGAGGCCAACCGCCTCGCCGGCGAGGACCCGGACTCGCACCAGCGCGACCTGCGCGAGGCCATCGAGCGCGGCGACTTCCCGACCTGGACCGTGCAGGTCCAGATCATGCCGGCGGCCGACGCGGCGACATACCGCTTCAACCCGTTCGACCTCACCAAGGTGTGGCCGCACGAGGACTACCCGCCGATCGAGATCGGCCGCCTGGAGCTCAACCGGAACCCGGAGAACATCTTCGCCGAGGTCGAGCAGTCGATCTTCAGCCCCGCGCACTTCGTGCCGGGCATCGGCCCCTCCCCGGACAAGATGCTCCAGGGCCGGCTCTTCGCGTACGGCGACGCCCACCGCTACCGCGTCGGCATCAACGCCGACCACCTGCCGGTGAACCGCCCGCACGCCACCGAGGCCCGCACCCACGCGCGGGACGGCTTCCTCTACGACGGCCGCCACAAGGGCGCGAAGAACTACGAGCCGAACAGCTTCGGCGGCCCGCACCAGACCGACCGGCCGCTCTGGTCCGGCTCGGCCGTCACCGGGACGACCGGTGACCACGCCGCGCCCTCGCACGCCGAGGACAGCGACTTCACGCAGGCGGGCGACCTCTACCGACTGATGTCCGAGGCCGAGAAGGGCCGTCTCGTCGAGAACCTGGCGGGCTTCATCGCCAAGGTCTCGCGCGACGACATCGCCGAGCGGGCGATCGACAACTTCCGCCGGGCGGACGGAGACTTCGGCAAGCGGCTGGAGGCCGCGGTCCAGGCCCTGCGCGGCTGAGGGCGCTTGCCGAAAGAGAGGGCGGGCCGGACTTCCGTACGGAGTCCGGCCCGCTCTCGCGTGCTCAGCCGGCGACGCTGTGCACCGGGATCCAGCAGCGGATGATGTCGCGCACGGAGACGATGCCGACGGGCCCCAGGTCGTCGAGGACGACGAGGTGGCGGAAGGCGCCGCGCGTCATGGCCTCGGCCGCCTCCGCCAGGGTCCAGGTGGGCGCGGCGAAGACGACGTCACGGGTGGTGTGGGAACCGGCGGTCTCCCGGTCCGGGTCCTGGTCGCGGGCGAGGGAGTTGAGGATGTCGCGCTCGGTGAGGATCCCGAGCCCGCCGGCGTCGGTGTCGAGGACGACGGCGGCGCCGACGCGGCGCGCCGACATCAGCCGGGCCGACTGCCGGAGGGTGTGGGCGGGGCCGATGGTGAGGACCACCGTGCTCATGGCGTCACGGACGAGCATGGACGGAGCCACCTCCTTGGTGAACCCTTCTCGCCTGCTACGAGAAGGAATTCACAAGTTCACAAGTGGGGGAGCTCCCAGAGTGGCACCGGGGGAGGGGACCGACAAGGGGGCGCGCGAGGCTCCCCCGGGCGTACGACGGGGCGCTCGGCGCGCTGGGAGTTCTCCCGGTCCGGGGGCGGGCGCGCACGGGCGCTCGGCCTCGGAGGCCCCCGGCCCGGCGGTGGCCGGGTGCGCGGGCCCGGACCCTCTCCCGGTCCGGGGGTAGGTGCCCGGGCGCTCGGTCCCGGACCCTCTCCCGGTCCGGCGTCGGCCGGGTGCTCGGGCCCCCGGATCCTGCGTCCGGTCGGCGGCCGGGTGCTCAGTCCCGGGCATTCTCCTGGTTCAGATAGCCGAGGAGCTCGCCGTGCAGCAGGCCGTTCGACGCCGCCGCGTTGCCGCTGTGCGGGCCGTGCCGGCCGTCGAGGCCCGTGTACGTGCCCCCGGCCTCCTGGACCACGATCGCGACCGCGGCCATGTCCCACAGCGAGAGCTCCGGCTCCGCGCAGAGGTCCACGGACCCCTCGGCGACCATCATGTACGGCCAGAAGTCGCCGTACGCCCGGGTCCGCCAGCACGCGCGCGTGAGGTCGAGGAAGCCGTCGAGGCGGCCCTGCTCCTCCCAGCCGCTCAGCGAGGAGTACGCGAAGGAGGCGTCCGACAGGGACGCGACCTTCGAGACGCCGAGCCGGGTCGCGGAGGCCAGGCTGCGGCCCGTGTACGCGCCGAGCCCCTTCGCCGCCCACCAGCGCCGGCCGAGGGCCGGGGCGGACACCACCCCCACCACCGGCTGGAAGCCGGTCTCCCCGGCCTCCATCAGCGCGATCAGGGTCGCCCAGACCGGCACGCCGCGCACGTAGTTCTTCGTGCCGTCGATCGGGTCGATCACCCAGCGGCGCGGGCCGGTGCCCTCCACGCCGTACTCCTCGCCGAGGATCGCGTCGCGCGGCCTCGCGCGCTGGAGCTGACCGCGGATCAGCTCCTCCGCCGCCTTGTCCGCCTCGCTCACCGGCGTCATGTCCGGCTTCGTCTCGACCTGGAGGTCGAGCGCCTGGAATCGGTCCATGGTGGCCGCGTCGGCGGCATCCGCGAGGACGTGGGCGAGACGCAGATCATCGTGGTAGTCGGCCATGCCCGGAACTCTATCCCCGAGCCGGGAGGCCGCGCGGAACCGTCCACGCCCCGACGCCCCGGACGCTCCGTGCCCGCCCCTTGACAGGCCGTGGCCGTCCTGTCGACGCTGGGCGGTGAACCGTTCCCTCCCGGAGGTGAGGATGGCGAACGCCCGCGAGGCCCTGCTCGACGCCGCGCTCGCCGAGCTCGCGCACCGCCCCTGGTCCGCCGTGCGGATGGCCGACCTGGCCGCCGCCGCACGGGTCTCCCGGCAGACCCTCTACAACGAGTTCGGCTCCAAGGACGGGCTGGCCCGCGCGCTCGCCCGGCGGGAGGCCGACGCCTATCTCCAGGGCGTCCGGCGCCTGCTCGCGGCGCCCGCCCCGCCGGAGCGGAACCTCGTCGCCGTCGCCGAGTGGATCGTCGCCCGCGCCGCCGTCCGCCCCCTCCTCCGGGCCCTGCTGACCGGCGACTGGAACGAGCGGCTGCCCCACCCCCGTCCGGCCCGTCCCGGCGCCCGGCCCGCCCCCGTACCCGCCCAGCGGCGCGCCGACCTGGGGCCGCCCGCGCCCGGCGAGCTGGTGGCCCAGACCGCGGCCTGTGCGGGGGAGGGCTGGGCGACCGGCTGCGAACTCGCCGTGCGCGTCGCGCTCAGCCACGTCGTCGCACCGGCCCTGCCGGGCGACGCTCAGTGCGCCGAACCGGAGAGCTGGAGCCCGATGACGCCCGCGATCACCAGACTGATCGAGACGATCTTGAGCGTCGAGACCACGTCGCCGAGGAAGACCATGCCGTAGATGGCGGTCCCGGCCGCGCCGATGCCCGTCCACACCGCGTAGGCCGGGCCGACGTCGAGCTTCCGCAGCGCCAGCGTGAGGAGGCCGAAGCTGCCCAGGGCGAAGGCCGCGAAGGCGATCGTCGGCCACAGCCGGGTGAAACCGTGCGAGAGCTTCAGGCAGACCGCGAACCCCGTCTCCAGGACCCCCGCGATCACCACCAGCAGCCACGCCATCGTCAGTGCCTCCCACGCCGTCGGTGACTGCTTCGTCGCACTTGGTGCGATTATGCCCTTGCCTGCGGCGCGTGGGCGTACACGCCGACGGCTCAGTCGCCCTCGCGTCGCTCCCGCGTCGCGAGCAGCCGCCGCAGCGAGAACAGCCGCGCCGGATCGGCGTGCCCCTCCGCCACGAACGCGTCCAGCGCGCAGTCCGGCTCGTCATGGCTGCATGCGCGCGGGCAGTTCTCCGTGCCCGGCACGAGATCGGGGAAGGCGAGGATCACCCGGGACGGGTCGACGTGGTGGAGGCCGAAGGAGCGCACGCCCGGGGTGTCGATGACCCAGCCGCCCTCCTTGTCGTTCAGCGGCAGCGCGAGCGCCGAGGTCGTGGTGTGCCGGCCCCGGCCCGTGACCGCGTTGACCACCCCCGTGGTGCGCCGCCGGTCGGGCGGGACCAGTGCGTTCACCAGGGTCGTCTTGCCGACGCCGGAGTGACCGACGAACGCGGTGGTGCGGCCCTTGAGGTGCTCGTGGACCCGCTCGGCGGCGACCCCGTCGACGAACTCGTCGCGGGTGGTCACCACATGGGGGACGCCCAGCGCGCCGTACATCTCCAGCAGCTCGTCCGCCGGGGCCAGGTCCGACTTGGTCAGCACGAGCAGCGGGGAGAGCCCGCCGTCGTACGCCGCCACCAGGCAGCGGTCGATCAGCCGGGGGCGCGGCTCCGGGTCGGCGAGCGCGGTGACGATGGCCAGCTGGTCGGCGTTGGCGACGACCACCCGCTCGTACGGGTCGTCGTCGTCGGCGGTGCGCCGGAGCACCGAGCTCCGCTCGCCGATCCGCACGATCCGGGCCAGCGTGTCCCTCTCGCCGGAGAGGTCGCCGACGAGGGAGACCCGGTCGCCGACGACGGCGGCCTTGCGGCCCAGCTCGCGCGCCTTCATCGCCGTCACGGCCCGGTCGTCGACGAGGCACGTCAGCCGGCCCCGGTCGACGGTGAGGACCATGCCCTCGACGGCGTCCTCGTGCTTCGGGCGGATCGTGGTGCGGGGACGGGTGCCCTTGCGGTTGGGCCGCTGGCGGATGTCGTCCTCGTCGGTGTGCTTGCCGTAGCGCCGCATGGTTCAGACCCCGAGCATTTCGGTCCACATCGTCGGGAAGTCCGGCAAGGTCTTCGCCGTCGTCGCCACGTCCTCGATCTCCACGCCCTCGACCGCGAGGCCGATGATCGCGCCCGCCGTCGCCATGCGGTGGTCGTGGTACGTGTGGAAGACGCCGCCGTGCAGCGGGCGCGGGCGGATGTGCAGACCGTCCTCGGTCTCCGTCACGTCGCCGCCGAGTTCGTTGATCTCCTTGGTGAGCGCCGCGAGCCGGTCCGTCTCGTGCAGCCGCAGGTGCGCGACCCCGCGCAGGGTCGAGGGGGAGTCGGCAAGGGCGGCGACCGCCGCGATGCCGGGGGTGAGCTCGCCGACCTCGCCCAGGTCCACGTCGATGCCGTGGATCCGGCCCGTGCCGGTGAAGGTGAGGCCCGCGTCGGTGAGTTCGCAGGAGCCACCCATTTCGGTGAAGATGCGGCGCAGCTCGTCGCCCGGCTGGGTGGTCCGCGCCGGCCAGTCGGGGACCGTGACCCGGCCGCCGGTCACCAGGGCGGCGGCCAGGAACGGCTGCGCGTTCGACAGGTCGGGCTCGACGACGAGGTCGCGGCCGCGCAGCGCCGAGGGAGCCACCCGCCACACGTTCGGCTCGCCGCCGTGCTCCGGCTCGTCGACCCGGGCGCCGACCGCGCGCAGCATGTCGACCGTCATCCGGATGTGCGGGAGCGAGGGGAGCCGGCTGCCCACGTGCCGCACCTCGACGCCCTGGTTGAAGCGGGGCGCCGAGAGCAGCAGGGCGCTGACGAACTGGGAGGACGAGGAGGCGTCGATCTCGACCGTGCCGCCGTCGAGGCCGCCGGAGCCGTGCACGGTCAGGGGGAGCGCGCCGCGCCCCTCGTCGTCGATCCGGGCGCCGAGCGCGCGCAGCGCGTCGATCACCCCGTGCAGGGGGCGCTCGTGGGAGCGGGGGTCGCCGTCGAAGCGCACCGGGCCGTCGGCGAGGGCCGCGACCGGGGGCAGGAAGCGCATGACCGTGCCGGCGTTGCCGACGTCGACCGTGGCGGGGCCGCGCAGCGGGGAGGGGATGATCCGCCAGGCCTCGCCGGAGCCGTCGGGGCCGACGCCCTCCTCGATCCGCACGCCGAGGGTGCGGAGGGCCTCGGCCATCAGGAGGGTGTCGCGGGAGCGCAGCGGGCGGCGCAGCCAGCCGGGCTCGGACGCCAGCGCGGCGAGGACCAGAGCGCGGTTGGTGACCGACTTCGATCCGGGCACGGTGACGGTCGCGTCGACGGCGCCGCGGGCATACGGAGCGGGCCAGAGGTCGGCGGGCGGGTCGGAGTGCGCGGAAGCTGCTGCGGTCATGGAATCACTGTACGGGGGAGTCAGAAGCCCAGGAGCCAGCGCCCGCCGCCGATCAGGGCGGATATCGCGACCGTGTGGAAGAAGAGGAGCCACACCCCGGCGGGCACGTGGGTGAGCCGGGAGAGCTGGTCCGCGTCCGAGTCGGGGGTGCCGCCGTGGCGGCGCTTCGCCTGGAGCTCGAAGGCGGGCCGGACGCCGCCGAGGAGCAGGAACCAGACCACGGCGTACGCGAAGACGGACTGGACCTCGGGGCCGGTCAGCCAGGAGACCAGGAGGAAGGCGGCGCCGGTGAGGAGGACGGTGAGGACGCCGTAGGCGTTGCGGACCATCACGAGGAGCGCGAGCAGCAGCCCGGTCGCGATCCACAGCAGCAGGGTGACGCGGCCGGTGCCGAGCAGCGCGGCGCCGCCGAGTCCGAGCAGCGGGGCCGCCGGGTAGCCGGCGGCGAGGGTGAGGACCACGCCGAGGCCGGTCGGGCGGCCCCGGGTCACCGTCAGGCCGCTGGTGTCCGAGTGGAGCCGGATCGCCTCCAGACGGCGGCCGGAGAGGAGGGCCACGAGCCCGTGGCCGCCCTCGTGGGCGATGGTGATCGCGTTCCGGGCCGGGAGCCAGAGCCGCCGGAAGGCCACCAGGGCCAGCGCGCAGGCGCCGGTGAGCCAGACGGTCCAGTCGGCCGGGGCGGCCTGCGGGTGGAGGAGGTCGATCGCGAAGTCCATCTTTCGGGCCGCTCCTCGGGAGCTCGGGGATCGTGGCAGTGTGGCACGTATGTGCGGACGGTATGCATCGAGTCGGCGTCCCGAGGACCTCGTGGGTCTCTTCGGGATCGAGAAGTGGGAGCCGGAGGAGACCCTGGCCCCCGACTGGAACGTGGCCCCCACCAAGGAGGTCTGGGCCGTTCTGGAGCGTCCTCTGAAAGACGCCGGATCCCCGCGCCCGGTTCGCCAGCTGCGCGCCCTGAAGTGGGGACTGGTGCCCTCCTGGGCGAAGTCGCCGGAGGGCGCCGCCCGGATGATCAACGCGCGCGCGGAGACCGTGGACGAGAAGCCCTCCTTCAAGCGGGCCTTCCAGTCGCGCCGGTGCATCCTGCCCGCCGACGGCTATTACGAGTGGGTGACCGGGGCCGCCGAGCGCGACCTGGAGGTCGAGGGGAAGAAGAAGCGGGCCAGGAAGCAGCCGTACTTCGTGACCCCGGCGGACGGCTCCGTCTTCGCGATGGCCGGGCTCTACGAGTTCTGGCGGGACCGGACCCTGCCCGACGGGCACCCCTCCGCCTGGTGGGTGACCTGCTCGGTGGTCACGACCGAGGCCGAGACCGGACCGCTGGGCGTCGCCCCGGCCGAGGGCCCGGGCTCGCTCGCCGACATCCACCCCCGGATGCCCCTGATGCTGACCGAGGACCGCTGGGACGCCTGGCTCGACCCGGCGCGCACCGGCGCGGAGGAGCTGAGCGGCCTGCTCGCGCCGCCGCCCGGGGGCCTGATGCGGGCCTACCCGGTGGCGACCGCCGTCAGCAACGTCCGCAACAACGGTCCCGAGCTCCTGGAGGAGCTGTCGGGACCCGAGGTCGGCACGCTGTTCTGACCCGCGGGGCCGGTGGGGCGGCAGGATGGGGACGTGACACAGACCGAGACCGTCCCCACCGACACCGGTGAGGCGCGCATCACGTGGTACGCCGGGGCGAAGCCCCGGGCCGTCCTCGCCCTCGGGCACGGCGCCGGAGGCGGCGTCGAGGCCCGCGACCTCCAGGCCCTCGCCGGGGCCCTGCCCGCCGAGGGCGTGACCGTCGCGCTCGTCGAGCAGCCCTGGCGGGTCGCCGGCAAGAAGGTCGCGCCCGCGCCGAAGACCCTCGACACCGGCTGGCGCGGCCTCTGGCCGGCGCTCGCGAAGCCCGGCCTCCCGGTGATCGCGGGCGGCCGCAGCGCCGGTGCCCGGGTGGCCTGCCGCACCGGCCGGGAGCTGGGCGCCATCGCGGTCCTCGCCCTGAGCTTCCCGCTCCACCCGCCGGGCAGGCCCGAACGGTCCCGCGCCGGGGAACTGCTCTCCACCGGTCTGCCCACGCTCGTCGTGCAGGGCGGCAACGACCCGTTCGGACGGCCCGAGGAGTACCCGGAAGGGCCGTACGGGCTCGTGGAGATTCCGTACGGGGACCACGGCTTCGCCGTCCCCAAGCGGGCGCCGCTCGGCCAGGACGAGGCCCTCGCCCTCCTCGTGGACGGCGTCACCGAGTGGATCTCCGGACTGCGCTGATCTTCCCGCCGTTCCCGGGAATGTTGCGCGGGGGACCACGGTTGTGGAGAGCGTCGGTGTGAGAGCAAGGAAAGAGGAGTCCGTCGTATGGGTATGACCATCTGCCCGGAGCGTGCGCAGGCCGCTGACCTCGACTGGACCGTGCTGCCCGCGCCCAAGGCCGCCCCGATTCGGGCGGCGGGCGGAGCGGTTCCTCGTCTATCCTCCGAAACGAGCGGGTCCGCCCCCGGGCTCGCCGCCGCGCTGGAGGAGGTGGGTCCGGTCACTGGGACCGACACAGGGACCGACGACGGCCCCGAGGAGACGACCGAGGAGCGCAACGCGCGCTTCGAGCGGGACGCCCTCGGCTTCCTCGACCAGATGTACTCGGCCGCGCTGCGCATGACGCGCAACCCCGCGGACGCGGAGGACCTGGTGCAGGAGACCTACGCCAAGGCGTACGGATCCTTCCACCAGTTCCGTGAGGGCACGAACCTCAAGGCCTGGCTCTACCGCATCCTCACCAACACCTTCATCAACTCGTACCGCAAGAAGCAGCGCGAGCCCCAGCGCAGCGCCGCCGAGGAGATCGAGGACTGGCAGCTCGCCCGCGCCGAGTCGCACATGTCGACCGGGCTGCGGTCCGCCGAGTCGCAGGCGCTCGACCACCTTCCGGACTCCGACGTGAAGGCAGCGCTCCAGGCGATTCCCGAGGAGTTCCGCATCGCCGTCTATCTCGCCGATGTCGAGGGCTTTGCGTACAAGGAGATCGCGGACATCATGGGGACACCCATCGGTACGGTGATGTCCCGACTGCACCGGGGCCGCCGCCAGCTGCGCGGCATGCTCGAGGACTACGCTCGCGACCGCGGGCTCGTTCCCGCGGGCGCCGGAGAGTCGAACGATCTGAAAGGCTCGGGCTCATGAGCTGCGGAGAGCCGCACGAGACGGACTGCTCAGAGGTCCTCGATCATCTCTACGAGTTCCTCGACAACGAGATGCCCGACACGGACTGCACCAAGTTCGAGGTGCACTTCGAGGAGTGCTCCCCGTGCCTGGAGAAGTACGGCCTGGAGCAGGCGGTGAAGAAGCTCGTCAAGCGCTGCTGCGGCAGTGACGACGTCCCCACCGACCTGCGCGCCAAGGTCATGGGCCGGATCGACCTGATCCGCGCCGGCCACGTGGTGCCCGAGCAGGACATCACGGTGAGCTCCCCGACGACACCGGCGCCGCAGGAGTAACACCCCTTCCCGCACCGGGCCGTGGACGGCCGCCGCGAGGTCTCGCGGCGGCCGTCGCGCATACATCAGCTTGTATCACCCGATGGTGCGAATCGCTCGGACCGCGCCGCCCCCGGACGCCCCACTCGCTAGCGTGACTCGCGTGATGGGCGTGAAGGGCATTCCGCGAGCGGCCCGCGTGTACATCGGCTGCGCCCTGCTCGGCGCCGGGGCCTGCGTCCTGCCCGCGCTGCGCCCCGGAGCCGCCGTCCCCTGGAGCACCGTCGCGCTCCTCGCCGTCCTCTACGCGCTCTGCGAGCTGCCCGCCCGCTGCCGGCTCATCGGCCGCGCCCTCGGCACCGCCGTCCCCCCGGGCAGCGGCTCCTTCTTCCCCGTCCTCCTGGCCGCCGCGCTGCTCCTGCCGCCCGCCGCCGCCGCGCTCACCGCGATCCCCGGCGGGATCCTCGCCCGCGTCGACGAACCCCCCGCCGCCCCCCGCCGCGCCTGGCGGGCCGCCGCCACCGCCCTCGCCGTCTGGGCCGCCGCCCTGACCGCCGGCGCGCTCGACGCCCCCGCCGCCCTCGGCCGGGGCCCGGACGTCGCCGACCTGCCCCACGCGCTGCTGCCCGCGGGCGCCGCCGCCCTCGCCTTCTGCCTGGTCCTCACCGCCCTCGACGGCGGCATCCGCGCCACCGCCGGAGGACTCTCCCCGCGCACCGCCTGGCGCGGCCTCCTCGGCCGGTCCCTCGCCCCGCACGCCGTCCACGGCCTCGCCGGACTGATGATGGCCGTGCTCTGGCGGAGCACGTACGGGCCCGTCGCCGCGCTCTTCGTCCTCCTCCCCATGTACATCTCCTGCTGGGTCTTCGCCCAGTACCACCGCGAACGCGCCGCCCACCAGGCCACCATCCGCGCCCTCGTCCAGGCCGTCGACCTCAAGGACCGGTACACCCGGGGCCACAGCGAACGCGTCGGCCACGCCTCCGTCCTGATCGCCCGTGAGCTCGGCATGACCGGGGACCGCCTCGACGTCGTCCGCTTCGCCGGCATCCTGCACGACGTCGGGAAGCTCGGCGTGCCCACCCGGGTGCTCCGCAAGGACGGGCCGCTCACCCCCGAGGAACGCCGGATCATCGAACTGCACCCCGAGTACGGACACGAGATGGTCCGCGGCATCGGCTTCCTCGGCGAGGCGCGGTCCGCGATCCTCCACCACCACGAGCGCATGGACGGCAGCGGCTACCCCTACGGGCTCCACGGCGCGGAGATCCCCGAGTTCGCCCGGGTCGTCGCCGTCGCCGACGCCTTCGACGCCATGACCTCCACCCGCTCCTACAGCCGGGCCCGCCCGGTCCCCACCGCCCTCGCCGAACTGGAGCGCTGCGCCGGCACCCACTTCGACCCCCGGATGGTCACCGCCCTCGTCCAGGCCCTCGACCGGCACGGCTGGCAGCCCGCCGTGACCGCCGACGAGCCGGCCGGGGCGGCCACCCCGCGCTCCGAACAGGTGCCCCCGCCGCGCGAGCCCCGCTCCGCCCCCGACAGGGAGCACGCGTGAGACCCGGGGCGGTCACCGTCGGCTCCGTGCGCGCCGCCGCCCTCCTCCTCGGCCTCACCGGCTTCGCCGGCACCCTCTGGCACGGCATCGACGAACCCGCCAACGCCCTCGCCTTCGGCGCCCTCGTCGCCCTCGGGGAGCTCGCCCGCGGCGGCGCCGCCCCCGACGACCGCGAGCCCGCGCCGCTCGCCACCGCGGGAGCCCTCGCCTACGCCCTGCTCGGCACCAGCGCCGGCACCGCCACCACCCACGGCGTCCTCCAGACCGTCGCCGTCGTCGTCGCGGCGGGCCTCGCCGGGATCGTCCCGCACATCGCCCGCGGCCGGGGCCCCGGCCTCGACCGGTTCGCCCGCCGCGTCCTCACCGTCGGCTTCGCCGCGCTCTGCTTCCAGCCCCTCTACAACGCGGGCGCCGTCACCCAGCACCTCGGCCGGGGTCCCGCGTACGCCCTCCTCCTCCTGCTCCTGCTCGCCCTGACCGCCCTCTGCGACGCCGTCCTCGCCGCCCTCGTGCTCCGCGCCCGCACCGGGTTCCCGTACGGCCCCCTCCTGCGCGACGAACTCCGCGCCCTCCTCGGCATCGGCTCCGCCGTCTGCGCCACCGGCACCGTCATGGCGCTCGGCGTCGCCGCCGCCGGACTGTGGGCGCTGCCCGTGCTCGCCGTCCCGCTGCTGCTCACCCAGGTCTCCTTCCGGCGGTACGCGGCCGTCCGGACCGTCAACCGGCAGACCATCGCCTCCCTCGCCCGCGCCACCGAGATCGCCGGCTGCACCCCGCCCGGCCATGCCCACCGGGTCGCCGCCCTCAGCACGGCCGTCGGACGCGAGCTGGGCCTCTCCGGGACCGAGCTGACCGTCCTGGAGCACGCGGCGCTCATGCACGACATCGGCCAGCTCTCCCTCGTCGACCCGGTCGAGGGCGGCGCCACCGCCCTCCTGCCCGCCGAGGAACAGCGCCGCATCGCCCACCTGGGCGGCGAGGTCGTCCGCAGGACCGGGGTCCCCGAGGCCGTCGCCCTCGTCGTGGAGCGGCAGGCCGACCCGTACCGCGAGCAGCCGCCCGCCGCCCGGATCGTCCGCGCGGTGAACGCCTACGACGACCTCGCGGGCGACGGGGCGGGCGCCGCCCTCGGCGCCCTGGAGCGGCTGCGGCTCGGCACCGCCCGGGACTATCACCCGGATGTCGTCGAAGGCCTGGCCAGAGTCCTGGCACGGGGCGGAGCCGCTGGGGTGACCCCGGCCGTCCCTGGGTAACCCATGGGTAATGAGCGCGCGTCCGACCGGGCATGGTTGGATGCGAACAAGAGGGTGAAGCGACCGGCAGGCGGGAATCGTGAAGATCTTCGGGAAGGTACGGCATCGGCCCTCCGCCTCATGGCGGCAGGCCACGGACCGCGCGTTCACGCTGATCGGCGACGGCCGGTACGAGGACGCGGGCGCGCTCCTGACGCGTGCGGCGGACCTGGAGCCCTGGCTCTCGGAGTCCTGGTTCAACCTGGCGCTCCTGCACAAGTTCCGGCACGACTGGGAGCAGGCGCGGGCCGCCGGGCTGCGCGCCGTCGCCCTGCTCGACAAGGAGACCGGCGCCCCCGACTGGTGGAACGTCGGCATCGCCGCCACCGCCCTCCAGGACTGGCCGCTGGCCCGCCGCGCCTGGCAGGCCTACGGACTGAAGGTGCCCGGCGCCGCCGCGGGCACCGGCGAGCCCGCCGGGATGGATCTGGGCAGCGCCGCCGTCCGGCTCTCGCCCGAGGGCGAGGCGGAGGTCGTGTGGGGCCGCCGGCTCGACCCGGCCCGCATCGAGGTCCTCTCCATCCCGCTGCCGTCCTCCGGCCGCCGCTGGGGCGAGGTCGTCCTCCACGACGGCGTGCCGAACGGCGAGCGGACCACCACCGCGGGCCCCTCCTACCCCGTCTTCGACGAGATCGAGCTGTGGGCGCCCTCACCCGTCCCCACCTGGGTCGTCCTCCTGGAGGCCGCCACCGAGGCCGACCGGGACGCCTTGGAGCAGCTCGCCGCGGAAGCCGGTTTCGCCGCCGAGGACTGGTCGTCCTCCGTGCGGCTGCTCTGCCGGGCCTGCTCCGAGTCGACCATGCCGAGCGCCGAGGGCGAGGGCGAGCACTCCGACCCGCACGACCACAGCGAGCCCGGCCACCCCGGGCCGCTCGGCCACCGCTCGCCGGGCGAGCTGTGGGTCCCCGAGCGGGAGTGCGGCATCGCGGCCCCGCCCGGCCTGGTGCGGGGGCTGCTCGACGGCTGGGTGGCGGACAGCCCGGACTCCCGGGAGTGGCGTGATCTCGAAGAGGTCTGCTGAGCCCCCGGCCGGGGCCCCGTAGGCTGTCCTCCGACGGAATCGGGTTTTCAGGAAGGCGCGGCCGGACATGGCGCAGCAGGACACGGACGAGCAGACGCAGATCGACGACGGGTTCGTCGTCGACACGGAGGACTGCGAGGCGCGCGAGCTCGCGCACCGCGAGCGGGGCACCTCGCGTCCGATCACGGTCGTCGGCAACCCCGTGCTCCACCGGGAGTGCAAGGACGTCACCGAGTTCGGCGACGAGCTGGCGCAGCTGATCGACGACATGTTCGCCAGCCAGAAGACCGCCGAGGGCGTCGGCCTGGCCGCGAACCAGATCGGCGTGGACCAGAAGGTCTTCGTCTACGACTGCATGGACGACGAGGGCGTCCGGCACGTCGGCCACGTGGTCAACCCGGTCCTCCAGGAGCTGCCGGCCGAGCTCCGCCACCTCGACGAGTCCAACGAGGGCTGCCTCTCCGTGCCCACCGCGTACGCCGAGCTGGCCCGCCCGGACTACGCCGAGGTGCACGGCCAGGACTCCCAGGGCAACCCGATCAAGGTGCGCGGCACCGGCTACTTCGCCCGCTGCCTCCAGCACGAGACGGACCACCTGCACGGGTTCCTGTACATCGACAAGCTGTCGAAGCGCGACCGCAAGGACGCCCTGCGCCAGATGGAAGAGGGCACCCCGCGCTACCCGGTCGTCGCGAACGACTGACCCCGCGCCCACGCCGAAGGGCCCCGCTCCTCTCCGGGAGCGGGGCCCTCGCGCGTACGGACGGTTCCTAGAAGTCCTCGTCCAGGTCCACCGAGCCCTCGACCGCCACCTGGTAGGCGGACGGGCGGCGCTCGAAGAAGTTGGTCAGCTCCTGGACGCCCTGGAGCTCCATGAAGGAGAACGGGTTCTCCGAGCCGTACACCGGCGGGAAGCCGAGGCGCTGGAGGCGCTGGTCGGCGACGCACTGGAGGTACTCGCGCATCGACTCGGTGTTCATGCCCGGCAGGCCCTCGCCGCACAGGTCGCGGCCGAACTGCAGCTCCGCCTCGACGGCCTCCTTCAGCATGTCCGTGACCTGCTGCTGGAGGGCGTCGTCGAAGAGCTCCGGCTCCTCCTTGCGGACGGTGTCCACGACCTCGAAGGCGAAGTTCATGTGCATCGTCTCGTCGCGGAAGACCCAGTTGGTGCCGGTCGCCAGGCCGTGCAGCAGGCCGCGCGAGCGGAACCAGTAGACGTACGCGAAGGCGCCGTAGAAGAACAGGCCCTCGATGCACGCCGCGAAGCAGATGAGGTTCAGCAGGAAGCGGCGGCGGTCGGCGGCCGTCTCCAGCTGGTCGATCTTCTCGACCGAGTCCATCCACTTGAAGCAGAACTGCGCCTTCTCGCGGATCGACGGGATGTTCTCCACCGCGTCGAAGGCCGCCGCGCGGTCGTCCGGGTCGGGCAGGTAGGTGTCCAGGAGCGTCAGATAGAACTGGACGTGGACCGCCTCCTCGAAGAGCTGACGGCTCAGGTAGAGCCGCGCCTCCGGGGAGTTGATGTGCTTGTAGAGCGTCAGCACCAGGTTGTTCGCCACGATCGAGTCGCCCGTCGCGAAGAACGCGACCAGCCGGCCGATCATGTGCTGCTCACCCGGCGTGAGCTTGGCGAGGTCGGCGACGTCCGAGTGGAGGTCGACCTCCTCCACGGTCCAGGTGTTCTTGATGGCGTCCCGGTAGCGCTCGTAGAAGTCGGGGTAGCGCATGGGCCGGAGCGTCAGCTCGAAGCCCGGGTCGAGGAGGTTCTTCTTGTCGGTCGAGCTCATTACTGGCAGGCCTCGCAGGACTCGGGGTTCTCAAGGGAGCAGGCGACGGCGTCGGCGTCGGGGGCCGCCTGCTGGACGGGGATCGGGGCGGCGGCCTGCGCCGCGCGCGCGATCCGGGTCGCCGGACGGGAGCGCAGGTAGTAGGTCGTCTTCAGACCCTGCTTCCAGGCGTACGCGTACATCGACGACAGCTTGCCGATCGTCGGCGTCTCCAGGAACAGGTTCAGGGACTGGCTCTGGTCGAGGAACGGGGTCCGCGCCGCCGCCATGTCGATGAGGCCGCGCTGCGGGATCTCCCAGGCCGTGCGGTAGAGCTCGCGCACCTCGGCCGGGACCCAGGTGAAGCCGGCCACCGAGCCGTTGGAGTCGCGCAGCGCCTCACGGGTCTGCGCGTCCCACACGCCGAGCTTCTTCAGCTCCTCGACGAGGTACGAGTTGACCTGGAGGAACTCGCCGGAGAGCGTCTCGCGCTTGAACAGGTTGGAGACCTGCGGCTCGATGCACTCGTAGACGCCCGCGATGGAGGCGATGGTCGCCGTGGGGGCGATGGCGAGGAGGAGGCTGTTGCGCATGCCGGTGGTGGCGATGCGCGCGCGCAGCGCCGTCCAGCGCTCCGGCCAGTTCAGCTCCACGTCGTAGTGGTCCGGGTGCAGGACGCCCTGGGCGGTGCGGGTGTCCTCCCAGGCGGGGAGCGGGCCGGAGCGCTCGGCGAGGTCGGCGGAGGCCTCGTACGCCGCGAGCATGATCCGCTCGGCGATCTTCGTCGAGAGCGCGCGCGCCTCGGCGGAGTCGAAGGGCAGCTTCAGCTGGAAGAAGACGTCCTGGAGGCCCATCGCGCCCAGGCCGACCGGGCGCCAGCGGGCGTTGGAGCGGCCGGCCTCCTCGGTCGGGTAGAAGTTGATGTCGACGACGCGGTCGAGGAAGGTGACGGCCGTGCGGACGGTCTCGTCCAGGCGCTCCCAGTCGATGTCCGAACCGACGACGAACGAGCCGAGGTTCACGGAGCCCAGGTTGCAGACCGCGGTCTCGCCGTCGTTCGTGACCTCGATGATCTCCGTGCACAGGTTCGAGGAGTGGACGACGGTGCCGGGCACGGCGGTCTGGTTCGCGGTCCGGTTGGAGGCGTCCTTGAACGTCATCCAGCCGTTGCCGGTCTGCGCCAGCGTCCGCATCATCCGGCCGTACAGGTCGCGGGCCGGCATCGTCTTGCGGGCCAGGCCCGCCGCCTCGGCCTTGCGGTAGGCGGCGTCGAACTCCTCGCCGTACAGGTCGACGAGCTCGGGCACGTCCGCCGGGGAGAACAGCGACCACTCGGCGTCGGCGTTGACCCGGCGCATGAACTCGTCCGGGATCCAGTGCGCCAGGTTCAGGTTGTGCGTGCGGCGCTGGTCCTCGCCCGTGTTGTCGCGGAGCTCCAGGAACTCCTCGATGTCCGCGTGCCAGGTCTCCAGGTAGACCGCGGCGGCGCCCTTGCGGCGGCCGCCCTGGTTCACGGCGGCGACGGAGGCGTCCAGGGTCTTCAGGAACGGCACGATGCCGTTGGAGTGCCCGTTGGTGCCGCGGATGAGGGAACCCCGGGCGCGGATGCGGGAGTACGAGAGGCCGATGCCGCCCGCGTGCTTCGAGAGACGCGCGACCTGGTGGTAGCGGTCGTAGATGGAGTCCAGCTCGTCCTGCGGGGAGTCCAGCAGGTAGCAGGAGGACATCTGCGGGTGGCGGGTGCCGGAGTTGAAGAGCGTCGGGGATGAGGGGAGGTAGTCCAGGCGGCTCATCAGGCCGTACAGGGACGCCACTTCGTCCAGGGCGCGGACGCTGTCGTCCTCGGCCAGGCCGCAGGCGACGCGCAGCATGAAGTGCTGCGGGGTCTCGATCACCTTGCGGGTGATCGGGTGGCGGAGCAGGTAGCGCGAGTAGAGCGTGCGCAGGCCGAAGTAGCCGAAGCGGTCGTCGGCGGCCTGGTCGATCGTCGCGTCGAGGCGGTCGGCGTGCAGGGCGGCGAAGGCGGCGGTCCGGTCGGCGATGAGGCCCTCGCGGTGGCCGACGGCGACCGAGGCCGAGAAGCACACGGCTCCCTGGCCGGCCGCCTCGGCGGCGATCGTCAGGGTGAGGAGCCGGGCGGCGAGCCGGGAGTACGCGGGGTCCTCGGCGATCAGGCCGGCGGCGGCCTCGGTGGCCAGCTCGCGCAGCTCCGCCTCGTCCGACCGGGCACTGCGGCCGCGGAGCGCGGCGGCGGCCACCTTGCCGGGGTCGGTGTCCGGGAGGTCGGCGGTGAGATCGGTCAGGGTCCGCAGGAGTACGGTCCCGGGGCCGTCGTTCTCGATCGCTGCGGCCGGATCGGCGGGCGCGATGGTCACGTGGGGGCTCTCCCTCGCTCGGCTCGGGGCCAGGGCGGGGGAGGCGGGCAGGCGGGCACCCGTACGCGCGGGCGCGCCGCGTCCACCGGCCCACTCCGCGAGGCCCGGACGTCTGTGGCACCCGGAACGGACGGACCGGGCGCGCTGTCGGCAGGTCCTCGGACTCACTCCGTACGAATCCGCACGTAGCACACCGTTGCGGGACAGTTCCGGATTCGCGCCGGATTCCCCTGCGTCGACAGCGAGGTCGAGCATACATGTGGGGGGCGCCCCTTCGAGCACCCCCCACATGTTGTGTCGGTCCCGGAGTTACAGTTCGAGTGCGTACGTCCGCAGAGCGTGCTCGGGGAGGGGGTTCCAGTCCCGCTCGGGCGTGCGGACGAAGCCCATCCGCTCGTAGATCCGGTGCGCGGAGACCATCTTGGCGTCCGTGGAGAGGACGAGCCGCGCGCAGCCGTCCAGGGCCCGCGCCCGGTCCAGGCAGGCGCGCACGAGGGCCTCTCCGACGCCCCTGCCGCGGGCCGCCGGGGCGACCACCAGCATCCGGAACTCGGCCTCGCCGGGGACGGCGATGTCGGCCCACGGGGTGCCGCCGGCGGCGAAGGTCACCCCGCCGATGACGGTGTCGTCGGCGTCGGCGGCGACGAGCACCTCGCTCTCGCGGGCCCGCCGGGCCGTGTCGCGCAGCACGTCCAGGTAGAAGTCGTCCTCGCCGTGCAGCAGCAGGCCGTCGTTCAGATAGGTGAGCCCGGTGAGGTCACCGAGCCGCTCGTACTCCTCGGGCCGTACCGCCCTGATCGTGAAGTCCATGCCCGCCAGTCTGCCGCCCGGCGCGCGGAAGGGGCCCGGGAGGTCCCGGGCCCCTTCCGCGCGCGTGGCCGTGGCTCAGTGGGTCGGGGTGCCGACCTTCGGGAGCTCGGTGCGGACGCCGGCGTCGCCCGCGTCCGCCGTGTAGTCCTCCGGGGAGGTCTCGTCGACGCCCTCGGGGGCCTTGACGGCCTTGAGGACGAAGGTCAGGACGACCGTGACGACGACGTTCAGGACGAAGGCGGTGAGGCCGATGTAGCCGATCTCGCCGATGCCCGGGATCTCGGCGGCGGAGCCGCCGAAGTGCTTCTGGGTCGGGCTGGCGACACCGTAGGCGGCGGCCGTGCCGTAGATCATGCCGACGGCCCAGCCGGCGAGCAGCGCCCAGCGGTGGAACCAGCGGGTGAAGAGACCGCCGACGAGCGCCGGGAAGGTCTGGAGGATCCAGATGCCGCCGAGCAGCTGGAAGTTGATCGCGACCGTCTTGTCCATGGTGAGGACGAAGACGAGCGCGCCGACCTTCACCAGGAGCGAGACCAGCTTGGAGACCTTGGTCTCCTGCGCCGGGGTGGCGTCGGGCTTGAGGAAGTCCTTGTAGATGTTGCGGGTGAAGAGGTTGGCCGCGGCGATCGACATGATCGCGGCCGGGACGAGCGCGCCGATGCCGATGGCGGCGAAGGCGACGCCCGCGAACCAGTCCGGGAACATGGTCTCGAAGAGCTGCGGGATGGCGAGCTGGCCGTTCGTGACCTTGATGCCGGCGGCGATCGCCATGAAGCCGAGCAGCGCGAGCAGGCCCAGCATCAGCGAGTACAGCGGCAGGATCGTGGTGTTGCGGCGGATGACCTCACGGCTCCGGGACGACAGGGTCGCCGTGATGGAGTGCGGGTACATGAAGAGCGCGAGCGCCGAGCCGAGCGCGAGCGTCGCGTACGTCCACTGTCCGGCCTCGCCGGGGGCGAGCGTGCCGCGCGGCTTCCCGGTCGCCGGGTTGGTCTGCGCGTACGCCTCGCCGGCCTTCGCGAAGATCTCGTCGAAGCCGCCCAGCTTGATCGGGATGTAGATGATCGCCACCGCGATGACGAGGTAGATCAGGGTGTCCTTGACGAAGGCGATGAGCGCGGGGGCGCGTAGGCCCGAGGAGTACGTGTACGCCGCGAGGACGCCGAAGGCGATCAGCAGCGGCAGGTCCTTGACGAACCAGTGGGTGTTCTCGCCGCCGCCGACGCCCATCACGTCCAGGACGGCCTGGATGCCGACGAGCTGGAGCGCGATGTACGGCATGGTGGCGAGGATGCCGGTGACCGCCACCGCCAGCGACAGGCCCTTGGAGCCGAAGCGGCCGCGCACGAAGTCCGAGGTGGTGACGTATCCGTGCTTGTGCGAGACCGACCAGAGGCGCGGCAGGAAGGTGAAGATCAGCGGGTACACCAGGATCGTGTACGGCACGGCGAAGAAGCCGGCCGCGCCCGCCGCGTAGATCGCCGCGGGCACGGCGACGAAGGTGTACGCCGTGTAGAGGTCGCCGCCGAGCAGGAACCAGGTCACCCAGGTGCCGAACGACCGGCCGCCCAGGCCCCATTCGTCGAGGCTCTGCTCGTTGTCGGCCCTGCGCCAGCGCGCGGCCAGGAAGCCCATGACCGTGACGGCCACGAAGAAGAAGACGAAGACGCCGAGCGCCACGCCGTTCACGCCGTCCTTCATCGCGCGTCACCTCCCTTGCGGGCACGCTGGTCCAGCTGCCACAGCTTGTACGCGATCATGGTGAGGGCCGTGGAGATGAGCACCCAGAGCATCTGGTACCAGTAGAAGAACGGGATTCCGGCGAAAAGCGGTTCGGTCTTCGCATAGGAGCTCACCCAGAGCATCGCCACGAACGGGGCGATCAGGCAGAGTGCGATCACCACCCGCAGGGGAGTGATGGTCGGTTGTTTCCCTTGTGTCGCATCTGGCGTTTCTGACATGGCGATTCCCGTCCCCTCGCTGATCACCTCGGTAATGCTGGGGAAATCTAGGGGACGGTACCCCTCCAGGGAACCCCTGTCCGCATAACGGATGCGACTTTGTCAGAGCCATCCCGATAACGGACGGGAATTCTCAGAGCCAGCCCTCTTTCGCCGCCCGTACGCCCGCCTCGAACCGGCTGCGCGCACCCAGTCGGTTCATCAGTTCGGAGCTCATCCGGCGGACGGTCCGCAGCGAGACCCCCAGCCGGCGGGCCGCGATGTCGTCGGTGCAGCCGATGCCGAGGAGCATCAGCAACTCCCGCTCCTGCGGCGAGAGGTCGTGCGCGTCGCGGCGCGGGGCCTCGCCGAAGGGGGTGCCCGCGTCCCACAGCCGGTCGAAGAGCACCACGAGCGCGTGGACCAGGCCGGGGCTGCGGACCTCCAGCGCCCCGGCGCGCCCGTCCGCCGGGTCGACGGGGACGAGCGCGGCCTCCCGGTCGACGATCACCATGAGCATCGGGACGACGGGCACGGTCCGCGCGTCGCCGCCGAGGTCGCAGTACCAGCGGACGTACTCGACGGTCGGCGGGTCGTTCCGGAAGCTCTCCTGGTAGATCGAGCGGATCTTCACCCCGCGCTCCAGGGCGAGCTGGTCGAGCGGCTGGCTCGCGTCCATCGTGTCGGGGAGCTGGGCGCCGCCGGGCAGCAGCGAGAGGCACTCGGTGCGGGCGTTCGCCGCCAGGTCCTCCAGGCGCTCGCGGACCTGGTCGAGACCCGTGATCCGGTCCACGAGGTCGTGCCGGACGCCCGGTTCGGGGCAGTCCGCGTACGAGGCGAGGATCCCGGCCACCGCGCGCCCGGCCTGCTCGACCTGGCGCTTGCGCTTGCTCAGTTCGGCCTCGGCGCGGGAGAGCAGGAACGAGAATCCGACGTCCGGGTTGAAGGGTTCGACCTCGCCCGAGGAGTCGTCCATGAGGACGAGCTTGAGGTCCGCGAGGCAGGCGAGCGCCTCGCGGACCTCCGGCTCGGGGCGGCCCAGATGGGCCGCCATCTCCGCCACGTCGTACTCCGGCCGCTCCAGGAGCAGGCGGTAGACGGCCTCCGTCGACTCCTTTATGCCGAGCGCCTCCAGCATCAGGTATCTCCCCCTCGTCACCTTCCGTGGCGCGACCGGTCGGACTCGTGATCGCGGTCGTCGATGCTAGAGGGGAGGGGCGGTCTAGGTCTAGACCAATTATGACGAACTCCTGGGTGCGCCCCCGTCCACGCGCCCGCCACCGCGCCCGCCGCGAACCCGGTCACAAGGAGCGCCAGTTCCACCTGCGGTCCGATCCCCACCGCGAGCACCGCCAGCGCGCCCGCGCCCGCCGCCACCCGCCCCGCCCGTCCCGGCCCGCCCGCCGCCGAGGCCGCCGACCCCTCCAGCGCCACGCAGAACGCGAACGCGCCCACCACCAGCGGCACCCAGCCCGTCACCGCCCCGGTCCCCGCCGGGCCCCACTGCCACACCACCACCAGCGACCCCACCGAGGCGGCCGCCGCGAGCAGCCCGCCCAGCACCGCCCGCGCCGCCGGGCCGCGCCGCAGCCGCCGGGCGAGCACCGCGAAGGCCGCGAGGGCCGCCCCGGGGACCGCGTACGGCAGCAGCCCGTACACCCCGTCCACCAGATCGCGGTCCACCACACCCGAACCGCCCACCAGGGCGCCCGTGTCCGCGAGCGCCGACCGCAGCGCCGTCACCGTCGCCGCGCCCCCCGCCGTCATCGGCTCCTCCACCGGAACCACCACGACCAGTGCCGTCCCCGGACGCCGCCAGCCGGGAGGCGCCGCCGCCAGCCGCACCCCCGGCACCCGCGCCGCCCGCGCGGCCACCTCCGCCGCGTCCGCGCCCCCGGGCACCAGCACCTCCAGCGGGTTCAGCACCCCCGACGGCACCCCGGCCGCCGCGAGCCGGTCGAGACCGTCCCGCGCCGGACCGCTCGCCACCAGGGCCCGCGCCTCCGGGTTGCCCACCCGCAGCTGCGCCGCCGCACCGGCGAGGAGGACCAGAAGGACCAGCCCGAGCACGGACAGGGCGCCGTGCGGGGCCCGGGCCCCGCGCACGGGAGCCGGCCGCGCCACCGACCGCAGCACCGGCGTCAGCGTCAGCGCCGCCGCCGCGCCCACCGCGCCCACCGCGAGACCCGCAACCCCCACCGACCGGAGGAACGCGGCCGGGAAGAGCGCCAGCACCGCGCAGGCCGCCGCACCCGCCGCACCGCCCGTCACCGCGGACCGGGCGGCGGCCGGACCCGCCGGCCGCGCCCAGCGGTGCACCGACACCACCAGCGCCAGCACCGGCACCAGGTACACCACGACGAAGCCGATCTCGGTGAACCCCGCCACCGCCTCCACCAGGAGCAGCGCCCCCACCGAGGTCACGGCCGCGAGCAGCAGCGGCGCCAGCACCCCGGACGGCGAGCGGAAGGCCAGGACCAGCACCAGCAGCAGCCCCAGCGCGCAGGCCGCCTTCGCCGCCAGTGCCACCGGGCCCGGCCCCGCGAGCGCGCTGTCGTGCTGGAGCGGCAGCACCCCCGTCACCTCGGCCCGGACCCCGGGCAGCCGTGCCCGCAGCTCCGCGCGCAGCGCCACCGCGGCGTCCTCGACCGCCGCCAGACCCGCCAGGTCCGGCCGCCCCGCCGCCGGGTACACCAGGGCGTACGCGGTGCGGCCGTCCGCGCCGAGGAAGCCCTCGTCGCCCGTCGCCGCGTACGAGACCGTCCGCGCGCCCGGACCCGCCGCCCGGTCCAGGACCTCCGCGAGCCGGGTGTCCCCGGCCCGCGCGTCCGTCCCCGCCGGCCAGGTCACGACCGCCACCAGCGGCGCGACCGCCGCCCCGTTCCCGTACCGCTCCTGGACCGCGCGGTTCGCCGCGAACCCCGGCCCGCCCGAGGCGGTGAACGACTGGTCCAGGCGCCCCAGGCCGAGCAGCGCCGCCGCCCCGCCGAGCACCAGCACCAGCAGCCACACCGCCCCGACCGCCGCCCGGTGCCGCACCGCCGCCCCGGCCACCCGCTCAGTCCACATCGTCGAGCCGCTTCCTGAGCTCGTCGTCCAGCCGCAGCCCCACCGCGCCCAGCGCCTCGTCCAGCTGCCCCGGCGCACTGGCCCCGATGACCGGCAGCACCGGCACGGCGCCGCCCAGCGCCCAGGCCAGCACCACCTGGTTCGCGGTCACCCCCAGCTCCGCCGCCACCTCGGCGAGCACCTTCAGGCGCCGCTCCGAACCCGGGTGCCGGTACTGCTCCGGCACCTCCTTGCCCGGGTCGGTGTACGCCCCCGTCAGCTGCGTCGTGTACGCGGTGAACGTCAGCTCCGGCCGCGTCGCCAGATAGTCGAGCAGCTCCTCCGAGGCGTGCGGGTTCACCCCGAACTCCGCCCCGGGACGCGGCCGGAGATACGTGTACCGCTGCTGCACCGCCGCGTAGTCCGGCACGCCGGCGGCGGCCGCCGCGCCCCGCGACTCCTCGATCCGCCAGGCCGCGAAGTTCGAGCAGCCCGCCCGGCCGATCTTCCCCACGTCCACCAGCTCGCCGAAGGCGCCCATCGTCTCCGCGACCGGCGTCCTCCGGTCGTCGATGTGCGCGTAGTACACGTCGATCCGGTCCGTGCCCAGATTCCGCAGGCTCTCCTCCACCTGACGGCGGATCACCGGAGCCGACAGGCCCTCCGCGCACTCCGGCCACGCCGACCCCGGCGGGTCCGGCAGCGCGCCGACCTTCGTCGCCAGCACCATCTCGTCCCGCACGCCCCGGCTGCGCAGCCACCGCCCGATGAGCAGCTCGCTCTCCGCGCCGGTCGCCCCCGGCTCCCAGAAGGCGTACGTGTTCGCGGTGTCGATGAAGGTGCCGCCGGCCTCGTGGAACCGGTCCAGGACCGCGAAGGCCGCGGCCTCGTCGATCCGGGTGCCGAAGGGCAGGGTGCCCAGGCACAGCGTGGACACCCGCGGACCCTCGGGTCCGCCCAGGTTCGTGTACTCCATGATGTCGTTCCTCTCTCTCATACGGTGACGGTCAGCTCCTGGACCAGGTGGTCCGAGAGTCCCTCCGCGGCGCGGAAGCGGTACGAGCCCACCCGCGCGCCGCCGCCGGTGAACGCCCAGTCGATCCGCCACAGCCGCAGCCGGGCGCGGGCGTTCCAGCTGGCCGGCAGGACCGCGCGGCAGGCGCCGATCGCGTCGCGCAGCGACCGGGGCATCCGCCGGATGTCCCCGATGGCGGCGCTGGTGTTGAAGTCCCCGGTCACCAGGACCGGATGCGGGTTGCCCCGCAGGTCGGCGACGAGCGCCGCGTACTCCCGGTCACGCGCCGCCGCCCGGCGCCGCATGTCCCGGAGGAAGGCCGGCCGCAGCGGGTTCATGACCGTGAGCTGCACCGGGATGTGCACGTTGTACGTCGACAGCACGCGCCCCCCGGCCCGCAGGTCCACCCGCAGCGAGCAGGCGCCGACCGGCACGGGCGGCCCGGCGGGCGGGAACCGGGACAGCGTCACAGAGTGGTTGCCGACCGCCAGGTGGTGGCGGGGGAACGCGGCCCGCAGCCGCTCCTCGTCGTCGATGTCCCAGACCTCGCCGCCCTCGAAGCCGTTCAGGTACTCCTGGAGGACGTACACGTCGGCGTCGAGCGCGCGCAGGAAGGCGTAGAAGCGGTCCGGGTCGCCGCCCTGGTTCCAGTGCTGGGTGTTCCAGGACACCAGCCGCAGACCGACCTCCCCGGAGCCCCGCGCGAGGAGCCCCCGCAGGTTGATCCCGTTCTGCGGCCACGCCACCAGGAGGCAGCCGGCGGCGAGCGCCGCCGCGAGGCCGTCGCCGGTGACCGAGGCGGCGCCGAGCAGGACCAGCGGGACGAGGGCGAGCGCGACCGGCGGCAGCAGCGAGACCGCGAGCCACGGCCACCAGCGGCCGTTGAGCACCAGGTGCAGGGCCAGGAACACCGCCCAGACGAGGGCGCAGGACAGGACCATCGCCGTCATCCGCTCCCCGGCAGCGACACCCACAGGTCCTGCACGGCGTGGTCGGACAGCTTCTCCGGCGCCCCGAACACGTACCGCTCGGCCCGCGCCCCGTTCCCGGTGAACGCCCAGTCGGTCCGCCAGAAGGGCTTCCAGCCGCCCTCCTCCCAGCTCGTCGGATACGGGTCGGTGCTCACCTCCGCCGCGTCGTCGAGGCGCTCCCGCAGCGGGTCGAGGTCCGACATCGCGGCCGTCGCGTTGAAGTCGCCGGCCACCACCACCGGGTTGCGGTTGGCGGCCAGGTCGGCCTCCAGGCCCTCGTACTGAGCCCGGCGCGGGGCGAACCGCTCCCGCATGTGGCGGTAGAAGGCGGCGGAGAGGAGACCGTCCGGCATGCTGTTCCACACCGGCATGTGCACGTTGTAGAAGGACACCGCCCGCCCCCCGACCAGCACGTCGGTCCGCAGCACCTTGTTCTCGCGGTACTCCGTCGCCCAGTCGGCGCCCGGCGGCACCGCGCGGGCCGGGCCCACCGCGGGCTGCCGCAGGATCGGGAAGCGGGAGAGCGTCACCAGCTCGCCGCGCACCGCCACCTGGTAGCCGGGGAACTCCCGGCGCAGCCGCGCCAGGTCGTCGACCGGCAGCTTGCCCTTCCGGTCGGCGGTGACGTGCTGGTACTCGTGCAGCAGGTACACGTCCGCGTCCTTCGCCCGCAGGAAGGCGTAGAAGTGGTCCTGGGTGCCGAGGAGCTGGTTCCACGAGTTGGTGTTCCAGGCGAAGACCCGCACCGCGTCCGGGCCCGGCCTCGGCTCCGCCCGCCACAGCGCCGCCGGGTCGAAGCCGGACTGCCCGAAGCCCAGGACCAGCGCGAGCCCGGCGGCCGCGAGGCTCCGCCACCGGGCCGCGCCCCGGGCGAGCGGCGCGAGGGCCGCGAGCCCGAGCGGCACCAGGGCGAAGACGGCCGGCGGCACGATGCCGACCAGGTGTCCCAGCCAGATCCGGCCGTCCGCCGCCCACTCGACCAGGAGCAGGACGAGCCAGGCCAGGGCGGCGGCGGGCACCAGCCGGTCGCGGCGGCGACGGGGCGGGGCGGGGGTCCCGGTGGCGCGCTCCGGCGGCGCGAGCGTGTCAGCCACGGTCGGCGCCCGCGGTCGCCCGCGCGAGGTCCGGACGCGGCTGCGGGTCGTACAGGTGCCGGAACCGCTTCGAGCCGAGCCACTGGACGCCCGCGACCCCGATCGCCGCGAACACCGTCAGGTTCACCAGGAAGTTGACCGCCACGAAGTACCCCAGGAACAGCCGTCCCCGGTGCCGCCGCACCTCCCGGTACATGTCCAGGTCGCCCCAGACGGCCAGCAGGAACAGGGCGAGCGGCAGCAGCGCCCATCCGGCCCCCCACAGGACCGGCGCGGCCAGCGCGGCGACCGTCAGGGGCGCGGCCAGGCTGGCGCCGGCGCGCGGTCCGGTGACGAAGCCGCCCTGGAGGTGCCGCCGGCCGAGGATGAGCGGGACCGCGAGCCGGGCCCGGGCGAAGACCTTGCCGAGGACGATCCGCACGGTGTCGTCGTGGTCGTGGCGGCCCCGCACCTCCAGGGAGCTGAGCACCGTGTACCGCTCGGAGATCCGGCGCCCGTAGTCCTGGTCCTCGGTGTGCCGCAGGATCGGGTTGAACGGCCCCACCTCGTCGAAGACCCGCCGGGGCATCGCCATGATCGCGGTGTGGACGGTCGTGATCGGGCCCTCCGACTTCAGCAGCAGGTAGTACTGCTGGAGCGAGCGGTACTCCTCGACGAGGCTGTCGCGGATGAGCGGCTCGGGCTCGTAGGTGCCGCAGATCGCGCCGTACCCCTGTCCGGAGGCGAGGAGTTCGACGGACCGGGCGACCGCGTCGGGGTGCATGGCGACGTCGGAGTCCAGGAAGACCAGGATCTCGCCGGAGGAGAGCTCGGCGCCCAGGTTGCGGGCGACCGCGACCCCGCTGTTGACGCCGGTGGAGACGACCCGCGCGCCGGCCGCCGCGGCGATCGCCGCGGAGTCGTCGGTGGAGCAGTCGTCGACGACGACGACTTCGACGTGCGGGTACGTCTGGGCGAGGGCGGCCTCGACGCACAGGCCGATCGAGCGGCCGTAGTTGTAGTTGGGGACGATGACGGAGACCAGGGGGAGGGACATGATCGGGGTGCTCCTAGAAGAGGACCTTGGCGAGGGAGAGGGCTCCCTGCCGCCACGGTTCGACGCTGGTGACGCCCTCGCTCTTCTTCGCGGGGCGGGCGCCGGCGGTGCGCTGCTGCTCGCGCCACCAGGCGTAGGTGCGCAGGATCGCGTCCTGGTTGGAGTGCTTCGGCCGGAAGCCGAGGACGTCCCTCGCCTTGTCGGTGGAGACGAAACTGTCGTCGAGGAGCTTGTGCAGCAGGCGCCCGTAGACGGGAGAGAGTCCGGAGCGCTGGAGCAGGCTGAGCGCGGCGAGCGCGGGCCGCGCGGGCAGCGAGCGGACCCGCTTGCCGTGCCCGGCGGCGTCCAGGACGGCCTGGAAGTCCTCGCGTAGCGTGCCGAACTCGGTGGCGCCGAGGTTGAAGGTGTCGTCGGCCCGCTCGGCGGGCGCCTCCATGGCGGTGACGACGGCGTCGACCAGGTCGGCCACGTCGAACATCTGGATGCGGACGTCGCCGCGCCCGAGGACCGGGAAGTTCCGGCCCTCCTCGGCCCACTCGAAGAGCATCGCGAAGAGCCCCATCCGGCCCGGCCCGAGGAAGGTCTTCGGCCGCAGGATCGGAAGGCACATCCCCCGGCCCCGGAAGCGCTCGGCGACCTCCTCGGCCTCCGCCTTGGCCGCGCTGTACGTGTCGACGGGCTCGCGGGGGTACTCCTCCGGCGTCGGCACCACCTTCGGGAGTCCGTAGACGGCGGTCGAGGAGATGTGCACGACCCGGGGCACGGCATTCGCCTCGGCGGCCGTCAGGACCGCCTCCGTGCCGCCGACGATCACCGAGCGGATGGTGTCGGCCGGGTAGCTGGGCAGGGCGGCGGCGCAGTGCACCACCGCGTCGGCGTCCGCCGTGACCCGCTTCATCGTGACGGCGTCCCGGACGTCCGAGACCGTGTGCGTGAGGTGCGGGTGCTCCGTGCGCGGGGCCCGCAGGTCCACGCAGTGCACCTGCCGGCCCTCGTCGAGCAGCCGCTCGATCAGGGTCGATCCGAGCATTCCGGCACCGCCGGTGACCACGATGCGCTCTACCACAGCGACGACACCTTCTCCTTGACGAAACGGGTGAGCAGACGGGGCAGACCCTGGGCCAGGGTCTTGTCGAGGCAGTCCAGGAAGAACTCGACCTCGTGCGGCTCGGCGACCAGCGAGGGCGCGACCATCAGCGGGTTGTCGCCGTTGAGCGTGTAGTACGTGTAGATGCCGTGGTCCCGGTAGAGGGCGTTGACCACCGACGAGGTGATGAGCTTGGTGCGGAAGCGCGGGTCCTTCGTCATCGCGCCCGGCACCAGCTTCGTCACCAGCTCCAGGATCTTCGGGCCCTTGTGCAGGAAGACGCCGTGCAGCGCGCCGTGGCCGCGGACCTCCGCCACCACGTCCGGGTACTCCTTCGCGATCCGCTCCAGACCGGGGGCGAGGATCCGCTCGATGTCCCGGGCGCGGGCCGGATAGTCGTCCTCGACGGCCACGTTGACCGCCTCGATCGCGGTGACCGCCTCCTCGCCGAAGCCGTAGTACGTGGTGGACGTCGACTGGAGGAGGGCGTCCGTGAGGTTGTCGTAGGCCTTGCGGAAGACCGGCTCGCGGGCGACGAAGGCGGAGATGGAGGACTTCCCGCCGCCGAAGGACTTCGAGGTGGTGAGGATGTCGGGGACCAGGCCCTCGTACCGCATGAAGTGGAAGAGGGTGCCGGTCTTGCCCCAGCCGGTGTAGATCTCGTCGAAGAGCAGCACGATGTCCTCGGCCGTGCACAGCTCCCGCAGCCCGCGCAGGAACTCCTCCGAGCACTCGTTCATCGTCGACGCCGACAGCGGCTCGATGAGGATCGCGTACACGTCGGACTCGCCCTTGTCGGTGCGCAGTCCGGCCACCAGCTTCCGGACCGAGTCCAGGTCCCCGTAGCGGAAGATCTCCACGCCGGGGATGCCGGGGAACTGGAACCCGGACTGGTTCTGGCCGGTCAGGCTGCCCGAGCCGAGCAGCTTGCCGTGGAAGGAGATGTCCGACCGCAGCACCCGGGAGCGCCGGCCGCCGTGGTACTTGTACGCCAGCTTGACCGCGCCCTCGACCGCCTCCGCGCCGGAGTTGGGGAAGAACGACATGTTCAGGTCGCCGGGCAGCAGCTCCGCCAGGTTGTGGCCGAGGGCCGCGACGTACGGCGAGAAGTAGGTCTTGTGGACCTCCATGCTCCTGCGCTCCTGGAAGCGCTGCCGGGCGGCGAGGATCCGGGGGTGGTTGTGGCCGTGGTTGAGGACGCCGACGCCGCCGGTGAAGTCGAGGACGCGGCGGCCGTCGCGCTGGGTGATCCAGACGCCCTCGGCGCTCTCCACGAGCTCCTGGCCGAAGCCGAAGGAGGTCATCAGGGAGACCTGGCTCTTGTTGACGTGGTCCTTGTACAGGCCGTGGACCTGCTTGGTCGTCAGCGACTCGCAGTCGTCGACGCTGTAGAGGGAGGTCATGCGCGTTCCTTCGGGTCGGTGGGGGAGCGGCGGGGAAGGGTCAGCAGGAGGGCGGCGCCGCCGACGAGGACCTCGCTGAGGGTGCAGACCACCCGGCTGGCGACGGTCACGGCGGTGGCCTCCTGCCAGGGCAGGACGGCGGTCAGGGCGAGCAGCAGCAGGGCCTCCCGGGCGCCCCAGCCGTCCGGCAGGACCACCACGAGGCTGGCGGCGGCCGTGGCGAGGGCGAAGCCGCCGACGCAGACCGGCAGGGCGGTCAGCGGCGGGGCGCCCAGCATCACGGCGAGCGCCCACAGGTGGAGTCCGCCGACCGCCCAGGAGCCGGTCGCGGAGGCGAGGGCCCGGCGCATGCCCCGGTCGCTCGCCCGGGTGGCCGGCGCGGTCCTGCGGGCCAGCCGCGCGGCGGACGCGGCGAGGCGGTGGAGCAGTTCCGGCCGGACGGCGAAGGCGAGGGTGACGGCCCCCGGCAGCACCAGCCACCAGGCTGCGGCGCCGATGGTCCAGGGCGCGGCGACCGGGCCGACGGCGAGGCCGGTGAGGACGGCCACGATCAGGTTGAGCAGGAAGACGGCGAGCACGACCGGCGCGGGCACTCCGGCCGCTCCGCCCATCCGCAGCTGGGCGAGGACGCCCCAGACGGCGCCCGGCACGTACTTGCCGAGGTAGGAGGTGAAGTAGATCCGGGTCGCGGTCCGGCCGGGCACCCGCGGCCCCAGGTCGGACAGGAGGGTCCGCCAGGTGGCCATGGAGAGCAGCACGGCCCCGGCGTTGGCGGCGAGCGCCGCGAGCAGGTACGGGACCGAGTCGGGCCGCAGCACGAGCGCGGCGAGCTCGCCGGCCCGGTCGTACAGGGCGAATCCGATGCCCGTGACGACGGCGACGGGGAAGAGGACGGACAGGGCGCGGCGGAGCCGGCCGCGCGGGGCGGGTGCCTCGGCGGGAGCCGGGGGCGCGGCGGCGGTGAGCGTCATGGAGCTCATGCCCCCAGGCGGCCGAGCAGCCAGGCGCCGGCGAGCAGCGCCGCCCAGAGCAGGGCGTTGGAGACGGTCATCCGGTCGCTGAACAGGGCCCGGGACGGGTTCCCGCCGCCCGCGTCGACGACGATCAGCTGGAGGTAGCGGGCGAGCCCGAAGAGCGCGAACGGCGCGCTGAGGACCGCGACGAGCGGGCCGTGCACCCCGAAGACCGGGCTGCCCTGGACCTGGAGGACGTAGCTGACCGCCGTGAGGACCGCCATGAAGGCGAGCAGCTGGTCGAGGAAGCCGAGGGTGTAGCCGCGCAGCGCGGGCCGGTGCAGCACCCCGCCGACCGCCATCTCGTGGCGCCGCTTGCCCAGGATGAGCAGCAGGCACAGCGAGAAGACGCAGAGCGCGAGCCAGCTCGGCACCGGGTTCCCGGTGGCCAGGCAGCCCTGGGCGAGACGCAGCACGAAGCCGAGGGCCACGATGAAGACGTCGAGCAGCGGGACGTGCTTGAGCCCCTTGCTGTACGCGGCGTTGAGCGCGACGTAGGCGGCGACCGGCCACCAGTCCGCGGGCGCGGCGGTGCCGGTGAGCGCGGTGAGGCCGACGGTCGTGACGAGGAGGGCGGCGAGCACGGCGGCGAAGGACACGGCGGTCCCGACGCCGATCCGGCCGGCGGCGATCGGACGGTGCCGCTTCTCCGGGTGGCGGCGGTCGCGGTCCCGGTCGCCGATGTCGTTCACCAGGTAGATCAGCGCGGACGCGAGGGTGAAGACGGCGACGGCGGCGACGGCGCCGCCGAGCGCGCCGCCGTCGAGACGGGGGGCACCGAGCAGGCCGAGGGGGACGACGACCAGGTTCTTCGTCCACTGTCCCGGGCGGACGAGGGCGGTGAGGTCGGCGAGGCGACTGGGCGGACGGGAGGCCGGCGGACGGGCCGTCGGCGCCTCTCGGCCGGTGAGCGTGGGCGTGGCCATGGACGTACTCCTGTGGGGAGGGTCGTACGGGCGGTCATACGGAGGTGGTGGGGGCGGCGGCGGTGTCGGCGGCCCGGCGGCGCACGCTCGGGCCGAAGTCGGGCTCGGTGAGCCAGCGGACGGTGCCCCGGGCGGCGCCGAGGACGATCGCCTGGTGCAGCACGAAGTGCACGGCGGTGAAGTAGAGGAGGAAGCCCGGACCCCGGGTGCGCAGCGCGAAGGCGCTCAGGCCCGGATCGGCGCAGGCGAAGAGCAGCGCGCACAGGGCGGGGACGAGCAGCAGCCAGGGGGAGAGCAGGCCGAGGAGCAGGGTGGGCAGGGTCAGCGCGGCGGCGAGGACGCCGAGCGGCCGGTTGGCGGTGAGGCCGCCCTCCCGCATCTGCCCGAGCGCCGCGATCAGCAGCTGGGAGCGCCGGTACTGCTCCGAGAGCATCGCCCCGAGCCGGTCCACGTCGTCGTGGCGGCCGCGGATGGCCTCGGTCATCAGGATCCGGTGGGAGCGGACGAGCCGGCCGCTGTACTCGACGTCCTCCGAGTCCCGGAGGTTCTCGTCGAAGGGGCCGGTCGCCTCGAAGACCTCCTTGCGGATCGCGCCGAGGGCGAAGAAGGCGGTGCGGACCTCGCCGGCGGCGCGGCGGCGCCAGAAGTGGGCGTGCAGGGCGTGGTAGCGCTCCACGGGTCCGTCGTCGAAGAGCGGTTCGGGGTCGAGGACGCCGTGCGCACAGCCGAGGCCCGGGTCGTCCCGGAGCAGGTCGGCGGCGTGGGCGAGGGCCTCGGGGTGGAGGGCGGTGTCGGAGTCGAGGAAGAAGAGGACCTCGCCCCGGGCGGCGGCGGCGCCCAGGTTCCGGGCGGCGGACACCCCCCGGTTGTGGGGGTTGGCGATGAGGACCACGTCGAACTCGCGGGCGATGTCCCGGGACCGGTCCGTGCTGGCGTCGTCCACGACGATGACGTCGAGCGGGGCGTGGGTCTGCGCGAAGACCGAGGCGAGGCAGGCGCGCAGGGTCTTCTCGTAGTTGTAGTTGGGGATGATGACGGACACGCTGGGACGGGCCCTGGGCATGGGGGTTCCTTGGGTTCCTGCGCGGTGGGGCTCCCCGGGCGGTGGGGGTTCAGAGGAGCCGGAAGTCCGCGATGCGGTGGCGGGAGAGCTCGGGGGAGTGGCCGAGGAGGAGCCGGCAGAGCCGCAGCGCGTGGCCGACGGCCTCGATCTCGTCGGGGCCCCGGATGTACAGGGCCAGCCGGACCGTGCGGTCGAGGACCAGTGCCCGGGCGGACTCGAAGCGGTCCTGCGGCCGGGCGACGCGGTGCAGCGTCTCGACGAGTCGTGCGGCGGACGGGGCCGGTGGGGGGTCGGCGTCCGGTGCGGGGTCGTCGTCCGGTTCCCTCATCGAGATGCCGATGAGGTAGATGGGATCAGCCCCAGGAGAAGCCGTCGTTGGAGTCGGTGGGCTGGGCGGCCGAGGTGTCGGCCGTGCCGGAGGCGGTGACGGCGGCGGGTGCGGCGGCCGGGTCGGCGGGTGCCGGCTGCGCCGCGAGGACGAGGGTCAGCGCGGCGGCGGCGGGGACGGTCAGGGCGACGGCTGCACGGAGCTGAATGCGGGCGAAGGTGGCGAAACGGGCGCTGCTGGACATGGCGGGGCTGCCTTCCGGGACGGTGCGGAGTGGGGGTCGCGGGGGTGGCCCCCCGGGGCCGCTCCCGGGCTCTGCGGGGCGGCTTCGACAGGTCCAAGACTGGCCCGCCCGGGGGGCCCTGTCACCGCAGAACGGCTGGCGCCAACCGCGTGGCCGTTAGGGGCCAGTGCGCTCCGCGGATCTCCGCGCGCCGGCGACCAGGGGGTTTCCCGGAGGCGTCACGTTGCTGCCAGGCGGAAGGTGCCGGGGGGCCGTCACGTCCCCGTACGGGCCGCCCGGGCAGGGAAGCGGCCGTTCCGTTCGGAGGGCGCGGTTCCCGGCGCCTTCCCGGTGCCTTCCCGGTGCCGGGCAGTCCTGCGGCCGACGCTCGCGGGGGCTCCGGGGTGCCCTTCCCGTACCGCCCTCGCCGCCCCCTCCGCACCGCCTCCGTCATCGGCGGTCCCGCCACCCCTCCCGTACCGCCCCCTCCCGTACCGCCCCCGAAAACGCCGGACGGCCGCACCCCCCGCCAGGGGTGCGGCCGTCCGTTCGGTGCGCTTGCTCAGCCGTTGGGGCGCTTGAGGCGCGCCACGAACTTGTACCGGTCGCCTCGGTAGACGGACCGGACCCACTCCACCGGCTCGCCCTGGGCGTCCAGGGAGTGGCGGGAGAGCATCAGCATCGGCAGGCCCACGTCCGTACCGAGCAGCCCGGCCTCGCGCGGGGTGGCGAGGGAGGTCTCGATGGTCTCCTCGGCCTCGGCGAGGTGCACGTCGTAGACCTCGGCGAGCGCCGTGTAGAGCGAGGTGTACTTCACCAGCGAGCGGCGCAGCGCGGGGAAGCGCTTCGCCGACAGGTGGGTGGTCTCGATCGCCATCGGCTCGCCGCTGGCCAGGCGGAGGCGCTCGATGCGGAGCACCCGGCCGCCGGCGGAGATGTCGAGCAGCCCGGCGAGGGTGTCGTCGGCCGTGACGTACCCGATGTCGAGGAGCTGCGAGGTGGGCTCCAGGCCCTGCGCCCGCATGTCCTCGGTGTACGAGGTGAGCTGGAGGGCCTGCGAGACCTTGGGCTTGGCCACGAAGGTGCCCTTGCCCTGGATGCGCTCCAGGCGGCCCTCGACGACCAGTTCCTGGAGGGCCTGGCGCACGGTGGTGCGGGACGTGTCGAACTCGGCGGCGAGCGTACGCTCGGGCGGGACCGGGGTGCCGGGCGGCAGGGTCTCCGTCATGTCGAGCAAGTGTCGCTTCAGTCGGTAGTACTTGGGCACGCGCGCAGTGCGGGTGGGTGTCCCGCTCTCTGTCTCCGTGCTGCCCGCGTCCGTGGCCATGGCCTGCCTTCCCGACTCCTGTGCTGCTGCCGTCACCGGCTCCTCCGTCTGTCGCGGCTCACATGGTGGCACGGACCGGTCACGGGTCGTCGCCCTCCCTCAGGTGTCGGTCCGATAACGGACGCGACTGCCCTTCTTATACACCCTTGACACCCCTAAAGGTCTAGGCCAAGCTCCGGGTACTGGTCTAAACCATTAAAGACCAGGTCCCAGCCCCACGAGCACTACCTGACGTATGTCTTCGCGCGGTGGGCAGGGGTTGCAGGCATCCCTGAGGAGGGTGGCGTGAAGCGCAAGCTCATCGCGGCGATCGGCGTCGCAGGCATGATGGTCTCCATCGCTGCGTGTGGTTCGGACAGTGACAGCGGCAAGGACGGCGGCAAGGCCACGGCCGGCGGCAACAAGAACCTGACCGTCTGGGTCATGGACGGCTCCGCGCCGGACGCCTGGATGGCCGAGGTGAACAAGGCCTTCGAGGCCAAGCACCCGGGCGTCAAGGTCAAGGTCGAGAAGCAGATCTGGAACGGCATCCAGGAGAAGGTCACCACCGCCCTCTCCGAGGACACCCCGCCGGACGTCCTGGAGCTCGGCAACACGCAGACCGCCGGCTACGCGGTCACCGGCGGCCTCGCCGACCTGTCCGGCGACAAGGCCAAGCTCGGCTACGACGCCTGGAACAAGGGCATGGTCGCGTCCAACGAGCTGGACGGCAAGCTCTACTCCGCCCCGTGGTACGCCGCCAACCGCGTCGTCGTCTACGACAAGGCCGCCTTCAAGAAGGCCGGAGTCACCCCGCCCAAGACCCGCGCCGAGTGGATCGAGGGCCTGAAGAAGCTCAAGGCCTCCGACCCGAAGTCGCAGGCGATCTACCTGCCGGGTCAGTCCTGGTACGTCCTCGCCGGCCTCATCTGGGACGAGGGCAGCGACCTCGCGGTCAAGGACGGCGACAAGTGGAAGGGCAACCTGTCCTCCCCCGAGGCCGTCAGCGCCATGAACTTCTACAAGGAGCTGGCGTCCTACTCCACCGCTCCGAAGGACAAGGACGAGGCCACCCCGCAGCAGTCCACCGACATCGTTCCCAAGGGCGGCGTCTCGTCCTGGATCGGTCTCGGCTGGGAGGCCGGCGGCGCCATCGACGCCATCAAGAAGGCCGGCAAGACCGCCGACTTCGGCTACTTCCCGATCCCGGGCAAGACGGCCGACAAGCCGGGCTCCGTCTTCCTCGGCGGCTCCAACCTCGCCGTCGCCGAGCGGTCCCAGAACAAGGACCTCGCGAAGGAGTGGCTGGCGCTCGCCGCCGGCAAGGACTTCATGACGAAGTACGCCGCCGCCACCGAGGGCGCGCTGCTTCCGAACACCGACGCGGCGCAGTTCAAGCCGGCCGCCGGCTCCTTCGCCGAGGCCATGGCCGCTTCCTCCGCCTCCGGCAAGGTCACCCCGGTCACCCCGGGCTGGGCCAACGTCGAGACCGCCCCGAACCCGATCAAGGACTACATGACCAAGGTCCTGAAGGGTGAGGACGCCAAGAAGGCCGGCGAGGCGGCCGACAAGGTCATCAACGAGCGCATCAACCAGCAGTAATCCGTAGCCCCGGTGGTGGGGGCGGGGGGGCCCCCCCCCCCCCCCCCGCGGGGGGGCGGGCTGCAGGGTTAAGCGGCCCCCCCCCCCCCGCCCGGCCCCCGGGGGGGCGGGGGCCCCCGAACCGCCAGGCCAGACACC
>NZ_JBIARV010000001.1:350790-493348 GCF_042890295.1 Streptomyces sp. NPDC002232 | reverse complement strand
CAACACCACAACGTACCTCCGGGGTCTCCCCCCAAACACGCCCGGCGCGGGGCCCCACAAGCAAAAAACCCCCCCCAACAACCCCACCCCCCCCCCCCCCCGGGGGGGGGGGGGGGGGCCCCCCCGCCCCCACCACCGGCGCGTTGCAGCGATGCAGTGATCAGCGGCCCGCTCCCCCGGGCCGTGCCCCGGTGGGCGCGGGAGCCCCAGAACCGCGAGGAATAAGACCATGACCGTGGACTCCCAGGGGACGGCGACCGCCGGTCCCCAGGACGCGCCCGGGAGGGCGGCAGGGAAGTCTCAGACTCCGCCACCCTCTTCGGGCCCGAAGGAAGTCCTTCAGCCTCCACGCGGCAGACGCTCCCTGCCCAGCGGGGTGCTGCCGTATCTGCTCGTCGCGCCTGCCCTGCTGTCCATGGCGGTGCTGCTGCTCTACCCGCTGATCCGCAATGTGATCCTCTCCTTCCAGCAGCTCAACCGGAAGGAGTTCATCACCCGCGAGACCGTCTGGACCGGCTTCGACAACTACACCGAGCTCCTCGGTGACTCCGACTTCTGGACCGTCGTCGTCCGAAGCGTCGTCTTCACGGCCGTCAACGTCGCCCTCATCATGGCGATCGGCACCGGCATCGGCCTGCTGCTCAACCGTCTCGGCAAGAAGATGCGACTGGTCCTCTCGCTGGCCCTCATGTTCGCCTGGGCCATGCCGATCGTCGCCTCCGTCACGGTCTTCCGCTGGCTCTTCGACGAGCAGTTCGGCGTCGTCAACTGGCTGATGCGCACGCTGGGCTTCTCCGGTTACGACCAGCACAACTGGTTCGAGACCGGCTTCTCCACCCTGGTCATCGTCCTGATCCTGCTCGTCTGGGGCTCGGTCCCCTTCGTCGCCCTCAACATGTACGCCGGCCTGACCACCATCGGGTCCGAGCTGTACGAGGCCGCCAAGATGGACGGCGCGAGCGGCTGGCGCACCTTCTGGGCCGTGGTCTTCCCGAACCTCCGGTCCTTCTTCATGATCACGACGTTCCTGGAGATCATCTGGATCTTCAAGGCGTTCGCCCAGGTCTACGCCATGAACCTGGGTGGCCCCGACCGCGGTTCCGAGACGCTCCCGGTCTTCGCCTACATCGAGGGCGTCGGCCAGTTCCACTACGGTGTGGCCGCCGCGATCTCCATCCTGACGATCGTGATGCTCATCGCGGTCATGTCCTTCTACTTCCGCCTGATCCTGAAGGAGGAGGAGCAGCTGTGAGCGCCGCCACCACGCCGACTCCGCAGAAGCTGCGCACCCGGAGGCCGCTGACGGTCGCCGTGGTCGCCAAGAACCTCGGCGCCCTCGTGCTCGCCGTCGTCTTCGTCTTCCCGGTCTACTGGATGTTCTCGTCCTCGCTGAAGCCGCAGCACGAGATCATGACGAAGGACCCGGTCTTCGTCTTCACCCCGACCTTCGAGAACTACAAGACCGCCACCGGCGTCGACCTCTTCTGGACGTACGTCACCAACAGCCTCACGGTCACCGTCGGTGCCGTCCTGCTCGCCCTGGTCGTCGCCCTGGCCGCGAGCTTCGCGATCGCCCGCCTCAAGTTCAAGGGGCGCAAGGGGATCGTCCTCATCGTGATGATGGCGCAGATGGCCCCCTGGGAGGTCATGGTCATCGCGATGTACATGATCTCGCGCGAGAACGACCTGCTGAACAGCATCCCGATGCTCACGCTCATCTACTTCGTCATGGTCCTCCCCTTCACGATCTGGACCCTGCGCGGCTTCATCGCCGCCGTCCCGGTCGAGCTGGAGGAGGCCGCCCAGATCGACGGCTGCACCCGGGGCCAGGCCTTCCGCAAGGTGATCTTCCCGCTGCTCGCCCCCGGTCTGATGTCGACCTCGCTCTTCGGCTTCATCACCGCCTGGAACGAGTTCGCCATGATCCTCATGCTCAACAAGGAGAAGGAGTCGCAGACCCTGACGCTCTGGCTGACCCAGTTCCAGACCGCGTTCGGCAGCGACTGGGGCGCCACCATGGCCGCCTCCACGCTCTTCGCCCTCCCCGTGCTCGTCGTCTTCCTCTTCCTCCAGCGCAAGGCCGTCGGCGGCATGACCGCCGGCGCGGTGAAGGGATAACGGAACCCCCATGACCACACTCCTGCACGGCTCTGACACCCTGACCCGTGACGCGCTCACGGTCCTCCAGCCCGGCTTCGTCGGCACCACCGCCCCCGACTGGCTGCTCCGCCGCGTCGGCGAAGGACTGTCCTCGGTCGGCCTGTTCGGCCGGAACATCGTCGACCCCGGCCAGCTCGCCGCGCTCACCGCGCAGCTGCGCGCCGAGCGCGACGACGTCCTCGTCGCCATCGACGAGGAGGGCGGGGACGTCACCCGCCTGGAGGTCAAGCAGGGCTCGTCCTTCCCCGGCAACTACGCGCTGGGCAGCGTCGACGACGTCGAGCTCACCCGGGCCGTCGCCCGCGAGCTCGGCCGCCGGCTCGTGGCGTGCGGCGTCGACCTGAACTGGGCGCCCTCGGCCGACGTCAACTCCAACGCCGAGAACCCGGTCATCGGCGTCCGCTCCTTCGGCCCGGACCCGGACCTCGTCGCCCGGCACACCGTGGCGTACGTCGACGGCCTCCAGGGCGTCGGGGTCGCGGCCTGCACCAAGCACTTCCCCGGACACGGCGACACCAACGTGGACTCCCACGACGCGCTGCCCCGGATCGATGTGGACCTCGCCACACTGCACGCCCGTGAGCTGGTGCCTTTCCGCGCCGCCGTCGCCGCCGGTACCAAAGCGGTCATGAGCGCGCATATTCTGCTCTCCGCGCTCGACCCCCACCGCCCGGCCACCCTGAGCCCGCAGATCCTCACCGGACTGCTGCGCCAGGAACTGGGCTTCGAGGGCCTGATCGTCACCGACGGCATGGAGATGCAGGCCGTCGCGGCGACGTACGGCATCGAGCGCGGATCCGTCCTCGCCATCGCCGCGGGCGCCGACGCCATCTGCGTCGGCGGCGGGCTGTGCGACGAGGACACCGTGCTGCGGCTGCGCGACGCGCTGGTCGCCGCGGTACGGACCGGTGAACTGCCCGAGGAACGGCTGGCCGACGCCGCGGCGCGCGTGCGCGCCCTGGCGTCCTGGACGCAGGCGCACCGGGCCAGGGGGGCTGGGTCGGTGCCGGGCGCGGCAGTGCAGGAGGGGACCGCGCCCGGTGCCGACATCGGACTCGTGGCCGCCCGCCGGGCCCTGAAGGTGACCCGGGGGGAGCGGCCCTACACGCCGATGAGCGGCGCCCCCTACGTGGCCTCCTTCACCCCGGTCGCGAACTTCGCGGTCGGCGACGAGACGCCCTGGGGCGTCGCGGCCGAGCTGGAGCGCCTGCTCCCCGGCACGGAGACCGGCTCGTACGACGAGTCCTCGTCCGTGGACGCCGTCCTGGCCGCCGCGGGGGAGCGGCGGATCGTGGCGGTCGTACGGGACCTCCACCGGCACCCGTGGATGACCGCGGCCCTGGACGGCCTCCTCGCGGCCCGCCCCGACACCGTGGTGGTCGAGATGGGCCTCAACGAGGCGGAGCCGCGCGGGGCCCTGCACATCGCCACGCACGGCGCGGCCCGGGTCTGCGGGCGCGCGGCGGCCGAGGCCGTGGTCGGCACCGGCGCCTGACGGGACGTACCCGAAGGGGCCCGGCACCTGGATCAGGTGCCGGGCCCCTTCGCGTGCGGAGTCCCCGGGAGTCCCCGGGAGTCCCCGGGAGTCCCCGCGCGGGGTCTTAGATGCCCTGCCAGTCCGGCTTGTTCGCGAAGGTGTGGCGGAAGTAGTCCGCGAGCTTCAGCTTGGAGGCGGCCGCCTCGTCCACCACGACCGTGGCGTGCGGGTGCAGCTGGAGGGCGGAGGCCGGCACGAGCGCCGCCACCGGGCCCTCGACGGTCTGCGCCACGGCCTCGGCCTTGCCCTCGCCGGTGGCGAGCAGCACCAGGTGACGGGCCTCCAGGATGGTGCCGATGCCCTGGGTGATGACGTGGTGCGGCACCTGCTCGATGTCGTTGTCGAAGAAGCGGGCGTTGTCCACGCGGGTCTGCTCGGTGAGCGTCTTGATCCGGGTCCGGGAGGCGAGCGAGGAGCAGGGCTCGTTGAAGCCGATGTGCCCGTCCGTGCCGATGCCGAGGATCTGCAGGTCCACGCCGCCGGCCTCGGCCAGCGCCCTGTCGTAGGCGTCGCAGGCCGCCAGGACGTCCTCGGCGGCGCCGTCGGGGCCCAGGAAGGCCTCGGGCGAGAGTCCGAGCGGCTCGACGACCTGGCGGAGCACGGTGGAGCGGTAGGACTCCGGGTGCCCCGCGGGCAGCCCGACGTACTCGTCCAGCTGGGCGATCCGCGCACGGGAGGCGTCCACGGCACCGGAGGAGACCTGGGCGACAAGGGCGTCGTAGATCGGGATCGGAGTCGAGCCCGTGGCCACGCCGAGCAGCGCGTCGGGCTTGCGGCGCAGGAGGTCGGCGATGCCGTCCGCGATCAGCTCGCCGCCGGCCTTGGCGTCCTTGACGATGACAACTTCCACGCTGTGCCTGCCGATCTGGTGAGGGGCTGGTGAAGGACCGTGTGGTATAGACCAATCTAAGTCCAAATCTAGCAGAGGGGAGGCCCTCTCCTCATGCCGTTCCGCCCCGCGGACGGCCCCTCGTCCATCGTCGGCCGCCCCCGTGCCCCCAGCCACTCGAACCCCGCCCGCCCCGGGGCTCCACCCGCCTCCACGCGGCGGCGGTCAGGCCAGCGAGCCGCCCGTCACGTCGATCCAGTCGCCCGTCACCCAGCGCGCGTCCTCCGAGGCCAGGAAGGCCACCACGTCGGCTATCTCGGCCGGCGTCCCGACCGCCCCCAGCGTCGCCATCGCCGCCGCCCCGGCCCAGGCCTCCTCGTTCCCCCGCAGCCACCCGGCGTTGACGTCCGTGTCCACGATCCCCGGCGCCACCGCGTTGACCGTGATCCCGCGCGGCCCCAGGACCTTCGACAGGTACCGGGTGAAGACGTCGAGGGCGCCCTTCGACATCGCGTACGCGACGAGGTCCGGCATGACCGCCGACCTGCTCAGCCCGGTCGAGACGTTGATGATCCGGCCGCCGTCCCGGAGCCGCTCCGCGCCCAGCTGCGCCAGGAAGAAGGGCGCCTTCGTGTTCACCGCGAAGATCCGGTCGTACTCCTCGTCCCCGATCGTCGCGAACGGTTGCGACGCCCCGATCCCCGCGTTGTTCACGAGGATGTCCAGGCCCTCCGCCCGCGCGTCGAAGGCCCGCCACAGCGCCGCCGCGTCCCCCGGGACCCCCAGCTCCTGGCCCAGGGCGAAGGCGGTGCCGCCGGCCGCCTCGATCGTCGCGACCGTGTCCTTCGCCGCCTCCGCGTTCGTCCCGTAGTGCACCGCGACCCGCGCCCCCTCCCGGCCGAGCCGCTCCGCGATGCCCCGTCCGATGCCCCGGCTGCCGCCCGTGACCAGTGCCGTCTTCCCCGCCAGTCGTCCGCCGAGCACGCCCATGGCGACGCCCCCCTCTTTCTATAGTGGTCGTTACGTAAAGACCGTACCCCACGATTCGTAGCGAGCGCTATAGAATTCACTCCATGGTGACGAGACAGCGCGGCCGCCCCCGTTCCTTCGACCGGCCCACGGCCCTGGAGCAGGCGACGATGGCCTTCTGGGAGCACGGCTACGAGACGACCTCGGTCTCCGACCTCACCCGCGTCATGGGCATCAGCGCGCCCAGCCTCTACGCCGCCTTCGGCGACAAGAGGACGCTGTTCGAAGAGGTCGTCGAGGCGTACGCGGCCGGATACGGCGCCTACGGCAACCGCGCCTTCGCGGAGGAGCCGACCGCCCGCGCGGCCCTGGGGCGCATGCTGCGCGAGGCCGCGGTGATCTTCACCGAGCCCGGGCACCCGCACGGCTGCCTGATGATCTCCGCAGCCGTGAACTGCTCGACGCCCGAGGTGGAGGAGGCCCTGCGGGACCGGCGGAACGCGAACCTGGCCGCGTTCGAGACCCGCGTCCGCGAGGACGTGGAGAGCGGCGGCCTCCCGCCGGACACGGACCCCCGCACGCTGGCCCGGCTGATCGGCGCCGTCCTCCAGGGCATGTCCCTACAGGCCCGCGACGGGGCCACGGCGGAGGAGTTGACGGCGGTGGCGGAGGCGGCGATGCGCGCCTGGCCGGCGCAGGACGGGGAGGAGGCCCCGGAAACACCCGCGGGCTACGGCGCCTGACGGGACCCTCAGCCCGCCCGGCACCGCAGCCCGGAGTTGCCCGGCCGGGGGTGTGCGGTCCCTCGGCCGTCTGGGAGGTCTCGGCGCAGTCAGGGCAGAGAGCGCCGGGTACCTCGTCCATCCTCCTGTGCGGGGAGGACGGAGGCTCTGTTGCGTTCATTGTGGACTAGACCATTCTTGTCTGTCCATCCACAGGAACGCGCTCTTTCCCGGCCCATCCTCCAACACGGAGCCCGGGAGATCCAGGTTCACCGCCCCTGTAATTCCGCGGGTACGCTCGCACCGTGCCCTCCATGAACGACCTCGTCCGCCAGCACACCGCCCTGAGCGACTCCGACCTCGAGTGGCTCCATCTGCTGGTGTCGGAGTGGCAGCTGCTCTCCGACCTCTCCTTCGCCGACCTCGTGCTCTGGGTCCCGACCCTCGACGGCACGCGGTACGTCTCCGTCGCCCAGATGCGGCCCAACACCGGCCCCACCTCCTACCAGGACGACATGGTCGGCCACCTGGTGCCGCGCGGCCGCCGTCCCCTCCTCGACGCCGCCCTCGACGAGGGCCGGATCGTCCGCGAGGGCGACCCGGAGTGGCGCGAGGAGGTCCCGGTGCGGGTCGAGTCCATCCCCGTGCGGCGCGAGGGCCGGGTGCTCGGCGTCATCGCCCGCAACACCAACCTGCTCACCGTCCGCACCCCCTCCCGCCTGGAGCTCACCTACCTCCAGTCGGCCTCCGACCTCGCCCAGATGATCGCCGCCGGAACGTTCCCCTTCCCCGGCGAGCAGGTCGACATGGACTCCTCGCCGCGCGCCGGCGACGGTCTCGTCCGCCTCGACGCCGAGGGCGTCGTCCAGTACGCCTCGCCCAACGCGCTCTCCGCGTACCACCGCCTCGGCCTCGCCGCCGACCTCGTCGGCCAGGACCTCGGGCAGATCACCGCCGAACTCGCCCCCTCCCGGGGCCCGGTGGACGAGGCCCTGGTCAAGCTGGCCTCCGGCTACGCTCCCCGCGAGTTCGAGGTCGAGGGCAACGGCGGCGTGATCCAGCTGCGGGCGATCCCGCTCAAGCCCAAGGGCACCCGGATCGGTTCGCTCGTCCTGCTCCGGGACGTCACCGAACTGCGCCGCCGGGAGCGCGAGTTGATCACCAAGGACGCCACCATCCGGGAGATCCACCACCGGGTGAAGAACAACCTCCAGACGGTGGCCGCGCTGCTCCGCCTCCAGTCCCGCCGGATGGACTCCGAACGGGGCCGCGAGGCACTCAACGAGGCCGTGCGCCGGGTCGGTTCGATCGCCATCGTCCACGAGACGCTGTCTCAGAACCTGGACGAGCGGGTGGAGTTCGACGAGATCGCCGACCGGGTCATCGCGATGGTCGCCGAGATCTCCCCGGGCAAGGTCACCTGCCGCCGCAACGGCCGCTTCGGCATCCTCGACGCCGAGGTCGCCACCCCGCTCTCCATGGTCCTCACCGAGGTCCTGCAGAACGCCCTGGAACACGCCTTCGCGCAGGGCGAGCAGGGCACGGTCGAGGTCAGCGCCGTGCGCGGCGAGACCCGGACGGACCCCCGGCTCCTGATCACGGTCCAGGACGACGGCCGCGGCCTGCCCGAGGGCTTCGACGCGCAGCGGGCCGGCAATCTCGGCCTACAGATCGTACGGACCCTGGTGGAAGGGGAGTTGGGCGGTTCCTTCGACATGCTGCCGGGCGCCGAGCGCGGCACCAAGGTGGTCCTCGACCTTCCCGTGCGACCGCAGAAGTGACCGACTGAGGCAGTACAGCAGCGAGCCCCGGACCGAAGGGAATCGGTCCGGGGCTCGAATGCTGTGGGTTACTGCTGCGTGCTGCGGCTCGAGGGCGGTGATTGCGTACGCGGTGTACGCGCCGCGTGCCTCAGGCTGTGCAGGTGGCTCAGGCGCTGGCGTTACGCGCCCGGTTGCGAGCGGCACGGCGCTTCATCGCGCGGCGCTCGTCCTCGCTGAGGCCACCCCAGACGCCGGAGTCCTGGCCGGACTCGAGCGCCCACTGCAGGCACTGCTCCATGACGGGGCAGCGGCGGCAGACGGCCTTGGCTTCCTCGATCTGCAGCAGCGCAGGACCGGTGTTGCCGATGGGGAAGAACAGCTCGGGGTCTTCCTCACGACAAACGGCGTTGTGACGCCAGTCCATGGCTGCTACCTCTCTCAGTGTTTCGTGCGAGTTGCTTGTGAATGTGAACGCTTTCACGAATCCCTCCGCAAGGGAAGGGCCGACTGCCAGTTGAACTGGTGTGGTCCTGTTGCTTGGGGTGGGGTTCTGGCTCTCAGTGGAGGCCGGTGTTGCGGGCCGTCCCGATCGCCAAGAAGAGACTCCCAAACCCCAGGGGCGGATACAACCCCTTCTGGAAAGTTTTTTTTGATTCCTCGGTGTCGGCTAGGTCACAGCCGTACTTCTTAGGGGTGGATGCGCGTTTAAACGTTCGAGTGAAAGGACTTTGGGCCCTTCCACTCACACAATCACACGCAGTGCACGGCGAACGCCTGTGAACGTCACGCTCGTACGGAGTCCGAGGTGGTCTCCGTCCATCTGTAGGGGGAGGGGCACCTTCGAATGCAAGGTGAAGTCGGTCAGGTCATGCAGAGTCACGGCGTGCTTACCCCGCGGGCCCCGCTCCGGGGTCGAGGTGAGCAGCTGGGTGCCGTACCGGGCCACCGCCGGAGTGGAGAGCCGGCGCAGCCCGAGGACGTCGAGCGCGGTCTCGAAGGACGCCTCCGGGGACGCGTACACCGGGCGATTGCCCAGGTAGGTCCAGGGGGAGGTGTTGCAGATTATGGAGAGCACCAGGTCCTCGACCGGCTCCGCGTCCGGGCGCTCCAGGGTGATCGTCCCCTGTCTGCGGTGCGGTTCCTCCAGGAACTGGCGCACCACCTGGCGCAGATAGAGGGCGTGCGTCGACCGCTTCCCGCGCTCGCGCTGCTGTTCGACCCGGCCGATGACGCTCGCGTCGAAGCCGAGTCCGGCACAGAAGGTGAACCAGCGTTCGGGCACGGCTTCGTCCTCGGTGCCCGGCGTCCCGGACGCCAGACCGAGGCTGACCGTCCGTGACCGCCGCTCACGCAGTGCGTCGAGCAGGGCGCCGGTCGCCTCCACGGCGTCGTTCGGCAGTCCGAGGGCGCGGGCGAAGACGTTCGTCGAACCGCCCGGGACGACCGCGAGGCTCGGCAGCCGCTCCGGATCGGGCCCGTCGTGCAGCAGTCCGTTGACGACCTCGTTCACCGTGCCGTCCCCGCCGAGGGCCACGACCAGGTCGATGTTCCCGGCCTCGGCGGCCCGCCGGCCCAGGTCGCGCGCGTGTCCCCGGTACTCGGTGGTGACCGCCTCCAGCTTCATCTCGCTGGCCAGCGCGTGGATGAGCACGTCACGGGTGCGGGCACTGGTGGTGGTGGCTGCCGGGTTGACCACGAGAAGTGCGCGCATGGTCGCCAGCGTACCTACCCGACGGTACCGGGCCCAGCCCAGGCCGATCCGCGGACGCCCCGCGGGAACCCCCCGGTCCGGGGCCCGCCCCCGGTTCCCCGGCCCCCCGGTTACGCTGCCTTTCATGAGCAGTACGGAGCAGACCCCCGGCGGTACGGAGCAGACCCCCCGCCCCGCCCGCCTGGCCGCCGCCGCCGGCGTGGCCCTCGTCGAGGCCCTCGGGCTCCTCGCCGGAGGCGTGTACATGCTGGTGCGGGCCCTGGCCGACGGCGGCGACGTCACCAGCGGGGTGACGGGCGGTGTGACCGTGATCGCACTGGGGCTGATCCCGCTCGCCGCCGCCCGCGGCCTGTGGACGATGCGCTCCTGGAGCCGCGGCCCGGCCGTGATCACCCAGATCCTCGCCCTGCCGGTCGCCTGGCAGATGCTCCAGACCGAGGGCGTGATCCCCTTCGGGATCGCCGTCGCCGCGCTCGCCGTGGCCGGGCTCGTCCTCCTGGTGAACCCGGCCACGACCGAGGCGCTCGGGATCCGGCGCCCCGGCCGGGAGAGCTGACCTCACTCCTCGACGAGGAGCTTCTCCCGCAGCTGGGCGAGCGTCCGGGCCAGCAGCCGGGAGACGTGCATCTGCGAGATGCCCACCTCCTGCGCGATCTGCGACTGGGTCATGTTCCCGAAGAAGCGAAGGAGCAGGATCCGCTTCTCCCGGGGCGGCAGGTCCTCCAGGAGCGGCTTGAGCGACTCCCGATACTCGACCCCCTCCAGGGCCTCGTCCTCCGCGCCCAGGGTGTCCGCGACCGCCGGCGACTCGTCGTCCGTGTCGGGGACGTCCAGGGAGAGCGTCGAGTAGGCGTTCGCCGACTCCAGACCCTCCAGGACCTCCTCCTCGGAGATCCCGAGCCGCTCGGCCAGCTCGTGCACCGTCGGCGACCGGCCGTGCTGCTGGGAGAGCTCGGCCGTCGCCGTGGTCAGCGAGAGCCGCAGCTCCTGGAGCCGGCGCGGCACCCGGACCGCCCAGCCCTTGTCCCGGAAGTGCCGCTTGATCTCGCCGACCACCGTCGGCGTCGCGTACGTGGAGAACTCCACCCCGCGCTCCGGGTCGAACCGGTCGACCGACTTGATCAGGCCGATCGTCGCCACCTGCGTCAGGTCGTCCAGCGGCTCGCCCCGGTTCCGGAAGCGCCGGGCCAGGTGCTCCACCAGCGGCAGGTGCATGCGCACCAGCCGGTTGCGCAGCTCCGCCTTCTCCGGAGAGCCCTCGGGCAGCTCGCGCAGCCGCACGAAGAGGGCGCGCGCGCCGCTCCGGTCGTGCGGGTCCGGGACGGCGGGGAGGTCCGGGCCCTCGTCGTCCTCGTCTCCGTCCCCGGCCTTCTCCGCGGCGGCCGCGCCGGGCGCCTCGGCGGCTTGGGGCGTCCGCGCCCCGGGGGCCTCGGAGGAGCCCTCGGAACCCGCGGGGGCCTCGGAGGAGGCCCCGGGTGCATCGGGAACCTCGTGGTGCTGCTCGTGCTCGCTCATGTGGTCCGCCTGCTCCGTAGCGACCCTGTTCGGCCGCGCCTGCTGCTCAGGGATGCCGGCCGTCGCGTCCCCGTTTCTCACGCCGGGCCTGGCCCCGCGCCGCGCTGTTTGTACAGGCTGATCGAGACGGTACGGTCCTCGGCCACCGACGACTCCACCTTTCCGGCGAGCGCCGACAGCACGGTCCACGCGAAGGTGTCCCGCTCGGGCGCCCTGCCGTCCGTCGTCGGGGCGGAGACCGTCACGTCGAGGGAGTCGTCGACCAGCCGGAAGACACAGCTGAGGACGGACCCCGGCACGGCCTGCTGGAGCAGGATGGCGCAGGCCTCGTCGACCGCGATCCGCAAGTCCTCGATCTCGTCGAGGGTGAAGTCCAAGCGCGCCGCGAGGCCGGCCGTGGCCGTACGCAGCACGGACAGATAGGCACCCGCAGCGGGCAGCCGGACTTCCACGAAGTCCTGGGTCCCGGGCTCGCCTGCGATCTGGGACACCCTCACCTCCAAGGTGGCACAAGCTCATTCGGGGTACGGGGGGAGTGACCCCCGAACCGGGCGGTACGCAGGGAGCCTGCGCGGTCCGCCGTGACGCTATCGCGATCCATCCTGCCGTGTCGCCGTGCGACCCGGGGACCGGATGGTCCCCCGCCCCCGCTCCGGCAGCCCGCGGAGAACCCGCGGAGGGGTGACGTACCCAACCGTCAGACGATCGAACCGTCGACGAAGCACCAGCGCCAGGCCTCGCCCGGTTCGAACGTCCGCATCACGGGGTGCCCGGTGGAGGAGAAGTGCCCCGTCGCGTGCCGTCCCGCGGAGGAGTCGCAGCAGCCCACGTGCCCGCAGCTCAGACAGAGCCGCAGCTGGACCGGGTGCGTGCCGTCCGCCAGGCACTCGGGACAGGTGTCGGCCAGCGGCGCCGGTTCGGGGCGCGGCATTTCGGCTACGTGCGGGCACTCGCTCATGATGGCCAGGTTACGTTGCGGCACGGGACGGGGTCGGGATCATGGACGCACTGCAGCTGGTGGGGCTGGTGGCGGCGAGCGCCGCCGTGGCGGGACTCGCCCGCAGGACCCCGGTGCCGGCCCCCCTGCTCCTGGTCGCCGCGGGCCTCGTCGCCGCGTACGTGCCGGGGGTGCCCGACTACACCCTCGACCCGCACATCGTGCTGCCGCTGATCCTGCCCCCGCTCCTCTACACGGCGGCGGTCGACTCCTCGTACCTCGACCTGCGGGCCAACATCAGACCCGTCGCACTGCTGTCCGTCGGGTACGTCCTCTTCGCCACCGTCGCCGTCGGCTGGCTGGCCTACGTCCTCGTGCCCGACCTGCCGCTCACCGCCGCCCTGGTGCTCGGCGCCGTGATCGCCCCGCCGGACGCCGTCGCCGCGACCGCCATCGCGCGCAGGCTCGGCCTGCCGAACCGGATCACCACGATCCTCCAGGGCGAGTCCCTCGTGAACGACGCCACCGCGATCACCGCGTACAAGGTCGCCCTCGCCGCCGCCGTCGGCGAGGGCGTCAGCTGGGCCGGCGGCCTGTGGGAGTTCGCCCTGGCCGCGGTCGGCGGCATCGGCGTGGGCCTGGTCCTCATGGTCCCGATCCACTGGATGCGCACCCACCTGACCGAGGCCCTGCTCCAGAACACCCTCTCCCTGCTCATCCCGTTCGCCGCGTACGCCGCCGCCGAGGAGGTCGGCGCCTCCGGAGTGCTCGCCGTCGTCGTGGTCGGCCTCTTCCTCGGCCACAAGGCCTGGAAGGTCGACTTCGCGACCCGGCTCCAGGAGGAGGCCGTCTGGAAGATGGTCGCCTTCGTCCTGGAGTCCGCCGTCTTCGCGCTCATCGGCCTCCAGCTGCCGTACGTCGTCCGGGGTCTCGGCCCGTACGGGATGGGCGAGGCGGCCTGGTACGCGGTCGGCGTCTTCGTCGCCGTGGTGGTGGTCCGCTTCGTCTGGGTCTACCCGGCGACCTTCCTGCCCCGCTGGATGTCCGCGGGCATCCGGGAGCGCGAGCCGGAGGTGGACTGGCGGGCGCCGCTCGTCGTCGGCTGGGCCGGCATGCGCGGCGTGGTCTCCCTGGCCATCGCCTTCTCCATCCCCGTCGTCACCGACGGGGTGGACTTCCCGGCCCGGAACCTCGTCCTGTTCCTCACCTTCACCACCGTGATCGGCACCCTGGTGGTGCATGGCCTCACCCTGCCGCCCCTGATCCGCCTCCTGAAGCTGCCCGGCCGCGACCGCTACGCCGAGACCCTCGCCGAGGCCCAGGCCCAGAGCGAGGCCTCGCGGGCCGCCGAGGAACGGCTCGACGCGCTCCTCGCCGACGAGCGCAACGCCCTGCCCCAGCCCCTCGCCGACCGGCTGCGCACCGTCATGGAGCGCCGCCGCAACTCCGTGTGGGAACGCCTCGGCGCGGTCAACGAGATCACCGGGGAGACCGCGGACGACACCTACCGGCGCCTGTCGCGGCAGATGATCGACGCCGAGCGCGAGGTCTTCGTCCAGCTCCGCGACGCCCGCCGGATCGACGACGAGATGATGCGCACGCTGCTGCGCCGCCTGGACCTGGAGGAGGCGGCGGCATACCGCGAGGCCGACTAGGGAGTACGACACGCCCTAGGGGGCGTCCCGCCGACCGGGCTCGCTCGGCGGGACCGCCCCCTGGAGGACGTCCGGCGTGCCCGTGATCACCGCCGCGAGCCGGGTGCCCGCCGGGAAGGCGCCCTCCTCGGCCAGGGCCGTCAGGCCGTACAGCATTTTGGCGACATACAGCCGCTCGATGGCGAGTCCATGCCGCGCCTCGAAATCCTGTGCGAACTCCTCCAGGGCGGGGGGCACGCGCGCGTAGCCCCCGCCGTGGAAACGCTCGTCCAGGGACCAGTCGCCGCGCGGCCCGCCGAAGGCGGACTCCTGGAGCGCGCGGACCTCACCGCCGAGGAAACCGCCCTTCAGCACCGGGACGCCCAGAGCCCTCTGGCCGGGCGCGAGACCGGCCGCCAGACCCGCCAGGGTGCCGCCCGTGCCGCAGGCGACCGCGACCGTGTCCGCCGCCCCGGCGAGCTCCCGGCCCAGCTCCACGCACCCGTGGACGGCGAGCGCGTTGCTGCCGCCCTCGGGGACCACGTACGCGCCCGCGGGGGCCCGCTCAAGGAGTGCCGCCAGCGTGGCCGGATCGCCCTTCGCGCGGTACGTGGACCGGTCGACGAAGACCAGCCGCATCCCGTCCGCCGCGCACCGCGCGAGCGAGGGGTTGAGCGGGCGCCCGGCGAGCTCGTCGCCCCGGACCACCCCGACCGTGGGGAAGCCGAGCAGCCGTCCGGCGGCGGCCGTCGCCCGCAGGTGGTTCGAGTACGCGCCGCCGAAGGTGAGCACGGGCCGGCCGGCCGCCTCGCGCAGGTTGAGCGCGAGCTTGCGCCACTTGTTGCCGGGGAGGTCGGGATGGATGAGGTCCTCGCGCTTCAGCAGCAGCGCGAGGCCGCACCGGGCGAAGCGCTCGTCCGCCACCGGCTCCAGGGGGGAGGGGAGCAGGGGCCGCAGGCGGGAGGGGTCGAACGCGTTCACCCGCCCATTCTCGCCGTCCGGCTCGTTCTCGCCGGCCGGCCCCCCGTCGACGTCCCGGCCCTCCCGGCCCCTCTCGCCGTCCCGGCCATGCTCGTCGTTCCGCGCGTCCCCGCCGTCCCGGCCCGGAGCGCCGCGCCAGGACGGCGGCGCTCCGGACCTCCTCGTCAGCGCAGCTGCTCGGCGATGCGCTCCCGCATCGACGCCATCGTGAAGCCGCGCGGGTCCACCTTGCCCGGCTGCCACTCCTTGTGGCCGATGACCGAGCGGTGCGTCCAGCCGTGCGCCCGGCAGACGGCCGCCGCCGCCTTCGCGATGGCGTCCAGCTGGACCTTCGGCCACGGGTCCTGACCGTCGCCGAGGTTCTCGCACTCGAAGCCGTAGAAGTGCCGGTTGCCGTCGGTGGTGGCCTCGTCGTCCGGCGGCAGCCGCCGCTCGGCGATGACCGCGCGGAGGACCTCGTCGTCGCCGAGCCCCGCGTGGTTGGCGCGGCCGTAGCCGACGAGGTGGACCGTGCCGTCCTTGGCGATCACGCCGTGGCAGAGCGGTCCGGGCAGGGTCTCGTAGCCGTCCCGGCAGATCTGGACGGTGCGGGCGGTGCCCCGGGTCACGGTGTGGTGGATCATCACGCCGTGCACCGGGCCCCAGGGGCCCTTGTGGTTGCGGTTGTGGGTGGACCAGTCGCCGACCTGGACGACCGCGAGGCCCTCGTCGCGCAGGGCGGCGAGGAATCTGTTCGCGGACATGGGTGAGGCCATGACCGACTCCTTCCGGAGGACGGAATGAGCTTCCGGAATAGCGGAGTCCGCCCCTCCGCTGCCATCCGTTCGGACCGTGTGCGAGCCGATCCGGACAGATCGCCGGAAGCCTCCCCGGGCTCCGCTGTTCGGAGGTAGTTCGCGCGACATGCCCCGAAGATCGTCGAACAGTCCCACTCGATTGTGTAATGGCGCGGGCACGTTCCGTACTGAAAGGCTTCTCCCGAAACTCAGTCATACGAGAGGGAGTTCCATGTCCGTTGGTTCGGTTGACGGCGAGGTCCGCGCGGAGCAGCAGGCCCCGCAGCAGAGTCTCGGGACCGCCGCCGCGCGGAACCTCGCCACGACCACCAAGTCGGCCCCGCAGATGCAGGAGATCACCTCCCGGTGGCTGCTGCGGACGCTGCCGTGGGTCCAGGTGCAGGGCGGCACGTACCGGGTGAACCGGAGGCTCAGCTACTCCGTGGGCGACGGCCGCGTCACCTTCGTCCAGACCGGGGAGCGCGTCGCGGTGATCCCCGCCGAGCTCGGCGAACTCCCGGCACTGCGCGGTTACGAGGACGAGAGCGCGCTCACCGAGCTCGCCGCCCGCTGCACCCAGCGGGAGTACGCGGCGGGCGAGATCATCGCCGTCGCCGGGGCGCCCGCCGACCGGGTGCTCCTCCTCGCGCACGGCCGCATCGAGCAGATCGGCGAGGGGCCCTACGGCGACGAGGCCGTGCTCGGCGTCCTCGCCGACGGCGCCTACCTCGGCGAGGCCTCCCTGGTCCAGGAGGACGCGTCGTGGGACTGGACCGCCCGGGCCGCCACCGCCTGCACGGTCCTGGAGCTCACCCGGGACGACGTGCGGAACCTCGCCGAGCGGGCCGGCTCGCTCGCCGCCCACCTCTCGGGCGTGGCCGCCGCGCCCGACCAGCGCACCAACACCTACGGCGAGGCCGCCATCGACCTCTCCGCCGGCCACGTCGGCGAGGCCGTCGTCCCGCACACGTACGTCGACTACGACGCCTCGCCCCGCGAGTACGAGCTGAGCGTCGCCCAGACCGTGCTGAAGGTCCACAGCCGCGTCGCCGACCTCTACAACCAGCCGATGAACCAGACCGAGCAGCAGTTGCGGCTCACGGTCGAGGCGCTCCGCGAGCGCCAGGAGCACGAGCTCATCAACAACAAGGAGTTCGGCCTCCTCTCCAACTGCGACTACGGGCAGCGGCTCCAGCCGCACGACGGCGCCCCCAGCCCGGACGACATGGACGAGCTGCTCTCCCGTCGCCGGGGCTCCAAGATGTTCCTCGCCCACCCGCGCGCCATCGCCGCCTTCGGCCGCGAGCTCAACAAGCGCGGTCTCGTGCCCGAGACCATCGAGATCGCGGGCAACCGCATCCCGACCTGGCGCGGCGTGCCCATCTACCCGTGCAACAAGATCCCGGTCTCGGACGCCCGGACCACCTCGATCATCTGCATGCGCACCGGCGAGGCCGACCAGGGCGTCATCGGTCTGCACCAGACCGGCCTCCCCGACGAGATCGAGCCCAGCCTCTCCGTCCGCTTCATGGGCATCGACGAGCAGGCGATCATCTCCTACCTGGTCACGGCCTACTACTCGGCGGCGATCCTCGTCCCGGACGCCCTCGGTGTCCTGGAGAACGTCGAGGTCAGCCGCTGGCGCTGAGCCGGCGGCGCCCGGGGGCGGGAGCCGATCCCGCCCGCCCCCGGGCGCTCCCCGACCGCCGCGGCGCAGGGCCGCGGCGGCCGATCGCCGTGCCGGACCGTCCCGGCGGACGGCCGCGAAGGATGCGAAGGAAACGACCGTGACCATGACCAGCGCGGACGCCGTCACCGGCGGCCAGGGGGCCGCGACGCTCCTGGACCGTACGCGTACGGCCGTCGACCCCCGACTGCGTGCGACCCTCGACTCCCTGCCGGACTCCCTGCGCCGCGTCGCGATGTACCACTTCGGCTGGGAGCGCGCCGACGGCACCCCGGACGCGGGACGGCCGGGCAAGGCGATCCGCCCCGCCCTGGTCCTCGCCGCCGCCCGCGCCCTCGGCGCGGACGAGACCCCGGCGGTGAGCGCCGCCGCGGCCGTGGAGCTCGCGCACAACTTCACCCTGCTCCACGACGACATCGTCGACGAGGACCCGACCCGGCGGCACCGGCCCACCGCCTGGACCGTCTTCGGCATCCCGGACGCCCTCATGGCGGGGGACGCGATGAGCGCGCTGGCGCTGCGGCTGCTGGCCGAGGACCCCCACCCCGCCTCGGGGGCGGCCGTCGCCCGCCTCGCCTCCTGCGTCATCGAGCTCTGCGCCGGCCAGCAGGCCGACTGCGCCTTCGAGCGGCGCGATCCCCGGGCGGTCTCCCTCGACGAGTGCCTCGCCATGGCCACCGCCAAGACCGGGGCCCTGCTCGGCTGTTCCTGTGCCCTCGGCGCGCTCTACGCGGGCGCGGGGGAGGAGGAGGTGGCGGCGATGGACGCCTTCGGCCGGGAGGCCGGTCTCGCCTTCCAGCTGATCGACGACCTCATCGGCATCTGGGGCGACCCGGACCGCACGGGCAAGCCGGCGGGTGCCGATCTCGTCGCCCACAAGAAGTCCCTCCCGGTTGTCGCGGCGCTGACCTCGGGCACCCGCGCCGGGGAGGAGCTGGCCGAGCTCTACTCCCGGCCGGTCCTCGACGCGGCGGGGGTACGGGCCGCGGCGGACGCCGTCGAGCGGGCCGGCGGCCGCGACTGGGCGCAGGACCAGGCCGCCGAGCGGATGGGACGCGCGGTCGAGCACCTGGCCCAGGCGGTGCCGGACCTCGCGGCGGCGGAGGACCTGCTCGCCCTCGCGGAGTTCGTGACGCGCCGGACGCGCTGACCCGGCGGCCGGGCCTCAGACCTCGGGGACGATCCGGGTGACCACGGTCTCGATCATGTCGTCCAGGTCCCGGTCGCCGAGGACCCCGGGCACGGTGAAGTGGTCGAGGAGCAGTCCGGTGAGGGCGAAGTAGAGCAGTCGTACGGTGTCCGCGTCGCCCGGCATCCCGGCGGCGAGGTGCCCCTGGACGTTCGCGTCCAGGTCGGCGCGGAGCACCTGGGTGAGCTGGGTCCTCAGCTCGGGCCTGCGGACGGCTTCGAGGCGGAGTTCGAAGAGCCCGAGGTAGCAGGTGCGTTCGGCGGCGAGCCTGCGGGCGATCCAGCGCATGAGGTCGAGCACCAGCTCCCGGCTGGGAGCGTGCCGCATGGCCGCCGCCGCTTCGTCCGGGTCCGGGGCCAGCCGGACGAAGATCCGGTCGCCGACCTGGGAGAGCAGCTGGTCCCGGTCGGAGAAGTAGTTGGACGAGGTGCCCGTGGGGACCCCCGCCCGGGCGTCGACCGCACGGAAGGTCAGTCCGCGTGCGCCCTCGTCCGCCAGGACCCCGATCGCGGCGTCGAGCAGGCTCGTGCGGCGTTCCGGATTTCTCGCCACGTCGGACTCCTTCGAAGAAATGTCTTGCGCAACCACTACAGGTGAAGCACTATAGCCGTCGTGGTTGCGAATGCGGCCGCACCCCTGAGACGAAGAGGACCGGTTTGCGCAAGCTCACGTACTACATCGCCTGCACCATCGACGGCTTCATCGGCGACCCCGAGGGCGACGCCAGCTCGCTGTTCAAGTTCACGACCGGCGAGTACATGGCGGCCATGAACGCCGAGTACCCCGAGGCCCTCCCGACGCAGGCGCGGGAGATGTTCGGGGTCGACGCCGACAACAAGCACTTCGACACCCTCATCCAGGGCAGGCGCTCCTACCAGCTCGCCCTCGACATCGGCGTCACCAGCCCGTACAACCACCTGCGCGAGTTCGTCGCCACCCGCTCGCTCGCCGAGTCGCCGCACCCGAACGTCGAGCTCATCGCCGACGACCTGGTCGGCCGGGTCCGCGAGCTCAAGGCCGAGGACGGCCCGCTGGGCATCTACCTCTGCGGCGGCTCCACCATCGCGGGCGAGCTCATCGAGGAGATCGACGAGCTCGTCATCAAGACCTACCCGCAGGTGTACGGCTCCGGCATGCCGATGTTCGGCGCCGGCTTCGAGCCCCGGGACTTCGAGCTGGGCGCGGTGCGCGCCTTCGACAACGGCGTGCTCGTCCGTACGTACACCAGGAAGCGGTAGCGGCGGCGAGCGGCGTCGCGCGGGGCGACCTACCCTGGAGGCATGGGTGACGAGGTGCCCCGCACGACCCGGGACCCCCTGGCCGAGCGTCACTGCCCGGCCTGCGGCGGACCGCTCGGCACGCTGGCCACCCGGCACAAGGTCCTCGGGGCCTGGGTGCCGGAGTGGGAGGTGCGGCCCTGCGGCAATCCCGACTGCGCGCTCCACGAGGGGGCGGAAGCCGTCACACCGCACGTGACCGGCAAGAACGGCGAGATCGGGAGAAGTCCGGCCGCCGGGTGACCGGACGCGCGGGGGAGCCGGTCATACCGCTACAGTCCGCGCATGTCATCGGAGTCGACAGAAGTCTGGACCGGCTGGTACCGGGACCGCACCGGCGCGGAAGCCATCGTCATCACGGCCGACGGGCGGCACGTCGCCACCCGGATCAGGGGCGTCGAGTACACCGGCGAGGGCTTCGCCGGCCTCGCCGCCGCCGATGAGGGCGGCCGGGCCCTCACGAACTGCGTCCTGGAGTGGGACCTGCCGCTCCCCGTCGTCGTGGACGGCGCCGCCCAACAGGCCACGCTGGCCTGCCTGCTGACGCTCGGCGAGCGCGCCGACCTCAGCCTGACGCTGCACTACGGCGGTGCGGCCTTCGAGGCCTGCGTCGCCGGAGGCGACTTCGAGGGGGCCCTGGAGCGGGTGCGGCGCCAGCTGCCGCCCGGCGCCGACTTCGGCCGCAGGCTCCTCCAGGCCGCCTGAGACGGGGACGGCGGCGCCCCGGGGAGGGGGCGCCGCCGTCGTGCGTGGCCGGACGTCAGTTCTTGAAGGCGGACGCCAGGCCGTTGCGCCACAGCTGGTCGACGCGGGAGCGCTCCTGCGCGTTCGGCTGGGTGTTCTGGCAGGACGTGCCGGGACCGCCGCCCGACATCAACTCGCTGCACGGGCCGCTGTAGTGGTCCGGCAGCCCGAGGACGTGCCCGGTCTCGTGGGCGGTCACCCGGGTCGAGTTGTACTGCTGGTTCTGCCGGTAGTCGAGGAAGATGTAGCCGCTGCCGTGGCCGTCGGTGCTGGCGTACGAGCCGCGGGAGTCGTTGCCCTCGTAGTACGCGAAGTCCGGGTTGCCGCCCTCGACGAGCCGGACGTTCGCCACCGAGCTGTTCCATATCTGCGCGGAGCGCGAGATCTGGCTGCGGAAGCTCGGGGCGTTCGCCGCGCTGTAGACGACGGTGACGGCGGCCGCGCCCGGGGCGGCGGCCCGCTTCTTCGCCACCGACTTCACGACGGCGTCGAAGAAGGCCTGGTTGGCCTTGGCCTCCTCGGCCGAACCGGCGTACGCGACGGCCGCGTTGCCGGCGTGGGGGGCCGTGGGGACCGCCGCCGCCGGTGCCGTGCCGACGGAGGCGGCGAGACCGAGGCCGAGGGCGGCGGTCAGCACGGAGGTGAGGACCTTGGGGTGACGCATGGGGGGCTCCTCCTGTTGGGGTAGGAGAGAGTCTCGGGGGAGCCGGCCCGCGCCGGGATGATGTCAACCGCCGATAGCCCCACCGCATCACCCGACCCCAATCCTTCACAACTCCCTTGGAATGCAAGGTGATTGAGAGGTTCCGGGCGTCTGGTGCGACTCCGGGAGCCGTCCTACCCTCGGGGCATGGAGCTGGAGGTGAGACATCTGCGCGCGCTCTGCGCCATCGCGGACACGGGAAGCCTGCACAAGGCCGCCCGCCAACTGGGCATGAGCCAGCCCTCGTTGACCACCCAGCTGCGCCGGATCGAGAACTCCCTCGGCGCCGAGCTCTTCTCCCGGGGCCCCACCGGCTGCCGCCCCACCCCGCTCGGCCGCTCCCTGCTCAGCCGGGCCCGCCCGCTGGTCGCCGACATGGCCGCGCTCGTCACCGAGACCCGGGCCGCCGCCTCCCGCGCCGACGGGCCCGGACTCCGCGTGGGCTCCACCGCGAGCCGGGCCCTCCCGGGCTGGCTGCGGCGGCTCCGGCAGCGGCTGCCCGGCACGGACGTCGGCCTCCGGGTGGACGTCTCCGCCAACGCCCTGCTGCGCACCGTCGCCACCGGGCAGCTCGACGTGGCCTTCGTGCACGAGGTGGAGGGCTGCCCGCTGCGGGTCCCCGAGGGCCTCACCGGCCGGGTCCTGGTCGACCGCGAACCCCAGTTCGTCTCCCTGGCCCACGACCACCCGGCCGCCGCCCGCCCCGTCGTGGACCTCGCCGACCTCGCCCGCGACCACTGGATGGTCGACCCGACCGTCGACGGCGAGTGGGACGGCCTGCGGCGGGTCCTCGCCGCCGCCGGCATCGACCCGCCGCTCCTGCACGGCGACTACCACACGGCCGCCTCGCTCATCGTGCTCGGCGAGGCCGTCGCACCCTGCCAGCCCACCTCGCTCCCGCGCGAGGACATGGCCATCAGGCCGCTGCTCGGCGACCCGCTGGGTGTGCGGCTGCTGCTGTACGCGCGCCCCGACGCGCCGCTGGACGTGCTCTACGCCGAACTCGCCTCGGCCTACCGGGAAGTGGCGACGCGGTCCGCCCCGTACCGCGAGTGGCTGGGCCGCCAGGGCGCGGGCACGCTCCCGGCGGAACCGTGCATGATGACCGCATGAACGAACGCGCGGCCGTGGTCAGACACGCACACCCCGAGGACCTGCCCCGCGTCGTCGAGCTCATCGCCGAGCACGCCGCGTACGAGAAGGCCGCGCCCCCGGCCCCCGGACTCGCCGACCGCCTGGCCGGCCTCCTCTTCGGCTCCGCGCGGCCGCGCCTGCGCTGCTTCGTCGCCGTGCTCCCCGACGGCACCCTCGCGGGCTACGCCACCTGCGCCCCGGAGCTCTCCACCTGGGACGGCGCGGAGTACCTCCACATGGACTGCCTCTACCTCGCGGAGGCCTCCCGGGGGCACGGCCTCGGCCCGCTCCTGATGGAGGCGCTCCGCGCGGAGGCCAGGACGCTGGGCCTCCCGGAGATCCAGTGGCAGACCCCCGTGTGGAACGAGGGCGCGATCCGCTTCTACGACCGGCTGGGCGCCACCTCGAAGGAGAAGCGCCGCTACCGCCTGCCGACCGAGGGGTAGCGAGACGGCCCGGCGGCCGGGCTCACCGCCGGCCCGGGAGGCACGCGTACCCCTGGGGCCGGCGGGCCCGTCGTCCGTCAGCCCTGGGAGGGCTCGGTGCCCGTCCCCTCGGCGCTCTCGGCCGCGCCGGTCTTCTCCCGCATCTTGCGCACCAGCTCCGCCTTCTTGTCCGCCGCGTTCTGGCGGTCGAGGTTGCGGTGCGGACCGTTGTTCTGCCGTTCGGCGCGGGACAGCCGCTTGCGCTGGCCGCCGCCCTGGCCCACGGGGTTGTTGATGTTCTTGCTGTCGGTCACGGGCTCTCCCGGTCATGAGGTGGACTGATCCACGGCCGTCGGCGAACGCCCGGAGCCGGCCGACGGAGCCGGCCTCGTCTCCGTGACGGGGGCCCGAGCCCCCGGTTCCACAGGATCCGCTGGATTCGTACAACCATACGCACGCCTCGGGCGTCCTGGAGAAGGAGTGCGCCGTAGGCGTGCTCGTTTCGTTTCCAGGGGGACCCACATGACTCACCACATATCCCGGCGCGCCCGCGTGCTCTCCGCCGTGATCGCCGCGGGGGCGCTCGTGCCCGTGGCCGCGGCCGCGGCGCCCGCCTCCGCCGCCACCGCTCCGCGCGTCAGCTGCACCTCGGGCCAGAGCGGGCTCGCCGCCAAGCTCCAGAAGGACATCACCGCCGCCCTCGCCGGGCGCGGCGGCACGGTCGCCGTCGGCCTGCACGACCGCACCACGAACACCACCTGCACCCTGCGCGCCACCACCTCGTACGACTCGGCCAGCGTCGTGAAGGTGACCGTCCTCGCCGCGCTCCTGTGGGACGCGCAGAAGTCCCACCGGTACCTGACCTCGCGCGAGACGACCCTCGCCACCGCCATGATCACCAAGTCCGACAACGCGTCCACCTCGACCCTGTGGAACCAGCTCGGCGTCAGCAAGGTGAAGGGCTTCCTGGCCGCCGCCGGCATGACGCGGACGGTGCCCGGATCCGGCGGCTACTGGGGGCTCACCCAGATCAACGTCACCGACGAGCAGAAGCTGCTCTCGCTGATCACCGGCAGGAACTCCGTCCTGACCGACAACTCCCGCGCCTACATCACCAAGCTCATGGGCCGCGTCGTCAGCGCGCAGAAGTGGGGGACCCCGGCCGGCGCGCCCTCCACCGTCTCGATCCAGGTCAAGAACGGCTGGTTGCAGCGCGCCACGCGCGGCTGGCGGGTGCACAGCGTCGGCACGTTCAAGGGCGGCGGCCACGACTACACCATGACCGTCCTCACCGACGGCAACAGCAGCATGAACTACGGCGTGAACACGATCCAGGCGGTCGCCAGGGCCATCCACAAGGACCTGACCTCCCTGACGACGGCCCGCGCGGCCCGCTTCACGCCGCCCGTCAGGCCCCAGGAGGCCTTCGTCGCGGTGCCCCGCGGCTGACACGAGAGACAAGAACGCACCCGGCCCGCGGGGAACGCCGAACTCGGCGTCCCGCGGACCGGGTGCGTTCTTTCGCGACCGGACGGTCGGGGACCCCGGCCGGACGGCTCGACCGGCGTCAGGCCTTCTTGGTCTCCCAGAAGATGCGGTCGATCTCGGCGATGAGCTCCAGCGCCTTCTCGCCCGTCTTCGGGTCGGTCGACGCCTTGGCGGCCGAGAGGGCCTTCAGGGTGTCGTTGACCAGCTGGTTGAGCTCGGGGTACTTCTCGAAGTGCGGAGCCTTGAAGTAGTCGCTCCAGAGCACCGAGACGTGGTGCTTGGCGAGCTCCGCGCGCTGCTCCTTGATGACCGTGGCGCGGGCGCGGAAGTGCGCGTCCTCGTTGGCCAGGTACTTCTCCTGGACGGCCTTGACGGACTCGGCCTCGATACGGGCCTGGGCAGGGTCGTACACGCCGCACGGGAGGTCGCAGTGGGCGCTGACCTTCACCTTGGGGGCAAACAGGCGGGAGAGCATTGGGCCGTCCTTCCTCGTGATCGTCTTCTCAGGTGGGACATTACTCGGTGAGAAGGGCGATTTCGCGGGCGCCCCCTGGGGCTTAGGTCAAAAGTCCAGGGTCACCATGGGACTCGTGTACGAGTGGACGACTCCACGCGGGAATGGATCGGGAGGTACCGGATGGCAGGCTCCGGGCGGGAGCGGGTGGGGGAGGCCGGTGCCCCGTTCGGGATCGCCGAGGTGACGGGGGTGTCCATGGTGCCCACGCTGCTCCACGGCGACCAGTTGTTCGTCCAGTACGGGGCGCGGCTGCGGCCGGGGTGCGTGGCCGTGCTGCGCCATCCGCTCCAGCAGGATCTGCTCATCGTCAAGCGGCTGATCGAGCGACGGGACGGCGGCTGGTGGGTGCTCGGTGACAACCCGGACGCCGAGGGGGACAGCCGGGTCTTCGGCGCCGTGCCGCCCGAGCTGGTCCTCGGGCGGGTGCGGGCGCGGTACCGGCCGGTGACGCCGGGACGTCAGCGGTCGGCCGGGGTGGTGCTCTCCTGGCTGCTGTCCTCGGTGCGGCCCGTGGGGTCCGACCGCTCGGCCTCCAGGCGCTTGCGGGCCCGGTAGGCGGCCACGTTGGCCCGCGTCGCGCAGCGGTCCGAGCAGTAGCGGCGGGAGCGGTTGGTGGAGGTGTCCAGGTAGGCGTTGCGGCAGGGCGGCGCCTGGCAGAGGCCGAGGCGGTCCGCGCCGAACCCCGTGAGGTGGAAGGCGAGGCCCATCGCCGAGATCGCGGCGTAGCCCGTGGTCGCGTTCGAGGAGTGATCGGCGAGGTGCATGTGCCAGCGGGGCCGGCCCTCCTCGTCGAGGGTGTCGTGCCCGGAGATCTGCGGGCTCACGGGGAACTCCAGGAGGAGTGAGTTCAGCAGGTCCACCGCCCCCGTGTGGTCCCCCTCGTCGGCCGCCGCGAAGACCGCGCGCAGCCGCGCGCGCACCGTGCGGAAGCGCGGCAGGTCGGCCTCCGTGACCCGGCGGGCCATCTGGGCGGCGGGGCCGAAGAGCTCCCGCAGCACCTCGACGGAGGTCAGGGTGTCCTTGCCGCGGGCCGGCTCCTCGGTGTTGACCAGACGTACGGCAAAGTCCGAGTAATGGGCCAGTTCCACTTGTAGTCCTTACGTCGGCGGGCTAGTGTCTCGGTCCGAGGGGGTAACGGCTGTTGCCCCTTCGAGGGTATTACGAATGGTAGGGCTGACGCGGGGAGGAACGACCATGACCAAGACCGACTGGGCGGGCTGGCAGCAGAGCTGGGACCGTCAGCAGGAGTGGTACATGCCGGACCGCGAGGAGCGGTTCCGGGTGATGCTCGACATGGTCGAGGCGCTGGTGGGGCCCGAGCCCCGCGTCCTCGACCTCGCCTGCGGTACGGGGAGTATCACGAGCCGGCTGCTCCGTCGGTTCCCCGGCGCGACCAGCACCGGCGTCGACCTCGACCCGGCGCTCCTCGCCATCGCCGAGGGGTCCTTCGCGGGCGACGAGCGCGTCACCTTCGTCACCGCCGACCTCAAGGACCCCGCGTGGGTCGCGGACCTGCCGTACGACACGTACGACGCCGTCCTCACCGCCACCGCCCTGCACTGGCTGCACAGCGAGCCCCTGACGGCCCTGTACGGGCAGCTCGCCGGCCTCGTCCGGGACGGCGGGGTCTTCATGAACGCCGACCACATGATCGACGAGACCACCCCCCGGATCAACGCCGCCGAGCGCGCCCACCGCCACGCCGTCATGGACCGGGCCAAGGACGCCGGCGCCCTCGACTGGGCCGCGTGGTGGGCCGTCGCCGGCGCGGACCCGGTGCTCGCCGAGCCCACCGCCCGCCGCTTCGAGATCTACGGCGAGCACGCCGACGGCGACATGCCCTCCCCCCGCTGGCACGCCGACACCCTGCGCGCCGCCGGGTTCGGCGAGGCGCGGCCGGTCTGGGCGTCGCCCTCGGACACCCTCCTGCTGGCCGTGAAGTAGCCGGGACGCCGGAAGGGGGCGGTACGGGTCTCCCGTACCGCCCCCTTCCGCCTGCCTCACGGCACCGCGCGCCCTACAGCACCTTCGAGAGGAACGCCTTCGTCCGGTCGTGCTGCGGGTTGCCCAGGACGTCGCGCGGGTTGCCCGACTCGACCACCACGCCGCCGTCCATGAAGACCAGCGAGTCGCCGACCTCACGGGCGAAGCCCATCTCGTGCGTGACGACGATCATCGTCATGCCCGACTCGGCCAGGTCCCGCATGACGTCGAGGACGTCGCCCACGAGCTCCGGGTCGAGCGCCGAGGTCGGCTCGTCGAAGAGCATCAGCTTCGGCTCCATCGCCAGCGCGCGGGCGATCGCCACGCGCTGCTGCTGGCCGCCGGAGAGCTGCGAGGGGTAGTTCCCCATCTTGTCCCGCAGGCCGACCCGGTCGAGCAGGCGCTCGGCCCGCTCGCGGGCCACCGCCTTGGACTCGCCCTTCACCTGGAGGGGCGCCTCCATCACGTTGCCCAGGGCCGTCATGTGGGGGAACAGGTTGAACCGCTGGAAGACCATGCCGATGTCACGGCGCTGGACCGCGACCTCGCTGTCCTTCAGCTCGTAGAGCTTGTCGCCCTTCTGCCGGTACCCGACCAGCTGGCCGTCGACGGAGAGCCTGCCGCCGTCGATGCGCTCCAGGTGGTTGATGCACCGCAGGAAGGTCGACTTGCCGGAGCCGGAGGGGCCGACGAGGCAGAAGACCTCGCCGTTCTGCACCTCCAGGTCGATGCCGCGGAGGATGTGGGCCGCGCCGTAGGACTTGTGGACGCCTTCGGCCTTGACCATGGGCTGACCGGTCATGCCGATGCCTCCGGGGAGCGCTTGAAGGTGGTGAGGTTCGTCTTCACCCGCTGGAAGGGGGTGGGCGGCAGGTTGCGGGTCGAACCGCGCGAGAAGCGGCGCTCCAGGTAGTACTGGCCGACGCTGAACACGCTGGTCAGGGCCAGGTACCAGATGGAGGCGACGAACAGCATCTCCATCACGGCGCCGGCCGTGTTGCCGATGTTCGACGAGGCCCTCAGGAGTTCGGTGTACTGCACGGCCGAGACCAGTGACGAGGTCTTCAGCATGTTGATGAACTCGTTGCCCGTCGGGGGCACGATCACCCGCATGGCCTGCGGGAGCACGATGCGGCCCATGGTCTTCGTCTGGGACATGCCCAGCGCGTGCGCCGCCTCGGTCTGGCCCTCGTCGACCGACTGGATGCCGGCGCGGACGATCTCCGCCATGTAGGCGCCCTCGTTCAGGCCGAGGCCGAGCAGGGCCACCATGAACGGCGTCATGACGTCCACGGTCTCGTTCTTGTAGATCGGACCGAGGTCGATGTACTGGAAGATCAGCGACAGGTTGAACCAGACGAGCAGCTGGACGTAGACCGGGGTGCCGCGGAAGAACCAGATGTAGAGCCAGGCGACCGCACCGGTCACCGGGTTCTTGGAGAGCCGCATCACGGCGAAGAGGATGCCGAGGACGAGGCCCAGCGCCATCGCGGAGACGCTGATGATGATGGTGTTCCACATGCCGCTGATCACGGACGGGTCGAACACCTTGTCCCACACCGTGTCCCAGAGGACGTTGCCCTGGGAGAAGGCGTAGACGAGCCACCCGAGGAGCGCGACGACCACCACGGCACTGACCCAGCGGCCGTAGTGCCGCACGGGGATGGCCTTGATCGCCTCGTACGGGACGCCCGAGGGGGAGGGACCGGCCGGAGCGGCGGCCGGTTCCTTGCTGATCTTGTCAGTCATGACGACTGCCCTTCAGTGGTACGAGGAGAGGTCACTTGCCGGCGTTGACCGTGGCCGACTTGACCGCGCTGTCCTCGACGTCCCACTTCTTCAGGACCTCCGCGTAGGAGCCGTCCTTGATGATGGCGTCGAGCGCCTCCTTGACGGCGTCGCGCAGCTGGGTGTTCTCCTTCGAGACGCCGATGCCGAAGAGGCCGACGTCGCTCTGGCTGCCGACGACCTCGAAGTCGTTGCCGCCGCCCGAGGTCTTCGCGATGTACGCGGCGACCGGGTAGTCGTTCAGGTCGGCGACCGCGCCGCCGGCCTTCACACGGGTCTGGGCCTCGGCGTCGGTGTCGAAGGCCTGGATGGTCAGCTTCTTGTCACCGCACTTCGTGGCCTGCGCCTTGAAGGTGTCCTCGTAGATGGTGCCGCGCTGGACGGCGACGGTCTTGCCGCAGAGGTCGTCGAGGGAGTTGACCTTCTGCGGGTTGCCCTTCTTGACCAGCAGGGAGACGCCGGAGCTGAAGTAGTCGACGAAGTCGATGCCCTTGCCGATCTTCTTCCCGTTGTCGTCCAGGCCCTCCTGGCGCTTCTTGTTGTCCGTCATCGAGGACATGATGAGCTGCTGGCGGCCGGTGTAGATCGAGGTGATCAGGCCGTCGAAGGTGCCCGACACGAACTCCAGCCGGACGCCGAGCTGCTTGCTCAGGGCCGCGCCGAGGTCCGGGTCCACACCGACGATCTTGCCGCCCTCGGTGAACTCCATCGGGGCGTACGAGGCGTCCGTGCCGACCTTGATGACACCCGCCTTCTGGATGTCGGCGGGGAGCTTCGAGAAGAGCGGGGCCTTGCCGGCGGAGGCGGAGCCGGAGTCGCTCGGGGTGTTCGCGCTCTCGGTCTGGTCGCCGCAGGCGGTCAGCAGCATCGAGCCGGCGACCGCGATGGCGGCGACCGCGGCAAGACGGGAGGTGCGGGTCTTGGCGGTCGTACAGCGCGTGGAGCGTGCGGTCATGGTCGGGTTCCTCCGGCGTGTGAGGGAGCTGCCAGGTGGGTCGCGTACGCATCTTCGAGTGTCGCGACCTCGTGTGATTACGGCATCTTGCCATTCGGACTGCCACAAACCGACGGCCACGGATGTCAAAATCGGGTAACGGGTGACCCCGAAATCCCGACAGGCCGGTACATCAAGGCCGGATCTTCTGCGGAATCCATTCCCCGTAGCCGAAAAATCTGCGGTTCATCTCGGCATTCGGACGAATGGAAGGCCGCCAATCGGGTGGGGAATGCATCTATCGGGACATCGGGTGACGTGTCGCTCTCCGTCCGTGTCCGGATGCGCTCGGTATGAGTCGCGTCACCGAGCGGATATGGACTCGTCTGCGGTGCCGTCCGTCCGGTAAGAAGGATCCTTACACCCCTCATCCGGGGCTCAGGGCGCGTTGTGCGGCGCGCCCGCGCGGCTGCCAGACACGGCGGCCGCGGGACCCGCCCACCGCTCCACACCAGGAGCGGCCAACCCTCAATTGCAGCAGACTTAAGGGGTCAACCCAATGGCAGCGGAGATCGTCAATCCTCGCAATGACAGCGGTACGGAAGGAGCTCCCGAGGAGCCCTTCGATCCTGTCTTCGCCCTTCACCGGGGCGGCAAGATGGCCGTGCAGGCCACCGTCCCCGTCCGTAACAAGGACGACCTGTCCCTCGCGTACACGCCCGGCGTCGCCAAGGTGTGCACCGCGATCGCCGAGAAGCCCGAGCTGGTCAACGACTACACCTGGAAGTCCCAGGTCGTCGCGGTCGTGACCGACGGCACCGCGGTGCTCGGGCTCGGCGACATCGGCCCGGAGGCCTCGCTCCCGGTCATGGAGGGGAAGGCCATCCTCTTCAAGCAGTTCGGCGGCGTGGACGCGGTCCCGATCGCCCTCGCCACCACCGACACCGACGAGATCGTCGAGACCGTCGTCCGGCTCGCCCCGTCCTTCGGCGGCGTGAACCTGGAGGACATCTCGGCGCCGCGGTGCTTCGAGATCGAGCGCAAGCTCCAGGAGCGCCTCGACATCCCGGTCTTCCACGACGACCAGCACGGCACCGCCATCGTCACCCTCGCGGCCCTGCGCAACGCGGCGACGCTGAGCGGCCGGAGCCTCGGTGAGCTGCGCGGTGTCATCTCCGGCGCCGGCGCGGCCGGTGTGGCCATCGCCAAGTTCCTCCTGGAGGCCGGTCTCGGCGACGTCGCCGTCGCCGACCGCAAGGGCATCGTCAGCCGCGACCGCGACGACCTCACGGACGTCAAGCGCGAGCTCGCCGAGCTCACCAACAAGGCGGGCCTCAGCGGCACCCTGGAGAGCGCGCTGGCCGGCGCCGACGTCTTCATCGGCGTCTCCGGCGGTACGGTCCCCGAGGAGGCCGTCGCCTCCATGGCCCCGAACGCCTTCGTGTTCGCCATGGCCAACCCGAACCCCGAGGTCCACCCCGACGTCGCGCACAAGTACGCGGCCGTCGTGGCGACCGGCCGTTCGGACTACCCGAACCAGATCAACAACGTCCTCGCGTTCCCCGGCATCTTCGCCGGCGCGCTCCAGGTCCGGGCCTCCCGGATCACCGAGGGCATGAAGATCGCCGCGGCCAACGCCATCGCGGACGTCGTCGGCGACCAGCTCGCCGCCGACTACGTGATCCCGTCGCCGTTCGACGAGCGGGTCGCCCCGGCCGTCGCGGCCGCGGTCGCCGCCACCGCCCGCGCCGAGGGCGTCGCGCGCCGCTGACGCGCACCAGGCACGCCGAAGGGCCCCGTTCCGGACACCGGGACGGGGCCCTTCGGCGTTCGGGTGGCGTCGTTTCGGGAGCGGGGGCCTTCGGGTGATCGGGTGGCGCTGTTCCGGAGGCCGGGGCTGGGCCCTTCGGCGCTCGGGTGGCGCTGTTCCGGACGCCGGGACGGGGTCCTTCGGCGCTCGGGAGCGGGCGGTGGCGCGGAGTGCTTCCGGGGCCCGCTGTCCAGGCGACACGGGTCACACCGGGGCGTGGTTCCCCCGGCCGCCCGCGGGCCCCTAGGGTCGGGGCCATGTTCGCTGCCTACGCCGCCCGAATCGACCGCGACCAGCCCCTGAACGGCCTCGAACTGGGCGAACGCCCCGAGCCCGAGGCGCGTCCCGGCTGGACCACCGTCACCGTCAAGGCCGCCTCGCTCAACCACCACGACCTGTGGTCGTTGCGGGGGGTCGGTCTGCCCGAGGAGAAGCTGCCGATGATCCTCGGCTGCGACGCCGCGGGCATCGACGAGGACGGCAACGAGGTCGTCCTGCACTCCGTCATCGGCCAGACGGGTCACGGTGTGGGCCCGGACGAGCCCCGCTCCATCCTCACCGAGCGCTACCAGGGCACCTTCGCCGAGCGGGTGACCGTCCCCCGCTGGAACGTGCTGCCCAAGCCGAAGGAGCTGTCCTTCGAGGAGGCCGCCTGCCTCCCCACCGCCTGGCTGACCGCGTACCGCATGCTCTTCACCAACGCCGGTGTGCGGCCCGGCGACTCCGTGCTCGTGCAGGGCGCGGGCGGCGGCGTCGCCACCGCGGCGATCGCCCTCGGCAAGGCGGCCGGCCTCCGGGTCTTCGCCACCAGCCGCGACGAGGCCAAGCGCAAGCGGGCCGTCGAGCTCGGCGCCGTCGAGGCGTACGAGCCGGGTGCGCGGCTCCCCGCGCGGGTGGACGCGGTCATCGAGACCGTCGGCGCCGCCACCTGGTCCCACTCGGTCAAGTCGCTGCGGCCCGGCGGCACGCTCGTCATCTCGGGCGCCACGAGCGGCGACCGCCCCTCGCACGCCGAGCTGACCCGGATCTTCTTCCTGGAGCTGAAGGTCGTCGGCTCGACGATGGGCTCCAAGGACGAGCTGGAGGACCTGCTGTCGTTCTGCGCGGCGACGGGCCTGCGGCCGGTGATCGACGAGGTCCTGCCGCTGGACCGGGCCCGCGAGGGCTTCGAGAAGATGGCCTCCGGCGAGCTCTTCGGGAAGATCGTCCTGACGACCTCGTGACGCCCCCTTGATACAGGTCGCCTGACCTGATGGGATCTCCGGCACGCGAAACGTGAACATCTCTCACTTTGCCGTGCCGGAGGCCTCCATGTTGCGCACCACCCTCGCGACGACCGCCGTCGTCGCCTCGCTGCTCGCCCCGACGGCCGCGACGGCCCCCGCCCCGGCGGTCACCCCGGCCGAGCCCGCCGCCCGCGCGCAGCCCTCGGCCCGGGTCGGGGACATCGGCCGTACGGGGAAGGGCGCCGACGGGATACCGCCCCTCACCGACTCCCGGGGCCGGGTCCTCACCCTCCGGGGCTGGAACCTCGCCGACAAGTCGCACCGCGGAGACGCCGCCCTCTCCGCCATCACCGAGAAACACCTCCGGGACATGCGGGCCAAGGGCTACAACACGGCCCGCCTCCTGGTCTTCTGGGACGACCTGGAACCCCGGCCCGGCCAGTACAGCCAGGCGTACCTGCGCAAGATCGAACGGATCCTGGACTGGGCCGAGAAGTACGACGTCCAGGTCGTCCTCGACGCCCACCAGGACGTCTTCGGGCCCGCCTTCGGCTCCCGGGGTGTGCCCGCCTGGGCCACCAGGACCGACGGCCTGCCCTTCACCCCGCACCCCGACGACTGGTTCTCCGAGTACTTCGAGCCGGCCGTCCAGCGTGCCTTCACCCACCTCTACGAGGACGAGGACCTGCGACGCGCCCAGGCCCGCATGTGGCGGGTGCTCGCCGCCCGCTTCGAGGACCACCCGGCCGTCCTCGGTTACGACCCGATCAACGAGCCGATGGGCGAACTGCGCGAGGGCGAGGACCTGGCGACCGCCGCCCGGCGCATCGAGCGGGACCAGATCACCCCGATGCACAACCGGATCGCGGACCAGATCCGCGCGGTCGACAAGGACGGGTGGATCTTCGTCGAGCCGACCCCGATCGTGGGGGAGGGGGTGCCCACCGGGCTGGGCAGGATCGACGACCCGAAGGTGGTCTACGCGCCGCACTTCTACAACGGCACCATGGAGGCGGGCGGCGACTACGACCCCTCGGCCCGCTGGATCGAGAACTACGAGGCCGCCGTCACCCGGTACCCCAGGCAGTACAAGGTGCCGGTCGTCGTGGGGGAGTGGGGCCCGCTCAACAACTCCCTTCCGAACATGAACCGCTTCTACCGCGAGGCCATGGCCTCCCTCGGCCGCTACAGCTCCGGCTGGACCGGCTGGGAGTGGTGCTACGGGGGCGGCTACTGCGCCGTGGACGGCACCGGAGCCTTCCGGGCGAACAAGGAGCTGACCGCCGAGCCGTACGCCGAGGCCGTCGCCGGCACGGTCCGCTCCGCCTCGTACGACCCGTCGGCCGGGCTCTACCGCCTCTCGTACGACGCGGTCGGCCGGCGGGGCTCCCGCGTCACCGAGCTCTCCCTGCCGCCCGGCGACTGGCGGGTGACCGCCCGGGGCGGTGCGCTGGTCCTCCGCAAGGACCGCGGCCGCGCCTGGATCCTGGCCGTCCCGAACGCCCGCATCACCGTCACCGCCACCCGGGACTGACGCACCGCCACCGCCACCGCCGTGCCGCGGGGCGGGACGGCGCCAGGGGGGGGGCGAGGGAGACCCGTCTCTCTCCCCCGCCAGGGGGGGCGAGGGAGGCCCGTCTCTCCCCCCCCGCTCCGTCAGGGCTGTCGTTCCGGGTTCAGGAGGGATCTGATGCTCAGGGCCGCCGTCGACAGGTGGTGGCGGGTCTCCTTCAGCTGGTCCTCGGTCACCCCGTGGTCGCGGGCCGCGTCGCGGATCTCGTCGCGGAAGCGGTCCAGGAGCCGGTCGAGGTCGCGGGCCGGGTCGCCCGTGCCCGCCGTGTCCCGCGCCCACTCCGGCACCTCGTCCGCCGGCGCCTTCGTGAACGGCGGTCGCGGCGCGGTGGCCCCGGGGTGGGTCGTGCCCGTCACCAGGTCGCCGAGCTGGGCCGTGATGCCCGAGATTCCCTCCCAGACCCCCTTGGGCCAGTCGCCCCGCGAGAACCGGTCCTGGACCTCGTCCTGCACCTGCTGGGCGATCCGCTGGAACTCCTTCGCCTGGCGTCGCGCCGACCGGGCCTCCTCGCGGGCCTCACGGGCCTGCTGCTTCCACTCCTGCTTGAAGCGGCGCATCTCCTCCTTCGCCTCGGCGAACGAGGGGGCTTCCGCCGTGCGGCTCTGTCCCGCCGCCGCGCGCATCTCGCTGCGCACCCGGCCGGCCGCACCGCGCACGTCCTCGCGGATCTCCGCCGCCAGCTCCGAGACCGACTCGCGGATCTCCCGCTCCAGGTCGTCCAGTTCGGCGCCGCGCCCCGCCAGCTCGGCCCGGCCGGCGTCGGTGATCGAGTAGACCTTGCGGCCCCCCTCGCTGGCGTGGGTGACCAGGCCCTCGGCCTCCAGCTTGGCGAGCCGCGGGTAGACCGTGCCCGCCGAGGGGGCGTACAGCCCCTGGAAGCGCTCCTCCAGGAGCCGGATCACCTCGTATCCGTGGCGGGGGGCCTCGTCCAGCAGCTTCAGGAGGTAGAGGCGGAGGCGTCCGTGGGCGAAGACGGGCGGCATGTCAGAGCACCTTTCCGGTCGCGGAGGGAGCGGACGGGGAGGCGGCGGACGGGGAGGCGGTGTCCTCCTCGGGCTCCGGTCGGCGGAGCAGTGCGATCGAACCGGAGACGGTGGTCGCCTTGAGGGTGCCCCGGCCCGAACCGAGCGTGCCGGTGATGGACTTGGCGCCCCACTGGCCGCCCACCCGCAGGTCCTCGAAGGCGTTCGACACGGCGCCGCTCGTCGTGCTCGCCTCGACCCGCGCGTCGGCCGGGTGCGGGAGCCGGATGGCGACCTGGCCGGAGACGCTGGTGAGCCGGATGTCGGACGGCGGTCCGTCGAGCCGGGCGGGGTCGAGGTCGATGACCATGTCACCGCTGACCGTGTCGGCCTTCACGGAGGAGCCGGCGCCCTCGATCACCGTGACGTCGCCGGTCACGGAGTTGATCCGCAGTGCGCCGGTGACCGACTGGGCCTCCAGGCTCCCCGAGACGGTCTCGGCCCGGACCGGCCCGGACAGCCCCAGGAGGGTGGTGTCGCCCGTGACGCCGCGCACCGCCGTACGCCCTCTGATCCCCGTGACGACCGCCTCGGCGCCGACCACTCCCACCTCGACGTCGACGCCCGCCGGGACGGCCACCGACACGACGGCCCGGCGCCGGTACTCCTTGCGCTCGAACCACTTGAGGATGCTCTTCCAGTGCAGGTCCTCGTAGGTCACGGTCAGCGTGGAGCCGTCCTGCGTCACGATCAGCGGCGGACCCTCGATCTCGGAGATCTCCACGCGGGCGGAACTCTCGTCCGTCCCCACCACGTTCACCGTGCCGTTGACGATGCGGACCTGCAACAGCGTCACGGGGTCGGCCGGAGCCAGCTTCGTCGGCTCGGTGACGGACCACTCTGTCATGGTGCTGACCTCCCGTATCGGCAACGCAACATATCGCGTCTCTCGAAAGACACGATATATCGCGGCCTTGCGAAGTCAACCCTGACTCTTCCCTGACAGGGACGGGGTAAGAGCCCTCATATCGGGAGAAATTGCCCTAGCGTAGGGCCCATGAACGCGACACCCGGGCCGCACCCCGCCGGAGCCCTCCTGCTCTGCCGCGCCGAGCCCCCGGCGGTCCGGCCGCCGGCCCAACTCCTCCGGGAGCAACTGCTCCTCGCCCCCGCCGGCACCGAGTGGAGCGTGCTCGTACCCGAAGGGAAGCCCTGGCTGCACGGCGGCGAGCCCGTCGAACAGGTCGTCACCGGCTGGGCCACCGCCCTGGCCGTCTCCGCCTCCTGGCCCGTCGTCGCGCTCTGGTGGGACCGCGACCGGGCCGGACTCACGCTCGCCGCGGGCTTCCGCCGCACGGTCGGCTACACCTGGCTCGCGGACGGCACCCCCGTCGGCGAGGACGAGGCCATGCGCACCTTCGCCGCCCGGCTCGCCCTCGATCCCGTCCTGGACCTTCAGGCCCTCGAACCGCTCACCGTGTCCGACCCGGACACCGACTCCCACGGCCGGCTCGTCGGCGTCGTCGCGGTCCTCGCGCGCGCCGGACTCGCGCTGCCCACCGGGATCGTGCCGGGCGAGAGCGCGGACCGGCTGCGCTCCGTCGCCCGCGCCCAAGGCGCGGAAGAGCTCGAATGGGCGGGCTGGCGGGACGCCGTGCGCGCGGAGCTGGACGTGGTGGAGGACGGCCCCCTCGGGCCCTACCTGCGCGGCCCCCGGGCGCGCGTGCTGAACGGGGCGCAGCTTCTCGCGGGGCTGCCGCTGCTGGTCTGGGGCGCGGGCCGGCGCAGCGGCGGCTGGACGGCGGCCGGGGCGCTGCTCGTCGCGCACGGCGCGCTCGGGCTCGCCTACGACCGGCTGCGGGAGCGGTGACCCCGCAGCCGGACCGGTCTCCTACTCGTCGTCGTCCTCGTCGTCGTCCAGACGGGCCAGCCAGGTCGCGAGGCGCTCGACGGGCACCTCGAAGTCGGGGTTGAGATCGACGAACGTCCGCAGCTGCTCGGCGAGCCACTCGAAGGTGACCTCCTCCTCGCCGCGCCGCTTCTCCAGTTCCTCGATGCCACGGTCGGTGAAGTACATGCGATCAGGATAGGCCGTGCCCCCTCACGTCCCCTGTCGCCCGTCAGCCCCACCGATTAGCCTTCTGGATCCAACATCGCTTCGGGGAGCGGGGGCCGCTGTGGCACACGGGATCGCGCGGATTCGACTGGACGACGGCACGCCCGTCTGGGCCCGGGTCAGCGACGCGGAGGAGCTCGGCCGGGGCGGCGGCTTCCAGGACACCGGAGTCAGGGACCGGGTGGTCTCGATGGCCGGCGGGCTCACGGACGTGGTGCGCGGGGTCGTCGGCTCCCTGCGCGCGGGCCTCGACCCGCAGGGGCCGGTGGAGGTCGCCGTCAGCTTCGGCATCGAACTGTCCGCGCAGTCCGGCAAGGTGATCGGCGTCCTGGCGGACGGCGCCGGCAAGGCCTCCGTGAACGTCTCCCTGACCTGGACCGAACCGGGCCCGACGGCCGTCGCGGGCTCGACGGGTGCCGCGGGTCCGACGGCCGTCGCGGGCCCGGAGGCCGCACCGGACGCGACGGAGGGCTCCGGCCCGGCCGCGGCTGGTGTCACGGACGGTCGGGGGAACGACGCCGCCTCCGTCCCCCCGGCGCCGGGCCCGCCGCCGCCCGTCGCGCCGCCCCTGCCGCCCGCACCCCCGGTACCCAGCGCGCGCCCGGCGGCCGATGAGATCGCATGAGCGCCTTCGACGCTCTCGTACGCCCCGCTCTCGTGCGCATCGGCGCTCCCGACGGCGGGTATGACCTGGACGGGGACCGGTTCTGGGGCACCGGCTTCTTCATCGCCCCCGGCTGGGTCCTGACGTGCGCCCATGTCGTGGCCGAGGGGGGTGGCGAGGTGTGGAGGAAAGAGCCCGCCGTCGGCATCACCTGGCAGGAGGGCCGGACCACCCGCCGGTCCATCGGCACCGTGGTGCTCGCCCTGCCCCGCCCCGAGGACCCCGACGAGCGCCCCGAGCCCTGGGGCTTCCCCGACGTCGCCCTCGTGCGCGTGCCCGGCACGCGCAGGGCCTCCTGCGTCCTCCTCGCCGAACTGCCGCCCGACCGCACGACCAGGATCGGCCTGCACGGCTGGTCCCGGGAGACCGGAGAGCTGGGCATCCGGCAGGTCCACGGCAGGCTGAGCGGTGTGGACGCCCGCGCCCTCGTGACGGACGGGGTGCTGCCCGTCGAGGGCTGCTCCGGCGGCCCCGTCGTCGACGACGCCACGGGCGCCGTCATCGGCTTCAACAAGGGACGCTGGTCCGACCAGGGCGCGCTCGTCCCCCTCACCGTCCTGCGCCGCCTGCACGACGTGCCCGGGGGCGAGTTCTGGGCCGAGGCCCTGCGCGACCACGACCGCCATCACCTCGACCACTACCATCGGTCGCTGGACGACGGATCCGACTGGACGCGCGCGCAGGAGCGGCTCGGCGGCCCGCACCCGCTCAGCCCGAAGCTGCGCACCCGCCTGCGGGGACAGCTCGCCGCGCTGCCCCCGCCGATCAACCCCGGCGAGATCATGGACGTCGTCGACCGGGTCAAGGCCTGGATCCGGAACACCACGACCCCGGACGCGTTCGAGGACGACCCGCGCACCTGGAGCGAGGGAGCGGCCCTGCTGTACGGACTGCGGGCGCCCGACCGCAGCGACCCGGGTGACCCCGGTCTCGACGCCGTCCTCCTGTACGCGGCCCATGTCGTCCGGCGGGTCGACGGACGCCCCGGCGGGCTGGGCGAGGCGGCCGCCTTCCGGGGCTGGCTCATCGACCGGGCCGCCGACGCGGGCCCCTTCCTCCGCCGTGAGATCGACGACCTGATCGGCCCGGGCCGTGCGGCGGCGCCCGTCGCCGTCCGCGACCACCGGGCGCGCGCGGACGTGCTCCTGGAGATCGACACGCCGCGCTGGGGGCGGCGCTACCCCTGGCGCGTGAAGCTGCTCCGCGACGGCCACATGGTCACCCCGCTCTCCGGCGACGACAGCGGCGTCGAGCGGGCCCAGCTCCAGCAGACCCTGCGCGGGCCGCTCGCCGAGGCGCTCCGGCTCGGCGACAACGGGCCGCACCTGGCCGCCGTCGAGGCGGTGCTGCCGCGCGAGCTCTTCGACGAGCCGCTCGACACCTGGCGCCTCGAACTTCCGCAGGGCCCCGACGAGGCCTGGGGAGCCATCACCCTCGGACAGCGCCGCATCGTGGTCATCAGGGACGCCCGGCGCCACGACAAGGAGCCGTCGCCCGAGTGGCGCGAGCGCTGGGAGGCCGGGGAACGGGGTCCCCTGCGCGCGGTCCCGCTGCGCGCCGAGGTGCCCGGCGCGGGCCCGGACGCCCACACCGCGCGCGTGCGGCGGGAGACCTGGGCGGAGACGTACGACCGGCTCCGGGAGGCCGAGGGCGGCACCGTGCCCGTCTTCTGCGGTCCCGTCGGCGGCGGTGACGGGCTCATGGCGATGAACGCGGCCCTGACCGCCGGTCATCCGCTGGCCCTCTGGCGGACCGGCGCGCACGACCACAGCGACTGCGCGGACTTCCACGAGCAGGCCGACCGGCTGCTCACGGACGCGCTCACCGCCCAGGGCCTCGGCAAGCCCGTCCGCTCGCTGCGCACCCTGGCGCCGGAGCGGGCCGACCTCGCCTGGGCCGGGACCATCGCCGTCCTGTACGACCCGCCCGACCGCCCGCCGCACGGCGCCCGGCTGGAGGCCCCGCCGCTGCTCGGCGAGGAGGACCCGTGACGACCGCCGGGGCCGCCGCGAGCGGGCCCCGGAGTCCGCGCCTCCCAGCGGCCGGGCCTCGGAGCCCGGTCCGCCCGGCAGCCGGGACACGGAGTCCGGTCCGCCCGGCGCCCGCGACACGCTTACGGCCGGCGTACGTTCCCGGTCACTGCCCGCGCGGGGCACGGGTGCGGCCGCCGTCGGGTCCGGAGGTCTCGCTCGTACGCGGCCCGGGTCCCGCGCCCCTCCCCGCCGGTCACCCCGCGCTCGCCGCACCGACACCGACACCGCCGCCGGACCGTACGGGCGCGCCGGCCCGTACACCCCCTCCACGCACCCGCGTTCGTCCCGCCCGCCCCGGCGTGGGCGGTCCCTTCGGGGACGACCGATTTGGGGGTCGGCAGGGGCTGTCGTGGGCAGTACGTTGCGGAGGGCCCGGCCGGCACACCACAGCCAGGAGGAGTTCATCGTGAACGATTGGCGGATCTACCGCGGGGCCGGGCATCCGCACGACGAGATACAGCGCCTGCCCGCGCCACCTCCCTGGCGCGACTTCTCGACGGGCGGCGCCGACGACACGCTGGCCGGCTCCGACCGGCGGCTCGGCGTCAAGCGCCGGCTCGTCCAGAACCACCACCCCCGGCCCGCCGAGACCGACGCCGTCAACGCCGCCCTGTACCTGCGGCGCCCGCTCCTGGTCACCGGCAACCCGGGCACGGGCAAGTCGACCCTCGCGCACGCGGTCGCCCACGAGCTGCGCCTCGGCCGCGTGCTGCGCTGGCCGATCGTCAGCCGCTCCACCCTCCAGGACGGCCTCTACCGCTACGACGCCATCGGCCGCCTCCAGGACGTCCAGCTGGAGCGGGCCCAGGCCGGCGCCTCCGGCTCCGCCGCCGCGGCCCCGGGCGGCATCGGCTCGTACATCCGGCTCGGCCCGCTGGGCACCGCGCTGCTGCCCTCCGAGCAGCCCCGCGTCCTGCTCATCGACGAGCTCGACAAGAGCGACCTCGACCTGCCCAACGACCTCCTGAACGCCCTGGAGGAGGGCGAGTTCGCCATCCCCGAGCTGGAGCGGCTCGCCGACCGGGAGCCCGTCGTCGAGGTGCTCAGCGACGACGGCCGCAAGGTGCCCGTGTACGGCGGCCGAATCCGCTGCTCCACCTTCCCCTTCATCGTGCTGACCTCCAACGGGGAGCGGGACTTCCCCGCCGCCCTGTTGCGCCGCTGCATCCGCCTGGAGCTGGAACCGCCCGGCGAGGAGCAGATCGGCGCGATGATCGAGGCCCACCTCGGGACCGAGGCCGTCGAGGGCGACGGCGAGCAGGGCCTCGTCCAGCGCTTCCTGAACCGCGAGCCGGGCGAGGTCATCGCCACCGACCAGCTGCTCAACGCGCTCTACCTCACCCAGCACGCCTCCCGCGCCGAGCGGGTGACCCGGGAACGCATCGCGGACATGCTCATGCAGCCGCTCGATCAGCCGAGGTGATGACCGGATGCACCGGACGCGCCGGATGCCTCTGGAGGAGCTGACCCGCAGACTGCGGGCGGGCGGGGCGGACCCGTCCGCCGAGGCGGTCGCGGACGCGCTCTGGCTGTCCCAGTGGCTGCCGGAACCGGAGACTCCCGATCCGGAGCCGCCGCCCCGCGCGCACGGCGGGGGCGACGACGGCGGGAGACCCGGCACGAGCGGGGGCGCCGCCGACGGCGGCACCGAGACCGCCCCGGCCGCCGGCGAGGGACGAGATCCGGCCAATCGCGAGGAGGCACCCCCGCGCACGGCCGCACGCACCGGAGGCCACGAGTCCGTCGCGCTCCACATGCGCGCCGGGACCACGGTGGCCCGGACGCGCGGCGGAGCGGGCGGAGGCACGGGACGGGGCGCGGCTCTGCCCGTCCGCGCGCCCGGCGCGAACGCCCTGCCCGGACTCCTCGGCCTCCAGAAGGCCCTGCGCCCGCTGCGGGGATACGCGCCCGCCCCGCCGCGCCCCGACGAGGGCACCCTCGACGAGGAGGCCACCGCCGAGCGCAGCGCCGCCGCCGGCATCCTGACGCCCGTCCTGCGCCCCGCCGCGAGCCGCCGCCCCGACATCCAGCTCCTCATGGACACCGGCCCCGCCATGGTCGTCTGGGACCGCATGGTCGAGGAGCTCCGCCAGGCCTGCCAGCAGTCCGGCGCCTTCCGCGACGTCCAGGTGCACCGCCTGTACGACACGGGCGAGGGCCCCCCGCTCGTCACCACCACCTCCGGAGCCGACGGCCGCCCCCGGCTCCGCCCCGTCGACCAGCTCCACGACCCCACCGGGCGCCGCCTCACCCTCGTCGTCAGCGACTGCGTGGGACCCCTCTGGCAGCGCGGATCCGCCCAGCGCTTCCTCCGCCAGTGGCCCCGCCACTCCCCGCTGGCCCTCGTCCAGCCCCTGCCGCCGCGCCTCTGGCCCCGCACCGCGCTCCCCGCCGAGCCCGGCACCTTCCAGCGCTCGTCAAGCCCCGGGAGCCCCGCCGCCTTCCGCTCCGACGACGAACCGTGGGCCGATCCCGACCCCTCCCGCCGGGCCGTCCCCGTGCTCACGCCCACCCCCGAGGCCTTCGCGTCCTGGGCCCGGCTCCACACCGGCCACGGCGGCAACACCGTCCGCGGCTGGGCCGCCTGGCTCCACCCCCACCCCGCCGCGCCCCGCCCGGCCGGGACGCCCCGGGTCCCGCGCGGCGACGACGAACTCCTGCGCGCCTTCCGGGCCGGCGCCTCCCCGGGGGCGCTCCGGCTCGCCGTCCACCTCGCGGCGGCCCCGCTGACACTGCCCGTCATGCAGCTCGTCCAGCGCGCCATGCTCCCCGACACCGGGCCCATGGAGCTGGCTGAGGTCCTGCTCAGCGGACTGCTGCGGCGCCTGCCCGGCCCCACCCCGTATCCCTGCTTCAGCTATCCGCCGGGCATCCAGAACCTCCTCCTCGGCTCGCTCGATCCCGGCGCCGCCGCCCTCGTGCTCAAGCACTGCTCGGCCTACGTGGAGCGCAACTTCGGCCAGGGCACGCGGAACTTCCCGGCGCTCGCCGCCGCCCGCCTCGCCGGACACGGCCCCGCCGACGGTGAGGACGGCCCCGGCCTCCCGCACGTGACCGACGGCCCCGACGGACCCACCGGACCCGAGGACGCCGAGGCGGAGCTGTTCGCCCGCATCCCCGCGCGCGTGCTCCGCTTCTACCACCCCGACCTCGTCACCCCCGACCCGCTCACCGAGGCCCGCCGCCTCCTCGACCAGGGACGCGTCCAGTCCGACCCCGCCCTGCTCGCCTCGGCCCGCGAGCGCGCCGAGGAGGCGCTCCCCACCGCCCCCGTCGAGGCCCGCGTGCTCCTCGGCCGCATCCTCTACGCGGAGGCCGGCACCGGCGCCGTCCGGCGCGCGGGCCGCCGACCCGAGCTCCTCGCGCGGGCCGCCGACACGCTCGTACGCGCCGGTGAACAGGCCCGGACCGGGGACGAGCACTGGGCCGAGGCCCGCCTCGAACGGGCCGTCGTCCACCACGCCCTGTGGCAGGAGACCGAGGACCCCCGGCAGCTCGACGCCGCCCTCGCCGCCCTCGCCGAGGACACCGACCGGTGGCCCCCGGCGTCCCGGCCCACGCTGCACCTGCGCCGGGGACGGCTGCTCCTCGCGCGCGGCGAGGGCGCCGCGGCCGCCGAGGAACTCACCGCCTCGCTCGCGCTCGGCGAGAGCGCCGCCGCCCTGCTCGACCTCGCCGACGCCCTGCACCTCGCCGCGGCGGGACCGGACCGGATCGCCCCCGTCCTCGACCGCGCGGAGCCGCTCCTCGGCGACGGCCCCGCCCTGAGGCTGCGTCACACCGCCGCGCGGGCCCGCCTGTACGAGACCACCGGCGACGGCGCGGCCGCCGACGAGGCGTACGAGCGGGCCACCCTGCTCGCCCCCGCCGAGAGCGGACAGCGCGGGCGCCTGCTGCTCACCTGGGGCGAGTCCCTGCTGCGCCGCGCCGCCGCCGTCACCGGGACCCGGCCGGTCGACCGCGCCGAGTCCGTGCTGCGCGAGGCCCTCACCTGCCTCCCCGCCGGAGCCGCGGCCCGCGACCGGGCCCGGATCCTCATCGGCAGCGTCCTCGCCCTCCGCTTCGACCGCGCGGGCTTCCTGCCGGACCTGTACGAGAGCCGCCACCTCCTCGACGAGGCCGTCCGCACCACCCGCGACGCGGCGACCCGGGCCGAGGTCTGGCTCCAGCTGGGCTGGGTGCAGCTCCAGCTGAGCGAGGCGGCCCGGGACGGGCAGCTCGTCGACGCCCTCACCGCCTTCCGGCGCGCCGCCGACGACAGCCGCTCCGCCCGGGGCGACACCCCCGGCACGGTCACCCTGGCGAGGGCGCTCCACGCCCAGGGGACGGTGCTCTACCTGATGGACCGGCTCGGCCACGCCGCCACCGTGCTGCGGGAGGCCGCCGAGCAGTGGCGGCGCCTGGACGGCATGCTGGTGCCGCTGGACTGGGCGGACGTGGAGCGGACCCGGACCCTGCTCGCCGAGGTCACCGCCGACCCGCGCCCGCGACCGGACGGCCTCTCCCGGGAGGAGCGCCGCCGGATCCTGCCGCCCTGGTGGGCCTGGCGCGAACAGGACGCGGAACGGCTGGATAACGGGGGCGCGCATGGGCGCAGTTGAGTCGAACGGGTTTCCGTCTCCGAGGCGTCGGGAAGAACCGCTCCGCCGCTACGACCGTGGGGGACAAGGGTCGGTGAGGAGGAGCCGAGGGTGTTGGAGCACGCGAAGCGGGTCGCAGGTGCCGACCGGGGCGGCGCACGGCCACGGGGCCTGCCCGACCTCACCGGTGTCGACCTCCGGACCTTGCGCTTCATGGACGATCCCGCCCTGGTGGCCGCCGTCGAGCGGGTCCTCGGGGATCCGCGGGAGCTGGGCGCCTCCTGGTTCGTCGAGGGCGGCGGGGACGGGATCGACGGCTGACCTCCGGTGGACCGGCCGCGCCGACCAGCCGTTTCCGGTCAGATGCGGGCCCTGCGCCCTGAGCCCGTGGAGGCGGGAGTGACCACCCCGCCGCTGCCCGCACCCGTCTTCGCCCGCCTCGCCCGGCTCAGCCCCGCCCCGGACGGGCTCACGACGCTGCGGTCCGCCCTGCACGCCCGGCGCCTGCTGCTCCTCAAGGCGCTCCTGGTGCGCGTCCACCGGAACCGGGCGTCCGTCGAGCCGGGCGCGCTCGACCGGTTCGAACGCTCCTGGGAGCTGCTCGAACGCGTCGAGCGACGCCGTCCCGCCGTGGTCCGTGACGTCCTCGACTACCCGACGACCGGGGCCTGGCTGGCCGGGGCGCTGGCCGAGCCCGCCGGACCGGCCTTCGACGGGCTGCTCGGCCACCTCGACCACCTCGCGGTCACGGCCGCCCTGCGCGCCGGCGGCGCCCTCGACGTGACCGTGGAGACCCCGGACGGACTGCTGTCGCTGCCCGGTGTCGGACGGCTGAGCGTGGCCGCGGAGCGCGTCCGGGTCACCGCCGGCGAGCCGGCCGTCCGCTTCCATCCGGACGGCGCCCGCCACGCCGCCCCCGCCGTCCTCACCCGGTCCGGCCGGCATCGTGGCGTGCTCGTGGGCCGGGGCCCCGGCTGGCGCGCGGTCCGCCCGCTGCACGGCGGCGCCGCGTGCCTGGACGACGTCGACCCGTACCGCGTGCCGTCCGGAGCGGGCGGCACCGTGGTGGTCGCGGCCGACCCCGCCGAGACCGACCACGCCGCGTGGACCGGCACCTGGCGCGCCGCGCACCACCTGCTGGCCCGCACGCACCCCGGACGGGCGGCCGAGGTGTCCCACGGCGTCCGCGCGGTCGTCCCCGTCCTCCGCCGCGGCCCCCGGCACGTCGGGGCCACGCTGAGCGCCGCCCCCGGAGCCGTACTGACCTCGCTGCCCGCCGACGGGCTCGGCATGGCCGAGACGCTCGTGCACGAGCTGCACCACAGCAAGCTGGCCACCCTGCACGAACTGGTGCCCCTGTACGGCCCCGGGCGGGGCGCCCTGTACCGGGTCGGCTGGCGGTCGGACCCGCGACCGCTCGCCGGTGTCCTCCACGGGGCCTACGCGCATCTCGCCCTGGCCGAGCTGTGGCGGCGCACGGGAAGTGCCGACGGGGTGCCGCCGGTCTGGCGGCGCGCTGCCGGGCAACAGTTCGACGACATCCACGATCAGGTGGGCGCGGCCCTGCGGATCCTGCTTGAATCCGATGAACTGACCGTGGAGGGGCGGGAGTTCGTGCGTCAAATGAGGCTGCACCACGCGAGCCTCGGCACGGCCCCCCTGGCTGCTGGGTAACACTGTGCCCACGGCACATGACACCGCGTTGCGCGGGAGCGGGACGGGAGACACGACAGATGGCGGAACAGCGATCGGGCGGTGCGGCGGACCAGGGAGCCAGGAGCGCCCCGGAACACGTCCTCGTGGTCTTCCCCGGCTACCACCGCCCGTGGGCGACCTGGATCAACCAACGGCTCGACGCCCACGGAGTGCGCGCCAGCCTCCAGCGCTGGGACCCGCCGCGCGAGGTGCCCCTGGAGGACTCGCTCGGCGACCTGCTCCTCGCCCGCGGACAGGTGCTGCTCGTCCTGGACGACTGGTTCTTCCAGCTCGGCCCGCGCGCGGCCGGCGAGTGGAACGACGTCCTGCGGGGCTTCGTCGCCGCCCAGGCCCAGCGGTTCGCCGCGGTCAACCTCACCAACCGCACCCTGCTCCCGGCGACCGCCGTCCTCGAACCCGTCAGCCTGTGGGGCGTCGGCGAGGAGGAGGCAGAGGCCCGGCTGCTCAGCCGGCTCTCCATCGAGCCCCGCCGCTCGGCCGGCCGCCGGCTCCCGGCCGGGTCACTCGTCCGCTTCCCCGACACCCCTCCCGAGGTCTGGGGCGAGATCCCGCGCCGCAACCCCCGCTTCACCGGCCGCGACGACCTGCTCACCGAGCTCCAGGAACGCCTCATGGACGCCGAGCGCGGCAGCGCCGCGTGCACCCTGCTCGGCATGTCCGGCATCGGCAAGACCCAGATCGCCGCCGAGTACGCCCACCGCTTCAGCTCCGACTACGACGTCGTCTGGTGGGTCAGCTCCGACGACCGCAACGTCCAGCGCGACCGCTTCGGCGAACTCGCCACCGAACTCGGCCTCCCCACCGGCAACGAGCCCGGTGAACGCATCCGCGCCGTCCGCGAGGCCCTGCGCCGCGGCGACCCGCACTCCCGCTGGCTCATCGTCTTCGACGGCTGGGACGACACGGACGGCGCGAACGTCATGCTGCCGCACGGCCCCGGCCACGTCCTCGTCACCTCGCGCAACCGGGGCTGGGGCGACTACACCGACATCCTCGAGGTCCCCGGCTTCGACCGCGCCGAGTCCACCGCCTATCTGATGCGCCGCGCACCGCACATCACCGCGCCCGAGGCGGAGGAGGTCGCCGCCGAGTTCGGGGACGTACCGCTGCCGCTGGTGCAGGCCGCCGCCTGGCTCGGCGAGTCCCGCATGGAGGTCTCCGAGTACCTCCACATGGTCCGCGAGGGACGCATCTCCGCCGTCGAGCCGTCCGGCGACGGCTTCCCGCAGGCGTCCCTCACCTCCTGGTCGATACTGATCAACCGGCTCCGACGCGCCCAGCCGCAGGCCATCGACGTGCTCAGCCTGTGCGCCTCCTTCGCCCCCGGCCGCATCCCGCTCGGCCTCATCCGCGCCTACCCGCAGGCCGACCTCCCCGAGGACCTGCGCTGGATGACCACCGACCTCGCCGCCTGGTCCCGCGCCCTGGACACCCTGGTCAACTACTCGGTCCTCACCCGGGAGACCCGGGGCCCGGTCAACAACGCCGAGGTCGGCCCGCACCAGGAGTCCGTGCACATGCACCGGCTCGTCCACGACATCGTCGCCCGCCTCACCGAGGGCGACCACCGCGCCGCCCACCGCCAGGCCGTCCGCACCCTGCTCGCCGAGGCCGACCCCGGCAACCCCATGGACAGCCGCCACTGGCCCCGGTACGCCGAACTCCTGCCCCACCTGGAACCCTCCGGCGCGCTCCTCAGCCACAATCCGCGCACCCAGACCGCCGTGCTCAACTGCCTGCGCTACTGCTTCCGCAGCGGCGAGTTCCGGGCCGGCATCCAGCTCGCCGAGAAGATCCGCGACAACTGGTCCACCTTCATGACCCCCCTGGACCAGCCCATGCTCGACCTGACCACCCAGCAGAGCAACATCCTGCGGTCCTTCGGGCGGTTCCGCGAGGCGTACGACCTCGACCTCGCCCAGCGGGAACGCCTCGCCGCCGCCCAGCCCCCCAACGAGCTCGGCACCCTGCTCTCCAGCAGCGCCATCTCCAGCGACCTGCGCTTCCTCGGCCAGTACAGGGAGGCGGAGCGACTCCAGCGCCAGGTCCTCGCCGACGCCGAACGCCTCCTCGGCGGCGCCGAGTTCTCCACCCTCGTCGCCCGGCACAACCTCGGGGTCACCCTGCGGCAGCTCGGCCGCTTCCAGGAGGCGTACGAGTCCGACGCCGAGACCCTCACCCAGAGCGAGCGGGTGCTCGGCAAGCGCCACTCCCAGACCCTCAACTCCAGCAACGCCCTCGCACACGACCTCCGGCTCCTCGGCCAGTACCGCGAGGCACTCGCCCGCCAGGAGGCCAACGTCCTGCGGCACGTGCAGGTCCTCGGGCCGCAGCACCTCCAGAGCCTGTACGCCCGCACCCAGCTGGCTCTGTGCCGGCGCCGCGAGGGCGGCTTCCAGCAGGACCTCGGCGCCACCATGGCCAGCCTCCTCGACCAGCTGGAGCAGGTCCACGGCCGCACCCACTACGTGACGCTCTCCTCCCTCAACAACTACGCCAACTACCTCCGCGAACACGGCGACCTCGGCCAGGCCCGCGAGCTCAGCCGGGAGGCCGAGGCCGGATACCGGGCCCTCCTCGGACCCGCGCACCCCGTCGCCACCGGCGTCCTCGCCAACACCGCGCTCGTCCTCCAGGCCTCCGGCGAACGCGCCGACGCCCTGGCCATCCTGGAGGCCGCTCTCGCCGGACTCACCTCCTCGCTCGGCTCCGACCACCCCTGGGTCCTCGGCTGCGCGCTCAACACCGGCGCCGCGCGCAACTTCAACGGCCGGGTGCACGACGCCGCCGAGCTCAGCCGGGACACCCTGCGCCGCGCCCGGCACACCCTGGGCAACGAGCACCCGCTCACCCTGTCCAGCCAGGTGGCGCTCGCCACCGACCTGCGCGGCCTCCGGGAGAACGAGGAGGCGGCCAAGCTGGAGGAGGCCGCGCTGCTCAGCCTCACCCGGACGCTCGGCGCCCAGCACCCGCACACCCTGTCGGCACGTCAGCGCAACCGGCCCTACTGGGACTTCGAGGCCAACCTGGGCTGAGCGCCGACCGGCGGACACGCCGGAGGCCCGGCACCCCGAGGGGTGCCGGGCCTCCTTCCGTACGCGTACGGAGCGGTCGATCAGGCGTCGAAGACCTCGTTGACCAGCTGCTGCTGCTCCGCCTGGTGGCGCTTGGCCGAGCCGACCGCCGGGGAGGAGGAGTGCGGACGCGAGATCCGGCGCAGGCGCTCGCCCGCCGGGATGTCCGCGCCGACCGCCAGGTCCAGGTGGTCGATCAGGTTGAGCGCGATGAACGGCCAGGCACCCTGGTTCGCCGGCTCCTCCTGGGCCCAGATGTACTTCGCGGCGTTCGGGTACTTGGCGATCTCGGCCTGAAGCTCGGCACCCGGCAGCGGGTACAGGCGCTCCAGACGGATGATCGCCGTCTCCTTGTCACCGCGCTTCTGACGCTCGGCCTCCAGGTCGTAGTAGACCTTGCCGGCGCAGAAGACGACCTTGCGGACGTCGGCCGGGTCGACCGTCGAGTCGCCGATCACCGGGCGGAAGCCGCCGGTGGTGAACTCCTCCACCGTGGACGCCGCCGCCTTCAGACGCAGCATCGACTTCGGGGTGAAGACGATGAGCGGCTTGTGGTGCGGGTTGTGCACCTGCCAGCGCAGGAGGTGGAAGTAGTTCGACGGCAGCGTCGGCATGGCGACCGTCATGTTGTCCTGGGCGCACATCTGGAGGAAGCGCTCCGGGCGGGCGGACGAGTGGTCCGGGCCCTGGCCCTCGTAGCCGTGCGGCAGGAGCAGCGTGACGCCGGAGGTCTGGCCCCACTTCTGCTCGGCCGAGGAGATGAACTCGTCGACGACGGTCTGCGCGCCGTTGACGAAGTCACCGAACTGGGCCTCCCAGATGACCAGGGAGTCCGGGCGGGCCAGCGAGTAGCCGTACTCGAAGCCCATCGCCGCGTACTCGCTGAGCAGCGAGTCGTAGACGTTGTAGTGGGCCTGCTCCTCGGTCAGGTAGAGCAGCGGGGTGTAGTCCTCGCCGGTCTCCTGGTCGACCAGGACCGCGTGGCGCTGGCCGAAGGTGCCGCGGCGGGAGTCCTGGCCCGAGAGGCGGACCGGGGTGCCCTCCATCAGCAGGGAGCCGATGGCGAGGGTCTCGCCGAAGCCCCAGTCGATGGTGCCGTCGTCGATGGAGGCGGCGCGGCGCTGCATCTGCGGGAGCAGACGCGGGTGGACCGTGACCCGCTCCGGGATGCTGACCTGCGACTCGGCGATCCGCTTCACGACCTCCTGGGAGACCGCGGTGGTGACGCCGACCGGGAACTCGGCCTGCGCGTCGGGGACCGTCGTCGACGACGGGGCGGTGGTGGCCTCGCGGACCTCCGCGAACACCTTCTCCAGCTGGCCCTGGAAGTCCTGGAGCGACTGCTCCGCCTCTTCGAGGGTGATGTCGCCGCGACCGATGAGCGACTCGGTGTACAGCTTGCGCACCGAACGCTTCTTGTCGATCAGGTTGTACATCTGCGGGTTGGTGAACGAGGGGTTGTCGCCCTCGTTGTGACCGCGGCGGCGGTAGCAGATGAGGTCGATCACGACGTCCTTGTTGAACGTCTGGCGGAACTCGAAGGCGAGCCGCCCGACGCGGACCACGGCCTCCGGGTCGTCGCCGTTCACGTGGAAGATCGGCGCCTCGATCATGCGGGCCACGTCGGTCGCGTACATCGAGGAACGCGAGGACTCCGGGGCGGCGGTGAAGCCGACCTGGTTGTTGATGACGATGTGGACCGTGCCGCCGGTGCGGTAGCCCCGCAGCTGCGACATGTTCAGCGTCTCGGCGACGACGCCCTGGCCCGCGAAGGCCGCGTCGCCGTGCAGGGCGACGGGCAGGACGGTGAAGTCCGTGCCGCCCTTGTTGATGACGTCCTGCTTGGCGCGGACGATGCCTTCCAGGACCGGGTCGACCGCCTCCAGGTGGGAGGGGTTGGCGGCCAGGGAGACGCGGATCTCCTCGCCGTCGAGGCCCGTGAAGGTGCCCTCGGCGCCCAGGTGGTACTTGACGTCGCCGGAGCCGTGCATCGACTTCGGGTCGAGGTTGCCCTCGAACTCGCGGAAGATCTGCGCGTACGACTTGCCGACGATGTTCGCGAGGACGTTCAGACGGCCGCGGTGGGCCATGCCGATGACGACCTCGTCGAGGCGCGACTCGGCGGCCGAGTCGATGACCGCGTCGAGCAGCGGGATGACGGACTCGCCGCCCTCCAGGGAGAAGCGCTTCTGGCCGACGTACTTCGTCTGGAGGAAGGTCTCGAAGGCCTCGGCCGCGTTCAGCCGGCGCAGGATCCGCAGCTGCTCCTCGCGCTCCACGCGGGAGTGCGGGCGCTCGACGCGGTCCTGGATCCACTTGCGCTGCTTCGGGTCCTGGATGTGCATGAACTCGACGCCGGTGGTGCGGCAGTACGAGTCGCGGAGCACGCCGAGGATGTCGCGGAGCTTCATCATCGACTTGCCGGCGAAGCCGCCGACCGCGAACTCCCGCTCCAGGTCCCACAGGGTGAGGCCGTGCTCGGTGATGTCCAGGTCGGGGTGCTTGCGCTGCTTGTACTCCAGCGGGTCGGTGTCGGCCATGACGTGGCCGCGGACCCGGTAGGAGTGGATGAGCTCGAAGACGCGCGCGGCCTTGGTGACGTCGTCGTCGTGCGAGGCGTCGATGTCCTTGAGCCAGCGGACCGGCTCGTAGGGGATGCGCAGGGCCTTGAAGATCTCGTCGTAGAAGCCCTCCTCGCCGAGGAGGAGGTTCGCCACGATCCGCAGGAACTCGCCGGAGGCGGCGCCCTGGATGACGCGGTGGTCGTACGTCGAGGTCAGGGTCATGACCTTGGAGATGCCCAGCTTGTTCAGGGTGTCCTGGGAGGTGCCCTGGAACTCGGCCGGGTAGTCCATCGAGCCGACGCCCATGATGACCGACTGTCCGGGCATCAGGCGCGGCACGGAGTGGACGGTGCCGAGGCCGCCGGGGTTGGTCAGGGAGACCGTTACGCCGGAGAAGTCGTCCATCGTCAGCTTGCCCACGCGGGCGCGCTTGACGATGTCCTCGTAGGCCTGCCAGAACTCGAAGAAGTTGAGCGTCTCGGCCTTCTTGATCCCCGCGACGACGAGCTGGCGGTCGCCGTTGGGCTTCACCAGGTCGATCGCGAGGCCGAAGTTCACGTGCTCCGGCTTGACCAGGGTCGGCTTGCCGTCCTTCTCCGCGAAGGAGTGGTTCATCGACGGCATGGCCTTGATCGCCTGCACCATCGCGTAGCCGATGAGGTGCGTGAAGGAGATCTTCCCGCCCCGGGCGCGCTTCAGGTGGTTGTTGATCACGATCCGGTTGTCGAAGAGCAGCTTCACCGGGACGGCGCGGACGGACGTGGCCGTCGGCACCTCCAGGGAGGCGTTCATGTTCTTCGCGACCGCGGCGGCGGGGCCGCGCAGCGTGATCAGCTCGGGGCCGGCGGGGGCCTCGGCGGCCGGAGCGGCCTTCGCGGGCGCCGGGGCGGCCTTCGTCGGCGCCGGAGCGGCGGCGGCGGGCTTGGCGGCGGCCGGCGCGGGAGCCGCGGCGGGCTTCGCGGGGGCCGGGGCCGGGGCCGGGGCGGGCGCGGGAGCCGGAACGGCCGCCGGAGCGGCAGGCGCGGCCTGTGCGGGGCCTGCCTGCTGCGCGACCGGCGCGCTCTGAGTGGTGGTGGGGGCCTGGGCGGCCGGGGTCTCCGACGCTCCGGGCTTGTAGTCGGCGAAGAAGTCCCACCAGGCACGATCGACCGAATTCGGGTCCTGGAGGTACTGCTGGTAGATCTCGTCGACGAGCCACTCATTGGCGCCGAAGGCGGCTGCGGGGCTCACGCCCTGCCCGTCTTGGTGGGCCGGGGAGCTCGGGGTACTGGGGGACTGAGACGACACGGCGGCAACCGCCCTCTTCCGCTTCGCATTGTGATGGACAGCGGAAATAAAGGCTACGCCTGTCCGGCCGGGAGGTGCAGGCCGGGCACTGCCAACGTCGTGCAAGTCACACTTGACGGGGTGTTTCGCGCCCGTGAATGGCGGGAAACAACCGTGGTTTCGGACGTGTGAGGGTACGGAAAAGCACGAGCACGGCCCTGTTCGACCGCACCCCTGACCACGTCCTGCTCACGTACACGCAGAACGTGCTCTTCCGGTTCGAGCGTACGTCAATCTCTCAGGGGAAGGCTGCCCGGAAGAGTGACTCTGATGCGGCACCCGCGTGACGATTCGGCCACTCCGATTCCGCCGCCGTGCAGATCCACGGCCCAGCGCGCGATCGCCAGACCGAGGCCCGTGCCGCCGTCGCTCCCGGGGCCGTTCCGGTCCGGCGACGATCCCCGGTTGAAGCGCTGGAAGACCTTGTGCCGCTCCGACTCCGGGATGCCGGGGCCCTCGTCCTCGACCTCCAGCTCCAGCGAGTCCTGGTACGGGCCGCGCCGGGCCCGGACCGTGACCCGGCCGTGCGGCGGCGAGTGCTTCACCGCGTTGTCGATCAGGTTCGCCATCACCTGGTGCAGCCGCTCCGCGTCCGCGACGGCGACCAGCTCCGGCGGCGACACGTCGAGGTGCAGGTGCACGTCGGTGCGGCGGTGCAGGCCGGACGTGGACGACAGGCCGCGCTGGGACGCGGCCAGGTTCGCCTCCCGCAGCACGCCCGACAGATAGGGCCAGACCTCGAAGCGGCCCGCCCGCAGGGCGACGACACCGTTGTCAAGGCGTGACAGGTCCAGCAGGGTCTCCACCAGCCGGCCGAGCCGCTCCGTCTGTTTCAGCGCCGACCGCATGGTCTCCGGATCGGCCTCCGACACCCCGTCCACCACGTTCTCCAGGACGGCCCGGAGCGCGGCGATCGGTGTGCGCAGCTCGTGCGAGACGTTCGCCACCAGCTCCTTGCGGTGCCGGTCGACGGCCTCCAGGTCGTCCGCCATGCGGTTGATCGTCGAGGCGAGGTCGCCGAGCTCGTCCCGCCGGTCCGCGCCCCGCACCCGGCGGCTGAAGTCCCCGCGGGAGATCGAGCCGGCCACCGTGTTCATCTCGTCGAGCGGCGCCGTCAGGGACTGCGCGACGAACTGCGTGATCAGCAGGGTCGCGATCATCGCGAAGATCGTGATGTACCGGAACTCCGTGGACGTGCGGATCGCGACCAGGGCCAGGCAGGAGGTCAGCAGGACCGCCCCGACGACCAGGGTGCCCAGCTTGGTCTTGATCGAGATCACGATGCGTCGGCGCGGGTGCTCTCGCCGTCCCAGGTGCGGCCTCCCGGGCCCCGGCGGATTCACGGCGCCGGGGTCTCCAGCGCGTAGCCGACGCCGTGGACCGTGCGGATGCGCTCGGCTCCGATCTTCCGGCGCAGGGCCTTGATGTGGCTGTCGACGGTCCGGGTGCCCGAGGCGTCCGCCCAGTCCCAGACCTCCGCGAGCAGCTGTTCGCGGGAGAGGACCGCGCGGGGCGTGCTGGCGAGGCAGACCAGCAGGTCGAACTCGGTCGGGGTCAGGTGCACGTCCTCCGCCCGGACCCGCACCCGGCGCTGCGCGTGGTCGATCTCCAGTTCGCCCAGGCGGAGGATCCCGCTGCGCGGGGTGACCGCCGCGAGCGCGGCCCGCTCCACCCGGCGCAGCAGCACGTGCACCCGGGCGGCCAGCTCGCGCATCGAGAAGGGCTTGGTCATGTAGTCGTCCGCGCCGACGCCGAGCCCGACCAGCATGTCGGTCTCGTCGTCCCGGGCGGTCAGCATGAGGACCGGGACGGGGCGCTGGGCCTGGACCCTGCGGCACACCTCCAGGCCGTCGAATCCGGGGAGCATCACGTCCAGGACCATCAGGTCGGGCTGCCAGGCCTCGGCCGCGTCGACGGCCGCGGGGCCGTCGGTCGCGGTCTGCACGAGGAAGCCCTCGGCGCGCAGCCGTGCGGCGATCGCCTCCACGATGGTGGCGTCGTCCTCGACCACGAGGACGCGCCGCTGGGCCCCCGGAGTGGCCGCCGCACCGTGGTGAGTGGTGTGTGTCTGCTCCATTGCCCCGCCTCGCGTCGCCGATGTCGGCTCAGCAGCCTAGAGGTAGCGGCGGCGTCCCGGCTATCCAGGAGTTATCCGGGGCGGACCGCGAGGTGCACCGCGTCGGGGACGCCCCGGGCAACGGGGATCTCTTCCGTCCGTACCCCGCTGAATCCGGCATTCCGCAAGGACCCTTCGAAATCGGCGGACGGCCGGGCGGACCACACGGCGAGGATTCCGCCGGGGTTCAGGCGGGCCGCGCACAGGGCCAATCCCTCGGCCGAGTAAAGGGATTCGTTGTCCTGGGTGACCGTCCAGTCGGGGCCGTTGTCGATGTCGAGACAGAGGGCGTCGTAGGTGTCGGCGGTGGTGCGGAGGTGGGTCACGAGGTCCGTGTGCAGGATCACGGTGCGCGGATCGGCGAGCGCGGCCCCGGAGACGGCCGCGAGGGGGCCTCGGCGGTGCCAGTCGATGATCGCCTCCTCGCGCTCGGCGACCGCGATCCGGCCCCAGCGCGGGTCGGCGGCGGCATGGGCGAGGGAGAAGCCGACGCCGAGGCCGCCGACGAGGACGGAGGCGCCGGTGCGGGACTCCTCGGGGAGGGCGGCCAGCGCGGCGTCGACCAGGAGCCGCTCGGAGCGCCCGTCGGAGGTGTCCATCAGGAAGGTGCCGTTGGCGATGATCTCGTAGTGCTCGCCGCGCCGGCGGAGCACCACCTCCCCGTACGGCCCGTCGCGGCGGTCGAGGGTGACGGGGCTGGTCATGATCACTCCGTGGCTCGGTCTCGGTACGGTTCGTCCCGGCCATCCTGCGCGGCGCCGAGGGCCGGGACAAACCGTTAACGAGCCTTACGGGCGCGGGGCTTCGCGCTCCACGTACCGCTCGACCGCCCGCAGCTCGCGGCGCGCGGCGACCGGGGTGCCGTAGGTGCGGTCCCAGGTGACCGGGGCGATCGTGACGTGGCCCCGGTCGAGCAGCCAGGTGGAGTCGGCGTCCTTCCGGCCCTCGGCGCACTCGCCCTCGCCGGTGCCGTCCAGGGGGCAGAGGCCGAGGGTGATGTCGAAGGAGTCGCCGTTCCCGCGCTGCTGGAAGGCGTGGTAGACGACGGCCCCGTCCCCGACGCGGGTCCAGACCGGGGACCCGGCCCGGCGTCCGGTGCTGACGTCGGGGTAGTCGACCTTGAGGGCGAACGCGGAGGTCAGCAGGGCGCGCCGGCGCAGATCCGCGACGAGGCGGGCGCCGAACTCGGCGTTGGCGCGGTAGTTGACCCGGGGGAAACTCGTGTTGGTCGCGTCGCCGGAGGAGGAGAACGCGATCGCGGGGACGTCCTGGTCGATCGCGGCGACGGCCGCGCCGACGGTTCCGGAGTCGTTCACGCTCGCGGACACGTTGGGGCCGGAGTTGATGCCGGTGAGGACGAGGTCGGGGGCGCCGGTCCACCCGGCCTTGGCTCTGAGTCCGGCGCGGAGGGCGAGTTTGACGGTGTCGGCAGGCGTGGCGGACGGGGAGTCCTTGCCACAGGGGCCGTCGGCGAGGCAGACGCCGTAGACCGCACCCCGGGCGGGCGCCTGGGCGCAGTCGTTCTCGTAGCCGGCGGGCAGGGCGGTGCGGCGCTGGGCGGTCAGGACGCCGCCGTTGCTGACGGCGGTGCCCTTCCCCGACTGGACCTGCCAGGGCGCCATCACGACGACGTCGGCGCCCGCGGCGCACATCGCGCGGCGGAGCTCGTACAGGCCGAGACCGTCGGAGTTGCTCGCCTTCGCCGCCTGCATCGAGTCGTCGTTGGAGATCAGGATCCGCATCCCGGCGAGCGGGAGCGGCTCCCGGTGCCGGTCGGGGGTGGTGGCGTGGGCGGTGGCTCCGGCGGCGGCGAGCACGGCGGCCGCGGTGGACAGCGCGAGGTACGTGCGCATGGGGCATCCCTTCATGAGCATGACAGGCAGATGGGAGGATGGATCCGGGGCCCTGCCCCCCTCGGGAGGGCCCCGGATCGCGCGCGGGGTCGTCAGAAGCCCCGCGGTCTGGGGGAGATCTCAGATCTCCAGGCCGTGGCCGTGCGCGAACACCGGATCCACCGTGTCGTTCGGCACGTCCGGCCGGGACGCCGCCACCGCCGCCATCGAGCGCGGCAGCTCGAACGGCAGCCTCCCCTCCGGCTTCGCCCGGCCGAAGGCGACGTCGAGGAGGGCCTCGTCGCTCGCGCCGTAGTCGGCGATCAGCGCGGCCGCGTGCGCGGCGATCTCGGGCAGGACAGCCGGCCGTTCCAGGTTCACGCAGACCACCGTCGGTACGGTCCGCAGCAGCGTGAGGACGCCGGCGAGCTCCTCCTCGCCGAAGGCGAGGCTGCCGGAGTGGAAGAAGGACTCGAACAGGCCCGGCCGCTCTTCGTACGGGGTCCGCAGCCGCAGCACCGCGAGCTCGGCGTCGGCCGGGTCGGCGACGACCTCGCCGTACGCCGCCGCGACCGCCGGGTCGACGTTCTCCACGTACAGCCTCGGCCGCCCCGGCAGGGGGAGCGGTCCGTCGGTGAGGACCGTGAGCGAGCGGCGCTGGGCGGCGGCGCCGGCGGCCGCGAAGTCCGCGCGGCCGACCGTCTCGGCGGCCTCGTCGGGGTCGACGTAACGGCGCTCGTCGAAGAGCCCCAGGACGAACTTCTCGCGCAGCAGCCGCCGTACGGACGCGTCGATCCGCTCCTCGGAGATCCGGCCCGTCCCGACGAGCTCCACGATCACCTCGGGGCACTCCTCGCCGCCGAACTGGTCCGCGCCCGCGTCCAGCGCCTTCGCGGCCCGCTCGGCCACGCTCAGGTGCTCGACGCCCCACGCGCGGGCCTCGTGCGCCTCGCCGAAGATCGAGTGTTCCTGGAGCAGGCCCCAGTCGGTGCAGACGATGCCGGTGAAGCCCAGCTCCTCGCGGAGCAGGCCGGTGATGACGCCCTTGTTGAAGCCGAAGCCGACCTCCTCCCAGTCGGTGCCGACCGGCTGGCCGTAGTACGGCATCATCTGCGAGCAGCCGGCGGCGATCGCGGCCCGGAAGGGCTCCAGGTGGTGCTCCCGCATCCCGCCCGGGTAGACCTGCTCCTTGCCGTGCGGGAAGTGCGGGTCCTCGCCGTCCTTCTGCGGGCCCCCGCCCGGGAAGTGCTTGACCATCGCGGCCACGGAGTCCGGGCCGAGCTCGGGGCCCTGGAGCCCCCGCACGTACGCCCGGACCAGCTCGCCCGTCAGCTTCGCGTCGGAGCCGAAGGTGCCGGACTGGCGGGACCAGCGGGGCTCGGTCGCGAGGTCGATCTGCGGGTGGAGCGCGGTCCGGAAGCCCACCGCGAGGTACTCGCGGCGGACGGTGTCGGCGAAGTCGAGGACCAGCTCCGGGTCGCCGATCGCGGCCAGTCCGAGCGCCTCGGGCCAGGCGGAGAAGGCGCCGGAGTGGAAGGAGGCGCCGATGTTGTCCGTGAAGGCGTGGCGGGGGTCGGTCGACAGGGAGACGGGGATGCCGAGCCGGGTGCCCGCCGCCATCTCCTGGAGCGCGTTGTGCCAGAGGGCCGTCTCGCGGGCGCCGTGGGTGCCCAGCAGGTTGAAGTGGGTCAGCCGCCGGTCCTCGACGAGCTGCGGGGTGGTGAGGGCCAGGGGCCCGCCGTCGGTCTCGGTCACCGGGGAGCCGTCGGCGTTCATCATCAGCATGGTGTGGAAGAGCTGACCGGCCTTCTCCTCCAGCGTCATGCGGGCGAGGAGGTCCTCGACGCGCTCGTCGACGGGGCGGCTGGGGTCCTGGTACGGGTGCACGGGCTGCTCCGGAGCTGATCGACCGGTGGCCGGGGGGAGGGCGCCACCGGGACGGGCCGGCGGCGGTGCCGACCTTGGGCGCCCCCAGGCTAAGCGTGAAAACCGAGTGACCACTAGGTTTCTGTTTTGTGTCCTGGGTCACAGGAGAAAAGGTGCATTCGAGGCCCGGTTAAGGTGGCCGCATGCCGGAGAACACGGGCCGAACGAACCGCAGGACCGCAGGCAGGGGCAGCTACGCGGTCGGCGACGCACGCCGCCAGAAGATCCTCGACACCGCCGTCGACCACTTCGGCCGCTGGGGCTTCCACGCCTCCTCGCTCGCCCGCATCGCGAACGACTGCGGCATCACCCAGGGCGGCCTGCTGCACCACTTCCGCAGCAAGGAGGACCTGCTCCTCTCGGTCCTCGCGCAGAGCGAGCAGCACGACGAGGAGCGCCTCTTCGGCGTCGCCCCCGACTCCTACGCCGACTACCTGGAGACCCTGGTCGCCCTGGTCGAGGAGAACACCCGCCGCCCCGGCATCGTCCGGATGTTCAACGTCCTGGTGGGCGAGTCCGGAAACGTCGGCCACCCCGCCCACGCGTACTTCAAGGAGCGCTACGCGCGCGTGCTCCGGCACACCGTCGGCCTCCTGGAGGAGGCCGTGCGGCGCGGCGAGCTCCGCCCCGGCCTCGACTGCGCGGCCGTCGCCCAGGAGCACCTCGCCGTCATGGACGGCCTCCAGATCCAGTGGGCCCTCGACCCGGCCTCGATGGACATGCCGGCCCGGGTGGGCGCGTACCTCCGGCGCCGGTACGCGGAGATCGCCGCGGCCCGCGCCTGACGGGGGCCCGGCGACCGGGGGTTCGTGGGCCGGCTCACGTCCGGGAGGGCACGCGACCGGGGGCGGGCTCACGTGCGCACGGGCTCACGTCCAAGAATGGCCGCACGCGGACGGGCTCAAGGGCTCGTCGGCGGGCCGCCCTCCGGGAGGGCGGCGAAGACGCGCTGGAGGGCCGGCGGGCGCTCGCCGTCGCCCGCGACGACCACGCGGTGGCGGTAGGTCACGGAGTACTGGAAGCCGTCCGCGACCGGGCGGCCCGTCGGGCGCTCCGGGACCAGGGCGTAGGCGGGGTCCTCCAGGGCTGCGCGCAGTTCGGCGGCCTCGGCGGGGGTCTGCCGGCCGGTGCGCGGCGCCTTGCCGCCGGACCGGCTGGTCCAGGAGCCGTCGTAGTGCACGACGAGCTGGTTCCGGATCCCGGCGAAGCCGCCGCTGACGGTCACCTCGACGAGGACCTCGCCGGGCTGCGGGTCCGCCGCCGGTGTGCCCGGCTCCGTCGTGCGGCCCGGCACGGCGGGCGCGCTCGTGCCCGACGGGGGCCCGCCGGGCGCGGGCGGCACCCCGGGGCCGCAGCCGGTCACGCCGCCCACCAGGGCTCCCGCCAGCAGCAGGGTCCCGCACCACGTCCCTGTTCCCCGTACGCCTCGCACCATGGGTCGAGCATGCCCCGTCCGGGGTCCCGCGCGCAGCGGGAAGCCCGGGATTCCACCCGTCAGTGGCCCTCGGGGCCGGTGCGTACGATCCCGGTGATCGGGCCCCGGTAGCGCCAGTCCAGGGAGTCGTACAGCGCGAGCCCGTCCGTGGTCGCGGCGAGCACCCCGGTCACGGCGCCGGCCTGGGCGGCGGCGGCCTCCAGGGTGCGCATGACGTTCGCGCCGAGGCCCCGGCGCCGGTGCGCGGGGTCGGTCTCGATCTGGTCGGCGACGGCGGTGGAGCCGGTCGGGGCGATCTGGCCGCGGGCGGCGAGCGTGCCGTCCGGGGCGAGGATGCGCACCCGGACGACGCCGTCCTCGACCTCGGTGGTCCGGGCGTATCCCTCGGGCTGCGCGGGGCGGGCGCCGGGGTCCAGCGGCTTGACCATCATGAAGCCCGGGTCGTCGGGGACGGTCCACCCCTCGGTGATCCAGGCGCCGGCCTCCTCCGGGCCCGCCATCACCTTGAGCCAGCTGTGCGGCGCGGTCAGCCGGGCGCAGAGCGCGCCGACGGACGCCGCGTCGGGGGCGGGCAGGACGTGACGCACGACGTGCCGGGGCAGGCCGACGTCGATCCGGTAGCCCCAGGGCTCGGCGACGGCCGGCGGGGTGCCCCGGGAGACGGTCCAGCCCGCCACCCAGGCATCCGTAATAGCTCCTATATCCATGCAGTCATTACATCGGCTACCGGCGGGCAGGCGGGAGAGTGATCGCTCAGAGCGAACGAACGTCCGGGAACATCTCCGGGCTCAGGTGCATTGAGTCCACATAGCTCAACTTGACTGCCGAAGGGGAGATCATGGCTTCTGAGTCCAAGCCGTCCGTGCCGCTCACTCTGCCCGTGCTGCCGCTCGACGACGAGGTCGTGCTGCCCGGAATGGTGGTGCCGCTGGACCTGTCCGACACCGACGTACGGGCCGCCGTCGAGGCCGCCCAGGCCGCCGCCCGCACCGGGACGGGCAAGCCCCGCGTGCTCCTCGTGCCGAGGGTCGACGGGACCTACGCCGGCACCGGCGTCCTGGGCGTCGTCGAGCAGGTCGGCCGGCTGTCCGACGGCGACCCCGGCGCGCTCATCCGCGGCCTCGGCCGCGTCCGGATCGGCGCCGGGACCACCGGCCCCGGCGCCGCCCTCTGGGTCGAGGGCAACGCCGTCGAGGAGACCCTGCCCGACCCGCTGCCCGGCTCCGTCACCGAACTGGTCACGGAGTACAAGGCGCTGGCCACCACCTGGCTCAAGAAGCGCGGCGCCTGGCAGGTCGTCGACCGCGTCCAGCAGATCGACGGCGTCGGCGCCCTCGCCGACAACTCCGGATACTCGCCCTTCCTCAGCGTCGAGCAGAAGGTCGAACTCCTGGAGACCGCCGACCCGGTCGCCCGCCTGAGGCTCGCCACCGCCCAGCTCCGCGAGCACCTCGCCGAGCAGGACGTCGCCGAGACCATCGCGAAGGACGTCCAGGAGGGCGTCGACAAGCAGCAGCGCGAGTTCCTGCTCCGCCGCCAGCTCGAAGCCGTCCGGAAGGAGCTGCGCGACCTCAACGGCGAGGCCGAGGGCGACGAGTCCGACGACTACCGCGCCCGCGTGGAGGCCGCCGACCTGCCCGAGAAGGTGCGCGAGGCCGCCCTCAAGGAGGTCGAGAAGCTGGAGCGGTCCAGCGACCAGTCCCCCGAGGGCTCCTGGATCCGCACCTGGCTCGACACCGTCCTCGAACTGCCGTGGAACGAGCGGACCGAGGACCGGTACGACATCCGGGGCGCCCGCGCGGTCCTGGACGCCGAGCACGCCGGACTCGACGACGTGAAGGAACGGATCACCGAGTACCTGGCGGTGCGCAAGCGCCGCTCCGACCGGGGCCTCGGCGTGGTCGGCGGCCGCCGGGGCGGAGCCGTCCTCGCCCTCGTCGGCCCGCCCGGCGTCGGCAAGACGTCGATCGCGGAGTCGGTCGCCCACGCCATGGGCCGGAAGTTCGTCCGCGTCGCCCTCGGCGGCGTGCGCGACGAGGCGGAGATCCGCGGCCACCGGCGGACCTACGTCGGCGCCCTGCCCGGCCGGATCGTCCGCGCCGTCAAGGAGGCCGGGTCGATGAACCCGGTGGTCCTGCTCGACGAGATCGACAAGGTCGGCTCCGACTTCCGGGGCGACCCCGCGGCGGCGCTCCTCGAAGTGCTCGACCCGGCGCAGAACCACACCTTCCGCGACCACTACCTGGAGGTCGAACTCGACCTCTCCGACGTCGTCTTCCTGGCCACCGCCAATGTCCTCGAAGCCATCCCCGAGGCGCTCCTCGACCGCATGGAGCTGGTGCGCCTCGACGGCTACACGGAGGACGAGAAGGTCGTCATCGCCCGCGACCACCTGCTCCCGCGCCAGCTGGAGCGGGCCGGTCTGGAGCCGGGCGAGGTCGTCCTGGAGGAGTCCGCGCTGCGGAAGCTGGCCGGGGAGTACACCCGGGAGGCCGGCGTCCGCACCCTGGAGCGGTCGATCGCCCGGCTGCTCCGCAAGATCGCGGCCCAGCACGAACTGGGCGACCGGGAGCTGCCGTTCACCCTCGGGCCCGACGGCCTGCGGGAGCTCATCGGGCGGCCGCACCACGTCCCGGAGTCGGCCCAGGACCCGGCGGAGCGGCGGACGGCCGTGCCGGGCGTCGCCACGGGTCTGGCCGTGACGGGCGCGGGCGGCGACGTCCTCTTCGTCGAGGCGTCCCTCGCCGACCCGGAGACGGGCGCGGCCGGTCTCACCCTCACCGGCCAGCTGGGCGACGTGATGAAGGAGTCGGCTCAGATCGCGCTCTCCTTCCTCCGCTCGCACGGCGCGGAGCTGGAGCTTCCGGTCACCGGCCTGAAGGACCGGGGCGTGCACATCCACTTCCCGGCGGGCGCGGTGCCCAAGGACGGTCCCAGCGCGGGCGTCACCATGACCACCGCCCTGGCGTCCCTGCTGAGCGGCCGGCTGGTCCGCACGGACGTGGCCATGACCGGCGAGGTCTCCCTCACCGGCCGGGTGCTGCCGATCGGCGGCGTGAAGCAGAAGCTGCTGGCCGCGCACCGGGCGGGCATCACGACGGTCGTGATCCCCAAGCGGAACGAGGCCGACCTGGACGACGTCCCGGCCGAGATCCTGGAGAAGCTGGAGGTGCACCCGGTGACGGATGTCCGCCAGGTCCTGGAGATCGCGCTCGCCCCGGCGGTGGTGCCGGTGGACGTGGCCGCGTAACTCCCCTCCCGCGGAAGCGGGGTGCCGTCACGGCACCCCGCTTCCGCGTGCCCGCATCCCGTTACCTGGATGTCAGTCGGGGCTGGCATGCTCGTACGCATGAACGACGACGCCTTCTGGGCTCTCATCGACGAGTTGAGCCGCCGTCCCGGTGACCGGGACGAGCGGCTGGAGTGGCTGCGGGCCGACCTGATCCGGCGTCCGGCCGCCGAGAGCGTGGAGTTCCAGGTGCGTCTGGAGAGGGCGTGCGAGATCGCCGACACGCGCGCGCTGTGGAAGGCCGCGGACCTGATCGAGGGCGGGGACTGCACGGACGACGGCTTCCACTACTTCACGCTCTGGCTGGTGGGCCAGGGGCGCAAGGTGTACGAGTCGGTCCTCGCCGACCCGGACGTGCTGGCCGACGTGCCCGGCGTGCGGGCGCTGGTGGGCCGGCACCGTGACGGCTGGGACGACGACGAGTGGCCCGAGTGGGAGGAGCTCGACTACGTGGCGCAGGACGCGTGGGACGAGCTGACGGGCCAGGAGGGCGACGACGGCGAGGAGTTCCTGGACGCCGTCGAGGAGGCGGAGGACGCCGCGGAGGCCGCGGGGGAGTGGGAAGAGGACGGTCAGTCCCGGGGGTCCCGGCCGGAGGGGTTGGCGATACCCCGGCTCACCGCCCTCTTCCCGCCCTCCGGCTCGTAGGAGCCGGAGGGGTCCGTGGCCCGCGCGGTCAGGACGCGGAGGAGTTCCGGCGGCGGCTCAGGAGCAGGCTGCCGCCCGCGAAGGCCGCGAGGGCGCCCGCGGCGGCGAGGGCCGTCGGGAGCGGCGAGGAGGGGGCCGCGGCCGTCTCGGCGGAGAGCGCCGGGGGCTGCTCGTCGCCGCCGTGGCCCGCGTGGCTCACGGTGGAGAGCGAGGCGCCCGCGGCGATCTTGGCCTCGGTCGGGGCCTGGGCCTGCTTCTGGGCCTGGGCTCCCGCCGCCGCGCCGCCGAAGGTGACGTCCGAGCAGCTGTAGAAGGCCTCGGGGCTGTCGTTGCGCTGCCAGACCTTGTAGATGATGTGGCGGCCGGTGCGGGCCGGCAGGTTGCCGGTGAAGTTGTAGAAGCCGTCGGTCGCGGTGCGGGTCGTGTTGTAGACGGCGACGGGCGTCGCGTCCAGGTCCGACCACTTGAGGGGCTTGGTGGGGTCGAAGCCCGCCTTGGTGATGTAGATCGTCATCGTGCCCGAGTGGGCGGCCGTCACCCGGACCTTGAAGTTGAAGGATCCGGCGGCCACGGCCGTCGAGGGCCAGTCGGTGCGCGCCCAGTCCAGCGCCCGGTACTTCTCGCGGTTGGCCGAGCAGAGCTTGCCGTCCGGGATGAGGGCCTGGTGCTGCCCGGCGGCGTTGGCGATGTTGACCTCGTTCCAGTCGTAGAGCGGCTGGGTGCCGGAGTCGGCGACGAGGTCCTTGCACACCTGCGACTTGGGCGTCTCGGGGCCCTCGGCGTAGCAGGCCGCCACCCGGCTCACCGGGTTGAAGACGGCCCCGTGGGCGCTCGCGGTGGTCGGGGTGAGGCTGACCAGGGCAGCGGCGGCGGACAGCGCGGCGACGCCGGTGGCGGTACGGCGGTAGGGGGGCATGCGAGGGCTCTCTCTCGTGCGTGGGGGAGTACGGGACGAGCAACGCGCACGGGGCGCACGGAAGTTGGACTCCGGACGACCGGCGGTGGAAGCCTCGCATTGGTCCATACCAATGGGCAAGGGGGTGGGTGGAAAAAGCCGGAGCGGCCCCCCGGGAGCCGTGTGCCCGGGAGGCCGTCGTGAAGCGGGGGAGCGGGGGGAGCGGGCGAGGGGTCAGCCGTTGGCGAGCGCCTGCACGCGCGAGTAGTCCCCGTTGAAGTGGTTGTGGTCGCCGACCGTCGGGCCGGAGGAGGTGTACTGCCAGATCGTCTGGTACGCCCAGCCGGCCGGGAGTTCGCCGACCTCGGAGGCGTAGCGCGCGATCCACAGCGGGTTGGTGGAGCCGAAGGCCGCGGAGTTGCCCGTGCACTGCTTCCACCAGCTGGTGGCCGTGTAGATCACCGCGTCGCGGCCCGTCCTGGCCCGGTACCGGTTCGCGAAGTCCCGGATCCAGGTGACCATCCCGGCCGCCGACTTGCCGTAGCAGGCGGCGCCGTACGGGTTCCACTCGATGTCGAGCACGCCCGGCAGCGTCCTGCCGTCCTTGGACCAGCCGCCGCCGTTGTTGACGAAGTAGTCGGCCTGGGCGGCTCCGGTCGTGGTGTCCGGGGTGGCGAAGTGGTACGTGCCGCGGATCATCCCGACGTTGTAGGAGCCGGTGTACTGCTGGTCGAAGGACGTGTTCTTGTAGTACGTGCCTTCCGTCGCCTTGACGTAGGCCCACTTGACCCCGCTGTTCCACAGCGTGGACCAGGCCACGTTGCCGTTGTGGCTGGAGACGTCCACGCCTTCCGTCTGCGCGGCGAGGGACGCGCCGCCGGACACGGGGCCCCGGCCGTCGTGGGCGAGCACGCCCATGCCCATGTACGCGGAGCCCCGGGCGGGGGCCGCCTGCCGGGCGCCGGGGTCCTGGGCCGCGGCGGCGGTGCCGGGCAGGGTGAGGGGGAGGAGGAGGGCCAGGGTCGCGAGGGCGGCGCCGGCCAGGGTCGTTCCGGATCTGTGCACACGCATTGCGTGCCTCCGAAAGGCTCGGTGGGGGAGCGGTGGCGGCAGGACCCGTGACGGGTTCTGGAATGGACATGTCATTCAGGGCTGCCGGACAAGAAGCTACGCACGTAGACCCGCCCGGCGGAAGGGGGCCTGGTTGCCGCCGTTGGTCTACGCCTGCGAAATACTGGGGGAGCTGCGGCGATGGGTGCCGCCGGAAGAAACTTTCAGCGGTCGGAAAGCGCGCGGGAGGTGCTGACGTGCACGGAAGCGGTACGGGAGACGAAGGCAGGGTCACCGCCGGAGGTGGAGTGGACCAGGAGTTCCTCGCCCTCGAACGGGAATTGGCTGTCTTCCTGCGGCGCGCCCGCGCCCAGTCCGGGGAGATGGCCCGCGAGGTCCACCCCGAACTGGAGCCCGCCGCCTACGGCCTCTTCGTGCGCCTCGACGACGCGGGCCCCCAGCGGGCCACCGAACTCGCCGGGTACTTCGGCGTCGGCAAAGCCACCATGAGCCGCCAGCTCCGCGCCCTGGAGGATCTCGGGCTCGTCGCCCGCGACCCCGACCCCGCCGACGGCCGCGCCTCGCTGGTCCGCCTCACCGAGGAGGGCCGCAGCCGCTTCCGCAGCGTCCGCGACGCCCGGCGCGAACGCTACGTCCGCAAACTCGCCGACTGGGACCGCGCCGAGGTCGCCGAACTCGCCCGCCTCCTGAATCACTTCAACCTCCGGTCGGAGGGCTGAGCCCGGGGGCGTGCCTCACTGGTCCGACGACCCCGCGTACAGCACGTCACCGCTCCGACAGCTCCGCGTACACCGCCGTCGCGTCGTCGTGCAGCTTCCAGCGGCGCACCCCGCCCGCCCGCGCGTCGGCCTCCTCCAGGGCCCGGACCCGGCCCAGCAGGCCGGCCGCACCCTCCTCGCGCAGCACGCCGAAGCAGTCCGCCCAGTCCCCTTGGGCGAACAGCTCCACCCAGCGGCTCGCCCCGTCCGTGAGCGCGGCGAGCGCCCGCACCCGCGCGCGGGGGCTCGTCCCGGTCACCGCCCGCTCCGCCACCGCCGGGTCCGCCGCCGCGGTGAAGAAGCCGCCCTCGCGGTTCCGCAGCCGGTCCGTCGCCGCGAGCGAGCGCAGCACCTCGTCCGGCACCCGGTCGAGCCGGTCGTCGAGCACGGCCCGCACCGCTCCGTCCGGGTCCTCCAGGAGGAGCACGGAGTCGGAGAGGACGAGGTGTTCGACCGACACCTCGTCCCAGCGGACGAGGACCAGGGTCGCCTGCGGCGTTCGCACGTGAGAAAGGTCACACGTGTCGCGATGGGCGTCCGCGGTGCGCCGGATGGCGTGCGACAGGATCTCGGACAGGGTCATGTCCCGGCGGGAACCGGACAGTTCGGTCAAAGCCCCGCCCAGTCGTGCGGTGAACCACGGGACCGTGTGCACACAACCGTCATCACCGGCGGGCGGTGTGACGCCGTCGAGCAGCACGACCGTCCCTCCGGCGCCCGAGGCGGGCAGGGCGGTGGCCGCCCAGTCCTCGTTGGGGCGTTCGGGGCTGCCGGGGAGGGAGGCGACTTCGCTGCGCATGGCGCCCAGTGTGCCCGCCCCCGTGGGTTCCCCGGCGCAATCCTTCACGGGACCTGCAAATGACCGGAAAAGGCCTGTACCAACCCTGCGGAACCGGAGCCCGGGGCGGACGGGACACCTCCGGGGAACTGCGGGCGGGCATCCTGCCAAAGCCCGCCCGGAAGATCCAACCGGCGCCCCGCGCGGGCCGTCGGCGACCGCCGTCGGAAGTTGTTCGCCAACTACGGAGTGTTGTTCACTCGTTCGGGTGGCGGAGCGGCCGATGCCCGCCCCCCTGCCGGAAGCGCTGGAAGGGTCGGAAGCCTTACCAGGGGGTGGGGGCGCTCCATGTGACCGGCCGTCACCTCTGCTTCATCGGCGGACGAATCAAGAATGCGAGCACCGGTGCAGAAGAAGCGGCCTCGGAGCAACAACGGCGCGCAGAGCCAGGACCCCGGTGAGCCGCAGGCCCCCGCCGGCCGGCCCAAGCGTGTCCGCAACCGGCTGGTCGCCGGCGTCGCCCTGGTGAGCGTCACCGTCCTCGCCGCCGGAGCCCCCGCGATCCTCGCCGCCTCCACCGAGCTCACCGAGTCCCAGCGCCTCGTCACCCTCGCCGAACTCGACCGGCAGGCCGTCACCCTCGCGCACTCCCTCGCCGACGAGCGCGACGAGGTCGTGGCGTACGTCGCCGCCGGACGCGAGAACCAGAGCGGCGACGCGAAGCAGAAGCGGCGGATCACCGAGGCGCGCTCCACCCGCGTCGACCGCCAGATCGACGAGATCCGCCCCGCCGCCTCCGCCGATCTCCGCCGCGACCTCGCCGGGGTCCCCTCCGTCCGCCGCACCGCGCTGACCGGCAAGGGCACGGCCCTGGAGGCCCACAAGGCGTACTCGGACGTCATCGGCAAGCTCCAGGCCCTCGCCGACGAGCTCGCCGACAAGACCCCGGCCCGCGCCTCCGACGCCGCCCTCACCGAGGCCACCCGCGCCCCCGCCGCCCTCGGCCGCGCCGTCGAACAGGCCTCCGCCACCCGGGGCCTGCTGCTCGGCGCGCTCTCCGTGCCGCAGCCCGAGTCCGACGGGGGCGTCCACTACGACCCCCGGACGGGCACCTACGTCGCCGACGAGCCCGCGGGCGCCGCCGAGGCCGACCGCGCCCGCGACGGCCTCACCGCCGCCGCCCAGCAGGCCCGCGTCCGCGAGCTCGCCGCCCTCGGCGACTTCGACCAGGCCGCCGGAGCCACCGCCCGCGACTCCCTCGCGGCCACCGTCACCGGCCCCGACGTCAAGAGCGCCGAGCTGGCGCTCACCCAGCTCACCGACCAGCCCCGGCTCACCGAGGCCGAGCGCGGCACGGACCCGGCCGCCCTGGAGTCCGCCCTCTCGGCCCGCGTCGAGCAGATGCGCGGCGTCGAGTCCGCCCTCGCCACCGAGCGCGTCGGACGGCTCGCCGCACTCCGCGACGACGACGTCGAGGCCCTCGAACTGCGCATCGCCTTCCTCGGCGGCTGCCTTCTCGTGGCGATCGGCATCTCCACCTACGTCGCCCGCACCCTCACCCGGCCGCTCGCCGTGCTCCGCCTCGGCGCCGCACGCCTCGCCGCCGCCCCCGAGCCGCACACCGAGGAAGCGGTCCGCTTCACCGGCCGCAACGACGAGTTCGCCCAGGTCGTCCGCTCCCTCAACGCCCTGCACGGCAAGCTCTCCGGCCTCGCCGCGCAGACCGAGCGGCTGACCGACGAGCGCGCCGACCTGACCGCCGCCAAGGAGGCCGCGTCCGCCGAGCTCGCCGCCCAGCGCGCCGACCTCCAGGGCCGCGTCGCCCTCCTGACCGCCGACCTGGAGCGGCTCAGGAACTCCGTCCACCACACCTTCGTCAACCTCTCGCTGCGCAGCCTCGGCCTCGTCGAGCGGCAGCTCGGCGTCATCGAGAAGCTGGAGGAGCGCGAGCAGGACCCGGACCGCCTCGCGACCCTCTTCAAGCTCGACCACATGGCGACCGTCATGCGCCGCCACAGCGAGAACCTCCTCGTCCTGGCCGGTCACGAGCACGTCCACGGCCACGCCGGGCCCGTCCCGCTCGTCGACGTGCTGCGCGCCGCCGTCAGCGAGATCGAGCGGTACGAGCGGGTCACCATCCAGTCCCTGCCGCCGCACGCCCAGATCGCCGGCTTCGCCGCGGACGACCTGAGCCACCTGCTCGCGGAACTCCTGGAGAACGCCACCTCCTTCTCGCCGCCCGACGCCGAGGTCCAGCTCTCCGGCTGGCTCCTGGAGAGCGGCGAGGTGATGCTCTCCGTGCAGGACGCGGGCATCGGCATGACCGCCTCCCGCTCCGCCGAGCTCAACGCGCGCCTGGCCGAGGCCGATCCGGACGCCTTCGAGGGCGAGGGGCTCGGCATGCGCGTCATCGCCCTCCTCGCCGCCCGTCACGGGGTGCGCGTCGAGCTGCGCGAGCAGAAGCCGGGCGGCACGGCGGCCGTCGTGGTCCTGCCGCTGCCCCTGCTGCCGACCGCGCCGCCGACGTCGGTGACGGAGCCCGTACGGGGCACCGGGCCCGTGCTGCAACTGCCCGGCTCGGTCGCCGAGGCCAACTCCAACACCCTGCCGTCGCGGAACCGCGACCCGCTCGTGGAGGCTGCGGAGGCCGCGTTCCTGGCGGCGGAGACGGAACAGGCCCGCGAGCAGACCCCCGCACCGGAGGCCGCGTACGCCCCCGAGGCGGTGTACGCCCCGGAGCCCGGGCCCGAGCCGGAAGCGCCGTACGGGACCGCGTACGAGGCCCCCCGCGAGGACTCGTACGAGGCACCCCGCGACGACTCGTACGAGACCCCCCGCGAGACCGCCTACGAGGCCCCCCGCGAGGCCCCGTACGAGTCCGTCTCCGAGACCACGCTCCAGGTCCGGCTGCCCGACCCGCCGCCGGAACCCGACCGCCACGAGCGCGCCGACGACGAGCCGAACCTCGCCGAAGCGCAGACACAGGCACAGGCGCAGACACCGGCGCAGGCACAGGGACCGGCACCCGCACCGGCACCCGCGCCCGCGCCCGACCGGGCGTCGGTCCCGGAGCCGGACCCGGCCGGGGACCCCGCCGCCGACGGAGCCGTGCCCGGACCGCGCCCCGCGCAGTGGGAGCGGGTCACCGACAAGGGGCTGCCCAAGCGCACCCCGCAGGTGGTCCGCCAGCCCTCCGCCCCCACCGCGCCCCGCCAGGGCGGCGTGGACGCGGAGGCGCTGCGCCGCAGGCTCGGCGGATTCCACCAGGGCGCCAAGGCCGGGCGCCGCGACGTGGAGGCGGAGCTGGACACCGCGCGCACCGAGGCCGCGAGCACGACACGCACAGAGGAGATGACGGGGGACACAGTCGAGGAGGCACGGAGTTGACCGCGACGGGAACGTTCGGACTGAGCACGGAAGCCCGCAACCTGCAATGGCTGCTGGGGAATCTGGTGGAGGAGGTCCCGGGTGTCCGCTCGGTGGCCGTCGTCTCCTCCGACGGACTGATGCTGCTCTCGTCGGACCCGGCCACCCAGCAGGCCGGCACGGCCGCCGCCGAGACGGGCCGCCCCGACGGGCCGCGCGGCTCCAGCGCCGATCTGGCCACCATCGTCTCCGGGATCGGCAGCCTCACCATCGGCGCCGCCCGGCTGATGGAGGGCGGCGGCGTCAAACAGACGATGGTCGCGATGGAGGAGGGCAGCGTCTTCGTCATGTCGATCAGCGACGGCTCGCTGCTCGGCGTGCACGCCACGCCCGACTGCGACATGAGCGTCGTGGCGTACCACATGGCGCTCTTCGTGGGCCGCGCCGGTCACGTACTCACCCCCGAAGTCCGCAGCGAGCTGCGCAAATCGATGGAGAGCACCCAGTGACGGCGATGTCCTCGTCCTCGCACGCCTTCAAGCTGCCGATGCGCGGCGAGTCACGGCGCCCCGCGCGGGTGCGGCCGTACTCGCTGACCGGTGGCCGGACCCGCTTCGGCCACATCCTGCTCGTCGAGACCTTCGTGGCCGCGCTCGAAGCGCCCCTCGCCCGCAAGGTCCTGACGGACGGCGGGCCCGCGCCGCGCGGGCTGATGCCGGAGATGCGGGCCATCGTCGAGATCTGCCGCCGGATGCGGACGGTCGCGGAGATCTCGGCGCTTCTGAAGATGCCGTTGGGGGTCGTCCGGGTGCTCCTCAGCGACCTGGCCGACCAGGGAAAGATCCGTGTGTACGGGACCGGTCACGGCACCGGCCAGCCCGACCGCGCGCTCCTCGAAAGGGTGCTGAGTGGACTCCGTCGTCTCTGACGCCACCGCCGTCTCCGAAACCCCGGCGGTCGCCGGCATCCCCGCCCAGCCGGGTCCCGAGGATCCGGTGCCCGACACCGAAGAGGGCGCCCAGGACTGGCAGCTCGACCACACCCGTGCCCCGATCGCCACGAAGATCGTGGTCGCGGGCGGGTTCGGCGTGGGCAAGACCACCTTCGTCCGCGCCGTCTCGGAGATCACCCCGCTCCAGACCGAGGCGCTGATGACCCGCGCGAGCGAGGACACCGACGACCTCAGCGCCACCCCGGACAAGCTCACCACCACCGTGGCGATGGACTTCGGGCGCATCACCCTCGACAACGACCTGGTGCTGTACGTCTTCGGCACGCCGGGTCAGCAGCGCTTCTGGTTCATGTGGGACGACCTGGTGCGCGGGGCGATCGGGGCGATCGTGCTCGCCGACACCCGTCGGCTCACCGACTGTTTCCCCGCGCTCGACTACTTCGAGAGCTGCGGGCTGCCGTACATCGTGGCGGTCAACCACTTCGAGGGCACCGAACTGTTCGAGGCGGACGACGTCCGGGAGGCCCTGACCGTACCCGCGCACGTGCCCGTGGTGATCATGGACGCGCGCAAGCGGTACAGCGTCGTCGAGAGCCTGCTCGCGATGGTCGCGCACGCCCTCGACGCCACTCCCGAATAGTCAGCCCCGCACCGTTCGACACCGTTCGACCTGTCACGCCAGGAGCCCCGCCCATGCGGAAGATACTCATAGTCGGCGCCGGCCAGTCCGGCCTCCAGCTCGCCCTCGGACTCCAGTCGCGGGGGTACGAGGTCACCCTCATGTCGAACCGGACCTCGGACGAGATCCGCAACGGCCGGGTCATGTCCACCCAGTGCATGTTCGACACCGCCCTCCAGCACGAGCGGGACCTCGGCCTCAACTTCTGGGAGTCCCAGGCCCCGCGGATCGAGGGCCTCGGCGTCTCCGTCGCGGGTCCCGACGGCGGCCGCCTGATCGACTGGGTGGGGAAGCTCGGCGGGTACGCCCAGTCCGTCGACCAGCGCGTGAAGATGGCCGGCTGGATGGACACCTTCGCCCAGCGCGGCGGCCAGCTGGTCATCCACGGCGCCGCGGTCGGCGACCTGGACTACTTCGCCCGCGGCTACGACCTGGTGCTGGTCGCAGCCGGCAAGGGCGAGCTGGTCTCCATGTTCGGCCGGGACGCGTCCCGTTCGCCGTACAGCGAGCCGCAGCGCGCCCTGGCCGTCGCGTACGTCCACGGCCTCGGCCCGCGCCCCGAGCACCCCGACTTCGACGCGGTCCGCTGCAACGTCGTCCCCGGCGTCGGCGAGCTCTTCGTCATGCCGACCCTCACCGCCACCGGGCGCGCCGACATCCTCTTCTGGGAGGGCGTCCCCGGCGGCCCGCTCGACGTGTTCCGCGGCATCAAGGACCCCTCCGAGCACCTGGCGCTGACGCTGGAGCTGATGGAGAGGTTCACGCCCTGGGAGTACGCGCGGGCGACCAAGGTCGAGCTGACCGACGCGGGCGGCACCCTCGCCGGCCGGTACGCGCCGACCGTCCGCAACCCCGTGGGCCGGCTCCCCGGAGGGGGCCTGGTCCTCGGCGTAGCCGACGTCGTCGTCGCCAACGACCCGATCACCGGTCAGGGCTCCAACTCGGCGTCGAAGTGCGCCGCCGCGTACCTCGCCGCCATCGTCGAGCAGGGCGACAGGCCCTTCGACGAGACCTGGATGCGGGACACCTTCGCCCGCTACTGGAAGACGGCCCAGCACGTCACCAAGTGGACGAACGCCATGCTGGCGCCCCCGCCGGAGCACGTCCTGAACCTCCTGGGCGCGGCCGGCCAGCTCCAGCCCGTCGCCGACCGCTTCGCGAACGGCTTCGACGACCCGGCCGACTTCGAGCACTTCTTCTTCGAGGAGGAGAAGACGAACGCGTACCTGGCCTCGGTCGCCGGGAGCTGACCGGGGCGAATTTCACTGGCAGCGGCATGCCCCCCGACCCGATCATGGGGGGCATGTCCCAGCAGAACACCCTCTCCCGCGTGGACGCGGACCTCGCCGCCGGCCGTGTGCCCCTGGCGCGTCAGCGGCTGCGCGGGCTCGTCTCCTCGTTCCCGCACGACCTGACGCTGCGCCGCCGGCTCGCCGCGGTGTACCGGCTGTTCGGGGACGCGGCCGAGGCGGGGCGCTGGATGTACCTCGAAGAGGACCGGTTCCCCGAGGAGACCGCGGCCTTCGAGGAGCGGTACGGGTCCCCCGCGCGGCGGATGCGGGCCCTCGCCTGGCGCGGGCCCGAGGCGCTTGCCGCCACCGTGTGCGCCGAGGAGCGGCTGGCGGCGGTGCGCGCCGCCCGTGCCGCGGAGCTGGGGCGGCCGGTCGACTGGGACGAGCCCGCCTCCTACCGGGAGGACGCGGTTGAGGAGGACGGGCCGGACGGCGACGGCTGGACGGTCGGAGGCGTGCTGGCCGGCCTCGGCTGCCTGGCCGGGACCGTCGCCTTCGTGGCGGTCTGGGTGATCGGCGTCTTCGCCCTCTTCTCGTAGCCGGTCTCCGCGCGGCGCACCACGAGTGGGGTCAGCAGGCCGGTCACCGCGAAGAGGGCGCCCACGGCGAACCAGCCGGGGCGCCCCCAGCCGATGCACAGGGCGATGAGCAGGCCGGGGCCGAGCGCCTCGGAGAGCCCGGCGCCCAGGCCGAAGACGCCCAGGTACTGGCCGGTGGCGTGCGGCGGCGCGAGCGCGTACGACACCTCGAAGCCGCCCGCCGCGTGCCACAGCTCGCCGACCGTGTGGACGACCACGGCCGCCAGGAGCAGGACGACGGCGACCGCGACGCGCGTCCCCGCGGAGAGCGGGACGAGCGCGCAGGAGACCAGGAAGGCCGCACCGGCCCGCCGGTAGGCGCGGCCACCGGCCCGGGGCGAGACGACGCCCCGGCTCGCCCGCACCTGGAGGCCGACGACCAGGACGGTGTTGGTGAGCATCGTGCCGGAGACGAGCCAGTGCGGGGCCGTGGTCGATGACACGAGCCAGAGCGGGATCGCCACGGTGAGCACCTTGAACTGGATCGCCATCACGCCGTCGAGCGCGGTGAGCGCCAGATAGGGCCGGTCCCGCAGCGCGATCCACCGGGGGCCTCGGGTGGTGGGGGCGGGCGCGACCGGCGGCACCAGGAACAGGACGGCGGCGGAGGCCGCGAACGCGCACGCGTTCCCGGCCACGAGGACCTGGTAGGCGCCGAGGGTGCCGACCTGGACCGCCCACCCGGCGAGGAGCGCGCCGACGGAGATGCCGACGTTGGTCACCGCCCGCAGGTGGGCGCGGAACTCCTGGGGCCGGTCCCCGCCGTGGTGCCGGATGAGCGGCGCCCGGGCGGCGAGCCCCGCCGCCTTCGCGCCGGTGGCCGCGGAGACGGCCAGCACGAAGGGCCAGAAGCTGTCGGCGAGGACGAAGGCCGCCGTGGCGAGCGCCTGCACGGTCAGGGTGGCCACGGAGACCCCGCGCGCCCCGAGCCGGTCCGCGAGGTGCCCCACGGCGATGCCCACGGCCAGGGACAGGAGCCCGGCGATGCCGAGCCCGAGCCCCACGGTGGCCGCCGGGAGCCGCACGGCCTGGGTGAAGTACAGGACACCGGCGGTCAGGAAGAGCCCGCTGCCGACGGCGTTGACGAAGTTCGAGGCGGCGAGGGCGCGCCGGGGCCGGGTGTCCGGAAGCGATCTGGGCATGGCGGAGCTCCGTGTCCGGGTTGGCGATCGGCCATCGGCGATCGGCCTTCGGTAAGGACTCCGGAAGCATCTTGGATATTACGTGTGAAGGCAAGGGCGCGGTGGGGAAGGGGAGTTCAGCTCCGGTCGTAGCCCTCGTCGCCGCCGTCCCTGGCACCCTCGGGGAGTGCCGGCGGGCGGTACGCCTCCAGGGCCGTCCCCGCCGGATCCGGCCGCACGGCCCCGAGCACCGGGTTCGCCGCGAGCGGCGACACCTTCACCTTCGCGCCGGGGCGCGGCGCCTGCACCACCAGACCCCCGCCGAGGTAGAGGGCCACATGGGTCGCGCCCGGGAAGTACACGACCAGGTCCCCCGGGCGGAGCTCGGTGAGCGGCACCCGGGGCAGGCTCGCCCACTGCTCCTGGCTGGTCCTCGGCAGCTCCCGGCCGGCCGCCGCCCAGGCCCGCTGCGTCAGCCCCGAGCAGTCGTACGCCTCCGGGCCCTCCGCCCCCCACTCGTACGGCTTGCCGATCTGCCCCACCGCGAAGCGCAGCGCCTCCGCGCCCGCCCGTGAGGGGGTGCGCGGGCCGTCCAGGACCCCGGAGTCGAGCAGTTCGCGCTGAGCGCCGGCGGTCTGGACGCGTTCGAGCTCGGTCACCCGCGCCAGCTGGTCCGGCGACAGTCCGGCGAGCAGCTTCTCCACGTCGAGCAGCCGGGCCCGCACCTCGTCGCGCCGGACGCGCTGCGCCGAGGCGAGCCCCTGCTGGCGGTCGAGCGCCTTGCGGGAGGCGCTCGCGAGGCTGCCCGCCCGCCGCTCGGCGCTCGTGAGCCGGGTGACGGCGGTGGCCCGCTCGCGGGAGGCGCGGGCCATCAGGTGCCCCTCGTCCAGGGCGGACTGGGGGTCCTCGGCGAAGAGCAGCCGGAGGTACGAGGAGATCTCGGACCGGCCCTGGTACTGGTCCCGGGCGATCCGCCCGGCCGCGGCGCGGCCCTCGGCGAGCGCGGTCCGCGCGGCGGTGAGCCGAGCGGTGACCTTCTTGGTGTCGGCCGCCTGGAGCTTCAGCGCCTCCTCGGCGGCGTTGTACCGCTCGGTCGCCTCCTCGGCCTGCCGGTAGAGCGTCCGGAGCCGGGTGAGCAGCGCGCCCACGGAGTCCCCGCCGGAGGGCGGGAGCGCGGCGGCGTCGTCGCCCTCGGCGAGGGGCGTGGTGGAGCCGTCGGAGGGGGGTGCGGGCGGGGTGGCGGTGTCGCCCCCCGGGGGAGCGGTGGCGTCTCCCGCTCCGGGCGGTGCGGTCACGGGAGGGGCGGACGGGGAGGGAGAGGCGGCGGGGTTCTCCGACAGGCCGGGGGTCTCCGAGGCCCCGGGAGGCGCCGGGGCGGCGAGAGGGGCCGAGGCGGCCGGGGTATCCGAAGCGGTGGAGGTCGGCGGGCGGGCGGGGTCCACCGGTCCCACCGGTTCCGCCGCCGGGTCCGCCCAGGCGATCGGGGCCTCCGCCGGGGGGTCCGCGGGCGGGTCCGGGGTCGCGGCGGCGGGCGGGGGGCCCGTCAGCAGTCCGGCCAGCAGCCCCGTGAGCGCCGTCGCCGTGGCGAGCGCCCCCGTGCGGACCGTGCGGACCGTGCGCACCGCGTGCGGCAGCCTTCGCGTCACGTCACCACCTCCACGGGGATGATGACGTCTCACTTCATCCGATTACCGTACGAATCGGGGCGCGCCTCGCCGTGTCACTCGTTCGGCCGCCGGGCCGGCTTCGACCACGGCCACCTCACCTCCCGCCGCTCCCGCCCCTCGGGGGCGTACACGTAGACCCAGCCGCGCTGGAGTCCGAGCCGCTTCGTGTAGCCCGAGGGCTCGCGCCGATAGGTGTGCAGGGTCGGCGGGTGCCCGTCGTGCGCCGGGACCGGGATCTCGTACCACTTCGGGGGATGCCCGATCGGGCCGAGCAGGATCGGCAGGGTCCGGCCGTCGAGGGGGCCGCCGCGGAAGGAGGTGTTCTCGCTCTTCACCCCCACAGTCTCTCCCGGCCCGCCGTGTCACAGCAGGCGCGCCGCCTCGCCCACCACCGGGATCACCCGGCGGGCCAGCCGCGCGACCGGCCCCTCGGGGGTCTCCCGCGCGAGCAGCCGCCGCACGACCTCCGCCGTCTCCGCGTCGCCCGCCGCGGTCGCCGCGAGCAGCGCGAGGAGATGGTCGACGAGCCACTCCCGCAGCTCCCGCGCGGGCGACCGCTCCTGCTCGTCGAGCCAGATCACCGAGGCCGCCTCCACGGCGGCGATCCAGGTCCGGACGAGCATCCCCAGCCGGGGCCCGGGACGCTCCGCCCCGAGGTGGACGAGGATCTGTTCGGCGGCGGCCCGCCGCACCTCGTCCACGATCGCGGAGGTCCGGGAGGTCTCGGCGACGCTGCCGCCGCGCAGCAGGGCGCTGAACCCGGCGTCGTGCTGGTCGACGAAGGCCAGGTACCGGTCGAGGACCCGGCCGAGCCGCTCGGTGGGCGGTCCGGTCCGGGGCTCGGCGAAGCAGCGGTTCAGGGCGTCGGCGGAGGAGCGCAGGGCCGCCTCGTACAGCTGCTGCTTGCCGCCGGGGAAGTAGCGGTAGACCAGGGGCCGCGAGACGCCGGCCGCCTCGGCGACGTCGTCCAGCGAGACGTCCTCCGGCGCCCGGTGGGCGAAGAGCCCCTGGGCGGTCTCCAGGAGCTGCCCGCGCCGCTCCTCGACGCTGAGCCTGCGGTACGCGGGGGTGGCGGCGCTCGTCATGGACCGCAGCGTAACCGCGGGGCGGCTCCCCCCGTGGGGCGGCGGATCCCGGCAGGGCCGGCGGGTCCGGAAATCGTCCCCGTACGCCTTGTTGACGATCCGTCTACCACCGTGTGAGCCTGCTGGAAACGGACGGAAGGAGTCGTCAGTGTCGACGCACGACCTCTACGTGAACGCCCCCGCCGGACCCGTCTGGGAGGTGCCCGCCGCCGGAGCGGCCCGGTTCTCCTGGGACTACGACGACGGCCGCGACCGTCTCCTCGCCCTCTACCAGAAGGGCAAGGACAAGCAGTGGGACGGCGCCACCCGGATCGACTGGGGCATCGAGGTCGACCCGTACGACCCGCTCGGCACCCCCGACGAGGTGCTCACCCTCCACGGCACCCGCCACTGGGCGAAGATGACCGAGAAGGACAAGGGCGACCTGCGCCGGCACTACTCCTCCTGGCAGTTCAGCCAGTTCCTCCACGGCGAGCAGGGCGCCATGGTCTGCGCCGCCCGGATCGTCGAATCCGTCCCCGACCTGGACGCGAAGTTCTACTCGGCCACCCAGACCATGGACGAGGCACGGCACGCCGAGATCTACGGCCGCTTCCTCCACGAGAAGATCGGCATGCTCTACCCGGTCAACGACAACCTCCAGGGCCTCCTCGGCGACACCCTGCGCGACTCCCGCTGGGACATGCCCTACCTCGGCATGCAGGTCCTGATCGAGGGGCTCGCCCTCGCCGCCTTCGGCATGATCCGCGACACCACCGACAAGCCGCTGCCGAAGCAGATCCTCGCGTACGTGATGCAGGACGAGGCCCGGCACGTGGCCTTCGGCCGGATGGCGCTGCGCGACTACTACCGGCAGCTGACCGACGCCGAGCTCCGGGAGCGCGAGGAGTTCGTTATCGAGGGCTGCTACCTGATGCGCGACCGGCTGCGCGGGGTGGAGGTCCTGGAGAACTTCGGCATCCCCAGGAAGGAGGCCGAGGAGCTCAGCGAGCAGAGCGAGTTCCTGCACCTCTTCCGCAAGCTCCTCTTCAGCCGGATCGTCCCCTGCGTCAAGGACATCGGCCTCTGGGGCGCGCGCCTCCAGAAGGCCTACCTCGACATGGGCGTCTTCGACCTGGGCGACTCCAACCTGGACCTGCTGATGCGTCAGGACGAGGAGATCGCGGAGGCCCTGGACCGGGAGCGCTTCGCGGCGGAGGAGGCCGAGCGGGTCGCGGAGGTGGAGGCCGCGATCGAGGAGGGGGCGGCGGAGGTGTCACAGGCGTGACGTAGCGTGCCCGTCATGAGCATGCCCCCGCCTCCGCAGAACCCGCCGCCCCCGCAGCCGCACGGCGGGCCCCTACCGCCCCCGCCGCAGCCCGGCGGGTTCGGGGCTCCGCAGGGGTACCCGCCCCAGGGCGTCCCGCCGCAGTACCCCGGGCCGGGCGCGGGAGCCTGGGGGCAGCCGCCCCTGGGGCCGCCGCCGAAGAAGAAGATGTCGACCGGGGTGATCGTCGGCATCGTCCTCGGCGCGCTGGTCGTGGTCGGCGGCATCGGCTACGGGGTCAAGGCCGCGTTCGACGGCGTCACCGGCCCCTTCCCCGAGGCGACCCAGAAGCTGGTCGTCGCGCGGACCGTCCTCGGCGGCGAGTTCACCCTGGTCTCCGACCTCTCCGACAGCCAGGGCAAGGAGATCGAGGACACCCCCGACCTCACCGTGAAGAACGCGAAGGCGGCGGTCGGGCAGTACAGCGGGAAGGACGGGTCCGTCCTCGTGCTCTCCGGGATGTACGGGCAGATCAAGGTCCCCGGCCTGACCCGGGCGGCCATCCTCAGGGGGGCCGCCACCGAGAAGGGCTCCACGCTCGTCGTCCGGCCCCGGGACTTCACCCCCGCAGGGTCCGGCGTGACCGTCAGCTGTCAGGTCACCACCTCGAAGGACGGGCTCAGCGCGACGACGCTGCCCATGTGCGCCTGGGCCGACGAGAACACCGCCGCCGCCATCGCGCTCGTCGCCGCCGGGGAGGCCACGGCCGACCCGAAGGACATCGACCTGGCCGCGCTCGCGGAGAAGACGGTCAAGATCCGCGCGGAGATCCGCAAGCCGATCGGCTGACACCGGGGGCGAGGGCCCGGCGGGGGCGATCCGGCGGCGGATCGCCCGACTCGGCCGGGGGCCGCTTCTTCCGGCGGCCGGGGGCCGGCGGACCGATCAGGAACTCCCCGACCGGGCCCGCGCAGGATCCGGCTACGGATTCCGGGCCTCCGCCTCCAGCCGCAGGGCCTCCTCCATCACGGCCTTCGCGATCGGCGCCGCGCTGCCGCCCCCGCTGATGTCCGTACGGGAGGCCTCCGCGTCCTCGACGACGACCGCCACCGCGACCGCCGGCTGGGCCGAGTCCTCCGCCTGCGCCCAGGCGATGAACCAGGCGTACGGGGTGCCCGTGTTGCCGAAGCCGTGCTGGGCGGTGCCCGTCTTGCCGCCCACCCGGGCTCCGGGGATCGCCGCGTTCGTCCCCGTGCCGTCCTCCACGGCCCGCAGCATCAGCCGCTGGAGCTGCATCGCCGTCGCCGGGTTCATCGCCTGCCGGTAGCTGCGGCGGCCCGTCCGGTCCACGGTCGAGCCGCCCGAGGTCGTCGTGCGGTCGACGAGGTAGGGCTGGGCGATCTCCCCGTGGTTGGCGACCGCCGCCGCCACCATCGCCATCTGCAACGGCGTCGCCGTCGTGTCGAACTGCCCGATCGACGACAGCGCCAGCTGGTCCGGGCTCATCTCCCGGTCGAAGTTCGACCTGGCCACCCAGGACGGCACCCGCAGCCCCGTGTCGTTGAAGCCGAAGCGCTGCACCGCGTCGACCATCCCCGTGAGGCCGACCTCCACCCCGAGCCCGGCCATCACCGTGTTGCAGGACCACTGGATCGCGTACGCGAGGGAGGCGTTGCCGCAGCCCGTCGCCTCGTTCGGCAGCACCTGCCGGGTGCCGGGCAGCACGAACGGGTCCGGGGTGTCCGTCGGCGCCTCCACGTCCCGCACCACCCCCGCGTCCAGGGCCGCCGCCGCCGTCACGATCTTGAAGGTGGAGCCCGGCGGGTACGTCTGCCGCAGCGCCCGGTTCAGCATCGGCTGGTTCGGCGAGGAGTTGAGCCGCCGCCAGGAGTCCTTCACCCCCTGCCCGGTCCCGGAGAGCACCCCGGGGTCGTACGAGGGGGAGCTGACCAGTGCCAGGATCCGGCCGCTCGACGGCTCGACCGCCACGACCGCGCCCCGCTTGCCGTCAAGGCCCCGGAACGCCGCCTCCTGCATCGGGGCGCGGATCGTGGTCACCACGTCGCCGCCGGGCTGCCGGCCCCGGGTGAGGTCGTTCCAGAGGGGCAGCGGGGCCAGCATCGGGTCGGTGCCCGCGAGGATGTCGTCCTCGGCGTTCTCGACGAGCGTCGTGCCGTACGTCTGGGAGGCGTAGCCGGTCAGCGGCGCGTACAACGGCCCCTGGGAGTAGGTCCGTTCCCAGCGGAGCTGCTGCCCGCTGTCCCGGGAGCCGGTCACCGGTCTGCCGTCCACGACGATCGCGCCGCGCGGCTTGGCGTACCGGTCGATCGCGATGCGGCGGTTGGCCGGGTTGTCGTCGAGGGAGTCGGCCTCGAAGACCATCACCCGGGCGGCGTTGACGAGCAGCGCGACGAGGAGGATCAGACAGAGGGCGGCGGCCCGCCGGATGTACCGGATCACCACGGGCCTCCTGACGTACGGACGGGGCCGGGGCCGGCGAGGGTGCGGGCTCCCGGCGTACGGACCGGCCCCGTCACCGCGCGCCCTCCCCGACGCGGGTGAGCTCCCCGGTGTCGGCGTCGTCCGGCTGGGGGGCGCGGGCCGAGTCGCTGACGCGGATGAGGAGGGCGACGATCACCCAGTTGGTCACCACGGACGAGCCTCCCTGGGCCAGGAACGGCATCGCCATGCCGGTCAGCGGGATCAGGCCCATCACCCCGCCCGCGATCACGAAGACCTGGAGCGCCACGATCGAGGCGAGGCCGATCGCGAGCAGCCGCCCGAAGGGGTCGCGCAGCGAGAGGCCGGCGCGGTAGCCGCGGGCGACGAGCAGCGCGTACAGCAGGAAGAGCGCGGTGAGGCCGACGAGCCCCAGCTCCTCGCCGGCCGTCGCCAGGATGAAGTCGGACTTGGCGGCGAAGCCGATGAGGACGGAGTGGCCGAGACCGAGGCCGGTGCCGAGCATCCCGCCGGCGGCGAAGGCGAAGAGCGACTGGGCGAGCTGTCCCGGACCGTCACCCGCGCGGATGGAGGCGAAGGGGTCGAGCCAGTCCTGCACCCGGCTGTGGACGTGCGGTTCGAGCGAGCCGACGAGGAAGGCCCCGGCCGAGGCCAGGACGAGTCCGACCGCGATCCAGCCGGTCCGGCCGGTCGCCACGTACAGCATGATCACGAAGAGGCCGAAGAAGAGCAGCGAGGTGCCCAGGTCGCGTTCCAGGACGAGGACGCCGACGCTCAGCAGCCAGATCGCCACGATCGGCCCGAGGATCCGGCCCGTCGGGAACTGGAACTTCCAGATCCGGCGGCCGGTGTAGGCGAGCGCGTTGCGGTTGGCGGCCAGGTACGCCGCGAAGAAGACCGCGAGCAGGATCTTGGCGAACTCGCCCGGCTGGAAGGAGAGCCCGTCGATCCTGATCCAGATCTTGGCCCCGTTCACCGCGGGGAAGAAGATCGGCAGGATCATCAGGCCCAGCGCGGCGGCCACCGACACGTACGCATAGCCCTGGAGCGTGCGGTGGTCGCGCAGCAGCACGACGACCACGATGAACAGCGCCACCCCGAGCGTCGACCAGACCAGCTGCGTCGCCGCCGCCTGGTCCTTCGGCGTCTCCAGGTCGAGGCGGTAGATCAGCACCAGACCGAGGCCGTTGAGCAGGACCGCGATGGGCAGCAGCAGGGGATCGGCGTACGGGGCGCGGAACCGGACCGCGAGGTGCGCGACGAGCGCAAGGAGCCCGAGCCCCGCCCCGTAGCGCGCGGCGTCGGGCGGCACGGCGCCGCTGCGGGCGAGCCCGACCTCCGCGTAGCCGAGGACGGAGATCAGGACCGCGCCGATCAGGAGCGACAGTTCCACGCCGCGCCGCTTCGGGACACGGATGCCGGGCGGGGGTGCGTCCGGGTGCCGTGGTGCGGTCATGGCCGCAACGTAGCAAGCGGTATGCCCTATGTCCCTTTTGTGTGACGGTGTGCCGTCGCTCCGCCGTGTCCGAGGCTGACGGTGGGCGGTGGCTCCGCCGTGTCGGAGGCTGACGGTGGGCGGTGGTGGCTCCGCCGTGTCGGAGGGTGACGGTGGGCGGTGGCTCCGTCGTGTCGGTGGCTGATGATGGGGCGGCTGCTCGTCCGTTTCGGAGGCCGACGGTCCGGCGGCTACTCGTCCGCTTCGGTCGTCGCGAGCCGTACGTACTCCGGGAGCCGCAGCCGGGCCTCGGCGCCTCCGCCCGGGGCGGCGGCGAAGACCAGCTCGGCGCCGATCACCTCCGCCTGTCCCACCGCGATGGTCAGCCCGAGACCGTGCCCCTTGCCCCCGCTCTCGGTGCGGAACCGCTGCGGCCCCGACTCCAGGAGGTACGCGGGATACCCCGGCCCGTGGTCCCGCACGGACACCACCGGGCCGTCCACCGTGACGACCACCGGCGGCGCCCCGTGCCGGTGCGCGTTGGCCACCAGATTGCCGAGGACCCGCTCCACCCGCCGCCGGTCCGTCTCCACCGTCGCGTCCCGCACGACCCGCACCTCGGTGTCCGTGCCGGAGGCGCGCACCACCCGCTCGGCGAGCGGACCGAGCTCGTGCACCGCCAGGTCCACGGCCTCCGTGCGGGCGTCGAGCCGCGAGATCTCCAGCAGGTCCTCGGTGAGCCCGCGCATCGCCCGCACCCTGTCCCGCACCAGCTCCGAGGGCCGCCCCTCCGGCAGCAGCTCGGCCGCGGCCGAGAGGCCCGTCAGGGGAGTCCGCAGCTCGTGCGCCACGTCGGCGGTGAACCGCTGCTCGGTCTGCAACTTGCGCTGGAGCGAGGAGGCCATCGTGTCGAGCGCCCCGGAGACCGTCGCCACCTCGTCCTGCGGGCGCGAGGGGTCCTTCGTCCGGGGGTCGTCCACGCGCGCGTCGAGGTCGCCGGCGCTGATCCGGCTGGCCACCTGAGCGGTGAGGTGCAGCCGGCGGGTGACCCGGGTGACGGCGAAGGCGCCGACGAGCAGGGTGGCCCCGATCGCCAGCACCGAGGAGCCGACGATCGAGCGGTCGAGCGCGTCGATCGTCTCGGCGCTCTGGGTGTAGTCGAGGCGCACGGCGAGGGCGCGCCCGTCCGCCGGGCCCGCCGCCCACATCGTCGGCCGCCCCTGGTACTCCGTGACCACCGTGCCGTGCTCACCCCGCACGGCGAGCGCCCGCAGGGCGGCCGGGAGGCCGGGCGGATCCACCCCGGCGAACCGGGGGAGCGGCTCGCCCGCCTCGTACAGGTCGCTGACCTCGGTGAGCCGCGTCAGGGCCTTGTCCCGGGAGTCGCTCACCGTCTGGCCGGTCACCGACACGTGGACGAGGACGCCGAGCAGCGCGGCGAGGGAGCAGCACATCACCGCGATGAACAGCGCGGCCTTCCACGTGAGGGTCGCGGTCCAGGCCGGGCGGCGCGGCGCCCTCACGGCGTCGCCACCGGCGGCGCGGACGAGGGGGCGGGCGCGGGGGTGGGCGGCGGCGTGGGCGTCGGGCTCACCAGGCGCGGCGCGGGGACCGTCGACGGGCCCGTGCCGGGCGGCTTCACCCGGATGATCTCGTCCCGGGTCGGCAGCATGCTGCCCTGTTCCTCGTCCCAGGTCCAGGCGGTCCGGTACTCGTATCCGGGGATGCCCGCGGAGCCGACGCGCAGGATCAGCGCCCGGCCGGCCAGCTCCACGCTGATGACCTGGTCGACGGTGGACATGATCCGGGTCAGGCCGCCGTTCTCGGCGAGGTAGACCCGCACCCCGACCTGCTGGTCCGGCATCCGGATCCCGACGATCAGCTCGTCCCGGCCGTTGCCGGTGAGGTCCCGGTAGTACGGCCGCATGACCGGGCAGGCGGCGGGAGCCGTTCCGCAGGCCTCGATCGCCCGGGCGGTCTCCTCGTACAGGCCGTCCGCCCCGGACCGCGCGTCCGGATGGGCGCGGACCTCGGCGCGGACGACCGCCACCGGGTCGACGGAGCGGACGTCGTTGTCGGGGACCTCGACGCCGGGGACGCGCTGGGTGTCGGACTCGCCGTAGTCGATGGGCGGGTTCGTGGCGGGCGGCAGATCGGGCCAGAGCCGGACGGGGCCGACGGCGGTGGGCGCGGGACCGGCGCTCCTGAGCCCGCCCTCGCCGCCGTCGCAGCCGCTGAGCAGGACGGCGAGACCGAGGGCGCACAGGGCCGCGCCCGCGGCGCTCCGGACTCCGCGCGGTCTCACGCTGCTCCTGCTCCTCGGTCGGTCGGCGGACGGGTGGGGTCGGCTCGCGCCGACTCCCAGTAGACCTTATGCGGAGTGAAGTCCTTTTTGTCTCATCGCCGGATGATCACCGGATTCGCCGCCGTGCGCGTCCCCGCCGCTGTGGGCTTCGGCCCCGTGGTCCCGGACCGGTGTGCGACAACGTCTCCGGGAAGGCACCCAGGAACGCCGAGGGACGCGTTCAGGAACGCCTCCAGGGCTGCCCAGGAACGCCCGGACCGTCGTGCGGCAACGTCTCCAGGAACGTTTCCAGGCGCGGCCTCCAAGAACGTCTCCAGGAACGTTTCCCCAGCCGTCTCCCGGGCCGTCCGCCTAGAACGTCCCCCGCTCCATCCGGGCCAGCGCGGCCCGGCAGAGGGTCAGGAGCTTCTCGTCGACGTGGATGTCGTGGCTGCCGGACGCGCCCTCGCGGGCGTTGTGCCGGCGCCTGCGGGTCAGCTCGGTGAGGACCACCAGCTGCGCGTCGGAGGCCGCCGGGCCCATCTCCGCCAGGCACTCCGCGATGTCCACGCGCGCGTGCCGGTTCTCCTCCCAGGCCGCGAGCAGCACCGGGAGCGCGGCCGAGGCGTCGCCGGACACCCGCCACAGCGCCGCCGCGCCGCGCACCCGCACCCACAGGTCCCGCGAGGCCAGGCCCGGCAGCAGGGCGGGGGCCGCCGAGGCCGCCGCCGGGCCGATCTCGCCGAGCGCCTGCGCCGCCGCGCACCAGTCCGTGCCCGACGCACCCGGCCGCAGCCACCGCTCCAGCGCCGGCAGTACGTCCCCCCGATCCCCCTCGGCCGCCCACAGGGCCCGCGCCGCCGCCGTGGCGACCGCAGCCGACTCGGCGGCCAGGAGTCTTCGCAGGTCCGGTACGGCCTCCCGGGCGGCGGGACCGAAGGCGGTCAGGGTCCGCAGGGCCGCCTCCCGCACCCAGTCCCGCCGGTGCGCCGGCGCCCCGCGCAGCACCCGCAGCACCTCCGGCAGCGCCTGCGCGCCCCGCACGGCCGCCAGGGCGTACAGCAGCGGCGCCGCCCGGTCGTACAGCCGCTCGTCCAGCTCCACCTCGGCCAGCCGCCGTCGCAGCGGCTGCGCGAGCATCGCCGCCGAGGGGCCGAGGCCGTCCATGGCGTACAGCAGCTCGCGCCGCACCTCGGGCTCCTCCAGGGCGCGGGCCAGCAGCGGGACCGCGCGCGTGTCCCCGGCACGGGCCAGCGCGAGCAGCGCCCCGTCCCGCCCGGACCGCCCGGCGAAGGCCTGGTGCGGGCCCGGGGGAGTGGCGGACGGCATCGCCGCGAGCCGCCCCGCCAGCGCGTCGGCGGCGGGCGCGCCCAGCTCGAAGAGCCGCTCCAGGAAGGACGTGGCGGCCTCGCGGAGCCGGGGCTCGGGGTCCTGGAGCTGCGCGCCGACGAGCCGCACGACCTCCTCGTACCGCCCGCGCCAGGCCCGGATCAGCCCGCCGCACAACCAGATCGCGTCCGAGCGCTGCCCCCAGTCCGGACTGCGCAGCTGCGCGACGATCAGGGCGATCCGGTCGTCGACCCGGTCGTCGAGCGCGGAGTGCAGGGTCCGCAGCAGCTCCTCGGTCCACGGCGCGGGCCGTCCCGCGGCGTGCTCCTCCAGGAGCTCGCGGACCTGCCCGATGAGGGTCGGCGTCGCGGCCCGCTCGCCGCCGGGGGCGCCCGCCCCGCCCGCCGAGGTCCTGATCTCCTCCAGGAGACCCGTCACCCACGGCACGACATCGTCCGGAATGTCACTCGGCGCGCAGCGCGCCCGCTGGGCGAGCGCCGCGAGGCGGAGCCCGGGGTCGTGGGCGGCGCGGGCGAGCCAGTCGAGCCAGTCGACGGTCTCGTTCCGCAGCTCGGCGTGCCGCAGGGCGATCCGCCCGACCGCGGCCACCAGCGCGAGCCGCACCTCGGTGTCCCGCTCGACCGTCAGCCGCTCGCGCAGCAGGGTCAGCACCCGGGCGGGCTCGGGGTGCAGCGAGGCGAGCGCGCACGGCGCGGCGAGCCGCACCTCGGGATCGGCGTCCGCGACGAGCCCGAGGAAGACGTCGGCCCCCGCGGCGATGGCGGCGGCGGCCATCGCGTAGTTGGCGGCGGGGATGAACTCGTCCTCCTCCGCGCCGAGTTCGTCCAGCTCCTCGTCGTCGTCCAGCTCGATGCCGCCGATGCTGGTGAGGAGCTCCACGATGCAGCCCCGGTCCTGGACGCCGGGGTCGGCGACCAGTTCGAGGAGGAAGGGGATGCAGGCCAGCGTCGAGTCGTAGACGTCGCCCTGGTGGTGCACCGCCCCGTACATGCCGTCGAGTGCGGTCTCACGCTCCGCGGGGTCGGCGGAGGCGAGCCCGCGGAGCAGCTCCGGCACGTCGTCCGCGGGGCCGTACGCATGCCCCAGTGAGGCCCAGTCGACCTCCTCGATCCCCGTCAGCATGTGCCAGGCCGCCTTCCCCGTGAGCGCTGTGCCAGGGAGCAAGTGTGCACCACCGGAACGACAACAAAGCCGAACCGGCGACACCAGCCGCGCGGGGGGCTCCCGTTGCGGTCTCTTTGCGCCATGTACGCTGCGGAGCAGGGCAGTTGCGCTCGGTATATGAACCCTTGGGGGCCCACCCCACCGGCCCCGCCGGTCCCACTCCTCCCGCCGGACCGCGACCGGGGCGCCCGCTCCTCCGCGGAGCCTCAGCCCTCCGACCGGACCCGCACGAAGGCTGCCGTCCCGTGCCGCCCCGCCACCCGGCGCAGCTCGACCGGAAGCGGCGGGTCGACCCACCGCACCGGGCCGTGCTCCGGGTCCTCCACGAGGGGCCCCGCGCGCTCGCCCGCCAGATCCCCGACCTGCCGCGCCTGCGACGGGGTCAGCCGGGGCGAGGTGGCCGGCTCGCTGCCGTCGGGGAGCCGGACGACGAGGGCCCGGGGCCGCTCCGGGGGGCCGAGGAGACCGATCAGGAGGGCGTCGCTCGTGTCGGAGTGGCGGATCTTGCGCCAGGCCCAGGTGGAGCCCGCACGGTAGGGCGAGTCGAGCCGCTTCGCGACAACCCCCTCGACGCCCGCCTCCCGCAGGTCCCGGAACCACCCCCGCGCGGTTTCTTCGTCCGAGGTGGCCAGCACCCGCTGGAGCGGCGGCGCGGCCTCCCGCAGCGCCGCCCCGAGCAGCTCCCACCGGTCGCGGAGCGGCAGCGCCCGTACGTCGCGCCCGGGGACGGCGAGCAGGTCGAAGGCGACGTACGAGACGGGCACCCCGGCCCGCACCCGGTCGGCGTGCGAGCGGAGCAGGTCGGTGAAGCTCAGCCGCCCGTCCCGGTAGGCGCACAGCTCGCCGTCGAGGACGATCCCGGGCGGCAGCTGGTCGCGGAGCTGGGCGGCGATGCCGGGGAACTCCGGCGCGAGGTCGCGGCGGGAACGGGACTGGAGCACGACCCGCCCGCCGTCGAGGACGAAGGCCAGCGCGCGGAAGCCGTCGAGCTTGAGCGAGTACTGGAGGTCCCGGGGCGGCTCCGCCTGCGCCGGGATCTCGTCGGCGGCCCGGGGGCGCATGACGTCCACGGGCGGCAGCAGGGGCGGCCGTGCGGGTGGGCCGGCGCCGGGTCGTGAGCCGGGGCCTTCGCCGGGTCGTGGGCCGGGTCGTGCGCCGGGTCCGGCACCGGCTCGTGCACCGGGTCCGACGCCGGACCCCGCCCCAGGCCCCGCACCGGACCCCGCACCGGATCCCGCACCCGCACCCGATCCCGCACCGGGCTCCGCACCCGCCCCGGAACCGGCTCCGGCGCCCTCCGCTCGGGCCTCCGGCGACTCCCCGCCCGGGCCGGCCCCCGGGGCCCCGCTCACGGGACGGCTCCCGCGCGCTCGGGCGCGAAGAGGGGCGCCAGGAGATCCCCGTACTGCTCCAGACGTGGCGCGATGTCGCCCATGGAGAGGACGAGCGCCGGGCCGGCTCCGTCCGCGCCGGGGCCACCGGGGCCCCCGCCCCGCCCGCCCCGCCCACCCCGTCCTCTCTCGTCGGCGAGGGCGGCGCACGCCTCCACCTCCTCCCAGGTGACCGGCGCCGAGACGGTGGGCCGGGCCCGCGCGCGCAGGGTGTACGGGGTGGCGGTCGTCTTCGCGGCGGCGTTCTGGCTGTGGTCGACGAAGACCTTCCCGGACCGCAGCGCCCGCGCCATCCGGTGCGTGACGAGTTCCGGCAGTGCCGCCTCCGCCTCGACGGCGAGCTGTCTGGCGTACGCGGAGACGCGCGGGGACGGCGTCGGCACCACCGGGACGAGCAGGTGCAGGCCCTTGGAGCCGGAGGTCTTGGCGAAGGGCTCCAGGCCGTCCGCGAGCAGCCGCTCGCGCAGGTGCAGGGCGACCCGGCAGCACGCGACGACGTCGGCGGGCGCCCCCGGGTCGAGGTCGAACACGAGCCGGTCGGCGACGGCGGGGGAGGAGGCGCGCCACTGGGGCGTGTGGAACTCCACGACGAGGTTCGCGGCCCACATCAGCGAGGCCAGGTCCTCGATCACCACCTGGCGGGCCCGGGGGTCCTCGGAGCGCGGCACGGGGGTGGTCCTCACCCAGGAGGGTGTGCCGGGCGGCGGATTCTTGGTGAAGAAGAGCTGCCCTTCGGGACCGTCGGGGTAGCGGAGGAAGGACACCGGGCGATCGCGCAGATGGGGCAGGATCACGGCTCCGACGGTCGCGTAGTAGTGGAGCACCTCGCCCTTGGTGGTGCCCGTGACCGGGTGGAGCACCTTGTCCAGGTTGCTGAGCGCCAGGCGCCGCCCCTCCACCTCTGTGATCGGCGTCATACGATGAGAATCCCACGTTTACGGGTGATTCGACTCGAAAGGAACAAGACGTGCGATCCATCTGGAACGGCGCCATATCCTTCGGGCTGGTCAGCATCCCGATCAAGCTGGTGAACGCCACGGAGAGCCGCTCCGTCTCCTTCCGCCAGATCCACACCGAGGACGGCGGCCGGGTCCGCTACAAGAAGGTGTGCGAGCTGGACGGGGAGGAGGTCACGCAGGCGGAGATCGGCAAGGCGTACGAGGACGCCGACGGGACCATGATCCCGATCACCGACGAGGACCTGGCCGCGCTGCCGCTGCCGACCGCGAAGACGATCGAGATCGTCGCGTTCGTGGCGGCCGGCGAGATCGATCCGCTCCAGATGGACGCCGCGTACTACCTCTCGGCGAACGGCGTGCCGGCGGCCAAGCCGTACACCCTGCTCCGCGAGGCGCTGAAGCGCAGCGACCGGGTGGCGCTCGCGAAGTACGCGCTGCGCGGCCGGGAGCGGCTGGGGATGCTGCGGGTGGTGGACGACGTGATCGCGATGCACGGCCTGCTCTGGCCGGACGAGATCCGGGCCCCCGAGGGGGTCGCCCCCGAGACGCCGGTGACGGTGCGCGAGGCCGAACTGGACCTGGCGGACGCGCTGATGGCGACGCTGGGCGAGGTCGACATCACCACCCTCCACGACGACTACCGGACGGCGGTCGAGGAGATGATCGCGGCGAAGGCGGCGGGCGGGGAAGGTGTCGCGCCCCCGTCTCCGGGCGAGGAGGAGGGCGGCCGGGTCATCGACCTGATGGCGGCCCTGGAGGGCAGCGTCCGGGCGGCGAGGGAGGCGCGCGGGGAGGACGCGGTGGTGACGGAACTGAAGCCGCGCGGGACGGCGAAGAAGGCGACCGCGAAGAAGGCCGCGGCGAAGAAGACGACCGCGAAGTCGACGGGCGCGGAGCCCGCCTCGACGAAGAAGACGGCGGCCAAGAAGACGACGGCGAAGAGGACGACCGCGAAGAAGGCGACGGCGAAGTCGACATCGGCGCGGAAGGCGACGGCGAAGTCGGCCTCGGGGCAGAAGGCGAGCGGACAGAAACGCCGCCCGGCCTGATTTCCGATTTCCGACACCACGTCAATTCCGCCATAAAGACCGAAAGACCACAACCCCCCGGGTGATTTCGCCGGGGGGTTCACTGCTGCCCGAATCTGGGCAGGGGGAGTCGACAGACGGCCCGAACTCCCCGCATAACGAACAGAGTTAGCTGTCCTTCGGACAACAGCTGGTCAAATCCTTGTTGCAGACCTGTCAAACGGGCTTCTTCGCTGGCACGCTCACAGCCGCACCACCAACCCCCACACCCCCACGCTTTTCAGCGAAGGAGCCCGCGTGACCCGCCAGCAGTCCTCGCACCGCCGTACCTCCGTCCGCGCCGCCGCCCTGATCGCCTCGGCCGCCATGGTCGTCATCGGAGTCCAGACCGGATCCGCCAGCGCCGATGCCCAGCGCGAGGCCGGTGCCACCGCGATCAAGCTGTCCGGCCCCCAGCGCGCCGCCGCCATCCACGAGGCCCAGGGCGAGGCCGCCGCCACCGCCGCGGCCATCGGTCTGCCCGCCCAGGAGAAGCTGGTCGCCCGCGACGTCGTCAAGGACGCGGACGGCACCGTGCACACGCGCTACGAGCGCACCTACCAGGGCCTCCCGGTCCTCGGTGGCGACCTGGTCGTCCACGAGAAGACGTCGGGCGCCCGCACGACCACGAAGGCGACCGAGGCCCGCATATCCGTGGCGAGCACCACGGCGGCGGTCACCCCCGCGAAGGCGCAGAAGGCGGCCCTCGCCTCCGCCGCGAACACCGACGAGTCCGCCTCCGGCGCCCGCAAGGTGATCTGGGCGGCCACCGGCAAGCCGGTCCTGGCCTGGGAGACGACCGTCACGGGCGTCCAGCACGACGGCACCCCGAGCCGCCGCACCGTCGTCACCGACGCCACCACGGGCAAGGAGCTCTTCTCCGACGAGGCCATCGAGACGGGCGTCGGCAACACGATGTACAGCGGGCAGGTGACGCTCGGCACGGCCCCCTCGTACACGCTGACGGACACCGCGCGCGGCGGCCACAAGACGTACGACCTCAAGGGCGGCACGTCGGGCAAGGGCACGCTGTTCAGCAGCACGACGGACACGTGGGGCAACGGCCTCGCGAGCAACCGCGCGACGGCGGCCGCCGACGCCCACTACGGCGCGGCCGTGACCTGGGACTTCTACAAGAACGAGCTGGGCCGCAACGGCATCCGCGGAGACGGCGTCGCCGCCTACTCGCGCGTCCACTACGGCAACGCGTACGTGAACGCGTTCTGGGACGACTCCTGCTTCTGCATGACGTACGGCGACGGCATCGGCAACGCCCACCCGCTGACGTCCCTGGACGTGGCCGGCCACGAGATGTCGCACGGCCTGACGTCCTCCACCGCGAACCTCCGCTACAGCGGTGAGTCCGGCGGCCTGAACGAGGCGACCTCGGACATCTTCGGCACGTCGGTCGAGTTCTACGCGAACAACGCGTCGGACAAGGGCGACTACCTCATCGGCGAGAAGATCGACATCAACGGCGACGGCTCGCCGCTCCGTTACATGGACAAGCCGAGCAAGGACGGCGGCTCCGCCGACTACTGGTCGTCGTCGGTCGGCGGCCTCGACGTCCACTACTCCTCGGGCCCGGCGAACCACTTCTTCTACCTGCTGGCCGAGGGCAGCGGCACGAAGACGATCAACGGCGTCACCTACAACTCGCCGACGTCGAACGGCTCCACGGTCACGGGCATCGGCCGTCAGGCCGCGTACAAGATCTGGTACAAGGCCCTGACGACGTACATGACGTCGACGACGAAGTACGCCGGCGCCCGCACGGCGACCCTGAACGCGGCGAAGGACCTGTACGGCGCGAACAGCACCCAGTACAACGCGGTCGCCTCCGCCTGGACGGCGATCAACGTCAAGTAACCGCCCCACCCCGCTGACCGAGGACGCCCGCCCCACCGGCCGGGCGTCCTCCGGCGTTTCCCGCACCGCACGGGAGGGCCGGGGGGGGCAGGACCTACTTCCGGCCGGGTGTCCACTTCATGCCGAGTCGGTACGCACGGGAGATCACGTCCTGGACTCCGGGGCCGTCCGCCGGGGTGAACCAGCGCACCTCGCGTCCGATGACGAGCTCGCCCTTCTGCCGCTTGATGAGGGCGATGGCGCAGGCGCGCGCCTGGGGCGGGCATGCGTCGAGGACCACCCGGAAGCGGTCGCCGCGGTCGGAGGTCAGGGTCACCACGGCGTCGAGGCCGCGAAAGTCTCCGGCACCTTGGTAGATGTAGACGAAGAGCAGGAGCTTCTGGAACTCGGCCTGGTGGTCCAGGTTGATGACGAGGTTCTCGCCCGTCTCCGTGGCGCCGGTCCGGTCGTCCGCGTCGAGCGCGACATAGGGGAAGCGGTCCACCGCGCCGAAGGCGTTGCCCAGGGCCTGGACCACGGTCTTGGAGCCGTCGGTGCAGCGGATCATGCAGCCGAGGTCGAGGTCGACCGTGGTGGCCGTGGCCGACCGCAGCGAGGCCCGGATCCGACCGAACAGCCCGCGCGCCTCCCCGACCGCCCGCTGGGCGGCGGCCTGCGGCGAGGTCCAGTTGAGGTTGACCTTGATCAGCCCGGAGGTCACGCCGTGCTTGTCCAACGAGACCGTGGGCGAAGCCTTCGTCAGGTCCACGGCGGCGGGCTTGGTCATACGACACCTTTCCGAAGGGGGAGGGCGGGTGACGACAGTACAGGCGGGGGGAGTGGGGCCGCAGGGGAGTTGGACTCATGGCGAAAACGATTGGCGGGGGATAACGAGGTCTATTTCCGGGTCAGGTTCGAGACACTGGCTCGATCGCTATCGGTGCCGCTGATTCGAGGTCGATGGTGTCGCCGTCGTCCTCGGAAAGAGCCTCGTCGGGGTACTCGGCAGGCACGACGACCAGCATTGTGTGGGGACAGTTCGCATGGGGAGGGGACAGGGGTGGGCGGCAACACGTGGACACAGACGGGCCCGTATCAGGCTGATCTGGCAGCTGCCTTCCGGCAGGCCCAGGAGGCGAGCCTGACGGAGGACGATCACGGTTTCGGAGGGCGATCCATCGAGGAGCTGTGGCGCGATCCGGAGTGGCACGAGTACGTCTTCACTGGCGGTACCTGCACGGTGCTGGACTTTCCCCGCATGGTCGACGCCACGGATCAGAGTGACGGTCCGTTCATGCGGCCGCTGACCGACAGCGAGGTGCGCGCCTGGTCCCCGGGCGGCCGACCCACCTACGAGGACTGGGACGAGGCTCTCGACACGGAACGGTTGGAGTTCCCCGACCGTGCCCAGGGGAACTGCACGGTGCTCTATCGCGACGGCCGGCCGGACCTGATCGGCTACTGGGGCGTGACCGCCGACTAGCCGGACCGCTTCGACGTGAGGCCCTGGGGCCTGTCTCGGCGCCTGCGTCGCTTCCGCGGTCCCACTTGAGACGATGCCTCACGGCCCAGGCCGCGCGGAGGCCGCGGCCTCCGACATGCGGCCGCCCACCCGCACATACAACAAGACCCCGCTCTCAGCGTTTCCGCTGATCACGGGGTCTGTGTGGCACTTCCTGCGAAGTGCCCCCGGCAGGATTCGAACCTGCGCACACGGCTCCGGAGGCCGTTGCTCTATCCCCTGAGCTACGGGGGCGTCCGCCGCGTTCGGCGGCGACGGGTTGAACCCTACCAGCTCTCCGGGCGTGCCTGTGAACAGGTATTTCCGGGGCGTCACCGGGGGGTGCGTCCCCCGCACGGGTCGGAAGTGGGGAAAACCCGGACGCGGCCGTGGGGGGCGGCCTACTCTCGTTCGTGTGTCAGGCGCGTCCGGTCGGGTGCTCGTTGTCGATGACAACAAGGTGATCCGGCAGTTGATCAGGGTCAATCTCGAACTCGAGGGGTTCGAGGTCGTGACCGCGGCCGATGGTGCCGAGTGTCTGGATGTCGTGCATCAGGTCTGTCCTGATGTCGTCACCCTGGACGTCGTCATGCCCCGCTTGGACGGGATCAAGACCGCCGAGCGGCTGCGCGCCGATCCCCGGACCAGTCATCTGCCCGTGGCGATCATCAGTGCCTGCGGCGAGCACGAGGTCGGAGGGGTCTCCTCCGGTGTCGACGCCTTTCTCGCCAAGCCCTTCGAGCCCTCAGAGCTCGTCCGCGTCGTGCGGCAGTTGATGCACCGCGAGCGGCGCGAGCGGTCCGAGTCCGCCGGGCCCGACGGGGGAGAGGAACCCGCCGCAGTCGAGCCCCTGACGGAGCAGGACCCCCGGCGGGCCCGGAGTGCGCGCGGGTCCCTCGGATGAGCTGACGTCCTCCCGGTGCCCGCATGGCGAAACCGGTTCGCGTTCCGACCCCCCTCCTCCCCTAGGCTTGTCCCGTGACCCCCGCGGACCTCTCCCTCACCGTGCAGCACGCCGTGCGCCGTGCGGTCGACGACGGTGCGCTGCGGGTCGACGTCCCCCCGCGCGTCAAGGTCGAGCGGGCCCGTCCCGGCGGCACCGGGGAGTACGCCAGCAGCGTCGCGCTCACCCTCGCCCGGCCCGCCGGGCGCACCGCCCTCGACGTCGCCGAGGTCCTGAAGGAGCGGCTCCAGGGAGCCCCCGGGATCCTCGCCGTCGACATCACCGGGCCCGGCTTCCTGAACTTCACCCTCCGCCGCGACGCCGGCGGCGATCTCGTACGGGCCGTCCGCGCCGCCGGAGCCTCGTACGGACACGGCTCCGCCCTCGCCGGGACCGTCGTCCGGTTCGCCGAGGTGACGGAGTCCCGGGCCCGGGTCGTCACCGACGTCGTGGTGCGGCTCCTGCGGAGCCAGGGCGCCGACGCCGGGTACGGCGGGACCGAGCGGATCCACGTGCTCGGCGGCGGCGACCCGCTCGACGCCCTCGGTGTCGACGCCGCCCGGTGGAGCCTGCTGCGGGCCGCGCCCCAGGACCGTCCCCTCGACGGGCCGCCCCTCCTCGTCCAGCACGAGCGCAACTCCCTCTTCCGCGTCCGGTACGCCCACGCCCGGGTGCGGCGGCTGCTCGTCAACGGCGCGCAGCTCGGCGTGCGCCCCGCGTACGAGACCGCGTACGAGACGGATCCCCACGCCTCCGAGCTTCTCGGCGTCCTCGGCGACCACCCCGTCGCCCTCCTGAGCGCCGCCCGCCACCGCGCCCCCGACCGGGTCGCCCGGCACCTCGAAGCCACCGCCGACGCGCTGCTCGCGTTCCAGCACGGCGTCCTGCCGCTCGGCGACGAGAAACCCTCGGCCGCCCACCGCTCCCGGCTCGCGCTCGCCGAAGCCGCCGGGACGGTGCTCGCCGGTGGCCTCTCCCTGCTCGGCATCAGCGCACCCGACCAGATCTGAAAGACGCACACCATGAGCCGTTCCGCCCACCCCGCCGGGCCCCGCCACGCCGACGTCCTCCCCGAGGGCCACTACGCGGCCCCGCCCGCCGACCTCAACCGCCTCGACCCCAAGGTCTGGTCCCGGACCGTCGCGCGCGACGAGCGCGGTGTCGCCACCGTCGGCGGGATCGCGGTGGACGCGCTCGCCGAGGAGTTCGGCACGCCCGCCTACTTCCTCGACGAGACCGACTTCCGCGCCCGCTGCCGCGCCTGGGCCGAGGCCTTCGGCAAGGACGCCGACGTCTTCTACGCCGGCAAGGCCTTCCTCTCCCGCGCCGTCGTGCGCTGGCTCAAGGAGGAGGGGCTCAACCTCGACGTGTGCTCCGGCGGCGAGCTCACCACCGCGCTGTCGGCCGGCATGCCCGCCGAGCGGATCGCCTTCCACGGGAACAACAAGTCCGACGAGGAGATCCGGAACGCCGTCGAGGCCGGGGTCGGGCGGATCGTGCTCGACTCCTTCCAGGAGATCGTCCGGGTCGCCCACGTCGCCCAGTCCCTCGGCCGCCGCCAGCCGGTGCAGATCCGGGTGACCGTCGGCGTCGAGGCCCACACCCACGAGTTCATCGCCACCGCCCACGAGGACCAGAAGTTCGGCATCGCCCTCGCCGGCGGGCAGGCCGCCGAGGCCGTGCGGCGGGCGCTCAAGCTCGACGGGCTCGAGCTCATCGGCATCCACTCGCACATCGGGTCGCAGATCTTCGACATGGCCGGCTTCGAGGTGTCCGCGCGGCGCGTCGTGCAGCTGCTCGCCGAGGTGCGCGACGAGCACGGCGTCGAGCTGCCGGAGATCGACCTCGGCGGCGGCCTGGGGATCGCGTACACCTCCGACGACGACCCGCGCGAGCCGCACGAGATCGCCAAGGCGCTGAACGAGATCGTCACCCGGGAGTGCGAGTCCGCGGGGCTGCGGACGCCGCGGATCTCCGTGGAGCCGGGGCGGGCCATCGTCGGACCGACCGCCTTCACCCTCTACCGGGTCGGCACCGTCAAGCCCCTGGAGGGGCTGCGGACGTACGTGAGCGTCGACGGCGGCATGTCGGACAACATCCGCACCGCCCTGTACGACGCCGAGTACAGCGTGAGCCTCGTCTCGCGGACCAGCGACGCCGAGCCGATGCTCTCCCGCGTCGTCGGCAAGCACTGCGAGAGCGGTGACATCGTCGTGCGCGACGCCTTCCTCCCCTCGGACCTGGCGCCCGGCGACCTGATCGCCGTCCCGGCCACCGGCGCCTACTGCCGCTCCATGGCCAGCAACTACAACCACGCCCTCCGGCCGCCGGTCGTCGCCGTCCGCGACGGCGAGGCGCGGGTCGTCGTCCGGCGCGAGACGGAGGAAGATCTCCTGCGTCTCGACGTGGGCTGATGAAATAGTCGCGTGGTGAAATAGTCGGGTGATGAAATCGATGTCTCAGGATCCGGACTTGGGACGGAATCCCTCGTCCGGTGAGTGAGACTGGTTCCACCGTAGAAATACGACGACGAAGCTGTACGAGAAACGAGGTCGGATGATGCGTACGCGTCCGCTGAAGGTGGCGCTGCTGGGCTGTGGAGTGGTCGGCTCAGAGGTGGCGCGCATCATGACGACGCACGCCGACGACCTCGCCGCGCGCATCGGCGCGCCCGTCGAGCTCGCCGGTGTCGCCGTCCGCCGGCCCGACAAGGTCCGCGGGGGCGTCCCCGCGGACCTGATCACCACCGACGCGACCGCCCTGGTCAAACGCGGGGACATCGACGTCGTCGTCGAGGTCATCGGCGGCATCGAGCCCGCCCGCACCCTGATCACCACCGCGTTCGAGCACGGCGCCTCCGTCGTCTCCGCGAACAAGGCGCTGCTCGCCCAGGACGGCGCCGGCCTGTACGCCGCCGCGCAGCGGCACGGCCAGGACCTCTACTACGAGGCCGCCGTCGCCGGCGCCATCCCGCTGATCCGCCCGCTGCGCGAGTCCCTCGCCGGCGACAAGATCAACCGGGTGATGGGCATCGTCAACGGCACGACGAACTTCATCCTCGACAAGATGGACAGCTCCGGCGCCGGATACTCCGAGGCGCTCGACGAGGCCACCGCCCTCGGGTACGCCGAGGCCGACCCCACCGCCGACGTCGAGGGCTTCGACGCCGCCGCCAAGGCCGCCATCCTGGCCGGGATCGCCTTCCACACGCGCGTCCGTCTCGACGACGTCTACCGCGAGGGCATGACCGAGGTCACCGCCGCCGACTTCGCCTCCGCCAAGCAGATGGGCTGCACCATCAAGCTGCTCGCCATCTGCGAGCGGGCCGCCGACGGCGAGTCCGTCACCGCCCGCGTGCACCCGGCGATGATCCCGCTCAGCCACCCGCTGGCGTCCGTCCGCGAGGCCTACAACGCGGTCTTCGTGGAGGCGGACGCCGCCGGGCAGCTCATGTTCTACGGTCCGGGGGCGGGCGGCTCGCCGACCGCCTCGGCCGTACTCGGCGACATCGTCGCCGTCTGCCGCAACCGTCTCAACGAGGCGACGGGCCCCGGCGAGTCCGCGTACACCCAGCTGCCCGTGAGCTCCATGGGCGAGGTCGTGACGCGGTACCACATCAGTCTCGACGTGGCCGACAAGCCGGGCGTGCTCGCCCAGGTGGCGACGGTCTTCGCCGAGCACGGCGTATCCATCGATACGGTGCGCCAGAAGGGCAAGGACGGCGAGGCCTCCCTCGTCGTCGTCACCCACCGCGCGCCCGACGCCGCCCTCTCCGGGACCGTCGAGGCGCTGCGCAAGCTCGACACCGTGCGCGGTGTCGCCAGCATCATGCGTGTTGAAGGGGAGTAAGGACCCATGACCCACAAGGGCACCCACCAGTGGCGCGGCATCATCGAGGAGTACCGGGACCGCCTTCCGGTCACGGACACGACGCCGGTCGTCACGCTCCGTGAGGGCGGCACGCCGCTCGTCCCCGCTCAGGTCCTCTCCGAGCGCACGGGCTGCGAGGTGCACCTCAAGGTCGAGGGCGCCAACCCCACCGGCTCCTTCAAGGACCGGGGCATGACCATGGCCATCACCCGGGCCAAGGAGGAGGGCGCGCAGGCCGTCATCTGCGCCTCCACCGGCAACACCTCCGCCTCGGCCGCGGCCTACGCGGTCCGCGCCGGCATGGTCTCGGCCGTGCTCGTGCCGCAGGGCAAGATCGCGCTCGGCAAGATGGGCCAGGCACTCGTGCACGGCGCCAAGATCCTCCAGGTCGACGGCAACTTCGACGACTGCCTGACGCTGGCCCGCAGCCTCTCCGAGAACTACCCGGTGGCGCTGGTCAATTCGGTCAACCCGGTCCGCATCGAGGGCCAGAAGACCGCCGCGTTCGAGATCGTGGACATGCTGGGCGACGCCCCCGACATCCACGTCCTGCCCGTGGGCAACGCCGGCAACATCACGGCGTACTGGAAGGGGTACCGCGAGTACGCCGCCGACGGTCTCGCCACGCACCGTCCGCGCATGTGGGGCTTCCAGGCCTCCGGCTCCGCCCCGCTCGTGCGCGGCGAGGTCGTCAAGGACCCGTCGACGATCGCCACCGCGATCCGCATCGGCAACCCGGCCTCGTGGGACTTCGCGATCGCCGCGCGCGACGATTCGGGCGGCTTCATCGACGAGGTGACGGACCGTGAGATCCTTCAGGCGTACCGCCTGTTGGCCGCTCAGGAGGGCGTCTTCGTCGAGCCCGCGTCGGCCGCCTCGGTCGCCGGTCTGCTGAAGGCCGCCGCGCAGGGCAAGGTCGACCCCGGCCAGCGCATCGTCTGCACCGTCACCGGCAACGGCCTGAAGGACCCCGACTGGGCCGTCGCCGGCGCCCCGCAGCCGGTGACCGTCCCGGTCGACGCCGCGGCCGCCGCCGAGCGCCTCGGTCTGGCCTGATCCGAACCCCGTCACCGGGGCAGCCGTACTGATCGAAACCCGATCAGGAACGTACATAGGCGCACAGGTTGGCGCGCGACACGCATCGTGCGCCTCCTGTGCGCCCTATGTCGCCACAGAACCTTCCTTCGATAGGCTGTACCGAACCCGCCCCGACGCGTATGCGCGGTGTCGTTGCCGTTGTCGCCCCCGTGGCCGAAACGGCCCCCGGGTCCCCGAGTACTTCTCTTGAAATACCCGTTGTCGCAATCAAGGAGAGTCATCGAGCGATGGCCGGTCCCGCCTTCCGCGCCGCCGCCGTACGGGTGCGCGTCCCCGCCACCAGCGCCAACCTCGGCCCGGGCTTCGACGCCTTCGGCCTGTCGCTGGGGCTCTACGACGACGTCGTCGTCCGGGTCGCCGACTCCGGGCTGCACGTCGACATCGCCGGCGAGGGCGCCGAGACGCTCCCGCGCGACGAGAGCCACCTGCTCGTACGCTCCCTGCGCACGGCCTTCGACCTGCTCGGCGGACAGCCGCGCGGCCTGGAGGTCGTCTGCGCCAACCGCATCCCGCACGGCCGCGGCCTCGGCTCCTCCTCCGCCGCCATCTGCGCCGGCATCGTCGCCGCCCGCGCCGTGACCATAGGCGGGGACGCCCGGCTCGACGAGGCCGCCCTCCTGGAGCTGGCCACCGAGATCGAGGGCCACCCCGACAACGTCGCCGCCTGCCTCCTCGGCGGTTTCACGCTCGCCTGGACCGAGTCCGGTGCCGCGCGGGCGATCAGGATGGATCCTTCGGATTCCATCGTTCCGGTGGTTTTCGTCCCCGGCAAGCCGGTCCTGACCGAGACCGCCCGCGGACTCCTGCCGCGTCACGTCCCGCACGTCGACGCCGCCGCCAACGCCGGACGCGCCGCCCTCCTCGTCGAGGCCCTGACCCGCCGCCCCGAGCTGCTGCTCCCGGCGACCGAGGACCGGCTGCACCAGGAGTACCGCGCCCCCGCGATGCCGGAGAGCATCGCCCTCGTGAACCGGCTGCGCGCGGACGGCGTCCCCGCGGTCATCTCCGGCGCGGGCCCCACGGTCCTCGCGCTGGCCGAACACGGGACGGCCGACAAGGTCGCCCGCCTCGCGGGCGAGGGCTGGGCCGCGAACCGGCTCGATCTCGACGCGTCCGGAGCGAGCGTCCTGCCGCTGGCGCCCTAGGCGTGTGGCGGCCGGGGCGCCGGGCAGCGCCTCGGACTGGAGATTGCCGGTGAGGGAGAGGGGGAATGTTTGTCGGAGCCGGTAGTGTTAACCTCAAGTCTGCACCAGACCTCTTTGTGGAGCGGTGCGGAGTGTCCCCATCAGGGACCACCCATTCTTCCGGGAGCCTCCCCAACTGCCTGAGCAGCCTGCCTGAGCAGTTTCGAGCACGCTCCGGAACCGGCACGACACCCCTCGCTCTTCTTTCGAGCCGAGGGCCGAGCAGGGGGCGCTCGGGCCGGACCCACAGCACGTTCTCTCTCCGCCGTACCCGGCGGGACCACCGCTCCGGACTCGGTCCACGAACCAGGACCCTGCCGGACAGCACAACCGGTCGCCGAGCCAGATGGCCGACGTCCGCTCCAGGGAAGGACCCTTCGTGAGCGACACCACCGATCTGATGGGCGTGACTGCCGACAGCAGTGTCGACAACGCCGCGCCCGCCGCAGGTGCCACCGGCACCGCACGGCGCCGCCGCTCCGGCACCGGCCTCGACGGCATGGTCCTGGCCGAGCTGCAGCAGGTCGCGTCCGGCCTCGGCATCAGGGGCACCGCGCGGATGCGCAAGAGCCAGCTGATCGAGGTCATCAAGGAGGCGCAGGCCGGTGGCGGTTCCGCCGCCCCCGCCAAGGCCACCGACGCCGCCGACGCCAAGCCGAAGCGCCGCGCCACCTCCAAGGCCCGTACGGGCGAGACGGCCGAGGCCGCCGCGCCCAAGGCGGACAAGGCCGAGAAGGCCGTCGCCCAGCAGCAGATCGACATCCCGGGCCAGCCCTCCAAGCTTCCGGCCGCGTCGGAGCAGGGCGGCGCCCCCGCCGAGGACGCCCCGGCCGGCGAGCGCCGCCGCCGTCGCGCCACCGCCCCCGCCGGTTCGCCGGAGGGCGAGGCCAAGGCGGAGGCCGCCCAGGCCGTCAAGACCGAGACCCGTGAGGTCAAGGCCGAGCCGCAGGCCGACGCCAAGGCCGAGGCCGACGGCGCCGAGGGCCGTGGCCGCCGTGACCGCGGCGAGCGCGGGGAGCGCGGCGACCGCCGTGACCGCCGTGACCGTCAGCGCGACCGCAAGGGCGACGACCAGCAGGGCGGCGGCCAGGGCCAGGCCCAGGGCGGCCAGCGCCAGCGCCAGGGTGGCCAGGGCCAGGGCGGCCAGGGTCAGCAGGGTGGCCAGCAGGGTGGCCAGCAGGCCGGTCCGCAGGACGACTACGACGACGAGGCGGGCGGCCGTCGCGGCCGTCGCGGACGCTACCGCGACCGTCGCGGCCGTCGTGGCCGTGACGACTTCCAGGCCGGCGAGCCGCAGGTCGCGGACGACGACGTCCTGATCCCCGTCGCGGGCATCCTCGACATCCTCGACAACTACGCGTTCATCCGGACCTCCGGCTACCTGCCCGGCCCGAACGACGTGTACGTCTCCCTCGCCCAGGTCCGCAAGAACGGCCTGCGCAAGGGTGACCACGTCACCGGCGCCGTACGTCAGCCGAAGGAGGGCGAGCGCCGCGAGAAGTTCAACGCGCTGGTCCGCCTGGACTCCGCGAACGGCATGGCGGCCGACTCCGGCCGAGGCCGCCCGGAGTTCAACAAGCTGACCCCGCTCTACCCGCAGGACCGGCTCCGTCTGGAGACCGACCCGGGCGTGCTGACCACGCGGATCATCGACCTCGTGTCGCCGATCGGCAAGGGCCAGCGCGGTCTGATCGTGGCCCCGCCGAAGACCGGCAAGACCATGATCATGCAGGCGATCGCCAACGCGATCACGCACAACAACCCCGAGTGCCACCTGATGGTCGTCCTGGTCGACGAGCGTCCGGAAGAGGTCACCGACATGCAGCGGTCGGTCAAGGGCGAGGTCATCTCCTCGACCTTCGACCGTCCGGCCGAGGACCACACCACCGTCGCCGAGCTGGCCATCGAGCGCGCCAAGCGCCTCGTGGAGCTGGGTCACGACGTGGTCGTCCTGCTCGACTCGATCACCCGCCTGGGCCGCGCGTACAACCTCGCGGCGCCGGCCTCCGGCCGCATCCTGTCCGGTGGTGTCGACTCGACCGCGCTCTACCCGCCGAAGCGCTTCTTCGGTGCCGCGCGCAACATCGAGGATGGCGGCTCGCTGACCATCCTCGCGACGGCGCTCGTCGACACCGGCTCCCGCATGGACGAGGTGATCTTCGAGGAGTTCAAGGGCACCGGCAACATGGAGCTCAAGCTCGACCGGAAGCTCGCCGACAAGCGCATCTTCCCGGCCGTCGACGTCGACGCCTCGGGCACGCGCAAGGAGGAGATCCTCCTCGGCAGCGACGAGCTCGCCGTCACCTGGAAGCTGCGTCGCGTGCTCCACGCGCTCGACCAGCAGCAGGCGATCGAGCTGCTGCTCGACAAGATGAAGCAGACGAAGTCGAACGGCGAGTTCCTGCTCCAGATCCAGAAGACCACGCCGGGGTCCAACAACAACGACTGACGCGAGAGCTGCGTCACACGACGAGAGCGGGGCCCCGGTCCCGTAACCCCGCCGTGACCTGCGTGAACCACTGCGCCCACCGTGCCCCGCACGGTGGGCGCAGTGGCGTTACCGGACGAAGCTCGCTCAAACCTCACAGGCCCGCATGCAACCCTTTCGGATGCTTCACCGTCACAGAAGGTGAATCCTAGGGCTGAGGGAAGACGATGACCGAGCAGAGCAAGAGCGGCCGCGCACGCGGCGCGGGCAGCGGCACGCGCCGCAAGCAGCGCGCCAAGCGGCGCAAGGCGCCGATCCTCATATCGGGTGCCGCCGCCGTCCTCGTCCTCGGCGGCGCCGGGCTCGGCTACGTCTACCTCAAGCTCGACGGCAACCTCCAGGGCGTCGACATCAATGCCCAGCTCGGCACCGAGCGCCCGGTCGACGTCGACAACGGCTCCCTCGACATCCTCGTCCTCGGCTCCGACTCCCGCTCCGGCGACAACGGCGCCTACGGCAGGGACGAGGGCGGCGCCCGCTCCGACACCGCGATGGTCGTCCACGTCTACGAGGGCCACAAGAAGGCCAGCGTCGTCTCGATCCCCCGCGACACCCTCGTCGACCGTCCCTCCTGCACCGACGGGAAGGGCACCGCCGTCCCCGGCGAGCGCCGGGCCATGTTCAACACCGCCTACGAGGTCGGCGGCCCCGCCTGCGCCGTCAAGACGGTCGAGTCGATGTCCGGCATCCGCATGGACCACTACATCGAGGTCGACTTCACCGGCTTCAAGAAGCTCATCGACAAGCTCGGCGGCGTCGAGATCACCACGACGCAGCCCATCAAGGACGCCAAGAGCCACCTCGACCTCGCCCCGGGCACGCACACCCTGAACGGCGAGCAGTCTCTCGGTCTCGTCCGCACCCGCAAGAGCGTCGGCGACGGCAGCGACCTCGGCCGCATCCAGCTCCAGCAGGCCTTCATGAAGGCCTTCATCGAGCAGGTCAAGGACGTCGGCGTCCTCACCAACCCGGCCAAGCTGCTCGGCCTCGCCGACGCCGCCACCAAGGCCATCAGGCCCGACTCCGAGCTCGACTCGGTGCAGGAGCTGATGGGCTTCGCCAAGGGTCTCTCCGGCATCGGCGCCCAGAACGTCCACATGGTCACCCTGCCCGTCGAGTACGACCCCCGGGACCCCAACCGCGTCGTCCCCCTCGAAGCCCAGTCCCGGCAGGTCTGGAAGGCCCTCAAGGGCGACCTCCCGATCCCCGCGTCGGCGACCAAGGACACCGCCACCGGCAAGGCGGAGGGCGTCGTCAGGTAGTCGGGGAATAGTTCCGGCCCGACCCCGGTTTGGGGAGATGCGGCCGGTCCTGGCAGACTGGTACGTCGGCCCCGGTTCACGCTGTCCGCAACACCGCGGCGGCGACCCGGAGCCCTCCCGAAACTAGGAGACACCTTGAAGCGCGAGATTCACCCCGAGTACGTCGAGACCCAGGTCAGCTGCACCTGCGGCGCGTCGTTCACCACCCGTAGCACCCTCACCGAGGGCACCATCCGTGCCGAGGTCTGCTCCGAGTGCCACCCGTTCTACACGGGCAAGCAGAAGATCCTCGACACCGGCGGCCGCGTGGCCCGCTTCGAGGCCCGCTTCGGCAAGGCCGGCTCCGCCAAGTAGCGAGCCCCTGCGCCGGTCCTCGGCCGCCCCGCGCGGGTGGCCGGGACCGGCGCTTTGCCGTCCCCGTAGCAACTGACGAAATCCCAGGAGCCCCCGATGTTCGAGGCGGTCGAGGACCTGGTCGGCGAACACGCCGGCCTCGAGACGAAGCTCGCGGACCCTTCGGTCCACGCCGATCAGGCGAACGCGCGCAAGCTCAACAAGCGCTACGCCGAGCTGACCCCGATCGTCGCCACCTACCGCTCCTGGAAGCAGACCGGTGACGACATCGAGACGGCCCGCGAGCTGATGCACGACGACCCCGACTTCGCCGCCGAGGTCAAGGAGCTGGAGAAGCAGCGCGAGGAGCTCACCGAGAAGCTCCGCCTGCTGCTCGTCCCGCGCGACCCGAGCGACGACAAGGACGTCATCCTGGAGATCAAGGCGGGTGCGGGCGGCGACGAGTCCGCGCTCTTCGCCGGCGACCTCCTCCGGATGTACCTGCGGTACGCCGAGCGCATCGGCTGGAAGACCGAGATCATCGACGCCACCGAGTCCGAGCTGGGCGGTTACAAGGACGTCCAGGTCGCCGTGAAGACCAAGGGCGGCAACGGCGCCACCGAGCCCGGCCAGGGCGTCTGGGCCCGGCTCAAGTACGAGGGCGGGGTGCACCGCGTCCAGCGCGTGCCCGCCACCGAGTCCGCCGGCCGCATCCACACCTCCGCCGCCGGCGTGCTCGTCACGCCCGAGGCCGAGGAGGTCGACGTCGAGATCCACGCCAACGACCTGCGCATCGATGTCTACCGCTCGTCCGGCCCCGGCGGCCAGTCGGTCAACACCACCGACTCCGCGGTCCGCATCACGCACCTGCCGACCGGCATCGTCGCCTCCTGCCAGAACGAGAAGAGCCAGCTCCAGAACAAGGAGCAGGCGATGCGCATCCTGCGCTCCCGGCTCCTCGCCGCCGCCCAGGAGAAGGCCGAGGCCGAGGCCGCGGACGCCCGCCGCAGCCAGGTCCGCACCGTCGACCGCTCCGAGAAGATCCGCACGTACAACTTCCCGGAGAACCGGATCTCGGACCACCGCGTCGGCTTCAAGGCGTACAACCTGGACCAGGTCCTCGACGGCGACCTGGACCCGATGATCCAGGCCTGCGTCGACGCCGACTCGGCGGCGAAGCTCGCCGCCGCGTAAGGCCCCCGCCAGCCCCACCCCGCACCACGGAGGACCAGCGTGAACCTGCTGCTTGCCGAGGTGGCCCAGGCCACCCAGCGGCTGGCCGACGCCGGCGTTCCCTCACCGCGTTTCGACGCCGAGGAGCTCGCCGCGTTCGTGCACGGCGTCAAGCGGGGGGAGCTGCACAACGTCAAGGACGCGGACTTCGACGCCCGCTACTGGGAGACCGTCGCCCGCCGCGAGGCCCGCGAGCCGCTCCAGCACATCACCGGCCGGGCGTTCTTCCGCTACCTGGAGCTCCAGGTGGGGCCCGGCGTCTTCGTGCCCCGCCCGGAGACCGAGTCGGTCGTCGGCTGGGCCATAGACGCCGTGCGCGCCATGGACGTCGTCGAACCGCTCATCGTCGACCTGTGCACCGGCTCCGGGGCCATCGCCCTCGCCATGGCGCAGGAGGTGCCGCGCTCGCGCGTGCACGCCGTCGAACTCTCCGACGACGCCCTCGTGTGGACCCGCAAGAACGCCGAGGGCTCCCGCGTCACCGTCCACCAGGGCGACGCGCTCCGCGCGCTGCCCGAGCTGGACGGCCAGGTCGACCTGGTCATCTCCAACCCGCCGTACATCCCGCTCACCGAGTGGGAGTACGTGGCGCCCGAGGCCCGTGACCACGACCCGGAGATGGCCCTCTTCTCCGGCGAGGACGGCCTCGACACCATCCGCGGCATCGAGCGCACCGCCCACCGGCTGCTGCGTCCCGGCGGCCTCGTCGTCATCGAGCACGCGGACACCCAGGGCGGGCAGGTGCCGTGGATCTTCAACGAGGAGGCCGGCTGGGCGGACGCCGCCGACCACCCCGACCTGAACAACCGGCCGCGTTTCGCGACCGCCCGCAAGGCGATGCCATGACCGCCATGACGAACCACGCGTACGAGGAGGCCGGGATCTGATGGCACGGCGATACGACTGCAACGAGGCGACCGATCGCGTGACCGGTCTGCGCGAGGCCGCGTCCGCCGTCCGCCGGGGCGAGCTGGTCGTGCTGCCCACCGACACCGTGTACGGGATCGGGGCGGACGCCTTCAGCAGCGAGGCCGTCGGGGACCTGCTGGCCGCCAAGGGCAGCGGCCGCAACATGCCCACGCCCGTGCTCATCGGCTCCCCGAACACCCTCCACGGCCTCGTCACGGACTTCTCCGAGCACGCCTGGGAGCTCGTCGACGCCTTCTGGCCCGGCCCGCTGACCCTCGTCGCCCGGCACCAGCCGTCGCTCCAGTGGGACCTCGGCGACAGCCGGGGCACCGTGGCCATCCGGATGCCGCTGCACCCGGTCGCCATCGAGCTGCTCACCGAGGTCGGCCCGATGGCCGTCACCTCGGCCAACCTCACCGGCCACGCGGCGCCGGAGGACTGCGACGCGGCACAGGGCATGCTCGGCGACTCCGTCTCCGTCTACCTCGACGGCGGCCCGATCCCCGGCCTCGTCCCCTCGTCCATCGTCGACGTCACGGGCAAGGTGCCGGTGCTGCTGCGCGAGGGCGCGCTGTCCCCGGAGGAGCTCCGGAAGGTCGTACCCGACCTCGAGGTGGCCAGTTGACCGCCCCTGAGGGGCGTGGCATAGCGGGGTTCGACGACGACAGCAGCACCTTCCGCATCCTCCACGTCAGCACCGGCAACGTCTGCCGCTCGCCGATCACCGAGCGGCTGACCCGCCATGCCCTGAGCGACCGCCTGGGCGATCCCCTCGGCGGCGGCCTCATCGTGGAGAGCGCGGGCACGTGGGGCCACGAGGGCGCCCCCATGGAGGCCAACGCGGAACTGGTCCTCGCGGACTTCGGCGCGGACTACAGCGGCTTCGTCGGCCGGGAGCTCCTCGACGAGCACGTCATCCGCGCGGACCTGGTCCTCACGGCGACCCGCGACCACCGCGCGCAGGTCATCTCGATGGGCCACTCGGCGGGCCTGCGCACCTTCACGCTGAAGGAGTTCACCCGCCTGGTCCGCGCGATCGACCCGGCCACGCTCCCGGACCCGCGCGACGAGGGCATGGTGGAACGCGCCAGGTCCCTGGTCCGCGCGGCGGCGGCCCTCCGCGGGTGGCTCCTGGCCCCGTCGCTGGACGCCGACGAGGTGAACGACCCGTACGGCGCCCCGATCACCTTCTTCCGCTCGATCGGCGACGAGATCAACCAGGCCCTGGACCCGGTGGTGACGGCCCTGACGGGGGTCTCGGCGCGGCGCTGAGGGGGCCGGCGCCAAGCGTGCGGCGCGGGCGGAGGAGCCGGCGAGCGGGGGAGCGGGGGCGCGCCTACATTGGGTTCATGCCGGTCACCGCGCCCCCCGATGAGGAACTCGACGTCCTGCGCCGGCAGGACCCCGAGGTCGCCGACGTGCTGGTCGGCGAGGCACGGCGGCAGGCCGACAGCCTGCAACTGATCGCGGCCGAGAACTTCACCTCGCCCGCGGTGCTCGCCGCGCTCGGCTCCCCGCTCGCCAACAAGTACGCCGAGGGCTATCCCGGCGCCCGCCACCACGGCGGCTGCGAGTACGCCGACGCCGTCGAGCGGATCGCCGTGGAGCGGGCCACCGCGCTCTTCGGAGCCGACCACGCGAACGTGCAGTCCCACTCCGGCTCCTCGGCCGTCCTGGCGGCGTACGCGGCCCTTCTCAGGCCCGGTGACACGGTTCTGGCCATGGGGCTCGGACACGGCGGGCACCTCACGCACGGTTCGCCCGCGAACTTCTCCGGCCGCTGGTTCGACTTCGTCCCGTACGGCGTGGACGCCGAGACGGGGCTCGTCGACCACGAGCAGGTCGCCGCCCTGGCCCGCCACCACCGTCCCAAGGCGATCGTCTGCGGCTCGATCTCCTATCCCCGCCACATCGACTACGCGGTCTTCCGCGAGATCGCCGACGAGGTCGGGGCCTACCTCATCGCCGACGCCGCCCACCCGATCGGCCTGGTCGCCGGGGGAGCGGCCCCCAACCCCGTCCCGTACGCCGACGTGGTCTGCGCGACCACGCACAAGGTGCTGCGCGGGCCGCGCGGCGGAATGATCCTCTGCGGCGAGGAGCTCGCGGACCGGATCGACCGGGCGGTGTTCCCGTTCACCCAGGGCGGCGCCCAGATGCACACGATCGCGGCCAAGGCGGTGGCCCTCGGCGAGGCGTCCACGCCCGCCTTCACCGCGTACGCCCATCAGGTGGTGGAGCACGCCCGGGTCCTCGCCGCCGCGCTCGCCGCCGAGGGCTTCGCGCTGACCACCGGCGGTACGGACACGCATCTCATCACCGCCGACCCCGCGCCGCTCGGCGTCGACGGGCGGACCGCCCGCACCCGTCTCGCCGCCGCCGGCATGGTCCTCGACACCTGCGCCCTGCCGCACGGGGAGAGCCGCGGGATCCGGCTCGGCACCGCCGCCGTCACCACGCAGGGCATGGGCTCCCCGGAGATGGCGAGAATTGCCGCACTGTTCACCGTCGCGTTGCGCGACGAACCCGGGGAGACGGCCCGGGTAAGGGCGGAAGTACGGGAGCTGACCGGCCGATTTCCCCCGTATGGACCCTGACGGGAGCCCGAGCGCAACCGTTCCGGGGGTACAGGTGTCTCACAGCACATGGACGGCACGGCTAGGGTGTGGGGCTGAGATGGCCAGCTATTCCTGTGGGGCAGCCCGTGCGTGATTACCTGCTGACGCTCTGTGTCACGGCCGCGGTGACCTATCTGCTCACCGGTCCGGTGCGGAAGTTCGCCATCGCGACCGGGGCGATGCCGGAGATCCGCGCCCGCGACGTACACCGAGAACCGACTCCGCGGCTCGGTGGCATCGCCATGTTCTTCGGGCTGTGCGCGGGACTGCTCGTCGCCGACCACCTTCAGAACCTGAACAGCGTCTTCGCGCAGTCCAACGAGCCCCGCGCGCTGCTCTCCGGTGCCGCGCTGATCTGGCTGATCGGCGTCCTCGACGACAAGTTCGAGCTGGACGCCCTCATCAAGCTGGGCGCGCAGATGATCTCGGCGGGCGTGATGGTCGCGCAGGGTCTGACGATCCTGTGGCTGCCGATCCCCGGCGTCGGCACGGTCGCGCTCACGCCCTGGCAGGGCACGCTCCTGACCGTCGCCCTCGTGGTCCTCACCATCAACGCCGTGAACTTCGTCGACGGCCTCGACGGCCTCGCCGCCGGCATGGTCTGCATCGCCGCCGCCGCCTTCTTCCTGTACGCGTACCGCCTCTGGTACGGCTACACGATCGAGGCGGCCGCCCCCGCGACGCTCTTCGCGGCCATCCTCATGGGCATGTGCCTGGGCTTCCTCCCGCACAACATGCACCCGGCGCGGATCTTCATGGGCGACTCGGGATCGATGCTGATCGGCCTGATCCTCGCGGCCTCCGCGATCTCGATCACCGGCCAGGTCGACCCGGACGCGCTGAAGATCTTCGAGGGCTCGACCCGGCAGGCCACCCACGCCGCCCTGCCCGTCTTCATCCCGCTGGTGCTGCCGCTGACGATCATCGCGATCCCGATGGCCGACCTGGTCCTGGCGATCGTGCGCCGCACGTGGAAGGGCCAGTCGCCCTTCGCCGCCGACCGCGGCCACCTGCACCACCGGCTCCTGGAGATCGGGCACTCGCACAGCCGCGCGGTGCTGATCATGTACTTCTGGTCGGCGCTCATCGCCTTCGGCACGCTGGCCTACTCGGTCCACTCGACGTCGATGTGGATCGTCCTCGGGGTCGTCGCGCTGAGCGCGATCGGCCTGGTGCTGCTCCTGCTGCCGCGGTTCACGCCGCGCGCGCCGCGCTGGGCCCAGTCCGTCGTGCCGCCGCGCTACCGGCGCCGCAGGCCGGCCGTCGCTCCGGCGGAGGCGGACGGGTCCGCGGAGGCCACCGGGTCCGCCGAGGAAGGCGACGCGGCGGAGGAGGAGCGGGAGCCCGTGCCCGCGGGAGTCAACGGAGCGACCGCCATCGGTCACCGCTCGCGCTTCACCGACAGAAGTAAGGCCGGGGCGCGCGGTTGACGAAAGCCCCATCCGGGGTCAATAGCAGACAACGCGCCTCGCTGTCGCGCACACACGCGCATGGTCACTCTCATGTGTGACGGTTGGCACACCGTATGGGTAAAGACCTATTCAAATAGTTTGTGATACGGTTCACGAGACCCGGCGACAGTGCCGAAAGACCGTAGTGCGACGGTCTGTTGGCCCCGAGACCCACCTCGGACCGGGCTTACGCTCGTCCATGACGACACCATCGCCCCCTCCAAGAGCAAGCGGAGACACCGCCATGCCGTCGAACGACGCACGCATCCTTCTGTACACCGCCGTACCCACCGCAGCCGTCGGCGCCGTCGCCACGGTCATCAGCGGGGTGGTCGCCGGTGGCAAGGGTGCGCTCGGCGCCGTCGTCGGCACCCTGGTGGTCCTTCTCTTCATGGGGATCGGGCAGCTGGTTCTCCAGCGCACGGCGAAGTCGCTTCCGCACCTCTTCCAGGCCATGGGGCTGATGCTCTACACGGCCCAGCTGCTGGTGCTCTTCATCTTCCTGGCCTTGCTGAAGAACACGACCCTGTTCGACTTCAAGGCCTTCGCCTTCACGCTTCTCGCCACGACCGTGGTGTGGGTCGCCGCACAGGCCCGGGCCTACATGAAGGCCAAGATCACGTACATCGACCCCGGAAACACGGGGTCCAAGTCGTGAAGGGTAGGGCCGGGATAAAGCCGCGTTCGGCTTCCTGCTATCGTCCGGTGCCAACTGCGGCACTGCGGACGCGGGCATCCGAAACGGCGCCTGTCCCAGCGAGAGGCTCGATGCCGAACCGCCGCCCCCTTATCCGTAAGACCAGTCCAGTGCCGACCCGCGGCTGCGCGCCGCGCCGACACAACGAGGTTGCCGTACCTATGCGCCACGCTGAAGGAGCCCGCGGTGAGTGCTGACCAGACGCTTGCCTTCGACCCGGATTGCCACATCTTCAGTGGATGTGGCTTCCCGGCGCCGGGCCTGCACACGTTCATGTACGAGCCCATCGCCACGGTGGGGGGCATCGACATCACCAAGCCGATGCTGCTCGCCGTTCTCGGCTCCATCGTGGTCGTCGGGTTCTTCTGGGCCGCCTTCAACAAGCCCAAGCTGATCCCCGGCAAGATGCAGATGGTCGGCGAGGCCGGTTACGACTTCGTGCGCCGCGGCATCGTCTACGAGATCATCGGCAAGAAGGACGGCGAGAAGTACGTCCCCTTCATGGTGTCGCTGTTCTTCTTCGTCTGGATCATGAACCTCTGGTCGATCGTTCCGCTCGCCCAGTTCCCGGTCACCTCGCTGATCGCCTTCCCGGCCGGTCTCGCGCTGATCGTGTACGTCATGTGGATCTCGCTCACCTTCAAGAAGCACGGCTTCGTGGGCGGCTGGAAGAACATCGTCGGTTACGACAAGTCCCTCGGTGCCATCCTCCCGATGGTCGTCGTCCTCGAGTTCTTCTCGAACCTCCTGATCCGGCCCTTCACGCACGCGGTGCGACTGTTCGCGAACATGTTCGCCGGTCACCTGCTGATCGTGATGTTCTCGCTGGCCACCTGGTACCTCATGAACGGCCTGGGCTTCGTCTACGCCGGCGCCTCGTTCGTGATGGTCCTCGTGATGACCGCGTTCGAGCTCTTCATCCAGGCCGTCCAGGCGTACGTCTTCGTCCTCCTGGCCTGCAGCTACGTCCAGGGCGCGCTCTCCGAGCACCACTGAGCCGTCACGGCCCCGTAGCTCCACCCCCGAATCCATCAGTCGTCCGGTGGCCAACCCCCATCGGGTCATTGAAAGAGAAGGAAGTAACGGCATGTCCGCTGCTCTCGACATGATCAACCTCGCCGCCGAAGGTGGCAGCGCCAAGACCAACGTCGTCGGCAACGTCGCCTCGATCGGTTACGGCCTCGCCGCGATCGGCCCCGGCGTCGGCGTCGGCATCATCTTCGGTAACGGTACGCAGGCGCTCGCCCGCCAGCCCGAGGCCGCCGGTCTCATCCGTACCAACCAGATCATGGGCTTCGCCTTCTGTGAGGCGCTCGCCCTCATCGGCATCGTCATGGGCTTCGTCTACCAGTAAGCCGGACCGACTGCCCGATTCTTTTTACGGAAGGCACTGATGTGAACGCTCTGCTTCTTGCGGCAGCGGAGGAGCCTCAGCCTCCTCTGATCCCGCATCTCGACGAGCTCGTCATCGGCCTGATCGCCTTCGTCATCGTCTTCGGCTTCCTCGCCAAGAAGCTCCTCCCGAACATCAACAAGGTTCTGGACGAGCGTCGCGAGGCCATCGAGGGTGGCATCGAGAAGGCCGAGTCGGCCCAGATCGAGGCTCAGAGTGTGCTGGAGCAGTACAAGGCCCAGCTCGCCGAGGCCCGCCACGAGGCCGCGCGTCTTCGCCAGGAGGCGACGGAGCAGGGCACCGCGATCATCCAGGAGATGAAGGCGGAAGGCCAGCGCCAGCGCGAGGAGATCGTCGCCGCCGGCCACGCGCAGATCGAGGCCGACCGCAAGGCCGCGTCCGCGTCGCTGCGCCAGGACGTCGGCAAGCTCGCCACCGACCTGGCCGGCAAGCTGGTCGGCGAGTCCCTCGAGGACACCGCCCGCCAGAGCCGCACGATCGACCGCTTCCTCGACGAGCTCGAGGAGAAGGCCGAGGCTGTCCGATGAACGGAGCGAGCCGCGAGGCACTGTCCGCCGCCCGTGAGTCCCTCGACGCGCTGACCGACAACACCCCGGTCGACGCGACGAAGCTCGCGGACGAGCTGGCCGCCGTCACCGTGCTGCTCGACCGCGAGGTGTCGCTGCGCCGGGTCCTGACCGACCCCGCCCAGTCGGGTGAGGCCAAGGCCGAGCTCGCGCAGCGACTCCTGCGCGGACAGGTGGGCGGCGAGACCGTCGACCTGGTCTCCGGCATGGTCCGCTCCCGCTGGTCGCGCTCGCGCGACCTGGTCGACGCGGCCGAGGAACTGGCGAACACCGCCGACCTCACCGCGGCGCAGAAGGCGGGCGCCCTGGACGACGTCGAGGACGAGCTGTTCCGGTTCGGCCGGATCGTGTCCTCCAGCCCCGAGCTCCGCTCGGCGCTGACGGACAAGGCCGCCACGGCCACCGCGAAGGGCGCGCTGCTCCGCAGCCTGCTCGGCGGCAAGGCCCACGCGACCACCGAGCGCCTGGTCGTCCGTCTGGTGACCCAGCCCCGGGGACGTAGCCTGGAAGCGGGACTCGAGTCCCTGTCCAAGCTCGCCGCGGCGCGCCGGGACCGGATGGTCGCGGTCGTCACCTCGGCGGTGCCGCTGTCGGACCGGCAGAAGCAGCGCCTCGGTGCCGTACTCGCGAAGCTGTACGGCCGCGCGATGCACCTGAACCTGGACGTGGACCCCGCGGTCCTCGGCGGGATCACCGTGCGCGTCGGCGACGAGGTCATCGACGGATCCATCGCGGAGCGCCTCGACGAGGCGACCCGTCGACTGGCCGGCTGACGGCAGCGACCACAGCAGCACACAGGCAGTACAGCAACACAGCATCACCAGCGGCCCGGTTGGGCCGTGCAGAGATTGCAGAAGATTCCTGGGGGTCGGCCCCCAGACCCCTTAAGAAACTTCGGGCCCAACAAGGAGAGCAGGGAACCCAGATGGCGGAGCTCACGATCCGGCCGGAGGAGATCCGGGACGCACTGGAGAACTTCGTCCAGTCGTACCAGCCGGACGCGGCCTCGCGCGAGGAGGTCGGCACGGTCAGCCTGGCCGGTGACGGTATCGCGAAGGTCGAGGGTCTTCCCTCGGCCATGGCGAACGAGCTGCTGAAGTTCGAGGACGGGACCCTCGGTCTCGCGCTGAACCTCGAAGAGCGCGAGATCGGTGCGATCGTCCTCGGCGAGTTCAGCGGTATCGAGGAGGGACAGTCGGTGCAGCGCACCGGCGAGGTCCTCTCCGTCGGTGTCGGTGAGGGATACCTGGGTCGCGTCGTCGACCCGCTCGGCAACCCGATCGACGGTCTCGGCGAGATCGCGACCGAGGGCCGCCGCGCCCTCGAGCTGCAGGCCCCGGGCGTGATGGCCCGTAAGTCGGTGCACGAGCCGATGGAGACCGGCTACAAGGCCGTCGACGCCATGACGCCGGTCGGCCGTGGTCAGCGTCAGCTGATCATCGGTGACCGTCAGACCGGCAAGACCGCGCTGTGTGTCGACACGATCATCAACCAGCGCGACAACTGGCGCTCGGGCGACGTGAACAAGCAGGTCCGCTGCATCTACGTCGCCGTCGGCCAGAAGGGCTCGACCATCGCGTCCGTTCGCGGCGCCCTGGAAGAGGCCGGTGCGCTCGAGTACACGACGATCGTCGCCGCCCCGGCGTCCGACCCGGCCGGCTTCAAGTACCTGGCGCCGTACACCGGTTCCGCCATCGGTCAGCACTGGATGTACCAGGGCAAGCACGTCCTGATCGTCTTCGACGACCTGTCGAAGCAGGCCGACGCCTACCGCGCCGTGTCGCTTCTGCTGCGCCGCCCGCCGGGCCGTGAGGCCTACCCGGGTGACGTCTTCTACCTGCACTCCCGTCTCCTCGAGCGCTGCGCGAAGCTCTCGGACGAGCTCGGCGCGGGTTCGATGACCGGTCTGCCGATCGTCGAGACGAAGGCCAACGACGTCTCCGCGTTCATCCCGACCAACGTCATCTCCATCACCGACGGCCAGTGCTTCCTGGAGTCCGACCTGTTCAACGCCGGCCAGCGCCCGGCCCTGAACGTCGGTATCTCGGTCTCCCGCGTCGGTGGCTCCGCCCAGCACCCGGCCATGAAGCAGATCGCCGGTCGCCTCCGCGTGGACCTCGCCCAGTTCCGTGAGCTGGAGGCCTTCGCGGCCTTCGGTTCCGACCTGGACGCGGCCTCGAAGGCGCAGCTGGAGCGCGGTCAGCGGATGGTCGAGCTGCTCAAGCAGGCTCAGTACCAGCCGATGCCCACGGAGAACCAGGTCGTCTCGGTCTGGGCCGGCACCACGGGCAAGATGGACGACGTCCCGGTCGCCGACATCCGTCGCTTCGAGGCCGAGCTCCTGGCGTACCTGCGCCAGAGCCACTCCGGCCTCATGACCTCCATCCGCGAGGGCAAGAAGATGTCGAACGACACCCTGACGGCCGTCGCCGACGCCATCGCCGAGTTCAAGCAGCAGTTCGAGACCTCTGACGGCAAGCTGCTCGGCGCGGACGCTCCCGCCGTCAACGTCTCGAAGTGACGACGGAAGGGACCTGACTCATGGGAGCGCAGCTCCGGGTCTACAAGCGTCGCATCAAATCCGTCACCGCGACGAAGAAGATCACCAAGGCGATGGAGATGATCGCCGCCTCGCGTGTCGTCAAGGCGCAGCGCAAGGTGCAGGCGTCCACTCCGTACGCGACCGAGCTCACGCGCGCGGTCACGGCGGTGGCCACGGGTGCGAACGACAAGCACCCGCTGACCACCGAGGCGGAGAACCCGAGCCGTGCCGCGGTTCTGCTCCTCTCGAGCGACCGCGGTCTGGCCGGTGCCTTCAACTCCAACGCCATCAAGGCGGCGGAGAAGCTCATCGCGAAGCTGGAGGGCGAGGGCCGCGCGGTCGACATCTATGTCGTCGGCCGCCGTGGTGTCGCGCACTTCAACTTCCGTGAGCGGAAGCTGAGCGACACGTGGACCGGCTTCACGGACGAGCCCACGTACGCGGACGCCAAGAAGATCGCGGCACCGCTGATCGAGGCGATCGAGAAGGACACGGCCGAGGGTGGCGTGGACGAGCTCCACATCATCTACACCGAGTTCGTCTCGATGATGACGCAGACGGCGGTCGAGGCCCGGCTGCTGCCCCTCAGCCTCGACGAGGTGGCGAAGGAGGCCGGCGAGCCGGACACCCTCCGTCCGCTGTACGACTTCGAGCCGTCGGCGGAGGACGTCCTCGACGCCCTTCTGCCGCGCTACGTCGAGAGCCGCATCTACAACGCGCTGCTTCAGTCGGCTGCCTCCAAGCACGCCGCCACGCGACGCGCGATGAAGTCGGCCACCGACAACGCGGGAGACTTGATCAACAACCTCTCCCGACTTGCCAACGCGGCCCGCCAGGCCGAAATCACCCAGGAAATCAGCGAGATCGTCGGTGGCACCGCAGCCCTGGCCGACGCGACCGCGGGGAGTGACAAGTAATGACGACCACTGTTGAGACGGCCGCCGCCACGGGCCGCGTCGCCCGGGTCATCGGCCCGGTCGTCGACGTGGAGTTCCCCGTCGACGCGATGCCGGAGATCTACAACGCCCTGCACGTCGAGGTCGCCGACCCGGCCGAGGAGGGCAAGCTCAAGACGCTGACCCTCGAGGTCGCGCAGCACCTCGGTGACGGCATCGTCCGCACCATCTCGATGCAGCCCACCGACGGTCTGGTCCGCCAGGCCCCCGTGGTCGACACCGGCGACGGCATCACCGTGCCCGTCGGCGACGTCACCAAGGGTCGCGTGTTCAACACGCTGGGCCAGATCCTGAACGACCCCGAGGCCGAGTCGGAGGTCAGCGAGCGCTGGTCCATCCACCGCAAGGCCCCGGCGTTCGCGGACCTCGAGTCGAAGACCGAGATGTTCGAGACCGGCCTGAAGGTCGTCGACCTTCTCACCCCGTACGTCAAGGGTGGAAAGATCGGTCTGTTCGGTGGTGCCGGTGTCGGCAAGACCGTTCTGATCCAGGAAATGATCATGCGTGTGGCGAAGCTGCACGAGGGCGTTTCCGTGTTCGCCGGTGTCGGTGAGCGCACGCGTGAGGGCAACGACCTCATCGCGGAGATGGAGGAGTCCGGCGTTCTGGACAAGACCGCCCTGGTCTTCGGCCAGATGGACGAGCCCCCGGGCACCCGTCTCCGTGTCGCCCTCGCCGGTCTGACCATGGCGGAGTACTTCCGCGATGTGCAGAAGCAGGACGTGCTGTTCTTCATCGACAACATCTTCCGCTTCACCCAGGCCGGTTCCGAGGTGTCGACCCTGCTCGGCCGCATGCCCTCCGCGGTGGGCTACCAGCCGAACCTGGCCGACGAGATGGGTCTCCTCCAGGAGCGCATCACCTCGACCCGTGGTCACTCGATCACCTCGATGCAGGCGATCTACGTCCCCGCCGACGACCTCACGGACCCGGCGCCGGCGACCACCTTCGCCCACCTCGACGCGACGACGGTTCTCTCCCGTCCGATCTCCGAGAAGGGCATCTACCCGGCCGTGGACCCGCTGGACTCCACGTCCCGGATCCTGGACCCGCGCTACATCGCGCAGGACCACTACGATGCCGCCACGCGCGTCAAGGGAATCCTGCAGAAGTACAAGGACCTCCAGGACATCATCGCGATCCTCGGTATCGACGAGCTGAGCGAGGAGGACAAGCTCGTTGTCCACCGCGCCCGCCGTGTCGAGCGCTTCCTGTCCCAGAACACCCACGCGGCGAAGCAGTTCACCGGCGTGGACGGTTCGGACGTTCCGCTCGACGAGTCGATCGCCGCGTTCAACGCGATCTGCGACGGTGAGTTCGACCACTTCCCGGAGCAGGCGTTCTTCATGTGCGGTGGCCTTGAGGACCTCAAGAACAACGCCAAGGAGCTCGGCGTCTCCTGAGCCCCGTGCTCGTCCGAGGGGGACGGGATCCGTCCCGTCCCCCTCTCCACGCCCCCTAGAATTGACCCCAACACCCGGCACGACCGCCGGGTGGTGACCCGAGGAGCCACCCTTGGCTGCTGAGCTGCACGTCGAGCTGGTCGCCGCGGACCGGAGTGTCTGGTCCGGCGAGGCCACCCTGGTCATCGCGCGTACCACCTCCGGCGACATCGGCGTCATGCCCGGCCACCAGCCGCTGCTCGGTGTGCTGGAGTCGGGCCCGGTGACCATCCGTACGAGCGAGGGCGGGACCGTCGTCGCCGCCGTCCACGGAGGATTCATCTCGTTCGCCGACGACAAGCTGTCTCTGCTCGCGGAGATCTGCGAGCTGGCGGACGAGATCGACGCCCGGCGCGCCGAGCGCGCGCTGGAGCGTGCGAAGACGGACTCCGACGCCGCCGCCGAGCGGCGCGCCGAGGTCCGGCTGCGCGCGGTATCGGTCCGCTAGCGGACCGCGCCGAGCAGGAAAGCCCTCAGCCGCGGCACGATCCGGAATTTCCCGGACCGTGTCGCGGCTGAGGCGATGCAGATGCAGGTCGTATTCGGTTCTGCCGGCCGTGCCGGCTACGGGACGCAGCGAGGAGGTCGGTGAAGATGTTCCTCGCTCTGCTCGTGTGCGGCCTGGTCGTCGCACTGGTGGTGATCGGACTCTTCGTCTTCGGCTTGCGCCGGAGACTGATCCAGCGCGCCGGCGGCACCTTCGACTGTTCGCTGCGCTGGGACATCCCCGACGAGCCGGATCCGACCGGCAAGGGCTGGGTGTACGGCGTCGCCCGCTACAGCGGTGACGAGATCGCCTGGTTCCGCGTCTTCTCGTACGCGCCCCGCCCGCGCCGGGTCCTGGAGCGGTCCTCGATCGTGGCCCTGGAGCGCCGGATGCCGGCGGGCGAGGAGGAGCTCGCGCTGCTCTCCGACGCCGTGATCCAGCCCTGCATGTACGAGGGCGTCCGTCTGGAGCTCGCGATGAGCGAGGACGCCCGGACGGGCTTCATGGCCTGGCTGGAGGCGGCTCCGCCCGGTCAGCGCGTGAACGTCGCGTAGGACACGAGGAAGCGGGGGACGGCGTGCTGCGCCGTCCCCCGCTTCGTCGTACCGGCTAGTTCAGGCCCGTGTTGATGGCGCCGACCAGCTCTCCGTTGGTGGTGTCACCGCTGAACTCCCAGAAGAACGCTCCGCCGAGGCCCTGGTTCTTGGCCCAGCCCATCTTGGAGTTGACGGTGGAGGGGGTGTCGTAGCTCCACCAGTTGGTGCCGCAGTGGGCGTAGGCGGTGCCGGCGATGGTGCCGTTGGACGGGCAGGAGTTCTTGAGGACCTTGTAGTCCTCGATGCCCTGCTCGTACGTGCCCTGCGCGGGCCCGGTCGCCGTGCCGCCCGGGGCGGACTGGGTGACGCCGGTCCAGCCGCGTCCGTAGAAGCCGATGCCGAGCAGCAGCTTCTTGGCGGGGACGCCCTGGGCCTTGAACTTGGCGATCGCCTCGGCGGTGTTGAAGCCCGCCTGCGGGATGCCGGAGTAGGCGGTGAGCGGGGAGTGCGGGGCCGTCGGGCCCTTCGCCGCCCAGGCGCCGAAGAAGTCGTACGTCATGACGTTGAGCCAGTCGTAGTACGGCGCGGCGCCGGCGTAGTCGGCGGCGTCGATCTTGCCGCCGGCCGAGGCGTCGGCGGTGACGGCCGCGGTGACCAGGTTGTTGGCGCCGAACTTGGCGCGCATGGCCTGCATCATGTTCTTGAAGGAGGCCGCGCCGCTGGTGTCGCAGGACAGCCCGCAGGCGTTGGGGTACTCCCAGTCCAGGTCGATGCCGTCGAAGACGTCGGCCCAGCGCGGGTCCTCGACCAGGTCGTAGCAGGACTGGGCGAAGGCGGCCGGGTTCTGCACGGCCTGGCCGAAGCCGCCGGACCAGGTCCAGCCGCCGAAGGACCAGAGGATCTTGATGTTCGGGTAGGCCTTCTTCAGCTTGCGGAGCTGGTTGAAGTTGCCGCGCAGCGGCTGGTCCCAGGTGTCGGCGACGCCGTCGACGGACTGGTCGGCGGTGTAGGCCTTGTCGTAGTCGGCGTAGGAGTCGCCGATGGTGCACTTGCCGCCCTGGACGTTGCCGAAGGCGTAGTTGATGTGGGTGATCTTGGACGCGGAGCCCGAGGTCACGATGTTCTTCACGTGGTAGTTGCGCCCGTAGACGCCCCAGTTGGTGAAGTAGCCCATCTTCACGGCGTTCGGGAGGGGCTGGCCGCCGCCTCCGCCGGTGGTGCGGACGGCGACCGGTCCGGCGGCGGGGCCGGTCTGGTCGGCCGTGTCGCGGGCGACGACGGTGTACGAGTAGTCGGTGCCGGCGGTGAGGCCGCTGTCCGTGAAGGTGAGGGCGGTGGTGGTGGTCACCTTCGTGCCGTCGCGCAGGACGTCGTAGTTCTTGACGCCCTTGTCGTCGGTGGCCGCGGTCCAGGTGAGCTTGGCCGAGGTGTCCGTGATGCCGGAGGCGACCGGGGCGCCGGGGGCCGAGGGCGGGTTGTCGCCCGGCACGGTGGTCCCGTCGCAGGGGGCGCCGTTGATCTTACAGCCGGTGGGCGCGCCGGAGCCGGATCCGTTGTAGCCGAAGGAGACGGAGGCGCCGGGGGCGAGGGTGCCGTTCCAGCCGACGTTCTTGGCGGTCCAGTGGGTGCCGGAGCTGGTGACGGTGGCGTCCCAGGCGGAGGTGACGGCGGTGCCGGAGGGGTAGTCCCACTCGACGGTCCAGGAGCTGATGCTGGTGGTACCGGTGTTCTTGATGGTCCAGTTGGCGCCGAATCCGGTGCCCCAGTCCTGGGTCTTGGTGTAGGTCGCGGTGGCCGAGGTGGCGGCTTCGGCGGGGGAGGCGAGGCCGACCATGGCGGCCAGCGGCAGGATCAGGGCGGTCAGTCCGGCGGCGGTCCGGTGTCTGAACCCTGCTCTGCGCGTCGGTGCTTGAGTGCTCAACGGTGCTCCTCAAGTAGCGGACGGACAAGGTGGGGGTGGTCCGTGGAGATGCGCGCGCCCCGCGAGCGTAGGAAGGTCTGGACCAATCGTCAAGAGGTCCAGACCATCGTCGGCAAAGTTCTTCTAAACCCCCAACTCCTGTGCCAGTACGGCCGCTTGGACCCTGCTCCGCAGCTCCAGCTTCCCCAGCACCTTGCTGACGTGGGTCTTCACCGTCGCCTCCGCCATGTCCAGCCGCACCGCGATCTCCGCGTTCGACAGGCCCAGACCGAGCGCCGACAGCACCTCCCGCTCCCGGGGCGTCAGCACGTCCAGTACGGAGGCGTCCGCCACCGGACGGCGCGGCGCGGCGAACTCCGCGATCAGCCGCCGGGTCACCGCCGGGGCGATCAGACCCTCCCCGCGCCCCACCGTCCGCACCGCCGTGAGCAGGTCCTTCGCCTCCGTGTCCTTCAGCAGGAATCCCGAGGCCCCGGCGCGCAGCGCCCCGAAGACGTACTCGTCCAGATCGAACGTCGTCAGGACGAGCACGTCCGCGAGGCCCTCCGCCACGACCAGGCGGGTCGCCGTCACCCCGTCCATCCGGGGCATCTGCACATCCATCAGGACCAGGTCCGGGCGCAGCGCGCGCGCCAGTTCCACCGCCCGCTCGCCGTCCCCGGCCTCGCCGACCACCTCGATGTCCGGCGCGCTGCCCAGGATCAGCACGAGCCCCGCCCGTACCGCCGACTGGTCCTCGGCCACCAGCACCCGGATCGTCATGCGTCGTTCCCCGCCTTCTCGTCCGCGGGCAGCACCGCCCGCACCTGCCAGACCGCCGCCTCCGCCGCCGCCCGGAACTCCCCGCCGAGCAGCTCCGCCCGCTCGCGCATCCCCACCAGACCCGCACCGGAGCCGGGCGCCGACGGCCCCGGCCGCTTCCCGCACGGCGAGTCGACGGCCACGGTCAGGACCCCGTCGCCGCGCCCGACCCGCACGGTGACCGTGCCGGGGGAGGCGTGCTTGACCGCGTTGGTCAGCGACTCCTGCACGATCCGGTACGCGGCCAGTTCCACCGGCGCCGGCAGGGCGTCCGCGTCGGCGGGCCGGGTGTCCTCCAGGACGAAGTCCAGTCCGCCGGGCGCGCCGTTCGCGCGGGCCCGGGCGATCAGCCCGTCCAGCGCGTCCAGGCTCGGCACCGCTCCCGGTTCCGCGTCGCCGCCGCTGTCCCGGAGCAGCCCGATGAGCCGGCGCATCTCGGTGAGTCCCGCCACGCTGTTCTCCCGGATCACCGTCAGGGCCTGCCGGGTGGTGGCCGGTTCGTCGAGGGAGAGCGCGGCCGTGGAGTGGATCGCGATCGCCGACAGGTGGTTCGCCACCATGTCGTGCAGCTCCCGGGCCATCCGGGCGCGCTCGGCCACCACGGCCTGCGCCCGGTCCATCTCCGCGAGCAGGGCGGTCTGTCCGGCCCGCAGCCGGGCCGCGTCCGCCGCCTCGCGGTGGTTGCGGACGACCGCGCCGGTCAGGGCCGGCAGGAAGGAGACCATGCCGGTGATCACGCCGACGAGCAGCGCGATGGCGTTCTGCCACCAGACGAGGAACCCGACCGTGACGGCGACGGTGACGAGCCCGGTGCTGTAGGGGACGCGCCGGGCCGAGGCGGGCGGCCCGTACACCACGGCCGCGTAGACGACGTCCGTGAACATGAGGACGGTCACGAGGTTCCCGTTGGTGAACTGGTCCGCCACGATCGCGAGCGTGCCCACGGCCAGGGCCGTCCTCGGCATGGTGCGGCGCACGGCCTCCATGGCGGCCATCACGGCCAGCGGGACGAGCGCGGCCCACCGCTGGTCGAAGACGCGGTCCCCGGTCGTGTAGAGCCCGAAGGACCACAGGAGCAGACCGATGGCGAATCCGGCGACGGCCAGGAGCAGGTCGTGGGGGTGCGGGCGGGGGAGCGTCACGCACTCATCCAACACGCCCCCGGGCGCCCGGACCTCCTCGTCCGGGCCGATCCGCCGGCCCGCCGGACTCCGTCGAAGGATGTAGACGCGTTTCGTCACCGGCGACGACGAACCGGGCCCGCTCCCACGGGACGCTGAGGGGGAAGGAAGGGAGAACCGCCGTGATCGTCACGCTGATCGTGCTCTGCGAGGTCGGCTTCTGGGTCCTGCTCGCCGCCGGTCTCGCCACCCGCTACCTCCTGAAGATGCCCCGGACGGGTATGGCGCTGCTGCTCTGCGAACCGCTCCTGGAGGTCGTGCTCCTCGTCATGACCGCGATCGACCTCAGGAACGGCGCCGCTCCCAGCTGGGAGCACGGCCTCGCCGCGCTGTACATCGGCTACACCGTCGGACACGGCCACCGCACGGTGAAGTGGCTCGACGGCCATGCCGCCCACCGCCTCGGCGGCGCCCCGCCGCCCCCGAAGCCCCCGAAGTACGGCATGGCGCGCGCCCGCCACGAGGGCGCGCTCTGGCTGGGCACGCTGACCGGCGCCGCCGTGGCGAGCGCCCTGTTGCTCCTGGCCCAGTGGTACGTCGGCGACGCCGGGAACACCGACAGCCTGAGGAGCTGGATGTACGCCGCGTGGCGGGCCGCCGGCATCCACGGTCTGATCGCGCTCAGCTACCTGGTCTGGCGGAAGAAGGATCCGGCCGCCGGTTCAGCGGTCCCCGCCCGGGACCCAGAGCACGTCCCCGACCTCCTTGTTCGCCGTCCGCGCGAGGATGAAGAGCAGGTCCGATAGGCGGTTGAGGTACGTGGCGGTCAGGGCGTTCATCGTCTCGCCGTGCACTTCCAGGGCCGCCCAGGTGGAGCGCTCCGCCCGCCGGACCACCGTGCACGCCTGGTGCAGCAGGGCCGCCCCGGGCGTGCCGCCCGGCAGGATGAAGGAGCGCAGCTTGTCGAGCCGCTCCAGGAAGCGGTCGCAGTCGGCCTCCAGCTTGTCGACGTAGGACTGCTCGACGCGCAGCGGCGGGTACTCGGGGTTCTCCACCACCGGCGTGCACAGGTCCGCGCCCACGTCGAAGAGGTCGTTCTGGATGCGGGTGAGGACCTGCACGAGCTCCGCGTCGAGCTGCCCGAGGGCGATCGCCGTGCCGAGGGCGGCGTTGGCCTCGTTGGCGTCGGCGTAGGCCGAGATCCGCAGATCCGTCTTGGCGGTCCGGCTCATGTCACCGAGCGCCGTGGTGCCCTTGTCGCCGGTACGGGTGTAGATGCGCGTCAGATTGACCATGGGTCCAGCCTAGTTACGTACCGGCGCTCCGGAACGCGCGTGTGCCGACCGTCACGGAGAGCGCCGCGAGGCCGAGGGCGACGAGCACCCCGTACAGCATGGTCGGTGTCGTGTAGTGGCCGATGTACGCCTCCCGGACCGCGTCCACGAGGTAGCGGAACGGCATCAGGTGCGAGACCACGTCGAGCCACCCGGGGGCGAGCGCCATCGGCAGCATCAGACCCGAGAGCAGCATCGACGGCATCGCCAGCGTGTTGATCGCGGGGCCGAACTCCTGCGGGGTGCGCAGCTTCAATGCCAGCGCGTACGAGAGCGAGGCGAGCGCGACGGAGAGCAGGGCGACGAAGCCGAAGCCGGCGAGGACTCCGGCGACCGGGGCCCGCAGGCCCAGCGGGATCGCCGCGAGGACCAGCAGCACCGCCTGGAAGACGAAGAGCGCGGCGTCCCGCAGGACCCGGCCGAGCAGCAGCGCCAGCCGGCTCACCGGGGTGACGCGCATCCGGTCGTACACGCCCCAGCCCTTCTCCATGATGATCGAGAATCCGGCGAACGAGGCGCCGAAGAGGCCCAGCTGGAGCAGCAGCCCGGGGACGAGGATCTGCCAGGAGTCGCCCTCGCGGCCCAGCGGCAGGTCGGTGAGCAGCGGTCCGAAGAAGAGCAGGTAGAGCAGCGGCATGAGGGCGCCGAAGAAGATCTGGAACGGGGAGCGCAGGGTCTGGCGGGCGTAGCGCCCGAAGACGAGCGCGGTGTCGCGGAGCAGCATCACGGGTCTCCTAGACGGCGACGGGGGTGGGGTCGGCGGGGGCGGGGTCGCGGCCGGTGACGGCGAGGAAGGCCTCCTGGAGGGTGGTCGCGCCGTGCGCGGCCTTGAGGCCGGCGGGGGTGTCCTCGGCGACGACCGTGCCGTCGTCCACGATCACGAGCCGTTCGGCGAGCGCGTCGGCCTCGTCGAGGTAGTGGGTGGTGAGCACGACGGTGGTGCCGTGCTCGTCGCGCAGGCGCCGCACCAGGGCCCACAGGTCGGCGCGGCTGCCGGGGTCGAGGCCGGTCGTCGGCTCGTCGAGGAAGAGAACCTCCGGCCGGTGGGTGAGCCCCATCGCGAGGTCGAGCCGGCGGCGCTGGCCGCCGGAGAGCGCCGTGGTCCTCCGGTCGAGCAGCTCGGTGAGGCCGAGGTCGGCCGCGAGCTCCCCGGCGCGGGCCCGCGCCGTCGCGCGGTCCAGGCCGTAGAGCCTGCCCTGGGTGACGAGCTCGGAGCGGACGGTCTCCTGGGGGTCGAGGCCGCCGGACTGGGCGACGTACCCGATGCGGCGGCGGACGGCTGCGGGATCCCGCAGCAGGTCGTGGCCGGCGACGGTGGCGGCGCCGCCGGTGGGCGGGAGGAGCGTCGTGAGCATCCGGAGGGTGGTGGTCTTGCCGGCGCCGTTGGGTCCGAGGAGCCCGAGGATCTCGCCGGGCCCGACGGTGAGGTCGATTCCCCGTACGGCCTCCACGGGGCCGTTCCTGGTCGAGAAGGTCCGGGCGAGCCCGGCCGTGCTGATGAGGGACATGGCGACCACAAAAACAGAGTCACCCCAATTTTGCAATGCCACTAAATTTTCAGTGGCGCCGAAGTTTCAGCGAACCTACGATTGCCTACGATGGCGCCATGGCCGAGGGACTCAGGGAACGCAAGAAGCGCGAGACGAAGCAGCGGATCTCGGACATCGCGACCGGGCTCTTCCTGGAGCGCGGGTTCGTGAGCGTCACCGTCGCGGACGTCGCCGAGGCGGCGGACGTCTCCGTCAACACCGTGTACAACTACTTCCCCGCCAAGGAGGACCTCTTCCTCGACCGGCTCGACGGCGTCACCCAGCGGCTCGCCCGGATGATCCGGGGCCGCGACCGCGGCGAGTCCGCCGCCCACGCCGTCCTGCGGGAGCTGCGCCAGGACATCGGGGCCGTCTCCCCGGCGTACGGACTCATGGACGGCTTCGACGCCTTCATGAACGTCATCGAGCACGCGCCCACCCTGAAGGCACGCCTCTTCCACCTCCGCGAGCAGGTCCAGGAGGCCGTCGTGGCCACCCTGCGCGAGGAGACCGGAGCGGCCGACGACGACCCGCTGCCGCTCCTCGTCGGAGGTCAGCTCGCCTGGATCGAGGCGGCCGTCGTCGGCTACATCACGGGTGAGATGACCGCCGGGCGCAAGGCGACCACCGTCTCCCGCGAGGCCCTCGTCCTGCTCGACGAGATCGAAGAGCTGCTCGGCGAGAGGGTCCTGACGTACGCGGTCCGCGAGAGCTGACGGGTGTCGTGAGTGTGACGTCCGTCAAAGAGGGCGTGACGCGCATTACTTCGCGGTCACATGGCGCCCCGTGACCGCTAATCTCCGCCGGAGAGCCAGAAGTGAACAGGTGTTGAGGGGTGGAAGATCGTGGCCAGGAAGCTCGCCGTCATCGGGGCCGGACTCATGGGATCCGGCATCGCGCAGGTCTCGGCACAGGCGGGCTGGGACGTCGTCCTGCGTGACGTCACCGACGCCGCGCTGACCCGGGGCACCGACGGCATCAAGGCGTCGTACGAGCGGTTCGTCGCCAAGGGCAAGCTCGCCGCCGAGGACGCCGAGGCCGCCCTCGGGCGGATCACCGCCACCACCGAGCTGGACGCCGTCGCCGACGCGGACGTCGTCGTCGAGGCCGTCTTCGAGAACCTCGACGTCAAGCACGAGATCTTCCGCTCGCTCGACAAGATCGCCAAGGACGGCGCCGTCCTCGCCTCCAACACCAGCGCCATCCCGATCACCAAGATCGCCGCGGTGACCGCGCGCCCCGAGGCCGTCGTCGGCGTCCACTTCTTCTCGCCGGTCCCGATGATGCAGCTCGTCGAACTCGTCCGGGGCTACAAGACGAGCGACGAGACCCTCGCCACCGCCCGCGCGTTCGCCGAGTCCGTCGGCAAGACCTGCATCGTCGTCAACCGCGACGTCGCCGGCTTCGTCACCACCCGCCTCATCTCGGCCCTCGTCGTCGAGGCCGCCAAGCTCCACGAGTCGGGCGTCGCCACCGCCGAGGACATCGACATCGCCTGCAAGCTGGGCTTCGGCCACGCCATGGGCCCGCTCGCCACCGCCGACCTCACCGGCATCGACATCCTGGTGAACGCGGCCAACAACATCTACGCCGAGTCCCAGGACGAGAAGTTCGCGCCGCCGGAGCTGATGCGCCGGATGGTGGACGCGGGTGACATCGGCCGCAAGAGCGGGCAGGGCTTCTACAAGTACTGAGCCGCACCCGCCACCCCGCCCTCACTCCGTGGGGTGAATTTCGGTATCGGTTCGCTGACAAGGCGCAACGTATCTGCCGGTGCGGCAGTCAGTTGTTGCGAAGACGGAGCACTCTCGGGGAGCGCATATGCACATCAGGGGCGACCATGTCGAGCTGGTCGTCGGGGGCCGCCTCGACGTCCGCAGCGCGGCGGACGCCCGTACGGTCCTGCACTCGGCCGTCGACGACGGAGTCGGCGACCTGGTGCTCGACCTGACCGGACTCGACTCCTGGGACGCCACCGGACTCGGCGTCATCATGGGCGCCCACCGCAGGGCCGGCCGCTGCGGCCGGCGCCTCGTCCTGCGCGGGGTGCCGCCCCAGATGCAGCGCCTCCTCGTCGCCACCCGGCTGCACCGCATCCTCGCCATCGAGGGCGGCCTCGCCCTGGAGTCCCTGCCCCGCGTGTGACCGGCCGGGGGCGTGTGACCCGCCGGGGCGCCCCGGCCCCCCCACGTATGGAGCGGCTGTGCAGCCCCGGCACCTCCGCCGCGTGTGAAGCAGCTGTGCGGCCCCGGCACCCCCGCCACGTGTGAAGCAGCTGTGCGGACCCGGCGTCACGCCCAATCCTCACAAGACCGTGACGTCTTGGTCTCGGGAGCACCCCGCCTGTTCCCGAGCGTCTGACCACGGTCTAGGGTTCGGTCGCCCGCACCTTGACGGACCGCCCGCCCGGGGACGGAACCACCGGCGGGCACCGGACACCGCTTCTTGGGGGCTTGCACCATGGACCCGATCAACCCTGGGTCGGAGGAGTACGGTCACGACACCGAGGGCGAGGAGGCCCGCCAGGGCCGCGGCGTGCCCGCGCAGACACCCGCGCGCGCCCGCGTCGTCAAGCTCGTCTCCGGCGAACTGCTCCTCACCGTCAACCCCGTCGACGGCAGCGAGATCGAACCCTGCCCGCCCGGCCAGGAACCGCCCGCCCCCCGCCCGCGCACCCCCGAGGAGCGCGCCGAGGCCGCCCGCGCCACCGCTCCGCCCGTCCCGTCGGGCCCCGCCGCGCCCGCCCTGCCCCTCCTCGAACGCCAGGAGGAGCGCGAGAGACTCGGCGGCATCCTCACCAGAGGCCGCTGCGCCCGGCTCATCGGCTCCCCCGGCTCCGGCCGCACCGCCCTCCTCGACGCCGTCGCCGCCGACTGCGCCGACCTCGCGCCCGACGGCGTCGTCCGCCTCTCCGGGCACCACCGCACCCCCACCGAACTGCTCCACGAGCTGTTCACCGCCGTCCGGTACGCCCCCGACCAGCGCCCCGACCGCACCGGCCTCCTCGACCGGCTCCGCGACATCGGCGCCGTCGTCGTCGTCGACGACCTCGAATTCGGCGGCGCCTCCCTCGACGAACTCCTCGCCGCCGCCCCCGAGTGCGCCTTCCTCCTCGCCGCCGGCCCCGAGACGCCCGCCCCCTCCGCCGACGCCCCCGTCGAGGAGGTCCTCCTCGCCGGCCTCGGCCGCGGTGCCGCGCTGGAACTCCTGGCGCTCGCCGTCGGCCGCCCCCTCACCGAGGACGAGACCAACTGGGCCGGCGACCTGTGGTTCGAGTCCGAAGGGCTCCCGCTCCGCTTCGTCCAGGCCGGCGCCCTTCTGCGCCAGCGCGACCGGCTGCGCGTCACCCCCGCCGAGTTCGACGCCTTCGGCGCCCTCGAAGAGGCCTTCGGCCCGACCGACCCCGCCGTCGCGGCGGCCGCGGCGGCCGCCGCCTTCGACGGCGTCGAGGACCCCGACGTCGAGCTCCGCGAGATACCGCTCCCCAGCCTCGGCGAGGGCGCCGCCCCCGCCGCCCTCCTCGCCTCCCGCCTCAGCCGCTCCGCCCAGACCGCGCTGCGCTTCGCCGTCGCCCTCGGCGGCGAGGTCCCGCACCAGGCCCACCTGCCGGCCCTCGTCGGCGACACCCACGCCGACGCGGCCCTCGGCGAGCTCATGGCCTGCGGACTGCTCTCCCCGGTCGGCCCCCGCTACCGGCTCGCCGCCGGAGTCCTCACCCAGCTCCTCGCCCACGGGTACGACCACGAGGCCGCCGACCGCGCCCACACCGTCGCCCAGCACTACGCCTGGTGGACCGCCCACCCCTCCGTCACCCCCGACCGGGCCGCGGCCGAGGCCGACGCCCTCCTCGCCGCCCTCACCGCGCTGATCCCCGGCACCGGCGACACCGCCGCCGAGCACCGGGCCACCGCCGTCCTCCTCGCCCGCGCCGCCGCGCCCGCCCTCGCCGCCGGACTCCACTGGGGCGCCTGGGAGCGCGCCCTGCGCGCCGGACAGGAGGCCGCCCGGCTGACCGGCGAGGTCGCCGAGGAGGCCTACTTCCACCACGAGCTCGGCGTCCTCGCGATCTGCGCCGGGAACCTGGAGCGCGCCCGCGCCGAGCTGGAGGCCTCCATCGGGATGCGCGGGGTGCTCGCCGACAAGCGCGGCACCGTCGCCGGACGCCGGGCGCTCGCCCTCGTCGCCGACCTCTCCGGAGCCCACGCCGCCGCGGCCCGCGCCGAGGGGCCCGCCTCCCCGCCGCTCGGCACTCCCGCCCTGCGCGGCCCGGCCGCCCGTCCGGCGCTCCCGAGACCCGAGCCCGTCACCGCCCCGCTGCCGGGCGGACCGGTCCGGCCCGCGGCGAGCGCCCCGGTGCCCGCGTTCCCCGGCTTCGCCGACGCGGGACCCACCCTCGTCGCCCGCCCCGGCACCGCCGAGAAGGACCCCCGCCGCACCGGCCTCAAGGGCGGGATCCTGGGCGGCGCCCGCCGCAACCTCGTCGCCGTCGGCGCGGGAGCCCTCCTCGTCGCCGTCCTCGGCACGGTCGTGACCCTCGGCGCCACCTCCGGCAACGGCGAGACCCCCGCCACCGACCGCGTCACCTCCGACAGCACCGCGGACGAGAGCGGCACCGGCGACGGCCTCGACGGCGAGGAGCCGCCCGCCGAGGGCGAGGCCGACCCGGGCGAGACGGGGAAGGCGACCCGCTCGGACTCCCCGAGCCCCTCCGGCTCCGGCTCCGGCAGCGCCTCGCCGTCGACCTCGACGGACCCGTCGACCTCGGGCTCGCCGTCGCCCTCGGACACCCCGTCGGAGACGACCGGGCCGCCGACGGAGACCACGCCACCGCCCACACGGCCCACGACGACCCGGCCGCCGACGACCGCACCCTCGTCGCCGAAGCCGAGCTCGACGACGCCGAAGCCCCCGACGACGAGCAGCAGCCCGCCGCCGACCACCCCCGCGACGCCCACCACGGAACCGCCGACCACGACGCCCCCTTCGGACGGCGGCGCGACCACCACCCTCGGCGCCTCCTCCGGCACCCCCGCCGGCTCGGAGCCGCCCGCCTGACCCCGTACGGACACGGCGAAGGCCCCGGGCGCGTCCACCGCACCCGGGGCCGTCCCCGTACCCGTACCGAAGCCCGCGGCTAGAACAGCCGCAGCTTGTCGTCCTCGATGCCCCGCATCGCGTTGTAGTCCAGGACCACACAGCCGATGCCCCGGTCGGTGGCGAGCACCCGGGCCTGCGGCTTGATCTCCTGGGCCGCGAAGACGCCCCGCACCGGAGCCAGGTGCGGGTCGCGGTTGAGCAGCTCCAGGTAGCGGGTCAGCTGCTCGACGCCGTCGATCTCGCCGCGCCGCTTGATCTCCACGGCGACCGTCGCGCCGTCGGAGTCCCGGCACAGGATGTCCACCGGGCCGATGGCCGTCGGGTACTCGCGACGGATCAGCGTGTAGCCCTCGCCGAGGGTCTCGATCCGGTCGGCGAGGAGCTCCTGGAGGTGCGCCTCGACGCCGTCCTTGATGAGGCCCGGGTCCACGCCCAGTTCGTGCGAGGAGTCGTGGAGGATCTCCTCCATCGTGATGATCAGTTTCTCGCCCGCTTTGTTGATCACGGTCCAGACGCCGGCCTCGTCCTCGGCACCCTCCTTCAGGGTGCACGGCGGGGACATCCAGTTGAGCGGTTTGTACGCCCGGTCGTCCGCGTGGATGGAGACGCTGCCGTCTGCCTTGACGAGGATCAGACGGGGCGCGGAGGGCAGGTGGGCCGTGAGCCGGCCCGCGTAGTCCACGGAGCAACGGGCGATGACGAGACGCATGGTCGGCAACGCTACAAGACGGGCGCTCTTCCGCGCGATTCGGGCATCGGCCGCGCGCCGGGTGGGGTCCCTCGTGAGCCGAACACCCGTCGGTTATCAGCCGGTTGTGTGCCCATTCTTCTGGTGCCGCCCGGACTGCGCGCTTACCGTGGAAGCTGGAGGTCGTCGTCCGTGCACGCAGCGTGGCGTACGGACGGCCCTCGTCCCTGCCCGCAAGACCCCGTCCGCGGGGTCGCGAGAGGAGAACCCATGTCGCTCGACGTCTCACCGGCGCTGTTGGAACAGGCCGAGCGAGGCGAGGTCGACGAAGCCGACTTCGTCGACTGCGTCCGGACCTCCCTGCCCTACGCATGGGAGATGATCAGTTCTCTGGTGGCCCAGCTGAAGGTCGACGGCGGAGAGTTCGCCGACAACCAGACGCCGCCGCCGAATGAGCAGGCACGTGGTCAGCTGCTGCGCGCGCTCGCCAGCGACGCCATTCGCGGCGCGCTGCAGCGGCACTTCGGGGTGCGTCTCGCCTTCCAGAACTGCCACCGTGTGGCGGTCTTCCCGCTGGACCCGTCGGTGGACGAGCGGCTCGCCCGCTTCACGTCCGTACGGGGCCAGCTGCTGAACCAGTCGCCGGAACTGCGCGACTGCTGAGCCACGGTGCTGCCGCTCCGCACCGCGGGAGAAGGCGCTCGATGCGAGCCGACCCGCATCGCCGCCGACAGGTGCCGGAGCGGCAGCGCGGTCCGGGACCGGACCGCGCTCACACCAGCAGCGGCAGGACGTCCGCGCCCAGCCGCCGGACGTTCTCCTCGGTCGCCGCGAGGTCGCCCGAGCCCTCCGCGAGCAGGGCGAAGCGCGTGATGCCGGTCCGCTCGGCGGTCTCCGCGAGCCGGTCCGCCGCGCTCCGGGGCGTGCCCACCGGGTGCAGCCCGCACAGCAGCTCCGTGTACGCGACGGGGTCCCGCATCGCCCGCTGCCGGCCGTCCACCGTCACATGGGCGTCGAGCCCCTGCCTCAGCCAGCCCGGCATCGCCTTCACCAGTGCCTCCGCCGCGTCGGCCGCCCGGTCGGCGAGCTGGGCCACACCGGCCGAGACATGGCCCGCGCCGATCCGCGCGATCTCGTCCGGGTCCCGCCCGGCCTCCCGCGCGGCCCGCGACCAGGCCGCGACCATCTCCGCCTTCTCCTCGTCGCCGCAGTGCATCCCGAGCAGCATCGGGAGCCCCCGCTCGGCCGCAAGCCGCACGCTCTTCGGCGAGGTGCAGGCCACCACCACCTCGGGGGCGGACTCCCCGCCGATGAGCTCGTCGGGCCGGGGCACCACGGGCACCTCGCGGAACGCGAACCGTTCGCCGTCGGCGCCCACGCGCGGCTCGGTCAGCCAGCGCAGCAGCAGGTCGAGGGAGTCGGGGAACCCGTTCTCGTACGCCTCAAGGCCCGCGCCGAACACCTCCAGGTCGACCCACGGCCCGCCCCGGCCCACCCCGAGGGTGAACCTGCCGCCCGAGGTGAGGTGCAGCAGCGCCGCCTGCTCCCCGAGGGCGACCGGGTGGACGGTCGGCAGCACGCTCACCGCCGTGCCGACCCGGAGCCGCCGGGTGCGGCCGAGCAGCAGCGCGGCCAGCGTCACGGCCGAGGGGCAGACCCCGTACGGCACGAAGTGGTGCTCGGCGAGCCAGACCGAGTCGAGTCCCGCCTCCTCGGCCACCTCGGCGGTCCGCACCGCCCGGTGCAGTGCCTCGCCCTGCCCCTGGCCCGGGAACTGGGCTGCCAGAACGAACGTACCCACGCGCATCGCTTCTGCCTCCTCGCGGCCGACGCGTATCTCCCCTCGCACTGGCACCAACGTCTGACACGTGCCAAAGGCAACGGCCGTTCATGAAGTTCTTGCGATTTTCGGCTAAGCCGTCCCGGACGGGGCCCGGGGCACCGGGTGGCGGCCCGTAGGCTGGAGGGAACGGTCCGTGTCCCCAGACCCCCCGTGAGGTGTGCCCGTGTCTCCGCGTCACAACCGCTCCAAAGGCGGCGACAAGCCCGCGCAGCAGGGCGACCACGGCGACCGGTACGGCGGTGCGCAGCGCACCGAGAGCTGGCAGGGCGAGGAGTGGTACGTCCGGCTCGTCGCCGGGGCCAGCGCGCCGGGCAAGCGCTACCGCTGCCCGGGCTGCGACCAGGAGATCCCGTCCGGCGCCCCGCACGTGGTCGCCTGGCCGGAGTGGGGCGGGGTCGACGACCGCCGCCACTGGCACAAGGCCTGCTGGAACGCGAAGGACCGCCGCACCAGCAGGGTGCAGCGGTCCCGCAACGCGCCGAGGTACTGAGCCCCGGAGCCTCAGACGTCCCGGCTGTTCAGCAGGGCGAAGGCGCCGCCCAGCGCCGCGGCCGCGACCGCGGCCATGATCAGCAGCGGCTCCCAGCCCGCCGGGCCCGAGTCGCCGAACGGCGGCCGCTCGCTGTACAGCGCGATCATCTGCGAGGGGATGGCGTAGGTGAACAGGAACTCCTGCACCGACTTCAGCGCCTCGGAGAACATGAACAGCGCGGCCACCAGCGGGAGCAGCAGCAGACCGATCATCACCGTGATCGCGCCGGCCGAGTGCCGGATCAGCGTCCCCACGCCGAGCGACATGAGCCCGAGCACGGCCAGGTAGGCGCCCGCGCCGACCGTCGCCCGCAGCCACTCGGAGCCCGTCGGCTCCGCCGCGGTGTCCACCAGGGCGACCTGCGCCAGCGCCACGAGCGTCGCGACCACGGTGGTGACCGTGAAGACCAGCAGGAAGAAGACGATCGCCTTCGCCAGGAGCACCCGGGCCCGGCTGGGGCAGGCCGTCAGGGTCGTACGGATCATGCCCGTGCCGTACTCGGAGGCGATCGTCAGGACGCCGAGCGTGATCACGCAGATCGACGCCGGCAGCATGCCGAAGAAGCCGAAGGCGAGCGCGGACTCGTCGCCCATCGGGGCCTCGGACGACGACGCGATGGCGGCGACGCCCAGACCGATGGCGAGCATCAGCAGGATCATGACCCCGAGCGTCCACACCGTCGAACGCACCGAGCGGATCTTCGTCCACTCGGAGGCGAGCGCGTCACCGAGGTGCGCGGCGCGGACCGGGATGGGGGAGACGTAGGAGTGCGGCGCCGGGGCGTGCGGCGGGTGGGCGGGGGCGGTCATCGGGCGTCCTTCGGGGTGTCGCTCGGCTGCGGGAGGCCCGGCTGCGAAGCGGCCGGAGGGGCGTACGGACCCGGCGCGGGCGCGTGGGGGGCCTGCGGCGGCGCACCGTGCGGGGCGGCCTGCGGCGGCGCGCCGTACGGGTTCTGTCCGGGCGGCGGCGGGGCGTACCAGCCCTGCTGCGGCACCTCCTGGACCGGCGGCTGCGGCGGCATCCCGTACCCCGGCTGCCCCGGGTGGGCGGGCGGCTGGAGGTGGGCCAGGCGGTCGTCGGTGGAGCGGTAGTCCACGGCGCCCTGCGTCAGCCGCATGTACGCCTCCTCCAGCGAGGCCTGGTGCGGGGACAGCTCCCAGAGCCGCACGTCCGCGCCGTGCGCCAGGTCGCTGATCCGCGGCAGCGGCAGGCCCGTGACGCGCAGTGCGCCGTCCGGCTCGGACAGCACCTGCCCGCCGGCCTCCGCGAGCACCGACGTCAGCTTCTCCCGCTGGGCCGGCTCGGTCCCCGGGGTCCGCACCCGGGCGAAGTCGGCCGAGTTCGCCGAGATGAAGTCCTTGACGCTCATGTCCGCGAGGAGCTGCCCGCGGCCGATCACGATCAGGTGGTCGGCCGTCAGCGCCATCTCGCTCATGAGGTGACTGGAGACGAAGACCGTGCGGCCCTCGGCGGCCAGCTTCTTCATCAGGTTGCGGACCCAGAGGATGCCCTCGGGGTCCAGACCGTTGACCGGCTCGTCGAAGAGCAGCACCTGCGGGTCGCCCAGCAGGGCCGCCGCGATGCCGAGGCGCTGCCCCATGCCGAGCGAGAAGCCCTTCGAGCGCCGCTTGGCGACGTCCTGGAGTCCGACGACCCCGAGCACCTCGTCGACGCGCTGCGCCGGGATGCCGGCCAGCTGCGCCAGCGACAGCAGGTGGCTGCGGGCGCTGCGGCCGCCGTGCACGGCCTTGGCGTCGAGCAGCGCGCCGACCTGCCGGGGCGCGTTCGGCAGCTGCCGGAAGGGGTGGCCGCCGATCGTGACGTGGCCCGCGGAGGGCCGGTCGAGCCCGAGGATCATGCGCATCGTCGTCGACTTGCCGGACCCGTTGGGCCCCAGGAAGCCGGTGACGACACCGGGCCTCACCTGGAAGGAAAGGTTGTACACGGCCGTCTTGGCGCCGTAGCGCTTCGTCAGGCCGACTGCCTCGATCATTACTCCAGCCCCATCGACAGGTCGGTCGCATCCATGTCGGGGCGTTGGCGGCCGTAGGCCGGAGCCCCCCGTATGAGCTAGGAGCTTATCCAGCCGTTGACGGTTCCGCCCAAGCGGAACCGTGATGCTCCTGTGAACGCGGGGAGGCCGGGCGGCCCCTGGGCGGTGGGGCCGAGCGTCCTGCGGCGGGGGGCCGGACGTCCTGTGGACGAGGGGCCGGACGTCCTGCGGACAGCGGACTAGGCGTCCCGGCGCTTCAGCACCAGATAGCCGCCGAGCAGCGCCGCCGCGACCCAGAGCAGCATGATCCCGAGCCCGCCCCAGGGGCCGTACGGAGCCGGGTCCGAGCCCATCGCGTCCGGGACCACCTGCATGATCTTGGAGCCCGCCTGGTCGGGGAAGTACAGGGCGACCTCCTTGGCCTTCGGGACCGCCGACAGGATCTGCGAGATGAGGAAGAAGAACGGCACCAGGATGCCCAGCGACAGCATCGAGGAGCGGAGCATCGTCGCCACGCCCATGGAGAAGATCGCGATCAGGCCCATGTAGAGGCCGCCGCCGACCACCGCCCGCAGCACGTTGTCCGCGCCGAGGGTGGTGCGGTGCTCGCCGAGCAGCGCCTGCCCCAGGAAGAACGACAGGAAGCTGGTCACCAGACCGACGACCAGGGCGAGCCCGCCCGCCACGGTGATCTTCGAGAAGAGGAAGGACGCCCGCTGCGGGACCGCGGCGAGCGAGGTGCGGATCATGCCCGAGGAGTACTCGGTGCCGACCACCAGCACACCGAAGACCACCATCGCCAGCTGGCCGAGCACCATCCCGGAGAAGCTCGCGAACGTGGGGTCGAAGGTGGCCCGCTCCGTCTCGCTGAGATCGTCGAAGGTCCCCTTGAACAGGGCGCACAGCGCCGCGCTCATCGCCACGGTGACGAGAAGGGCGCTCGCCAGCGTCCAGACGGTCGAGGACACCGTCCGGATCTTGGTCCACTCGGACTGCAGGACCGCGGTTGCCGCTGCCATCGTTCAGGCTCCCTCGGAGGACGAGTCGTGGGTGGAGTCGTGGGCGGGGTGCGGGGCGGAGCCGTGGTCCGGATCCGGGTCCGCTCCCGCGACCGCGCCCCAGCGGGGGCCGGGGTCCGGGACGCCGCCGCGGACGTCGGTCCCGTGCGCGTGGTACTCCACCGCACCGGCCGTCATCTGCATGAACGCTTCTTCGAGGGAGGCGCGCTGCGCGCTCAGCTCGTGCAGCACGAGCCCGTTCTCCGCCGCCAGCTCGCCCAGCTTCTCGGTCGTCGCGCCGTCCACCTCCAGGGTGCCGTTGCCCGCCTCGACCGCGATGAATCCGTTGGCGTGCAGCACGTCCCGCAGCCTTTCCTGCTGCGGGGAGCGCATCCGCACATAACTCCGGGAATTCTGCTGGATGAAATCCGCCATCGACGTGTCGGCCAGCAGCCTGCCCTGCCCGATCACGATCAGGTGATCGGCTGTCAGGGCCATTTCACTCATCAGATGACTGGAAACGAAGATCGTCCGGCCCTCGGCCGCCAACGCCTTCATCAGATTGCGGATCCAGTGAATTCCCTCGGGGTCCAGACCATTGACGGGCTCGTCGAACATCAGGATCTCGGGATCCCCGAGGAGCGCCGACGCGATCCCGAGCCGCTGGCCCATGCCGAGGGAGAATCCCTTCGACTTCTTCGTCGCCACCGCCGTCAGGCCCACCAGGTCGAGCACCTCGCCGACCCGGCTCGCCGGGATCCGGTTGGACTGGGCCAGACACAGCAGGTTGTTGTAGGCGGAGCGGCCGCCGTGCATCGCCTTGGCGTCGAGCAGTGCCCCGATGTACTTCAGGGGCTCCGCCAGCTCCCGGTAGTGCTTGCCGTCGATCCGGACCGTCCCGCTCGTCGGGTTGTCCAGGTCGAGCATCATCCGCATCGTCGTCGACTTGCCCGCCCCGTTCGGCCCGAGGAAGCCGGTGACCACGCCAGGACGCACCTGGAAGGAGAGGTGGTCGACCGCGGTCTTCGCCCCGTAGCGCTTGGTCAGGCCCTCAAGCTCGATCATGCGAACCAACCTACGGGCGCGCAAAACCCTCCGCCACCGGAATGACGGAGGGTTCTGGCAGATGCCGCCGGTTCGTTACGCGACGGCCACGCGGGTCATCGCGACTGCTGCGCCGGGACGCCGGCCGTGCGCTCGTCGTCGATCGGGGAGCCGGCCGCGGCCACCGCGGCACCGGTCAGCGTCGCCAGCATCTCGCGGACGTTGGTCAGCTGCGCGTTGATCGAGTCGCGGCGGTTCGTCAGCGCCGCGAGCTCGCGCTCCGATTCCGAACGGATCCGGTCGGCCTTGGCGTTCGCGTCGGCCACGATGTCCTCGGCCTGGCGCTGCGCGGTCTCGACCGTCTGACGGGCCCGGCGCTCGGCGTCCGTGCGCAGCTTCTCGGCCTCCAGGCGGAGCTGCTCGGCGCGGTGCTCGATCTCCGCGAGGCGCTTCTCGGCCTTGGCCTGACGCGAGGCCAGGTCGCGCTCCGACTGCTCCCGGCGCTTGGCCAGGTTCGTCTCGAAGTCCGCGGCGGCCTGGGCGGCCTTGGCGCGGGTCTCCTCGAAGAGGGCGTCCGCCTCCTCGCGCTTCGACTGCGCGTCCTTCTGCGCCTCGGCGCGCAGCGAGTTGGCCTCGCCCTGCGCCTTCTCGACGATGCGGACACCCTCGTCCTCGGCCTTCGCCTTCCGCTCGGCCGCGAACGACTCCGCGTCGTTGCGCACCTGCTGGGCGGCCGACTCGGCCAGCTCGCGGTGCTGCTCGGCGGCGCGACGGGCCTCCTCACGCAGGTCCTTGGCCTCCTCCTCGGCGAGCCGGAGGATCTTCTCGACCCGGGCGCCGAGCCCCGCGTACGACGGCTCGGCGTCGGAGACCTGCGCCTGGGCGTTCTGCGTCTCGAGGTGGAGCTCCTCGATCCGCTTCTCCAGGGAGGTGATGCGGGACAAGGCGCTGTCACGGTCGGCCACGAGCTTGGTAATGCGGTCGTCCACCTGACCGCGGTCGTAACCGCGCCGCACGAGCTCGAAGCCGAAGGGGGAGGAAGTGTCGCTCATGGGGTTCCTGTCGAATGAGACCGGTGAGGTGTTAGAGGGAATCCTAGGGGCCATAGCGGCGTGTCATCGAGCGTATGCCCGTTTGCTCTGGAGAATGTCCAGCCTTTTGAGTGGCTAGCCATCCTGGGACTTGCCACTCGTCCGGGTGGATCCCGCCGACGCACCCGCCTTGACCCCGTCCTTTCCGGCGGACGGCGTCTCGAAAGACTCCAACGCCTCCAGGACGTCCTGGACACGGGAGATCTCCGCATTGATGTCCTTGCGACGCCGCGTCAGCGTCTCCAGCTCGCGCTGTCCTTCGGCGACCGTCTCCTCGGCCTCGGCGGCGGCCTCCGAGCGGATCCGCTCGGCCTCGGCCTTGATGGCCTCGGCCTCCGCGATCAGCGAGGCCTTCTTCTGCCCGGCCTCCTTCAGGAGTCCGTCCGCCTTGCGGACGGCGGCGATCCGGACCTTGCTCGCCTCCGAACTCGCGTCGGATACCAGCTCCTTCGCCTTTTCCTCCGCCTCGGCGCGCTGCTCGGTCGCGGCCTTCACCAGCTTGTCCACGCGCTCGCCGGCCGTCTTCATCTGCTCGGCCGTCTCGCGCCGCGCCCGCTCGTGCAGCTCCTCGATCTCGCCCTCGATCCGGCCCCGCAGCTCCTCGGCCCGCTCCCTTATGGCCGTCGCGTCGCTGCGCGCCCCCACCAGGAGCTCGTTCGCGTCCGTACGCGCCTTCTCCACCAGCGAGTTGCCCTCGACGGTCGCCTCCGCGACGATCCGCTCGGCCTCCTTGCGGGCCGCGCCGACCATGGTGTCCGCCTGCGACTCGGCCTCCGTGGTGGCGCGCAGCGCCTCCTCCTGGGCCTTCGCCACGAGCTGGTCGGCCTGCTCGGCCGCGTCGGAACGCTTCCGCGCCCCGGCCTCCCGGGCCTCGTCCAGCGTCCGGTCGGCCTCCTCGCGGGCCTCCGCGCGCATCTGCTCGCCCGCGGCCGCGGCGTCGGCCTTGACCCGCTCCGACTCGTTACGGATCCGCTCGGCGTCCCGCAGGGCGTCGGCGACCGCCTCGGCGCCCTCGGCACGCAGCCGCTCGGCCTCCTCCGAGGCCGCGCCGACGGTCCGCCCCGCCTCGGCACGGGCGTCCGCGCCGACCGAATCGGCCAGCTCGGCCGCCTCGTTCACGATCCGCTCCGCCTCGGCGGTGGCCTCGCCGACGAGGGCGTCGGCCTGCTCGGCGGCGTCGGTACGGCGCTTGTCGGCCGCCTTGCGGGCCTCGTCCAGGATCTGGTCGGCATCGGCCAGGGCGGCATTGCGCAGGGCCTGCGCGTGCGCCTCGCCGTCCGCCTTGACCTGCTCGGCC
>NZ_JBIARV010000001.1:0-350692 GCF_042890295.1 Streptomyces sp. NPDC002232 | reverse complement strand
CCTCGGCGCGCAGGCGCTGGGCGTCCTGCTCGGTCGTCTCCATCAGCTCGACGGCCTCGGCCGTGAGCCGCTCGGCCTCGGCGGTCGCCTCGCCGATCAGGGTGTCGGCCTGCTCGGCGGCGTCGGTGCGGCGCTTGTCGGCGGCCTTGCGGGCCTCGTCGAGGACCTGCTCGCCCTCGGCGCGTGCCTCGGCGCGCAGCGCCTCCGCCTGCGCCTCGCCGTCCGCCTTGACCTGCTCGGCCTCGGCGCGCAGGCGCTGGGCGTCCTGCTCGGTCGTCTCCATCAGCTCGACGGCCTCGGCCGTGAGCCGCTCGGCCTCGGCGGTCGCCTCGCCGATGAGGGTGTCGGCCTGCTCGGCGGCGTCGGTGCGGCGCTTGTCGGCGGCCTTGCGGGCCTCGTCGAGGACCTGCTCGCCCTCGGTGCGTGCCTCGGCGCGCAGCGCCTCCGCCTGCGCCTCGCCGTCCGCCTTGACCTGCTCGGCCTCGGCGCGCAGCGCGGCGGCCTCGGCGGTGAGCCGCTCGGCCTCCGCGGTGGCCTCGCCGATGAGGGTGTCGGCCTGCTCGGCGGCGTCCGCGCGGCGCTTGTCGGCGGCCTGACGGGCCTCGTCCAGGGCCCGGTCCGCCTCGGCACCGATCCGGTCGGCCTCGGTCCGCGCCTCGCCGACCGTCGCCTCGGCGCGCTCGGCGGCCTCCGAACGGATCCGGTTGGCGTCGTCCCGGGCGTCGGCGCGCGTGCGGGCCGCGTCCTGCTCCGCCGAGGCGAGCGAGTCCGTCACCTCGGTCCGTACCCGCTGGGCGTACTCGGCGGTGTCCGACCGCAGCTTCTCGGCCTCGGCGAGCGCGTCCGTGACCGTCCGCTCCGCCAGCGCCTTCGCCGCCTCCGACTCCACCTGGGCACGCTCCCGCGTGCGGACGGCGTCCTCGGACGCCCGCTCCCGCTCCTCGTACGCGTCGGCGCGGACCCGGTCCGCCTCCTCCTGCGCCTCGCTCCTCGTCCGCTCGGCCGCGTGCTCGGCGGCACTGCGCAGCCCGGCGACCTCCTCCTCGGCCTGCTCGCGCAGCCCGGCCACCGAGTCCCGCACCTCCTGCGCGGCGCGCGAGGCCGTGGCGACCACCTCGGTCGCCCGGGCGTCCGCCTCCTCGACCAGGCGCTGCGCCTCGGCCTGCGCCTCCTCGACGCGCTTGCGGGCGGCGGCGAGCAGCTCCTCGGACTGCTCGCGGGCGTGCTCGCGCTCCCGTCCGGCCTCGGAGCGGGCCGAATCGAGGGTCTCCTCGGCCTCCCGGCGGCGCCGGACGGCCTCCTCCTGCGCGGCGGCCAGCGCCTCGGCGGCCTCGGCGGCGACCCGCTCGGCGGCCGCGGCGGCCTCGGCCCGCACCCGGTCGGCGGTCTCCTGGGCCTCCGACCTCAGGCGCTCGGCCTCCTCGGCGGCCTCGCCCCGCAGCCGTACGGCGGCGGCCTCGGCCTCGGTGCGCGTGGTGGACGCGTCCGAGGCGGCCTCGGCGCGCAGCCGCTCGGCCTCCTGCTCGGACTGTTCCCCGAGCGCACGGATCCGCTCGGCGGACTCGGTCCGCTGGCGCTCCGCCTCCTCGGCGGCCTCGCGCCGGATCCGCTCGCCCTCGGCACGGGCGTCGCTGAGCTCCTCACCGGCCGCGGCGACCTTCGCCTCGGCGTCCGTGTGCAGCCGGGTCAGCTCGGCGGCGGCCTCCGCGCGGCGGGCCTCGGCGGCCCGCTCGGCGTCCGCCCGCAGCCCGGCGGCGGCCTCCTCGGCCGCGCCCTTCACCGCATCGGCCTGCTCCTCGGCCTCGGCGCGCAGCCGCTCGGCCTCGGCGCGGGTGCGCTCCAGGGTCTCCTCGGCCTGGGTCCGGAGCGTCTGGGCGCGCTCCATCGCCTCCGACTTGACCCGCTCGCTCTCGGCGCCGGCCTTGGTGCGCTGCTCCTCGGCGTCGGTACGGGCCTTGGTGAGGAGCTCCTCGGCGGTCCTGGCCGCCTCCTCGATCTGCTGGAGGGCCTCGCGGCGGGCCTCGCCGCGGATCCGCTCGCCCTCGTCGACGGCCTCGGCGCGCAGCGCCTCGGCCTCGCCGCGCAGTCGGCGGGCCTCCTCCTGGAGCTCGACCGTCTTGGCTCGGTACTCCTTGGTGTCGTCCTTGGCGGAGCCGAGCAGCTCGTCGGCCTGCTCGCCGGCCTCGGCGCGCAGCCGGTCGGCCTCGGTCTCGGCCTCGCGGCGGACCCGCTCGGCCTCCTCGGAGGCCTTGCGGGTGGTCTCCCGGGCGTCCTCGGAGGCCTTGGTGAGGATCTCCTCGGCGCTGCGGGCGGCCTTGGCGAGGGCGGCGGCGGAGTCCTCGGCGGCGGCCGTGACGGCCTTCTCGGAGGCCTCGGTGACGAGCTTCTCGGCCTCGGCGGTGGCCTCGCGGAGCTTCTCCTCGGCCTCGGCCTTGAGGGCCTCGGCCTCCTTCGTGGCCTCGCCGACGAGACGGGCGATCTCCGCCTTGGCGGTGCGGGTGCGCTGCTCGTTGACCGACTCGGCGCCGGCGAGCTGCCTGGCGGCGGACTCCTTGGCCTCGGCGAGGCCCTTCTCGGCCTCGGCGCGGGCGACCCGGAGCCTCTCCTCGGCCTCCTGCATGCGCTGTTCGGCGGCGCGGGAGAGCTCGGTGGCCTGCCGGCGGGCCTGGTCGGTCTCGGCGGCGGTGCTGGAGCGGAGCTGCTCGGCGTGGGCGGTGGCCTCCTGCGCCTGGCTGGAGGCGGCGCCGATGAGCCGCTCGGCGTCCTTGCGGGCGCGCAGCAGAATCGCTTCGGCCTCGGCACGGGCGGACTCCGCCTCGGCGCCGGCCCTGCGGTTGGTCTCCTCGGCGAGACGGGTGGCCTCGGCGCGGGCGGTGGCGAGCGCCTGCTCGGCCTCCGCGCGGGACTCCTCCATCAGGCGGCGGGCCTGGGACTCCGTGCGGGCGCGCAGCTGTTCGGCCCAGGCGACGTTCTCGTTGACGTGCGCCTCGACGGTCTGGCGGCGCTCGTTGAGCTCCTGGTCGAGCTGCTGACGGCGCTGGACGGCCTCGTTGTGCAGTTCAGCCTGGAGCCTGGCCTGGTGCTCGGCGTGCTCCTGGAGGATGCGCTGCGTCTGGGCCCGGGCCTCGCGGAGCTCCCGCTCGGCGTCCTGGCGGAGCTGCTCGGCCTGCGCCTGCGCGTTCCGCAGCATCTGCTCGGCCTGGTAGCCGATGTCCGCGCTGTCGTACGCCGGCCGGGACGCGATGGTGCGCCGTGCCTCGTGGAGCTTGGCGCGCAAGACCTCGACCTGGTAGCCGAGGTCCTCGGCGTGCTGGACGGCCTTCTCGCGTTCGGTCTTCAGCCGGTCCATCTCGGCTTCGAACCTGGCGAGATGGTCGTCTTCAGCTCGGTGGCTCTCCTGGCGTTCGTAGCCCCGCACTGCGCGGTCCCATCCTTCCCCGAGCTCTTCGAGCAGGGGAGACCCCAACCCTGGTCGCAACTCCAACGAGCACGCCCTCAAGGCCGAGGACGGCCCCCGGGGAATCGTGGCAGATCGGACGACCCCGACATCCCGACTGCGATGCCGCACGGGGCGGCCCCGACCGGCCCCGGCCCGGAGTCGCCCACTCTACCGGGCCAGGAATCCGGAGGTCAGTGCTCCGCTGAGGAGTGGTCAGCGGACGGCTCGGCCGAAGTGACCAGTTCCGTGAGGACGCCGTGGCAGTCCTTGGGGTGGAGGAAGGTGATCCGGGAGCCCATGGAGCCGATCCGCGGCTCGTCGTAGAGGACCCGGACGCCCTTGCCGCGGATGGCCTCGGCGTCCCCGTCGACGTCCGCGGTGCCGAAGGCGATGTGGTGCACGCCCTCGCCGTTCTTGGCGAGCCACTTGCCCACCGCGGAGTCCTCCCGGGTCGGTTCCAGGAGCTGGAGGTACGAGGCCCCGCCGTCGTCGGTGGCGTTGATCCGGAGCATGGCCTCGCGGACGCCCTGCTCCTCGTTGACCTCGGAGTGGTAGACCTCGAAACCGTACGTGGCACGGTAGAACTCGACGGTCCTGTCCAGGTCGAAACAGGCGATCCCGATGTGGTCGATACGCGTCAGCATGCCTCCAGTGCACCGCCGGAAGGATGGTTACGCAACGTGCGCGCGATCACACCATCCGGCCGGTGACCGCGTGCGGCGCCGCTCAGTACATTGGCGGTAAACCCTCGTTCACTTCTCATCCCTAGGGGCCGTGCCTCATGTCTGGAACGACCGGTACCACCTCAGTGATCGTCGCGGGCGCCCGCACGCCCATGGGGCGCCTGCTCGGCTCGCTCAAGTCCTTCTCGGGCGCCGACCTCGGCGGCTTCGCCATCAAGGCGGCCCTGGACCGGGCCGGCATCGGCGGCGACCAGGTGCAGTACGTGATCATGGGCCAGGTGCTCCAGGCGGGCGCCGGGCAGATCCCCGCCCGTCAGGCCGCCATCAAGGCGGGCATCCCGATGAACGTCCCCGCGCTCACCGTCAACAAGGTCTGTCTCTCGGGCCTCGACGCCATCGCGCTCGCCGACCAGCTGATCCGCGCCGGCGAGTTCGACGTGGTCGTCGCCGGCGGCCAGGAGTCCATGACGAACGCCCCGCACCTGCTGCCGAAGTCCCGCGACGGCTTCAAGTACGGCGCCGTCGAGATGCTCGACGCGATGGCGTACGACGGTCTCACCGACTCCATCGAGGGCATCGCCATGGGCGAGTCCACGGAGAAGCACAACACCCGCCTGGGCATCCGCCGCCCCGAGCAGGACGAGATCGCCGCCCTCTCGCACCAGCGCGCGGCCGCCGCCCAGAAGAACGGCCTCTTCGAGGCCGAGATCACCCCGGTCGAGATCCCGCAGCGCAAGGGCGACCCGGTGATCTTCTCGAAGGACGAGGGGATCCGCGCGGAGACCACCGCCGAGTCCCTCGGCAAGCTCCGCCCGGCCTTCGCCAAGGACGGCACCATCACCGCCGGCACCTCCTCGCAGATCTCCGACGGCGCCGCCGCCGTGGTCGTGATGAGCAAGGCGAAGGCGGAGGAGCTCGGCCTGGAGTGGATCGCCGAGATCGGCGCCCACGGCAACGTCGCGGGACCGGACAACTCGCTCCAGTCGCAGCCCTCGAACGCGATCCTGCACGCCCTCGGCAAGGAGGGCCTGGGCGTCGAGGACCTCGACCTGATCGAGATCAACGAGGCCTTCGCCGCGGTCGCCGTCCAGTCAATGAAAGACCTCGGTGTTACCCCCGAGAAGGTGAACGTCAACGGCGGCGCGATCGCCCTCGGCCACCCCATCGGCATGTCCGGCGCCCGTGTCGTGCTCCACCTCGCCCTGGAGCTCAAGCGGCGCGGCGGCGGCATCGGCGCGGCGGCCCTGTGCGGCGGCGGCGGCCAGGGCGACGCGCTGATCGTGCGCGTCCCCGGCAACGGCAAGTAAGCACCCGCCCCAGGCAAGGAGCAGCGCAGATGGTGGACGTCCCCGAACTCGTCGCTCAGGCACGGGAGGGCCGGCCGCGGGCCGTGGCCCGGCTGATCTCGCTGGTGGAGGGGGCGTCCCCGCAGCTGCGCGAGGTCATGGCGGCGCTCGCGCCGCTCACCGGGGGCGCGTACGTGGTGGGCCTGACGGGCTCGCCGGGCGTGGGCAAGTCCACGTCGACGTCCGCGCTGGTCTCCGCGTACCGCAGGGCCGGGAAGCGGGTCGGCGTCCTCGCCGTCGACCCGTCCTCGCCGTTCAGCGGGGGAGCGCTCCTCGGCGACCGGATCCGGATGTCGGACCACGCCTCCGACCCGGGCGTCTACATCCGCTCCATGGCCACCCGCGGCCATCTGGGCGGGCTCGCCTGGTCCGCCCCGCAGGCCATCCGCGTCCTCGACGCGGCGGGCTGCGAGGTGATCCTGGTGGAGACGGTCGGCGTCGGGCAGTCGGAGGTCGAGATCGCCTCGCAGGCCGACACCTCGGTGGTGCTCCTGGCGCCGGGCATGGGCGACGGGATCCAGGCCGCGAAGGCGGGCATCCTGGAGATCGGCGACCTGTACGTGGTGAACAAGGCCGACCGGGACGGCGCGGACGCCACCGCCCGGGAGCTCAACCACATGCTGGGTCTGGGCGAGGCGCGGGGCCCCGGCGACTGGCGGCCGCCGATCGTGAAGACGGTCGCGGCGCGCGGCGAGGGCATCGACGAGGTCGTGGAGGCCCTGGAGAAGCACCGGGCGTGGATGGAGGAGCACGGGGTCCTGGCGGAGCGCCGCCGCACCCGCGCGGCCCGCGAGGTGGAGACCATCGCGGTGACGGCCCTGCGCGAGCGCATCGGCGACCTGCGCGGCGACCGGCGTCTTGACGCGCTCGCCGAGCGGATCACGGCGGGCGCTCTCGATCCGTACGCCGCCGCCGACGAGCTGGTCGCGAGCCTGACCGGAAACTGATCCCCGGGACGCGCGAAGGGCCCCTCCGGAGACCGGAGGGGCCCTTCGCGTTCTCTGTCAGGTCACGGCTTGCCGCGGCGGCCGCGGAGCTTCTCGGCGATCGGCTTGAGCGACTCGTGGAGGTCGCCGAGGGCCTCGCCGCTGAGCTGGTCGATGAAGTGGGTGCGGACCGACTCGACGTGGTGCGGGGCGACCTTGCGCATGGTCTCCATGCCGTCGTCCGTCAGCACGGCGTACAGCCCGCGCCGGTCGGACTCGCAGTTCTCGCGGCGTACGAGACCGGCGTTCTCCATGCGGGTGATCTGGTGGGAGAGCCGGCTCTTCGACTGGAGGGTGGCGGCGGCGAGGTCGCTCATGCGCAGCCGCCGCTCCGGCGACTCCGAGAGGTTCACCAGGATCTCGTAGTCGTTCATCGTCAGGCCGAAGGGCTGGAGGTCGCGCTCCAGCTGGTACGTCAGCATTCTCTGGACGTCCAGGAACGTGCGCCAGGCGCACTGCTCGCCGTCGGTGAGCCAGGGGGTGGCCGTCTCGGTGTCCATGTATGGATTCTACCTAAGAAGTTGAATACTTGACGAAGTCCGGGAGTGTGACGCCGCGCACCGCGCCGGGCGCCCCCGTGCGCAACCGGCTCAGGCGTTCGATGCCGTCACACTCCGCAGAGTACCGGCTACAGGCCGAAGCGACGCTGGAGGTCACCGAGCTGGCCGGGAAGGCGCGGTACCGCGCCCAGCGGCCCCTGGCCGGAACCAGGCGCCCCGTGCCCGCCCGGAACGCCCGCCTGCGCCGGCGGCGCACCGGCCGCCCGCTCCGCCATCAGCAGCTCCGTCGACTGGAGGAGCACCGTACCCGCGCCCACGAACTCGAACTGGTGCTCCTCGCCCGAGGTGCCGCCGATGCCCGTCAGCGCGCGGACGCCGCCCATGACGCCCGTCATGTAGCCGTGGTCGTAGTGGTGGCAGGGCGACGGGCAGTCCGCCCACCCGACCAGCGCCTGCGGGTCCACCCGCATCGGCGGCTCCATGAAGACCACCGGACCGTTCGACGCCGCCACGAACTTGCCCGTCCCGATCAGCGTCACGAAGCCCGGCACGATCGACTGCTTCAGCGCCAGCGTCGGCTGGTAGGCCAGCAGGTTCCCCGAGCGGATCGTCAGATTGCCCTCGTCCAGGTCGTACGAGTTCACGTCGAAGGCCCGGTCCGCGAGCAGCATCTTCCCGCTGCCCTCGGCCACCACCCAGTCGCTCGCGTGCAGCGGCGAGTGGAAGGACGTCCGCACCAGCCGGTCCAGCCGGCCGTGCCCGATGCCGTTGAACTCGATCCGCCCGTAGTAGGCGATCATCTTCCCCTTCTGGAGGAACCACTGGGAGCCCTTGAGCTCCACGCAGAAGGTGTACGGATTGACGTTGTCGTCCGACGGCAGGGACTGCGGGTCGTGGATGACAGGGGTGCTCACAGCTTCTCCTCCGAGGCCTGGACGTACACCGCGCCGCTGCCGCTCAGCTCCAGCTGGAAGGCCTCGCCGGAGCCGCGCCCCACCATGTCGCGCCAGCCGAGCGCCGTGGAGAGCTTGTTCCGCACGTCGCCGTGGTGCGCCACGTACGCCTGCGGGTCCACGTGGACCGGGCGCCCCGGGGTGATCGGCAGCTCGATGACCCCGCCGTGCGCCATCACGGCCACCGCGCCGTGGCCCTTCAGGGTCGTGGTGAAGAGGCCCTGACCGGTCACCTGGCCGCGGACCATGCCCATGACCCCGCCCTGCGACCCCATGAACATCGTGCCCTGCTCCAGGGTCCCGTCGAAGGCGAGCAGCCGGTCGGCCTCGACGTACAGGGTGTCGCCCGTCAGCGCGATCACCTGGATGTGGTGGCCGCCGTGCCCGAACATCACCGTGCCGTTGCCCTCGACGGTCATCAGCGGCGTCGCCTCGCCGGCCACCCGGCGGCCGATCATCGACATGAGGCCGCCCTGGCCGCCCGCCATGTTCGGCGTGAAACTGACGTCGCCGCGGTACGCGAGCATCGCGCCGCGCTGGCTGAACATCCGCTGCCCGGGGACGACGGTCGCCTCGACCATCTTGGAGTTGATCTCGCGGAACGGCACTAGACGTCCCCTCCGATCGTGTTGCGCTCGCTCGGCTGGACGTACACGAGGCCGTCGCCCTCGAAGCGGATCTGGAAGGCCTCGCCGCCCCCCTCGCCCATCAGGGTGCGGAAGGTCACCCCGGACTGGAAGTGCTGCTGGAGGTTGCCCTGGTGGGCGATGTACGCGCCGGGGTCGACCTGGAGCGGATACTGCGGGGTCACCCGCAGCACCACCGCAGGGCCGTCCGACATGATCGCCGCCTGGCCCGTGCCCTCGACGGTCGTCGTGAAGAGACCGTTGCCGGTGGCGCCGCCGCGCAGCCCCGTGAAGGTGGTGCCGGTGCGCAGCCCCGCGTCGGTGCAGAGCAGATTGCTCGCCTCGACCCAGAGCTTGTCGCCGTGCAGCGAGACGAGGTTGATCTCGGAGGCCCGGTCGGCGAACCAGCAGGTCCCCTGGCCGCGCACCTCCATCACCTCCATCTGCTCACCCGTGAGCCGGCGGGTCACCATGCCGCGCAGGCCCTCACCGCCGCCGCTCATCTTCTTGAACGCCATCTGGCCGTCGTAGGCGACCATCGAGCCGTTCTTCGCCTTGACGGCGTCGCCGGTCATGGAGACGGCGAGCACCTTGCTGCCTTGGAGTCGGAACGTTGCCACCCGAGGAAGGTACTGGGCCCCCGGCTAAAGAGACAGCAAAGTCGCCGTGCACAATGGACGGGCCCTTGTGCATCCGTTCACAAGATCGAACGAAGGTGACCCCCTCCGTGGACATCAAGACCGCTTCCTCCCTCCACCGGCTCCGGCTCGTCTCCGCGCCGGAGGCCGTCTCGTTCCTGCTCCTGCTGGTCTGCTCGGTGCTCAAGCGGACGACGGAGTTCAACGCGGTGCCCGTCATGGGCGCGGTCCACGGCATCCTCTTCGTCCTGTACGTCCTCTTCTGGCTGGACGCCTGGAACCGCACCCGGTGGAGCTTCGGGAAGGCCGCCCTCTACTTCGTCCTCTCGGTGCTGCCCTTCGGCGGCTTCTACGCCGAGCGGAAGCTGAAGCGCGAGGCGCAGGACGCGGTGATCGCCTCCCGCGCCCGTGCCGAGCGGGCCCAGGGCGCGGTGAAGGCATGATCGTCGCGTTCTCCGTGACCCCCCTGGGCGTGGGGGAGGAGGTCGGCGCCTACGTCGCCGACGCCGTCCGGGTCGTCCGCGAGTCCGGGCTCCCGAACCGTACCGACGCCATGTTCACCTCGATCGAGGGGGAGTGGGACGAGGTCATGGACGTCGTGAAGCGGGCCGTCGCCGCCGTCGAGGCCCGCGCGCCGCGCGTCTCGGTGGTCCTGAAGGCCGACATCCGGCCGGGTGTGACGGACGGTCTGACCTCGAAGGTCGAGACGGTGGAGCGTCACCTGGGGGCGTGATCCCCGGCGTGACGGTGGAGCGTCATCCCCGGCGTGACGGTGGAGCGTCCACCTCGCGGCCTGATCCCCGACGCCGCACTGAGGAGCCCCCGGTCCTGGACCCAGGACCGGGGGCTCCTCAGTGCCCATCGGTTGAGCGACTGCTCAAAATCGGCTACGTTCCCTCCCGAGGCAGTTTTGAGCAGTCGCTCAAAATGCTGGAGGAGCCGGGGGAACAGCCATGGGTCTCTACATCGAGACACGGATACGCACGGACCTGGAGACCCTCTGGGAACGCACCCAGGAGCCCGACCGTCACCAGCGGTGGGACCTGCGGTTCACGGAGATCTCCCCGCTCCCGCACACCGAGGGCGAGCCCCGGCACTTCCGCTACGCGACCCGCGTCCTGCCCTTCCTGACCGTCGCCGGCACCGGTGTCTCCGCGGGGGAGCGCCACCGGGCCGGCGGCGACCGGGTCTCCGCCCTGCGCTTCGCCTCGCCGCACCCGCTCTCGCTCCTCGCCGAGGGCAGCGGCTACTGGCGCTACCTCCCCACCCCCGACGGCGTCCGCTTCCTCACCGGCTACGACTACCGGCCCCGCTGGGGCCGCGCGGGCCGCACCGCCGACCGGCTCCTCCTCCGGCCCCTCATGGGCTGGGCCACCGCCTGGTCCTTCGACCGGCTGCGGCTCTGGTGCGAGCGGGACATCACCCCCGAGCGCTCCCGCGACCGCTGGCTCCTCGAAGCCGCCGCCCGGATCCTGCTCGTGGCCGTGCCCTGGCTCGCCACCCTGCTGCCCCTCGGGCTCGTGTCCCTCCTGGCCCTCCCGCTCACCGTCCTCGGACTCGCCGCCGCCGTCCTCGTACCGCCGTCCTCACGCGCCCCCGCGGCCCGGCGCTGTCTGCGCACCCCGCCCGCCCGCCACCGCGAGCCCCGGCTCCTCGCCACCCTGGAGCGGTCATGACCTCGATCTTCCGCACCGCCATGGGGGACGCCGCCTTCGAGCGGCTGCACCCCGAGCTCCAGCGGCGTTTCTCGGTCGGGCTCGCGAGCGGCGAGCTGTGCGTCGGACGCGGCGTCATGGACCGCGTCTGGCACGGCCGGGCCTTCGTGAAGCCCTTCCTCGCCCTCGGCGGGCTGCGGAACATCCTGCTGCCCCGCACCGGCCGCGACGTCCCCTTCACCATCGAGAACGTCCCCTACCTCGACTCGTACGGGCGGGAGACCGTCACCTTCGTCCGCACCTTCGCCCTGCCCGGCGGCCCCCGGCGCTTCGACGCCACCATGGTCCACAGCCCCGAGCGCGACTGCGTCCTCGACTACCTCGGCACCCACCAGCACCTCGCGAGCGACCTCCACCCCACCGCCCAGGCCGACGGCTCGCTGCTCATCACCTCCGGCGAACACCGCTTCCGCGAGGGCCCGCTCGACGTGCGCGTCCCCGAACTGCTCGGCGCCCGGGCCGAGGTGCGCGAGTCCTTCGACGAGCGCACCGGCCGCTTCCACATCGACGTCCGGGTGGTCAACCGCTACGCCGGGCCCCTCTTCGGCTACCGGGGGTCCTTCACCGCCACCTACGCCGACGTACGCTCCCACGGGGTGCGCGCCGGGCTGCGCCCCGTGCGCGAGGAGGTACGGGCATGAGCGGGCGGGCCGCGGCGGACGCGAAGGGACGGGACGCCAGGAGCCGGGAGACCCGGGAGAAGCTCCTCGACGGCGCCCTGCGCACCCTCGTCGAACAGGGCATCGCCAAGACCTCCGCGCGCGCGATCGCGACCACCGCGGGGGTCAACCAGGCGCTCGTCTTCTACCACTTCGGCTCCGTCGACGAACTGCTCTCCGCCGCCTGCCGGCACGGCGCCGAGCGCCGGGTGGCCCGCCACCGCGAGCGGCTCGGCGCCGTCACCAGCCTCTCCGAACTCCTCGCCTTCGGGCGCGAGATGCACGCTGAGGAGCGGGACGCCGGCCATGTCGCCGTCCTCGGGCAGCTGCTCGCGGGCGCCCAGACCCACCCCGGGCTCGCCCCGGCCACCGCCGCCGGGCTCGACCTGTGGATCGCCGAGATCGAGCGGGTGCTCGTCCGCGTCCTCGCCGGGACGCCGCTCGCCGGCTTCACCGACCCCGCGGGCCTCGCCCGCGCGGTCGCGGCCTCCTTCGTCGGGCTCGAACTCTACGAGGGCGTCGACCCGGCGGGCGCGGAGGCGGCGCTCACCGCGCTCGAACAGCTCGGCGCGCTGATCGCGGCGGTGGAGGAACTGAACCCGGTGGCGCGCAAGGCCGTCACGTACACGCTGCGGCGGCGGCTGGACGCGTGACCGGTCCCCCCGGGGCGAGGGGCCGAGGCCGGGCGGCTCACGGTCACCCCGGGTCCGGCTGCGACAGCGCGATGCCCAGCGGGGTCCGCTCGTACAGCACCTGGTGGCCGTAGCGCCGAGAGGTCAGCAGCCCGGCGTCCCGCAGCACCGCCAGGTGCGCCGAGACGGACGAGGGCGCCCGGCCCAGGAGGTGCGCCAGGGCCGTGGTCCCCGTCGGCTCGGCCAGGGCGCACAGCACGCCCGCCCGCACCGGGCCGAGCAGCCGGGCCAGCGCCTCCGGGGTGCGGTCCCCGGCCTCCGACCACAGGCCGCCGATCCCGCGCGCCGGGTAGACCACCGTCGGCTGCCAGGGCGGATCGAAGCCGCTCACCACGTCGGGCCAGGTGAACACCGACGGCATCAGCACCAGTCCCTGCCCCGCCAGCGGCCGGATGTGCTCACCGGCGTAGTCCACGGTGAGCGTCGAGGTCCCCGCGTCCCAGGCGAAGGTCGGGTGCAGCTCGCCCAGGAGGCGTTCGAGCCCGCCCTCCGCGAGCCGGCGCGAGTGGTACGCCACGTCCGCCTCCAGGAGCGCGCGCAGCCGGGGCCAGTCCGGGGCGATCAGCGCCTCCCAGGCGGCCCGGAGCAGCGCGGCCAGCCGCTCCACCGCCCCCGCCGGATCGGCGAGCATCCGGCGCCCCTCGGCGGTGTCCGCCGCCCCCGGCGTCTCGGCGAGCGCCCGCGCGAAGTCGTCCAGGGCCAGCGCCGGATCGGTCTCCCGCACGGCCCGGATCTCCTCCTCGACGGTGGCGGCGGGTCCGAGCGGCGGCGGATAGAGGAAGTCCGGGCTGTGCCCGCGCAGCGGCATCAGCAGTTGGAGGGGCGCGAGGTCGACCTCACGGGCGGCGTCGGCGATCCGCCGCATCCACGGCAGGTGGTACCCCTGCTTGGACGGCCGCGCGAGCACCCGCACGGCGGAGTGCGTCTCCCAGAGCGGCGAGATCGCGAACCGGATCCGCAGGGGGTCGGCCTCGCCGAAGTGCAGGTGGTACGGCACGGGCGTCCTCCGGTACGGAACATTCGCCTGGAGCCGAAAGTCTAGGGCCCGGCCGCCGCGCCGGGCACGCTGCCGCCATGCCCGAGAACGACACCCGGACGCCCTCCCGAGCGCCCGCGCCCACCCCTCCCCACGGCCCGGACGACCCGCCGGTCACCGCCCCCGCCGCCCCGGGCGCGACGCCGGAGCCGCTGCCGACGGGACCCGCGGCGACGGGCCCGGTGCCGCCGGATCCCGGGCCGCCCGGGGCCGCGACACCCGCACCCTCACCGTCCACGCCCGCGTCCACCGGGACGGCGCCCCCCGCCTCCGCCGTCGTGCCCACCAGGGCCGCTCTCCCCGCCCCCGTTCCCGCCGCCGCGTCCACCGGGACCGCGTCCCCCGCCCCCGCCTCCGCCGCCGCGCCCCCCGCCCCCGGCTACCGCGCCGTCTTCGCCGTGCGGGAGTTCCGGGTCGTCTTCGTGGCACACCTCTTCTCGCTGCTCGGGGTCGTCGTCAGCGAGCTCGCGCTCACCGTCCTCGTCTACGACCTGACCCGCTCCCCGCTCCTCTCCTCCCTCACCTTCGCGCTCGGGTTCCTCCCCTACCTCCTCGGCGGCACCCTCCTCGCCGGGCTCACCGACCGGCTGCCGCCCCGGCGGATCCTCGTCGTCTGCGACCTCGTCTGCGCCGGCTGCGTCGCCCTCATGGTCGTGCCCGCCACCCCCGTCGCCGTCCTGCTCGTCCTGCGCTGCGCCATCGCCGTCGTCTCGCCCGTCTTCAACGGCACCCGCATGGCGACCCTCGCCGACATCCTCGGCGAGGGCGACCTCTTCGTCCTCGGACGCTCGCTGCTGCGGATCGTGTCGCAGAGCGCGCTGCTCACCGGATTCGCCGCCGGCGGCGTCCTCCTCACCCTCGTCCCCCCGCGCGGCGCCCTCGCCGTCACCGCCACCACCTTCCTCGTCTCCGCGCTGCTGCTGCGTCTCGGGACCGCGCGCCGTCCCGCCCGGGCGGGTGCCGGGACCGGCGGGCTCTCCGGGACCTGGGCGGTGCTGCGGAACCGCCGGGTGCGGGCCCTGATGCTGATGTTCTGGGTCCCGCCGCTCTTCGCCGTCGTCCCCGAGGCGCTCGCCGCGCCCTACGCCGACGAGATCGGCGTCTCCACCGCCGCCCTCGGCCTCCTGATGTGCGCCCTGCCCGTCGGCACCATCGCGGGCGAGCTCTTCGCCGGATCGTTCCTGTCCGCCGCCGCCCGCGCCCGGATCGTGCTGCCGCTCGCCGTCACCGGCGTCCTGCCGTACCTCCTGTACGCCCCCCGGCCCGGCGTCTCCCTCGCGGCCGTCGCCCTCTTCCTGGCCGGAGCCACCGGCGCGTACACCCTCGGCCTCGACGCCTGGTTCGTCGCCGCCGTCCCCGAGGAGCAGCGGGGGAGGGCCATGACCCTGATGACGGCGGGCATGATGACCGTCCAGGGCGTCGGCATGGCCGGGGCGGGGATCGCCGCCGAGTTCGCCCCCGTCCACACCGTCGTGGCCGGGACCGGGGTCCTCGGCACCCTCTGCCTCCTCGCCGCCGCGGCCGAGCTGCGGGCGACCGCGCCGCGACCGAAAGGCGAGACGGGGCTGACCGGCATATGACCAGTCGGTATGGTCGACGGGTGCCGAAGCCGCTCAGTCTCCCCTTCGACCCCATCGCCCGAGCCGACGAACTGTGGCAGAAGCGCTGGGGCCCGGTCCCCTCGATGGCCGCGATCACCTCGATCATGCGCGCCCACCAGATCCTCCTCGCGGAGGTCGACGCGGTCGTCAAGCCGTACGGGCTGACCTTCGCGCGGTACGAGGCACTGGTCCTGCTCACCTTCTCGAAGGCGGGCGAGCTGCCGATGTCCAAGATCGGCGAGCGGCTGATGGTCCACCCCACCTCGGTGACGAACACGGTGGACCGCCTGGTGAGGTCGGGCCTGGTGGCCAAGCGGCCCAACCCCAACGACGGGCGCGGCACCCTCGCCTCCATCACGGAGAAGGGCCGCGAGGTGGTCGAGGCGGCGACCCGCGACCTGATGGGGATGGAGTTCGGCCTCGGCGCCTACGACGCCGAGGAGTGCGCGGAGATCTTCGCGATGCTGCGCCCGCTGCGGGTGTCCGCGCACGACTTCGACGAGGGCTGAGCACGCCTTCTACGAGGGCTGAGCACGACTTCCGCGAGGGCTGAACCGGAAGCGGAACCCCCGCGAAGATCGCCCGGAACGTGCCGTTACGCTCGGAGCCATGAAATCCAGCGTGCTGACCCGCTACCGCGTCATGGCGTACGTGACCGCCGTCATGCTGCTCGTGCTGTGCACCTGCATGGTCTTCAAGTACGGCTTCCAGATGGGCGAGGACGTGACCTTCGCGGTCTCCCAGGCCCACGGCGTCCTCTACATCATCTACCTGGTCTTCGCCTTCGACCTGGGCTCCAAGGCCAAGTGGCCCTTCGGCCGGCTCCTCTGGGTGCTGCTGTCCGGGACCATTCCCTTCGCCGCCTTCTTCGTCGAGCGCAAGGTCGTCCGCGACACGCTTCCGCTGGTCAGCGGTGTGCGCCCGGAGCCGGTCAAGGCCTGAGGACTCGCCCCCGCACGGATGTGCGGGGGTTTCCCATCGACATTTACTAGGACGTCCTAGTAAATTCGAAGCATGGACGCTGACGCCATCGAGGAAGGCCGCCGTCGCTGGCAGGCCCGTTACGACAAGGCCCGCAAGCGGGACGCCGACTTCACCACGCTCTCCGGCGACGCCGTCGAGCCGGTCTACGGGCCCCGGCCCGGCGACACCTACGAGGGGTTCGAGCGCATCGGCTGGCCCGGCGAGTACCCCTTCACCCGGGGCCTGCACCCGACCGGCTACCGCGGCCGGACCTGGACCATCCGCCAGTTCGCCGGCTTCGGCAACGCCGAGCAGACCAACGAGCGGTACAAGATGATCCTGGCCGCCGGCGGCGGCGGCCTCTCCGTCGCCTTCGACATGCCGACCCTCATGGGCCGCGACTCCGACGACCCCCGCGCCCTCGGCGAGGTCGGCCACTGCGGCGTCGCCATCGACTCCGCCGCCGACATGGAGGTCCTCTTCAAGGACATCCCCCTCGGCGACGTCACGACGTCCATGACGATCTCCGGCCCCGCCGTCCCCGCCTTCTGCATGTACCTGGTCGCCGCCGAGCGCCAGGGCGTCGACCCGGGCGTCCTCAACGGCACGCTCCAGACCGACATCTTCAAGGAGTACATCGCGCAGAAGGAGTGGCTCTTCGAGCCCGAGCCCCACCTGCGCCTCATCGGCGACCTGATGGAGCACTGCGCGGCCAACATCCCCGCGTACAAGCCGCTCTCCGTCTCCGGCTACCACATCCGCGAGGCCGGCGCGACGGCCGCGCAGGAGCTGGCGTACACCCTCGCCGACGGCTTCGGGTACGTGGAGCTCGGCCTCTCCCGCGGCCTCGACGTCGACGTCTTCGCCCCCGGCCTCTCCTTCTTCTTCGACGCGCACCTCGACTTCTTCGAGGAGATCGCCAAGTTCCGCGCCGCCCGGCGCATCTGGGCGCGCTGGATGAAGGAGGTGTACGGCGCCAAGACCGACAAGGCGCAGTGGCTCCGCTTCCACACCCAGACCGCGGGCGTCTCCCTGACCGCCCAGCAGCCGTACAACAACGTCGTGCGGACCGCCGTCGAGGCCCTCTCCGCCGTCCTCGGCGGCACCAACTCCCTGCACACCAACGCCCTCGACGAGACCCTCGCGCTCCCCAGCGAGCAGGCCGCCGAGATCGCGCTGCGCACCCAGCAGGTCCTCATGGAGGAGACCGGCGTCGCCAACGTCGCCGACCCGCTGGGCGGCTCCTGGTACGTCGAGCAGCTCACCGACCGCATCGAGGCCGACGCCGAGAAGATCTTCGACCAGATCAAGGAGCGCGGCCGCCGGGCCCACCCGGACGGGCAGCACCCCATCGGCCCGATCACCTCCGGCATCCTGCGCGGCATCGAGGACGGCTGGTTCACCGGCGAGATCGCCGAGTCCGCCTTCCAGTACCAGCGCTCCCTGGAGAAGGGCGACAAGCGGGTCGTCGGCGTCAACGTCCACCACGGCTCCGTCACCGGCGACCTGGAGATCCTCCGGGTCAGCCACGAGGTCGAGTGGGAGCAGGTCCGCGTCCTCGGCGAGCGCAAGGGCCGCCGGGACGACGCCAAGGTCCGCGCCTCGCTCGACGCGATGCTGGCCGCCGCCCGCGACGGCTCGAACATGATCGCCCCCATGCTGGAGGCCGTACGCGCCGAGGCCACCCTCGGCGAGATCTGCAACGCCCTGCGCGACGAGTGGGGCGTCTACACGGAGCCCCCGGGCTTCTAGGACCCCGCGCACGGAAGGGGCGGTACGGGAACTCCCGTACCGCCCCTTCGTCGTCCCGTGCCCCGGGCCTCTCAGGCCCCGTCGTCCGGGGGCTCCGGCGCCTGGGCTCCGTGGCCGTTCCCGGGCCCCCGGCCTCGGCCCTCCGGCCGCTCAGGCCCCCGCCGTCGCCACCGCGCCCAGGCCGCCGACCAGGAGCGCGGAGAGCCGGGCCACCCAGGGCGCGTCGACCGGCTCGGCGCTGACCAGCGCCCGGTGCACGACCGCGCCCGCGATGACGTCGAAGATCAGGTCGTCGGTGGCGTCCGCGGCCGACGGGTCGCGGCCCGGCGGGAGTTCGCCGCGCAGCTGGGCCCGCTCGCGGCCCGCGAGGACCAGCCGCTTCTGGCGGTCGACTATGGAGGCGCGGATGCGCTCCCGCAGCGGCTCGTCCCGGGTGGACTCGGCCACCACCGCCATCAGGGCGGTCTTCGTCTCGGGCCGTTCGAGGAGGGCCGCGAACTGGAGCACGACGTGCTCGATGTCGGCCTGGAGGGAACCCAGGTCGGGCAGTTCGAGTTCGTCGAAGAGGACGGCGACCGCGTCCACCACCAGCTCGTTCTTGTTGGCCCAGCGGCGGTACAGCGTCGTCTTCGCCACCCCGGCGCGGCCGGCCACGTCCCCCATCGTGAGCTTGGACCAGCCCAGCTCGACCAGGGCCGCGCGGGTCGCCTCCAGGATGGCCGTGTCGGCCTCGGTGGAGCGGGGACGCCCGGTACGGCTGCTGGGGCGGGGGTTGGTGCGGCGGCACATCGACGACATGGAAAGGGACCATACCCGCCGGTAGGTATACCGCCAGAGGCCGGTGATGTGAGGCAGTTCACCGTCCGGATCGCGCCCGCGCCCTCCCGCCGGATCCACGCCTGGAGTTACGCTACGACCTGTAGCGAAAGGCAATGAGCGGCCTGAGCGACAACCACAGTGCCGGGTGGGGACCCGGTGCGACAGAAGGCTCCGGGTGGGGACCCGGCGCCGACGAAGACGAAGGACCGTGTCGTCCGCACGCCTCGCACACCGGCGGGAGGCGCCCGGACGGCACGGTTCAGCCATGACTTACCGGTTACGCGCGCGGAAGGGGGAGGATGTAGCCATGCAGCCCCGAAACATGTCCATGAGCGGCGTCGTCGACCTCGCCGCTGTGAAGGCGGCCGGAGAGGCCAAGACGAAGGCGGAGCAGGCCCGCGCCGAAGCCGCGCGGCAGGGCGGATCCGCCGCCGTGCCCCCGTCGGCCCTGGTGATCGACGTCGACGAGGCCGGCTTCGAGCGCGATGTGCTCCAGCGCTCCGCCGAGGTCCCGGTCGTCCTCGACTTCTGGGCCGAGTGGTGCGAGCCCTGCAAGCAGCTCGGCCCCCTCCTGGAGCGCCTGGCCGTCGAGTACAACGGCCGCTTCCTCCTCGCGAAGATCGACGTCGACGCCAACCAGATGCTGATGCAGCAGTTCGGCATCCAGGGAATTCCGGCCGTTTTCGCGGTGGTCGCCGGTCAGGCGCTGCCGCTGTTCCAGGGCGCGGTGCCCGAGGCGCAGATCCGGGAGACCCTCGACCAGCTGATCCAGGTCGGTGAGGAGCGCTTCGGTCTCACGGGCATCGCCGTGGACGCGGACGCCGACACCTCGGCCCCCGCCGAGCGGCCGGCCGGCCCGTACGACGCCCTCCTCGAAGCGGCCATGTCCGCGCTCGACGCCGGTGATCTGGCGGGCGCCGTCCAGGCCTACAAGAACGTGCTCGCCGACGACCCGGCCCACCCCGAGGCGAAGCTCGGCCTCGCCCAGGCCGAACTGCTCACCCGCGTGCAGGATCTGGACCCGGGCGCCGTCCGCAAGAACGCGGCGGACGATCCGGCCGATGTCACCGCGCAGATCGCCGCCGCCGACCTCGACCTCGTGGGCGGCCACGTGCAGGACGCCTTCGGCCGCCTCGTGGAGACCGTGCGCCGCACGGCGGGCGAGGACCGGAACGCCGCACGGCTGCGGCTCCTGGAGCTGTTCGAGGTGATCGGTGCCGACGACCCGCGCGTGACGGCGGCCCGGCAGGCCCTCGCCCGGGTGCTGTTCTAGCTCCGAGGGTCGGCCGGATCGTCCGACGATTTGGCAGCAGGGTGACAAAACGCGGCCGCGCTTTACCAAAACTTGGTAATCGCGGCCGCTGTTACTTGCAGTAAATCGAACCCGTCGTTCTGTCCGGATTCATCAGATGATCTCCTGACATTCCCTGTCGCTCGAACGCACCGAGCGTGCCCGTTCGGTCCCGTCCCGCCATGACGTGGTTATCCACCCGTTACTAGCCAGTAACGAACCCCCTTGTGCGGGGGCCCGGAATGGACCACGATCGGCCACGCTCGGTCCGAACCGCACCACCCCGGAAACCACCCGGGTCCGCGGCGAGGGTCCCCACCGAGTGGACCGGTGTTCCGGCACCGGTCGTGGACAGGGGGGTTCCCGCTCTCACCGAACGGGGCCTGTCCAATCAGGCCGTGCCCGATGGCGCGGCCCATGGTTGTCGCTCGGGGGTGATCGCCGGTGATTAGGACGCGCATCGCGCCGCCTGATGCCTCGGCGCTCTCCTTCCCGAGGACGTAGCTCTTCTCCCATCCCAGGGTGGCCCCCCGGGGGTCCCTTCGGAGATGTACGTCCGAGAAGGAGGAATTCTCATGAAGTCCCAGGTTCGTGGCGGGACCAGATGGAAGCGGTTCGCCGTCGTCATGGTCCCGAGCGTGGCCGCGACGGCCGCGATCGGCGTCGGTCTGGCCCAGGGCGCGCTGGCCGCGTCCTTCAGCATTTCCGGCCAGGAGTTCAAGGTCTCGGCCCAGAGCCTTGAGGGCAACGACTTCGTCCAGTACGGCAGCGTGGACGTCGGCAAGACCCTGGAGGGCAAGGACTTCGCCGCCCCCGTGGCGGTCTCCGGCTTCTCCGAGGCCTGGATCACGAAGATGTGCCAGTCGGTCGTCACGCCGAAGGTGCCGTTCATCAACGACTCGGTCACCCTCCGCCTGGAGGCCGGCACCAAGGCCGCGTCGACCGGTGAGAAGAAGGACGCGGTCTACGCGAAGGACATCTACCTCGATGTCTCCGACCTGAAGTCCGACGCCGAGTTCGGCAACATCGACATCGGCGTCGCCGCCGGCAAGCTCAACGTGGGCCCCGACGGCAAGCCCGTCGACGGCAAGCCGGGCATCCAGCCGAACACCGCGGCCAACCCCTACGGCTTCGGCCAGCGGGCCCAGAAGGCGACGCTGAGGAACGTGGAGCAGAAGGCCTGGGCGACCACGGCCGGCACCTTCAAGCTCCCCGGTCTGCACCTGTCGCTGTCCAAGGGCACGGACACCGAGTGCTACTAGGACCGGCCGGTCCCTGAGGACCGATCGTCCTGAGGGTGGGGCCGCCGCGTGCGGTCCCACCCCCCAGGTCCCTTCTCTTCGTCTTTTCTCAGCAACACCGCTTCCAGGGAGCTGTTCCATGAGCGCCGAGATCCCCGCCTCCCGCGAAGTCCCCAAGAAGGAGAACCGGTTCAAGGTCTGGCGCCAGACCCGGCCGTTCTGGGCGGGACTGTTCACCATGATCGGCGGCGTTCCGATCGCGTACCTCCCCTACGGGGACATGCGGCTCGGCAACATGACGCTCGCCATGCAGACCACCGCCGGGTCGGCCGCGCTGATCATCGGCGTCCTGCTCATCACGCTCGGACTGACGATGTGGTTCCAGCCCATCGTCCGGGTGTTCGCGGGTGTCGCGTCGATCGTCCTGGCACTCGTCTCCATCCCGGTGTCGAACTTCGGCGGCCTCGTCGTCGGATACCTCTTCGCCCTCATCGGAGGCGCCATGTCCGCCTCCTGGGCCCCCGCGCCCCCGGTCGAGGAGACCGAGGAAGCGCAGCACGACGGTCACCCCGAGGCCTCCTACGAGGCCGGTGCGGAGCCCGAGACGCAGGCCGTGCCGATGGCCGCGTTCCCGGAGCAGCGCGAGGCGGAGCACCTGGCGACCGAAACCACGACCGACGCCAACGGCGGGAGGAACAGTGCGGGGTGACGAGAATCAGTCGGCGCTCGCGAAGGGGGGCCCGCGGCACGCGGCCCCGCGCAAGTCGCTGCTGACCAGGATCCAGGGCCCGGCCGGGAAGGCGATGGCGCTGGCCGCCATGCCGACCGCGGTACTGGTGGGCATGGGCCTCACGCCGAAGCTGGCCCTCGCGGACGACAAGGACATCCCCTTCGCCCCCGGCCCCTGTGTGACGCGCTCGGACGAGCCGACGCCGGAGGCCTCGGAGACGGCGAAGCCGGAGGAGAGCACCAAGCCGACCGCCACGGCCACGCCGACGGACACCCCCTCGGTGACCGCCACGCCGTCCGCCACCGCGACACCGCCGGCGACCCCGACGCCCACCGCGACGGCGACCGGACAGACGGCCGCGCCGCAGACGCAGACGCAGCCCCAGGGACAGGCTCAGGCGACGAACACCCCCGCGCCCACGGCCACCCCCTCGCCCACCAAGTCCAAGAACCCGCTGGACCCGCTGGGCCTGGGCGACGCCCTGAAGGACCTCTTCGACGGCCCGGACAAGACGCCGACGGCCACGCCCACGACGACGGCGCCGACGACGGCCGCCCCGACGCCGACGCAGGCCCCCGCCGACAAGGCGCCCGCGACCGACGCCCCGGCCCCGACGGCCACCGCGTCCGCGAAGCCGAAGTCGAAGTCGAAGCCGGCGGTGGACCCGGACGCCGAGCGTACGAGGAAGGCGATCGAGGCGGCCGCCGCGCAGGCCGGCGCCGAGGTCGAGGAGCTCCCCGAGGACGCCAAGGGCCTCGACGCCAAGCCGGACACGGACATACCCGACGGCGCCAAGCCCCGCTTCCCGTGCCCCGAACTCGACGAGAAGGCGCTCGCCGACGCCCAGCTGGAGCCGGGCATCCCGCTGCTCCCGGACGTGCCGTGGCGCCTGGAGAGCTCGGTGCTCAAGCTGCACGGCCTGAAGTACCACGGCATCGTCGAGGTGAAGACCGGCAGCGGCAAGATCAAGAAGGTCCTCAAGTTCACCGCCAGTGGGGTCGAGATCAAGGACCTGCACCAGATGACGGACCACTCCGAGGGCCGCACCGCCCACATCCGCTCGGAGAAGGGCTCGAACTCGACCATCACGGGCGGCACGGTGACGATGTACACGGAGGAGCTGAAGGGCAACCTCCTCGGCATCATCCCGATCACCTTCAGCCCGCAGTCCCCGCCCCCGCTGAACCTCCCCGAGGTTCTCTTCACCAACGTGAAGCTGAAGCAGGCGGGCCAGTTCGGCGGCACCCTCAAGGTCAAGGGCCTCCGCAACACGATCGAGCCCAACTGACCCCCGAACCACTCCGGGAGCCGCACACCGCCGTAGCCCGCGCTCACACCGAGCGCGGGCCACGGCGGTTCTCACAGAGACTTGAAAGAATCTTCACAGAATCAAACTGATGTTCTATTTTGATCATGGTTGAAGCGGATCCGCTTCAGCGTGCGGGCGTCGGGGGGCGGCCGTCGTGCAGCGTTCCTCCTTGCGTCCGCGCAGGCAATCCCTGTGAGGACCCACCAGATCCATGCTTCGTCCACTCGACCGCCCGCTTCGCCGGGCGGCGATCTGCGTGGCCGTACTGAGCGGCCTGCTGGCCGCGCTTCTCGCGGCCACGAGAGCACCCTCGCCATGGAATGACCGGACCGACAATGCGGCCGCGCAGCAGGCCCAGGCGGCGCCGGGTCCCGTCATGTTCCCGCTGTTCGCCCGTAAGTCCGGCCGGCTCTACGACTACGAGCCCAAGGGGACCGGCGGCGTGAAGCCGATGGTCGACATGGGCGGCGGATGGGCGGAGGCCGACGCCCTCGTCCAGGCCAACATCTCGGAGGGCGGAAAAGGCAACGACGTCTATCACCGCCTCGGCACCACACTCTTCTACACGGCCGAGCACGGCAACGACACCAAGGTCGTCGGGGGCGGCTGGCAGATCTACGACAGGCTCGTCTCCGTCGGCAACATGGGCGGATCGGCGGAACCCGATCTCGTCGCCCGTCAAACGGACGGAACTCTCTGGCTCTACCAGGGCAAGGCAGACGGCACCCTCCAGGCGCGCGTGCGCATCGGCAGCGGCGGTTGGAACGGGATGACCGCGCTTGCCGGGCGCGGCGACTACACGGGGGACGGGAAGACCGACCTGGTGGCGCGGTCGACGGACGGCACGCTCTACATCTACCCCGGCACCGGCAACCTCGTGGCGGACGGAGTGCTCGGCTCGCGCATCACTGTGGGCGGCGGCTGGAACATCCACAAGCTGATCGTCTCCACGGGCGACAACGACGGTGACGGTAAGACCGACCTGATCGCCGCGGACACGGCTGGACCGCTGTGGCTTTTCAAGGGCACGGGGAATTCCAGCGCGCCCTTCGCGCCGCGGGTCCAGATCGGCACCGGCGGCTGGGCCGCCTTCGACCACCTCTTCTGATCGGGACGGCATCACATATGCGTAGAAGAACCATGCCGCTCGCGCTCCGGCGAGGTGCTTGGAGAGGGCTCCTGGCGGCAACGGCCCTGACGACAGCGCTGGCCGCTGTTGCGTCAAGTTCCGGCCTTCAGTCATTCGAAACAGTGCGCGGCCAGTCCATTGCGTCGGCGGCGGATGTGCCGGTTGATTTCGATCTCGGAAATGCGGAATGGGTCCGCAAAGACCAGTGTCGTCTCAACTATGTTCTCCGTAAGAGCGTTGGAGAGATGGCATCCGTTGCGAGAAGCGGTTTCGCCGCCGGCAGCGAAGACCAGCTCCATGCGATTGCGTGGGATAAGTACTGGGAGGGCACGCCCCTGAGTCGTGCATTCAGTAAGGACAGGGAATATGCTGTTGCCAAGAGTGCCGAGCTGACTCAACGGGTAGGCGAATGGCAGAAAGAGCTCAATGTTCCCACCTCGTATGTTCCTGGATATAATAACTGGCCCCCGGGTGCCACGGGCGACACAGAGGACGATATTTTCGTCCAAACAGGATATACGAAATGGGTTGGCAATACATACTGGGCGGATTCTGAGAGTGACTTTTACGTCAACGTAGCCCCCGTAGCGTCGCGAGAATCTGCAGATTCTGTCCACCGACTCATGGCCTCCCTTTACCATGAAGACGAATATGCGGACATGAAAGGTTGGCAGGCCTGGAAGGACCTGACCTGGTTCCATCCGATGTATGCGGATGACGCACGCCTCGTTCTCCAGTACGGGGACTTTCCGAGGAGTGCACCCGAGCCGGACTCTGCGGAATTTCGCATCGACGTTGAAAATCTTAAAGCTCGCTTCGCCTCCTGCGTCAGCAGTAATCCGCCCGACCCGTACAACGTTCTCGGGGCTGAGGTTGCCGTCGCGTCCGTCGAGTGGCAACAGGAGATTGCAGGGCAGAAATCTCAGTTCGACGCCGTACTTGCCGCGGGAGTGCAGGCCAACAAGGCATTGCAAGTAGCGGTTCAGGCGATGGGTGAGGCGCTTGGCCAGTCCATGATCGCGAGCCGTCTCGCCTCTTGGCGGGCCTACTGGACGACTCAGTCGCCCGATTCGGACAACTATCCGACGGCCACCGAGTTCGCCGAAGTCGATAAACACATCCAGTACGCGCAAGGGCGTGCCGGTGGCCGCCTCTACGTCGCCAGCCGGGCCATGATCGATGCCAATGCACAGGTCGTGAAGGCCGAGAAGGCGAAGGCCGAGGCCTATGCGATCGCTGACGCGGCCGGTCTGCCGCGTGGCCGGGGCTTGATGTACGGCCTGCAGGCTGTACAGGTCGCTAAGGCCTCCGCTGCTGCTGCCGCCGCCGCAGTGAAAGCCACGGAAACCGCCCTTCATGCCACCCGTGCCTCGGCCGCCGACGCCAAGGCGCTGTCCGCCCTGGCGATGACCCAGGCGCACGCGGCGAAGGCCGACTTCCGCCGTGAAGCTGCGGAGGAAGCGGCTCGACAGGCGAAGGCTGCGGCCGAGGGAGCTGCCGCCCAGGCCGCGAAGGCGTCTGAGAACGCCGCCAAGGCCAAGGCTGCCGAGACCAAGGCGAAGGAAGCCGAGGCCAAGGCGAAGACCGCAGCCGAGGCCGCCGACGCCAAGCGGGTCAAGGCCCAGGCCGAGGCCGCGTACGCGAAGTCCCAGAAGGAGCTGGCGGACGCGGAAAGAGGCAAGGCCTCTGCCGCGGAGACGAAGGCGAGGAACGAGAGGCAGACGGCGGCGGACCAGCTGGCCGCCGCGCAGGCTGCGGGAGAGACGGCTGCATCCAAGAAGGACGCGGCTTTGGCCGCTGAAATCAAGGCGAGCAAGGCACGTGACGGCGCACGCGAAGCCGAACGTCGGCGTGACAGTCTCGTGGCCAAGGCGGAGGCGGCCGAGGCTCTGTTTGCTGCGGTCGACGGCACGGCCGCGGCGATTGAGGCGCGTGACGCGGCTACCAAGGCCCGGACCGCGGCCAATAATGCTGGCACAGCCGCCACTTCCGCCCGGTCTGCTGCCAATCAGGCCACCGACGCGGCGACGAATGCACGTGAGGACGCCACGCGGGCTGAGGGAGCGGCCAAGCGAGCCCAAGCTCTTGCCGACGGTGCGAAGCGTGATGTGGCGGTCACCGAGGCTGCGTTGAAGACCGCACACGCCGCCGCCGCTGAAGCCATCGACGCCGCAGGCGCCGCCAAGTGGAACGCTGTACTTGCCAAGGCCGAAGCGGAGACCGCTCAGCTCAATGCGCGTAAGGCCAAGGCCGATGCGGCTGTGGCTCGTTCGGAAGCGGTCCTGGCCGGCAGAGAAGCAGTCCGCGCTGCTGGATTCGCCTATGCCACCGCTCAGGCCGCGAAGGCGGCAGGCGAGTCGGCACAGAAGGTGATCAAGCCGGCTAACGACGCCATCGAGCTGGGGGCTCCCTACCAGGACACGGACGCGTCGGCGGGCCTTGCCGTACTGACCGGCCAGGCGGCAAAGTCGGCTGCTGTCCAACAGGCCGCACTGGCCAAGGCCAAGGCCGACCAAGCTGCCGCGGCGGCGAAGCTGGCCCAGAAGGTCGCTGCGGAGGCGAGCGCCGATGCCAAGGCAGCTGCTGTGGCGGCTGCCGAGGCCGCAGTTTCCAGCGCCCAGGCACTGGCTTCCGCGGAAGCGGCGCAGAAGTCGTCGAACGCGGCCGATGCCTCGGCCAAGGCCGCGCAGCAGTCCGAAGCGAACACGACGAAGTATCACGAGGACGCGGTCGAGGACGCGGCCGCTGCCCAGTCGTCTGCTGATACGGCTGCGAACTACGCCGATCAGGCAGATGCCGCAGCGACCGAGGCGGAACAGGACGCTGCATCTGCACGCAGCTCCGCTGACTCTGCCGAAGCGGATGCCGGCAAGGCGAACAACGTCGCCGATCGCGCGGAGCAGGACGCGACCGCAGCGGAGGAAGCGGCCGAGAACGCGCGGAACCTGGCGGTGGAGGCGGTCTATGCCGCCATTCGCACCGAGAACGACACCGACGAAGTCGAGCAGGAGCAGGAGCGATCCGGCACAGGCCCTGTGGGTATCGACGGTGTCGTGATGCGGCCCAGCGACGAGACGCTGGTCGACATCGACCCGAAGAGCGACTGTGTGGGTACGCACAGCGGTGGCGAGATCGGCTGCGAGATCGATCTCGAGTACCACATCTACGGCGAGATGGACTTCTACCTGGAGTCCTGTCCGACGCCCGGGGTCAGTCGTGCGAGCTGCGGCAGCAGCATCAAGCGTGACTATCTGATGAGTGCTCCGTTGGACGTCCGGTTCCGTGAGAACAAGGTCCATGTCGACGGCCTGGAATTGAGTGCATCTGTCCTCAAGGCGCTGGCTATGGGTGCAGTGCAGGATATTTGGGGCTGCCTTAACCTCAAACTAGGCAACTGCCTCTGGCTCGCGGGGTCCCTCCTCATACCTCCGGCGCTGTCTGTGGCTGCCAAGGCGGCCTTGGCTGTGCGTGCGGCGGTGGTGAGCGGGCTTCGGATATCTACAGCTCTGTGGGGCCTGCGTGGCTCGGGGCTGAGTGCCTCTGCGATCGCCAACCTTGAACGAGCGGGTACCGAAGCGCTCTTGGGTAGATGCTTTCCGGCCGGGACTAAGGTATCTACGGAGAGCGGCGCAAAGCCGATCGAGCAGATCAAGATCGGCGATCGAGTTTGGTCTTCCGACCCGGTTACAGGGAAGAAATCCCTTCAACGGGTGCTCAATCTTTTCAACCGCTCAGTGGACCAGCTGGTGCGGGTCGAAACAGCCACAGGATCAGTTGAGGCAACTGACTCCCACCGGTTCTGGGTGGAGAGCCGTGGCTGGGTCGAAGCGCGTGATCTGCGTGCCGGCGACAGGTTCAGGACCAAGGAAGGTGCTACCGAAAAGGTAAGAGGCACTGCCCTCGTCAAGGGCACGACCAAGGTCTATAACTTCGAGGTCGAGAACCTCAACTCGTACTATGTGTACGCAGGCCCCACCCCCGTTCTCGTTCACAACGAGTGCACGCAGGCAATCATCGGTGACCTTGTCAGGGAGGGGGATCACATCGTCCTTGGTGTCAATCCGTACTCCGACACACTTGCAGAGTCACTCAAGGGCGGGGCCCGGACGTTCAACGCCAGAGAACCCTATGGTTCACCCCATCCCAGCGGTGATGGGCGCCCGATCTGGATGGTTGCTGTCGAGAGCGCGTTCGAGACGCCGAACGTTACACTCTCGATAACCCTTGACGGCGTTGCCGACGCCACCAGCGCCGATCGGGCGATCCAGTTGCTCCTGGAGCGTGGAAAGCCGCTGATCGGTCCGGATTGGAGGCTGGCGGCGCAGGGTGGCAACGGTACGGCGTGGGAAATAGCGACCCTACGCCTCAAGGTGCTTCGTGGTTTCAAAAACTGGGACGATATCAAGTGGTATATGACCAAGCCTGGCAAGAAGGAGCCTAGTCTCGTGGAACCTTCCAAGCCCGACTGGGCTTACTAGGTCAAGCGGTGGGAGATTAAATAATGTCAGAGTTTGTGCGCCGAGGTCGGTTGTTTCGAGTGGTGAGTTTCAATCCCTCCCACCGTCAGCTGGTCCTGCGCAGCGATGCGACCTTGATCGACGGGACTGACACCAGGGTCGAGGTGTACTTCGGGCATGTCGAGCTCATGCTCCTCAAACCTCTTTACCGGGAGGGGCTTCATGTTCGACGGGCATCCGCCAGCGAGTTCGCAGAGCTGCGGGAGCGTCACCATCTGACGGCGGATGCTGCCGCCTCAACGTGGATGATCGAAGGAGGCGGAGGTGACTTCGTAGTCTCTGGTTCCCCTGCCTGGCGCGAGGCGGTCCGGAAGTTTGAGGACCCCTCCTTGTTCGACTTCTCCCAGCCCTGGCCACCGGTTTTTCGGGCGGACTCGGGCACAGTCGAATAGCCCTGCTCGCCAAACGCCGGTGGGCCGCACCCCTGGAAGGGGGTGCGGCCCACCGGCCGTTCGGTGTCGCGCGCGTCAGCCCTGCTGGGCTTCGCCCAGGTGGTGGACGCGGACCATGTTCGTGGTGCCGGGGACGCCGGGGGGCGAGCCCGCGGTGATGACCATCGTGTCGCCGGCGTTGTGGCGCTTGAGCTTCAGGAGCTCGGCGTCCACCAGGTCGACCATGGAGTCCGTGTTGTCCACGAAGGGGACCAGGAAGGACTCGACGCCCCAGCTCAGGGTGAGCTGGTTGCGGGTGCCCTCGTCCGTGGTGAAGGCGAGGATCGGCTGCTGCGTGCGGTAGCGGGACAGGCGGCGGGCCGTGTCGCCGGACTGGGTGAAGGCGATGAGCGCCTTGCCGTCCAGGAAGTCCGCGATCTCGCAGGCCGCGCGGGCGACGGAGCCGCCCTGGGTGCGCGGCTTCTTGCCCTGGACCAGGGGCTGGAGGCCCTTGGAGAGCAGCTCCTCCTCGGCCGCGGCGACGATCTTCGACATCGTCTTCACGGTCTCGATCGGGTAGGCGCCGACCGAGGACTCCGCCGACAGCATGACCGCGTCGGCGCCGTCCAGGATCGCGTTGGCGACGTCGCTCGCCTCGGCGCGGGTGGGCCGCGAGTTGGTGATCATCGACTCCATCATCTGGGTGGCGACGATGACCGGCTTGGCGTTCCGGCGGCACAGCTCCACGAGGCGCTTCTGCACCATCGGGACCTTCTCCAGCGGGTACTCCACGGCGAGGTCGCCGCGGGCCACCATGACCGCGTCGAAGGCGGCGACGACGTCGGCCATGTTCTCGACGGCCTGCGGCTTCTCGACCTTGGCGATGACGGGGACCCGGCGGCCCTCCTCGTCCATCACCTTGTGGACGTCCTTGACGTCGTCGGCGTCGCGGACGAAGGAGAGCGCGACCATGTCGCAGCCCATCCGCAGGGCGAAGCGGAGGTCGTCGACGTCCTTCTCCGACAGCGCGGGCACGTTGACCGCCGCGCCGGGCAGGTTGATGCCCTTGTGGTCGGAGATGACACCGCCCTCGACGACGATGGTCTTCACGCGGGGGCCGTCGACCTCGACGACCCGCAGCTCGACGTTGCCGTCGTTGATGAGGACCTGGTCGCCCTTGGAGACGTCGCCGGGCAGACCCTTGTAGGTCGTGCCGCAGATCGACTTGTCGCCCGGGACGTCCTCGGTGGTGATGGTGAACTCGTCACCGCGCACCAGCTCGACCGGTCCCTCGGCGAAGGTCTCCAGACGGATCTTCGGGCCCTGGAGGTCGGCGAGGACGCCGACGGCGCGCCCGGTGTCGGCGGCGACCTGTCGGACGCGGTCGTACCGCTCCTGGTGCTCGGCCTGGGACCCGTGGCTGAAGTTGAATCGGGCCACGTTCATGCCGGCCTCGATGAGAGCCTTCAGCTGCTCATACGAGTCGACGGCGGGGCCCAGCGTGCAGACGATTTTGGAACGGCGCATGAGGCGGATCCTATCGGTTTGTTTCACTGCGGAATATTCCGTCTGGCGGAAAGTACAAATGGGCGCGGGCCCGCTCAGGCGTTCACTCGTTCGAGCTGACACCCTCCAGAACGAGCGCGTAGCTCTGGCGCGCGATCTCCAGCTCCTCGTCCGTCGGCACCACCGCGACCGCCACCCGCGCGTACACGGGCGAGATGATCCGGGCCTCGTCGGACCGCACCGCGTTGAGGTCCGCGTCCACCGCGAGACCCAGCTCCTCCAGGCCCGCGATCGCGGCCTCCCGCACCGGTGCGGCGTTCTCGCCGACCCCCGCCGTGAACGCCACCGCGTCCACCCGGCCGAGCACCGCGTAATAGGCGCCGATGTACTTCTTCAGCCGGTGGACGTAGATGTCGAAGGCGAGCGCCGCCCGCTCGTCGCCCTCGTCGACCCGCCGCCGGATCTCCCGCATGTCGTTGTCGCCGCAGAGCCCCACGAGACCGGACTTCTTGTTCAGCAGGACGTCGATCTCGTCCGCCGACATGCCCGCCACCCGCTTCAGGTGGAACGTCACCGCCGGGTCGATGTCGCCCGAGCGGGTGCCCATGACCAGACCCTCCAGCGGCGTCAGGCCCATCGAGGTGTCCACGCACCGGCCGCCCCGCACCGCCGAGGCGGAGGCGCCGTTCCCCAGGTGCAGCACGATCACGTTCACCTCCTCCGGCTCCTTGCCGAGCAGCCGGGCCGTCTCCCGGGAGACGTACGCGTGCGAGGTGCCGTGGAAGCCGTACCGGCGGATCCGGTGCGCGTCGGCGGTCTCCACGTCGATGGCGTACCGCGCCGCCGACTCCGGCATCGTCGTGTGGAACGCCGTGTCGAAGACCGCCACCTGCGGCAGGTCCGGGCGCAGCGCCATCGCCGTGCGGATCCCGACCAGGTTCGCCGGGTTGTGCAGCGGCGCCACCGGTACGAGCCGCTCGATCTCGGCGAGCACCTCCTCGTCGATGACCGTCGGCGCGGTGAACCGCAGCCCACCGTGCACCACCCGGTGGCCGATCGCGGCCAGTTCGGGGGAGTCCAGGCCCAGACCGTCGGCCGCCAGCTCCTCGGCGACCGCCTTCAGCGCGGCCGCGTGGTCCGCGATCGGCCCGCTCTTCTCCCGCCTCTGGCCACCGCCGCCCTGGAGCGGCGTGTGGACGAGCCGGGAGGTGTCCTCGCCGATCCGCTCGACCAGGCCCTGCGCGAGCCGGCCGCCGTCCTTCATGTCGAGCAGCTGGTACTTGACCGACGAGGAGCCGGAGTTGAGGACCAGTACACGGGTGGGGGTCGTCATGCCGGCAGCTCCTCGGCCTGGGACTGGATCGCCGTGATGGCGACCGTGTTGACGATGTCGCTGACGAGCGCGCCGCGCGAGAGGTCGTTCACGGGCTTGCGCAGGCCCTGGAGCACCGGGCCGACGGCCACGGCGCCGGCCGAACGCTGCACGGCCTTGTAGGTGTTGTTGCCGGTGTTGAGGTCCGGGAAGATCAGCACGGTCGCCTGGCCCGCCACCTCCGAACCGGGCAGCTTCGTCGCCGCCACGGACGGCTCGACGGCCGCGTCGTACTGGATCGGCCCCTCGATCCGCAGCTCCGGGTGCGCCTCGCGGACCAGCTTCGTCGCCTCCCGGACCTTGTCGACGTCGGCGCCCGAGCCCGAGGTGCCGGTCGAGTACGAGAGCATCGCGATCCGCGGCTCCACGCCGAAGCGGGCCGCCGTCGCGGCCGACTGGGCGGCGATGTCCGCGAGCTGTACGGCGTTCGGGTCCGGGTTCACCGCGCAGTCGCCGTACACCAGCACCTTGTCGGCGAGGCACATGAAGAACACCGAGGAGACGATCGACGCGTCCGGCTTCGTCTTGATGATCTCGAACGCGGGCCGGATCGTCGCCGCCGTGGAGTGCACCGACCCCGACACCATCCCGTCGGCGAGGCCCTCCTGCACCATCAGGGTGCCGAAGTAGTTCACGTCGGACACGACGTCGTACGCCAGCTCGACGGTGACGCCCTTGTGGGCCCGCAGCGCCGCGTACTTCTCGGCGAACGTGTCGCGCAGCTCCGAGGTCTGCGGGTCGATCAGCTGCGTCTCGCCGAGGTTCACGCTCAGGTCGGCGGCCTTCTTGCGGATCGTCTCCACGTCGCCGAGGAGCGTCAGGTCGCAGACGTCACGGCGGATCAGGACGTCGGCGGCGCGCAGCACCCGCTCCTCGGTGCCCTCCGGGAGCACCACCCGGCGCCGGTCCGCCCGCGCCTGTTCGAGCAGTTCGTGCTCGAACATCATCGGCGTGACCCGGCCGCTGCGTGCGACCGAGACCCGCTTGAGGAGGTCGGCGGTGTCCACGTGCCGCTCGAAGAGCCCGAGGGCGGTCTCCGCCTTGCGCGGGGTGGCGGCGTTCAGCTTGCCCTCCAGCGCGAACAGCTCGGCCGCCGTCGGGAAGCTGTTGCCGGCCACCGAGATGACCGGCGTGCCGGGCGCGAGGCGGGCCGCCAGGGTCAGGATCTCCTCGCTGGGCCGCTCGTTCAGGGTGAGCAGCACCCCCGCGATCGGCGGGGTGCCGGCCGAGTGCGCGGCGAGCGCGCCGACGACCAGGTCGGCCCGGTCCCCGGGGGTGACGACCAGGCAGCCCGGCGTCAGCGCGTTCAGGAAGTTCGGCAGCATCGCGCCGCCGAAGACGAAGTCGAGCGCGTCCCGGGCGAGCCCCGCGTCGTCGCCGAGGACGACGGTGGCGCCGAGCGCGTGGGTGATCTGGGCGACGGTGGGCGCGGCGAGCGCCGGCTCGTCCGGCAGGACGTAGCAGGGCACGGGGAGCCGGGCCGCGAGCCGCTCGGCGATCGCCTCGCGGTCCTCGCCCGCCACCCGGTTGACGACCATCGCGAGCACGTCGCAGCCGAGCCCGTCGTACGCCCGGAAGGCGTTGCGCGCCTCGGCGCGCACGGACTCGGCGGTCTGGTCCTTGCCGCCGACCACCGGGATGACGGAGGCGCCGAACTCGTTGGCCAGGCGCGCGTTCAGCGCGAGCTCGTCGGGGAGCTGGGTGGCGGCGAAGTCGGTGCCCAGGACGAGGACGACCTCGTAGTCCCGCGCCACGTCGTGGAAGCGGTCGACGAGGAGGGACACCAGCTCGTCGGTGCCCCGCTCGGCCTGGAGCGCGGAGGCCTCGTGATAGTCCATGCCGTAGACGGTCGAGGCGTCCTGGGAGAGCCGGTAGCGGGCGCGCAGCAGGTCGAAGAGCCGGTCCGGGCCGTCGTGCACCAGCGGCCGGAACACCCCGACCCGGTCCACCTGGCGGGTCAGGAGCTCCATGACTCCCAGCTCGACGACCTGGCGGCCGTCACCGCGGTCGATCCCGGTCACGTACACGCTGCGCGTCACGCCGTGGTCTCCTGTCCAGTCCTGCGGAAGGGGCCGAGCGGTACCTTCGCGGCACCTTTGCGCGGCCCGTACGTCAAACGACACTGCTCAGAAAGCCCCGATAGGGCGGCATTACCCCCTTGACAATACCCCCGCCACTGGTTAGGTCGCCCGCCGGACGAAGGGCCCGGGGACCTGGGACGAAAGGCCTGCTCCGGGCCGCCCGGGAGGGACGCGCGGAGCGGCGACGAGCGCGGCCGTCAGGCGGACCGTGTGAGAATTGCGGTGGCTCACCACGGACCGCGACCGAGCAGGAGACACAGCACGATGCGCATCGGAGTTCTCACCGCAGGCGGCGACTGCCCCGGCCTGAACGCAGTGATCCGGTCGGTCGTGCACCGGGCGCTGACCGGCCACAACGACGAAGTCATCGGCTTCGAGGACGGGTTCAAGGGCCTCCTCGACGGCCACTACCGGCCCCTCGACCTGAACGCCGTCAGCGGCATCCTGGCCCGCGGCGGCACCATCCTCGGCTCGGCCCGCCTGGAGCGCAACCGGCTCCGCGAGGCCGCCGAGTCCGCCACCGACCTGGCCCGCGCGTACGGCATCGACGTCCTCATCCCGATCGGCGGCGAAGGCACCCTGACCGCCGCGCGGATGCTCTCCGACGCCGGGATGCCCGTCGTCGGTGTCCCGAAGACGATCGACAACGACATCTCCTCCACGGACCGCACCTTCGGCTTCGACACCGCCGTCGGCGTCGCCACCGAGGCCATGGACCGCCTCAAGACCACCGCGGAGTCCCACCAGCGGGTGATGGTCGTCGAGGTGATGGGCCGCCACGCCGGCTGGATCGCCCTGGAGTCCGGCATGGCGGGCGGCGCGCACGGCATCTGCCTCCCCGAGCGCCCCTTCCAGATCGACGACCTGGTCAAGATGGTCGAGGAGCGCTTCGCCCGCGGCAAGAAGTTCGCCGTCATCTGCGTCGCCGAGGGCGCCCACCCGGCCGAGGGCTCCATGGAGTACGCGAAGGGCGAGATCGACCAGTTCGGTCACGAGCGCTTCCAGGGCATCGGCAACCAGCTCGCCGTCGAGCTGGAGCGGCGCCTCGGCAAGGAGGCCCGTCCGGTCATCCTCGGTCACGTCCAGCGCGGTGGCACGCCGACCGCGTACGACCGGGTGCTCGCGACCCGCTTCGGCTGGCACGCGGTGGAGGCGGCGCACCGCGGCGACTTCGGCCGGATGACGGCGCTGCGCGGCACGAACGTCGAGATGGTGCCGCTGGCGGAGGCCGTGACCCAGCTGAAGACGGTCCCGCTGGACCGCATGCGCGAGGCCGAGTCGGTCTTCTAGGCCTGAGGGGCGGGCCCTCGGTCCGCCGCCGGGAGTCAGCCCCTGCGCCGGCCCGCCCGGCCAGGCTTCGGTCCGCCCCGCCGGGCGCCGGGACCTCCGCCCGTCCCGCCACACCCCGGGGCCGGGACCTTCGGCCCCCCGGGCCGGGACCTCCGCCCCCACCTCTCCCGGATCGCCTCCGGGACCCGCACGGCCCGAGTGGCCCCGACCGTCCCCCGTGGACGGTCGGGGCCACTCCGCCGTGCGCGCCCTCACCCCCGGAAATGCCGGTTTCCACTCTTGAGCCCCGGCCCGAGATCAACAAGGCTGGGGGCATGTCCCGGACATGTCCCGAGCCTGTCCGGCGGAGGGGGAGGCACGGATGACGCCGGGGGAGCACGCTCCCGATCCACGGGAGCCACGGGGGGAGCCGGCGGCGCGGCGGGTGTACGGGTCGGACCCGGCGGACGGGGACCGGGCGCCCGCGACGGACGGGGCCCGCGAGGGGGCCGGGAGCGCGGGCGACGACGCCGAGCGTACGGACGGCGGGGAGGGGCCGGGCGACGGCGAAGGGGGCGACCACGGTCACGACGGCGGTCACCCCGACAGCTACGACGGCGGCCACCACGACAACTACGACAGCGGCCACCACGACGGCTACGACGGCGGCCACCACGACGACTACGACGGCGGCCACGGCGACGGAATCGTGCCCGTGCCCGCCTGGCCCGGTGGTGCCGAGGATGCCCACGAGGAAGCGGACCGGCCCGGCACGCGGTCCCGGATACGGCGCGGTCTCGTCGCCGCCGTCGCGTTCGCCGGGCTCGTGCTCGCCGGCGTCAGCGTCGTCGCCTTCCTGCGGGACGGCCACACCGGGCATCCGCCCCGTACCCCCACCGCGCCCGCCGTCGGGGACGTCCGCATCCGGGTGGCGGGCACCGAGTTCTGCCTCGGCGAGCGGCGCGGCACCCGCACCGGACAGGTCCACCAGCTGCCCTGCGCCGCCGCGGGCGTCCCGCTCTACGCCCTGGCCGAGGCGGGCGGCGGCCGGTGGAGGATCGTTTCGGAGCACCCCGACCTCGGCCCCGGCTGCTCCGGCATACCCTCCGGCGGCCGGATACCCGACGCCGCGTTCGAGGACTCCGCGTGCGGCGACCCCACCCGGGTCGAGTCCTTCGCCCTGGAGGCGTTCGGCACTCCCGTCGAGGGGTACCGGATCGTCCCCGTGGGCTCCGCGACCCCCGGCACCTGCGTCACCGTCGTCGGCGACCGCTCGGCCGCCTGGGCGCGGCTCGCCCAGGCGCCCTGCGCGCCGGACGCGGCGGGGCAGCTCTTCGACTTCGACCGGCGCGACTGAGGGGAACGGGGCCGGTCCCCTAAGGGGTCTCCACCAGCCTGGCCCGCAGGGCCGTCACCACCGCGGGGTCGAGCCCGACGTGGCCGGTGACGTACCCGTACACCGAGCCGTACCGCGCGCGCAGGTCCGCGAGGAACAGCCGGATGATGTCGGCGGGCGCCCGTCCGTAGCCCGGCCAGCGCGGCTCCCGGCCGGGGTGCGCGGCCCGCCAGTCGCCGATCAGCCGTTCCGTGGCCAGCTCGGTGAGCGCGAAGTCGGCGAGGATCTCCTCGTCCGGGACGTCCAGGAGGGCGAGCAGCACGGCCGCGAGCAGACCCGTACGGTCCTTCCCCGAGGCGCAGTGGAAGACGAGCGGCCCCTCGGCGGCGGCGATCACCTCCAGGGCGGTGCGCAGCTCCTCCGCCCCGTCCTCGGCGACCTCGGCGAAGCGGTCGGCGAGGTGGCGCCAGGGGTCGAGGGCCGGGTCGATCGCCTCCTGGTCGTAGGGGCGGTGCTCGATGGAGAGGTTGTGCCAGGAGACCTCCTCGGTCTCCGGCAGGCGGCCCTTGCCGGCGATCTCCCACGGGTAGCGCAGGTCGATCACCGTGCCGATGCCCAGCGCGCGGAAGCGCTCCAGGTCGGCGGGACCCGCGTCCGCGAGCTTGCCGAGGGAGTCGGAGCGGTAGAGGGTCTCCCACCGCACGGTCCCGCCTCCTGCGGTCCGATAGCCGCCCAGGTCACGGAAGTTGTGGAGTCGGTCGAAGGATATGTGTCGTCTCACGGCGTCAATGTACGGGGACAGCCGGGCGGTTACGGGCCCACCGCGGCCCAGAAACGGGCGCTGATGTCCTCCAGGTAGGCGCGTCCCTCGTCGCCGGTCGTCCCGGCGGTGCCCCAGCTGCTGATCGCCGTCATCTTCCCGTGGTACTCGGTGTGGAGCTGCTGGAGCGCGGACTCGACGACCCGCTTCGGAAGCGGCACCAGCTTCACGGTCGGTTTCACGTACGCCTGCCAGCGCGTCGTCGCCGCGTCCCGCAGCGTCTCGGCGAGCGCCTCGTCGCCACCGGTCGCGGTGACCAGCTCGCGCGGTCCGAGGCCGAGCACCTCGGCGAGGGCGGCGGTCTGGCGTTCGCTGCCGCGCCAGCGGCCCTCGTCCTCCATCTTCTGGTACGCGGAGGCCGACACGCCGACCCGACGGGCGAGTTCGTCGGCCGGGAGCCCGCGCGCCACCCGGTGCTCGCGCAGGGTGGACGCGGCGGCGATCAGGTCCGCGGGGGCGCACCACAGGACGCCCGCGAGGGCCGTGAGCTCCTGCTCGCTCGGGAGGGCGAAGCCGCGTTCCCAGGCGACCACGAGGTCGGGGGCGACGAGGAGGCCGTACTGCGCCCGCAGGCCGTAGGCGACGTGTCCGGGAGCCATGCCGAGGCCCTCGCGGAGCCGGCGCGCGGCCTGGGCGTCGAAGGGTGGGGAGGGTTGGTGCACGCGGCCACGGTAAGTACCAAAAGTGACGGCTGGCTACGGTGTGTTCCCCCAACGTGCGGCACTGTAGGAATGGGGGAACCGGCCGGTAACCGCGGGGGCGCGCTCAGTGGCCGCGCGCCGGGCCGTCGAGCCACCGGTACTGGAGTTCCGGCCGCCCGATCTGCCCGTACTGGGGCGCGCGCACGGCCCGGCCCTCCGTGACCAGGTGCTCCAGATAGCGGCGCGCGGTGATCCGGGAGATGCCGACGGCCGCGCCCGCCTCGGCGGCGGTCAGCCCCGCCGGAGTCGCCCGGAGGGTACGGGTGACCGCTTCGAGCGTCGGGCCGCTGAGCCCCTTGGGGAGGGTGGCCGGGTGCGGGGCCCGGAGGGCCGCGAGGGCCCGGTCCACCTCGTCCTGCCCGGAGGCCTCGCCGGCGGCGGCGCGGAACTCGGCGTACCGGACGAGCCGGTCCCGGAGCGTGGCGAAGGTGAACGGCTTCAGGACGTACTGGACGACGCCGAGGGACACGCCCTCGCGGACGACCGCCAGGTCGCGGGCGGACGTCACGGCGATGACGTCGGCGGAGTGCCCGGCGGCCCGCAGGGCCCGGAGGAGCTGGAGGCCGTGGCCGTCCGGCAGGTACAGGTCGAGAAGGATCAGGTCGACCGGCACGCGGTCCAGAACCCGCACGGCCGCGGCCCGCGAGTGGGCGACCCCGACGACCCGGAAGCCCTCGACGCGCCCGGCGTAGAGCGCGTGGGCGTCGGCCGCGACGGGGTCGTCCTCGACGACGAGGACCCGCAGGGGGCTCGTACTCACCCGGTCACCTCCCCGTCCGCGCCGACGACACCGCGGCCCCGGCCGCCGCCCCGGGGGCCCGGAACCGCGCCGGCGCCCGGCACCGGCTCCCCGTCGGGCCCCGGCTCCCCGCCCGCCACCGGCTCCCCGCCCGGCCTCGGCAGCGCATCGGCGCCCGGCTCCCCGCCCGGCCCCGGCAGCGCGCCGGCGCCCGACTCCGCCCCCGCCTCCCCCTCCGGCAGGGGCAGCCGGACCGTGAACTCCGCGCCGCCCTCCGCCGCGTCCGTCACGCTCAGCGTTCCCGAGGCGCGGGTGACCGCCTGGCCCACCAGGGCGAGGCCGAGGCCGCGCCCGGGCCCCCGGGTGGTCCAGCCGCGCCCGAGGACCGCCTCCCGGTCGGCGGCCCGGACCCCCGGGCCGCTGTCGCCGACCCGGAGCAGCAGCTCGCCCCCGCCCGCGGGAGCCGCGACCGTGACCGTGACGCGCGCGTGCGGCGTTCCGCCGGCCGCCTCCACGGCGTTGTCGATGAGGTTGCCCAGGATCGTCACCAGGTCCCGGGAGGGCAGCGCCGCCGGGACCCGGCCGTCGTCGATGCGGCTGTCCTCGGTGAGGACCAGCTCCACGCCCCGCTCGTTGGCCTGCGCCGCCTTGCCGAGCAGCAGCGCCGCCAGGACCGGTTCGCCGACGGCGTCGACGACCCGGTCGGTGAGCGCCTGGGCGAGCTCCAGCTCCGCCGTCGCGAACTCCACGGCCTCGGCCACCCGGCCCATCTCGATCAGCGACACGACCGTGTGCAGCCGGTTCGCCGCCTCGTGGGCCTGCGAGCGGAGCGCCTCGGTGAAGCCCCGCTCGGAGTCCAGCTCGCCGGAGAGCGCCTGGAGTTCGGTGCGGTCCCGCAGCGTGACCACGGTGCCGCGCCGCTCCCCGCCCACCACCGGGCGGGTGTTGACCACGAGGACCCGGTCGGCCGTCAGATGCGTCTCGTCCACGCGCGGCTCCGAGGAGAGCAGGGCGCCGGTCAGCGGCGCGGGCAGGCCGAGTTCGGCGGCGGGCCGGCCGACGGCCGCGTCGTCCAGGCCGAGCAGCTCCCGGGCGCCGTCGTTCATCAGGGCGATCCGCCGCCGCCCGTCGAGCATCACGAGCCCCTCCCGCACCGCGTGCAGGGCGGCCTCGTGGTAGTCGTGCATCCGGCTCAGCTCGGCCGCGTTCATGCCGTGGGTGTGGCGGCGCAGGCGCGCGTTCACGACGTACGTCCCCGCTCCGCCGAGCGCGAGGGCCGCGCCCGCCATCACGAGCAGGGCCGTCACCTGCTCCCGCACCTGCTCGCTGATCTCGTCGATGGTGATGCCCGCGCTGACCAGGGCCACCACCCGCCCGTCGTCGAGGACGGGCGCCACCGTCCGGACCGAGGGGCCGAGAACGCCCAGGTGCGTCTCCGAGTAGAGCCGCCCCCGCCGCGCCTCCTCGATGTGGCCGAGGTACGTGCGGCCGATCTGGGCCGGCTCCGGATGGGTCCAGCGGGTGCCGTCCGGGGCCATGATCACCACGAAGGCGACGCCCGCGTGGCGGCGCAGCGACTCCGCGTACGGCTGGAGCGTCGCGGTCGGGTCGGCGGACCGGGCGGCGGCGGCCACGGAAGGCGAGTCCGCCACGGCGGCGGCGGTGGCCGTGGCCTGGCGCCGGGCGGTCTCCTCCGCCTGCGCGCGGTCCGTGACGTACGCGAAGACCGCGCACCCCGCCACGACGACGGCCACGAGCACGACCTGCATCGCGAAGAGCTGGCCGGCCAGGCTGCGGGGACGGGGGAGGGGGAGACGCATGCCGGTAAGTGTGCACGTGGGAACGCGCGGGGCGGCACCGCGTTCCCGAATCGTGCTGTTCGCGCGGGGTGCGCGCGGCTCCGGCCCGCTCCGGCCGTGAACGAAAGGCACGCAACCGTGACCCGGGTCACAGGCTGATGGATAGTCGCGGAGGTCCACCGGGACGTGGACACCCACCAGCACGAGGAGGACCCCGTGGCCGCACGCCGGGACCGTACCCACTATCTGTATCTGGCCGTCATCGGCGCCGTACTGCTCGGCATCGCGGTCGGGTTCCTGGCGCCGGGCGTCGCCGTCGAGCTGAAGCCGCTGGGCACCGGCTTCGTCAACCTCATCAAGATGATGATCTCGCCCATCATCTTCTGCACCATCGTCCTCGGCGTCGGCTCGGTCCGCAAAGCCGCCAAGGTCGGCGCCGTCGGTGGCCTCGCCCTCGGCTACTTCCTGGTGATGTCGACCGTCGCACTCGCGATCGGCCTGCTCGTCGGCAACCTCCTGGAGCCCGGTTCCGGGCTGCACCTCACCCGGGAGCTCGCCGAGGCCGGAGCGAAGCAGGCCGAGGGCGCGAGCGAGTCGACGTCCGACTTCCTGCTCGGGATCATCCCGACCACCCTCGTCTCCGCGTTCACCGGCGGCGAGGTCCTCCAGACCCTCCTCGTCGCCCTCCTCGCCGGCTTCGCGCTCCAGGCGATGGGCCCCTCCGGCGAGCCCGTCCTGCGCGGCATCGGGCACATCCAGCGGCTCGTCTTCCGCATCCTCGGCATGATCATGTGGGCGGCGCCCGTCGGCGCGTTCGGCGCGATCGCGGCCGTCGTCGGCGCGACGGGCGCGGCGGCCCTGAAGTCGCTGGCCGTCATCATGATCGGCTTCTACGTGACCTGCGGGCTGTTCGTCTTCGTGGTCCTCGGCACGCTGCTCCGCCTGATCGCCGGGATCAACATCTGGTCGCTCCTGAAGTACCTGGGCCGCGAGTTCCTGCTGATCCTCTCCACCTCCTCCTCCGAGTCCGCGCTGCCGCGGCTCATCGCGAAGATGGAGCACCTGGGCGTCAGCAAGCCGGTCGTCGGCATCACCGTCCCGACCGGCTACTCCTTCAACCTCGACGGCACCGCGATCTACCTGACGATGGCCTCGCTCTTCACCGCCGAGGCGATGGGCGAGCCGCTGTCCGTCGGCGAGCAGATCTCGCTGCTCGTCTTCATGATCATCGCCTCGAAGGGGGCGGCGGGCGTCACCGGCGCGGGGCTCGCCACCCTCGCGGGCGGCCTCCAGTCGCACCGGCCCGAGCTGGTCGACGGGGTGGGCCTGATCGTGGGCATCGACCGCTTCATGAGCGAGGCGCGCGCCCTCACCAACTTCGCGGGCAACGCGGTCGCGACGGTGCTCGTCGGCACGTGGACCAAGGAGATCGACCGCGCCCGGGTCACGGAGGTGCTGGCGGGCCGGATCCCCTTCGACGAGAAGACGCTGGTCGACGACCACGGGGCCCCGGCGGTGCCGGACCAGCGCGCGGACGAGGGCGAGGAGAAGGCCCGGGCGGGGGTCTGACGAGGGCCGGGCGCGGGCGTGGAGGCCCGGTCGAGACCGTGATCCCGGACGAGACCGGGATCCGGTGCCCGGACCTCCCGAGCGGCACGATGAGCCGCGTTCCCCAGGGCACACGGAAAAGCCCCGACTAGAATTGACAGTCGGGGCTTTGTCTCGCGTATATTCAAGGATTCCGTGTTCGGGCACACCACGAACATGGAGAAGTTCAATAAACGCACTGTATCGCGCCGGGAGTCGAATTGTCAACCGAGGAATTTCGGAATGAACAGCAATTCATCACCGATCTCTACGCACGACTCGACGACCTCAGGGACCAGGCCGAGGCCGCCGTCGAGCAGGCGCTGCGCACCCCCGGGGTCGGCAGCAGCCAGGGCCGGCTCGAACGGGACGTGATGGTCGCCGAGCAGTCCGGACTGCTCGCCGCGTTCAACGCCGGGGAGAGCGGGCTCTGCTTCGGCCGGCTCGTCTTCAAGGACGGCCGCGACCATCACATCGGCCGGCTCGGCATCCGCGAGGACGACCCGAACCGCACCCCGCTCGTCGTCGACTGGCGCGCCGAGATCGCACGTCCCTTCTACCTCGCCACCGGGTACGAGCCGATGGGCCTCACCCGCCGGCGCCACCTCACCACCCGGGGCCGCGAGGTCGTCTCCCTCCACGACGAGGTCCTCGACCTCGGCGACGCCACCCGCACCGGCCACGAGAGCCGCGACGCGGACGAGGTGCTGCTCGCCGCGCTCGACGCCGCCCGCACCGGCCGCATGCACGACATCGTGCAGACCATCCAGGCCGAGCAGGACGCCATCATCCGCTCCCCGCACCAGGGAGTGCTCGTCGTCGAGGGCGGCCCCGGCACCGGCAAGACCGCCGTCGCCCTGCACCGCGCCGCGTACCTCCTCTACGCCCACCGCGAGCAGCTCGCCCGGCGGGCCGTCCTCATCGTCGGACCCAACCCCGCCTTTCTCGGCTACATCGGGAACGTCCTGCCCTCCCTCGGCGAGACCGGCGTCCTCCTCGCCACCCCCGCCGAGCTCTTCCCCGGCGTCCGCGCCACCGGCACCGACACCCCGCGCGCCGCCGCCGTCAAGGGCGCCGCCGCCATGGCCGACGCCCTCGCCGCGGCCGTACGCGATCACCAGCGGGTCCCCGAGCGCGGCGAACCGCTGGTCGTCCCGCACGAGGACGGCGACCTGGTCATCGACTGGGACATGGCCCTCGAAGCCCGCCACAAGGCCCGCGAGACCGCCCTCCCGCACAATCTGGCCCGCCCCTACTTCGTCTTCCGGATCCTCGACGCGCTCGCCGAGCAGCTCGCCGACCGCATCGGCGCCGACCCGTACGGCGGCCCCAACTTCCTCGGCCCCGACGACATCGCGCTGCTCGCCAAGGGCATCGCCGCCAACCCAGAGGTCCACGCGGCCGTCGACACCCTGTGGCCCGCCCTCACCCCGCGGGACCTCCTCGCCGGCTACCTCGCCGACCCCACCCACCTCCGCGGGGACGACGCCGACGCGATCCGGCGCGACGGCGGACCCTGGACCCCCGCCGACGTCCCGCTGCTCGACGAGGCCGCCGAGCTCCTCGGCGAGGACGACTCGGCCCTCCGCGCCGCCGAGGAGGCCGAGCGGCAGAAGCAGATCCATTACGCGCAGGGCGTCCTGGACGTCTCCTTCGCCTCCCGCACCTACGAGTTCGAGGACAAGGAGGAACTCGACAAGGACGCCTCCGAGGTCCTCTCCGCGCACGACATCATCGACGCCGAGCGCTTCGCCGAGCGCCACGAGGAGGCCGACCACCGCACCGCCGCCGAGCGGGCCGCCGCCGACCGCACCTGGGCCTTCGGCCACATCATCGTCGACGAGGCCCAGGAGCTCTCCGCCATGGCCTGGCGACTCCTCATGCGCCGCAGCCCCAGCCGCTCGATGACCCTGGTCGGCGACCCCGCCCAGACCGGCGACCCGGCCGGCGTCGGCGCCTGGGAGAGCATCCTCGCCCCGTACGTCGAGGACCGCTGGGAGCACGTCCGCCTCGGCGTCAACTACCGCACCCCGGCCGAGATCATGGCCGTCGCCGCCGAGGCGCGGCGGACCGCCGACCCCGGCTTCGAACCGCCCCGCTCGGTGCGCTCCACCGGCGTCGAGCCCTGGGACCGGACCGTCGACGACCCGTTCGCGGAGGCCGCCGGCGCGGTCGCCGCCGCACTCCGCGAGGAGGGCCGGACCGCCGTCATCGCCCCGCCGGAGCTCCACCCCGGCCTGATCACCGCCCTGCCGGAGGCCTCGTACGGCCCCGACCCCGACCTGACCCGGCCGGTCGTCCTGCTCGACCCCCGGCAGGCCAAGGGGCTGGAGTTCGACACGGTCCTCGTCGTCGACCCCGACGGCATCCGGGAGAGCGCCACGCACGGGGTCAACGACCTGTACGTGGCACTCACCCGGGCCACTCAGCGGCTGGGCGTCATCAGGCCGGCCGTCACACGGGACCGGACGCCCGCCACCGCGCGGGCCGGGACGCCCGCCTTCACGCCGGCCTGAGCCAGACCGTCGCCAGGGGTGGCAGCGTCATCCGCACGCTCGACTCGCGGCCGTGCCACGGCACCGACTCGGTCTTCACCGGGTCGGTGCCCACCACGTCCGAGCCGCCGTACCGCGCCGCGTCCGTGTTCAGGACCTCCGCCCAGGCCGCGCACGTGTCCGGGACGCCGAGCCGGTAGTCGTGCCGCACCACCGGCGAGAAGTTGGACACCGCGAGCAGCGGCGAACCGAAGGCGTCGAACCGCAGGAACGCGAAGACGTTGTCCTCGGCCGCGTCGCCCACCACCCACCGGAAGCCCTCCGGCACCGTGTCCCGCTCCCACAGCGAGGGCGTCGCCGCGTACACCGTGTTCAGGTCCCGGACCAGGTCCCGGACCCCGCGGTGGTCGGCCTCCGCCCCGTACGCGGGATCCAGCAGCCACCAGTCCGGGCCGTGGTCCGCCGACCACTCCCCGCCCTGTGCGAACTCCTGCCCCATGTAGAGCAGTTGCTTGCCGGGATGTGCCCACATGTAGCCCAGGTAGGCGCGGTGGTTGGCGCGCTGCTGCCACCAGTCGCCGGGCATCTTCGACACCAGGGACCGCTTGCCGTGCACGACCTCGTCGTGCGAGATCGGCAGGATGTAGTTCTCGCTGTACGCGTAGACCATCGAGAACGTCATCTCGTGGTGGTGGTACTTGCGGTGCACCGGCTCCTTCTGCACGTACTCCAGCGAGTCGTGCATCCAGCCCATGTTCCACTTCATCCCGAAGCCCAGGCCGCCGTGGCCGCCCGGACCCACCTGGTCCGTCGCCCGTGTCACCCCGTCCCAGGCGGTGGACTCCTCGGCGAAGGTGACGACGCCGGGGCAGCGGCGGTACACGGTGGCGTTCATCTCCTGGAGGAAGCGCACCGCGTCCAGGTTCTCCCGTCCGCCGAACTCGTTCGGCAGCCACTCGCCGTGCTCCCGCGAGTAGTCCAGGTAGAGCATCGAGGCCACCGCGTCCACCCGCAGCCCGTCCACGTGGAACTCCTGGCACCAGTAGACCGCGTTGGCGACGAGGAAGTTCCGCACCTCCGTGCGGCCGTAGTCGAACTCCAGGGTCCCCCAGTCGGGATGGTGCGAGCGGCGCGGGTCCTCGTGCTCGTACAGCGGCCGCCCGTCGAACTCCGCGAGCGCCCAGTCGTCCTTAGGGAAGTGCGCCGGGACCCAGTCCATCAGCACCCCGATGCCCGCCCGGTGGAGCGCGTCCACCAGGAACCGGAAGTCGTCCGGGGTGCCCATGCGGGCCGTCGGCGCGTAGAAGCCCGTGACCTGGTAGCCCCAGGAGCCGCCGAAGGGGTGCTCGGTGACCGGCATCAGCTCCACGTGGGTGAACCCGAGGTCGCTGACGTAGGCGGGGAGCTGCTCGGCCAGCTGCCGGTAGGTGAGGCCCGGCCGCCAGGACGGCAGGTGCACCTCGTACACGGAGATCGGCGCCTCGTGCGGCGGGCGCGACCCGCGCCGCTCCATCCACTCCGCGTCGTCCCACTCGTAGTGCGACTCGGTCACGATCGACGCGGTGTTCGGCGGGCACTCCGTGCGCCGGGCCATCGGATCCGCGCGGACCGTGTGCGAGCCGTCCGGCCGCGTGATGTCGTACTTGTAGACGGCGCCGTCGCCGACGCCCGGCACGAACAGCTCCCAGACGCCCGTCGAGCCCAGCGAGCGCATCGGCAGCGCCGTGCCGTCCCAGTGCGTGAAGTCACCCGTGACCCGCACGCCGCGCGCGTTCGGCGCCCAGACGGCGAACCGGGTCCCGGCGACCCCCTCGTGCGTCATGGGACGGGAGCCGAGCGCCGTCCACAGCTCCTCGTGCCGCCCCTCGCCGATCAGGTGCAGATCCAGCTCGCCGAGCGAGGGCAGGAAGCGGTACGGGTCCTGGAGGGCGAGCTCGTCGCCGTCGTAGCGCACCCGCAGCTCGTACGCGGGCACCTTCCGGAGCAGCGGGACGAGCACCGAGAACAGGCCGTCGCCGTCGTCGTCCATCGGGAGGCGCTTCCCCTTGGCGAGGACGGTCACCTCCTTCGCCCACGGGCGCAGCGTCCGGATGACGACACCGCCCTTGACGGGGTGGGCGCCGAGCACGCCGTGCGGGTCGTGGTGCTCCCCGGCGAGCAGCCTGGCCCGGTCGCCGGGGTCGAGCGGGGGCGCCTTACGGGGCGTCTTGCCGGCCGTCTTGCCTGCGGATCGGGCGGTCACGGGGGTGCCTCCTGGGGGTACGGGGGGTTCGAAAGCGCAACGGTGGTGCGGGGTGCGGGGAAACTCGGCCGAACGGGGCGCGTTGGGCGTCGCCCACTGGAGTTGTGGGCATGCGTTCCGCCGGGGCGGAACGGGTGGGCACAACGGAACGGCGCCCTTGCCGGCGCCAGAGGCTCCTGGACTTGAACCCGCACCGGCAGGTGCAGCACATGGTGGTGCGGGTCAGGGCACAGAGCGCGGAGGCGCCGCGAAGGGCGCCGTCCCGTGTGCCCACCCTCCCCCAAGCTCTCGGCTTCGCTCGAGCAGGGGGGACCCCCATCGCCCCAGCGGGACGATTGCCCACACGGGGGGTGGCGGAGGGGCGCCGGGCCGCCGGGGCGCGGGCGCGTGCGGGGTGGATCATGGCGTGGCCGACAGGCGTTCGATCGCGGACATCGGGACCGGGAGCCAGTCCGGGCGGTGACGGGCCTCGTAGACGACCTCGTACACCGCCTTGTCCGTCTCGTACGCGCGGAGCAGCGCGGGATCCGCACGGGGGTCGGCCCCCGACGCCTCCGCGTAGCCCGCGCAGTACGCCGCCCGGCACCGCGCCGCCCAGTCCGCGTTCCAGGGGCGGTGCGTGCGGGCCGCGTAGTCGAAGGAGCGGAGCATCCCGGCGACGTCCCGGACGGTGGGCTGCGGGCTGCGCCGCTCGTCTAGCGGCTTCGCCGGTTCGCCCTCGAAGTCGATGACCGCCCAGCCGCCGTCGGAGCCGCGCAGGGTCTGTCCGAGGTGCAGGTCGCCGTGGATGCGCTGGACCGCCGCCCCGCCGCTCGCCGCGGCGAACACGGCCCGCAGGCCCGGCACGTGCGGCAGCAGCGCCGGGACGGCCTGGGCGGCCGCGTGCAGCCTGCGGTCCATCGCGGCGGCCAGCTGCTCGGTCTCGGCGCGGGCGAGGCGCCGGGTCGGCAGCGCGGAGGCGAGGGCCAGATGGACCTCCGCCGTCGCGCGGCCCAGGGCCCGCGCCTCGGTCGTGAACTCCCGTCCGTCGGCGAGCGCGTCGAGGGCGAGCCGCCAGCCGTCCCGGGAGTCCCGCAGATAGGGCTGGAGGACGCCGAGGGTGGCGGCCCCCGACTCGAACCAGGCGACCGGGGCCGGGACGCGGGCGCAGCCGGCCCCGGCGAGGGCGAGCGGCAGCTCCAGGTCGGGGTTGGCTCCCGGGCTGACCCTGCGGAAGATCTTCAGGATGAACGAATCTCCGAAGACCAGCGACGAGTTGGACTGCTCGGCGTCCAGCATGCGGGGTGCCAGGGCCGGGGGCAGTGGGGCGGTGGCGTGGAAGCGCAGCGGGCCGGTGCGGCCCGGGGAGCGCAGCCGCTCGTACAGGAGGCCCGCGAGGCGCGGGTCGCGCAGCCCCTCGTACACCGCCCGTCCGGCGAGCGGGCCCTGCCGGATCCGCCCGATCAGGGCGGGGGCGAGGCGGGGCGGGAGCTGGGTCCGTACGCCCAGGAGGAGTTGGTAGCAGTCGGCGGGCGTCCCGGCCGGGCGGCCGGGTTGTTCGACCCGTACGAGCAGGTGGAGCAGGCCGGGTCCCGTGCCGTCCAGGGGCAGCAGCTCGGTGGCCGCGTCCAGCGTGAATCCGGTGACCCGGCGGCCCTTGCCCGCGAACCAGCGCTGCCGTGGCAGCCATTCGTGGAGCAGGGGGGCGAGCGACGGAAGGAGGGCGTCCGGGGCCCGGGTGGTGGATGCGGTCTCCGGCATGGCATCGCGTCCTTTCCCCGGGGCGCGCAAGTGGGTTTCATGTGCGTTCAAATGCGCAGAGTGTCCCGGATTGCGGCTATGGCTGTCCGGATGTGCGGGACGTGTCGGAAAGGGAAGATCCGTATGGGCCCGGCAAGAAGGCCCGGATGGACCTGAATCGGCGTGGATCGTGTGTCGTTCACAGTGCCCGGAGTGGGGCGGGGGAAACCGCCCCACTCCGGTTCGAGCGGGAACCGTTCCCCGCTCAGGCCTTCTTCAGACGGAACCAGTAGAAGCCGTGTCCCGCAAGGGTCAGGAGGTAGGGGAGCTGGCCGATGGCCGGGAACCGCACCCCTCCGATGAGCTCCACGGGCCGGGTGCCGTCGAAGCTGCGCAGGTCGAGCTCGGTCGGCTGGGCGAAGCGCGAGAAGTTGTTCACGCAGAGCACCAGGTCGTCGCCGTCCTCCCGGAGGAAGGCGAGCACCGCCGGGTTGGAGGACGGGAGTTCCGTGTAGGTGCCCGTCCCGAAGGCCCGGTTCTGCTTGCGGATCTCGATCATCCGCTTCGTCCAGTGCAGCAGCGAGGACGGGGACGCCATCCCGGACTCGACGTTCGTGACCTGGTAGCCGTGGACCGGGTCCATGATGGCCGGCAGGTACAGCCGCCCCGGGTCGCAGGAGGAGAATCCCGCGTTCCGGTCGGGGGTCCACTGCATCGGGGTCCGCACCCCGTCACGGTCGCCGAGCCAGATGTTGTCGCCCATGCCGATCTCGTCGCCGTAGTACAGCACCGGCGAGCCGGGCAGCGAGAAGAGCAGCGCGGTGAACAGCTCCATCTGGTTGCGGTCGTTGTCGAGGAGCGGGGCGAGTCGCCGCCGGATGCCGATGTTGGCCCGCATGCGCGGGTCCTTGGCGTATTCGGCGTACATGTAGTCGCGCTCTTCGTCCGTGACCATCTCGAGCGTGAGCTCGTCGTGGTTGCGCAGGAAGATGCCCCACTGGCAGCCGGAGGGGATCTGCGGGGTCTTCGCCAGGATCTCGGAGACCGGGTAGCGGGACTCGCGCCGCACGGCCATGAAGATGCGCGGCATGACCGGGAAGTGGAAGGCCATGTGGCACTCGTCGCCGCCCGAGCGGAAGTCGCCGAAGTAGTCGACGACGTCCTCCGGCCACTGGTTGGCCTCGGCGAGCAGCACCGTGTCCGGGTAGTGGTCGTCGATCTCCTTGCGGACCCGCTTGAGGAAGGCGTGGGTGGCCGGGAGGTTCTCGCAGTTGGTGCCCTCCTGCTGGTACAGGTACGGCACCGCGTCGAGCCGGAAGCCGTCGATGCCCAGGTCCAGCCAGAACTTCAGCGCGGAGAGGATCTCCTCCTGCACGGCCGGGTTCTCGTAGTTGAGGTCCGGCTGGTGCGAGAAGAACCGGTGCCAGTAGTACTGCTTGCGGACCGGGTCGAACGTCCAGTTGGAGGTCTCGGTGTCGACGAAGATGATCCGGGCGTCCGCGTACTGCTTGTCGTCGTCCGCCCAGACGTAGTAGTCGCCGTACGGGCCGTCCGGGTCGCGCCGCGACTCCTGGAACCACGGGTGCTGGTCGCTGGTGTGGTTCATGACGAAGTCGATGACCACGCGCATCCCGCGCTGGTGGGCGGCGTCGACGAACTCCACGAAGTCGGCCAGGTCGCCGAACTCGGGGAGCACCGAGGTGTAGTCGGCGACGTCGTAGCCCCCGTCCCGCAGCGGGGACTTGAAGAACGGCGGCAGCCAGAGGCAGTCGACGCCCAGCCACTGGAGGTAGTCCAGTTTGGACGTGATGCCCTTCAGGTCGCCGACGCCGTCGCCGTTGCTGTCCTGGAAGGAGCGGACGAGGACCTCGTAGAAGACGGCCCGCTTGAACCAGTCGGGATCGCGGTCCTTGGCGGGCGTGTCCTCGAAGGTGTCGGGGACGGGCTCGTTGACAGTCATGAGGTGGGTGACCCTCCGGTCTGCGGGGACGGTCGCAGGACCAGTACGTGCGCGGGCGTGACGCCCGGCTCTAGGCGCACGTAGGCTGCCCTGCCCCAGTGATAGGTCTCGCCGGTGAGCTCGTCGCGCACCGGCACGGTCTCGTGCCAGTCGAGGCCGAGTTCCGGCATGTTCAACGAGAGTGAAGCCTCCTGGGTGTGGTGCGGGTCGAGGTTGACGACCACCAGAACGATGTTCGAACCCGAGCGCTTCGAGTACGCGATCACCTGAGGGTTGTCCGTCTGGTGGAAGCTCAGGTTCCGTAGCCGTCGCAGGGCCGGGTGGCGGCGCCTGATCCGGTTCAGGGCGGTGATGAGCGGGGTGATCGTCGTCCCCGCACGCTCCACCGACTCCCAGTCCCTGGGCCTCAGTTCGTACTTCTCCGAGTCGAGGTACTCCTCGCTGCCGTCCCGCAGCGGAGTGTTCTCGCACAGCTCGTACCCGGCGTACATGCCCCAGGACGGCGACAGCGTCGCCGCGAGCACCGCCCGCGCCTCGAACGCGGGCCGGCCGCCCTCCTGGAGGTAGGCGTGCAGGATGTCGGGGGTGTTCACGAAGAAGTTCGGCCGCATCTGGGCGGCCGTCTCCCCGGACAGCTCGGTCAGGTACTCCGTCAGCTCCTCCTTGGTGTTGCGCCAGGTGAAGTACGTGTACGACTGCTGGAAGCCGATCGCGCCGAGCGTCCGCATCATCGCGGGCCGGGTGAACGCCTCCGCCAGGAAGATCACGTCCGGGTCCGCCCGGTTGACCTCGCCGATCACCCGCTCCCAGAACACCACCGGCTTGGTGTGCGGATTGTCCACGCGGAAGATCCGGACGCCGTGGTCCATCCAGTGCCGCAGCACCCGGACGGTCTCGGCGACGATCCCGTCCATGTCGGCGTCGAAGGCGATCGGGTAGATGTCCTGGTACTTCTTCGGCGGGTTCTCGGCGTACGCGATCGAACCGTCCGGACGGTGGTGGAACCACTCCGGGTGCTTCTCCACCCACGGGTGGTCCGGGGAGCACTGGAGCGCGAAGTCCAGCGCGATCTCGAGGCGCAGCTCCCGGGCCCGCGCCACGAAGGCGTCGAAGTCCTCGAAGGTGCCCAGGTCCGGGTGGAGCGCGTCGTGCCCGCCCTCCGGGGAGCCGATCGCCCACGGGACGCCGATGTCGTGCGGCGCCGCCGACAGGGAGTTGTTCGGGCCCTTGCGGTGGGTCTCGCCGATCGGATGGACCGGCGGCAGGTAGACGACGTCGAAGCCCATCGCCGCGATCGCGGGGAGCCGTTCGGCGGCGGTGCGGAAGTTGCCCGGGACCGTGCGGCCCTTCACCGTCCGCACGCCCTCCGAGCGGGGGAAGAACTCGTACCAGGAGCCGAACAGGGCCCGCTCGCGCTCCACCTGGAGCGGCAACGCGGGGGAGGCGGACAGCAGTTCGCGCAGCGGGTGACGGTCCAGGGCGTCGACCACGCGCGGCGCGAGCGCCGCCGCGAGCCGCACCGCCGCCGGACGGGTCACGTCGCGCAGCGCGTCCGCCGCCGCGAGCACGGCCTCCCGGCCGCCGCCCTTCTTCGGGACGCCCTTCGCGGCCCGCTCGTGCAGCTCGGCACCCTCCGCGAGGACCAGTTCGGAGTCGATGCCGGCCGGGATCTTGATTCTGGCCGTGTGCCGCCAGGTCGCCACCGGGTCGCTCCAGGCCTCCACGGTGTACGTCCACGTGCCCTCGGCGTCCGGGGTGACCTCGGCCCCCCACCGGTCGGTGCCCGGCGCCAGCTCGCGCATCGGGATCCAGGGGCCGGGACGGCCCGACGGGCCGCGCAGCACGACATTGGCGGCGACCGCGTCGTGCCCTTCGCGGAAGACGGTGGCCGTCACCTCGAAGGACTCTCCGGCCACCGCCTTCGCGGGGCGCCGGCCGCAGTCGACCAGGGGGCGGACGTCCAGTACGGGAATGCGTCCCATGAGCGGATTCACAGCATCACCTGACGGGTTACGGGGGTGCGGGTGGTGGTGCGCTCTTTCTAGCTCCGTCGACGGCCGGCGGGTTGCGGGCATGACGGCTCCTGTCCGCGTTCACTCGGATGGCGGGTCCACAGGGATGAACCGGTGAGAACGGGAAGCTCGGGGAGGACGGGGGTCGGGGGTCGGGGGTAGGGGTCGGGGGATTCGTACCGGAGGAGCCTTCCCACGGATCTCGGGTGGGCAATCCGGTCGCTTTGTTAACTACTCGGACGTAGCCGCCTCGGCAACCACCCGACCCGGACAAGAAAGAAGCCCCGCCCTTGTGGGGGCGGGGCACCTTCGGTGGTCGGGTCAGGGGCGCGGCGAGGCGTCCGGCTCCTCCGCGTCCGTCGACCACACCTGCCAGGGCTGGCGCGCCACCCACTCCTCCACCGGCGCCTGCTCCAGGCCGAGGACCTCCGACGACACCCCGTCGTCGTCCGCCATGAGCAGCGGATCCGCCCCGCTCGCCATGTAGTGGTAGATCCCGGCGACCCCGGCCGCCGACTCCGGGCCGAGCAGCTGCGCCAGCCCCCGCTCGAACACGGCCGGATCCAGCTCCTCGTACCGCACCGCCCGCCCGAGGGCCCGCCCGAAGGCCCCGGCCAGCTCCCGGCCCGTCAGGGCGCGGTCGCCGCCGATGTCGAAGGTGCGGCCGTCCAGGCCGTCCCGGGACAGCGCCGCGAGCGCCGCCTCCGCGAGGCCCCGGTGCGACAGCCACGCGGTCCGCGCGGACTCCGGCAGCGGATAGGCGAGGACGCCGTCCTCCACCAGGGCCGGCCCGTTCCACGGCGAGAACAGGTTGTCCAGGTACACCGGCGGCCTGAGCACCACCAGCGGCACCCCGCTGTCCCGCAGCACCCGCTCCGCCAGCCGCCGCGTCTCGAAGGCCGACACGTCCGTCGGACCCAGCGGCAGACGGGTGTTGGTGTTGAACACGAGACGGGAGGTGCCTGCCGCGAGCGCCGCCTCCGCGATGTTCCGCGCGTACGCCTCGACCCGCTTCTCGTCGTACACCAGCGGCATCGTGACGAAGGCGTGCGTGGTCCCCGCGAAGAGCCGCCGCACGTCCCCCGGGACCCCCAGGTCCCCGGAGAGGAAGAAGGCCCCCGGGAGCGGCGGACGGTCCGCCTCCGGGCGCCGGGTCAGGGTCCGCACCCGGTGGTGCCGCTCGGCGAGGAGACGCGCCACCGCGCCCCCCTGGAAGCCGGTCGCGCCCACGACCGCCACCCGCATCGGAATCTCACTGGACATGTGTGTCTGAGGCCCTTCGATAGGCTGTCACCGCTGCCGTGTCGGCGTCCCTCCAGGCTCGCCGCGACGGCTTCGTCCGTTCAATTAACAAACCGGGGCGGAAGTTGAAGGATCGTCCATGGAAATCGTGGGAACCGACCGTCACGACCGGAACGACACCGGCGACCCCCTGGACGGGGGCGAGCACGAGGACCTCCTGAGCGACCTCCTCAAACCCCTCCGGCTCACCGGCGTCTTCGACAGCCGCTGGCACGTCCGCGCCCCCTGGGCCATCGAGGGCGACGCCGAACACAGCTGCGCGGTCCTCCACTACGTCGTCGAGGGCGACTGCTGGATCACCACCGACGACGAGCCCCCCGTCGAACTCCACGCCGGAGACCTCGTCGTCTTCCCCACCGGTGCCGCGCACCGCCTCTCCGACCGGCCCGAACGCCAGGGCGTCCCGCTCAAGGCCGTCCTGCCCGAGCGGCAGCCCGGCACCTCCGGCGAGATCGTCATCGAGGGCACCGGACCCGAGAGCCGCCTGCTGTGCGCCGGGCTCCACTACGACGCCAGCGCCGCCACCGGCCTCTACACCTCGCTGCCCTGGGCCCTCGTCCTCGACGGCGCCCAGGTCGACCGCGAACCCCTGCTCCGCGACACCCTCCGGCTGCTCGCCTCCCCCGACCGGCCCGTCGGCCCCGGCGACCGCCTCATCACCCTGCGCGCCTTCGAGATGGCGCTCGTCCTCGCGCTCCGCCCGCTGCTCTGCGCACTCGCCGGCAACCCGGCCTCCCTGCCGCTGCTCCGCCACCCCGGGATCAGCCGCGCCGTCGTCATGATGGCGACCCGCTTCGCCGAGCCGTGGACCATCGACGTGCTCGCCCGCGAGGTCGGCATGTCCCGGTCCGCGTTCACCGCCGCCTTCCGGGAACTGGTCGGCGACTCCCCGGCCCGCTACCTCGCCGGCCGCCGCATGCAGGAGGCCGGCCGGCTCCTCTCCGAGACGTCCCTCCCGCAGTCCGCGCTGCCCGCCCGCGTCGGCTACCGCAGCGCCGTCGGCTTCCACCTGGCCTTCCGCAAGTGGTTCGGAGTGACCCCCGGCGAGTACCGGGCGGGGCAGGTCAGGGCCGCCTGATCCGCCCGACCTGACATCTTCGGGTGCCCCTGGACGGATCTTAAGGACACCTGGACGGACGTTCATTGTCCGTCCGGTGCGCCCCGGAGAGGCTCGGGACCGGCAGAGGCGCGGCACCCGAGGAGAGGCGACACACCGGTGACGAGGTCCGGGCACGAGTATCTGGAGGGCCTGCGCGACGGGCGCGAGGTCTGGCTCGACGGCGAGCGGGTCGCGGACGTCACCGCCCACCCCGCCTTCCGCGCCTCCGCGGCCTCCTTCGCCGGCCTGTACGACCTCGCCGACGACCCCGCGCACCGCCCCGTCCTCGTCCGGGACGGGGTCCGCCGCGCCGGCCTCGTGCCCCGCTCGTACGAGGACCTCGTCGCCCGCCGCCGCGCCTTCCGCACCACCGCGCGGGCGAGCTACGGCTTCCTCGGCCGCACCCCCGACTACATGGCCGCCGGCACGGCCGGCTTCGCCGCCGCGCCCGCCGTCCTCACCGGCGAGACCTTCGACGGCGCCGGCCAGGCGGTCGCCCTGAACCGGCGGATCACCGAGGACGACCTGCACACCGCGTTCACCCTCACCAACCCGCCCGCGGGCCACGGCGGGGACGACCTCACCCTCCGGGTCGTGCGGGAGCGCGACGGCGGGATCGTCGTCCGGGGCGCCAAGACCATCGGGACCGGCGCGGTCTTCGCCGACGAACTCCTCGTCGGCACCATCGAGCCGCTCGCCCCCGACGACACCGCGCACGCCGTCACCTTCTCCGTGCCCCTCGCCACCCCCGGCCTCAGGCTGATCTCCCGCACCTCCTACGAGGAACGCGCCCGCTCCGTCTTCGACCAGCCGCTCTCCTCCCGGTACGACGAGAACGACGCGATGCTCGTCTGCGAGGACGTCTTCGTGCCCTGGGAGCGGGTCCTCACCTACCGGGACCCGGTCACCACCGGCGCGATCTGGTGGCAGACCCCCGCCTACCTGAACCTGGTCCACCAGTCCGCCACCCGCTTCTGGACCAAGCTGGAGTTCCTCACCGGCCTCGCCATCCTCCTCACCCGCTCGAACGGCACCGACACGCTGCCGGCCGTCACCCAGGCCGTCGGCCGCCTCCTCGGCATGGTCGCCCAGGCCAAGGCCTTCGTCCTCGCCGCCGAGGCCTCCCACGAGCAGGTCGAGGGCGGACGCGGCGGCGTCCGCCCCGGGCAGGAGATCTCCTTCGCCCAGCGGATCATGGCCGGGGAGCTCCACCCGCGCGCCGTCCAGGACATCAAGCTCCTCGCCGGCGGCGCCCTCGTCCAGCTCCCGGCGAGCGGCCGCGACCTCCTGCACCCCGAGCTCGGGCCGCTGGTCCGCCGCTACTTCGCGACGCCCGGCCACCCCGCCGAGGAGCGCATCAAGCTCCTCAAACTCGCCTGGGACGCCCTCGGTTCGGAGTTCGCCGGCCGCCACGAGCAGTACGAGCGCTTCTACCACGGCGCCCCGCACGTCTACCTGACCATGCAGACCTGGGCCGGCTCGGCGGGGGAGTGCGAGAGCCTCGCCCAGGCCTGCCTCGACGGCTACGGCCTGGGGACCACCCGGTGACCGGGCCACCGCCGGGCCCGCGGCGCGGCGCACTCGCCCTGCTCGCCTCCACCCAGCTGCTGCTCATCATGGACACCGCGATCGTCAACGTCGCCCTGCCGTCCGTCGGCGCGGACCTCGGCTCCGGCGCCGACGGGCTGTCCTGGGTCGCCAACGCCTACCTCATCACCTTCGGCGGGCTGCTCCTCCTCGGCGGACGCGTCGCCGACCTCCTCGGCCACCGGCGGGTCTTCCTCGGCGGCCTCGGCCTGCTCGCCGTCGCCTCCGCCGCCGGTGGTCTCGCCCCGGGCGCCGACACCCTCGTCGCGGCCCGCGCCGTCCAGGGCGTCGGCGCCGCCCTCGCCGCGGCCGCCGCCTTCGCGCTGCTCCTCCTGCTCTTCCCCGACGGCCCGCCCCGGCACAAGGCCCTCGGCGCCTTCGCCGCCATGGGCGGCCTCGGCGGAGTCCTCGGCACGGTCCTCGGCGGCGTCCTCACCGACCTCCTCGGCTGGCGCGCCACGTTCTGGCTGAACGTGCTCCTCGCCGCCGTCCTCGCCGCCCTCGCCCTCCGCGTCCTCGCCCCCCGCCCCCCGGCGGCGCTCCGCGGCGGCTTCGACCTCACCGGGGCGCTCACCGCCACCGCCGGCCTCGGCCTCGTCGCCTACGCCCTCGTCGGCGGCGCCGGCGCCGGATGGCTCTCCGCCCGCACCCTCGGCGCAGGCGGAGCGGGCCTGGCCCTGCTGCTCGCCTTCGCCGCCGTCGAGACCCGGGCCGCCGCCCCCCTCGTCCCGCCGGCCGTCCTCGGCCGGCCCGCGCTCCGCCTGGCCAACCTCCTCGCGGCGCTCGCCCAGACCACGCTGTTCCCGATGTTCTTCCTGGTCAGCCTCTACCTCCAGAGCGTCCTCGGGTACGCGCCCCTCGGCGGCGGCCTCGGACTGCTGCCGCTCTCCCTCGTCGTCGTCGCGGTCGCCCCGCAGACCGGCCGGATCATCTTCCGCCTCGGCCTGCACCGGACCATGACCCTCGGCTTCGTCCTGCTGTGCGCCGGAACCCTCTGGCTGGCCCTGGCCCTCACCCCCGACGGCACCTTCGCGAGCACCGTCCTCGCCCCGAGCCTCCTCCTCGGCGCCGCCCTGCCGCTGGTCATGGTCACCACCAACGTGGCCGCCACGGCGGAGGCCGCGCCCGAGGAGACCGGCCTCGCCTCCGGACTCGTCAACACCAGCCAGCAGTTCGGCTCCGTCCTCGGCCTCGCCGTCCTCGTCGCCGTCGCCACCGGCCGCACCGGAGACACCACCGGAGCCGCCGACGCCGCACGCGCCGCCGCCGAGACCGCCGGCTTCCGCGCCGCCCTGCTCACCGGCGCCGCCCTCGCGGCCCTGGCCGCCCTGCTCTCCGTACGCCTCCACCTCCCCGAGCGGGCCGCCGCACCCGAGGACCGGGTGCCCGATCCGTACTGACCGGCGCCGCACCACCGGACCCCCGACCGGACCCGTACCGCGACGCCCACGACACACCCCCCGGAAGTAAGGAGCCCCGACTTGTTCGGCGACCCGCGTCACACGACCGAGGAGATACGCGCGGCCGACCCGCTGGGCGCCGACGCCCTGCTCGCCGCGGTGCCCGCGATGAACGCGCGCGCCGACACCGCCGCGCTGACCGTCGCCCTGCGCGCCCTCGTCCCCGACCTCGAACGGGCCGCGCAGTGGAACGTCGGCGGCGCCCTCGCCGCGATGCGCGACCTCGGCATCCTCCTCGGCTCCCTCAAGCGGCACGGCGTCCAGCCGCTCGCCGCCGTGCCCGAGGCGCTGCCCGTGCTGGAACTCCTCGGCCGCCGCACGGACATGATCCCCCGGGACACCGTCCACCACTACACGACCTGGAACCCCACGGGCCCCCGCCGCCGCAGCTACACCGGCCACCCCATCGAGGCCCTCCTCCAGGACGCCGTGCGGATGGTCTTCCCCGGGCTCGTCGCCGCCCTCGACGACTGCGCCCGCATCGCCCGCCTCGAACCGTACGACCACGGCTTCGCCGCCGCGCTCCACCGCGTCGCCGGCCATGTGCGCGCGATGGTCGACGCCATCGACCTCACCGTCGCCGAGGTCCCGCCCGCGTACTTCGCCGTCACCCTCCGCCCGTACTTCGAGGAGGTCGAGATCGACGGCCGCGACTACCTGGGCCCGGCCGCCGCACAGGTCCCGCTCTGGCTGGTCGACCTGACGCTGTGGCAGTGCGACCGCTCCGACGCCGCCTACGACGCCTTCCTCACCGAGTCCCTGCCGTACGCCCTGCCGTCCTGGCGCGCCTTCCACGCCCGGCACCACGGCGGGATCTCCGCCGTCTCCAAACTGTCGGCGGCCGTCAGCTGGGAGGGCGCCGACCGGCTCCCTCCCGCGCTCCACGACTCCGCCGAGGCCCTCGGCCGCGTCCTGCGGATCCTGAAGACCTTCCGGGCCCGGCACCTCGGCATCGCCCGCAAGGCGTACAGCGACGAGGTGCGGCTGTACGAGGAGGGCAGCGGCGGGGCCCCCGTCGTGCTGCTGCGCTCCATCCTGGACCTGACCAGGGAGAACGAGACCATGGTGCGCCGCGCGACCGCGCGGCGCCGTCCCGCCGGGGCCCCCGTCGGCCCGACGGCCGCGTAGGACAGGCCCCACCGGCGCGAAGGAGCAGTCGAGATGTCCCCCCACCCCCCGTACGGACCCCCCTACGGCCACAGCCCGCACATCGTGATCGCCGGCGGCGGCGTCGCCGGACTCACCGCCGCCCTCGCCCTGCACAACGCCGGATTCGAGCGGATCACGGTCGTCGAGGCCGCCGCCGCCATCCGCCCGGTCGGCGCCGGACTCAACCTGATGCCGAACGCCGTCCGCGAACTCGACGCGCTCGGCCTGCTCGACGCCCTGGAGGCCGGCGCCCTGCGCACCCGCGAACTCCGCTACTACCACCGCTCCGGCGGCCTGATATCCCGCGAACCCCGCGGCCTCGCCGCCGGCTACCGCTGGCCCCAGCTGTCCGTCCACCGCGGCCACCTCCAGCAGGTCCTGGCCGGTGCCGTCCGCGCCCGGCTCGGCGCCGCCGCCCTGGTCACCGGCGTCAAGGTCACCGGCCTCGACACGCTCCCCGACGGCCGCCCCCGGCTCCGCCTGGAACACCGCGACGGCCCCGTCCGCGGCCGGGCCTCCCTCGAACCCGACATCCTGGTCGGCGCCGACGGCATCCGCTCCGCGGTGCGCGCCGCGCTCAACCCGGCGGAGGGCGGGCCCCCGTGGAACGGGATGCTCGTGTGGCGGGGCGTGTCCCGCGTGCCCGCGCGGGCCGTCGGCTCCTTCATGCTCATCGCCGGCGACGACCGGCAGAAGGCCGTCGTCTACCCCATGGGCCGCCCCACCGGACCCGGCCGGGAGGTCCTCGTCAACTGGGCGCTCGCCCGCCCCGCCGACACCCCCGACGCCGCCCGCGAGGACGGCCCGCGCGGCGACTGGAACCGCGCCGTCCCGGTCGAGACGTTCCTCCCGTACTACGAGGGCTGGGAGTTCGACGGGGTCAGCCTCCCCGACGTGCTGCGCGCCGCCGACACCGCGCACGAGTACCCGATGGTCGACCGCGAACCCCTCGACCGGTGGACCCACGGCCGCACCACCCTCATCGGCGACGCCGCCCACGCCATGTACCCCATCGGCTCCAACGGGGCCACCCAGTCCATCGTCGACGCCCGCGCCCTCGCCCACGCCCTCGCCCGGCACCGCGACCCCGCCGAGGGACTCGCCGCCTACGAACGGGAGCGCCGCCCCGCCATGACCGCCCTCCAGCACGCCAACCGGCAGCTCGGCCCCGAGGTCGTCATCAACCTCGCGCACGCCCGCGCCCCGCACGGCTTCACCGACATCCGCCAGGTCATCCCCGCCGAGGAACTCGCCGCCATCGCCGGACGGTACGCCGCCACCGGCGCCTTCGACCCGGCCACCGTCAACCAGGGATCCCCCTACGAGGCCGCCGTGTCCTCCCCCTGACGCCCCGTGGCCCGCCGGGCGGACAGGGCCTACCGTTCTTGGTGGCACACAGCGTGGTGCGCCGCCTCCGCTCCGTACTCGCCTGCGAAGGTGGACAACGTGAAGGCAATCCGTCGATTCACCGTGCGTCCCGTCCTCCCCGACACCCTTCGACCCCTCGCCGACCTCGCGCACAACCTGCGGTGGTCCTGGCACGAGCCGACCCGGGAGCTCTTCGCGTCCCTGGCCCCCGAGGGCCCGGCCGGCACCGATCCCGTCCGGGTCCTGGGCGCCCTGGAAGCGCCCCGGCTCGCCGCGCTCGCCGCCGACCAGGACTTCCTGGCCCGGCTGCGCACCGCCGCCGAGGACCTCGACCGCTATCTGCGCGACCCCCGCTGGTACCAGGGCCGTCCCGGCGACGCCCCGGCCGCCGTCGCCTACTTCTCGCCCGAGTTCGGCGTCGCCGCCGCCCTGCCCCAGTACTCCGGCGGCCTCGGCATCCTCGCCGGCGACCACCTCAAGTCCGCGAGCGACCTCGGCGTCCCGCTGATCGGCGTCGGCCTGCTCTACCGGCACGGCTACTTCCGGCAGTCCCTCGGCCGGGACGGCTGGCAGCAGGAGCAGTACCCCGTCCTCGACCCCGGTGAGCTGCCCGTCAGCCTGCTCCGCGAGGACGACGGCACCCCCGCCCGGATCACCCTCGCCCTGCCCGGCGGCCGCAGCCTCCACGCCCACCTGTGGATCGCCCGGGTCGGCCGCGTGCCGCTCCTCATGCTCGACTCCGACGTCGAGGAGAACGCCCCCGGCGAACGGTCCGTCACCGACCGCTTGTACGGCGGCGGCAGCGAGCACCGGCTGCTCCAGGAGATGCTCCTCGGCATCGGCGGCGTCCGCGCCGTCCGCACCTACACCCGGCTCACCGGCCACCCCGCACCCGAGGTCTTCCACACCAACGAGGGCCACGCCGGCTTCCTCGGCCTCGAACGCGTCCGTGAACTCCAGGGCGAGGGAGTCGACTTCGACAGCGCCCTGGAGACGGTCCGGGCCGGGACCGTCTTCACCACCCACACCCCCGTCCCGGCCGGCATCGACCGCTTCGACCGGGCCCTCGTCGCCCGCCACCTCGGCGAGGACGGCGCCCTCCCCGGCGTCGACCTCGGCCGGATCCTCGCCCTCGGCGACGAGACCCCGCTCGGCGGCGAACCCGGAGTGTTCAACATGGCCGCCATGGGCCTGCGCCTGGCCCAGCGCGCCAACGGCGTCTCCACCCTGCACGGCGCCGTCAGCCGCTCCATGTTCGCCGGACTCTGGCCGGGCTTCGACACCGAGGAGGTGCCCATCACCTCCGTCACCAACGGCGTCCACGCCCCCACCTGGGTCGCCCCCGAGGTCACCCGCCTCGCGCCGGACGCGGGCGACCGGGAGCTGTGGGAGCTGCGCCGCACCCTCCGCGAACGGCTCGTCACCGACGTACGGGAGCGGCTGCGGGCCTCCTGGCGGCAGCGCGGGGCCGCCGCGGCCGAACTCGGCTGGACCGAGACCGTCCTCGACCCCGACGTCCTCACCATCGGCTTCGCCCGCCGGGTCCCCTCGTACAAGCGGCTCACGCTGATGCTGCGGGACAAGGACCGGCTGCGGGCGCTGCTCCTCCACCCCGAGCGGCCCGTGCAGCTCGTCGTCGCCGGCAAGGCGCACCCGGCCGACGACGGCGGGAAGCGGCTCGTGCAGGAACTCGTCCGGTTCGCCGACGACCCGCGCGTCCGCCACCGCATCGTCTTCCTGCCCGACTACGGCATGGAGATGGCCCGCGGCCTCTACCCCGGCTGCGACGTCTGGCTGAACAACCCGCTGCGCCCCCTGGAGGCCTGCGGCACCAGCGGCATGAAGGCCGCCCTCAACGGCTGCCTCAACCTCTCGGTCCTCGACGGCTGGTGGGACGAGTGGTTCCGCCCGGACTTCGGCTGGGCCATCCCCACCGCCGACGGCGCTGCGGCCGCCGACGAGGACCGCCGCGACGACCTGGAGGCCGCCGCCCTCTACGAGCTGATCGAGCGCCGGGTCGCCCCCCGCTTCTACGACCGGGGCCCCGACGGGGTGCCGGCCGGCTGGACGGCCATGGTCCGCCGCACCCTCGCCGACCTCGGCCCGAAGGTCCTCGCCGACCGGATGGTCCGCGAGTACGTCGACCGGCTGTACGTGCCCGCCGCCGCGGCCCACCGGGCGCTGACCCCGGACCGGGCGCGGGACCTGGCGGCCTGGAAGGCCCGGGTCCGGGAGGCCTGGCCCCGGGTGACCGTCGACCACGTCGAGGTCGGCGACGGGCTCGCGGACGACCTCGCCGACGCCGAGCTGGGCGCCACTCCCGTCGTCCGGGTCCGGGTCGCGCTCGGGGCGCTCGGCCCCGACGACGTCGAGGTGCAGGCCGTCACCGGCCGGGTCGACGCCGACGACACCCTGGCGGCCACCCGCACGGTCACCCTCAAGCCGGCCGGCGGCCCCGACCTGGAGGGCCGCCTGCCCTACGCGGGCACCCTGGAGCTCGACCGGACCGGGTCCTTCGGCTGCACCGTCCGCGTCCTGCCCGCCCACCCGCTGCTCGCCCACCCGGCCGAACTCGGCCTCGCCGCCCTCCCGGAGGAGACGTCGGGGGAGGGAGCGGGGGTGCTGCTGCGGTGACGCCCCGGGGGGTGTCCTGAACGCGCGGGCGCCCGGAGGGAAGAGTCCCTCCGGGCGCCCGTTGCTTCGTTCCGGCCTTACGGGAAGGTCAGCTTGAAGCTGTTGATGTAGCCGGTGTCGACCGAGGCCTTGTCCTGGACGCGGAGCTTCCAGACGCCGTTGGCGACCTCGGAGGAGGCGTTGACGGTGTAGGTCTGGTTGATGTTGTCCGCGCTGCCGCCGGCCCGGTTGTGCAGGTTGTAGACGGAGCCGTCGGGGGCGATCAGGTCGACGATCAGGTCGCCGATGTAGGTGTGGACGATGTCCACGCCGACCTTGAGCGTCGAGGGCGCGTTGCCCGTGACGCCGGTGACCGTGAGGGACGAGGTCACCGCGGCGCCGTTGTCCGGGATGGAGACGTCGGCGTCGTTCGTGAAGACCTTGCCGCCACCGGGGCCGCCGGGGCGGGAGCCGACGTTGATCCCGGCCCAGGCGTTCTCGACGGCCGTGACCTCGGCGCTGCCCGCGCCGTACAGCTCGGTGGCCGCCGCGACGGTGCCCGTGCGGGCGCCGGCGTAGTTGGTCGACGAGCCGAACTTGGTGGTGAGCGCCTTGAACCAGATCAGGCGGGCCTTGTCGATGCCGATGCCGGTGACCGGCAGGCCGTCGGAGGTCGGCGAGTCGTAGCTCACGCCGTTGACGACCTTGGCGCCGCTGCCCTCGGAGAGCAGGTAGAAGAAGTGGTTCGCCGGGCCCGAGGAGTAGTGGACGTCGATCGAGCCGATGCCGGAGTACCACGCGTCCTTCGACGCGCCGTCCTTGCTCGGCTTGTCCATGTAGCGCAGCGGGGTGCCGTTGCCGTTGATGTCGATCTTCTCGCCGACGAGGTAGTCGCCCTTGTCGTTGGCGTTGTTGGCGTAGAACTCGACGGCCGCCGCGAAGATGTCCGAGGTGGCCTCGTTGAGGCCGCCGGACTCGCCGCTGTAGGTCAGGTTGGCGGTGGCGGCGGTGACGCCGTGCGTCATCTCGTGGGCGGCCACGTCGATGGACGTGAGCGGCTTGTTGTTGCCCGAGCCGTCGCCGTACGTCATGCAGAAGCAGCTGTCCTGCCAGAACGCGTTGACGTAGGCGTTGCCGTAGTGGACCCGGGAGTACGCGCCGACGCCGTCACCGCGGATGCCGGAGCGGCCGTGCACGTTCTTGTAGTAGTCCCAGGTGAGCGCGGCGCCGTAGTGGGCGTCGGCGCCGGCCGTCTCCTTGTTGGAGGGGAGGCCGTTGCCCCACGTGTCCGTGGTGTTGGTGAACAGCGTGCCGGTGCCGGACGAACCACCGTTGAGGTTGTACGTCTTGTGGTTGCCGCGGCCGGTGTCGGTCAGCGTGTACGAGGGCGCGGTGCCGAGGGTCACCTGGCCGCTGTACTGCGTGTTGCCGATGCCGTTCTCGACGCCCTGCCACTCGTAGAGCTTCGCGCCGGTCTTGGCGTCCGTCACGACGTGCAGCTCGTTCGGGGTGCCGTCGTGCTGGAGGCCGCCGACGACGGTCTCGTACGCGAGGACGGGCGCGCCCTGCGCCATCCACACGACCTTGCGCGGGGCGTGGTCGGCGGCGGTCTTCTTGGAGCCCTCCGCGGCGGCGCGGCCGATGGCCTGCTTCTCCGCGGCGGCCGGGGCGACGGCCGCGGCGAGGTCGACGTTCTTGAGCTCGGCGCGGTTGGACTTGATCACGCCGGTGGTGGCGCCGGCCTTGGTCTCGGCGACGATCAGGTCACCGCCGAGGACGGGCAGTCCGGCGTAGGTGCGCTCGTACCGCGTGTGGGTCGTGCCGTCGCGGTCCTGGACGACGTCGCGGACGACCAGCTTCTCCTGGGCGCCGAGGCCGAGGGACTTGGCCGTGGCGGCCTTGTCCGCGTCCGCCGCCTTGATCAGCGCGGAGCGCTGGGCGGGGGAGAGGTCGGCCGGGAGCTTGCCGGGGTTGGCCTTGCCGGCGGACAGCGCCTTGGGGGCCGCGGCGAAGGTGTCCGTGCCGGCGGATGCGGTGCCGGCCTGCACACCGATGGTGAGCATGGCGGCGGCGGCGATCAGGGCGCCGGTCGCGGTGGCACGGCGGCTGGGCGTGGATCTCACGCAGACTCCTAATGCGAGGGGGGTACCGGCGGCCTTGGGTGAGTCCGTCCGGGCGGTGCAAGGAGAGCTGTGGAGCACGTTCGGGTGAAGCGGTGAACTGTGGTGCGAACAACCGGTGAGAGAGTTGCAGGAATGACGGGGACCTGTCAGGACCGCGTCGGGAAGTTGGCCGGAAATCGTCCGGTGCTCGTGGGACCGTGTTCGTTAACCGGACGTTTCGCCGATCATGGCCGCGATGCCGCCCCACGTTCGCAGGAGCGGCGTTCGACGGGTCTCCGACGGGCTCGGCCCGCCGTGTACGTCACGGGTGACCCCGCCGAGGAGGGGATACGGAGGAGCCGGCGCCCTCCCGGGGCGGCGTGGCGCGTTCTCTACCCTCCACAGGCCCTCCACACGCCCTCCGCACGCCCGCGCTCCTCCGCGCCCGCTCTTCCGCACCGGTCCGCGCCCGCTCCTCCGCGCCGAGCCGCCCCGCTCCTCCCGGCCCCTCCGCGTCCGCTCTCCGCGCCGCGTCCGCTTCCCGGGGCCGTCCGGCGGTGCCCCCGCGCCCGCCGGACCCTCAGCCCACCAGGCTGTCCCGCCAGGCCTGGTGCAGGCCCGCGTAGTGGCCCTCGCCCCCGACCAGGGCCGACGGACGGCCGTCCTCGACGATCCGGCCCGCCTCCATCACCAGCACCCGGTCCGCCACCTCGACCGTGGACAGGCGGTGCGCGATCACCACCGCCGTACGGCCCGCCAGGACCGTGTCCATCGCCCGCTGCACCGCCCGCTCGCCCGGCACGTCCAGCGAACTCGTGGCCTCGTCCAGGATCAGGACCGCCGGGTCCGCGAGCAGCGCCCGGGCGAAGGCCACCAGCTGGCGCTGGCCCGCGGAGATGCGCCCGCCGCGCTTGCGGACGTCCGTGTCGTAGCCGTCCGGGAGCGCCGTGATGAAGTCGTGCGCCCCGATCGCCTTCGCCGCGCCCTCGATCTCCGCGCGCGTCGCGTCCGGGCGTCCGAGCGCGATGTTGTCCGCGACCGTGCCCGAGAAGAGGAAGGCCTCCTGGGTCACCATCACCACGCTGCGCCGCAGGTCGGCCGTGGTGAGGGCGCGGAGGTCCACGCCGTCCAGCTCCACAGCGCCCGAGGTCGGGTCGTAGAAGCGGGCCAGGAGCTTCGCCAGGGTCGACTTGCCCGCGCCCGTCGCGCCCACCACCGCCACCGTCTGGCCCGCCGGGATCGTCAGGTCGAACACGGGCAGCACCTCGCCGCCCGTCCGGTAGCCGAAGCCGACGCCGGAGAAGGTGATCCGGCGGCCGCCCGAGCGGGGCGGCAGCTCCTGGGGCGCGGTGGTCTCCGGGACCCCCGGCTCCTGCGCGAGCAGGCCGGCGATCTTGGCCAGGGAGGCCGCGGCCGACTCGTACGAGTTCAGGAACATGCCGAGGCGGTCGATCGGGTCGTACAGGCGGCGCATGTAGAGCACCGCCGCCGCGAGCACGCCCAGTTCGAGCGAGCCCGCCGCCACCCGGTAGGCGCCCCACAGGCACATGCCGGCGACCGCCGTGTTCGCCACCAGGCGGGAGCCGACCACGTAGCGGGCCATCTCCAGGAGCGCGTCCCCGTTGCTGCGCTCGTGGCGGTGGTTCAGCCCCGCGAACTCGGCGTCGTTGGCGTGCTCCCGGCGGAACGCGCGGACCGGGCGGATGCCGTTCATCGTCTCCGCGAACTTCACGATCACGCCCGCGATCGCCGTGGAACGCTCCGCGTACACCCGGCCCGCGCGGGCCCGGTAGAGGCGCACGAGGAGGTACAGCGGCAGGAAGCTCGCCACCGCCACCGCGCCGATGCCCCGGTCCAGCCAGAGCAGGATCAGCGAGATCGACACGAAGGACAGGACCACGCCGATCAGTTCCTGCAAACCCTCCTGGAGCAGCTCGCGCAGGGACTCGACGTCCGTCGTCGAGCGCGAGATCAGCCGGCCCGAGGTGTACCGCTCGTGGAAGTCGACGCTCAGCAGCTGCGCGTGGCGGAAGATCCTGCCGCGCAGGTCCAGCAGCACGTCCTGGCTGATCCTGGCCGCCCCGCGCACGAACACGTACTGGAGGAGGCCCGAGAGCCCCGCGCACAGCAGATAGCCGAGCGCCACGGCGACCACCGGGCCGTGGTCCCCGGCGCGGAAGGCCGGCACCCCCCGGTCGATGGCGTACGCCACGAGCAGCGGGCCCGCCTGGAGCGAGGCCTCCCGGAGCAGCAGCACCAGCGCCGCCACCGTGAGTCGGGCGCGGTGGGTGCCCAGCAGGGAGCGGAGCAGGGCCCCGGTCGCGCCCCGGGGCGCCGGGAGGTCGTCGCGGTCGAAGGGGTCGGCCGGGGTGTCCGTCATCGGTTCTCGGTCCCTTCGCCGGACATCAGCCAGGCGTACTCGGTGCTGGTGCGCAGCAGTTCCTGATGGGTGCCCACGGCCGTGATCCTGCCCCCCGAGAGCAGCGCGACCCGGTCGGCGAGCATCACCGTCGACGGGCGGTGCGCCACGACCAGGGCCGTCGTCTCCCGCAGGACCTCCCGCAGGGCCGCCTCGACCCGGGCCTCCGTGTGGACGTCGAGCGCCGAGAGCGGGTCGTCGAGGACCAGGAAGCGGGGCCTGCCGACCACCGCCCGGGCCAGGGCGAGGCGCTGCCGCTGGCCGCCCGACAGGCTGAGGCCCTGCTCGCCGACCTGGGTCGCCGCGCCCTCCGGGAGCCGGTCGACGAAGCCGTCGGCCTGCGCGACGCCCAGGGCGCGCCGGAGCTCCGGGTCGCCCGCCCCCTCCGCGCCCATGAGCACGTTCTCCCCGACGCTCGCCGAGAACAGCGTCGGCTCCTCGAAGGCCATCGACACGAGGGCCCGGAGCTTCCGCCGCTCCATCAGGGCGATGTCCTCGCCGTCGAGGAGGATCCGGCCGGCCGTCGCCTCGTGCAGGCGCGGGACCAGGGCCGTGAGCGTCGTCTTGCCGGAGCCCGTGCCGCCGACCAGGGCCAGCGTCTCGCCGGGGCGGATGTGCAGGTCGATGCCGTCCAGGACCGGCGGGGTCCCGTCCGGGGCGTCCGGGTAGCGGAAGGTGACGTTCTCGAAGCGGACCCCGTCCGGTGTGCCGGGGGCGTCGGTCCCGCTCGTCTCCGGTTCCTCCGGGGCGTCCATCACCTCGAAGTAGCGCTCCGTCGCGGTCGCCGCCTCCTGGCTCATCGCGAGCAGGAAGCCGATGGACTCGACCGGCCAGCGCAGGGCCAGGGCCGTCGACAGGAACGCCACGAGGGTGCCCGCCGACAGGTTCCCGTCCGCGACCTGCACGGTGCCCAGCACCAGGGCCGCGCCGATGGCGAGCTCCGGCACGACGGTGATGACCGCCCAGATCATGGCGAGCAGCCGGGCCTTGGCCAGTTCCGTCCCCCGCAGGCGTCCGGCGAGGTCGCGGAAGGCCCGCGCCTGGCTGCGGTGCCGGCCGAAGCCCTTCACGATCCGGATGCCGAGGACGCTCTCCTCGACGACCGTCGTCAGGTCGCCGACCTGGTCCTGCGCCGCGCGCGCCACCGCCCCGTACCGGCGCTCGAAGAGGTTGGAGACCAGCACCAGCGGGAGCACGGGCGTGAGCAGCAGCAGGCCGAGGGACCAGTCCTGGGCCAGCAGGAGGACGTAACCGGCGAGGATCGTCACGCCGTTGACCAGCAGGAAGGTCAGCGGGAAGGCCAGGAACATGCGGACCAGCATCAGGTCCGTCGTACCGCGCGAGAGCAGCTGGCCGGACGCCCAGCGGTCGTGGAAGGCGATCGGCAGGCGCTGGAGCCTGCCGAACAGGTCGGCGCGCATCCGGGCCTCCACGGAGGACAGCGGACGCGCCACCAGCCAGCGGCGGTAGCCGAAGAGGACGGCCTCGGCGATCCCGAGGAGCAGCAGATACAGCGCCCCCAGCCACACGCCCCCGGGGTCCCGGTCCGCGACCGGGCCGTCCACCAGCCACTTCAGGACGAGCGGGATCACCAGCGACAGACAGGAGGCGACGATCGCGACGGCCGCGGCGGTGAACAGCCGGACCCGCACGGGCCGCACGTACGGCCAGAGACGGAGGAGGACGCGCACGGTCGAACGGTCCGGGGGGTCCGGACGGTCCGAGGGGGCCGGACGGTCCTGACCATGCGGGCGGTCCGGACCGTCCGTGCGGTCCGAACGTTCCGGACGGTCCGGGGGCGGGGGGAGTGGTTTCTCGGGCATCAGGTCCGACCCTACGGTTCGCCCCTGTCGCGGCTCATCCGGTTTTCGGTCGTACCCCGGCATCATCCGATCGGCCGATGCCGGTTCGAGCGCGATGGCCGATGGGCGGGAGCGCGCCCGCTCGGCAGTCTGGGGACATGACAGCGATCGAGGTGCGGGAACTGCACAAGGCGTACGGCGGCCGGAAGGTCGTCGACGGGGTTTCGTTCGAGGTCGGCGAGGGGGAGATCTTCGGGATCCTCGGCCCCAACGGCGCCGGCAAGACCACCACGGTGGAGTGCGTCGAGGGACTGCGGACCCCCGACGCGGGGACCGTGCGGGTGTGCGGGTACGACCCCGGCACCCGGCGCGACGAGCTCACCCGGGTGCTCGGGGTCCAGCTCCAGGAGAGCGACCTCCAGGCCAAGCTGACCGTCCGCGAGTCGCTCGACCTGTACGCCTCCTTCTACGAGCGGCCCGCCGACCGACGGGAGCTCGCCGAGCGGCTCGGACTGCTCCCGCACCTGGGGACCCGCTTCGCGAAGCTGTCCGGAGGCCAGAAGCAGCGGCTGTTCATCGCCCTCGCGCTCCTCGGCCGCCCCCGGGCCGTCGTCCTCGACGAACTCACCACCGGTCTCGACCCGCGGGCCCGCCGCGAGGTGTGGTCGCTCGTGGAGTCCCTCCGGGACTCCGGGGTGACCGTGCTGCTCGTCACGCACTTCATGGAGGAGGCCCAGCGGCTCTGCGACCGGATCGCCGTCCTCGACCGGGGACGGATCGCCGCGCTCGACACCCCGGAGGGGCTGATCGGGCGGGCCTCGGCCGCCAAGGAGATCTCCTTCGACGCGGACACCCCCCTCTCCTCCGAGGCCCTGCGGGCCCTGCCCGGCGCGGTGTCCGTCACCACGGCGGACGGCCGGACGGCCGTCGCCGGAACGGAGGAGACCGTCGCTTCCTTCGTCTCCCTCCTCGCCCGCGAGGGCGTCACGGCCGGGCAGCTCCGGGTCGCCGACGCCACCCTCGACGACGCCTACCTCGACCTGACGGGAACCGACCGATGAGCGCCTCCAGCCCCGCCGCGACCGTCCTGCGCACCGAGCTCCGCCTCTTCGGCCGTGAACCCGCCGCCCTGTTCTGGGTGATGCTGTCGCCCACGGTGCTGCTCGTGGTCCTCGGCCTGATCCCCTCCTTCCGGGAGGCCTCCGAGGACCTCGGAGGACGCCGGGTCATCGACGTGTACGTACCGGTCGCCGTCCTGTTCGCCCTGATCATGGCCGGGCTCCAGGCCATGCCCCCGGTCCTCGCCGCCTACCGCGAACGCGGCATCCTGCGCCGGATGTCCACCACCCCCGTCCGGCCCGCGACGCTGCTCACCGCCCAGCTCGTGGTGCACGGGGCCGCCGCGCTCGTCTCCTCGCTCCTCGCGATCACGGTGGGCCGGCTCGCCTTCGGCGTCGCCCTCCCGGAGAACCTCGCGGGATACGCCGTCGCCCTGCTGCTCGCCGTCGCCGGGACCCTGGCCCTCGGGGCGGCCGTGTGCGCGGTGTCCCGGACCCAGAAGATCGCCACCGCCGTCGGTTCGGCCGTCTTCTTCCCCTCCATGTTCACGGCCGGCGTATGGGTGCCCGTCCAGTCCATGCCGGATACGCTGCGCCGGATCGTCGAGTTCACCCCGCTCGGCGCCGCGTCCGAGGCCCTCGACGCGGCCGCCTCGGGCGGCTGGCCCGCCGGCGCGGCGCTCGGGGCTATGGCCCTGTGGACGGCCGCGCTGACCGGCGCCGCGGTGCGCTGGTTCCGCTGGGAATGAGAGAAGGGGGCGGCGGGGTGCCCACCACCGTCGAGGAACGCTGGCGGCAGTTCTTCCGCTGGGGACCGTACGGACTGCTCGGCGTCGCCACCGCGATCGCCGTCGGGTCGGCGGACCTCTTCATGGACCGTACGGAACGGATCACGACCGCCGTACTGGTCGTGGCCGCGCTCCTGCTCCAGGTGCGGTGGAACGTCCGGTGCGCCCGGATCGTCGCGGCCACCGGCTGGGGCGACGACGTCCCGGGAGCCGCGCTGGTCCTCGTGCCGGGGGCCCCCGGGCCCGCCTCCGCCGCCCACTTCGCCGTCCGCACGGTCATCGCCGCCGTCCTGACCTGGATCAACCCGTTCTTCGCGGTCTACGCCTGCGTCGGCTACTTCGACGCGGTCCAGCTGCTGCCCCGCCGGCTCGCCCGCGCCGGGATCCTCGTCACCGCCGTCACCATGGCCGGATCCCAGTCCGGCGGGCTGCCGCCCACCTCCCTCGTCCAGTGGCTCGCCTTCGGCGGCCTCCTCGCCCTCAACGGCGTCCTCTCCCTCGGCTTCACGCACCTCGCCGAGAAGGACGCCGAGAAGGCCGCCGAACGGGCCGCGACCATCGCCGAACTCGGCCGCGCCAACGCCCGCCTGGAACAGGCCCTCGCCGAGAACTCCGCCCTCCAGGCCCAGCTCCTCCTCCAGGCCCGCGAGGCCGGGGTCGCCGACGAGCGGCGCCGGCTCGCCGCCGAGATCCACGACACCATCGCCCAGGGCCTCACCGGCATCGTCACGCAGCTCCAGGCGGCCTCCGCCGAGCCCGGCGGCGAGCGCGCCGAGGCGCACCTGCGGCGGGCGGCCGACCTCGCCCGGCACAGCCTCGGCGAGGCCCGCCGCTCCGTGCGGAACCTCGGCCCGGCCGCCCTGGAGCACGACGACCTCCCCGAGGCCCTCCGCAAGACGGTCGACGCGTGGGCCGAACGCACCGGCGTCGACACCCGGTTCACCGTGACCGGCACCGAGGCACCGCTGCACGACGAGGTCGCCGCGACGCTGCTGCGCATCGCGCAGGAGGCCCTGTCCAACGCCGCCCGCCACTCGGGGGCCGCCCGGGCCGGCGTCACCCTCTCCTACATGGGCGACGAGATCACCCTGGACGTACGGGACGACGGCCGCGGCTTCGATCCGCGGGCCCGCCGCGAACGTCCGGGCGACGGCGGCGGGTTCGGGCTCGACGGCATGCGGGCCCGTGCCGAGCGGCTCGCCGGGACCGTCGCCGTGGAGACCGCGCCCGGGGAGGGTACGGCGATCTCCGCTCGCGTACCGTTGGGCGCGCCATGAACGACATCACGCTCCTCATCGTCGACGACCACCCCGTCGTACGGGACGGCCTGCGCGGCATGTTCGCCGCCGAAGGCTCCGGCTTCCGCGTCCTCGGCGAGGCCCCCGACGGCGTCCGGGGCGTCGCCCTCGCCCTGGAACTCGACCCCGACGTCGTCCTCATGGACCTGCGCATGCCCGGCGGCGGCGGGGTGGACGCGATCGCCGAGCTCGCCCGGCGCGGCGCCCGCGCCCGGGTCCTCGTCCTCACCACGTACGACACGGACACCGACACCCTCCCGGCGATCGAGGCCGGCGCCACCGGCTACCTCCTGAAGGACGCGCCCCGCGAGGAGCTGTTCGCGGCGGTGCGGGCGGCGGCCGAGGGGCGCACGGTCCTCTCCCCGGCGGTCGCGTCCCGCCTCGTCACGGCGGTCCGGACGCCGGCGGCGGCCGGCACCGCGCTGTCCGCCCGGGAGGGCGAGATCCTCGCCCTCGTCGCGAAGGGCACGGCGAACCGGGCGATCGCGGCGGAGCTGTTCATCAGCGAGGCGACGGTGAAGACGCACCTCACCCACATCTACGCGAAGCTCGCGGTCAACGACCGGGCGGCGGCGGTCGCCAAGGCCTACGACCGAGGAATCCTGGGCAACCCCTGACGGGCCCCCGGGGGCGCGGCCCCCGCCCCCGCGTGCCCGCACCCACGCGGGGCTGCGCCCCACCCCGTGTGCCCGCGCCGCCCTGTGCGGGCCTTCGCCCCGCGCCCGCGCGCTCACGCCCCCGTGTGCCCGCGCCCGCTTCGGGCGGTGCCCGTCGCCCACCCCCGTGTGGGCAATCGTCCCGCTGGGGCGGGACGGGTGGGCACACGGGACGGCGCCCTCTCGCGGCGCCTCCGCTCCTTGTGCCTGGACCCGCACCGCCCAGTGACCGTGCACGGGGGTGCGGGTTCAGGCACGGGAGCCTCTGGCGCCGGCAAGGGCGCCGTTCCGTTGTGCCCACCCGTTCCGCCCCTTGCGGAACGCCTGCCCACAACGGGCGGAACGCGGCCCACAACGGGCGGGGCGCGGCCCACAACGGGCGGGGCGCGGCCAACAGCGGGCCCCGACGGAAGGTGCCGTCCAGCTACGTCGTCACGCGGAGCAGTACCACCGACCTCGCCCCCACCGTGATCGTCCCTCCCCCCGCGTGCGGTGTTCCGGGGGCCTCCGACTGGTCCTCCCTCGACGTGTCCACGATGAGTTCGTACGTCGCCGCCCACGGCGGTCCCGGGAGGCGGAACTCCAGCGGGCGGGAGCCCGCGTGCAGGACCGCGAGGAAGCTGTCGTCGGTGATCTGCTCGCCCCGCTCGTCCCGGCCCGGGATGTCCCGGCCCGACAGGTAGAGCCCGAGCGTGGCCGTCGGCGCGTACCAGTCCCGCTCCGTCATCTCGGCGCCCTCGGCGGTGAACCAGGCCAGGTCCCGCAGCCCGTCCGCGCCCTGCGGCCGGCCGGAGAAGAAGGCCCGGCGGCGCAGCACCGGGTGGCGGTGGCGCAGCGCCAGGAGCCGCCGGGTCAACGCGAGGAGGCCGCCCCGGCCGGGGTCGTCCGGCAGCGACCAGTCGAGCCAGCCGAGCTCGTTGTCCTGGCAGTACGCGTTGTTGTTGCCGCCCTGCGTGCGGCCCGTCTCGTCGCCGGCGACGAGCATCGGGACCCCGGTGGACAGCAGCAGGGTGGTGAGGAGGTTGCGCTGCTGCCGCAGCCGCAGGGAGTTGATCGCGGGGTCGTCGGTCTCGCCCTCCGTCCCGCAGTTCCAGGAGCGGTTGTCGTGGGTGCCGTCCCGGTTGCCCTCGCCGTTGGCCTCGTTGTGCTTGCGCTCGTACGTCACCAGGTCGCGGAGCGTGAAGCCGTCGTGGGCGGTGACGAAGTTGACGGAGGCGTACGGGCGGCGCCCGCCCCAGGCGTACAGGTCGCTGGAGCCGGACAGCCGGTAGCCGAGGTCCCGCACGTCGGGCAGCGCCCCGCGCCAGAAGTCCCGCACGGCGTCCCGGTAGCGGTCGTTCCACTCGGTCCACAGCGGCGGGAAGGCGCCGACCTGGTAGCCGCCGTTGCCCACGTCCCAGGGCTCCGCGATGAGCTTCACCCGGCGCAGGACCGGGTCCTGGGCGATGACCGCCAGGAAGGGGGAGAGCATGTCGACGTCGTGCATCGAGCGGGCGAGCGCCGCCGCCAGGTCGAAGCGGAAGCCGTCCACGCCCATCTCGGTCACCCAGTACCGCAGGGAGTCGGTGATGAGGCGGAGGACCTGCGGCTGCACCACGTGCAGGGTGTTGCCGCAGCCGGTGTAGTCGGCGTAGCGGCGGGCGTCGGACTGGAGGCGGTAGTAGCCGCGGTTGTCGATGCCCTTCAGGGAGAGGGTGGGGCCCAGCTCGCCCGCCTCCGCCGTGTGGTTGTAGACGACGTCGAGGATGACCTCGATCCCGGCCGCGTGCAGCGCCCGCACCATCCGCTTGAACTCGCCGACCTGCTGCCCGGCCGTCCCCGAGGAGGAGTAGCCGGCGTGCGGGGCGAAGTAGCCGACGGAGTTGTAGCCCCAGTAGTTGCGCAGCCCGCGCCGCAGCAGGTGGTCCTCGTGCGCGAACTGGTGGACGGGGAGCAGCTCGACCGCGGTCACGCCGAGCCGGACCAGGTGGTCGACCGAGGCGGGGTGGGCGAGCCCCGCGTAGGTGCCCCGCAGGTGTTCGGGGATGCCCGGGTGCAGCCGGGTGAAGCCCTTGACGTGCACCTCGTAGATGACGGAGTCCTGCCAGGGCGTCTTGGGCCTGCGGTCGTCGGACCAGTCGTCGTCGTCGTGGACGACGACGCCCTTGGGGACGAACGGCGCCGAGTCCCGGTCGTCGCGGACGGTGTCGGCCACGTGCTGCTGTGGCCAGTCCCGGACGTGCCCGTACGCCTCCGGGGGCAGCTCCGCGAAGTCGCCGTCGACGGCGCGGGCGTACGGGTCGAGGAGCAGTTTCGCCGGATTCCACCGGGCGCCCGTCCACGGGTCCCAGCGGCCGTGCACCCGGTAGCCGTACCGCTGCCCCGGCCCCACGCCCGGCACGAAGCCGTGCCAGATCTCGTGCGTCAGTTCGGTCAGCGGCAGCCGGATCTCCGACCCGGAGCCGTCGAAGAGGCACAGCTCCACCGCCTCCGCCCCGCCCGCCCAGAGGGCGAAGTTGGTCCCCGTGACCCCGCCGGGGCCGACCCGGCACCGGGCCCCCAGCGGGGTCGGCGCCCCCGGCCACACCGGTGGCCCGGCCCGCTCCAGGGCATGCTCCGGTACCGCCTCCTGCTCGGCTGCGCTCGCCACCGTCCCGGCCTCCCGCGGCTCGTCGGGCCCGCACCCGGGGGAGCGGCGGCGTCCCGGCCGCCGCTCCCTCGCGTGGTTCTCCCCCCTGTTCTGCCCGTCGGGCCGTGCTCCCAACATGACCCGCACGCACGTTTCCCCTGGAGGGTGGCCGTCGTTGGGCCGGGCGTGAGACTTGTATGGAAGCGGGCGAGGCGCGCCCTCGTGGCGGCGGGACTGACGGCGGGGCTGGCTGCGGGGCTCGCGGGCTGCACCGGAGCGGACGGCGGAGGGGGCGTCGGCCTCGGTCTGCCGGGCGGGGCGAGGGCCCCGGGCGACGTCATCCGGGTGAGTCCGGAGGACGGCGGCCGGGCGGTGCCGGCGGAGGGTCCGGTCGAGGTGGCGCTGGACAGCGGGCGGCTCGAACGGGTCACCGTCGCCCAGGTCGAGGACGGCCGGCGGACCCAGGTCGCGGGGGAGATCTCGGCGGACGGGCTGCGCTGGCGGCCCCGGTCCGGCACGCGGCTCGCGCTGGCCGCCAAGTACAGCGTGGACGCGGTCGCGCTCGACGGGCACGGACGCCGCTCGGCCCGGCACACCACCTTCACGACGGTGGTCCCCGAGTCCCGCTTCATCGGCTACTTCAAGCCGGAGAACCGCTCCACGGTCGGCACCGGCATGATCGTCTCCTTCGGCTTCAACATGCCGATCGAGAACCGGGCGGCGGTCGAGCGCGCCGTCCGCGTCACCTCGGACCCGCCGGTGGAGGTCGTCGGCCACTGGTTCGGCAAGGAGCGGCTCGACTTCCGCCCCGCCGCGTACTGGCGCCCCGGCACGAAGGTCACCGTCGAGATCGGCCTGCGGGACGTCGAGGGGGCGCCCGGGGTGTACGGCATCCAGCGCAGGACCGTCGGTTTCACCGTCGGCCGCTCCCAGGTGTCCCTGGTCGACGCCGAGGCGCACACCATGGAGGTCCGCAGGGACGGCGAGCCGCTCGCCACCGTGCCGATCACCGCGGGCGCGCCGAAGACCACCACGTACAACGGGAAGATGGTCGTCACCGAGCTGTACGACGTGACGCGGATGGACGGCAGGACGGTCGGCTTCGGCGGCGAGTACGACATCAAGGACGTGCCGCACGCGATCCGCCTTACCGACTCGGGCACCTTCCTGCACGGCAACTACTGGGCGGACCCGTCGACCTTCGGCTCCGCGAACGTCAGCCACGGCTGCGTGGGCCTGCGGGACGAGAAGGGCGGCAGCGCGGACTCCCCGGCGGGCTGGTTCTTCGACCGGACGCTCATCGGCGACGTGGTGGAGGTGGTCCACTCCCACGACAAGGAGGTGGCCCCCGACAACGGTCTCGGCGGCTGGAACCTGGACTGGAACGGCTGGAAGGCGGGCTCCGCGCTGCGCTGAACCCCTCCGTGTGCCCCGCGAGCCCTCTACCACGCCGATCGGGACGGAACGGTGACATGCGCGAAGAACTTTCGTGTCCTGCCGTGTGATTGTCTAGCGCTGTGTGCGCGACCGGATGCGCACGGGGGTGGGGCCGTGGCACAGCCAGGCCGTGCGAGGGGAGACGAGCACAGTGAACGGGCAGCCGATATCGGGGGCATCGGTCAGGAGCGGGCGCGGGCGGCGCGGGGGCGTCGTGCTGAAGGCCCTGGCGGCGGGGGCGATGCTCGTCGTCCTGACCGCCTGCGGAGGCGGCGAGACCGCCACCGGCGGGGGCGCGGGGGGCCAGGGCCCGGCGACCAAGGGCGGCGGCGACCAGGGGAACGCGGCCTCCCAGGCGGTCGTGACGATCCTTCCGAAGGACGGCGCCGACTCGGTCGCCACCAGCGGGGCCCTCAAGGTCACCGCCGAGCAGGGCAAGCTGACCACGGTCACGGTCGCGGACTCCAAGGGCACCGAGATCGAGGGCCGGATCGCCGCGGACGGCGCCAGCTGGTCGCCGACCGCGCACCTGTCCGCGGCCACCCGGTACAAGGTCCACGCGATCGCGAAGGACACCGACGGGCGCGAGTCGGCGAAGGACACCACCTTCACCACCCTCGTCCCGAAGAACACCTTCATCGGCCAGTACACGCCCGAGGACGGGTCGACCGTGGGCGTCGGCATGCCGGTCTCCATCAACTTCACCCGGGGCATCACCGACCCCGAGGCCGTCGAGAAGGCCATCAAGGTGACGGCCGTCCCGGCCGTCGAGATCGAGGGCCACTGGTTCGGCAACGACCGGCTCGACTTCCGTCCCAAGGACTACTGGGCCTCCGGCACCAAGGTCACGGTCGCGCTGAACCTGGACGGCGTCGAGGGCCGCCCGGGCGTCTACGGCAAGCAGAAGAAGACGATCTCCTTCACCATCGGCCGCCGTCAGGTGTCCACCGTCGACGCGAGCGCCAAGACCATGAAGGTCGAGCGCGACGGCACGATCATCAAGACGCTGCCCATCACCGCGGGCGCGCCGTCCACGACCACGTACAACGGTCAGATGGTCATCAGCGAGAAGTACAAGGTGACCCGCATGAACGGCGCCACGGTCGGCTTCGGCGGCGAGTACGACATCAAGGACGTGCCGCACGCGATGCGCCTGTCGAACTCGGGCACCTTCGTCCACGGCAACTACTGGGCCCCCGCCTCCACCTTCGGTTCGTCGAACGTCAGCCACGGCTGCGTCGGCCTCCAGGACGCGCGGGGCGCGGGCGACGGCGCGATGCCGGCGGCCTGGTTCTTCGACAGCTCGATCATCGGCGACGTCGTGATCGTGAAGAACTCCAAGGACAAGCAGATCACGCCGGAGAACGGCCTCAACGGCTGGAACATGGACTGGTCGGAGTGGATCGCCTAGTCGTCCGCGACGAGGTGCGGGCCCGGTGCTGTGAGCAACAGCACCGGGCCCGCCGGCGTTAACGGACACTAACCTTTCCCCATGACTGTGAACCTCGAAGTCGCCGAAGGCGTCGGCACGATCCGCCTCGACCGCCCCCCGATGAACGCCCTGGACGTCGCCACCCAGGACCGGCTGCGCGAGCTGGCCCAGGAGGCGACCGACCGCGACGACGTGCGGGCCGTGGTCCTGTACGGCGGCGAGAAGGTGTTCGCGGCCGGCGCGGACATCAAGGAGATGCAGGTCATGGACCACGTGGCCATGGTCAAGCGCTCGCGCGCCCTCCAGGACTCCTTCACCGCCGTCGCCCGCATCCCCAAGCCGGTCGTCGCCGCGATCACCGGGTACGCCCTCGGCGGCGGCTGCGAGCTGGCGCTCTGCGCCGACTACCGGATCGCCGCCGACAACGCCAAGCTGGGCCAGCCGGAGATCCTCCTCGGCCTGATCCCCGGCGCGGGCGGCACCCAGCGGCTGTCCCGTCTCGTCGGCCCCTCCAAGGCCAAGGACCTGATCTTCACCGGCCGGATGGTGAAGGCCGACGAGGCACTCACGCTCGGCCTGGTCGACCGGGTCGTCCCGGCCGCCGAGGTGTACGAGCAGGCGCACGCCTGGGCCGCGAAGCTGGCGCAGGGCCCGGCCGTCGCCCTGCGGGCCGCGAAGGAGGCGATCGACCAGGGCCTGGAGGCCGACATCGACACGGGTCTCGCCATCGAGCGCACCTGGTTCGCCGGGCTGTTCGCCACCGAGGACCGCGAGCGCGGGATGCGCAGCTTCGTCGAGGAGGGCCCGGGGAAGGCGAAGTTCGCCTGATCCCAAGGGAAGGGGCGGCCCCCGTGTGCGAGAGCGACCGCCCGGCCCGGGAGGCGACGGCCCTCGCGCGGCAGGGTGACAGCCCTCGCCCGGGAGGGTGACGACCTCTCACGAGAAGGTGACGGACCCTCACGAAACGGGTGACGGTCCTTCACGGGGCGGGTGACGTTCCTTCACGGGTGGGGGCCGATTCCACCGGAACGGCCCCCGCGCCCGGCTCCGTGCGGCCATGATGGGGGCATGTCGGGCCTGGAGGGTAGGGAACAACCGCGGCAGCGCGCGAGCGCCGCCGCGCCGCGGTCGTCACCGGCCGCGGACGACGAACAGGCCTTCGACCAGGTGGAGTTGTACGGCAACCCGGCCGAGGAGGACGTCCGGCTGCCGTCCCGCCCCGAGTCCGCGTGGGTGGCCCGCAGGCTCACCCAGCACGTGGTGCTCCGGCAGTGGGGTCTCGGCCCGCAGATCGCCGAGCACGCGGTGCTCCTCGTCTCGGAGCTCGTCGGGAACGCCGTCCGGCACACCGGGGCCCGGGTCTTCGCCCTGCGTTTGCAGCGGCGGCGCGGCTGGATCCGGATCGAGGTGCGCGACCCCTCCCGGGGGCTGCCGTGTCTGATGCCGGTGCACGAGCTCGACGTCAGCGGCCGGGGCCTCTTCCTGGTCGACAAGCTCGCCGACCGCTGGGGCGTCGACCTGGCGCCGCGCGGCAAGACGACCTGGTTCGAGATGCGGGTCGCGGACCGCCCCTGATTCCCGTGGCCCCGGACGCACGGAAGCCCCCGTGCGCCATGGTGAGGCGCGTGGGGGCTTCCGTGTGATGCGCCGTGGACGGGGGGGTGTATCCACGGCCGCTCTGTCGACCTGGCCCGGGTCAATGGGGGTCGTGTCTCCGACTATGGCAGACAGGTGGCCTTGCCGCCAAAAGTCCCTAGTGGGGCAAGCTGGGATAAAAGCGGACAGTTCAACGGTGAATCGTTGGTGACGTGCAGCACCGACCTTGTAAACAGTGAATGGCTATGCGGTTCATCGTTTGTTTCCCGGGAGCGTCCGCATGCTGGACGCCCCGCACATACCTGCAAACGTCCTGAATTGGCCTAATCGTGATGAACCGGGCCATACCCCCCTTTCAATGGTCGCGTGAAGCCGACCGACCGCCGAGGAGCCCTCCGGGCGGGCGCGGCCGCCGCCCTCGCGGGAGCCCTCGCCACCGCCTGCGGCCCGGACCCCCGCCCCGCCCCCGACGCCGGGCACAGCACCGCAGCCGGCCGCAGCCCCGCCCCCGCGCCCGCCGCCGCCCCGGCTCCCCGGCACTTCCCCGGACAGCCGGACGAGATCGCGCACGGCCCGCGCGACCGGCCCCGGGTCGCCCTCACCTTCCACGGCCAGGGCGACCCCGCCCTCGCCACCCGACTCCTCACCGAGGCCGAGCGGGCCGGCGCCCGCGTCACCGTCCTCGCCGTCGGCAGCTGGCTCGACGCGCACCCCGCCCTGGCCCGCCGCGTCCTCGACGGCGGCCACGACCTCGGCAACCACACCCAGCGCCACATCGACATCAACGCGATGACCGAGACCGAGGCCCTCGCCGAGATCGAGGCCTGCGCCACCCGGCTGCGCCGGCTCACCGGCTCCGTCGGCACCTGGTTCCGGCCCTCGCGCACCCAGCACGCCGGCCCCTCCGTGCTGCGCGCCGCCCGGCGCGCCGGATACCCGCACGTCCTCTCGTACGACGTCGACTCCCTCGACTTCACCTCACCCGGCGCCGCGGCCGTCGTCCGCAACGTCACCGGGCCGGTCCGCGCCGGATCCGTGGTCAGCCTGCACTTCGGCTACCCGGACACCGCCACCGCGCTGCCCGTCCTCCTCGCCGAACTCGACCGCCGCGGCCTGAGCGCGGTCACCACCACGGAGCTGCTGAGCTGATGGCACACGTCACGAAGAGAACACGCATCCTCCTCGCCGCCGCCCTCCTCGCCGGTCTCGCCGGCTGCGGCACCCCGAACCACTCCGAGGGCGCCGCCCCCGTGAAGAAGGCCGCCGTGCCCGAACCGGCCGCGGCCCCCGCCGGGCTGCCGGGGATGCCGCCCCCGCTCGACCCCCACGACGTGTACGCCGCCGACCGGCCGAACCGGCTCTCCCCGGTGGTCAAGAACTTCCCCTCCCGGGTCTACGTCCCCAACACCAACTCCAACACCGTCTCCGTCATCGATCCCACGACCTACCAGGTCGTCGAGACCATCCCGGTCGGCGCCCAGCCGCAGCACGTCGTCCCCTCCTGGGACATGAAGACCCTCTGGGTGAACAACGACCGGGGCCACACGCTCACCCCCATCGACCCCGCCACCGGCGTCGCCGGGAAGCCCGTCGAGGTCCACGACCCGTACAACCTCTACTTCACGCCGAACGGCAAGTACGCCATCGTGATGGCCTCGCTCGACCGCGAGCTCGTCTTCCGCGACCCGCACACCATGGCGCGGAAGAAGTCCGTCCCGGTCAGCTGCTACGGCGTCAACCACGCGGACTTCTCCGCCGACGGGCGCTACTTCGTCGTCTCCTGCGAGTTCTCCGGCGAACTCCTCAAGGTCGACACCGAGAAGATGGAGGTGATCGGCCAGCAGAAGCTGCCCTTCGACGGCGCGATGCCGCAGGACGTCAAGATCTCGCCCGACGGCAAGACCTTCTACATCGCCGACATGATGGCGCACGGCATGTGGGTCCTGGACGGCGAGAAGTTCACCACCCCCACCCTGCTCCCCACCGGCAAGGGCTGCCACGGCCTCTACATCAGCCGGGACTCCCGCGAGATGTACGTCTCCAACCGGGGGGAGGGCACGGTCTCCGTCTTCGACTTCGGGCAGAACAAGCTCACCAAGAAGTGGAAGCTCCCGAACGGCGGCTCCCCCGACATGGGCGGCGTCTCCGCCGACGGGAAGGTCCTCTGGCTCTCCGGGCGCTACGACTCCGAGGTCTACGCCATCGACACCACGACCGGGAAGCAGCTCGCCCGCATCCCCGTCGGCAGCGGCCCCCACGGCCTCGCCGTCTACCCCCAGCCCGGCCGCTACTCCCTCGGCCACACCGGCATCTTCCGCTAGGGCGTGTCGTCACACTCCCGTCTGCCCCGCGGGCGACGACGGGAGTGGGACGACACGCCCTAGCGGGGTCCCGGCGCGAGCCGCCCACCGGCTCCCCGGACCCCGTCGTTCATGCCCCCCGCATCCGGCACCCGGGGGCCAGCTAATCTGACCCCCGTCAGAAAAGCACCGAGAAGGGGCGGACACAGTGGCGGACATCGACGACGCACGCAAGGCATTCAACAGCTTCGACACCGACGGGGACGGTTTCATCACCGCCGCGGAGTACAAGAGCCTCATGGCGAAGCACGGCGACTTCAACGTCACCGAGACCGTCGCCGAGGTGCTCATCAAGCAGCGCGACGACAACGGCGACGGGGTGCTGTCCTGGGACGAGTTCTGGGCGCACTACAGCAAGGCCTGAGCCGGCGCCTGACGCCAGGCCCCATCCACCGGGTCCCGGTGGGCGCAGCGACCCCGTGTCGCCGCCCGCCCGGGGCCCGGCGTCGTCTCCGGCGGGTGCCGGGCCCCGGGGCCCCTGCGCCCTGCTGGACGCCCACGAGACGGGCCGGAGCCTGGTGCCGGCCCCGGCGTGAGGACCGGCGCGCGGGGAACGGGAACGGCCGGCCCCGGGAACCCCGGGACCGGCCGTCCGGCCGAGTGAACGGTTCAGCACTCGATGATGTTCACCGCGAGACCGCCGCGCGCGGTCTCCTTGTACTTGACGCTCATGTCGGCGCCCGTCTCCTTCATGGTCTTGATGACCTTGTCCAGGGAGACCAGGTGGCTGCCGTCGCCGCGCATCGACATCTTCGCCGCCGTGACGGCCTTGACCGCCGCCATGCCGTTCCGCTCGATGCACGGGATCTGCACCAGGCCGCCGACCGGGTCGCAGGTCAGGCCCAGGTTGTGCTCCATGCCGATCTCGGCCGCGTTCTCCACCTGCTCCGGGGAGCCGCCGAGGACCTCGGCGAGCGCGCCCGCCGCCATCGAGCAGGCCGAGCCGACCTCGCCCTGGCAGCCGACCTCGGCGCCGGAGATCGAGGCGTTCTCCTTGAAGAGCATGCCGACCGCGCCGGCCGCCAGCATGAAGCGGACGATGCCGTCGTCGTCGGCGCCGGGCACGAAGTTCGTGTAGTAGTGCAGGACCGCGGGGATGATGCCCGCGGCGCCGTTCGTCGGGGCGGTGACCACCCGGCCGCCCGCCGCGTTCTCCTCGTTCACGGCCATGGCGTAGAGGGTGATCCACTCCATGGCGTGCATCTTCGGGTCGCCCTCGGAGCGCAGCTTGCGGGCCAGGTTCGCGGCGCGGCGGCGGACCTTCAGGCCGCCGGGCAGGATGCCCTCGCGGGACATGCCGCGCGAGACGCAGGACTGCATGACCCGCCAGATCTCCAGGAGGCCCTCGCGGATCTCGTCCTCGGTGCGCCAGGCCTTCTCGTTCTCCAGCATCAGCGCGGAGATCGACAGGCCGGTCTCCTTCGCGAGGCGGAGCAGCTCGTCGCCGGTGCGGAAGGGGTACTTCAGGACGGTGTCGTCGGGGACGATCGGGTTCTCGCCCGCGACCGCGTCCTCGTCGACGACGAAGCCGCCGCCGACCGAGTAGTACGTCTTCTCCAGGACCGGGCCGCCCTCCGCGTCGTACGCGAAGACTGTCATGCCGTTGGCGTGGTACGGGAGCGCCTTGCGCCGGTGCAGGATCAGGTCGGCGTCGAAGTCGAAGGGGATCTCGTGCGCCCCGAGCAGGTTGATCCGGCCGCTCGCCTTGATCCGCTCGAACTCGTCGTCGGCGGTCTCCACGTTCACCGTGCGCGGGGAGTTGCCCTCCAGGCCCAGCAGGACCGCCTTCGGGGTGCCGTGGCCGTGGCCGGTGGCGCCGAGCGAGCCGTACAGCTCCGCCCGTATCGCCGCCGTGTGGGCGAGCAGCCCCTCGTTCTTCAGCCGGCGGGCGAACATCCGGGCAGCCCTCATGGGGCCCACCGTGTGGGAGCTGGACGGACCGATGCCGATCGAGAACAGGTCGAAGACCGAGATGGCCACGGGAGGACTCCTTGTGGGGGCTGGACGCCTTTGTCTGCCGGGGTGGTGCAGAGGGGGCTGAGCAAGGGACGGGGCACCGCGCTCACTGTCCAGTGTGCGCGGTGCCCCGGAGCTTTCGTACGAACGACCGCGGACGGGCCGCAGAACAAAAGGGTACGAAACTTACTTCAGGCCGGGGTACAGCGGGTGCTTGTCCGCGAGCGCGGTGACCCGGGCCTTGAGGGAGGCGGCCTTGTCCGCGTCGAAGCCCGGCTTCAGGGTCTCGGCGATGACGTCGGCGACCTCGGCGAAGTCATCGGCCTGGAAGCCGCGGGTCGCGAGCGCCGGCGTGCCGATGCGCAGACCCGAGGTGACCATCGGCGGGCGCGGGTCGTTCGGAACGGCGTTCCGGTTGACCGTGATGCCGACCTCGTGGAGACGGTCCTCGGCCTGCTGGCCGTCCAGCTCCGAGTTCCGCAGGTCCACCAGGACCAGGTGGACGTCCGTGCCGCCGGACAGGACGGAGACGCCGTGGGCGGTGACGTCGTCCTGGACCAGGCGCTCGGCGAGCGCGCGGGCGCCGTCCAGGGTGCGCTGCTGGCGCTCCTTGAACTCCTCCGAGGCCGCGACCTTGAAGGAGACGGCCTTGGCCGCGATCACGTGCTCCAGCGGGCCGCCCTGGAATCCGGGGAAGACGGAGGAGTTCAGCTTCTTCGCGAACTCCTTCTTCGCCAGGATGATGCCGCCGCGCGGGCCGCCGAGCGTCTTGTGCGTGGTGGAGGTCACCACGTCCGCGTACGCGACCGGGTTCGGGTGCAGACCGGCGGCGACCAGGCCGGCGAAGTGGGCCATGTCGACCCACAGGTAGGCCTCGACCTCGTCCGCGATGCGGCGGAACTCGGCGAAGTCCAGCTGGCGCGGGTAGGCGGACCAGCCCGCGATGATCACCTTGGGGCGGTGCTCCTTGGCGAGGCGCTCGACCTCGGCCATGTCGACCAGACCGGCCTCGTCCACGTGGTACGCGACCACGTCGAACTGCTTGCCGGAGAAGTTCAGGCGCATGCCGTGGGTGAGGTGGCCGCCGTGCGCCAGGTCCAGGCCCAGGATCGTGTCGCCGGGCTGGGCGATCGCGAAGAGGGCGGCCTGGTTCGCGGAGGCGCCGGAGTGCGGCTGGACGTTGGCGTACTCGGCGCCGAACAGGTCCTTGATCCGGTCGATCGCGATCTGCTCGGCCACGTCGACGTGCTCGCAGCCGCCGTAGTAGCGGCGGCCGGGGTAGCCCTCGGCGTACTTGTTGGTGAGGACGGAGCCTTGGGCTTCCATGACCGCGACCGGAGCGAAGTTCTCCGAGGCGATCATCTCGAGGGTGGACTGCTGACGGCGGAGCTCGGCGTCGACGGCGGCGGCGACGTCGGGGTCCAGCTCGTGGAGGGGAGTGTTCAGAAGCGACATGAATCGATCCCTAGGGGTCTCGGGCCCGGTCTCAGCCGGCGGAGAACGCGGTGTACTCGTCGGCGGTGAGCAGCTCCTCCGGCTCACCCGCGACGCGCACCTTGAACAGCCAGCCACCCTCGAACGGAGCCGTGTTCACCAGCGACGGGTCGTCCACCACGTCCTGGTTGGCGGCGACGACCTCGCCCGTGACGGGGGAGTACAGGTCGCTCACGGACTTCGTCGACTCCAGCTCGCCGCAGGTCTCGCCCGCGGTGACGGTGTCGCCGACCTCGGGGAGCTGGGCGTAGACGACGTCACCGAGCGCGTTGGCCGCGAACTCCGTGATGCCGACGGTCGAGACGCCGTCCTCGGCGTCCGACAGCCACTCGTGCTCCTTGGTGTAGCGCAGCTGCTGGGGGTTGCTCATGACCTGATTCTCCTGGATCGGGGGAGTACTGATGAACGTGGGTCTCGCGGGATGAGACCGGGGATGAGACGACTGCGTCACTTCTGGCGCTTGTAGAACGGCAGCGCCACGACCTCGTAGGGCTCGTGGGTGCCGCGGATGTCCACCCCCGCGCCCGGGGTGCCGGGCGTGGCGTGCGCCGCGTCCACGTACGCCATCGCGATCGGCTTGCCGAGGGTCGGGGACGGCGCGCCGGAGGTGACCTCGCCGATGACCTCGCCGTCCTTGACTACCTGGAAGCCGGCGCGCGGGACCCGGCGGCCCTCGGCGATCAGGCCGACGAGCTTGCGCGGCGGGGCGCTCTCGGCGCGCTCGGCGGCCTTCTCCAGCGCCTCGCGGCCGACGAAGCGGCCCTCGTTGGTCGTCTTCTCGAACTTCACGACCCGGCCCAGGCCCGCGTCGAAGGGGGTGAGGGCGGTGGTCAGCTCGTGGCCGTACAGCGGCATGCCCGCCTCCAGGCGGAGCGTGTCGCGGCAGGACAGGCCGCACGGGATCAGGCCGACGCCCTCGCCCGCCTCGGTCAGCGCCCGCCACACGCCCTCGGCGTGCTCGGGCTTCAGGAACAGCTCGAAGCCGTCCTCACCGGTGTAGCCGGTGCGGGCGATCAGCGCCGGCACGCCCGCGACGGTGCCGGGCAGGCCGGCGTAGTACTTCAGGCCGTCCAGGTCGGCGTCGGTGACCGACTTCAGGATGCCGGGGGACTCCGGGCCCTGGACGGCGATCAGGGCGTACGCGTCGCGGTCGTCGCGGACCTCGGCGTCGAAACCGGCCGCGCGCTCGGTCAGGGCGTCGAGGACGACCTGGGCGTTGGAGGCGTTGGCGACGACCATGTACTCCGTCTCGCCGAGGCGGTAGACGATCAGGTCGTCGAGGATGCCGCCGTCCTCCCGGCAGATCATCGTGTAGCGGGCGCGGCCGTTGCCCACGGTCGAGATGTTGCCGACCAGGGCGAAGTCCAGGAGCTCCACGGCCTGCGGACCCGTGACCGTGATCTCGCCCATGTGCGAGAGGTCGAAGAGGCCGGCCCGGGTGCGGACGGCGTTGTGCTCGTCGCGCTCGCTGCCGTACCGGAGCGGCATGTCCCAGCCGGCGAAGTCGGTCATGGTCGCGCCCAGCGAACGATGCAGGGCATCGAGGGCGGTCAGACGGGGGGCAGTGCTCATGGGTGGCTCCCGGGTCCCAAGGGCGTGATCGGTGACGAAAACACATGACGGGCGAGGACGTCCTCCCCATCTGTCATGGAACCTGAGAGGTTCACCGAGGGCATCCTCGGCTTGCACCTTGGGTGGGGACACGACACGGTGTCCCGCTTTTCAGATCTGCCTCATCCACGCGGTACGGGGCCTGAGAGATTCAAGGGAGGGTCTTGCTCCTTCGGCGCCCGGACGCGCTCGGCGGTCCGGAACTCTCCCGCGCGGATTCGAGCGGCCGGTATGCGATTGTGCGGCGACTGTGCGCGCCTGGCGCGCACATCATTGCACGCGGTGTCGGCGGGGCAAATCGCTTGTGTCGCATTACTGATTCTTTACACTTCTTGGGCAAGGGTCTCCTCAGGTCTCCTGAGACCCGACAGGGGGAGCGCGATGAGGATCCAGCACACCGGCGCCTACGCCACCAGTACCGGCATACCGTCCCAGCGGGCGCGGGCCAGGAGCCGCCGCGGCCGTCTCCTGCGCGACCTGCGCGAGCGCGGCGGCCGGGGCCCCCGTGCCCTCACCTTCGCCGCCGGTGACCTCGTCGTCGTCTCCGGGCTGCCCGGCAGCGGCAAGTCCACCCTCATGAAGCGCGCCGCCGCGGACGGCGGCATCGACTCCCAGGACGCCCGCGAGCGCTGGGCGGCCCGCATGCCGCGCCTCCTGCCGTACGCGGTCTACCGGCCCCTCGTCCGGATCGCGCACTACGCCGGGCTGCGCCGGGTCCTGCGCTCCGGCGCCAGTGTGATCGTCCACGACTGCGGCACCCAGTCCTGGGTTCGCGGCTGGCTCGCCCGCGAGGCGAGACGGCGCGGCCGGGCCCTGCACCTGGTCCTCCTCGACGTCACCCCGGACACCGCGCGGGCCGGCCAGCAGGACCGGGGCCGGGGCGTCTCCGCGTACGCCTTCGCACGCCACCGGCGGGCCGTGGGCCGGCTCCTGCGGGCCGCCGAGGCCGGCAGCCTGCCGCACGGCTGCGCCTCGGTGACCCTCCTCGACCGGGACGCCGCCGACTCCCTCCACCGGATCGGCTTCCGCGAGGCGGCCTGAGGGGGGCATGGGGGAAACGGGCCCGGTCCCGAGGCGGGCCGGAGCGAGCCCGCCGGGGAAACGGGCCCAGGCCCCGAGACGGGGGTACGGGCGGTGTCCGACGGCCGTCCCGGGACGCCCGTACCCTTCACTTCTGGCCACGGCGGCGGCGGGGCGGCGTTAGGGTGCTGCCGGGCGGCCGGTGCGGCAGGCCGTGCGAGAAGGGGAAGAGCGACCGTGGACGTGACGTGGCCGGGCAACGAGCTCGAAGAGGTCCTTGCCGCCTCACTCGGCAACCCCGGGGCCGGCGGCCGGCTGGTCGAGGTGCTGGGCCGCAGCCAGGTCTGGGTGCCCCTGCCGAACGGCGGCGGCCCCGACAGCCCCGGCCTCGACCTCGCCACCCTGGAGATCGACGGCGCGGCCTACGTCCCCGTCTTCAGCTCCGAGCAGCAGTTCCTCGCCTGCGTCGGCGACCACATGTCCTTCACCGTCGCCCCCGCCCGTGACTTCGCCCGCGGCCTGCCCCCGCAGCTCGGCATCGCCGTGAACCCCGGCGGCACCGTCGGCGTCCCGCTGCCCCCGCCCGCCGTCGCCGAGCTCTGCCGCGCGGGCCGCACCCCGCTCGACGGCCCCGCCAGCGGCGGCCGCGTCCGACTCTTCGAGCCCGACTGGCAGGACGACCCCGTCGACTTCCTCGCCGCCGCCTCCGCCGAGTTCGAGGCCACCGGGGTCGTCGCCACCGCCCGCCGCGCCCTCGCCAGCGTCGAGGGCACCGAACCCGCCCTCTTCGTCGGCGTCCAGCTCACCGGCTGGGACGGCGTCGACCGGAACGCCCCCCTGGACGCCCTCGGCCGCGCGCTCGGCCGGATCGAGGTCGCCTGGCCGGTCAACCTCATCCTGCTCGACATGGCGCAGGACCCGGTCGGCGACTGGATGCTGGAGCGGGTGCGCCCCTTCTACCAGCGCGCCGCCGTGTGAGCGGCCCCCTGTTTAAGCTGAACTGAACTGGATCGCTGGACCGACGTACGTGGTGGACGGAAGAGGGGCGGGAAACACGGTGAGCGCGTCAGGCACCGCTTCGACCGGGACGGTCGAGCACATGCTGCGCCAGGTGGCACCCGGACGCTACGACGCGTACGAGCAGTTGCTGCACGCCCTCGCCGACGGCGAGCTCTGGATGCTGCTGTGGCAGGGCGCCCCCGGCTCGCCCGACGCCCAGTACGGGAACATGGAGGTCGACGGCTTCGGCTACGCGCCCTGCGTCACCTCCGCCCAGGAACTCGCCGCCTCCGGCTGGAACCGCGCGCACGAGCTCGTCACCGGCCGCGACATCGCCCGCGCGCTCTACCCCGACCGCTGGGGCGTCTGGCTCAATCCGCACGCCCCCGGCGGCGGCGTCGGCATCCCCTGGGCCGACCTGCGGCGCATCGCCACCGGCCTCGACCGGATGCCCGCCGGACCGCTGCGCGTCACCGAGCCCGCCCTGGAGATCCCGCAGTTCTACGCCCTGCTCACGCAGAACGCGCACCGCACCCCGGCCGTCCGGGCGCTGCGCCGCGGCTGGGTGCAGCCGGCGCTCGGCTCCCCGTACCTCGCCATCGGCCTCGACCTGTACGACACCTCCGCCGCGGCCGTCGACACGGTCCGCTCGATGATGCGCCAGTCGATCGGCTCCGTCCCCGACGGACTGCCCGTCTCGACCGTCGCCCTCTCCGACGCGTACGACCCCGTCGCGCTCTGGCTGCGGGCGAACGCGCGTCCCTTCTACGACCGCGAGGCGCACGCCGGACGCGGATCCGCCGCCGTGCCGGGGTACGGATACCCGCCACCGGCCCCGTCCGGATACTGAGACGTCCCTCGTGTCCCACTTGTCGCCAAAGGCCTCCGGAGTCCGCTCCGGAGGCCTTCGTTCACCCCAATACGACCGTGCGCGGCACGAGTTGAGCGACATGTCCGATTGCGGGGAAGAGGGCCCCGGTTGGTCCGCTCACGTGATCACGACGTCCGCATAACGGAAGTCGCAGCACCGCATCACGTTTGAGCAACCATTCCTCGCCAGGGCTGGCGGGTGATCACAAGCGCATTGAAGACTCCCCGGAACACCGGGCGTTCGGCTCCTTTCGAGCAGGTGCCCAGCATGTTGTTCCACCGAGCCGCCACCCGCGGCGGGCAAGGGCCGGCTACCGGCGGCCGAGAGGGGTCCTCACCACGATGACGGCACCACTGCGCGAGACGAGTGCGGGCGAGGCGACCGCCACCGTCGACGGCGCGCCCGGCATTCCGGACCACTCCGGCGCCTCCGGCACGGCGATCGAGGGGCGCTCGCCCTGGAAGATCGCCTGGACCCGCCTCAAGCGCGACAAACTGGCCCTCGCGGGCGCCTTCGTCGTCCTCTTCCTCATCCTCGTCGCGATCTTCGCACCGGTCATCGTCGGCCTCCTCGGCCACCCGCCGGACGAGTTCCACGAGGACCAGATCGACCCGCTCTTCGGTACGCCCATCGGATCCTGGGGCGGCGTCAGTTCCGACTTCCTCTTCGGCGTCGAGCCCGTCAACGGCCGCGACGTCTTCAGCCGGATCGTCTACGGCGCCCGGATCTCCCTGCTCGTCGCCTTCCTCGCGGCGGTCTTCGCGGTCTTCCTCGGCACCGTCCTCGGCGTCATCGCCGGCTACTTCGGCGGCTGGGTCGACGCCGCCCTCAGCCGGATCATGGACGTCATGCTCGCCTTCCCGCAGCTGCTGTTCACGATCGCCCTGGTCTCGGTGCTGCCCAACCAGTTCCTCGGCCTGGACGGATCGGGCGTGCGCATCGCCGCGCTCGTCGTCGTGATCGGCTTCTTCGGCTGGCCCTACGTCGGCCGCATCGTCCGCGGCCAGACCCTCTCGCTGCGCAACCGCGAGTACGTCGAGGCCGCCCAGAGCCTCGGCGCGGGACGCCTCTACATCCTGCGCCGCGAGCTGCTGCCGAACCTGCTCGCCCCGATCATGGTCTACGCGACCCTGATGATCCCGACCAACATCCTCACCGAAGCGGCGCTCAGCTTCCTCGGCGCGGGTGTGAAGCCCCCCACCGCTTCCTGGGGCCAGATGCTGTCGACGGCCATCACCACCTACGAGTCGGACCCCCTCTTCATGGTGATCCCCGGCCTCGCGATCTTCATCACCGTTCTGGCGTTCAACCTCTTCGGCGACGGCGTGCGTGACGCGCTCGACCCGAAGGGCTCCCGCTGATCGTTCGCCGACGACACGCAAGACCCGCCCCTGCCGCAGGCGACAGGAGGCCCACCCCAATCGGCGGACCGCCGTGACGGCCCCGCCACTATCCCGGAGGTTGCTGGACCCATGCTGAAGAGCTCTCAGCGCAGAATCGCCGCGGGCGCGCTGCTTGCCGCGGCCACGATGGTCGTCACCACCGCCTGTGGCGGCGGCAACGGCGACGGTGGCGACAAGGGCAAGACGGGCGCGGCCGGCTTCGACGCCGCCGTGAACAAGGTCGCCAACGCGTCCGACAAGAAGGGCGGCGAGCTGAAGTTCATCGGCTCGCAGGAGGCCGACAACTGGGACCCCCAGCGCGGCTACTACGGGTTCGTGTGGGACTTCGCCCGCTACTACACCCGTCAGCTCGTCACCTTCAAGGCCGAGCCGGGCGCCGCCTCCACCGAGCTGGTCCCGGACCTCGCCACCGACGCGGGCAAGGTCTCGGCCGACGGCCTCACCTACACCTTCACGCTGAAGGACGGGGTGACCTGGGAGGACGGCAAGCCGATCACCTCCAAGGACATCAAGTACGGCATCGAGCGCATCTGGGCCCAGGACGTCATCTCCGGCGGCCCGATCTACCTCCAGCAGGTCCTCGACCCCAAGGGCGAGTACAAGGGCCCGTACAAGGACACCGCCGCGGACAAGCTCGGCCTCAAGGCGATCGAGACCCCGGACGACAAGACCATCATCTTCAAGCTCCCGGTCGCCAACGGTGACTTCCTCCAGATGCTGGCCATGCCGGCGGCCTCCCCGGTCCGCCAGGACAAGGACACCAAGGCCAAGTACGGCCTGAAGCCCTTCTCCTCCGGCCCGTACAAGTGGGACTCCTACACCCCCAACAAGTCCATCAAGCTGGTCCGCAACGACAAGTGGGACGCCAAGACGGACACCGTCCGCAAGGCCCTGCCGGACAAGATCAGCGTCACGTTCACCACGAACGCCGACGACATGGACAACCGCCTGGTCGAGGGCGAGTACGACCTCGACATCAACGCGACGGGCGTCGGCGCCGCCGCGCGCCAGAAGGTGCTCCAGCAGCACAAGGGCAACGTCGACAACCCGCAGACGGGCTTCATCCGCTACGCGGTCTTCCCGCAGACGGTGATCCCCAACATCGAGTGCCGCAAGGCGATCATCTACGCCGCCGACTCGAAGTCCCTCCAGACCGCCCGCGGCGGCCCGCAGGCCGGTGGCGACATCGCCTCCAACATGCTGCCGCCGGCCATCAAGGGCGCCGACCCGAAGGCCGACCCGTACGGCAAGCTCGGTGGCGCCCCGGACCTGGTCAAGGCCAAGGACGCGCTGAAGAAGTGCGGCAAGCCGAACGGCTTCAAGACCACGATCGCGGTCCGCAACAACAAGAAGATCGAGATCGCGACCGCCGAGTCCCTCCAGCAGTCGCTGGCCAAGGTCGGCATCGAGGCCCAGATCGACCAGTTCGACGGCGCCCAGACCTCCGGCATCATCGGTTCGCCGAAGGTGGTCAAGGAGAAGGGCTACGGCATCATCATCATGGGCTGGGGCGCCGACTTCCCGACCGGTCAGGGCTTCCTCCAGCCGCTGGTCGACGGCCGCTTCATCCTCCAGAGCGGTAACAACAACTTCTCGGAGCTGAACGACAAGGCCGTCAACGGCCTGTTCGACCAGGCGCTGAAGGAGACCGACCCGACCAAGGCCGGCGAGCTCTACAAGCAGATCAACACGAAGGTGTCGGAGGCCGCGGTCTACCTGCCCTTCACCCACGAGAAGAACATCATCTGGCGCAGCTCCCGGCTGACCAACGTCTACACGGCGGACGCCTACAACGGCCGCTACGACTACGCGTCGCTCGGCGTCGTCAAGTAATCCGACCCGCTTCACCGGCGCACCACCCGCCGCCAGGTCCGAAGGGCAGGTGATGGCCGCCCCGGCGGCCGGGGAACCCGATCGGGTTCCCCGGCCGCCGACCGGCCGACCGCATGCTTGCATACATAGTCCGACGGCTCTTCGCAGTCGTCGCGATGCTGCTCGTCGTCACGCTCGTGACGCTCAGCATCTTCTTCCTCATCCCCAAGATGACCGGCAGCGACCCTGCCGCGATGTTCGTCGGCAAGCAGGCGGATCCGGCTTCCATCGAGGCCATCCGGCAGAAGCTGGGCCTGGACGAGCCGATCCTGGTGCAGTTCTGGCACTTCGTCTCCGGCATCTTCGTCGGCCGGGACTACACCGGCGGCGGCGACACCATCCACTGCGCCGCGCCCTGCTTCGGGTACTCGTTCCGTACCGAGCAGGACGTCTGGAGCATGCTGGTCGACGCCTTCCCGGTCACCCTGTCCATGGTCGTCGGCGCGGCCGTGCTGTGGCTGGTCCTCGGCGTCTCCACCGGCGTGGTCTCCGCGCTCAAGCGGGGCACGCTCATCGACCGCGCGGCGATGATCACCGCGCTCGCCGGCGTCTCGCTCCCCATCTTCTTCACCGCCATGCTGGCGATGCTCGTCTTCCGCACCCAGCTCCACTGGGTCGACGCCTCGTACGTGCCGATCACCGAGTCCTTCGGTGGCTGGTTCGGCGGACTGCTCCTGCCCTGGGTCACCCTCGCCTTCCTGTACGCGGCGATGTACGCGCGCCTCACCCGCGCCACCATGCTGGAGGTCCTCGGCGAGGACTACATCCGCACCGCGCGGGCCAAGGGTCTGCCGGAGCCGGTCGTGCTCGGCAAGCACGCCATGCGCTCCACCATGACCCCCATCCTGACCATCTTCGGCATGGACCTCGGCGCCCTCATCGGCGGCGCGATCCTGACCGAGACCGCGTTCAGCCTCCACGGCCTCGGCGGCCTCGCCATCAAGGGCGTGAGCGAGCGTGACCTGCCGCTGATCCTGGCCGTCACCCTCATCACGGCCTCCTGCGTCGTCATCGCCAACCTCGTCGTGGACCTCCTGTACGCGGTGATCGACCCCCGAGTGAGGCTCGCATGACGGACAAGCTGACGAAGACGGGCGCGGCCCTGGGCGAGCCCGTCGACACCGGGACGTCCGCCCCGTCCGAGGCCTTCCTCGACGTGCGCGACCTGAAGATCCACTTCCCGACCGACGACGGTCTCGTCAAGTCGGTCGACGGCCTCAGCTTCCAGCTGGAGAAGGGCAAGACCCTCGGCATCGTGGGCGAGTCCGGCTCCGGCAAGTCGGTCACCTCGCTCGGCATCATGGGCCTGCACACCGTCGGACAGTACGGCCGGCAGAAGGCGCGGATCTCCGGCGAGATCTGGCTCAACGGCCGCGAGCTGCTCTCCGCGGACCCGGACGAGGTCCGCCGGATGCGCGGCCGCGAGATGGCGATGATCTTCCAGGACCCGCTGTCCGCGATGCACCCGTACTACTCGGTCGGCAACCAGATCGTGGAGGCGTACCGCATCCACAACGACGTCGACAAGAAGACGGCGAAGAGGCGGGCCGTCGAACTCCTCGACCGGGTCGGCATCCCCGAGCCCGCGAAGCGGTTCGACAACTACCCGCACGAGTTCTCCGGCGGCATGCGCCAGCGCGCGATGATCGCCATGGCGCTCGTCAACAACCCCGAACTGCTCATTGCCGACGAGCCGACCACCGCGCTCGACGTCACCGTGCAGGCGCAGATCCTCGACCTGATGCGGGACCTCCAGAAGGAGTTCGGCTCCGCGGTGGTCATCATCACTCACGACCTCGGCGTCGTCGCCGAGCTCGCCGACGACATCCTCGTCATGTACGGCGGGCGCTGCGTCGAGCGCGGACCGGCCGAGTCCGTCTTCTACGAGCCGCAGCACCCCTACACCTGGGGCCTGCTCGGCTCGATGCCGAGGATCGACCGGGAGCAGACCGAGCGGCTCATCCCGGTCAAGGGCAACCCGCCCAGCCTCATCAACATCCCGAGCGGCTGCGCCTTCAACCCCCGCTGCCCGTACGCGGACGTCCCCAAGGGCGGCATCACGCGCACCCAGCGACCGGAGCTGGCACCGGCCGGGGACCGCCACTTCTCGGCATGCCACATGCCGCAGGAGGAGCGGACCCGCATCTGGACCGAAGAGATTGCGCCGAAACTGTGAGCGACAACATCGAGCCCCTGCTCAAGGTCACCGGCCTGAAGAAGCACTTCCCCATCAAGAAGGGGCTGCTCCAGCGCCAGACCGGTGCCGTCAAGGCGGTCGACGGCCTCGACTTCGAGGTCTACCCCGGTGAGACCCTCGGCGTCGTCGGCGAGTCCGGCTGCGGCAAGTCGACGATGGGCCGGCTCATCACCCGGCTCCTCGAACCGACCGACGGCACCGTCGAGTTCCAGGGCAAGGACATCTCGCACCTCGGCGTCTCGGGCATGCGCCCGTTCCGCCGGGACATCCAGATGATCTTCCAGGACCCGTACGGCTCGCTGAACCCGCGCCACACGGTCGGCTCGATCGTCTCGGCCCCCTTCAAGCTCCAGGGCGTCGAGCCCGAGGGCGGCGTGAAGAAGGAGGTCCAGCGCCTGCTGGGCCTGGTCGGCCTCAACCCCGAGCACTACAACCGCTACCCGCACGAGTTCTCCGGCGGCCAGCGCCAGCGCATCGGCATCGCCCGCGCCCTGGCCCTGAAGCCGAAGCTGGTCGTCGCGGACGAGCCCGTCTCGGCCCTGGACGTCTCCATCCAGGCGCAGGTGGTGAACCTCCTGGACGACCTCCAGAAGGAGCTCGGCCTCACGTACGTGATCATCGCCCACGACCTCTCCGTGATCCGGCACGTCTCGGACCGCATCGCGGTGATGTACCTGGGCAAGGTCGTGGAGCTGGCGGACCGCAAGTCCCTGTACGAGTCGCCCATGCACCCGTACACCCGGGCCCTGATGTCCGCGGTCCCGATCCCGGACCCGCGCCGCCGGGGTGCCAAGAGCGACCGGATCCTGCTGAAGGGCGACGTCCCGTCCCCGATCGCCCCGCCGCCGGGCTGCCGCTTCCACACCCGGTGCTGGAAGGCCACGGACCTGTGCAAGACCCAGGAGCCCCCGCTCCTGGAACTCCGCCCGGGCCAGCGAGTCGCCTGCCACCACCCGGAGAACGCGGAGCCGGTCACGATCCCGGCGGCCCGCGAGTCGTCGACCCCGCCGCCGCCGGAACCCGCAGCCCCCGAAAAGTAGCCGCGTGGGCGCCCGTTGTGGGCAATCGTTCCGCTGGGGCGATGGGGGTCCCCCCTGCTCGAGCGAAGCCGAGAGCTTGGGGGAGGGTGGGCACAACGGAACGGCGCCCTTGCCGGCGCGGGAGGCCCTTGTGCCCTGACCCGCACCTCCGTGCACGGTCACTGGGTGGTGCGGGCCAGGGCACAGTTCGCGGAGGCGCCGCTGAGGGGCGCCGTCCCGTGTGCCCACCCGTCCCGCCCAGCGGGACGATTGCCCACACGGGGGCGGGCGAAGGCCCACGCGGGCGCGGGAGCACCACGCCGGCGCCGCCGCGGGCCCCACACGGGACGGGGCTCGGGCGTAGCCGCGTCCCCCACACGCGCGGGCCCAGGGCCACCGTCCCGCAGCCGACGCGGCCGCCCCCACCACACCGGCCGCCCCACCCCGCCGCACCCGGGACAATGACCCCGTGCTCCACGAACTGTTCACCCCCTCCGTCCAACACGCCCTCGACCTCGTCGGCATCTTCGTCTTCGCCATCTCCGGCGCCCTCCTCGCCGTCCGCAAGAACTTCGACGTCTTCGGCATCGCCGTCCTCGCCGAGGTCACCGCCCTCGGCGGCGGTCTCTTCCGCGACCTGGTCATCGGCGCCGTACCCCCCGCCGCCTTCACCGATCTCGGCTACTTCCTGATGCCGCTGATCGCGGCGGTCCTCGTCTTCTTCCTCCACCCGGAGGTCGAGCGCACCCAGACGGCGGTGAACGTCTTCGACGCGGCGGGCCTCGGGCTGTTCTGCGTGACCGGCACGATCAAGGCGTACGACTACGGCCTGGGCCTCACCTCCTCCGCCGCGCTGGGCCTGGCGACCGCGGTCGGCGGCGGTGTGCTGAGGGACGTGCTGGCGAACGAGGTCCCGTCGCTGCTGCGCTGGGACCGGGACCTGTACGCCGTCCCGGCGATCGTGGGCGCGACGATGGTCGTGCTGTGCATCCGGTTCGACACCCTCAACGCGTTCACGAGCGGCACCGCCGTCGTGACCGCCTTCGTCCTGCGCCTGCTCGCCCTGCGCTTCGAGTGGCGGGCGCCCCGCGCCTGGAACCGGCGCTCGTCCGCGAGCGAGGAACCCGAAAAAGCTACCGCTCAGTAGCTACCTGCGGTACCGTCGGAGCCATGAGCACGAGCACCGAGCCGGCCGCCGCCGTCACGAGCGAGTTCGACCGCGACACCGCCGTCACCCTGAGGGAGACCGGCGTGTACGACGCCGAGCTCTCCGCCGGCTGGACGATCATCCACGCCGTCAACGGCGGCTACCTCCTCGCCCTGCTCGGCCGCGCCCTCGGCGACCACCTCCCGCACCCGGACCCGTTCACGATCTCGGCGCACTACCTCACGCCGTCCGTGCCGGGCCCCGCGGTGATCCGGACGCAGACCGTCCGATCCGGCCGCACGCTCTCCACCGGCCAGGCCTCCCTCTTCCAGTACGCCGAGGACGGCACCGAGGTCGAGCGCATCCGCGTGCTCGCCTCGTACGGGGACCTCGACGCGCTCCCCGACGACGTCCGCACCTCCGCGACGCCGCCGGAGATGGCCCCGATCGAGAACTGCTTCAGCGCGGCGGACAACCCGGCCCCGAGGATCCCCGGCTCCTCCGCCATCGCGGACCGCCTGGACCTCCGCCTGGACCCGTCCTGCGTCGGCTGGGCGGTCGGCGCGCCCTCGGGCCGGGGCGAGATGCGGGCGTGGTTCGGCCTGGCCGACGGCCGCGAGCCCGACGCCCTCTCGCTGCTGCTCGCGGTCGACGCGCTGCCGCCGACCTCCTTCGAACTGGGTCTCCAGGGCTGGACGCCGACGGTCGAGCTCACGACCCATGTGCGCTGCCGTCCGGCCCCGGGCCTGCTGCGGGTCTCGATCACCACGCGGAACCTGGCGGGCGGTTTCCTGGAGGAGGACGCGGAGGTCTGGGACACCGCGAACCGCCTGGTGGCCCAGTCCCGCCAACTCGCCCGAGCCCCCCGCGCCTGACTCCTGCACTTGGCGTGCCCGGCCCCTGACCCCGCACTCGGCGGGCCACTGGACCGGGCGGGCCCCGGCAGTGCCAGGCCCCAGGACCCGGAGGGTTCCCGCCCCGGCCCCCGGCACCTTGCGGGCCTCCGTCGCTACGGCCCGCGCCCGCCTCCCACGTCCCCGTCCGGGCCTGCACCCCGCGCGTGTCCGCCCCCTGGCGCGGGCTTGAGCCCCGCTCCTGTGCACGCGCCACCCGTTGCGGGCCCTTCGCCCCCGTGCCCGCGTGCCTGCGCCCTGCGTGGGCCTTCGCCCCCGCCCTGCGCGTGCCGCGCCCGAGCGGGCCCGTGCCCGTTGTGGGCGTGCCTCGCCCCGTGCGGGCTGCGCCCGCTGCCCGTGTGGGCAATCGTCCCGCTGGGGCGATGGGGGTCCCCCCTGCTCGAGCGAAGCCGAGAGCTTGGGGGAGGGTGGGCACACGGGACGGCGCCCCTTCGCGGCGCCTCCGCGTCCTGCGCCTTGACCCGCACCGCCCAGTGACCGTGCACGGGGGTGCGGGTCAGGGCGCGACAGCCTCTGGCGCCGGCAGGGCGCGGGTCCGTTGTGCCCACCCGTTCCGCCCCGGCGGAACGCATGCCCACAACGGGCGGGGCGCCCGCCCTCAACGGTGGGCGCGGCCACAACGGGGGTCGGCGAGGGCGCCGTCCACAACGGCGCGGTGCAGGCCCACGACGGGCGGGGCCGCCGCCCGCACCGCAGGGCCCGCGCTCCCCACCGGACCGCCAAGGCCCCCCAGCCGGAGGCCCCGCGGCCGAGAACCGCCCCCCCCAGAACAGGCCAGGCGCCGGACCCGCCACCCCGGGCTCGTAGAATCGACCCACCATGGCTTACCTCGACCACGCCGCGACCACGCCCATGCTGCCCGAGGCGATCGAGGCGATGACCGCCCAGCTCGCCGTCACGGGCAACGCCTCCTCCCTGCACGCCGCCGGACGGCGCGCCCGGCGGACCGTCGAGGAGGGGCGCGAGACCCTCGCCGCCGCACTCGGCGCGCGGCCGAGCGAGGTCGTCTTCACCTCCGGCGGCACCGAGGCCGACAACCTCGCCGTGAAGGGCCTGTACTGGGCCCGCCGCGCCGCCGACCCCCGCCGCACCCGCGTCCTGGCCAGCCCGGTCGAGCACCACGCCGTCCTCGACGCCGTGGACTGGCTCGCCACCCACGAGGGCGCCACCGTCGAGTACCTCCCGGTCGACGCCCACGGCCGCGTGCACCCCGACGCCCTGCGCGAGGCGATCGCCCGCGACCCCGGATCCGTCGCCCTGGCCACCGTCATGTGGGCGAACAACGAGATCGGCACGATCATGCCGATCCGTGAACTCGCCGACGTCGCCGCCGAGTCCGGCGTCCCCCTGCACGCCGACGCCGTCCAGGCGCTGGGTCAGATCCCGGTCGACTTCGCCGCATCCGGACTCGCCGCGATGACGGTCTCCGGCCACAAGATCGGCGGCCCGTACGGCATCGGCGCCCTGCTCCTGGGGCGCGAGCACACCCCCGTTCCCGTGCTGCACGGCGGCGGACAGGAGCGGCACGTCCGCTCCGGCACCCTCGACGTGCCCGCGATCGCCGCCTTCGCCGTCGCCGCCCGGCTCGCCGCCGAGCGGCAGGAGGAGTTCGCCCGCGAGGTCGGCGCCCTGCGCGACGAGCTCGTGACCACCGTCCGGGAGCTCGTGCCCGACGCGATCCTCGGCGGCGACCCGGTCGGCCGTCTCCCAGCCAACGCCCACTTCACCTTCCCCGGCTGCGAGGGCGACTCCCTGCTCCTGCTGCTCGACGCCGCCGGCATCGCCTGCTCCACCGGCTCCGCCTGCACCGCCGGGATCGCCCAGCCCAGCCACGTCCTGCTCGCCACCGGCACCGACCCCGACCTGGCCCGCGGCACGCTGCGCTTCTCCCTCGGTCACACCTCCACCAAGGAGGACGTGGCGGCCGTCGCCGGGGCGATCGGCCCCGCCGTCGACCGCGCCCGCACCGCCGGCCTCAGCTGACGCCCGCGGACCTCAGCTGACGTCCGCCGGCCTCAGCCGACGTCCGCCGGCCTCAGCCGAGCCGCGAGCGGGCCCTGCGGACGAGCTCCATGTAGCGCTCCCAGTCCCAGTGCGGACCGGGGTCGGTGTGGTCGGTGCCCTCGACCTCGACGTGCCCGATGATGTGCTCCCGGTCCACGGGTATCCCGTACCGGGCGCATATGTCGGCGGTGAGCCGCGCCGACCCCTCGTACATCGCCGTCGTGAAGTCCTGCGGCCGGTCGACGAAGCCCTCGTGCTCGATGCCGACGCTCCGCTCGTTCATGTCGCGGTTCCCGGCGTGGAACGCGACGTCGAGCTCCCGGATCATCTGCGCCACATGGCCGTCCTTGCGGACCACGTAGTGCGCGGCGGCCCCGTGCGAGGGGTCCTTGAAGACCTTCAGGGCGGACGCGTAGCTGCCCTGGACGACATGGATCACGACCCGGTCGACGGTGTAGTCGTCCGGCCGGTCGGCCCGCCGCCAGTTCGCCCGCGCCGCCGAGGTCCACTCGGCGCCCTTGTGGTCGAGCACGCCCTCGACGCGCTTCTTCTCCATCCCCGGCAGCCGCCACCACAGCCGCCCCAGCTCGTCCCTGGCCAGCGCGGCCGTGCCCAGTGCGGCGGCCGCGCCACCGATCAGTACGGCCCGGCGGCCCACCCGCCGGCCGTCCGCCCCGCTCCCCTTGCCCTTCGGCTTGCTCCCCATGCCACCGAGAACGCTCACCACCGCGACCTCGGTTCCCGCGGCCCCGTACCCTGGTGGGGCTATGACTAAGACTCTCCGCGTCCTCGCCGCCATGTCCGGCGGGGTGGACTCCGCCGTCGCCGCCGCCCGCGCCGCCGAAGCCGGCCACGACGTCACCGGCGTGCACCTGGCCCTCTCCGCGAACCCTCAGTCCTTCCGCACCGGAGCGCGCGGCTGCTGCACCATCGAGGACTCGCGCGACGCGCGCCGGGCGGCCGACGTCATCGGCATCCCCTTCTACGTGTGGGACCTCGCCGAGCGGTTCCGCGAGGACGTCGTCGACGACTTCGTCGCGGAGTACGAGGCGGGCCGCACGCCCAACCCGTGCCTGCGCTGCAACGAGAAGATCAAGTTCGCGGCGCTCCTCGACAAGGCGCTCGCCCTCGGCTTCGACGCGGTCTGCACCGGCCACTACGCCACCGTCGTCCTGAACGAGGACGGCACCCGCGAGCTGCACCGGGCCTCGGACATGGCCAAGGACCAGTCGTACGTGCTCGGCGTGCTCGACGAGAAGCAGCTGGCGCACGCGATGTTCCCGCTCGGCGACACCCTCACCACCAAGGACGAGATCCGGGCGGAGGCCGAGCGGCGCGGGCTCGCGGTCGCGAAGAAGCCCGACAGCCACGACATCTGCTTCATCGCCGACGGCGACACCCAGGGCTTCCTCGCCGCCCGCCTGGGCAAGGCGGACGGCGACATCGTCGACGAGTCGGGGACGAAGGTCGGCAGCCACGAGGGCGCGTACGGCTTCACCATCGGCCAGCGCAAGGGCCTGCGGATCGGCCACCCGGCGGCGGACGGCAAGCCCCGCTACGTCCTCGACATCTCGCCGGTGAACAACACGGTCACCGTCGGCCCCGCCGAGGCGCTCGACGTCACCGCGCTCACCGCGATCAAGCCCCGCTGGTGCGGCACCGCCCCCGAGGGCCCCGGCCGCTACACCGCCCAGCTCCGCGCCCACGGCGGAGAGACGCCGGTGAGCGCGGCGATGGAGGACGGCGAGCTGCGGGTCTCCTTCGACGAGCCGGTCCGCGGCGTGGCGCCCGGGCAGGCGATCGTCCTGTACGACGGCACGCGCGTGGTGGGCTCGGCGACCATCGCCACGACCACCCGGCGCACCGCCGAGACCGCCACCGCCTAGACGGCCCCCTCCGGGGGCTCCTCCAGGAACTCCGCCAGGACCGGGGCCAGGACGTGCGGGGCCACCTCGCCCGTCTGCCCGGTCAGGGTGCGGTGCCGGGCCCGGGGGAGCGCGGCCGACAGGTCGCGGGCCGTCCGCCGGACCGCCGCCGGGCTCGCGCCCCCGTCGACCACGAGCACGCGCGTGTGGACCGTCCGTACGAGTCCGTCCGCGAGCGGCTCCGGCTCGTACACCGACACCGCCCCGACCGGGAGCCCCGCCGCCGCCCCGGCGAGCGCGAGGACGGCTCCCGTCCCGGCGCCGTGCAGGGCCGCGCCCGGACCCGCCGCCCCCAGGACGGCCGCCAGGTCCTCGATCTCCCGCTCCACGGCGGCGGCTCCGCGCCGCTCGTACGTCACGACGCGGAAGCGCCGGGCGAGCAGCCCGGCGAGCACCCGCCCGGCGCCGTCCGGCCCGTCCACGAGCACGACGGCCCGCCCTGCCCCGTACCGCTCGTACGCGATCTCCGTACCGTCCCGCGACACGACACGGCCCCTGCTCACCTCGTCCATGGCAGGGCAGACCGGGGCCGTCGCGGAAACTCATCGCCGCCCGCCGGACCTTTTCGGCGACCGCCTACGGTGGAGGCCATGAACATCTGCGTCTTCCTCTCCGCCGCCGACCTCGACGAGCGCTACACGGCCCCCGCCCGCGAGTTCGCCACGCTCCTCGGCAAGGCCGGCCACACCCTGGTCTGGGGCGGCTCCGACACCGGCCTCATGAAGGTCGTCGCGGACGGCGTCCAGGACGCGGGCGGCCGGCTCGTCGGCGTCTCCGTGGACTTCCTCGCCCACAAGGCCCGGCCGAACGCCGACGAGATGGTCGTCGCCGGGGACCTGGCCGAGCGCAAGGCACTGCTCCTCGCCAAGTGCGACGCGATCGTGGTCATGGTGGGCGGCACGGGCACCCTCGACGAGGCCACCGAGATCCTGGAGCTGAAGAAGCACGGCAAGCACGCCAAGCCGGTCGTCCTCCTCAACACGGAGGGCTTCTACGACGGACTGAGGGCCCAGTTCCGCCGCATGGAGGACGAGGGCTTCCTCCCGCTCCCCCTCGCCGCCCTCGCCCACTTCGCGGACGACGCCCCCGCGGCCCTCGCCCACCTGGAGTCCGCCCTGAGCTGAGGAGAACGTTTCTGCGGATGCTTCTGCAATGTACGTTCGACTGCCCTGATGGCTGATCCCCGTCATTCCCTACCTACTCCAGCCATTTTCTCCGCCGGAACCCGTTCGCGATTGCGTTCGCGATCGCGACCTCGCTAGCGTCGTGCGGCGCGAGGACCGCAGGCCGGACAGACGGGGGAGACGGTGTCGTACACAGAGCGCTGGCAGCAGCTCTTCGGCCCTGCCGACGGTGGAGGGGCCGTGGGGGGCCTCGCCTCGGCGGGAACCGGCGGGGGTGCGAGCGGCCGGCTCCGGCACAGCCGCGGACCCTGGACCAGCGCCTCCGGCACCGCCGGCGACCTCCGTACGAGTGCCGAGACGAGCCGGTCGGCACTCGGCCCCGGGCACGAGGGCATCGAGGCCGCAGCCGCCGGTCTCACCTCCGTCGCGGTGCTCAGGAGCGTGCGGACGTCCTGGGAGGAACGCCTGCAGGCGTTGCGCGACGAGTGCGAGCAGCTCGACGGGACCCTGTTGACGGTCGCCAAGGAGATGGGCGAGACCGAGACCGCCGTCGAGAGGTCCTTCAAGGACGTCGACGGCGGCGGCACGGCGGGCGACCGACGGTGACCGGAACGCTCACCTGGCGGCTGCTCCGCGACCTCAGGACCGCCGCACTCACGGACGCGGGCGACACCTGGCACGAGGTGTCGAACCGCTCGGACTCCGACCGCGTCCGCGTCGACCGCGCGATGTCCGCGAAGCTCCGCGAGACGCAGGAGAGCGAATCGGCCGAGGCCGCGCTCGGCCGGCTCCGGCGCCTGAGCCGCAACTTCCAGTACCTGCACGGCGAGTGCGGCCTGGTGCGGACGGCGCTCAACGGTCTCGCCGGTGATCTCGCCGAGCCGCAGAACCGGCTGAAGCAGGCCCTCGCGGACGCCGCCGCCCTGCACTTCACCGTCCACGAGGACGGTTCCGTGAGCTATCCGGCGGCCCCGGTCGAGGACCTGACCGGGGCGGAGAGGGAGGCGCCGGGCAGCAGCGTCCGGGGCAGCTCCCGCCTGCCTCTGGAACCCCCAGGCCCCGGCTTCGGCGGGACGTCGCCGGTGGACCCGGGCTTCCGGGGCTTCGCGCCGCTCAACCCGAACGCGGCGAAGGCCCAGGACGTGGCGGACCGGATCGCCCGCGCCGTTCGGTCCGCGCGAGAGATCGACGCCCGGTACGCGCGGACCCTCGGCGGCCTCAGGGCGGAGAAGGGTCTCGACGTCACCGAGGCCACCCTGAAGGACGTCTTCCGCGACACCGCCGACGTCCGTGCGACCGCCGGAAGGCACCTGGGCGCGGGCGTTCCGGAGGACCGGAGCCCCGCCGAGCGCAAGAAGTGGTGGGACGGCCTGAGCGACGAACAGCGCCAGGAGTACCTGGAGGTCGCGCCGGACCTGGTGGGCGGCCTGGACGGCATCCCGGCCGCCGCGCGCGACGAGGCGAACCGCACCTACCTGCCGGTCCTCATGGACGAGCTGTCCCGACGGGGCGGCGAGGACGCGGCCACCAAGCTCGACGCGCTCCGCAGGATCCAGGCCCGGCTGAGGAGCCCGAGCGACCCGCCGATGTTCCTGCTGGGCATCGGCGCCGAGGGCAACGGGCGGGCGATCGTCTCGTACGGCGACCCGGACACGGCGAAGAACGTGTCGGCGTACGTCCCGGGCCTGGGGACCAGACTCGACGGCGACTTCGTCGACGACACGATGAAGCGGGCGCAGGACACGGCCAAGGGCGCCCGGCGCCATGATCCTTCCAGCGCCTCCATCGTCTGGCTCGGCTACGACGCCCCGCAGAACGTCGACGTCATGTCCGAGGGGGACGCTCAACGGGGCGCCCCCGCGTACAACCGGTTCATGGCGGGGCTCTCGGCGACCAACGAGAACCCGGACCCGCATGTGACGGCGATCGGACACTCCTACGGTTCGCTCACCGTGGGCACGGCCGCCCGGCAGCCCGGCGGGATCCCCGGAGCGGACGACATCATCCTGCTCGGCAGCCCCGGCGTGGACGCGCAGAAAGCGACGGAACTGGGAGTCGGGGCGGACCACGTCTTCGTCGGCGCCGCCGACAACGACCCCGTGACGCATCTGCCGTCGCGGGACGAGGCGGCATTGGGCTGGGTGGTGGGAGGCCCGGCGGGCGTTCTCGTCGGACGGGACCTCTTCGACGTCGGCGACGACGACGTGTACTTCGGCAAGGATCCGGCGAGCGAGGCCTTCGGAGCGCGGCGTTTCAAGGTCGACGACGGACCGGCCATGATCCGGGAAGCGGGCGCGTTCGGCGCCCACTCCCGGTACTTCACGCCCGAGCAGGACCCCGAGTCGGCGAAGAACATCGCGAGGATCGTGGCCGGGCGGTCCGACGAGATCACCACGGAGGAACACCGATGAAGAGGCTGGGGCGGACCGCCGGGGTCGTCGTCCCCGTCACCCTGGCAGGCGTGGCCCTGGCGGGCTGCGGAGCGCAGGTCGGCAGCGGAGCGAGGGCGGACATGAACATGCAGGAAGCGGCGGAGCGCGCGGACGCGATGCTGGACGCGACGCTGGGCGCGGTCGTGCCCGAGGTCCAGTGGGCGCATGACACGACCACCAGCGGCAGCTGTACGGTGACCCGGCGGCGGGCGGTGACGACGGTCGTCTCCGCACAGCGGCGCGGGAGCTTCCTCGGCGTGATCGAGCGCTTCTGGAAGAAGTCCGGCTACGAGATCACCGGTGTGAACCGGAGCCAGGACGCGCCGGCCATCTTCGCCAGGACTCCGGAGGACTTCCGCCTGTCCGTGGAGGTCGCCTACAAGGGCCAGGCCTTCTTCGACGTGACCACCCCGTGCGTCGAAAAGTCGGACGTCGCCGAACCCGCCTCCGAGCCCAGCGGGCCCGCGTACCCCTACGGCCGGATCCCCACCCCCCACGCCCGCTCCGACTTCTGGTCCGCCACGGCTCCCGCCCCCGCCCCCTCCGGCTGACTGCGGATGGGAGCATGGCTCCCATGGCTACACATGTGATCACCGGAGCCGGTTCCGGCATCGGCGCCGCCGTCGCGCGCCGTCTTCACGCGCGCGGGGACGAGCTCGTGCTCCACGCGCGCGACGCGGGGCGGGCGAAGGAGCTCGCCGCGCTGTTCCCCGGCGCGCGGACGCTCGTCGGGGACCTGGCCGAACCGGACCGGCTGTCCTGGGCCTTCTCGCACCAGAGCCTCCCGGACCGGGTGGACACCCTGCTGCACATCGCGGGCGTCGTCGACCTGGGACCGGTCGGGGAGCTCACCCCGAAGACCTGGCACCACCAGCTGAACGTCAACCTGGTCGCCCCGGCCGAGCTGACCCGGCACTTCCTGCCCCAGCTGCGGCTCTCCCAGGGCCACGTCGTCTTCGTGAACTCGGGCGCCGGGCTCAACGCGCACGCCGAGTGGGGCGCGTACGCCGCCTCCAAGCACGGCCTGAAGGCGCTCGCGGACTCGCTGCGCCACGAGGAGCACGCCCACGGCGTCCGGGTGACCTCGGTCTACCCCGGCCGCACCGCCAGCCCCATGCAGGTGAAGGTCCATCAGCAGGAGGGCAAGGAGTACGACGCCTCCCGCTGGATCGATCCCGAGTCCGTCGCGACGGCGATCCTCACGGCGATCGACCTCCCGCGCGACGCGGAGATCAACGACCTCACCGTGCGCCCGGGGCGGTAGACGTGGGTGACATGAAGCTCTTCGGCCCCGCCACCGGCGTCGGCTCCCTGCCCGGCGGCGACGCCCGCGAGGCGGCCAAGACCGTCACGGGGTCCTTCGAGGACTTCCCGTACCTCGCCGAACTGCCCGCCCGGGGCCCCGGCGCCGACATGATCGGCCGGACGACCGGGATGCTCGTCGACCTCTACGCGCACGTGGAGCCGAGCGGCTGGCGGATCAGCGACCGGCCCGGCCGCGACACCAAGCGCGCCCGTTCCTGGCTCGGCGAGGACCTCGACGCCCTGGAGGAGTTCACCCAGGGCTACGAGGGCCCGCTCAAGGTCCAGGCCGTCGGCCCGTGGACGCTCGCCGCGGCCCTGGAGCTGCGCGGCGGCGAGGCCGCCCTCGGCGACGCCGGAGCCCGCCGCGACCTGGCCGGCTCCCTCGCGGAGGGCCTCCGCGCCCACCTGGCGGACGTCGCCCGGCGCGTCCCGGGCGCCGACCTCGTGCTCCAGCTCGACGAGCCCTCGCTCATCGCCGTGCTGCGCGGGCAGATCCGCACCGCGAGCGGCTACCGCACCCACCGGGCCGTCGACCGCCAGGTCGTCGAGAGCGCCCTGCGGGACGTCATGGCCGTGCACGACGGGCCCGTGGTCGTCCACTCCTGCGCGCCGGACGTGCCGTTCGCCCTGCTGCGGCGGGCCGGCGCGGCGGGCGTCTCGTTCGATTTCTCGCTCCTCACCGAACGTGACGAGGAGGCGATCGGCGAGGCCGTGGAGGGCGGGACGAAGCTCTTCGCCGGTGTGGTGCCGTCCACCGACACGGCATTGTCCGACCCGGGCGGTAGCGTCATGGGAGTCAGGACGCTGTGGCGCAGGCTGGGGCTGAATCCGGGGACTCTCGCGGAGTCCGTGGTGGTCACCCCGACGTGCGGGCTGGCGGGCGCTTCGCCCGGCTACGCCCGGGCGGCGCTCGCCCACTGCTCCAGAGCGGCACGGTCGCTCGCGGACAACCCTGAGTAACGGGAGGACGAGAACGGTGGCAGTCGAACAGGGGGCTCTGCCCGCCGAGGCACGGGAGAAGCACGCCGACCTGGCCGAGCAGGTCGAGGAGCACCGCTTCCGGTACTACGTGAAGGACCAGCCGGTCGTCAGCGACGGCGAGTTCGACCGGCTCCTGCGCGCGCTGGAGGCGCTGGAGGAGGAGTACCCGGAGCTGCGGACGCCGGACTCGCCGACCCAGAAGGTGGCCGGGCAGTACGAGACCGAGTTCACCGCCGTCGAGCACCGGGAGCGCATGCTCTCCCTGGACAACGCCTTCGACGAGGAGGAGCTCGCGACCTGGGCCGAGCGCGTCGCCCGGGACGTCGGCTCGCCCGGCTACCACTACCTGTGCGAGCTCAAGGTCGACGGCCTCGCGGTCAACCTCACGTACGAGCACGGGCGGCTGACCCGCGCCGCCACCCGCGGCGACGGCCGCACCGGCGAGGACATCACGCCCAACGTCCGGACGATCACCGACATCCCCGAGCGGCTGCGCGGCGAGCGGATCCCGGACCTGGTGGAGATCCGGGGCGAGGTCTACTTCCCGATGGAGGGCTTCGAGGCGCTCAACGCCCGCCTGGTGGAGGCGGGCGACAAGCCCTTCGCCAACCCGCGCAACGCGGCCGCGGGATCGCTCCGGCAGAAGGACCCGAAGGTCACCGCCTCGCGCCCGCTCCACATGGTGGTGCACGGCATCGGCGCCCGCGAGGGCTTCGACATCGACTGCCTCTCCCACGCGTACGAGCTGCTCCGCGAGTGGGGCCTGCCCACCGCCCGGCACAACCGGGTGGTCGACTCGCTCGACGGCGTGCGCGAGTTCATCGCGTACTTCGGGGAGAACCGCCACTCCGTGGAGCACGAGATCGACGGGGTGGTCGTCAAGCTCGACGAGATCCCCCTCCAGGGCCGTCTCGGCTCCACCGCGCGCGCCCCGCGCTGGGCCATCGCCTGGAAGTACGCGCCGGAGGAGGTCAACACCAAGCTCGTCGACATCAAGGTCGGCGTCGGCCGCACCGGGCGCGTCACCCCGTACGCCCAGGTCGAGCCGGTGACCGTGGCCGGCTCCGAGGTCGAGTTCGCGACCCTTCACAACCAGGAGGTCGTCAAGGCCAAGGGCGTGCTGATCGGCGACACGGTCGTGCTGCGCAAGGCCGGTGACGTCATCCCCGAGATCCTCGGCCCGGTCGCCGACCTGCGGGACGGCACCGAGCGGGAGTTCGTGATGCCCGCCGACTGCCCGGAGTGCGGGACGCCGCTGAAGCCGATGAAGGAGGGCGACATCGACCTCCGCTGTCCCAACGCCCGCACCTGCCCGGCCCAGCTGCGTGAACGTCTCTTCTTCCTCGCCGGGCGCCAGTGCCTGGACATCGAGAACTTCGGCGCGGTGTCCGCCGCGGCCCTGACCCGGCCGCTGGAGCCCGCCGAGTCCCCGCTGGTGGACGAGGGCGACCTCTTCGACCTGACGATCGAGCAGCTGCTGCCGATCAAGGCGTACGTCCTCGACCCGGACAGCGGACTGCCCAGGCGGGACCCGAAGACCGGCGAGGAGAAGATCGTCACGGTCTTCGCCAACCAGAAGGGCGAGCCGAAGAAGAACGCGCTCGCCATGCTGGAGAACATCGCGGCGGCGAAGACCCGCCCGCTCGCCCGCTTCATCAACGGGCTCTCCATCCGGCACGTGGGGCCGGTCGCGGCCGAGGCGCTGGCCCGGGAGTTCCGCTCGCTGGAGCGGATCGAGCAGGCGAGCGAGGAGGAGCTGGCGGCCGTCGACGGCGTCGGCGGGATCATCGCGGCGGCGGTGAAGCAGTGGTTCTCCGAGGAGTGGCACCGCGAGATCGTGCGCAAGTGGCGGGCCGCCGGGGTCAGCCTGGAGGACGAGGGGGCCGGCGAGGACCAGGGCCCGCGTCCGCTGGAAGGCCTGACGGTCGTGGTGACGGGGACGCTGGAGAAGTTCACCAGGGATGGCGCAAAAGAGTCCCTCCAGCGGCTCGGAGCGAAGGTGACCGGTTCCGTTTCGAAGAAGACCGCCTTCGTCGTGGTGGGTGAAAACCCTGGTTCGAAGTACGACAAGGCGATGCAGCTGAAGGTTCCGGTTCTGGACGAGGAAGGCTTCTCCGTCCTGCTCGAACAGGGACCCGACGCCGCTCGGGAGGCCGCGGTCCCGGTCGCCGAGTAGCCTCCCGACGCCCCCTGGAAGCTCACCCGTTCGGCGCATACCAGATCGTTACGGGTGGCTGGGTCGCATTCGGGCAAGACAAGGAGAGCGCTGCCCGTCGGGGCCTTCGGCGGCCTAGTCTGGTGACCGTGCGTCCAGTCCTGCACGCCCGCGTCGCGAGGGCTCTGCCGGCGTGGCGTCAGGACATCGGCCCCGTGACACCCCGTGCGGCCGCCCGCGGGCGGCCGCACGCCGGATGCCCGGCCGGACGACGGACGGCCGCGGCAGCGCGGCCATCGCACACCGACGGCACCGCCGCCTGTGAGAGGGACGGGAATGGAACCGACCGAGAGCGCCGCCCCGGTCCCACGGCCGCACGGCCGTGTGGTCCCCCTGGGCTTCCCCTCCCGGCTGTCCGCAGCCGTGGCGGGCGTCGCCGCCGTCGTGCTCGCCGTCGGGCTCCAGCGAGCCGTGAGCGGCGGACACGGACTCTTCCCCGGCGGCGTCACCGGCTGGTCCCTCGCCCTCCTCACCGGACTCATCGTCGGCCACCTCGTCGCCCTCGGCCGGGACCGCTGGTGGGGCGGCACCGGCTCCGGCGGCGCCCTCACCCTCGCCGTCCTCCTGCTCTACGGCTGGGTGCCCGCCGGACTCGTCTCGCTCACCGTCGTCGCCCTGGTCGGCGCCGCCCGCCGGCACCGCTGGCGCCAGAGCCTGCTGCACGGCGCCGCCGACGTCCTCGGAGTCGGCGCCGCCGCCCTCGTCCTCGCCCTCTTCGGCGACGTACCGACCGTCGAACAGCCCTGGCAGCCCCTCGACTGGACGATCGCGGACCTCCCGGAAGTCGTCCTCGCCGCGGGCACCTACCTCGTGGTCACCCGCCTCCTCCTGTGGTACACGCTCGCCCCCCACGGCCGCGGACTGCCCACCATCGCCCGCACCGCACTCCTGCGACAGGGCCTCGTCGCCGTCGCCCTCCTCGGCATCGCCCCGCTCCTGTGCGTCGTCGCCGCCACCCGGCCGGTCCTCCTGCCGCTCTTCGCCGTCCCCCTCATCGCCCTCGACTCCACCCTCTGGATCGCCCGCGCCCGCGCCGAGGAGCAGCTCCGCGACCCGCTCACCGGGCTCCCCAACCGCCAGTGGCTCCTGGAGCGGGCCTGGACCGCCCTGGAGGAGGCCGAGGGCGAGGGGGCCCGCGCCGCCCTCGTCCTCATCGACCTCGACCGCTTCCGCTCGGTGAACGACACCCTCGGCCACCTCGCCGGCGACCGGCTGCTCCTCCAGATCGCCGAACGCCTCCGCCTCGCCCTGCCGCGCGGCGCCGAGGCCGCCCGGCTCGGCGGCGACGAGTTCGCCGTCCTGCTCCCCACCTGCGACTCCACCACCAGCGCCCAGCGGGTCGCCCGGCACCTCGTCGCCGAGCTGTCCTCCCCGCTCGACCTCGACGGGCTCACCCTCGTCCTGGAGGCCAGCGCCGGAGTCGCCGTCTTCCCCGACCACGCGCTGGACGCCGAGGGCCTGCTGCGCCGCGCCGACGTCGCCATGTACCAGGCCAAGCGGGACCGCACCGGAGTCGAGGTCTACGAGTCCAAGCGGGACTCCAACACCCCCGACCGGCTCGGCCTCCTCGGCGACCTCCGCCGCGCCCTGGACGCCGGCGAGGTGGAGCTCCACTACCAGCCCAAGGTCCGCTTCGACGGCCAGGTCGCCGGCCTGGAGGCGCTCGTCCGCTGGGTCCACCCCGAGCGCGGGAAGGTCCCCCCGGACGAGTTCATCGCCATCGCCGAGTCCTCCGGCCTGATGCCCCACCTCACCGAGTACGTCCTGGAGACCGCCCTCGCGCAGGTCGCCCGCTGGCGCGCCCAGGGCCTCAACGTCCCGGTCGCCGTCAACGTCTCGCCGCGCGACGTCCACACCCCCGGCTTCGCCGGCGCCGTCGCCGCCCGGCTCGCCCGCCACGGCGTCCCGGCCGGCGCCCTCCAGCTGGAGATAACGGAGCACGTGCTCCTGGAGGACCCGCAGCGGGCCGCCGACACGCTGAACGGGCTCACCGGCCACGGCGTCAAGATGTCCCTGGACGACTTCGGCACCGGCTACTCCTCCCTCGTCCACCTGCGCAGGCTGCCCGTCAGCGAACTGAAGATCGACCGCTCCTTCGTCGCCCGGCTCGCCGTCGACACCGAGGACGCCGAGATCGTCCGCTGCACCCTCGACCTCGCCCACTCGCTCGGCCTCCTCGTCGTCGCCGAGGGCGTCGAGGACGACGAGACCTGGGAGCGCCTGCGCGACCTGGGCTGCGACGCCGTCCAGGGCTGGCTGGTCGCCGCCGCCATGCCGCCCGCCGAGGCCACCGCCTGGCTCCTGGCGCGCGGCGAGCACGGCTGGCGCCGCCCCGCCGACATCGCCGCCGAGGTCGACCTGGACCACCCTTCGGGCCAGGTCGTGCAGTGACCCGCACCCTCCCGGGGCAAACCGTTTAACGGGCAGCGGCACCGGCGTCCTAGGATGGTCCGACACCATCAAGCTCACCCCGTGAGGATCCGCATGCCTGGCATCACGCGCGAGGAGGTCGCCCACCTCGCACGGCTGGCGCGTCTGGAGCTGAAGGGCGAAGAACTCGATCACTTCGCCGGCCAGCTCGACGACATCATCGGCGCGGTCGCCCGCGTCTCCGAGGTCGCCGACCAAGACGTACCGCCGACCTCCCACCCGCTGCCGCTGACCAATGTCATGCGCGCGGACGAGGTCCGTCCGTCGCTCACCCCCGAGCAGGCGCTCTCCGGCGCCCCGGCCCAGGAGCAGCAGCGTTTCAAGGTGCCGCAGATCCTGGGGGAGGACTAACACGTCATGACGGACAACATCATCATCAAGCTCACCGCGGCCGAGATCGCCGGGAAGATCGCCACCGGCGAGCTGACCGCCGTCGAGGTCGCCGAGGCGCACCTCGCGCGCATCGAGGCCGTCGACGAGAAGGTCCACGCCTTCCTGCACGTCGACCGCGAGGGCGCCCTCGCCCAGGCCCGCGCCGTCGACGAGAAGCGCGCCCGGGGCGAGAAGCTCGGCCCACTCGCCGGTGTGCCGCTCGCGCTCAAGGACATCTTCACCACCGTCGGCATGCCGACGACCGTGGGCTCGAAGATCCTGGAGGGCTGGATCCCGCCGTACGACGCGACCCTGGTCAAGAACCTCAAGGCCGCCGACGTCGTCATCCTCGGCAAGACCAACATGGACGAGTTCGCGATGGGCTCCTCCACGGAGAACAGCGCCTACGGCCCGACCGGCAACCCGTGGGACCTGACCCGGATCCCCGGCGGCTCCGGCGGCGGCTCCTCGGCCGCCCTCGCCGCGTACGAGGCCCCGCTGGCCATCGGCACGGACACCGGCGGCTCGATCCGCCAGCCCGCGGCCGTCACCGGCACGGTCGGCGTCAAGCCGACCTACGGCGGCGTCTCCCGCTTCGGCATGGTGGCCTTCTCGTCCTCCCTCGACCAGGGCGGCCCCTGCGCCCGCACGGTCCTGGACGCGGCCCTGCTCCACGAGGCGATCGCCGGGCACGACCCGCTCGACTCCACCTCCATCGACGCCCCGGTCCCGCCGGTCGTCGAGGCGGCGCGCAACGGCTCGGTGGCCGGCATGCGCGTCGGCGTCGTCAAGCAGTTCCGCGGCGAGGGCTACCAGGCCGGCGTCGTGCAGCGCTTCGACGAGTCCGTCGAGCTGCTGAAGTCGCTGGGCGCCGAGATCGTCGAGCTGGACTGCCCGACCTTCGACCTCGCGCTCTCCGCGTACTACCTGATCGCGCCGTCGGAGTGCTCCTCCAACCTGGCCCGCTTCGACGCCATGCGCTACGGCCTGCGGGTCGGCGACGACGGCACCCGTTCGGCCGAGGACGTCACCGCCCTCACCCGTGAGGCCGGCTTCGGCGACGAGGTCAAGCGCCGCATCATCCTCGGCACCTACGCGCTGAGCTCCGGCTACTACGACGCCTACTACGGCTCGGCGCAGAAGGTCCGCACCCTCATCACCCGCGAGTTCGAGAAGGCCTTCGAGGAGGTGGACGTCATCGTCTCCCCGACGACCCCCACCACCGCCTTCCCGATCGGCGAGCGCGCCGACGACCCGATGGCGATGTACCTCGCGGACCTGTGCACCATCCCGACCAACCTGGCCGGCAACGCCGCCATGTCGCTGCCCTGCGGCCTCGCGCCCGAGGACGGCCTCCCGGTCGGTCTGCAGATCATCGCCCCCGCCATGAAGGACGACCGGCTGTACAAGGTCGGCGCCGCCGTCGAGGCCGCCTTCGTGGAAAAGTGGGGACACCCGCTGCTCGAGGAGGCTCCGTCGCTGTGAGTGCCATGGCAAAGAAGGCCAAGAACTTCAAGAAGTCCAAGACCGGGCTCTACGTCTCGCTCGCGACCACCGCGTTCGGCGTCGTCAGCGTCGCCAAGCAGGCCAAGCTGGCCCGCAACGACAACGACATGCTGCGGCTGATCGACTCCGCCGTGTCCGCCGCCGCCATCGCCACCGGCCTGGCGATCCTCTACCGGGAGCTCAAGCGCCTGGGCGACGACGACGTCCTGCTGGGCTGAGAGGGAAAGTCTCACCGTGACTGTCACTGAACTGCTGTCGTACGAAGCGGCGCTCGCCGAGTACGACCCCGTCATGGGCCTGGAGGTCCATGTCGAGCTCGGCACGAAGACGAAGATGTTCTGCGGCTGCTCGACCGAGCTGGGCGCGGAGCCCAACTCGCAGACCTGCCCGACCTGCCTCGGCCTGCCCGGCTCGCTGCCGGTGGTCAACGCGATCGGCGTCGAGTCCGCCATCAAGATCGGCCTCGCGCTGCACTGCGAGATCGCCGAGTGGTGCCGCTTCGCCCGGAAGAACTACTTCTATCCGGACATGCCGAAGAACTTCCAGACCTCCCAGTACGACGAGCCCATCGCCTTCAACGGCTACCTGGACGTCCAGCTGGAGGACGGCGAGGTCTTCCGCGTGGAGATCGAGCGCGCCCACATGGAGGAGGACACCGGCAAGTCCACCCACATCGGTGGCGCGACCGGCCGCATCCACGGCGCCTCGCACTCGCTGCTCGACTACAACCGGGCCGGCATCCCGCTCATCGAGATCGTCACCAAGCCGATCGAGGGAGCGGGCGAGCGGGCCCCCGAGGTCGCCAAGGCGTACGTCGCCGAGCTGCGCGAGCTGATCCGTGCCCTGGGCGTCTCCGAGGCGCGCATGGACAAGGGCCAGATGCGCTGCGACGTGAACCTGTCGCTGCGTCCGAACGGCACGAAGACCTTCGGCACCCGCTCGGAGACGAAGAACGTCAACTCGCTCCGTTCGGTGGAGCGCTCCGCGCGCTTCGAGATCCAGCGCCACGCGGCCGTCCTGTCCTCCGGCGGGACGATCGTGCAGGAGACCCGTCACTTCCACGAGGACGACGGCTCCACCACCTCCGGCCGCATCAAGGACAACGCCGAGGACTACCGGTACTTCCCGGAGCCCGACCTCGTCCCCGTGGCCCCGGCCCGTGCCTGGGTCGAGGAGCTGCGTGCCGGTCTGCCCGAGCTGCCGCGGCTGCGCCGCAACCGGCTCCGCGAGGAGTGGGGCGTCTCCGAGGTGGAGATGCAGGCCATCCTCAACGCGGGCGCGGTCGACGCGATCGTCGCCACCACCGAGGCGGGCGCGGACGCGGCCTCGGCCCGCAAGTGGTGGATGGGCGAGCTGGCCCGCAACGCCAACGAGCAGGGCGTCTCCCTGGAGGAGCTGCCGATCACGCCGGCGGACGTGGCCCGGGTCTCGGCCCTGGTCGCCGGCGGCGACCTCAACGACAAGCTGGCCCGCCAGGTCATCGAGGGCGTCCTCGCCGGCGAGGGCACCCCGGACGAGGTCGTCGAGAAGCGCGGTCTGAAGGTCGTCTCCGACGACGGCGCGCTCGGCACGGCGGTCGACGAGGCCATCGCGGGCAACGCGGCCATCGCCGACAAGATCCGCGGCGGCAAGGTCGCGGCGGTCGGCGCCCTGGTCGGCGCGGTCATGAAGGCCACCCGTGGCCAGGCGGACGCGGCGAAGGTCAAGGACCTGATCCTGGAGAAGCTCGGCGTCACCGAGGGCTGATCCCGCCCCCGTACGGCTCAGGGCGGCCCCGCACCGGACTTCCGGTGCGGGGCCGTTCCGCGTCCCCCGGCGGACACGCTGCCCCCGGGCGCGTGACCAGGCGCGGCGCGGTGCGCCCGGCGTCCCGAATCCCCGGTGACCTGCGGCCCCTCCCCGTGAGAGGCTCCGCTCCGCTCCGCCGCCCCGGCTGGAGCGGGGGAGGGAACGGAACACGTCGGTGGAACCCACGGAGTACGTCGCCCGGCTGCGCGCGCAGGCCTTCCCGCGACGGGGCGACGCACTCTGTGAGGATCGCCACGAAAGGGGCAAAGGATCACGTTCGGCTGCAAGAGTGGGGCGCGAGTACAGATCCAGTCAGGAGCCCCTCCTTTGGCCGCAATCGCACGGTGGTGCCTTCGGCATCGTCTCGTCGTCGTCCTCCTGTGGCTCCTCGCTCTCGGCGGCACCGCCGCCGGCGCGACCCTGGCCGGCAGCGCGTACTCCAACGACTACGAGGCCCCGGGCACCGAGTCCGGACGGGCCACCGCCCTGCTGGAGCGGGGCTTCCACGGCCTCGGCGGCGACAGCGACACCATCGTCTGGCACACCGACCGTGGCAGCGTCCGCGCCGACGCCGTCGAGCGGCGCACCACCGCGATGCTCGACCGGGTCGCCGACCTGCCCGGCGTCGCCGCCGTCACCTCCCCGTACGGCGACACCGCGGGCCAGGTCAGCGAGGACGGGCACACCGCCTACGCCACCGTGACCTTCGACGCGCAGGCCGACGACATCCCCGAGGCCCAGGCCCGCGCCCTCGTCGACACCGCCAAGGCGGCCGCCACCGACGACCTGCGGGTCGAGCTCGGCGGCAGCGCGGTCGCCCTCACCGAGGGCCCCGGCGGGCACATCGCCGAGGTCGTCGGGGTCGCCGTCGCGGCCGTCGTCCTCTTCCTCGCCTTCGGCTCGCTCGCCGCCGCCGCGCTCCCCATCGCGACCGCGCTCGTCAGCGTCGGCATCGCGTACTCCGGGATCGTCCTCCTCGGCCATCTGATGACCGTCGCCGATTTCGCCCCCATGCTGGGCATGCTCGTCGGCCTCGGCGTCGGCATCGACTACGCCCTGTTCATCGTCACCCGGCACCGCAGAGGCCTCAAACGCGGCCTGTCCGTCACCGAGGCCGCCGAGACCGCCGTCGCCACCACCGGACGCGCCGTCGTCTTCGCCGGAGCCACGGTCTGCATCGCCCTGCTCGGCATGCTGATCCTGCGGCTCGGGTTCCTCAACGGCGTCGCGATCGCCGCCTCGCTCACCGTGCTCCTCACGGTCGCCGCCTCCGTCACCCTGCTGCCCGCGCTCCTCTCGTTCATCGGCATGCGGGCGCTGTCCCGGCGCGAGCGCCGGGTGCTCACCGAGCGCGGACCGCAGCCCGAGCTGCCCACCGGCTTCGCCGCCCGCTGGTCCGCCTTCGTCGAGCGGCACCCCAAGCTGCTCGGCGCCGTCGCCGTCGTCGTCATGGGCGTCCTGGCGCTGCCCACGCTCTCGCTCCACCTCGGCACCTCCGACCAGGGCAACGGCCCGGCCACCTCGACCACGCGCCAGGCCTACGACCTGCTCGCCGACGGCTTCGGGCCGGGCGTCAACGGGCCCCTCACCCTCGTCGCCGGCCTCGACGGCGCCGACGACCGGGTCGCCCTCGACCGGCTGCCGTCGGCGCTCGCCGCCACCAAGGGCGTCGCGTCGGTCTCCCCGGTCACGTACAACGGCGCGGGCGACACCGCCGTCCTCACCGTCGTGCCCGACTCCGCGCCGCAGTCCAAGGCGACCAGCGAGCTCGTCGACCGGCTCCGCACGGACGTCCTCCCGAAGGCCGAGGACGGCACGTCCCTCGACGTCCACGTGGGCGGCGTCACCGCCTCGTACGACGACTTCGCCGAGATCATCGTCGGCAAGCTGCCGCTCTTCGTGGGCGTCGTCGTCGCGCTCGGCTGTCTGCTGCTCCTGCTCGCCTTCCGGTCGCTCGGCATCCCGCTCAAGGCCGCCGCCATGAACGTCGCCGCCGTCGGCGGTGCCTTCGGCATCGTCGTCGCGATCTTCCAGTGGGGCTGGGGGAGCGAGCCGCTCGGCCTCGGCAGCGCCGGACCGATCGAACCCTTCCTCCCCGTGATCATGGTCTCCGTCCTCTTCGGACTCTCCATGGACTACCAGGTCTTCCTGGTCAGCCGGATGTACGAGGAGTGGCTGGAGACCGGCGACAACCGGCGGGCGGTCCGGGTCGGCCTCGCCGAGACCAGCCGCGTGATCAACTCCGCGGCCGTCATCATGATCGCCGTCTTCCTGGCCTTCGTCCTCAGCGGGGACCGGGTCATCGCGATGTTCGGCATCGCGCTCGCGGCGGCCGTCGCCCTCGACGCCTTCGTGCTGCGCACCCTGCTCGTACCCGCGCTCATGCACCTGCTCGGCGGCGCGAACTGGTGGCTCCCGAAGTGGCTCGACCGGCTGCTGCCGAGGATCAGCATCGAGCCGCCCGAGTGCCGGGAGGCCGCCGACGCGCGTGCGAAGATCCCCGTACAGCGCGTGACGGCTTCGGCCGCGGAGGAGAGGAACGACGATGTTCGCGATATCGCTGGGTGACGACGGCGCCGAGCTGCGGCCCCTGGAGCCCTGGCAGGCCGAGGAACTGCTCGCCCACATGGACCGGGGCCGGGAGTTCATCGGGCAGCACATCGCCCTCCCCGACTTCGTCGCCGACCTCGCGTCCGCCCGCGCCTACCTCCGCTCGTACGCCGAGAAGGCCGCGGACGACGCCGGCCGCCTGTACGGCATCTGGAGCGAGGGCACCCTCGTCGGCGGGGTCCTCTTCCGCACCTTCGACGTCGCGAACGGCACCGCCGAGGCCGGCTGCTGGCTGGAGCCCTCCGCCGCCGGGAAGGGCCTGATCACCCGGGCCTGCCGGGTCATCATCGACTGGGCGATCGAGGAGCGCGGCATCCACCGCGTCGAGTGGTACGCCTCCACGAAGAACCTGGCCAGCGTCGCCGTCGCCCGCCGCCTCGGCATGACGAAGGAGGGCGTCGTGCGGGAGAACTACCTCTACCGCGGCACCCGCGCCGACACCGAGATCTGGGCCGTCCTCGCCCCCGAGTGGCGCGCGGCGAAGGCGTCTTAAGCCGCCTCTCATGTGGGCGCCCTAGCGTGCGCCGCATGGACACCAAGACGACCGAGAAGACCGCGACCGCGAAGAACGACGAGGCCGCGGAGCGCGCGACCGCCGAGACGGCGGAGACCACCCCGGAGGCCGGGACCGTCCCGGCCGACGCGCGTGCCGAGGCGGCCGCCGCGCCGGACGCGAAGCTCGACGCCGAGATCGCCGAGACCCCCCAGACCGCCGAGACCTCCGAGACTGCCGAGGACGACGACCTGGAGGACCTGGACGCGGACGCGGACGCGGGGCGGACCGCCACCGGCATCGGCGCCGGCGCCGCGGCCGTGGTCTCCGCCGCCCTCGCCGCCGTCGCCCTCACCGGCACCTGGACCGGCAAGGTCGTCTCCGAGCGCGAGACGCTCATCGGGCAGATCAAGACCTCCAACGGTGGCAGCCCCGCCCAGCAGATCAGCGAGATCTACGGCGACGCCTGGCACAGCACCGCGCTGGTCAACGGCGTCTTCGCGCTCCTCGCGCTGATCGTCGGCGTCCTCGTGCTCACCCTGCCCCGGCGCGCCCCCTGGGTCCGCTCCGTCGCCGTGGCGGGCGCCGTCCTGGGCGGTCTGGGGCTGCTCCTCTCGGCGGGCACCTACTTCGACCTCTTCCTGAGCCTCCCGTCCACCGGCTCCTGAGGCCCTGAGGTGTCGGGGGGTGCCGTCTAAGGCCCCCTCAGGACCCGCCTAAGGCCCCCCGTACCCCGAACATGCGGCACTCGCCCGATGTGGCGGCACCCCCTGGGACACGAAAGTGGAGGCATCGCAGAGAGCGATACCGAAACCGGGGAAACCCAGGGGAGCACACCATGTTCGCGTACGAACTCCACACCCTGCACCACGCCGAGCTCATCGCCGAGGCCGCCGCCCACCGGCTCGCCCAGGAGGCCGCGGTGACCCGCCGGGGCCTGCGCCTCTTCGGCCGCCGTCACGCGGGCCAGGACACGGAGGGGCAGGTGACCGACGGCGGGCGCGGCCGCTTCGCCCGGGCCGCGTGATCCCCGTATGAGCGACGGCACGGAAGTCTGTGCGATGCTCGGCGCCGTGGAGACCAGGTCAGTCAGTCCCGTCTTCGTCGGCCGCGCCGGCGAACTCACCGCCCTCACCGAGGCGCTCTCCCGCGCGACCGCGGGAGAGCCCCAGGCCCTGCTCATCGGCGGCGAGGCGGGTGTCGGCAAGACCAGGCTCATCGAGGAGTTCCTCGACACGGCCCGCGACCGGGACGCCGTCGTGGCGCTCGGTGGCTGCGTCGAACTCGGCGCCGACGGACTGCCCTTCGCCCCCTTCTCCGCCGCCCTGCGCGCCCTCCGCCGCCGCATCCCCGCCGAACTCGACGCCGCCGCCGAGGGCCACGAGGGCGAACTCGCCCGCCTCCTGCCCGAACTGGGCGACCCCGGCAGCCACGAGCCCTCCGACGAGGACTCCACCGGCCGCCTCTTCGAACTGACCGTACGGCTCCTGGAGCGGCTCACCGCCGACCGCACGATCGTGCTCGTCCTGGAGGACCTGCACTGGGCCGACGCCTCCACCCGGCACCTGCTCACCTACCTCCTGCGCACCCTGCGGCGCGGCCGGATCGTGGTCGTCGCCAGCTACCGCGCCGACGACATCCACCGCCGCCACCCGCTGCGCCCCCTCCTCGCCGAGCTCGACCGGCTCCGCACCATCCGCCGCATCGAACTCTCCCGCTTCACCCGCACCGAGGTGCACCGCCAGCTCACCGGCATCCTCGCCGCCGAACCCGACCCCGGACTCGTCGAAGAGGTCTTCGAACGCTCCGACGGCAACGCCTTCTTCGTCGAGGAACTCGTCGTCTCCCACGAGGCCGGCTGCGCCGCGGGCCAGCTCAGCGACTCCCTGCGCGACCTCCTGCTCGTCCGGGTCGAGGCGCTCCCCGAAGCCGCCCAGCGCGTCGCCAGGATCGTCGCCGAAGGCGGCTCCACCGTCGAGTACGGCCTCCTCGCCGCCGTCGCCCGGCTCACCGAGGACGAACTCATCGAGGCCCTGCGGGCCGCCGTCGGCGCCAACATCCTCCTCGCCGTCCCCGACGGCGACGGCTACCGCTTCCGCCACTCCCTCGTCCGCGAGGCCGTCAGCGACGACCTCCTGCCCGGCGAGCGCTCCCGCCTCAACCGGCGCTACGCCGAGGCACTGGAGGCCGACCCCGGGCTCGTACGCGCGCACGAGCGGACCACCCGGCTCGCCACGTACTGGTACCACGCGCACGCCCCGGAGAAGGCCCTCCCCGCCGTCCTCCAGGCCTCCGTCGAGACCCGAAAGCGCCACGCCTACGCCGAGCAGCTCCGCCTCCTCGAACGGGCCATGGAGCTGTGGGACGAGGTGCCCGCGCAGACCCGCGACTCGGTGCGCCCCATCGACTACGCCGACGCCTACCCCGCCTGCGGCTGCGACCCCGAGACCTCCTCGCTGCGCTACCTCGACCTGCTCGCCGAGGCCGCCGTCGCCGCCCGGCTCAGCGGCGAGCGGGAACGGGCGGCGAAGATCTGCCGGACGGCCCTGCGGATCCTCGACGAGGCCGAGAACGACCCGCTGCGCGCCGCCTGGTTCTGGACCGAGATGGCCCGGCTCCAGTCCAACCTCGGCCGCGGCGACGGCTGGCCGGAGATCGCCCGCGCCCAGGAACTCGTCAAGGGCCTCCCGCCGTCCGCCGTCCACGCCACGGTCCTGGTCGGCGCGGCCGGCTGGGGCATGCTCCGCAACCCCGGCCCCGAGGCGATCGCCGCCGCCGAACGCGCCGTCGAGTACGCCCGCTTCGTCAAGGCCGAACCGATCGAACTGAACGCCCGGATCACCCTCGGCACCATCCTGGTGTCGGCCGGCGACCCCGAGGGCGGCCTCGCCGCCATGCACGAGGCCCGCGAACGGACCGTCGCCCTGGGCCAGTTCCACGAGGCCGCCCGCGCCCATGTGAACCTCTCCTCGTCCATGGAGGCGCTCGGACGCTCCCGCGAGGCCGTGGAGATCGCCACCGCCGGCATCGAACTGGCCCGCTCCCGGGGCCTCGTCGACAGCGCCGGCTGGATCCGCGCCAACCTCGCCGAGTCGCTCCTCTCGCTCGGCGAGTGGGACCGGAGCAAGGAGGAGGCCGAGCGGCTGCTGCGCTCCGGGGCGAGCAGCACCAAGCCCGGTGGCACCGCCCTCCTCCAGCTCGCCCACCTCGCCGTCGCACGCGGCGAGACGGCCCGGGCCGCCGAGCACCTCGCCGAGGCGAGCACCCGCTACGGCACCCGCGACCCGATCCCGCAGTACACCCTGCCCATGGCGCAGGCCGCGATCGAGATCGCCGCCGCCGAGGGGCGCCTCGCGGACGTGCGGGAGCAGCTCGCCGCCACCGCCGAGACCGGCTTCCCGCCCGGCACCCACCGCTACGGCTGGCCGCTCGTCCTCACCGCCGTCACCGCGGAGGCCGACAGCAGGGGACTGCCCGCAGCCGACGAGGGCCGTGCCGAGGCGCTCGCCGTGGTCCGCCGCTGCGTCCGCGGCCTCGCCACCCCGGCCCCGGTCTGGGAGGCCTACTCCCAGCAGGTGTACGAGGAGCTCGCCCGCGCCGAGGGGCGCGGCACCGCCGCCCGCTGGGCCGAGGTCGTCGCCTCCTTCGAGCCGCTGGAACGCCCCCACCGCCTCGCCGTCGCCCGCCACCGCCTCGCCGACGCCCTGCTCGTCGAGGGCGGCCGCCGCGAGGAGGCCGCGGCCCTGCTCCGCGAGGCCCAGGCCACCGCCGTGCGGCTCTCCGCGCGTCCGCTCCGGGAGGACGTGGAGCTCCTCGCCGCCCGCGCCCGCCTCTCCCTCGCCGCGGAGCGGCGCACCCCGGCGCCGGTCGAGCCGGGAGAGGACGGCTTCGGCCTGACGCCCCGGGAGCAGGACGTGCTGCGCCTGGTCGCGGACGGCCGCACCAACCGCCAGATCGCCGAGGAGCTGTTCATCTCACCGAAGACGGCCAGCGTCCACGTCTCCAACATCCTGGCCAAGCTCGGCGTCGCCGGCCGGGGCGAGGCCGCCGCCCTGGCGCACCGCCTGCACCTCCTCGACCCGGCCCTCTGAGCCCTGGGGGCCTCAGCCGCCCTTGACCCGGTCCTCTGAGCCCTGGGCCTCCTCGGCGCCCGTGACCCGGCCCTCCGAGACCTCGGGGTCCTCGGCCGCCGCGTCCTCCTCGCCCCGGCCCCGCGCGGGCTCGGGGTCCTCGGCCGCCGGGTCGGGAGCCGTGTCCCCCGTCCGGCCGGAGCCGTCCGCCGGGCGGGGGAGCCGTATCGTCACCCGGCCCGAGGAGAGGTCCACCGGGCCGCGCGCCGGATCCGCGTCCCCGGGATCCACCCGGGTCAGGGCCTCCCGGCGGCGCTCCTCCTCGATGTGCCTGCGCCCCGGCGCGAAGAACTCGTCCAGTCCGCCGAACACGGTCACCGCCTCCCTCACCTCACCTCCAGCCGGAGGATCCGGTCGTCCCCGGGACCGGGCGTGCCCCGGGTGTCGGTCTCGCTGGTCACGAGCCGGAGCCCGTCGCCGCCCACCGCGAGAACCGTGCGCAGCCGTCCGTACTCACCTGTCAGGAACGCCTCGGGCTCCCCGGATCGTTCCGCGCCGGAGAGCGGTACGCGCCACAGCCGCTCGCCCCTGAGCCCGGCCATCCAGATCGCGCCCCGGGCGTACGCGATGCCGCTCGGCGACGCCTCCGAGGTCGGCCACTGGGCCACCGGGTCGACGAACCCGGGCTTTCCGGCCCGCCCCTCGACCCGCGGCCAGCCGTAGTTCCGCCCGGGCTCCACCCGGTTCAGCTCGTCCCAGGTGTTCTGCCCGAACTCGGCGGCCCAGAGGCGGCCCTCCGGGTCCCAGGCGAGCCCCTGCACGTTCCGATGGCCGTACGAGTAGACCACCGAGCCCGGGAAGGGATTGCCCGGCGCCGGCCGGCCCTCCGGCGTCATCCGCAGGATCTTCCCGCCCAGGGACTTCCGGTCCTGGGCCAGCCCGGTCCGGCCCGTCTCGCCGGTCCCCGCGTACAGCATGCCGTCCGGCCCGAAGGCGATCCGCCCGCCGTTGTGCACGAAGCCCTTCGGGATGCCGGTGAGCACCGGCTCCGGCGGGCCGAGCCGGTCGCCCTCCCCGCCGCCGTACCGCATGCGCACGATCCGGTTGTCCGAGGCGGCCGTGAGGTACGCGTACACCCGGCCGTCGCGCACGGCGATCCCCAGGAGCCCGCCCTCCCCGCCCGGCACCACCCCGGGCACCTCGCCGAGCACGGTCTTCGCGCCGGTCCGCCCGTCGATCCGGGTGATCGTCCGCTCGTCCCGGGAGGAGACGAGCAGATCCCCGCCCGGCAGCTCCGCGAGTCCCCAGGGCGACTTCAGCCCCTCGGTGAGCGTGCCCGCCACCGAGACCCGGCTGCCGGCGGAGGCCGACGACGAGGCGGACGGGGAGGACGGCGTGGCAGACACCGACGCGGACGGGGCGGCGCCGGGTCCCTCCCCGGTGGCGGTCCCCGAGGAACAGCCGGCGACGAGCACCAGCGCGGCGGCGCCCCACAGGGCCTTCACGACAGGACGGCTCATGATCAGGTCCCCTTCGACGAGTCGAGCGGCATCCCCACACCCTTGATACACCGCTCGCCCCGAAAGAGTTCCCGTCCACCCCGCCCGGGAGCGCCCGGACCGAGCTCCCGGGTGTCCGCGCCGCTCAGTCCCAGGAGCCGCGGGGTGCCGGCAGCGCCGCGATCTCCGCCAGGTCCGCCGCCGTGAGCCGCAGCGAGGCGGCCCCGGCGTTCTCGACCGCCCACCGCTCCCGCTTCGCCCCCGGCACCGGCACGACGTGCCGTCCGAGGCGGAGCACCCAGGCGAGCGCCACCTGCGCGGGCGTGACCTCGGCGCCGTGCCGCGCGGCGACCCGCCGCAGCCCCGCGACGATCGGCTGGTTCGCCGCCATCATCTCGGCCGTGAAGCGGGGGTGCCGGGCCCGCGGGTCGTCCGGCTCGAAGCCGCCGCCCGGGGTCAGCGTCCCGGTCAGGAAACCGCTGCCCAGCGGCATCGCCGCGAGGAAGCCGACCCCGCGCGCCGCGCACCAGGGCAGGAGCCGCGTCAGGGCCTCCCGCGACCAGACCGACAGCTCCGCCTCCACCGCCGCCACCGGGAAGACCTGCTGGATCCGGTCCAGCTGGCGGATCGTTCCCTCGTACCCGTCGCGTCCGGCGCCGACCGCGCCCCGGCGGGCCGTGCGGGCGCCGACGGCGCAGAGGCCGAGCGCCCGGACCTTGCCCGCGGAGACAAGCTCGGCCATCGCGCCCCAGGTCTCCTCGACCGGCACCTCGGGGTCCGCCCGGTGCAGCTGGTAGAGGTCGATCACATCGGTCTGGAGCCGCCGCAGCGAGGCGTCGCAGGCCCGGCGCACGTACCCGGGTCTGCCGTCGGCGACCACGTGCCGCCGCTCCCCGCCGTCGCCGACGAGCAGACCGCACTTCGTCGAGACGAAGGCCTCCGACCGCCGCTCCCTCAACACCCGTCCCAGCAGCAGCTCGTTGGTGAACGGTCCGTACATGTCGGCGGTGTCGAGCAGGCTCACCCCGGCGTCGAGCGCCGCGTGCACGGTCCGCAACGAGCGGTCCCCCCGCTGTTCCGAACGGGTGTACGCCCAGCTCATCGGCATGCACCCCAGGCCGATCGCCCCCACGTCGAGCGCCGTCGCCCCGATACTCCTGCGCTCCACCTGCCGGTACCCCTCCCTGTGCCGTCCCCCAAAGTAACCAATGGCGGCCGGGATTCTTCGCATAGCCTCCCGGTCATGAGATTCGAAGACACGACCGCTGACGTGTGGCTTCCCCTTCCCGCGGACGAGATCGAGGGGCTGCCCGCACCGGGCGGGTCGGGCCTGAACTACCGCTTCTGGGACGGCGGTCCCGAGTTCCCCGCCGACCCGGCCCGCTGCGCCTTCTACGTCGTCCCGTACATGAAGGGCTCGGAGATCGCCGTCCGGCCGCTGGCCGCCATGACCTCCGTCCGGGTCGTGCAGACGCTCTCCGCGGGCATCGACCACGTCACTCCGGGTATCGGCTCGCTGCCCCCGGGGGTCGCCCTGTGCAACGCCAAGGGCGTCCACGAGGCCAGCACCGCCGAGCTCACGCTCGCCCTGATCCTCGCCTCGCTGCGCGGCATCCCCGGATTCGTGCGGGGCCAGGACGCCGAGGAGTGGCGGGCGGGCTTCTACCCGGCCCTCGCCGACAAGTCGGTCCTGATCGTGGGGTACGGATCGATCGGCGCCGCCATCGAGGACCGGCTCGCGCCCTTCGAGTGCGCGCGGGTGGCGCGCGTCGCGCGCTCCGCGCGCGCCACAGAGCGCGGTCCGGTGCACGCCCTGACAGACCTCCCCGCGCTGCTTCCCGAGGCGGACGTGGTCGTGCTCTCCACCCCGCTCACGCCCGCGACCACCGGTCTCGCCGACGCCGGGTTCCTCGCGCGGATGAAGGACGGGGCGCTGCTGGTGAACGTCGCCCGGGGTCCGGTCGTCGACACGTCCGCGCTGCTCAAGGAGGTCGGCAGCGGAAGGATCACGGCGGCGCTCGACGTCACCGACCCGGAACCGCTGCCGGCCGGGCACCCGTTGTGGCACGCTCCCGGTGTCCTGATCAGTCCCCATGTGGGCGGTTCCACCTCGGCCTTCATGCCGAGGGCGAAGCGGCTGATCGCGGCACAGGTGCGGCGCTTCGCCGCGGGTGAGGAGCCGGCCAACGTCCTCCTCACCACCGGGTGACCGGAGGGTTACGTTCCGCCGGTCGTCCGGCGCGCTTCCGGCGCGCGCCGGGCACAAGCTCCCTGGTCGTCACGGAGAGTACTGCGACCCTGTCCCTGAGTGACGGTCCTGGTGTATCGTCCGGAGGCGGGGGACTGCGTCGAGAACGGGCTGACGCTGGGGAGCGAAGTGACGGGACATCAGATTCCGAGGGGGGCGACGGGTGAGGCACGGCCGGAGGACCGACGATCCGACGCGGCGACGCCGCCGGCGAACCTGCCACGCCTCGCCGCCGGCCTCGGGCGCTCGGTGCCGGACCAGTCGGCGCCGCACCGCGCACCACACACCGCCGCGCCACCACGTGCCGCCGCGCCGCCGGACACCGGCCGCGACGTCCGCGGCCACGAGGCCCACGACGGGCACACCGCCGGGCGCCCCGACGAACCGGCGGCGCGGCCGCACGACGCGGCCGGGTGCGGCGGCGCGGCACCGGAGGATCCGGTGAGCGCGCCCGGGGCGGTCCTCACGCGCCGTCCCGTCGGCGGCGGCTCCGGACACCCGGACCCCGACCGCCCCCGCCTCGGCGGGACCTTCGCGCAGGTCGCGCTCGCCCTCGTCTGCGCGGGCTACACCACCGGCGCCTCGCTCGGCTGGGGCTCCCCCCGACTCGCCCTCTTCATGGGCGACTTCGGACTCAGCGCCGCAGCCTTCACCGCCGCGGTCTCCTGCTTCCTCTACGGCCGGACCCACCGCGGCGACACCCGGCCGGCCTGGCTGCTCTTCGCCTTCTCCTCCTTCATGGCGGCCTCGGGGAACGCGGTGTGGGGCTGGTACGAGGTGGTGCTCCGCACCGAGGTGCCGGACTCCTCCGCCGCCGACCTCTTCTTCTTACTCTTCGCACCGCCCGCCATCGTGGGCCTCCTCGTCCTGGCCAAGAAGCCCGTCACCCGGGCCGGCTGGGTGTGCCTGGGGCTGGACGCCTGGCTCATCGGCGGCTCGCTGCTCACGCTCTCCTGGAGCCTCGCCCTCGCCCGCACCGCGCACTTCGAGGGCGAGCCCGTCGCCCAGGCCGCCCTGGCGCTCGCCTATCCGCTGCTCGACATCGTGCTCGTCAGCATGGTCCTCGTCCTGCACTTCCGCCGCTCGCAGGCCAACCGCTCGGCGACGAACACCGCGATCGCCGCGCTCGCCCTGACCGTGCTCTGCGACGCCCTGTTCACCTCGCCGCTGCTCCGCGAGAACTACGCCTCCGGACAGCTCCTCGACGCCGGCTGGTTCGCCGGCTCGCTGCTGCTCGCCTACGCCCCCTGGGGCGTCCGCAGGCCGCCCGACACCGCCGCCGCCCCGCGCGGCCCGTGGCTCCACAGCCGCCCCGTCGCCGGCTCGCTCGCCGCCCTCACCCCGTACCTCGCCGCCGCGGTCTGCACCCTCGGCATCCTGTACAACGTCGTCGAGGGCCGCAGGGTCGACCGCGTCGTCGTCCTCACCGGCTGCACCGTCGTGCTCGCCCTCGTCGTCCGCCAGGGCATCATGCTCCTCGACAACATCGCCCTCACCCACGAACTGGCCCAGAAGGAGAACCACTTCCGGTCGCTCGTGCAGGGCTCCAGCGACGTCATCATGATCGCCGCGCCCACCGGGACGCTCCGCTACGTCAGCCCGGCCGCCTCCGGTGTGTACGGACGGGACGCCGACGACCTCATCGGCTCCGAGCTCGCCTCCCTCATCCACCCCGACGACCTCGGCGCCGTCGTCCACGAGGTGCGCCGCTTCCTGGCCGTCTCGCCCGCCGACGAGCCCACCACCCGGATCGAGTGCCGGTTCCGCTCGGGGCGCGGGGACTGGCTCAACGTCGAGTCGACCGTCAACCGGCACCAGGGCGGCCTGATCTTCAACAGCCGCGACGTCACCGAGCGCGTCCGGCTCCAGGCCCAGCTCCAGCACAACGCCGAGCACGACCCGCTCACCGACCTGCCCAACCGCGCCCTCTTCACCCGGCGCGTCCGGCAGGCCCTCGCCGGCCGCCGCTCCTCGGACCAGGGCACCGCCGTGCTCTTCATCGACCTCGACGGCTTCAAGGGCGTCAACGACCGCCTGGGCCACCAGGCGGGGGACGACCTCCTCGTCCAGGCCGCCCGCCGCCTCCACGACTCCGTACGGGCCGGGGACACCGCCGCCCGGCTCGGCGGCGACGAGTTCGCCGCCCTCATCCTCGGCGACGGCGGCCGCGACCGGGCGGCACGCCGGAACCAGGTCCAGGAGATCGCCGACCGCCTCCGGCTCACCCTCTCCCAGCCCTACCGCGTCGACGGCGGCAACGAGGTCCGGGTCGCGGCCTCCATCGGCGTCGCCTTCGCCGAGCCCGGCATCGAGGCCGGCGCCCTGCTGCGCAACGCCGACCTGGCCATGTACCGGGCCAAGGCCGCCGGCAAGGACCGCGTCGAGCTCTACGCGCCGCAGATGCAGGCCGAGGTGGTCCGGCGGACCGAGCTCGCCGCCCGGCTGCGCACCGCCCTCCACGAGGGCGAGTTCGCCCTGCTCCACCAGCCGGTCGTCGACCTCGCCACCGGCCGGATCTCCGCCGTCAGCGCCCAGGCGCGCTGGCGCTCCTCCCAGGGCATCCTCTTCACCCCCGCCGAGTACCTCCGGGTCACCGACGACGGCGAGCGCACCGCCGAGCTCGGCCGCTGGCTCTTCGAGGAGGCCGTCGAGCAGGCCGCCGAGCGGGCGGGAATCGGCCACCGTACGCCGGTCTCCGTCCGGCTCTCCGCCCGGCGCCTCCTCGACCGCTCGCTGCCGCTGGGCTCGGTCGAGTCCCTGCTCACCCGGCACGGGCTGCCCTCCGGCTCGCTGATCGTCGAGCTCGCCGACAGCGACCCCCGCACCTCGCTCGACGAGCTGGAGCAGCGGCTGGTCGCCCTGCGCCGTCTCGGGGTGCGGATCGCGCTCGACGGCTTCGGCAGCGGACATGTGGCGATCAACGCCCTGCGCAGGCTCCCCGTCGACATACTGAAGCTGGACCGAGGGCTGGTCGAGGGCGTCGTCGAGTCGGCCCGGCTCCGCAAGATCACGCGCGGAGTGCTGCGCATCGCCGGAGAGCTCGGCATGCGGACCGTCGCCGAGGGCGTCGACGTCCCGGAGCAGGTCGTGGCCCTGCGCGCGATGGGATGCAGCCACGCCCAGGGCATGGCCTTCTCGGGCCCGCTCGACGAGTACCGCCTGCGCAGGGCCCTGGTCAGGGACGAGTACCCGCTCCCCGGAGCGGTCCCCGTGCGTGCCGGAAACCGTCCCTCGATCCGCTCAAATAATGAGACGCCTGTCCCACCCACTTGACAGTGGTGAGGGCGGAGAGGGAGGGTCAGTGCCATGCGCACCCGAATTCTCGTACTTGGAAAGCGCGTCGGCTGAGGCAGGGCCCCCGTAGGCCCCGCTGAGAACGCACCCGACGCGCTCCCCTCGCTTGCCTCACGGCACGAGGGGTTTTTTGTTGCACTGGCTCACCCCAAAAACGACGCAAACCCCTGCAAAACACCTCGCAAAAACCCTCTGCTTCGAGAAGAGATGCTGATGACCGAGCAGGCCAACGGGCACCATCCGCAGCCGCGGCCCCGTAACGGCGCGCAGACCGCCACCACCGTCGAGCACGTCACGGGTGCGCAGTCCCTCATCCGTTCTCTCGAGGAAGTGGGCGCCGACACCGTCTTCGGCATCCCCGGCGGCGCGATCCTCCCCGCCTACGACCCGATGATGGACTCGACGCGGGTGCGTCACATCCTCGTGCGCCACGAGCAGGGGGCGGGCCACGCCGCCACCGGTTACGCCCAGGCCACCGGCAAGGTCGGCGTCTGCATGGCGACCTCGGGCCCCGGTGCCACGAACCTGGTCACCCCGATCGCCGACGCGCACATGGACTCGGTCCCGCTCGTCGCGATCACCGGCCAGGTCGCCTCGAAGGCGATCGGCACGGACGCCTTCCAGGAGGCGGACATCTGCGGCATCACGATGCCGATCACCAAGCACAACTTCCTGGTGACCAAGGCCGAGGACATCCCGCGGACCATCGCCGAGGCCTTCCACATCGCCGCCACCGGCCGCCCGGGCCCGGTCCTGGTCGACATCGCCAAGGACGCCCTCCAGGCGAAGACCACCTTCAGCTGGCCGCCGCAGACCGACCTGCCCGGCTACCGCCCGGTGACCAAGCCGCACGCCAAGCAGATCCGCGAGGCCGCCAAGCTGATCAGCGCCGCCAAGCGGCCCGTCCTGTACGTCGGCGGCGGCGTCATCAAGTCCGGTGCCACCGCCGAGCTGAAGATCCTCGCCGAGCTCACCGGCGCCCCGGTCACCACCACGCTGATGGCGCTCGGCGCGTTCCCCGACAGCCACCCGCTGCACGTGGGCATGCCCGGCATGCACGGTGCCGTCACCGCCGTCACCGCGCTCCAGAAGGCCGACCTGATCGTCGCCCTCGGCGCCCGCTTCGACGACCGCGTCACCGGCAAGCTCGACAGCTTCGCCCCGTTCGCCAAGATCGTCCACGCGGACATCGACCCGGCCGAGATCGGCAAGAACCGCGTCGCCGACGTCCCGATCGTCGGTGACGCCCGCGAGGTCATCGCCGACCTGGTCCAGGCCGTCCAGGCCGAGCACAGCGAGGGCAACAAGGGCGACTACACCGCCTGGTGGAGCGACCTGAGCCGCTGGCGCGAGACCTACCCGCTCGGCTACGACCTGCCGGAGGACGGCAGCCTCTCGCCGCAGCAGGTCATCCAGCGCATCGGCAAGCTCGCCCCCGAGGGCACGATCTTCGCCGCGGGCGTCGGCCAGCACCAGATGTGGGCCGCCCACTTCATCGACTACGAGCAGCCCGCCACCTGGCTGAACTCCGGCGGCGCCGGGACGATGGGCTACGCGGTCCCCGCCGCGATGGGCGCCAAGGCCGGCATGCCGGACCGCACGGTCTGGGCGGTCGACGGCGACGGCTGCTTCCAGATGACCAACCAGGAGCTCACCACCTGCGCCCTGAACAACATCCCGATCAAGGTCGCCATCATCAACAACGGCGCCCTCGGCATGGTCCGGCAGTGGCAGACGCTCTTCTACAACCAGCGCTACTCGAACACCGTCCTGCACTCCGGCCCGGACGACGTCCAGGCGAACAAGGGCACCCGCGTCCCCGACTTCGTCAAGCTCTCCGAGGCCATGGGCTGTGTCGCCCTGCGCTGTGAGGACCCGGCCGACCTGGACAAGGTCATCGCCGAGGCCAACGCCATCAACGACCGCCCGGTCGTGATCGACTTCATCGTCCACGAGGACGCCCAGGTCTGGCCGATGGTCGCCGCCGGCACCTCCAACGACGAGGTCATGGCCGCGCGGGGCGTCCGTCCCGACTTCGGCGACGGCGAAGACGACTGAGGCGAAGAGCGAAAAGGAAGAGACCCAGACATGTCCACCAAGCACACGCTCTCCGTTCTCGTCGAGAACACGCCCGGCATCCTCGCCCGGATCGCCGCCCTGTTCTCCCGCCGCGGCTTCAACATCGACTCGCTCGCCGTGGGCGTCACCGAACACCCCGACATCTCCCGCATCACCATCGTGGTCAATGTCGAGGACCTGCCCCTGGAGCAGGTGACCAAGCAGCTCAACAAGCTGGTCAACGTCCTGAAGATCGTCGAACTCGAGCCCAGCGCCGCGATCCAGCGCGAGCTCGTCCTGGTGAAGGTCCGCGCCGACAACGAGACCCGCTCCCAGATCGTCGAGATCGTGCAGCTGTTCCGGGCCAAGACCGTGGACGTCTCGCCCGAGGCGGTCACCATCGAGGCCACCGGTTCGAGTGACAAGCTCGACGCCATGCTCAAGATGCTGGAGCAGTTCGGCGTCAAGGAGCTGGTCCAGTCCGGCACGATCGCCATAGGGCGTGGTTCCCGGTCCATCACGGACCGGTCCCTGCGGGCCCTCGACCGCAGCGCCTGAGTTCCCGGAGGCCGGCCGGCGGTCCACCCGCCGGTCCGACTGACGAGACCCGAAAACTTTCCTCCCGCTCCCCGCCGTACGGTGGGACGCAACACCAGCACCTCAAGGAGATACCCAGTGGCCGAGCTGTTCTACGACGACGATGCCGACCTGTCCATCATCCAGGGCCGCAAGGTCGCGGTGATCGGCTACGGCAGCCAGGGCCACGCCCACGCGCTGTCGCTCCGTGACTCCGGCGTCGACGTCCGCGTCGGTCTCCAGGAGGGCTCGAAGTCCAAGGCCAAGGCCGAGGAGCAGGGCCTGCGCGTCGTCTCCGTCGCCCAGGCGGCGGAAGAGGCCGACCTCATCATGATCCTGACGCCGGACCCGATCCAGGCCCAGGTCTACGAGGAGTCCATCAAGGACCACCTGAAGGAGGGCGACGCGCTCTTCTTCGGCCACGGTCTGAACGTCCGCTACGGCTTCATCAAGGTGCCCGAGGGCATCGACGTCGCCCTGGTCGCCCCGAAGGGCCCGGGTCACCTGGTCCGCCGTCAGTACGAGGAGGGCCGCGGCGTTCCGTGCATCGCGGCCGTCGAGCAGGACGCGACGGGCAAGGCCTTCGATCTGGCGCTCTCGTACGCCAAGGGCATCGGCGGCACCCGCGCCGGCGTCATCAAGACCACCTTCACCGAGGAGACCGAGACCGACCTGTTCGGTGAGCAGGCCGTCCTCTGCGGTGGCACCGCGGCTCTGGTCAAGGCGGGCTTCGAGACCCTGACCGAGGCCGGCTACCAGCCGGAGATCGCCTACTTCGAGTGCCTCCACGAGCTGAAGCTCATCGTCGACCTCATGTACGAGGGCGGCCTGGAGAAGATGCGCTGGTCGGTCTCCGAGACCGCCGAGTGGGGCGACTACGTCACCGGCCCGCGGATCATCACCGACGCCACCAAGGCCGAGATGAAGAAGGTCCTCGCGGAGATCCAGGACGGCACCTTCGCCAAGGAGTGGATGGCCGAGTACCACGGCGGCCTGAAGAAGTACAACGAGTACAAGAACCAGGACGCCAACCACCTCCTGGAGACCACCGGCAAGGAGCTCCGCAAGCTCATGAGCTGGGTGAATGACGAGGAGGCGTAAGCCTTCCGGGAAGGGGCCGGACAGCGTGTCCGGCCCCTTCCCGCATCGTTGGACACCCCGTCCAACCACGGACGGGTGATCCTTCCACCGAGGCGCATGAACTGTGCCGGTGCACCACTACACTTCTCAACAACATCGCGTCAGGCCCACAGCGTCGTGCGCTTTCACGCGGCAAGCCCCCTCCACCGCCTGCGGCCGTCGGGACGGCCGTCCGCACTGGACCTGTGAGGACTCACGTGAGCTCGAAACCTGTCGTACTCATCGCTGAAGAGCTGTCGCCCGCCACCGTCGACGCCCTGGGCCCGGACTTCGAGATCCGGCACTGCAACGGCGCCGACCGGGCCGAACTGCTCCCCGCCATCGCCGATGTGGACGCGATCCTGGTCCGCTCCGCGACCAAGGTCGACGCCGAGGCCCTCGCCGCGGCGAACAAGCTCCGGGTCGTCGCCCGTGCCGGCGTCGGTCTGGACAACGTCGACGTCTCCGCCGCCACCAAGGCCGGCGTCATGGTCGTGAACGCCCCGACCTCCAACATCGTCACCGCCGCCGAGCTCGCCTGCGGCCTGCTCGTCGCCACCGCGCGCAACATCCCGCAGGCCAACACCGCCCTGAAGAACGGCGAGTGGAAGCGCAGCAAGTACACCGGCGTCGAGCTGAGCGAGAAGGTCCTCGGCGTCGTCGGCCTCGGCCGCATCGGCGTCCTGGTCGCCCAGCGCATGTCCGCCTTCGGCATGAAGGTCGTCGCCTACGACCCCTACGTGCAGCCGGCCCGCGCCGCCCAGATGGGCGTGAAGCTCCTCGCCCTGGACGAGCTCCTCGAGGTCGCCGACTTCATCACCGTCCACCTGCCGAAGACCCCGGAGACCCTCGGTCTCATCGGCGACGAGGCGCTGCACAAGGTCAAGCCCTCGGTCCGCATCGTGAACGCCGCGCGCGGCGGGATCGTGGACGAGGCGGCGCTGTACTCGGCGCTGAAGGAGGGCCGGGTCGCCGGCGCGGGCCTCGACGTGTACGCGAAGGAGCCCTGCACGGACTCCCCGCTCTTCGAGCTCGACCAGGTCGTCTGCACCCCGCACCTCGGCGCCTCCACGGACGAGGCCCAGGAGAAGGCCGGCATCGCCGTCGCCAAGTCGGTGCGCCTGGCGCTCGCGGGCGAGCTGGTCCCGGACGCGGTCAACGTCCAGGGCGGCGTCATCGCCGAGGACGTGAAGCCGGGTCTGCCGCTCGCCGAGAAGCTCGGCCGGATCTTCACCGCGCTCGCGGGCGAGGTCGCGGCCCGTCTCGACGTCGAGGTCTACGGCGAGATCACCCAGCACGACGTGAAGGTGCTCGAACTCTCCGCGCTCAAGGGCGTGTTCGAGGACGTGGTCGACGAGACCGTGTCGTACGTCAACGCCCCGCTGTTCGCGCAGGAGCGCGGTGTCGAGGTCCGTCTGACGACGAGCTCCGAGTCGCCCGACCACCGCAACGTGGTGACCGTGCGCGGCACGCTGTCGAGCGGCGAGGAGGTCGCGGTCTCCGGCACGCTGGCCGGCCCCAAGCACCTCCAGAAGATCGTCGCCGTCGGCGACTACGACGTGGACGTGGCGCTCGCCGACCACATGGTCGTGCTGCGCTACGAGGACCGTCCGGGCGTCGTCGGCACGGTCGGCCGGATCCTCGGCGAGGCCGGTCTGAACATCGCCGGCATGCAGGTGGCGCGCGCGGAGGAGGGCGGCGAGGCGCTCGTCGTCCTCACCGTGGACGACACCGTCCCGGCGCCGGTGCTCGCGGAGATCGGCGAGGAGATCGGCGCGGCCTCGGCCCGCTCGGTCAACCTGATCTGACGCACCCCGCACGTCCGTACCCGGCAGCTAGACGCTCGTCTTACACGAGCGTCTAGGGGCCGGGTACAGTGCTGTCATGGGACACAAGGAAGACCTGCTCGAAGGCGCCAAGCGCTGCCTCCTGGAGAAGGGGTACGGGCGCACCACCGCGCGCGACATCGTCGCCGCCTCGGGTACGAACCTCGCCTCCATCGGCTACCACTACGGCTCCAAGGACGCCCTGCTCCAGCAGGCGTTCCTGGCGCTCACGGAGGAGTGGGGGAGCCGCGCCGGGGCGGCCGGCGCCGAGGGCGGCACGCCGCTGCCGGCCGACCCGTACGCGCGCTTCCACGCCGTCTGGGAGCAGGTCGTCGCGGCCGCCGGGGCCAGCCGGCAGGTCTGGAAGCTACAGACCGAGGTCGTCACCCGCATCGACGACGACGAGAAGCTCCGCGAGGCCATCAAGGAGCCGCAGCGCGAGGGTCGCCTGGGGATGGCGCAGGGCTTCCTCGGCATCGACCCGGAGCGGGACCCCGAGAAGGCCCGCGTCGCCGGCCTGCTCTGCCAGGCCCTCGCGACCGGCGTCATGATCCAGTGGTTGGTCGACCCGGAGACCGCCCCGACCGCCGACGACCTCACCGCGGGGCTCAGGGTGCTGATGGGGGAGAGCTGACACCGCCGGAGCCGAGCGCCTCCTACAGCCGCGCCGACTTCAGCGACATGTGCAGCAGCAGGCGGTCCTCGCCGTCGTCCAGGTCGAGGCCCGTGAGCTGTTCGACGCGGGACAGCCGGTAGTAGAGGGTCTGGCGGTGGATGCCCAGGGCCGCCGCCGTGCGGCCCGCCTGGCCCGCGTTGTCCAGGAACACCTCGGCGGTGCGGGCCAGCTCCGCGTGGGCGGGGGCGATCAGCGGGGCGACGGCGGGGTCGACCTCGGGGTGGTAGAGCGCCGCGAGCAGCCGGTACGGGCCGATCCCGGACCACTCCGCAACCGGGCCCAGCGTCGGTTGCGCCGTGGCGGCCCGGGAGGCCGTGTTGGCCTCGCGCCAGGCCGCCGGAAGTTCCGTGAGGCCCCGGCGGGGGTTCGCGATGCCGGCCGGGGCGGCGGCGCGCAGCCGGTCGGCGGCCGTGTGCGCGGGGGAGAGGTCCTCGGCCGTGCGCAGCCGGACGAGGACGGCGAGGGACTCGCCCTCGGGGAGCACGGTGACCGCGGCCGCCCCGGGGACCGCCCGGATCGACGGGGCCTCGCCCCGCCAGGGGGTCACGCAGACCAGGGTGTGCAGGCCGTCCGCGCTGGGCCCCAGCGCCACCCGGAGCGCCGCCACGGCCATGTCGCTCTGCCAGCCGCGCCCGGCGGTCAGGACCGCGGCGAACTCGCGCGAGAGGTCGGCGTCCGCGCGCTCCTCGTCGGCCAGGAGGCTCCCGATCCGGGTCGCGACCTCCATCGCCGCGGCGAGCTGGCCGGGCGTGGGTCCCGGCTCGGCGTCCAGCAGCCAGACGTACCCGAGGACCACCCCCCGATGGCGTACCGGCAGACAGAGCCGGTCGCGGAACACCCCGGCGTCCGGGGCGGCCGGGATGCGGACCGGTTCCGTCGCCCGGGTGATGCCGAAGCCCTCGAACCAGGCGCGGACCGCCGGGGTCGACTTCCGGGTCAGGATCGACCGCGTCCGGACGGGGTCCATGGCGGTGTCGTCGTCACTGTCGTGGGCACCGAAGGCGATCAGCCCGAAGTCGCGGTTCTCCAGCGTCGCCGGCGCCCCGAGCAGCGCGGAGATCTCGTCCACCAGTTCTTGGTAATCGCCCTTCACGGCGCCATTCTCGCACCCTCTCAGACATATGTATGAGAGGGCGTGCACGGATGCGTGACAGGTGTAGATGGCGGACGATCGGAGCGGTCCTTAGGTTTCACGGTGGTTCTTCGTGCTGTTCCCGCTTTCTTCGCGCAGAGCGGGTAGGGCACCTTTCGTCACCTGTCCTTCTGGAGGTCCCCGTGCTGGGTCCCGTGATCCTCGCCGCGTCGCGCAGCGACAAGATGCGCCGTCTCGTCTCGGCCGCGCCCGGGACCAAGCAGGTCGTCGCCCGCTTCATCGCCGGTGAGACGGTCGAGGACGTCGTCCCGATCGTCTCCGAGCTGAGCGACCGCGGCCTGGAGGTCACCCTCGACGTCGTCGGTGAGGACATCACCACCGTCGAGCAGTCGCACGCCGCCCGGGACGCGTACCTGGAGCTCATCGGCCGGCTCAAGGAGCTGGGCCTCGGCGAGCGCGCCGAGATGTCCGTCAAGCTGTCGATGTTCGGCCAGTCCCTGGAGAACGGCCACGAGCTGGCCCTGGCGAACGTCCGCCCGGTCGTCGCGGCCGCCGCCGAGATCGGCACCACCGTCACCCTGGACGCCGAGGACCACACCACCCTCGACTCGATGTTCGCCATCCACGAGGAGCTGCGGAAGGACTTCCCGCAGACCGGCTGCGTCATCCAGGCGTACCTCTTCCGCACCGAGGAGGACGCCCGCCGCCTCGCCGCGAACGGCTCCCGCGTCCGGATCGTGAAGGGCGCCTACAAGGAGCCCGCCGAGGTCGCCATCCAGGACAAGCCCGAGATCGACAAGGCGTACGTCCGGATCATGAAGATCCTCATGGACGGCGAGGGCTACCCGATGATCGGGTCGCACGACCCGCGCCTGATCTCCATCGGCCAGGAGCTGGCCCGCCGCGCCGGGCGCAAGCTGGACGAGTACGAGTTCCAGATGCTGTACGGCATCCGCAGCGAGGAGCAGAACCGGCTCGCGGCCGAGGGCCACCGCATGCGTGTCTACACCGCGTACGGCACCGACTGGTACGGCTACTTCATGCGACGCCTCGCGGAGAAGCCGGCCAACCTCCTCTTCTTCGTCCGCTCCATCCTCACCAAGGGCTGAGCCCACCTCTCACAAGGAGTTACGAGACTCATGGACGCTGTCACCCAGGTCCCCGCTCCGGTCAACGAGCCGGTGCACAGCTACGCCCCCGGTTCCCCGGAGCGCGCCCGCCTCGAGGTCAAGCTCAAGGAGCTGGCCGAGAACCCGCGCGAGCTGCCGATGACCATCGGCGGCGTGAAGCGCCTCGGCGGCGGCGAGGAGTTCAAGGTCGTCCAGCCGCACCACCACAAGGCCGTCATCGGCACCTTCTGCGGCGCCACCGAGCAGGACGCCCAGGACGCCATCGACGCCGCCCTGGCCGCGGCCCCGGCCTGGCGCGCGATGTCCTTCGACGACCGTGCCGCGATCATCCTGCGCGCCGCCGAGCTGCTCGCCGGCCCGTGGCGCGAGACGCTGGCCGCGTCCACCATGCTCGGCCAGTCGAAGACCGCCCAGCAGGCCGAGATCGACACCCCGTGCGAGCTCGTCGACTTCTGGCGCTTCAACGTGGCGTACGCCCGCCAGATCCTCGCCGAGCAGCCGCCGGCGAACTCCCCGGGTGTGTGGAACCGTCTGGACCACCGTCCGCTGGAGGGCTTCGTCTACGCGATCACGCCCTTCAACTTCACGGCCATCGCGGGCAACCTGCCCACCGCTCCCGCCCTCATGGGCAACGTGGTGGTCTGGAAGCCGTCCCCGACGCAGACCCACTCCGCCGTGCTCCTCATGGAGCTCCTGGAGGAGGCCGGCCTGCCGAAGGGCGTCATCAACCTGGTGACCGGCGACGGCATCGCCGTCTCCGAGGTGGCCCTGAACCACCGCGACCTGGCCGGCATCCACTTCACCGGCTCGACCAAGACCTTCCAGCACCTGTGGAAGACGGTCGGCAACAACATCGAGAAGTACCGCGCGTACCCGCGGATCGTCGGCGAGACCGGCGGCAAGGACTTCGTCGTCGCCCACCCCAGCGCCGACCGCGCGATCCTGAAGACCGCGCTGACCCGCGGCTCCTTCGAGTTCCAGGGCCAGAAGTGCTCCGCGTCCTCCCGCGCCTACGTCCCGGCCTCCATCTGGAACGACGGCTTCAAGGAGGAGTTCGCGGCCGAGGTCGACGGCATCACCATGGGTGACGTCACCGACCTGTCGAACTTCATCGGCGCCGTCATCGACGAGCGCTCGTTCGCCAAGAACAAGGCCGCGATCGACCGTGCCGCGGCCGACCCGAGCTGCACGATCGTCGCCGGCGGCACCTACGACGACTCGGTGGGCTACTTCGTCCGCCCGACCGTCATCGTGTGCACCGACCCGGAGAACGAGGTCTTCAAGGCCGAGTACTTCGGTCCGATCCTCGCCATCCACGTGTACGAGGACGACCAGTACGACGCGATGCTGACCCAGATGGAGTCGGCCTCGGACTACGCCCTCACGGGGTCGGTCATCTCCGGCGACCGCGCCGCGGCCGCGTACACGATGGAGAAGCTCCGCTTCGCCGCGGGCAACTTCTACATCAACGACAAGTCGACCGGCGCCGTCGTCGGCCAGCAGCCCTTCGGCGGCGGCCGTGCCTCGGGCACCAACGACAAGGCCGGTGCCCCGCAGAACCTGATGCGCTGGACGCTGACCCGCGCCATCAAGGAGACGCTGGTCCCGCCGACCGAGTACGGCTACCCGCACATGGGCTGACGCCCGCCCGCCTCGTAGAGGCCCCCTGACACCGCCCCCCTCCTCTTCCCCCAATCGAGGACGGGGGCGGTTCTCATGCGCCGGCCTTAGGCTGCTGGGAGGGGGCTCGGTGAGGAGGCACGACATGCCTGGTTCGACGACACTCCGCCCCGGCCACGGGGTCGACGCGATCGAGCACGGCGACGCGCTGCGGACGCTGTCCCTGCTCCAGGAGCTGCGGCGGCTGCTGACCGCGACGGGACCCGACCGGATCACGGACGCGCAGGCCGCGGCCCTGGGCGGAGGCGGGAGCGGCTCCCGTGAGGAGCTCGCCGCCTGGGTGGAGCGGGTCGCCCGCGACCTGGAGCGGGCTACGGCCTGACGCGCCGGGCCAGGAAGTCGCCGATCAGCTCCGCGATCGCCGGCGCGTGGGTCTCCAGGGCGAAGTGGCCCGTGGGCAGGAGGTGGACCTCGGCGTCCGGGCGGTCGCGGCGGAAGGCCTCGGCGCCCGCCGGCACGAACACCTGGTCGCCCGCTCCCCACACGGCGAGGATCGGCACCCCCGAGGTGCGGAAGTACTCCTGGAAGGCCGGGTAGAGGGCGATGTTGGAGCCGTAGTCGGCGATCAGGCCCAGCTGGATGTCGTCCTGGCCCTCGCGGGCCATCAGGGTGGCGTCGTGGTGCCAGGCGTCCGGGCTCAGGAGGTCGCGGTACTCGGCGGGGACACCCGTCTCGTACTGCCACCGGATGCCGTCCAGGGAGCGGAGGGCGCGGACCGGCTCCTCGGTCGCCGGGGTGCGCTTCTCGATCAGGGCGAGGACGGGGGCCCAGGCGTCGGCGCCGAGGCCCTCCTCGTAGGCGTTGCCGTTCTGGGTGACGATCGCGGTGATCCGCCCGGGGTGGGCGAGGGCCAGGCGCAGGCCGATGGGGGCGCCGTAGTCCTGGACGTAGAGCGCGAACCGGTCCAGGCCGACGGCCTCGGTGAACTCCGCGGTGAGTGCGGCCAGTTCGGCGAAGGTGTAGTCGAAGTCGGCCGCGGAGGGCGCGGCGCTGCGGCCGAAGCCCAGGTGGTCGGGGGCGATGAGCCGGTACCGGTCGGCGAGCCGCGGGATCAGGTCGCGGAACATGTGCGAGCTGGTCGGGAAGCCGTGCAGCAGGAGGAGCGCGGGTGCGTCGGCCGGGCCGGCCTCGCGGTAGGCGATCTCGTGGCCCCGGACGGTGACGGTGCGGTGGTGGGTCGGCAGCACGGACATCGTTCTAACCCCTTAACTGTCGCTCACTGGTTATGACTGCACTCAAGCAGCGAAAAATTAACCTGTCAAGGGTGCATGAAGGGTTAGAGTGGGGTGCATGACCCTGAGGATCGCGCCCACCCATGAACTGGGAGCCGCCCGGCTCCGCTCCGTACGGGAGATGCTCGACACCGCCTTCGCGGGCGACTTCTCCGACGACGACTGGGAGCACACGCTCGGCGGCGTCCACGCCTGGGTCGAGGACGAGCGGGGCATCGCCGCCCACGGCGCCGTGGTGCTGCGGCGGCCGCTCCACCGGGGGCGCTCGCTCCGGGCCGGCTATGTCGAAGGGGTCGCCGTCCGTGCGGACCTGCGACGGAGGGGGCTCGGCGGCACCGTGATGGCGGGCCTGGAGCGGGTGATCGACGGGGCCTACGCCCTCGGGGCGCTCAGTGCCTCCGCCGAGGGGGCCGCGCTCTACCGGTCGCGCGGCTGGCGGGTCTGGGAGGGGCGGATCGAGGTGCTCGGCCCCGAGGGGTTCGTCCGGCTCGCCGAGGAGGAGGGCTCCGTCTTCCTGCGCCCGGCGGACGGCCGGGCGCTGCCGGACCCCGCGGCCCCGCTGGTCCTCGACTGGCGGGACGGCGACATCACTTAGCCGGCTTGTGGTCCCGGTCCGCGCCACCGTCGAGGCTGTCGCTGTCGCTGTCGCTGCCTCCGGCGGTGGTGGCGGCGGCTGCGGCGGTCTGGCGGGCGTGGCCCCCGGCCGTCTCCAGGTGGGCGGTGTACAGGGCGAAGAACATGGAGGAGAGCGCGACCGTGATCGCGAGACCGGCCGTGCCGAGCACTCCGATGAAGAACGCCGCCATCGAGCCGCCGACCAGCACGCACCAGGCCGCGAGCACCGCCCGGCCCCGGCGGCTCAGGAACAGCCACCGCTGCGGGGCGGCCGGCGGGGCGCCCACGGTGCCGGCCGGACCCGCGGTCGCCGCGCGCGGCCGCTTGAAGTAGCCGTACACCAGCCACTCCCCGCACAGCTCCCAGCCCTCCGGCACGAGCTCGTCGAGGACCCGGCCCCGCCGCCGCCCGGCGATCACGTCGCGGCGGTACTCCCAGCGCAGCGCCGACCCGGGCGTCCGGCGGCAGACGAACCGGCCGATCGCGTCCAGCGACTCCACCTCCCAGCCCTGGTCGCCGTGGACGGCCAGCATCCGGCGGTCGTTGAAGAGGTCGGCGGTCCAGGTCCAGGACTCCGCGCGCTCGTCCGGCTCGCCGGGCGCGGGGACGAGGCCGCCGAGCTGCGCGGCGAAGGCCGCGGCGGGGCCGAACTCCTCCTGCGGGGCCGTCCCGGTCTCCGCGAGGTGGGCCCGCAGGTCCTCGACGGTCGCGGCGATCTGCTCCTCGGGCACCTGCGCGGCGCGCAGCGATCCGGAGAGCTCGGCGAAGTAGGCGTCGGTGGTCATGGTGTGGTTCCCCCTGGGTCGAGCATGGTCCGTACGGCGCTGTGGAAGGTCAGCCACGACCCGGTCTCGGCGGCGAGCCGCTCGCGGCCGAGGTCCGTGAGCCGGTAGTAGCGGCGTCCCGGTCCGCGCTCGGCGGCGCGGAACTCGGCCTCCACCAGACCGGCCTCCTCCAGGCGGTTCAGGACGGGGTAGAGCGTCCCGCCCTTGATCTCGCCGAGCCCCGCCTCGGCGAGGGCCTTGGCGATCTCGTACCCGTAGCTCTCCCCGTCGGTCAGGCGGGCGAGCACGAGCAGGTCGAGGACTCCCTTGAGCCAGCTGGATCTGCGGTCTGCGGCCATGGAACCATCACATCACTACCTAGGTAGGAATGCAATCTAGATAGGTCTACCGGATCGCCGGTCTCCTCTCCCGGGTTCTCGCCGCGCGGCGTCCCCGGGGGCGCGTCGACGAGGAGCTGAGGTCCACGCAGCGTTGCCCGCCGTCTCAGATAGTAGGAAGTCCGAGTAGTTGTGGAGACAGATGAGGAGGCCTGCCCTAGCTTTGTAGAAGCCGAACGTCTCGCTTCATCAAGCGATGGGCGGCCGAGAGCGCGATGCCCTGTGCAGGCAACCCCTGCGGCGGCGCTCCCCGCCCCTTCCGGCGCCTTCGATCACCAGCTGATCTCCGCACATCCGGATCACCAATGATCTCGAGGAGTCGATCCCCCATGGCCGCTCAGACCGCCCGCCGCGTCCGCCACTCCGCCACCCGTCCCAGCGACGAGGCCCGGCAGAACGCCGCCGCCGCCCTCCAGCGCGCCCTCGACCGCCGTGACAACGGCGGCTCGACCGGCCACTGACCACCGGTCCGACCCCGTTCCGGCCTGGCGCTTCGTCCACATGGCGGACGGAACGTGTCAGACGATGGGACGAAGAGTAGGGTGCCGACATGTCTCACAGCATCAATCTCGCAGTCATTCCCGGCGACGGCATCGGCCAGGAGGTCGTGGCCCAGGGCCTCAAGATCCTCGCGGCCGTCCTTCCCCAGGACGTGAAGCTGGAGACCGAGGAGTACGACTTCGGCGCCAAGCGCTACCACGCCACCGGTGAGACCCTCACCGACGCCGACCTCGACTCGCTCAAGAAGCACGACGCCATCCTGCTCGGCGCCATCGGCGACCCGTCGGTGCCGTCCGGGGTCCTGGAGCGCGGCTTCCTGCTGAAGCTCCGCTTCGCCTTCGACCACCACGTGAACCTGCGGCCGTCGAAGCTGCTGCCCGGCGTCGCCACCCCGCTCGCCGGACAGCCCGAGATCGACTTCGTCGTGGTCCGCGAGGGCACCGAGGGTCCGTACACGGGCAACGGCGGCACCATCCGCAAGGGCACCGAGCACGAGGTCGCCACCGAGGTCTCGGTCAACACCGCCTTCGGTGTCGAGCGCGTGGTCCGGGACGCCTTCGCCCGCGCCCAGGACCGCCCGCGCAAGAAGCTCACGCTGGTCCACAAGAACAACGTGCTGACCTTCGCCGGCCACCTGTGGACGAACATCTTCCAGAAGGTCGCGGCCGAGTTCCCCGAGGTCACGACCGACTACCTGCACGTCGACGCCGCGACGATCTTCCTCGTCACCGACCCGGCCCGCTTCGACGTGATCGTCACCGACAACCTCTTCGGCGACATCATCACCGACCTCGCGGCTGCCGTCTCCGGCGGCATCGGCGTCGCCGCCTCCGGCAACATCAACCCGAGCGGCGCCTTCCCGTCCATGTTCGAGCCGGTCCACGGCTCCGCGCCGGACATCGCGGGCCAGGGCAAGGCCGACCCCACGGCCACCGTCCTCTCCGTCGCCCTCCTGCTCCGTCACCTCGGCTACGAGACCGAGGCCGCCCGGGTCGAGGAGGCCGTCGCCGCCGACCTGACCGAGCGCGGCGACGCCGTCCGCTCCACGGACGAGATCGGCGACGCGCTCGCCGCGCGAGTAGCGAGCTGACCCGCGCCGACTGACATCAGCAGCCGCCGGGTCGCACCAGCGCCCGGCGGCTGTCCCATGCGCGGCCGCGGGGCGCCCCCCCCGAACTCCGGACCGCGCCCACCCGTTTTCCGCACGGCCTCCCACGGGCGATAATCGAACGTGGGGCCGCGGCATACGGGCATGCCCGGACGCCGCCTCGTCAGGGACAGCCGTCCCCGACAGCGACGTACGGGCGCGGTCCTCTCCACACAACCGGTGAAGGACACGCACTCATGACGACGCCCACGATCGAGCTCAAGCCCTCCTCCAGCCCGCTGTCCGCCGCGGAGCGCGAGGCGATCCTGGCCAACCCGGGATTCGGCCGCCACTTCACCGACCACATGGTCACCATCCGGTGGACCGAGGGCCGCGGCTGGCACGACGCCCAGCTCGTGCCGTACGGTCCGCTCTCCCTGGACCCGGCCACGAACGTCCTGCACTACGCGCAGGAGATCTTCGAGGGCCTGAAGGCCTACCGCCGCCCCGACGGCTCGGTCGCCACGTTCCGCCCCGACGCCAACGCGCGCCGCTTCCAGGCCTCCGCCCACCGGCTCGGCATGCCCGAGCTGCCGGTCGAGACCTTCGTCGAGGCCTGTGACGTCCTGGTCCGGCACGACGAGGCCTGGGTCCCGGCGCACGGCGGCGAGGACTCGCTCTACCTGCGTCCGTTCATGATCGCCACCGAGGTCGGCCTGGGCGTCCGCCCGGCCAACGAGTACCTCTTCGTCGTCATCGCCTCGCCGGCCGGCCCGTACTTCCCCGGCGGCGTGAAGCCGGTCTCCATCTGGGCGTCCGAGGACCGCGTCCGCGCCGTCCCCGGCGGCGTGGGCGACGCCAAGACCGGCGGCAACTACGCGGCCTCCCTGCTGGCGCAGGCCGAGGCGGCGGAGAAGGGCTGCGACCAGGTCTGCTACCTCGACGCGGTCGAGCACAAGTGGGTCGAGGAACTCGGCGGCATGAACCTGTACTTCGTGTACGGGAACAAGATCGTCACGCCGACCCTCACCGGCTCCCTGCTCGCCGGCATCACCCGCGACTCGCTCCTCAAGGTCGCGAAGGACCTCGGCTACGAGTCGGAGGAGGCGCGCGTCTCCATCGACCAGTGGCAGGCCGACACCGAGAACGGCACCCTCACCGAGGTCTTCGCCTGCGGCACCGCCGCCGTCATCACCCCGGTCGGCACGGTCAAGTCCGCCCGGGGCGAGTGGCGGCAGTCGGGCGGCGAGCCCGGCGAGGTCACGATGAAGCTGCGCGAGGCGCTGCTCGCGATCCAGACCGGCCGGTCCGAGGACGTCCACGGCTGGATGCACGAGCTGGGCGCGTAACTACTCCGCCGGCGTCAGGGCGTCCGGGGCCGTCGTCACGGTCTCGGGCGCCCTGTTCGGCGTCAGGACGGCGTACAGCGCGCCGCCCACGATCCCCGAGAGCACGAAGCTGCAGTCGATCCCGCCCGTGAGGCTCAGCAGCGGCCCCTCGTACAGCGGTGTCGACACCGCCGCCAGGCCGACGGCCGCGCCGACCGCCCAGGAGAAGGTGGCGCGCGGGTGCCAGCCCGCGGAGAACCAGTAGATCCCGCCGCGCGAGCGGTTGTTGAAGACCTGGAGTGCCTCCGGGTCGTACCGTCCGCCGCAGCGCGCGTGCCCGATGAGGGTGATCACCGCCCACGGGGTGCCGATCGCGGTCAGCAGCAGGACGAACGAGGTCATCGCCGTCTGGGCGTCCGAGGCGAAGTGGCCGACGAAGACGAAGGCCGTCGCCACCGCGGCGACGACGAGGGTGGCACGCGCGCGCGTGGCCTTCGGCAGGATCGCGTCGAGGTCCAGGCCCATCGAGTACAGCATCAGCCCGGCGTTGCCGACGGAGCCGGCCGTGGCAGCGATCAGCAGCGGTACGAGGTACCAGGCGGGCGACGCGTCGACGAGCGGTCCCGCGTACTCCAGGCCGCCCCGGGCCGCCAGCGCGGTGAACGTGCCGAAGAGCTGCGGCACGAGCAGGCCCACGGTCAGGCCCAGGACGGTGGCCCGCCAGACGGTCCGCGCGCTGTACCGCGCGGGGGAGACGTACCGGGTGTAGTCGCCGAGCAGGGTGATGAAGGCGACCGGCCCGCTGAGGCCCGCCGCGACGGCCGCGAGCAGCCAGGTCGGCCAGAAGGACCCGAGCAGGTACGGGGTGTCCGGCACCGCCGCCGTGGTGAAGTCCCCGGCGTAGGCGGCCAGACCGACGGCGAGCAGCACCGTCATGACGACCGCGAGCGCCTTGCTCAGCCGGAGCAGCAGCCGGTAGCCGTACACCGCGCCCACCACGGTGCAGGCGGCCAGGACCGCGTAGACGGCGGCGTGCGCGGCGCCCCCGGTCGGTAGGCCGATCAGACGGGCGAGCGCGCCCACCATCACGTCGCCGCCGATCCAGAGGGTGAGCGCGGTGTAGCCGAGCGAGAGCAGCAGCCCGACCACCGAGCCGACGAGCCGGCCCCGGACGCCGAAGAAGGCGCCGGAGGAGGTGGAGAGGTTGGTCGCGGTGCGGAGCGACACCAGCGCGAGCGGGGCGGTGACCGCGACGCCGACCAGGGTGCCGGTGACGACGGAGGTCACCGAGGCCCAGAAACCGAGCCCGAAGGACACCGGGAGCCAGCCGAAGACGATCACCCCCAGACAGAGGTTGGAGCCGAGCAGGATCGACATCAGATCGCGGGGGCCGCTGGTGCGTTCGGCCTCGGGAATGGTGTCGACGCCGCGCTGTTCGATGGGCATGAAGCCTCCCTGCGGGGGCGGACGGAAATATTTAGAGCGCCGCTCAATGTGACCTACACCTGTCGATGACGTCAATGCTTGGAAGAACACGTCACAACATTTAGAGTGTCACTCAAATGTGTCGGAGGTGAGGGAGGTGGGTGGGTGGTGCGAAGTCCCGCACGACCTGGACGCCCCCGGGACCCGTTCCTCCGGCGCGCAGGGGATGGGAAGGGCCGGCGAGACCGTACGCCGGGCCTTCGCCATGACCGGAAGGGCGAGGGCCGTGCAGCCGTCGCCCCCGGATCCGGCGGCCGCACGGGCCTCGTCCCGCCCGACGGCTCACCGATCAGCTCAGGGGCGGCCGAGTCCGTCTCCCTCCACCGCCGCTACTGCCACTAGGACCAGACTCATGACCTTCCGCATGCCCGCCGAATGGATGCCGCACGAGCGCACCTGGATGGCCTGGCCCAGCCCCAACCCCACCTTCACCAATGAGGAGGAGCTCGCCGAGGCCCGTGCCGCCTGGGCGTCGGTGGCCCGCGCCGTCCGCCGCTTCGAGCCGGTCACGATGGTCGTCGCGCCCGGTGACTCGGAGTCGGCCGCCGCGCTCCTCGGCCCGGACGTCGACCTGGTCGAGCGCGAGCTGGACGACGCCTGGATGCGGGACATCGGCCCGACCTTCGTCACGAACGGCACCGAGCTCGCCGCCGTGGACTGGGTCTTCAACGGCTGGGGCGCCCAGGACTGGGCCCGCTGGGAGCACGACTCCAAGATCGCCCGCCATGTCGCGGACGTGGCGGACGTCCCCGTGCACACCTCCCCCCTGGTGAACGAGGGCGGCGCGATCCACGTCGACGGCGAGGGCACGGTGCTGCTGACCGACACCGTCCAGCTCGGCGCCGGCCGCAACCCCGACTGGACCCGCGAGCAGGTCGAGAACGAGATCCACGCCAAGCTCGGCACCACGAAGGCGATCTGGCTCCCGAACGGCCTCAGCGGCGACTACGGCGTCTACGGCACCCAGGGCCACGTCGACATCGTCGCCGCCTTCGCCCGCCCCGGCACCGTCCTCGTCCACAGCCAGCAGGACCCGGCGCACCCCGACTACGAGCGCTCCAAGATGTACGTGAACATCCTGCGCGGCCAGACCGACGCCCAGGGCCGCCCCCTGGAGGTCGTCGAGGTCCCCGCCCCGACCGTCCTCAAGGACGAGGAGGGCGACTGGGTCGACTACTCGTACATCAACCACTACCTGTGCAACGGCGGCGTCGTCCTCTGCGCCTTCGACGACCCGCACGACGAGCTCGCCGCGGAGATCTTCCGCCGCCTCTTCCCGGAGCGCGAGGTCGTCCTGGTCGACGCCCGTCCGATCTTCGCGGGCGGCGGCGGCATCCACTGCATCACGCAGCAGCAGCCGAAGGTCTGAACCGGCCGGCGACGGCCGCACGCTCCGCGCGGGCGTGCGGCCGCGCCGCACACCGGGACCGGACGATCGGGTAGAACGTACGAGTGAGTCAGAGCAGCAGCCCCCTCCCCTCAGCCCACCCGCGCCGGCGCAACCAGGCCGCCCCGCCGCGGGAGGACGTGCTCGCCGCCGCCATGGACACCATCGCCGAGCGCGGCCTCGACGGGCTCACCATGGCCGGCCTCGGGCGGCAGGTGGGGATGAGCAGCGGGCACCTCCTCTACTACTTCCGCACCAAGGACGAACTGCTGCTGCGGACCCTGGAGTGGAGCGAGGGGCGCCTCGGGGCCGAGCGCAGCGCCCTGCTGTCCCGGCCGGGCACCGCCCGCGAGCGGCTCGCCGGGTACGTCGACGTGTACGTGCCCGACGGCCCGCGCGACCCGCACTGGACCCTCTGGCTGGAGGTCTGGAACCGGTCCCAGAACGCCGACGACGACGCCCGCGCCCGGCAGGCCGCCATCGAGGGCGCCTGGCACCGGGACCTGGTCGCGATCCTCGCCGAGGGCGTCTCGCGGGGCGAGTTCCGCCCGGTCGACCCGGACCGCCTCGCCACCCGGATGCGGGCCCTGCTCGACGGCTTCAGCGTGCACGTCGCCGTCGGCATCCCCGGCACGGGACGCGAGCAAGTCCTTGACCACGTAAGGGACTTCATCGCCGAAACGCTGATCCCGAGACCGTAAGGCACGCAAGTACTCCCGATCGTTGCCCCCGCCGCCTTGTGGCCCCCGCGGCGGCTGCGGCACGGTTCCTGCCCATGGGACGAGAGCACTGGAAGAAGATCTGGGTCGGCTCCGCGGGCAACATGGTCGAGTGGTTCGACTGGTTCGTGTACGCGAGCTTCGCCACCTACTTCGCGGGGGCCTTCTTCCCCGAGGGCGACGACACGGCCAAGCTCATGAACACCGCCGGCATCTTCGCCGTCGGCTTCTTCATGCGCCCCGTCGGCGGCTGGCTCCTCGGCCGGGTCGGCGACCGGAAGGGCCGCAAGGCGGCGCTCACCCTCACCGTGACCCTGATGTCCGCCTCCGCCGTGCTGATCGCCGTCGCGCCGACGTACGCCGTCGCCGGGTACGGCGGCGCCGCCGTCCTCCTCCTCGCCCGGCTCCTCCAGGGCCTCTCCGTCGGCGGCGAGTACGCGGCCAGCGCCACCTACCTCACCGAGGCCTCCGCGCCGGAGCACCGCGGCTTCGCCTCCAGCTTCCAGTACGTGTCGATGACCGCGGGCCAGATCCTCGGCCTCGCCCTGCTCCTCCTCCTCCAGCACACCCTCTCCGACCAGGCCCTGCACGCCTGGGGCTGGCGCGTCCCGTTCGTCGTCGGCGCCCTCGGCGCGGCCGTCGTCTTCTACCTGCGCCGCACCATGCTGGAGACCGAGGTGTACGAGGAGACCGCCGGCTCCGGGGTCGCGCAGGGGCAGCAGGGCACCCTCAAGGCCCTGTGGGCGCACAAGCGGGAGGCCTTCCTCGTCGTCGCGCTCACCATGGGCGGGACCGTGGCGTACTACACGTACACCACCTATCTCACCAAGTACCTGTCCAACTCCGCCGGACTGCCCAAGCGGACCGCCACCCTGGTCTCGCTCTGCGCCCTGGTCGTCTTCGCCTGTCTCCAGCCGCTCGCCGGACGGCTCTCCGACCGGATCGGCCGCCGCCCGCTCCTCATCGGCTTCGCGGTCGGCTCCACCCTCCTCACCGTCCCGATCCTGACGATGCTCCGGCACGCCGGCTCCTTCTGGCCCGCCCTCGGCCTCTCGCTCCTCGCGCTCGTCGTCGTCACGGGCTACACCTCCATCAACGCCTGCGTGAAGGCCGAGCTCTTCCCCACCGGCATCCGCGCCCTCGGCGTCGCCCTGCCGTACGCGATCGCCAACGCCCTCTTCGGCGGCACCGCCGAGTACGTGGCGCTCTGGTTCAAGGACGCCGGGTTCGAATCGGGCTTCTCCTGGTACGTGGCCGGCTGCGCGGCCGTCTCCCTGGTCGTCTACCTCACGATGCGGGAGACCCGCGACATCGACCTGGGCCGGGTCGGCGCCGCGCCCACCGGACGGGACCGAGATCGACTGCCCGTATCGTGAGACCGGCGTCCCGCTGGAACGCGAGCTGTGTCAGACTTCCGGCGTGCTTGCTACCACGATGATTATCGGCAGCGGCGCGCCGGTCCGCAGTGGCCACTGATCCGCGGCACGACCCCCGCGGCAGTGGACACCGTGCCCCAGACCCGCGCGCAGACCTCTCGCACCCGCGAGGGGTTTTTTCGTTTTCCGGCCCCACCCTCGCCGGAAGCGGACGACGCGTGAGAATGGGGGCAAGTGGATCCATACCTTCCGGAGCCACATCCGACAGGAGCCATCACAGCCATGACCACGGAGAACGCCGAGGGATCGCGCCTCGACGACAGCTTCCATGTCTTCGACACGACACTGCGCGACGGGGCGCAGCGTGAAGGCATCAACCTCACCGTCGCGGACAAGCTGACCATCGCCCGGCACCTCGACGAGTTCGGCGTGGGCTTCATCGAGGGCGGCTGGCCCGGCGCCAACCCGCGCGACACCGAGTTCTTCGCCCGCGCCCGGCAGGAGATCGCGTTCAAGAACGCGCAGCTCGTCGCCTTCGGCGCCACCCGCCGGGCCGGCGGCAAGGCCGCCGAGGACCCGCAGGTCAAGGCGCTCCTCGACTCCGGCGCTCCGGTGATCACCCTCGTCGCCAAGTCGCACGACCGGCACGTCGAGCTCGCCCTGCGCACCACGCTCGACGAGAACCTGGAGATGGTCCGCGACACCGTCACGCACCTGACCTCCCAGGGCCGCCGGGTCTTCGTCGACTGCGAGCACTTCTTCGACGGCTACAAGGCGAACCCCGACTACGCCAAGGCCGTCGTCCGCGCCGCGCACGAGGCCGGCGCCGACGTCGTCATCCTCTGCGACACCAACGGCGGGATGCTCCCCGCCCAGGTCCAGGCCGTCGTCGCCACCGTCATCGCCGACACCGGCGCCCGCCTCGGCATCCACGCCCAGGACGACACCGGCTGCGCCGTCGCCAACACCCTCGCCGCCGTGGACGCCGGCGCCACCCACGTCCAGTGCACCGCCAACGGCTACGGGGAGCGGGTCGGCAACGCCAACCTCTTCCCGGTCGTCGCGGCCCTGGAGCTCAAGTACGACAAGCGGGTCCTCCCCGAGGGCGCCCTCGCCGAGATGACCCGGATCTCGCACGCCATCGCCGAGGTCGTCAACCTCACCCCCTCCACCCACCAGCCGTACGTCGGCGTCTCCGCCTTCGCCCACAAGGCCGGACTGCACGCCTCCGCGATCAAGGTGGACCCCGACCTCTACCAGCACATCGACCCCGAGCGGGTCGGCAACACCATGCGGATGCTGGTCTCCGACATGGCCGGCCGCGCCTCCATCGAGCTCAAGGGCAAGGAGCTCGGCGTCGACCTCGGCGGCGACCGCGCCCTCGTCGCCCGCGTCGTCGAGCGGGTCAAGGAGCGCGAGCTCCAGGGCTACACGTACGAGGCCGCCGACGCCTCCTTCGAGCTGCTGCTCCGCGAGGAGGCCGAGGGCCGGGCCCGCCGCTACTTCCGTACGGAGTCCTGGCGCGCGATCGTCGAGGACCGGCCCGACGGCACCCACGCCAACGAGGCGACCGTGAAGCTCTGGGCCAAGGGCGAGCGGATCGTCGCCACCGCCGAGGGCAACGGCCCGGTCAACGCCCTCGACCGGGCGATGCGCGTGGGGCTGGAGCGGATCTACCCGAACCTCGCCAAGTTCGAGCTGGTCGACTACAAGGTCCGCATCCTGGAGGGCCGCCACGGCACCGAGTCCACGACCCGGGTCCTGGTCACCACCAGCGACGGCAACGGCGAGTGGTCCACCGTCGGCGTCGGCGAGAACGTCATCGCCGCGTCCTGGCAGGCCCTGGAGGACGCCTTCACCTACGGCCTCCTGAGGGCCGGCGTCGACCCCGCGGAATAGTCCAGCTATATCCCCCTTGGTCCCGTTCGGGTAGCGTCGAACCATGAGGACCAGGGCGATGTCCGTGTGGTCGGCCCTCGCCGGGCTGACGCTGCTGCCGCTCCTGGCCCTGGCGCCCTCCGCGGGCGCCCGGGCCACGGGCGTGCCCGACGCGGCCGCCGCCCTGAGACAGGGCCCGGTGTACGTGGACCCCGGCGCCGCCGGCCAGCTCTCCACGGCCGACGCGAAGGCCCTCGCGCAGAAGATCAAGGACGCGGACAAGCCGCTCTTCGTGGCGGTGCTCCCCGCGAACGCGCAGTTCCCGCCCAAGGGCCTCATCGACAACCTGCGCGCCCAGACCGGCGTCGCGGGCCTGTACGCGGTGCGCCTCGGCGACCGCTTCGACGCGGGCGTCGACCCGTCCGTGATGTCCCCGGCCGCCGTCGACAACCTCGTCACCTCCGTCCGCGCGCCCGGCGTCGGCGCCACCACCGAGCTGAACGACTTCGTCGACCAGGCCCTGCCCGCGATGCGCGGCCACGCCCCCTCCTCCTGGGGTGCCACCGGCAAGGACTCCGGGGTGCCCGTCGCCGGGCTCGTCACCCTCGGTGCGGTCGTCGTCGCGGGCGGCGCGGGCGCCTATGCCGTCGTCCGCCGCAACCGGCTCCGCAAGGAGGCCGAGGAGCGCGCCGCGCTCGACCGGCTCCGGGTCGTCGTCGACGAGGACATCACCGCCTTCGGCGAGGAACTCGAACGCCTCGACTTCCACCCCGCCGAGCGCGGTGCCGACGACGCCATGCGCGGTGACTACGAGCGCGCCCTCGACTCCTACGACCGGGCCAAGTCCCTCATGGGCGCGGTCAGCAGGCCCCACGAGGTCCGCGGGGTCACCGAGGCCCTGGAGGACGGCCGCTTCTCCCTCGCCGTCCTGGCCGCCCGCCGCGAGTCCCGGCCGCTCCCCGAGCGCCGCCCCCCGTGCTTCTTCGACCCGCGCCACGGCCCCGCCGCCGACGACCGGACCTGGACCCCGTCCGGCGGCGCGCCCCGGCAGGTCCCGGTCTGCGCGGCCGACGCGGCCCGCCTCGACGACGGCCTCGACCCGGCCGTCCGCACCGTCGACACCGACACCGGCCGCCGCCCCTACTGGGAGGCCGGCCCCGCCTACGGCCCCTGGGCCGGCGGCTACTTCGGCGGTGGCATGCTCCCCGGCCTCCTCGTGGGCACCATGCTCGGCTCCATGCTCGCCACCCCGGCGTACGCCGGGGAGTACGGCGGCGGCGACTTCTCCGGCGGCGACTTCAGCGCCGGTGACTTCGGCACGAGCGACTTCGGCGGCGGCGACTTCGGGGGCGGCGGCGACTTCGGCGGGGGTGGCGGGTTCGACGGGGGTGGCGGGTTCTAGGAATCGCACCTCGGCGAGCGTCAGACCAGCGGCTTCACCGACATCAGCAGGTGCCGGTGGGTCGGGTCCGGGGCGTCGGTGAGGAGGGCGCGCTGGCCGGGGCCCAGGAGGTGGAAGCGGACCTCGGGGGAGGCCAGTGAGCCCAGGGCGTCCAGGAGGTAGCCGGGGTTGAAGGCGACCGTCAGGGACTCCGCGCCCGTGAGGCCGGCGGGCAGGTGCTGGGAGGCCACGTCGTCCTCGTACCCCGCGCGCAGGTGCAGGCCGGTGGGGGAGAAGGTCAGCTGGACCGGGCTGTCGCCCTCCGCGACGACCGCGACCCGCTTGACGGCCTCGGCCAGCGGGGCCCGTGCGGTGACCGCGAGGGCGTGCTCGCCCAGGGCGAAGAGCTTGTCGTGGCGGGGCAGCCGGCCGTCGAGCAGCCGGGTGGTGGTGCGGGTGGCCGCGCTCTCGAAGCCGAGGGAGCCGGAGTCGAGGGCGAGGCGGGCCGGGCCCGTGCCGGCGAGCGAGCGGGCGATCTCGGTGAGCCGGCGGGCCGGGACGACGACGTCGGCGCCCTCCGCCGGGGCGTCGGCCTCCGGCTTCCACGGCAGGGTGCGGACCGCGTACCGGTAGCGGTCGGTGGCGGCCAGGGTCAGGGTGGCGCCGTCCAGGGCCAGCCGTATCCCGGTCAGGACGGGCAGCGCGTCGTCCCGTCCGGCGGCCACGGCGACCTGGCCCACCGCCGTCGCGAACGCGTCCCCGTCCACCAGTCCCCGCACCTCGGGCAGCGCGGGCGCGGTCGGGTAGTCGTCGATCGGCAGCAGGGAGAGACCGAAGCGGGCGTCGCCCGACGTCACCGAGAGACGGGCGCCCTCGACGACGAGCTCGGTGACGCCCCCCGGCAGCACCTTGCAGATGTCGAGCAGGCGCCGGCCGAGGACCAGCACCCGGCCCTCGACGGCGGTGTCGGCCTCGACCTCGACGCGGGCCGAGGCCTCGTGGTCGAGGCCCGAGACCCGCAGCCGGCCCGGGGCCGCGTCCAGGAGCAGACCGCCGAGGACGGGCATCGGGGAGCGGGCCGGGAGCACGCGCGCGGCCCAGGCCACGGCGTCGGTCAACACGGCGCTGTCGATACGGAATTCCATGCCGACGACGCTAGCGGCCGCCACTGACAGGGCCGTTCACCAGCGGGTTCGGGCCCCTCCGGACGCCCGCACGTTGGCCGTCCACACTCCGGCCGCCTGCACCTCGGGCAGCCGCCCGGACCCCTGGCCGTCCTGGAGATGCCGAGCGCCCGCCGCCCGCAGGCACCCCGTCCGCCCCGTACCCCGGCATCCCGGCAGACGCCGAGCGCCCGCCTTCCGCTGGTGCGGAGGGCGGGCGCGCTCGTGTGTCCGGGGGGCCGGAACGGGTCAGGCGGCGTTCTTGATCGCGGAGATGTCGAAGTTCAGCTTGACCTTGTCGCTGACCATGACGCCGCCCGTCTCCAGGGCCGCGTTCCAGGTCAGGCCCCAGGCGGAGCGCAGGATCTCGGCGGAGCCCTCGAAGCCGACGCGCTCGTTGCCGTAGACGTCCGTCGCGGCGCCGTTGAACTCCAGGTCGATGGCGAGCGGCTTGGTGACGTCCTTGATCGTCAGGTCGCCGTTGATCCGGTACTTGTCGCCGCCCAGCTGCTCCGCGCCGGTCGAGCGGAAGGTCATCAGGGGGAACTGCTCGGCGTCGAAGAAGTCACCGCTGCGCAGGTGGCCGTCGCGGTCGCCGATGCCGGTGTCGACGGACGCGATCCTGACGTCGATCGAGGCGGAGGAGGCGGCCGGGTTCGAGCCGTCGAGCTTCAGCGCGCCCTCGTGCTCGGCGAAGGTGCCGCGGACGTTGGTGACCATCGCGTGACGGACGGTGAAGCCGATGCTGCTGTGGGCCGGGTCGATGGTGTAGTCGCCGGTCAGGGCGGCCAGGGCCGGGTCGACCGGGAGGGTGGCGACGGCGGTGGCGGACTCGGTGTTCTTGCGGCCGAAGAGACCCATGACATGCTCCTTGTCGGTGTTTGTTGAACCTTCAACGAGAACGACTGTAACCCCATTCCGTTCAACATTCAACATCTACGGAATCCGTTCATCCGATCGGCGCCACACCGACACCGACGCCCTCTGGCGGACGCGCGTAGAACTGCGGCACCATCTCCCTGCGCGACGAGCACCACCTGCACACCGTCCCCACCCGTCACGGTCACCAGCAGGAGGCAACCCCCGTGAAGCTCCGCTCCGTCCTCACCGCAGTCGCCCTCGTCTCGGGCGCCCTCTTCGCCCCCGGATTCGGCGCCCTCTCCGGCGCCACCGACGCCCAGGCCGTCTCCAAGATCAGCCACGCCACCGCGACCTCGATGTTCCGCTCCTCCGGGATCACCTGGTCGTCCTCCGGCGGCTGCTCCGACCGCTCCAACTCCACCTGCACGTCCTTCGACCAGCTCAACCTCGCCACCGCGCAGGGGGCCCAGACCCTCAAGAGCGCCAGCGGCTGCGCCCTCAACATCACCGGCGGCACCGAGACCGGCCACGCGAGCGGCACGTACTCGCACTGGAACGGCTACAAGCTCGACTTCGCCAAGGCCACCTGCCTCACCAACTACGTGAAGAACACGTTCGCTTACATCGGCGTGCGCGGCGACGGAGCCCCGCAGTGGAAGTCCGGCGCGGGCAACGTCTACGCCGACGAGGGCAACCACTGGGACGTGACCTTCTACAACTGCGGCGGCTGCTGACCCGCACCGCGCCCCGAGAACCCCCCCTCGGCGGTCCACTTGGACTATCCGAAGGGGGTTCTTGGACTGGAGGGGCCCGCCCGGCGCGATCTCGTTGACGGTGCCGCCGGGGCGCGGCTGACTGGTCCGCATGTCCTTCCCCCTCTCCCCAAGACTGCGTGCGGCCTGCGCGCTCGCGGCCGCCTCGGCCACGGTGTCCGCGCTGTCCGGGCCCGCCCTCGCCGCCCCCGAACCGCCCGCCGCGGCGGCCGCCACGGCCCCCGGCGCCACGGCCAACGGCCCCGTCATCGGCTCGGGCCGGCTCTCCGTCGCCGTGGCCGAGGACTTCCCCCGCGTCCTGTCGTACACCGACCGCGCGAGCGGAGCCCGCCTCCTCGGCAGTACGGCCCCGGTCACCCAGGTCGTGCTCAACGGCACCGCCCACGCCGTCCGGACCCTCGCCGCCCCCGTGCTGACCGCCCGCTCCGCCGCGTACACCCTCGTCTTCCCCGACCTGCCCGGCGTCGAGATCGACGCCCGGCTGAGCGTCGACGACCGGACCACCACCTTCCGGGTGACCGCCGTCCGCGACACCGAGGCCTTCCGCGTCGGCACCCTCGACATACCCGGCCACGACCTGGTCTCCGTCGGCTCGTCGGACACCGGCGCCGCGACCGCCTTCACCCGGCTCGACCCGGACTCCACCCGCACCGCCGACGTCTTCGGCCGGGTCACCGACACCACCGCCGCCGAGGCCGCCCCGGTCGGCGCGAGCTACGCGATCGTCAACACCGGGCGGCTCGCCGCCGCCGTCGAGTCCAACTCCAGCTACGACAAGCCCTCCGGCGCCTCCGCCCGCGACGGCGCCCGCTTCTGGCACCAGGCCCGCAGGAACGGCGCGGAGACCCGCGTCGGCGTCTGGTCCGGCCAGTGGACCTACCGCGGCGAAGGGGCCCCGAAGCCCGAGAGCGGCGACGACCTGCCCTGGGCCAAGGTCGTCGTCACCCCCGACGCCAACGCCGACGGCGCCACCGACTGGCAGGACGGCGCCGTCGCCTTCCGCACCATCGGGATCAAGGCCCCCGGCAGCGAGCGGACGCCCGACCGGGTCGTCGCCCACATCCCGTTCAACTTCGCCTCCCAGGCCACCCATCCCTTCCTGCGCACCCTGGACGACGTCAAGAGGATCTCGCTCGCCACCGACGGGCTGGGCCAGTTCGCCCTGCTCAAGGGGTACGGCTCCGAGGGCCACGACTCCGCCCACCCCGACTACGGCGGCAACTACAACAAGCGGGCCGGCGGCCTCGCCGACCTCAACACCCTGCTCCGCGAGGGCCGGAAGTGGGGCGCCGGCTTCGGCGTCCACGTGAACGCCACCGAGGCGTACCCCGAGGCGAAGAACTTCAGCGAGACCCTCGTCGACCCGGCCAAGCCCGGCTGGAACTGGCTCAACCAGAGCTACTACGTCGACCAGCGCAGGGACGTGAACAGCGGCGACCTCGCCCGCCGCTTCCAGCAGCTCCGCGACGAGACCGACCCCAACCTGTCGACGCTCTACATCGACGTCTACTACACGCACGGCTGGATCGCCGACAAGACGATGCAGGCCGTCCGGGCACAGGGCTGGAACGTCGCCACCGAGTGGTCCGAGAAGTTCGAGCGGTCCTCCCTCTGGTCCCACTGGGCCAACGACCTCGACTACGGCGGCGCCACCAACAAGGGCCTCAACTCGCAGATCGTCCGCTTCATCCGCAACGGCGAGAAGGACGTCTGGAACGACCACCCGGTCCTCGGCCAGACCGCCCTGGTCGACTTCGAGGGCTGGACCGGCGAGACCGACTGGAACGCCTTCACCGCCAACATCTGGCAGCGGAACCTGCCCGCCAAGTACCTCCAGCGGCAGAGGATCACCCGCTGGAACGGCGACGACATCACCTTCACCGGCGGCGTCCGCGGCACCGTCGAGAACGGCCGCCGCACCTTCTACGAGAACGGCCGCAAGGTCCTCGACGGCGAGAGCTACCTGCTCCCCTGGGACGGCGGGAAGAAGCTCTACCACTACAACAGGTCCGGCGGGACGACCAGCTGGGCCGTGCCCGGCGGCACGCGCGCGTACACCGTGTACCGGCTGACCGACAACGGCCGGGTGAGGACCGCGACCGTGCGGCCCTCCGGCGGACGGATCACCCTCGACGCCGAAGCCGGACAGCCCTACGTCCTCTTCCCCGACCGGGCGCCCGACCGGCCCGACCCCCGCTGGGGCCAGGGCACTCCGGTGAAGGACCCCGGCTTCAACGACGCGCGGCTCGGCGCCTGGACCAAGGCCGGCACCGTCGCCCGTGACACCGACGGCCGGGGCCGCAACAGCGCGAAGCTCGGCGGCACCGCCCCCGCCTCGGTCCGGCAGCGGATCACCGGACTCACCCCCGGCGCGCGGTACACCGCCTCCGCGCTCGTCGAGGTCGAGCCCGGCAGGACCCGCCCGACCACCCTCTCGGCGGGCGACGCCTCCGTCACCGTCGAGCGCTCCTCCCTGGAGGACCGGGTCGCCGCCTCCGACTGGAACGGCACCCGCTTCCAGCGCGCCAAGGTCACCTTCACCGCACCCCGCGGCGGCACCGTGCCGCTGCGGATCGAGGCCGCGGGCGGCAGCCCGGCGACCGTCCGGATCGACGACGTGCGGATCGTCGCGAACGCCCCCGCGACGAAGCCCGGGACGGTCGTGCACGAGGACTTCGAGGCCGTCGACCAGGGCTGGGGCCCCTTCCTCAAGGGCGACGCCGGCGGCACCACCGACCCGCGCACCCACATCGCCCAGCTGCACGCCCCGTTCACCCAGGCCGGCTGGAACGGAAAGGCGATCGACGACGTCATCGGCGGCGCCGAGACCCTCAAGTCGCACGACGAGAACAGCGGACTCGTCTACCGGACCGCGCCCTGGACCGTCCCGATGAAGGACGGCCACGACTACCGCGTGGAGTACGACTACCAGTCCAGCCACGCGGACGCGTACGAGTGGGTCACCGGCTACGACCGGGTGACCGGCACCGGGGCGGCCGTCGAGACCCGCCGCACCCCGATCGGACGGCAGCGCACCACCGGGCACTTCGCCGAGACCGTCACCGCCGGCTGCGGCGACACCTGGACCGGCCTGCGCAAGCGCGCCGACGCCCCCGAGGGCGCCGACTTCGTCCTCGACGGCTTCACCGTCACCGACCTCGGCCCGTCCGCCGAGCGCGCCGCCTGCGGCACGCTCACCGTCACCGCCCCCGAGACGCTGGAGCCCGGCCGCCCGAACCGGGTCACGGCCACCTTCGGCAACGACGACGCCGCCGACGCCACCGGCGCGCGGGCCGTCCTCGCGCTCCCCGAGGGCTGGACCGCCGAACCCGCCGCACCCGTCGTCCTCGGGACGGTCGCACCCGGCACCCGGGCCACCGCCACCTGGCAGGTGACGCCGCCGGCCGACGCGGCCTACCGGTCGTACCCGCTGGGCGCCACCGTCACGTACGGCGTCGGGGGAGGGGAGCGGAAGCTCACCGCCGCCACCTCCGTCCGCACCCTCCCGCCGCCGCCCACCGCCGACAGCTGGATCAGCGACCTCGACTGGACCTCGGCCGAGAACGGCTGGGGCCCCGTGGAGCGCGACCTCTCGAACGGCGAGACCGGCACCGGGGACGGCTCCCCGCTGCGGATCGGCGGAGTGACCCACGCCAAGGGCCTGGGCACCCACGCCCCTGCCTCGGTCCGCTACCACCTCGGCGGCCGGTGCGCCTCGCTCACCGCCGAGGTCGGCGTGGACGACCTCCAGACCAGCCGGGGCAGCGTCCGGTTCACCGTCCTCGCGGACGGCACGGAGAAGGTGAAGTCCCCGGTCCTCAAGGCCGCCGACCCCGCCTGGTCGCTCACCGCCGACGTCACCGGCGCCGACTACGTGGACCTGGTGGTCGACGACGGCGGCGACGGGAACGGCAACGACCACGCGGACTGGGGCAGCGCCCGCCTCCACTGCGGCGGCTGACGGGGGTCACCGACAGCAAGCGCTTGCCGTGCTCATTGATTGCGTCGGAAACGGGGTGTTACACCGGGCGCCGACCGGTCTCCACCACTTCCCCCGGGAGGCTCCCGTGTCCCTGTCCCCCTGGTCCCGCCGCACCTTCCTGAGCACGACGGCCGCCGCCGCGGCGGCCCTCGCCCTCGCCCCCGAGGCCCACGCGGCCGACGCGGCCGACGAGTTCGAGACGCTGCGGCTCCGCTGGCTCGACCTCCAGCTCGGCTCCGGCTTCGACGCCGGGGCCGAGCCCTACGCCGGCCGGCTGGCCGAGACGGGCACGCTCGCGCGCGCCTTCCGCGCGAGCATGGCCGCCACCACCGGCTCGCTCTGGCCCGACGCCCCCTTCGACCCGCCCGCCGGCATCACCCAGAGCTACAGCCGTCTGTGGACCATGACCCAGGCGTACGCGCAGCCCGGCACCGGCCTCACCGGCGACGAGGGCCTGCTCGCCGACGTACTGCGCGGCCTCGACCACCTCTCCGCCACGGTCTACCGCGCGGGCGCCCCGCGCTACGGCAACTGGTGGGAGTGGCAGATCGGCAGCCCCCGCCTCCTCATGGACGTCGTGGCCGCCCTCCGCCCCCGCCTCGGCCCCGAGCGCGTCGCCGCCGCCTGCGCGGCCGTCGACCACTTCGTGCCCGACTCGGTCCTCACGGACTACTCCGGCACCTCCACCGGCGCCAACCGCGTCGACCTCTGCCGCTCGGTCGCCCTGCGCGGGATCCTCGGCGCGGCCCCCGCCAAGATCGCCCTCGCCCGGGACGCCCTCTCGCCCGTCTTCCCGTACGTCTCCCGGGGCGACGGCCTCTACGCCGACGGCTCCTTCGTCCAGCACACCTGGGTCGCCTACTCCGGCACCTACGGCCAGGTCATGCTGGACGGCCTCGGCCGGCTCTTCTCCCTGCTCGCCGGCTCCACCTGGGCCGTGACCGACCCGAACCGGCAGATCGTCCTCGACAGCGTCGAGAAGGCCTACGCGCCCCTCGTCTACGACGGCCTCATGATGGACAGCGTCAACGGGCGCGCCCTCAGCCGCGGCTACCTCAAGAACGACGACCGCCGGATCATGCGCTCCGACCACTTCCACGGCCAAGGCGTCATCGCCGCCATCGCCCTCCTCGCCGGCGGGGCGTCCGCCGCCGAGCGGGACCGGTGGCACGCGCGCGTGAAGGGCTGGATCGAGCGCGACACCGTCTCCCCGGTCCTCGCCGCGCGCCAGTTCGGCGTCGCCGACCTCGCCCGGCTCCACGCCGTCGCCGCCGCCCCCGTCCCCGCCGCCCCCGAACCCACCGGACACCGGCTCTTCGCCGCCATGGACCGGGCCGTCCACCGCCGCCCCGGCTGGGCCGCGAACATCGCGATGGCCTCGGACCGGATCGCGTACTACGAGTGCGGCAACGGCGAGAACCCGCGCGGCTGGCACACCGGCGCCGGCATGCTCTCCTGGTGGACCCCGGACCTCGGGGACCAGTACACCGACTGGTTCTGGCCGACCGTCGACCCGTACCGCCTCCCCGGCACCACCGTCTCCACCCGGCGCCTCGCCGACCGGGCCGGCGGCGAGTGGGGCGCGGCCCGGCCGGCCGTCCGCTGGGTCGGCGGCTCCACCGACGGCGAGTACGCGGCCGTCGGCCAGCACCTCAAGGGCCTCGGCTCCACCTTGGAGGCCCGCCTCTCCTGGTTCTGCGCCGCCGACGCCGTCGTCTGCCTCGGCGCGGGGATCACCGCGAGCGACGGCGTGCCCGTGGAGACCGTCGTCGACAACCGGCTCCTGGGGGAGTCCGGCACCCAGGCCTTCCGCACCGGCGCGCGCTGGGCGCACCTGGAGGGGCACGGCGGCTGGGTCTTCCCGCGGGGGACGGGGAACCTGCGCACCCTGCGCGAGGACCGCACCGGCGCCTGGAGCGACATCAACACCACCAGCTCCACCGAGCGGCGCACCCGCCGCTACCAGACCCTCTGGCTGGACCACGGCACCGACCCGGTGGGCGCCTCGTACGCCTACCTGCTGATGCCGGGCGCCTCCCGGCGCGCGCTCGCCGCCCGGGCCGCCGACCCGGGCTGGCTGCACGTTCTCGACAACACCGCCGAGCGGCAGGCGATCGCCGTCCCGTCCCTCGGGCTGACCGCCGCGAACCTCTGGCGGGCCGGTACGGTGGGACCCCTCACGGTCACCGCGCCGGCGAGCGTCCTGCTCCGCCGCCGCCGGTCCGTCCTCGACCTGAGGGTCTCCGAGCCGCTCCGCACGGGGCAGCCGCTGGAGCTGGTGTGGAACCGTCCCGTCCGCCGGGTGGTCCGCCACGACCCCTCGGTGGAGGTCCTCGCCACCGGGTCCGCGCTGCGGCTGCGCGTCACCCCGGGTACCGGCGGCGCGACGCACGGTTGCGAGGTCCTGGTGTAGGTCACTGTGGGCACCCTACAAACACAAGGGGTGTCTGGCTGTTGACTCGGGCTGGACGGGGCAGGGTTCTGTCCAGCCCCACCAGGATTCGACACGCGAGACTGTACGGAGTCGACGGCGGGGTTTTCTTGTGTGACTTCGTAGGGTCGGTACATGACCGTTGTGGACCAGATCCCGAGCGAGCCCGCCGACGCCCGTGGCCGCGTGGCCGAGCTGCACGTCCTGCGCGAGCAGGCGCTGCGTGGCCCCAGTGACCGTGCGACCGAGGCGCAGCACGCGAAGGGCAAGCTGACGGCGCGCGAGCGCATCGAGCTGCTCGTCGACCCGGGTTCCTTCAACGAGGTCGAGCAGCTGCGCAGGCACCGCGCCCAGGGCTTCGGCCTGGAGACCAAGAAGCCGTACACCGACGGTGTCATCACCGGCTGGGGCACGGTCGAGGGCCGCACGGTCTTCGTCTACGCGCACGACTTCCGGATCTTCGGCGGCGCGCTGGGCGAGGCCCACGCCACGAAGATCCACAAGATCATGGACATGGCCATCGCGTCCGGTGCCCCGCTGGTCTCCCTGAACGACGGCGCCGGCGCCCGCATCCAGGAGGGCGTCTCCGCGCTCGCCGGATACGGCGGCATCTTCCAGCGCAACACCCGGGCCTCCGGCGTCATCCCGCAGATCTCGGTGATGCTCGGCCCGTGCGCCGGCGGCGCGGCCTACAGCCCCGCCCTGACGGACTTCGTGTTCATGGTCCGCGAGACCTCGCAGATGTTCATCACCGGCCCGGACGTCGTCAAGGCGGTCACCGGCGAGGAGATCACCCAGAACGGCCTCGGCGGCGCCGACGTGCACGCCGAGACCTCGGGCGTCGCGCACTTCGCGTACGACGACGAGGAGACCTGCATCGCCGAGGTCCGCTACCTCCTCTCGATGCTCCCGCAGAACAACCGCGAGAACCCGCCGACCGTCGCCTCCGAGGACCCGGCCGACCGCCGCTCCGACGTCCTCCTCGACCTCGTGCCCGCCGACGGCAACCGCCCGTACGACATGCACAAGGTCATCGAGGAGCTCGTCGACGAGGGCGACTACCTGGAGGTCCACGAGCGCTGGGCCCGCAACATCATCTGCGCCCTGGCCCGGCTCGACGGCCAGGTCGTCGGCATCGTCGCCAACCAGCCCCAGTCGCTCGCCGGCGTCCTCGACATCGAGGCCTCCGAGAAGGCCGCGCGCTTCGTGCAGATGTGCGACGCCTTCAACATCCCGATCGTCACCCTTCTGGACGTACCCGGCTTCCTTCCGGGCGTCGACCAGGAGCACGGTGGAATCATCAGGCACGGCGCGAAGCTCCTGTACGCGTACTGCAACGCGACCGTGCCCCGGATCTCCCTGATCCTGCGCAAGGCCTACGGCGGCGCCTACATCGTGATGGACTCCCAGTCCATCGGCGCCGACCTGACGTACGCCTGGCCCACCAACGAAATCGCGGTCATGGGCGCCGAAGGCGCCGCCAACGTCATCTTCCGCAAGCAGATCGCGGAGGCCGAGGACCCCGACGCCATGCGGGCCCGCATGGTCAAGGAGTACAAGGCGGAACTGATGCACCCGTACTACGCGGCGGAGCGCGGCCTGGTCGACGACGTCATCGACCCCGCCGACACCCGCCAGGTGCTCATCAGGTCCCTCGCGATGCTCCGCACCAAGCACGCCGACCTGCCGTCCCGCAAGCACGGCAACCCGCCTCAGTAAGAGGAGTCATCCACGTGACCAGCCCCGCCAACCTTCTCCGCGTCGAGAAGGGCACCGCAGACCCCGAGGAGCTCGCCGCCATCACCGCGGTGCTGCTCGCCCGCGCGGCCTCCCAGCCCACCGAGACCGCCGCGCACCACGGCCGCACCGCGGCCGGCTGGCGCCGCCTGGAGCGCCAGGCGGGCTTCCGCCCGTCGCACTCCTGGCAGGGCTGACCCCCTCGCTCCCCTCGCTGCACGAAGGGCCCCGCACCGACCGGTGCGGGGCCCTTCGGCGTCCGTGCGGGGCACTCCACGCACGAAGGCCCCGCACCCTGGGGGTGCGGGGCCGTCTCCCGTGCGACCGCCGGGACTTACCGCAGGCGTGCCATGAGGGCGTGTTCGACGAGCGTGATGAGGGCGCTCTTGGCGTCGGCGCGGTGGCGGGCGTCGGTGGTGATGATGGGGGTGTCGGGGCCGATCTGGAGGGCCTCGCGGACTTCTTCGGGCTGGTAGGGCTGGTTTCCGTCGAAGCCGTTGAGGGCGATGACGAAGGGGAGGCCGCTGTTCTCGAAGTAGTCGACGGCGGGGAAGCAGTCGGCGAGGCGGCGGGTGTCGACGAGGACGACGGCGCCGATGGCGCCGCGGACCAGGTCGTCCCACATGAACCAGAAGCGGTCCTGTCCGGGGGTGCCGAACAGGTACAGGATCAGGTCCTGGTCGAGGGTGATGCGGCCGAAGTCCATGGCGACGGTCGTCGTCGTCTTGTCGCCGGTGTGGGTGAGGTCGTCGATGCCCGCGGACGCGGAGGTCATGACGGCTTCGGTACGCAGCGGGTTGATCTCCGAGACGGCGCCGACGAACGTGGTCTTGCCCACGCCGAAGCCGCCCGCCACCACGATCTTCGCGCTGGTGGTTGAACGGGCCGCGCCGCCGCTAGAGCTTGCGAAGTCCACTGAGCACCCTTTCGAGCAGTGTCACGTCTGGCTGACCGCCGGCGGCCTCGTCGCCGCCGGGCTGGTGGATGGCGACGAGGCCGGCCTCGGCCAGGTCGGCCACGAGGATTCGGGCGACGCCGAGGGGGATGGAGAGGAGGGCCGAGATCTCCGCGACCGACTTGATCTCGAAGCAGAGCCGGCAGATCCGCTGGTGCTCGGGCAACTGCCCCTGCAGCCGGGCCGGATCGGCCGTGGTGCTGACCAGCGCCTCGATGGCGAGCTGGTAACGCGGCCGGGTCCGGCCACCGGTCATCGCGTACGGACGCACCAGCGGGTTGTGCCCACCGGAACCGCCCGAGGAGGACGGACCGCGCGAGGTGGACGGGGAACCCGCGGCCGACGGGACCTGAGGCTGCGCGTAGGGCTGCGACACGCCCTGTCTGCTCGGGGTGGAGGGAAAGTTGAATCGGTTCTGCGCGGTGTCGCCCAGTGGCGCCTGGTGCGCGTCATAACCGTTGTAAGGGCTCGCGCCCGGGGGTGTACCCACGTCTCCTCCTCCTACTGCCTCGCGGTCCATGTCCCTTGAACCGCGCCACCGCACCTTACGGTGCGGTGGCACGAAACGCACTGTCCGTCTGTTAGTTGAGCAGACTTCCCTGGAGTTCGGCCCGGAGGTCGGGCGTCAGGACGGTTCCCGCGCGGTCCACCAGCAGCGCCATCTCGTAGCCCACGAGACCGATGTCGGCCTCGGGGTGCGCGAGCGCGGCCAGCGAGGAGCCGTCCGAGATCGACATGAGGAAGAGGAAGCCGCGCTCCATCTCCACCACGGTCTGGTTGACCGCACCGCCCTCGAAGATCCGGGACGCGCCCGCGGTCAGCGAGGTCAGTCCGGAGGCGACGGCCGCCAGCTGGTCGGCGCGGTCCCGGGGGAACCCCTCGGACATCGCCAGCAGGAGTCCGTCGGCGGAGACCACCACCGTGTGGGACACCCCGGGGGTGTTGTCCACGAAGTTGGTGATCAACCAGTTCAGATTCTGCGCCGCCTGGCTCATGCTCACACTAACGCTCCTGGTTGTAGGTACTGCCCGGGCCGAGGCCCGATCCGTTCGTGTCCGTTCCCGCGCTGCGTCCCTGCTGGACACCGCGGCGCAGGTTGCTCAACCTGCCCCGGACGTCCTCGGGTGCGCGGGAGACCTGGGGGCCGCCCTGCGGGGTCTGCTCTGCCGTGCCCTCGACCAGGTTGGCCTTCGGGACCCGCCGGGGAAGACCGGACGAGGTGACCCCGCCCGCCTTGGGGTCCTTGAGCTTTCCGGCCCGCTGCCAGCGCTCGTCGTTGGTCGAGCGCCACGCGTCGTTGCCGTCGGCCTGGTCCTGCTGCTCTGCCGGCTGCGCGGGTTTCGGCTGCTGCGGAGCCTGCTGCGGCACCTGCTGCGTCGGCGGGGCGACGCTGCCGCGGCGCGGCAGACCGGCGTCGGTCAGCGCGTGTCCGGCGTCCGGAGAAGGACTGGCGGTCGGACCCGGACGGTCGAAGCCTACGCGGTCGGGGGCCTGTTCGGGAGCGCTCGGAGCAGATTCCGATTCCGCTCCGAAATCCTGTCCGTAGCCGCCCTGGTAAGCGCTCTGATCCGGCCACTGTGCCTGGTGGGACTGGGGATCGAACGCATTGTCGTACTGCTGGTGTTCGGTCGCCGGGGCCTCGTACGAGGCTTCCGCATAACCCTGCTGCGGGTACGCCTCGTAGCCCTGCTGCGGATAGGCGTAACCGTCCTGCTGCGGGTAGCCGGCCGGGTACTCCTGGCCGTACTCCTGCGCCGGGTACGGCTCGGCACGGTACTGCTCCGCCGGGTACTCCTGGGCCTGCGGCTGCCCGTACTCCTGGGCCTGGCCGAACTCCTGGGCCCGGCCGTACTGCTCCGCCTGCTCCGGCTGGGCCGCGAACTGCGGATGGTCGCCGCCCTGCGTCTGGGCCTCCAGGGCGGCACGCCGCCCCTCGCGCTGGAGCGAGCGGTTGACCGGGTCGAGCTCGCGCTCCTCCTCGGCCGGCTGCTCGTAGCGCGAGTCGTCGAAGCCGAGGTCGGCCGCGGTGAGCATCTGCTGCTGCGGAGCGGCCTCGAAGGCGTTCGTCTGCTGCTGCGGCATGATCTGCGAGACGGTGAAGTCGTCCTGGAGCGGCTGCTCGCCACCGCCACCGTGCGTGATCGCGTCCGGCAGCATGACCAGCGAGGTCGTCCCGGCCTGCTCGCCCGAGGGGCGGAGCTGGACGCGGATCCCGTGCCGGTCGGCGAGCCGGCCGACCACGAAGAGGCCCATGCGCTGGGAGACGGCGGCGTCCACGGTCGGCGGGTTCGCCAGCTTGTGGTTGATGTCCGCGAAGTCCTCGGCGGTGAGGCCGATGCCCTTGTCGTGGATCTCGACCATCACGCGGCCGTCGGGCAGGCGGGTCGCGGTGACGCGGACCTTGGTCTGCGGGGAGGAGAACGTGGTGGCGTTCTCCAGGAGCTCGGCGAGCAGGTGCACGAGGTCGGTCACGGCCTGGCCGTGGATCTCGGCCTCCGGCACGCCGGCCAGTTCGATGCGCTCGTACTGCTCCACCTCGGAGGAGGCGGCGCGCATGACGTCGACCAGCGGGACCGGCTGGTCCCAGCGGCGGCCCGGCTCCTCGCCGGCGAGGACGAGGAGGTTCTCGCCGTTGCGGCGCATACGGGTGGCCAGGTGGTCCAGGCGGAAGAGATTCTCCAGCTGGTCCGGGTCGGCCTCGTTGTTCTCCAGGTCGGTGATGAGGGTCAGCTGGCCCTCGATCAGCGACTGGTTGCGGCGCGAGAGGTTGGTGAAGATCGCGTTGACGTTGCCGCGGAGCATGGCCTGCTCGGCGGCGAGCCGGACGGCCTCGCGGTGGACCTGGTCGAAGGCGCGGGCGACCTCGCCGATCTCGTCCTGCGAGTCGATCGGGATGGGCTGGACCCGGGTGTCGACCCGGCCCGGCTCCGTGCGGGAGAGCTGGTCGACCAGCATCGGCAGGCGCTGCTCGGCGATGCCGAAGGCGGCGGTCCGCAGCTGGCGCATCGAGCGGCTCATCTGCCGGGCCATCATCCCGGCCAGGACGAAGGCGGCGAGCAGCGCGACGACGACGACTGCGCCGTTGACCCAGGCGTCGGTCTTGGCCGCGTCGGAGATGTCCGCGGCCTCGGTCACGGCCTTGTCGACGAGGGTCTTCTCGACCTCGCTGTAGCCGTCGAACTTGGCGGTGGCCACGGCCATCCAGGCCTCGGGCGTGATGCCCTTGTCCTTCAGGTCCGCGATGCCGTCGGCGCTCTTGGCACTGCCGATCCGGGAGGCGACGCCGGAGTAGACGGAGCCGTCCTTGCCCTTGGGGAGCTCGACGCCGGCCGCGGCCATCTTCTTCTCGCCGTCGGCGGCCTTGCCGGCCATCACCTTCTTGAGCAGCTCGACGTCCTCGGGCAGACCGCCGGAGCTGAACTCGCCGAGGGCGATCTGCTCCAGGTAGTTGTACGAGTTGAACGCCACGGACTGCTGGGCGAAGACGCCCTCGTCCTGACTGGGCCGGACCAGGAGCTGGGTGCCGATGGAGCGCTGGAGGGACTCCGCGCCCTTCGAGAGCTGGATGGCGTAGACGGTCCGGCCGTAGCTGGTGATGTTGCCGGTGCCCAGGCCGAGCTCGTTGGAGAACTCCATCAGGTAGTGCTGCACGCCGGTGTAGCCGAGCTGGGTGTTCACCGGGTCGAGGGAGCGGGTGTACGCGGCCTTGCGCAGCGTCTCCAGCTTCGGCTCCTCGTCCTGGAACAGCCGCAGACGGCGCTCCAGGCCCTGGCCCGACGGCATGTCCTTGACGGCCTCGTCGAACCTCGCCTTGGCGGCGTCGGTCGCGGCGTACGCCCGGGTGACCTCGTCGGCCTTGCGGCCCTCGGGGGTCTTCGCGACGAGCAGGGGGCCGGCGGTCAGGTCGCGCTCGTTGAGCAGCGCGGTGCTGTACTCCGAGGCGGCGCGCACGATGAGCGCCGTCTTCTCGGCGTCCTGCGCCTCCTGCCAGGTGTCGATCGCCGACTTGACCTGGAAGGTGCCCATGACGAGGCCGACGAGCACGGGTATGCAGAGGATCGCGTTCAGACGGGTGGGCACCCGCCAGTTGCGGGGCGACAGCTTGCTGGAGCTTCCCTTGGGCGCCTCGGTGGGGGGCGGCGTCACGGGAACGTCCGCGGGCGACACCGCCGTGCGCGACGGCGGCGTGAAGTTGCCCCGCGTCTCCTGCTCCGCGGAGCTTTCCTTGCTTCGCCTCACTCGACCAACAACCTCTCGGCGTCGGCACCTACGTTGTGCCGGTGTTTCGTTCAGGGCCGTACTACTCGGGAGTTCATGAATTGCAGCACGTGAAGGGGGTCCGTTCCAAACAGTGGGAAGCGGCCTCTTTCAGTGGTCCAGGCCTCACATAAAACGGGCATAAAGAGCGAGCCCCGCCAAATGGCGGGGCTCAGGTGAGCGCAGCGACACCGATCGGATGCGTCGGGTGTCCGAGGCGCCCCAATTCTCTGTCGAAATGTTATGAACGCGAGGGCGGCCGTGTCGAATGACACAGACCGCCCCCCGCCAGAGGCATAGGACAACTGCCGTGGCCCGCTCCGTTACTTGAGCCGTGCCATGAGGGCGTGTTCGACGAGCGTGATGAGGGCGCTCTTGGCGTCGGCGCGGTGGCGGGCGTCGGTGGTGATGATGGGGGTGTCGGGGCCGATCTGGAGGGCCTCGCGGACTTCTTCGGGCTGGTAGGGCTGGTTTCCGTCGAAGCCGTTGAGGGCGATGACGAAGGGGAGGCCGCTGTTCTCGAAGTAGTCGACGGCGGGGAAGCAGTCGGCGAGGCGGCGGGTGTCGACGAGGACGACGGCGCCGATGGCGCCGCGGACCAGGTCGTCCCACATGAACCAGAAGCGGTCCTGTCCGGGGGTGCCGAACAGGTACAGGATCAGGTCCTGGTCGAGGGTGATGCGGCCGAAGTCCATGGCGACGGTCGTCGTCGTCTTGCCGCCGGTGTGCGTCAGATCGTCGATGCCGGCCGACGCGGAGGTCATGACGGCTTCGGTACGCAGCGGGTTGATCTCCGAGACGGCGCCGACGAACGTGGTCTTGCCCACGCCGAAGCCGCCCGCCACCACGATCTTCGCGCTGGTGGTCGATCTGGCCGCGCCGCCGCTAGAGCTTGCGAAGTCCACTGAGCACCCTTTCGAGCAGTGTCACGTCCGGCGTGCCGCCGGTCTCTCCGTTGCCCGGCTGGTGGATCGCCACCATGCCGGCCTCCGCCAGGTCGGCCACGAGGATCCGGGCGACGCCGAGCGGCATCGACAGGAGGGCCGACACCTCGGCCACCGACTTGACCTCGCGGCAGAGGTGGCAGATCCGCTGGTGCTCCGGGAGGAGCGTGGCGAGGTGCGCCGGGTCGGCCGTGGTGCTGACCAGTGCCTCGATGGCGAGCTGGTAGCGCGGCCGGGTCCGGCCGCCGGTCATCGCGTACGGACGCACCAGCGGCTGGTCGCCCTCATGTCCGTACTCGTCGACTGAGGCGCCGTACGGATCGTGAGAGGCGGGGGGCGGGGTCATGAATCCTCCGGGCGTGACAGCAAGACTTCTGCCGTCTGATGGGGCCGGTGGGGGGCCGGGTGGGGCGGCCGGACGGTGAACGGTGCCCAGGGCGGTACGGAGGGGCGTACCGCCCTGTCGGTGTCGGTCGGTCGGTCGGGTGTCCGGTGAAACGTGACCGTCAGTGGAGCAGGCTGCCCTGGAGCTCCGCGCGGAGATCCGGGGTGAGCACACTGCCGGCCCGGTCGACCAGCAGCGCCATCTCGTAGCCCACGAGGCCGATGTCGCACTCGGGGTGGGCGAGCACGGCCAGCGAGGAGCCGTCGGAGACGGACATCAGGAAGAGGAAGCCGCGCTCCATCTCCACCACGGTCTGCGCGACGGGTCCGCCCTCGAAGATCCGGGACGCGCCCGCGGTCAGCGAGGTCAGTCCGGATGCGACCGCCGCCAGCTGGTCGGCGCGGTCGCGGGGGAATCCTTCGGACATGGCCAGCAGGAGTCCGTCGGCGGAGACCACCACCGTGTGGGACACCCCGGGGGTGTTGTCCACGAAGTTGGTGATCAACCAGTTCAGATTCTGCGCCGCCTGGCTCATCGCGTTCAACTAACGCTCCTGCTGATGGTTCGGACCGAGGTGGTGGCTACCCGTGGTCGAGTTGCCGGCCTGACGGCCCTGCTGAATGCCGCGGCGCAGATTGGTGAGCCGGCCGCGGACGTCGTCGGGTGCACGCGAGACCTGGGGGCCGGCCGAGTGGGCCTGCTCCTGTGCGGTCCCGGGTACGAGGTTGGCCTTCGGCACACGGCGCGGAAGACCGGAGGTGGTGACGCCGCCGGCAGCGGGCTTGCGCACCCGCTCCGCCTGGCGCACCAGCTCGTCGTTGGGCGAGGTCCGCCAGGCGGCCCCACCGTTCTGGCGGCCGTCGGCGGCCGGGTCACCGGCCGGACGGGGCGCCGGGGCGGACGGCTGCGGCACGACCGGGGTCTGCGTCGTCTGCGCCGCGTCCGCCTGCTGGGCCTGCTGCTGGGCCTGCTCCTGGTGGAACCAGTTGGTCTCCAGCGTGTCGTACAGCGGCGTGCGGCCGTCGCCCGCGCCACCGGCCGGGGGCAGGGCCTCCGGACGGCGCGGCTGCTGGAGCTGCGGCTGCTGCGGCTGCTGCCGCACCGGCTCGGCCGGACGCGGGGCGCCGAAGTCCTCGCCGGCGCGCTGACGCGGCGCCGGTGCCGGCGCCTGGGACGGCGTCTGCTGCTGCGCCTGCGGTACGTAGGGCTGGCGGCCGAACTGCTGCTGCTGGCCCTGGTACGCCTGCGGCCGGGGGGCCTGCGGCTGCTGCGGCTGCTGCGGGGCGCCGAAGTCCGGGCGCGGGAACTGGCCCGTGGAACCGGGACCCTGCGGGGCGCCGAAGTCGGGGCGCGGGAACTGCGCCGTCGACGCCGGGTCCTGCGCACCGCCCTGGTACGCCTGCGGAGCCTGCTGCTGCGGGGCCTGCGGCTGCTGCGGGGCGCCGAAGTCCGGACGCGGGAACTGGCCCGTGGAACCGGGACCCTGCGGAGCCGCCGGCCCGCCGAACGGGTTCGCGGCCTCCGGCTCCTCGTGGCCGCGCGGGGCGTCCAGCGGGGACATCTCCTGCTGCGGGCGCCGGACCGGCTGCTGCGGGTCGTTGCCCCAGCTCGCGGCCTGCGGGCGCTGCGGCTGCGGGTTGCCGCCGGGCAGCTCGGCGCGCGGGAAGTCGTACCCGCCCTGCTGGTTGCCCGGCTGCTGCTGCTGCTGCGGCTGCTGGCGGCCGGGTCCCTGCTGCGGGCCGGACTGGTTGCCCCACACGTCCGTGCGGGACGGGATGGCGCTCGCGGCGCCGCCGATGAGGCCGCCCCCGCCGGGGCCCGGACGCATGGTGTCCGGCTGCTGGGGAGCCTGCGGGGCCGCCGGGATCTGCGGCAGCCGGCCGGTCTGCTCCAGCTGGGCGTTCTGCGGCTGCGGGGTGCCCTGCGGGCCGCCGGTGAGCGGGGCGCCGTCACGGGCGGGCAGCGCGGCCCGCGGACCGCCCGTACCGACCTGGCCGCGGGCGGGAGCGGCGCCGATGCGGCCGGCCGCAGAGGCCGGGGCACCGCCCTGGCCCGGACGTCCGCCGCCGGGGCCGCCGGCCGCGCCGGGACCGGCGGGGAGCCGGCCGCCGGGGGCGGAGGCGCCCTGCGGCATCTGGCCCTGGCCGCCCGCGCCCGGCTTGGGCATGGGCTTCTTGCCGCCCTGGGCGACGTCGACCGGGAGCATGACGAGCGCGGTGGTGCCGCCCGAGTCGGACGGGCGCAGCTGGATCCGGATGCCGTGTCGCAGGGACAGGCGGCCGACCACGAACAGACCCATGCGGCGGGAGACGGAGACGTCCACGGTGGGCGGCGAGGCGAGCCGCTCGTTGATCGCGGCGAGGTCCTCGGGGGAGAGGCCGATGCCGGTGTCGTGGATCTCGACGAGCACGCGGCCGTCGGGCAGCGCGTGACCGGTGACCCGGACCTTGGTCTGCGGGGAGGAGAAGGAGGTGGCGTTCTCCAGCAGCTCGGCGAGGAGGTGCACGAGGTCGTTGACGACGCGGCCGGCGACCTCGGTCGCCGGGACCGCGGCCAGCTCGATGCGCTCGTACTGCTCCACCTCGGAGGCGGCGGCGCGCAGGACGTCGACCAGCGGGACCGGGCGGGTCCAGCGGCGGCCCGGCTCCTCGCCGGCGAGGACGAGGAGGTTCTCGCCGTTCCGGCGCATACGGGTCGCGAGGTGGTCGAGCTTGAACAGCGAGGAGAGCTGGTCCGGGTCGGCCTCGCGGGACTCCAGCTCGGAGATGAGCGAGAGCTGACGCTGGATGAGGCCCTGGGAACGGCGCGAGAGGTTGGTGAACATCGCGTTGACGTTGCCCCGGAGGAGGGCCTGCTCGGCGGCGAGGCGGACGGCCTCGCGGTGCACGTCGTCGAAGGCCGCGGCCACCTGGCCGATCTCGTCCCGGGAGTGCACACCGACGGACTCGACGGAGGTGTCGACGTCCTGCGGGTCGGACTCGGAGAGCTGCTTGACGAGCTCGGGCAGACGGTCCTGGGCGACCTTGGTCGCGGTGTCCTGGAGCCGGCGCAGCGAGCGGATCATGGACCGGGCCACGACGAAGGCGCCGATGAGCGAGACGCCGAGGACGAGGAGGATCAGCGCACCGTTGATGATGGCGTCGCGCTGCGACTCCTGCTTCAGCTCACGGGCCATGGTCTCCATGTCACCGAGCAGACCTCGCTCGATGCGGTTCATGGCGGTGATCTTGGTGCTGTACTCGTCGGTGAAGTTGAGGTGACCGCGGCGCGGGCCGTCGGGCATCGCGTTGTCCGCGTTCAGCACGCGCTCGGCGTACTTGTTGGCCGCGTTGATGGACGGGTCGCCGTTGTTCAGCGACTCGGTGCGCTCGGCGGCGTCACCGCCGGTCGACTCGTAGATCGCCTGGAAGGACTTGAGCTCGACGCCCTCACTGTTGAGGGCGGCCTCGCCGTAGAGGCGGTCACCCTGCTGGAGCTTGCCGGAGGTCCGGTCGCTCGGCGGGAGCGCCGCCGCGATGATCGCCTGCTGGATGGAGGCGTACTCCTTGGCGGACGAGAACGCGGCGAGCGCGCGGGTCCGCTTGATCATCTCGGGGTTGCTGGTCGCCTGCGCCATGTCCTGGGACAGGCTGAGCAGCGAGCGGATGAGGCGGCTGTAGGCCTCGACCGTCACCGAGTGGGACACGCCCTTCTCGTAGGCGCTGCCCCGGATGGAGTGGAGCTCGGTGACCTGGGAGGCGATCTGGCTGACGTTCTGGCGGATGCTGCGCAGCGCCTCGTCGCCGTCGGTGGCCGGGATGTCCTCGGTGGCGTCGAGGAAGGCCTTGTACTCGCGGTCGGTCTTCCGGCGCGGGTTGGCGACCTGGTAGTCGCTGACCGGGCGGCCGTTGGCCAGCGGGCCGGCGGAGAGGTCGCGCTCGGCCTGGAGGGCCTGGGCGAGGTCGGTCGCCTCACGGGTCAGCTTGGTGAGCAGCTGCATGTGGTCGAGCTGCTCCATGTCCTGGAGCGAGTCGCTGATGCGGATGCCGCCCAGGGTGGTCGCGGCGACCACGGGGAGGGTGAGGAGCGCGACGAGGCGCGTGGAGATGCGCCAGTTGCGCAGGGCTATTCGAGGTCCGACCTCGTTCTCGGCCCGGGCCTTGGGGGGTGCGGCGGCGGGCTCGGCGGACTTGGCGGCGCTCCCGCGCCTGCCGGTGTCACCGCTGTCGCCGGACGGACCCTGACCCTGGTTCGGGGTGTGCGGGGCCGAGGGACCGCGGTCGGTCCCGGCACGCGGTTCCTGCTCCGGAGCATCCGCTCGGCCCTGACGGGCCTGGGGAGACCCCGAGCCATCCCTCTTGAAACGTCCCTGCACTAGCGTCGCAACCTCTGGACCAGGCGTCCCTCCGGGTGAGCGGAGAGGACGGTGTCGGCGTCATTCGGGGCGCGTGGAGCGCCCCAGGTGGTCGTCGGTGACCGGCGCAGTTCCCCCTTCCCCGCCACTCGGCCGGCGCTGTCGCGCCTCCTGCGCGCCGGCTTGAAACCCGCGGCGGTGCGTGGAATTCCAGCACAGTGCCGGATCTCCAACAAGGGCCGCGTGTCGCGGCGCGAGGGGTATGACAACGTGTGCACGAGATGTCACCCCATGTAGAAGATGATCACGGAGGATTCGGACTTTTCCATCCCAATGGCTGGGCATCCCCGTGTGTCCCAGTCGCCATGATCAGGAGCGGAATAGCTCATTCAGTGGCGGAATGTCCCTTTCCGTGGCGACCGGCGACAGTCCGTAATGCCCGGAATCTACCGCGTGTGGTGAGCAAACTCACACGCGAATCGATGTCTCAGCCATGCATTCGAAGGGAATCGCATGTTTAGCCTGACGCTTTACACCCCTTCGCGCCCGCCCATGCGGGCGCCCGTCCCGGAACAAGGTCTGATCACCGCGATGAAGACGACGACGCTCCGCACCACGGCCAACCCCCGCCGCTCCACCCTCGTCCACCTGGCGGACGCCGCAGATCTCGGCCGGGGTGCCCAGCCGGAGTACGCGGTCGAGCTCCCGGGCAACACGGCCAACCCGCGCCGCACCGTCCTGATGCAGGCCCCGGCGCCGTACCAGCCCCAGCCGTACGCCACCGCGTCCCGCTGACCGTGACGCGGGACACCTCCCGCGTCACGCCCGTCACCACCCCCGGTGACATCGCAGGTCGGCCGTCCCCCCGCCGCGTTAGCCTGGAGCGTCAGACTCCAGCCAGCACCAAGTGAGGGGCGACAGCACTCGTGCGCATCGCCAGATTCTCCATCGACGGCAATGTGGCCTTCGGTGCCGTCGAGGGCGAGGGACCTGCCGAGTCCGGCGGCCTCGTCCTCGACATCATCAAGGGCATCCCGTACACCGACTTCGAGCTCAGCGGCACCAAGGTCCCGCTGAGCAAGGTGCGGCTCCTGCCGCCCGTGCTCCCCAACAAGGTCGTGGCCATCGGCCGCAACTACGCCGAGCACGCCGCCGAACTCGGCAACGAGGTCCCCGACGTCCCCGTCGCCTTCTTCAAGCCCACCACCTCCGTGATCGGCCCCGGCGACGCCATCGAGTACCCCTCCTTCTCCGACGAGCTGCACCACGAGGCCGAACTGGCCGTGGTCATCGGCCGCATGTGCCGCGAGGTGCCCCGCGAGCGCGTGAAGGACGTCGTCTTCGGCTACACCTGCGCCAACGACGTCACCGCCCGCGACGCCCAGCGGCGCGAGAAGCAGTGGGCGCGCGCCAAGGGCTTCGACACCTCCTGCCCCCTGGGCCCCTGGGTGGAGACGGGCCTGAGCATCGCCGCCGCGAGCGACCTGGCCATCCAGGCCACGGTCAACGGCGAGCAGCGCCAGCTGGGTCGCACGAGCGACATGATCCGCTCCATCGAGGACCTGGTCGTCCACATCACCGAGGCCATGACGCTGCTCCCCGGAGACGTCATCCTCACCGGCACCCCCGCCGGGGTCGGCCCCCTCAACGTCGGCGACGAGGTCGCCGTCACCATCGAAGGCATCGGCACTCTCACCAATAAGGTGATCAAGCGTGGCTAACGCGATCCGCGTCCGTTTCTGTCCCTCGCCGACCGGCAACCCCCACGTGGGCCTGGTCCGCACCGCTCTCTTCAACTGGGCCTTCGCCCGGCACAACGAGGGCACCATGGTCTTCCGCATCGAGGACACCGACGCCGCCCGCGACTCCGAGGAGTCGTACGAGCAGCTGCTCGACTCCCTGAAGTGGCTCGGCCTCGACTGGGACGAGGGTCCCGAGGTCGGCGGCCCGCACGAGCCGTACCGCCAGTCCCAGCGGATGGACATCTACAAGGACGTCGCGGACAAGCTGCTCGCCGGCGGATACGCGTACCCCTGCTACTGCACCACCGAGGAGCTCGACGAGCGCCGCGAGGCCGCCCGCGCCGCCGGCCGCCCCTCCGGCTACGACGGCCACTGCCGCGACCTCACCGACGAGCAGAAGGCCGCGTACGAGGCCGAGGGCCGCGCGTCGATCGTCCGCTTCCGGATGCCCGACGAGCCGATCACCTTCACCGACCTGGTCCGCGGCGAGCTCACCTTCACCCCGGAGAACGTGCCGGACTACGGCATCCTCCGGGCCAACGGCGCCCCGCTGTACACCCTGGTCAACCCGGTCGACGACGCCCTGATGGAGATCACCCACGTCCTGCGCGGCGAGGACCTGCTCTCCTCCACCCCGCGCCAGGTCGCCCTCTACAAGGCGCTCATCGAGCTGGGCGTCGCCAAGGAGATCCCCTCCTTCGGCCACCTCCCCTACGTCATGGGCGAGGGCAACAAGAAGCTCTCCAAGCGCGACCCGCAGGCCTCCCTCAACCTCTACCGGGAGCGCGGCTTCCTCCCCGAGGGCCTGCTGAACTACCTGTCGCTCCTCGGCTGGTCCTTCTCGGCCGACCAGGACATCTTCACCATCCCGGAGATGGTGGCGAAGTTCGACATCGCCGACGTCAACGCCAACCCGGCGCGCTTCGACCTCAAGAAGGCCGAGTCGATCAACGCCGACCACATCCGCATGCTGGACGTGAAGGCCTTCGCCACGGCCTGCGAGCCCTGGCTGCGCGCCCCGCACGCCCCCTGGGCGCCGGAGGACTTCGACCAGGCCGCCTGGGAGGCCATCGCGCCGCACGCCCAGACCCGCGTCACCGTCCTCTCGGACATCACGGCCAACGTGGACTTCCTCTTCCTGGCCGAGCCGGTCTTCGACCAGCCCTCGTGGGACAAGGCGATGAAGGGCGAGCCCGCGGCCCTGCTCACCACCGCCCGCGAGAAGCTGGACGCGGCCGACTGGAGCGACCCCGAGTCCCTGAAGAACGCGGTCCTGGCCGCCGGCGAGGCCCACGGCCTCAAGCTCGGCAAGGCCCAGGCCCCGGTCCGCGTCGCCGTCACCGGCCGCACGGTCGGCCTGCCGCTCTTCGAGTCCCTGGAGATCCTGGGCAAGGAGAAGACCCTGGCCCGCGTCGACGCGGCCCTGGCGAAGCTCGCCGCCTGATCCACGACGGACCCACCGGTACCCCCGCCCCGACGTACGGGACGGGGGTACCGTCGTCTCCATGACCATCCGCGCGGTGCTCTGGGACATCGACGACACGCTCTTCGACTACGCGAGCGCCGACCGTGCCGGGATGCGGGCGCACCTCGCCGCCGAGGGGCTGCTCGACGCCTGGGGCTCCGCCGAGGAGGCCCTGCGGCGCTGGAAGGAGCTCACGGAGCTGCACTGGCGCAGGTTCGAGGCGGAGGGCGGGGACTTCCAGGACCAGCGACGCGCGCGCGTGCGGGACTTCCTGGGCCGGCCGGAGCTCACCACCGCCGAGGCCGACGGCTGGTTCGACCGGTACGTGATCCACTACGAGGCCGCCTGGGAGCTCTTCCCCGACACCGTGCCCGTCCTCGACCTGCTGGCCCGTGACTACCGTCACGGAGTGCTCTCGAACTCCAGCATCCGCAACCAGGAGCACAAGCTGCGCTCCCTGGGCGTGTGGGACCGGTTCGAGGCCGTGCTGTGCGCCGCCGAGCTCGGCGTGGCCAAGCCCCGCCCGGAGGCCTTCCACGCCGCCTGCACCGCCCTCGACCTGCGCCCCCACGAGGTGGCCTACGTGGGGGACCAGCCGGACATCGACGCCCGGGGAGCCGTGGAGGCGGGGCTCCGGGGGATCTGGCTGGACCGCGCGGACACCGGCGGCAGGCCCGAGCTGTCCCGGATCACCGACCTGAGCCTGCTGCCCGCGCTGCTGCGTGCGGATACGCGTTTTGGAGCACCGTCCACCTTCGGGTAATGTTCTTCCTGCGCCGAGGGAAACGGGCCGAAAGGCCGGAAAGTCCCGGAAGCGCAAGCCGAGCAGGATCGCTTCTCGAAGTGATCAAGTTCCGGTGGCCTATGGTGTAATTGGCAGCACGACGGTTTCTGGTTCCGTTAGTCTTGGTTCGAGTCCAGGTAGGCCAGCTCGCAGAGCTTTATCTGCAACCTGTGGATGGCATCCACGAAGCCCCCGTTGTGTAGCGGCCTAGCACGCCGCCCTCTCAAGGCGGTAGCGCCGGTTCGAATCCGGTCGGGGGTACAGATCCTTCCCGCGGGATCACCTGGGTCGCACCCGGTGAACCCGATGCAGGATCGCTAGGGCCCCCGTTGTGTAGCGGCCTAGCACGCCGCCCTCTCAAGGCGGTAGCGCCGGTTCGAATCCGGTCGGGGGTACGGTGTAACCACCATGGCCTATGGTGTAATTGGCAACACTACGGTTTCTGGTACCGTCATTCTTGGTTCGAGTCCAGGTAGGCCAGCTCGCAGAGCTCATCTGCACCGCGGATCTGATCCGCAAGGCCCCCGTTGTGTAGCGGCCTAGCACGCCGCCCTCTCAAGGCGGTAGCGCCGGTTCGAATCCGGTCGGGGGTACAAGACGAGGAAGCCCTTCCCTTCGGGGGAGGGCTTCTTCGCTGTTCGGGGTCACGGTGCGGACAACTCCGGCCCACCGCTGCGGCGTTGAAGCGGTGGGCCGGTACGAACAGGAGGAGCGGAGGGGCTCAGCCGTTGCGGCGGAGCGCCTCGGAGAGGCGTGCGGCGGCGTCGATGACCGCCTGGGCGTGCATACGGCCCGGGTGGCGCGTCAGACGCTCGATCGGACCCGAGACCGACACGGCGGCCACCACGCGGTTCGAGGGGCCGCGTACGGGCGCGGAGACGGACGCGACGCCCGGCTCCCGCTCACCGATCGACTGGGCCCAGCCGCGGCGCCGTACGCCCGACAGGGCCGTCGCCGTGAAGCGGGCGCCCTGGAGGCCGCGGTGCAGCCGCTCGGGCTCCTCCCAGGCCATCAGGATCTGCGCGGACGAGCCGGCCTTCATGGTCAGCGTCGAGCCGACCGGGACCGTGTCCCGCAGGCCCGAGAGCCGCTCGGCCGCCGCCACGCAGATGCGCATGTCGCCCTGGCGCCGGTAGAGCTGGGCGCTCTCGCCGGTGACATCGCGCAGATGCGTCAGCACCGGGCCCGCGGTCGCGAGCAGGCGGTCCTCGCCGGCCGCGGCGGCGAGCTCCGCCAGGCGCGGTCCGAGGATGAACCGGCCCTGCATGTCACGCGCCACCATCCGGTGGTGTTCCAGTGCCACGGCCAGTCGGTGTGCCGTGGGTCGTGCGAGTCCCGTCGCCGCGACCAGTCCTGCGAGGGTGGCCGGACCGGACTCCAGGGCGCTCAGGACAAGGGCTGCCTTGTCGAGAACGCCTACGCCGCTAGAGTTGTCCATGCAACGATACTCGCGTCTCACTCTGTGAAACGCAAGTTCAATTTTTCTCGGAACCTGTGACCCTGGTGGTGCGGCCGCACAACGGCCCGCGGAACGGGTCTCTAGTTGTGCCGGCGTAGACGTCGGCCGGAGGGAAAGCGATGGGTAGGACACTCGCGGAGAAGGTCTGGGACGACCACGTCGTCCGGCGCGCCGAGGGCGAGCCCGACCTCCTCTTCATCGATCTGCACCTGCTGCACGAGGTGACCAGCCCCCAGGCCTTCGACGGCCTCCGGCAGAACGGCCGGCAGGTGCGGCGCCTCGACCTCACCATCGCCACCGAGGACCACAACACCCCGACCCTCGACATCGACAAGCCGATCGCGGACCCGGTCTCCCGCGCGCAGCTGGAGACCCTCCGTAAGAACTGTGCCGAGTTCGGCGTCCGGCTGCACCCGCTGGGCGACGTCGAGCAGGGCGTCGTCCACGTCGTGGGACCGCAGCTGGGCCTGACCCAGCCGGGCACCACCGTGGTCTGCGGCGACTCGCACACCTCCACGCACGGCGCCTTCGGCGCGCTGGCGTTCGGCATCGGCACCAGTCAGGTCGAGCACGTGCTCGCCACCCAGACGCTGCCGCTGGCCCGCCCCAAGACCATGGCGATCACGGTCGACGGCGAGCTGCCCGAGGACGTCACCGCCAAGGACCTGATCCTGGCGATCATCGCCAAGATCGGCACCGGCGGCGGCCAGGGCTACATCCTGGAGTACCGCGGCTCCGCCATCGAGAAGCTCTCGATGGAGGCCCGGATGACCATCTGCAACATGTCGATCGAGGCCGGCGCCCGCGCGGGCATGATCGCCCCCGACGCGACCACCTTCGCCTACCTGGAGGGCCGGGACCACGCCCCCGAGGGCGAGGACTGGGACGCCGCCGTCGCGTACTGGAAGACCCTGAAGTCCGACGAGGACGCGGTCTTCGACGCCGAGGTCGTCATCGACGCCGCCTCCCTGGCGCCGTTCGTCACCTGGGGCACCAACCCCGGCCAGGGCGCGCCGCTTTCGGCGCACGTCCCCGACCCGGCTTCGTACGAAGACGCTTCGGAGCGCCTGGCCGCCGAAAAGGCCCTGGAGTACATGGGGTTGACCGCCGGACAGCCGCTGCGCGACATCAAGGTCGACACCGTCTTCGTAGGCTCCTGCACCAACGGCCGCATCGAGGACCTGCGCAACGCGGCCTCCCTGCTGGAGGGCCGCCAGGTCGCCGACGGCGTCCGCATGCTGGTCGTCCCCGGCTCGGTCCGGGTCGCCCTCCAGGCCGTCGAAGAGGGCCTGGACAAGGTCTTCAAGGAGGCCGGCGCCGAATGGCGGCACGCGGGCTGCTCGATGTGCCTGGGCATGAACCCCGACCAACTGGCTCCCGGTGAGCGCTCCGCGTCCACCTCCAACCGCAACTTCGAGGGCCGGCAGGGCAAGGGCGGCCGGACGCACCTGGTCTCCCCGCAGGTCGCCGCCGCCACCGCCGTCCTGGGTCACCTGGCCTCCCCGGCCGATCTGTCCGACGTCGCCACCACCGCGGGGGTCTGAGGAACCATGGAAGCTTTCACCACGCACACCGGCCGGGCCGTCCCGCTGCGCCGCAGCAACGTCGACACCGACCAGATCATCCCGGCGCACTGGCTGAAGAAGGTCACCCGCGACGGCTTCGAGGACGGTCTCTTCGAGGCCTGGCGCAAGGACTCCGAGTTCGTCCTCAACCGCCCGGAGCGCCAGGGCGCCTCGGTCCTGGTCGCCGGCCCCGACTTCGGCACCGGCTCCTCCCGCGAGCACGCCGTCTGGGCGCTCCAGAACTACGGCTTCCAGGCGGTCATCTCCGCCCGCTTCGCCGACATCTTCCGCGGCAACTCGCTGAAGAACGGCCTGCTGACCGTCGTCCTCCCGCAGGAGACGGTGGACGCCCTCTGGGAGCTGACCGAGGCCGACCCGACCGCGGAGATCACCGTCGACCTGGAGGCCCGCAAGGTCCTGGCCGCCGGGATCGACGCCGACTTCGAGCTCGACGAGAACGCCCGCTGGCGTCTGCTGAACGGGCTGGACGACATCAGCCTCACCCTTCAGAACGAAGCCGACATCGCGGCCTACGAGGCGGCTCGACCGGCCTTCAAGCCCCGTACAATTACGGCCTGAGCAGCGCTTTTCCACGACTGCGCCCCCCACCGTCCGGTGGGGGGCGCAGTCGCTTGTTGAGACCCCGTCGGGCGACAACTCGCCCTAGATGGCACAATCGGTGCATGGAACGCGACAGCCAACTCGAGCTCTACGAGGCAGTCGCCGCCCGATTGAAGGAAGCGCACACAAGAGTGCGCTCACTGCAAGTCCCGGAGGGCGTAAGGATGGCGCTGTCCCGGAAGCTGCTGGTCGTCACGGCAGCGGCGAAGCACGATCTCAAGGACGCGGCAACGCGTCTCGACCGGTTGATGAAGGACCTCGACGAGGGCCGATTCCCAGAGGACGACTGACACCAGGAACTCCGCAACGGGACTTCCGCGTTGCGGCACTAGGGTGATTAGACCGTTTCGTGTTTGATTTGCGGTATATACATGCCTAACGTGCGAAAAAGCTTGAACACTTTCGTTCTGGCAATGTCTCCGAAGGGGAAGACGTGAACAAGGCGCAGCTCGTAGAAGCGATTGCCGACAAGATGGGCGGTCGTCAGCAGGCCGCCGAAGCCGTCGACCACGTGCTCGACGCCATCGTGCGTGCCGTGGTGGCCGGTGACCGGGTCTCGGTCACGGGTTTCGGCTCGTTCGAGAAGGTCGACCGGCCGGCCCGCTACGCCCGCAACCCCCAGACGGGTGAGCGCGTCCGGGTCAAGAAGACCTCCGTCCCGCGCTTCCGTGCAGGTCAGGGCTTCAAGGACCTGGTCAGCGGCTCGAAGAAGCTCCCCAAGGGCGGCGAGGTCTCCGTCAAGAAGGCCCCCAAGGGCAGCCTCACCGGTGGCGCCTCCGCGACCGTGAAGAAGGCCGCCGCCAAGAAGGCCACCACCGCCAAGAAGGCCGCCGCGAAGAAGGCGACCCCGGCGAAGAAGACCACGGCCGCCGTGAAGAAGGCGACGCCCGCGAAGAAGACGACGGCCACCGCCAAGAAGGCGACGCCGGCGAAGAAGACCACCACGGCCGCGACGAAGAAGACCACCGCCGCCGCCAAGAAGACCACCGCGGCCGCCGCCAAGAAGGCGACCAAGGCCACGGCGAAGAAGACCGCGCCGGCCGCGAAGAAGGCCACGGCGACGAAGGCGCCCGCCAAGAAGACGACGGCGCGCAAGACCACCGCCAAGAAGACCGCCGCCAAGAAGTAGGACGCGCGGACCGACCCGCCGGGCCGGGCTCCCCTCCGGGAGCCCGGCCCGCGGCGCGTCCGGACGGCCCGGCCGGGCCCCTCAGAAGGTCTGCAGCGTCACCAGGGTGATCCGCAGACCCGCGCCCGACGTGCCGGGATCGGCCTCGATCCGCACCCGCTGCCCCGGCCGCAGCAGCCGGAGCCCGCCCGCCTCGAAGGCCTCCGCCCCGAACTCCACGGGGGTGCCGTCGTCGAGCAGCACACTGCCGCGGTGGGTCTCGGGGTCGTACGTGAAAGCGGTCGCCTGCATGGACCGCAGCCTATCCGGCCGCCGTCAGCCACCGGGCGGCCGTCCGCGGACCGAGCCCCAGGGCCTGCGCCGCCGCCAGATCCTCCCCGGTGTCCACGTCCCGGCGCACGGAATCCACCCCGGCGAGCCGGATTTCCACCGCCCCGGAAGACAAATGGCGCAGCCGGGACGCACCCCCGAATGCCGGTTCCAATTCCACCCCCGGAGCCGCCGAGAGGAATGTCGTACCTATTTCGGCGGCATCGGCGAGAAATGCTCTGGGAAAATTGCCGGCCGCCTCCAGGACCCGGTCCAGCTCCGCCGGCCGCAGCGCCGGAAGGTCCGCGTTGAGCGCCGCCACGCGCGCGTGCGGCCGCCCCGCCCGCACGGCGCGGGCCCCGTGGGCGAGCGCCGCGTTCAGCCCCGCGGCCGGGGAGTCCGGCACGATCCGCGCCCCCAGGGCCGCCAGGGCCGCGCCCGCCGCGGGATCGTCCGTGACGACCGCCACATCGCGGACCCGGGCGCACTCCAGTACCGCCCCCACCGTGTCCTCGGCGAACGCCAGCGCGAGCCGGGGACGCAGCCGCGCCCCCGCCGCGGCGGCGAGTCTGCTCTTGGCCAGGGCGAGCGGCTTCAGGGGTACGACCAGGGACCAGCCGGCGTCGCCGTCGGTCCGCGTCGGGTGCGGCTGCTTCATCGGGGCCCATTCTGTCCCGCCCAGGCGGTCCGCCGGAGGGCCCGGGGCGTACGGTGTCACTCGACAGACCAGGAGCACGGGGCGACACTTGACCCCCTGCCAGCCAGTCCCGGAGAAAGGTGTCCGAGTGCCCCGCCGCAGAATCGGCTTCTGGTACCGCCTCGCGGCGGTCATCGCCAAACCCCCCCTGGTGGTTCTGTTCAAGCGGGACTGGCGCGGTATGGAGCACATTCCGGCCGACGGCGGATTCATCACCGCGGTCAACCACAACTCCTACCTGGACCCGCTGTCCTACGCGCACTACCAGTACAACACCGGTCGCGTGCCGCGCTTCCTCGCCAAGGCGGGCCTCTTCAAGGCCGGATTCGTCGGCACCATGCTCCGCAACACGGGCCAGATCCCCGTCTACCGCGAGACGACCGACGCGCTGGACGCCTTCCGGGCCGCCGTCGACGCCATCGAGCGCGGCGAGTGCGTCGCCTTCTACCCCGAGGGCACCCTCACCCGGGACCCCGCGATGTGGCCCATGGCCGGCAAGACCGGCGCCGCCCGCGTCGCGCTGCTCACCCGGGTCCCCGTCATCCCGGTGGCCCAGTGGGGCGCCAATCTCGCGATGCCGCCGTACGCGAAGGAGAACAAGTTCCGGCTGTTCCCCCGCAAGACGCTGATCGTGCAGGCCGGACCGCCCGTCGACCTCTCCCGGTTCGACGGCCTGGAGCCGACGCCCGAAGTGCTCCGCGAGGCCACCGAGGTGATCATGGCCGCCATCACCGCGCTCCTGGAGGAGGTCCGCGGCGAGCGGGCGCCCGCCGAGCCGTACGACCACCGCAAGGCCCGCCTGGAGCAGCGGCGCAAGGCCGCCGAGGAGGGCACCAAGTGACCAGGGCAGCCGTCTTCGGCAACGGATCCTGGGGCACCGCCTTCGCGATGGTGCTCGCCGACGCGGGCTGCGAGGTGAGCCTCTGGGGCCGCCGCGCCGCACTCGCCAAGGAGATCAACACCTCCCGGGTCAACCCCGACTACCTGCCGGGCGTCGAACTCCCGCGGGGCATCACGGCCACCGCGGACCCCGCCGAGGCCGCCGCGGACGCCGACTTCACCGTCCTCGTCGTCCCCTCCCAGACGCTGCGCGGCAACCTCGCCGCCTGGCGGCCGCTGCTCGCCCCGGACACCGTCCTCGTCTCCCTGATGAAGGGCGTCGAACTCGGCACCGCCAAGCGGATGAGCGAGGTCATCACCGAGGTCGCCGAGGTGCCGGAGGACCGCGTCGCCGTCCTCACCGGCCCCAACCTGGCCAAGGAGATCGCCGCCCGGCAGCCCGCCGCCGCGGTCGTCGCCTGCTCCGACGAGACCGTCGCCCGGCGGCTCCAGAGCGCCTGCATGACCCCGTACTTCCGCCCGTACACCAACACCGACGTGGTGGGCTGCGAGCTCGGCGGCGCCGTGAAGAACGTCATCGGTCTCGCCGTCGGCATCGCCAACGGCATGGGCCTCGGCGACAACTCCAAGGCCACGCTCATCACCCGGGGCCTGGCCGAGACCACCCGTCTGGGCCTCGCCATGGGCGCCGACCCGCTGACCTTCTCCGGCCTCGCGGGCCTCGGCGACCTCGTGGCCACCTGCTCCTCGCCGCTCTCCCGGAACAACACCTTCGGCACCAACCTCGGCCGGGGCATGACCCTCCAGGAGACCATCGCGGCCACCAAGCAGACCGCCGAGGGCGTCAAGTCCTGCGAGTCCGTGCTCGATCTGGGCCGTCGCCACGGCGTCGACATGCCCATCACCGAGACCGTGGTCTCCATCGTCCACGACGGCAAGCCGCCGGTCGTCGCGCTCAAGGAACTCATGTCCCGCTCGGCGAAGCCCGAGCGCCGCTGAGCCGAACGCGCGGGGACGAGCGGGGCGCTCAGGAGTTCGGGAGTCGCAAGGTACGCTCATCGCGATATGAGCGAGAACACCCAGAGCCCCCGCAAGCCGCGCGTGGCCGTCGTCTTCGGCGGCCGCAGCTCCGAGCACGCCATCTCCGTCGTCACGGCGGGCGCCGTCCTGAGCGCCATCGACCGGGACAAGTACGACGTGCTGCCCATCGGCATCACGACGGACGGGCGCTGGGCGCTCACCGCCGACGCCCCGGAGCGCATGGCCATCGCCGACCGCGCCCTGCCCAACGTGGCGGAGCTGGCCGAGTCCACGGAGGGCGGCGTCGTCCTCTCCGTCGACCCCGCCAACCGCGAGGTCGTCCTCACCGAGCCCGGCACCGTGCCCAGGGCCCTCGGCGAGGTCGACGTGGTCTTCCCGATGCTCCACGGCCCCTACGGCGAGGACGGCACCCTCCAGGGTCTCCTGGAGCTCTCCGGCGTCCCCTACGTCGGCGCGGGCGTCCTCGCCTCCGCCGTCGGCCAGGACAAGGAGTACATGAAGCGGGTCTTCGTCTCCTTCGGCCTCCCGGTCGGCCCCTACGAGGTCGTCCGGCCGCGCGAGTGGGAGCAGAACCCCGCCGCCGCCCGCAAGAAGATCGTCGAGTTCGCCGCCGAGCACGGCTGGCCGCTCTTCGTGAAGCCGGCCCGCGGCGGCTCTTCCATGGGCATCACCAAGGTCGACGACCTCTCCGGCCTGGACGAGGCCATCGAGGAGGCCCGCCGCCACGACCCCAAGATCCTCGTCGAGTCGCTGCTGCGCGGCCGCGAGATCGAGTGCGGCGTCCTGGAGTTCGAGGACGGCCCGCGCGCCAGCGTCCCGGCCGAGATCCCGCCGGTCACGGACCACGACTTCTACGACTTCGAGGCCAAGTACATCGACTCGGCCTCCGGCATCGTGCCCGCCCCGATCGGGGACGAGGCCACCGCCGAGATCCAGCGCCTCGCCGTCGCCGCCTACGAGGCCGTGTCCTGCGAGGGCCTGGTCCGCGCCGACTTCTTCCTCACCGAGGACGGCGACTTCGTCATCAACGAGATCAACACCATGCCGGGCTTCACGCCCATCTCCATGTACCCGCGCATGTGGCAGGAGAGCGGCGTCAGCTACCCCGAGCTCGTCGACCGGCTCATCCAGGCCGCGCTGACCCGCTCCACGGGCCTGCGCTAGACGATCACCGGCCGGGGGAGCCGGGGCGCCGTCAGGCGCACTCCGGCTCCAGGGCGCACGGAACGGCCCGCTCCACGGGGATCGCGAGATCCGTGAGCGGGCCGGCGTCGTGCGCGAAGCGCGCGTCCAGCGTCACCTCGACGTACGTCTTCCGGTACACCGAGGTGAAGCGGGGCCCGTCACCCGCGCGCTGCTCCAGCATCCAGCGCACGCCGTTCGCTGATACGCCCTGCGCCTGGGGGTCGCTCATCTTTTCGGGCCGGGGGACCCCGCAGCGCAGTACGATCGCACCGTCACCCCACCCGGCGGTCAACTCGGAGCCGGGCTCCGGGTCACTCCGCCGAAGCCCCGCCACGGTCTCGGGCAGCTCCTTCGCCAGGGCCTGGCAGTAGGACGCCTCCTCCGCGGGCGGGCTGGGGACCGCGACGGACGCCGAGGCGTCCGGCGAGGAACAGCCGGCGGCGGCCGACAGCAGGACGGCGGCCGTGACGGCGGCGGGCAGGCCGAAGGGCCGGTGGGAAGACATCACCGGCCAAGCGTAGACGGGGGCTACAGATGAACGACCGGGCAGGTGAGGGTGCGCGTGATGCCGTCCACTTGCTGGACCTTGGCGACCACCATGCGGCCCAGCTCGTCGACGGTGTCCGCCTGCGCGCGCACGATCACGTCGTACGGACCGGTCACGTCTTCGGCCTGGATGACCCCCGGGATCTTGGAGATGGTGTCGGCGACGGTCGACGCCTTGCCCACCTCGGTCTGGATGAGGATGTACGCCTGAACCACGGAACCTCCAGGGCGACCACGAGGATCTTGTGGGAGAAAGGGACGCCACGGTACCGCGTCGCCGCGGGCCACGGGGAGACCCGCGCGTCCGGAGGCGCTCGGGGTGTGGCGTACGCAGGACAGAAGTTGACGGTCTACTTGACGGTACCCAGCACGGTGACGGCCCGCGACCCGCGGCGCGCGACGACGCGCCCCCGCCCGCCCGCCGGCACGAAGACACGAGGTGAGACGCGGTGAAGGGCACAGTCGGAGAGCTGGGCGAGTTCGGGCTCATCAGAGAGCTCACGTCCCGGCTCACCTCCACCCCGGCGGTACGGATCGGGCCCGGCGACGACGCCGCGGTCGTCTCCGCACCCGACCGGCGCGTGGTGGCCAGCACGGACATCCTCCTCGAAGGACGTCACTTCCGCCGCGACTGGTCGACGGCCTACGACGTCGGCCGCAAGGCCGCCGCGCAGAACCTCGCCGACATCGCGGCCATGGGCGCGGTCCCCACCGCGCTCCTCCTCGGCCTCGTCGTCCCCGCCGAACTGCCGGTCACCTGGCCCACCGAACTCATGGACGGCCTGCGCGACGAATGCCAGGTCGCGGGCGCCGCCGTGGTCGGCGGCGACGTCGTGCGCGGCGACACGATCATGGTCTCCATCACCGCGCTCGGCGACCTCCGCAACCACGACCCGGTCACCCGGGGCGGCGCCCAGGCCGGCGACGTCGTCGCCTACACCGGCTGGCTCGGCTGGTCCGCCGCCGGATACGCTGTCCTCTCCCGCGGCTTCCGCTCCCCGCGCGCCTTCGTCGAGGCCCACCGCAGGCCCGAGCCGCCCTACCACGCGGGTCCGGCCGCCGCCGGTCTCGGCGCCACCGCCATGTGCGACGTCAGCGACGGCCTCATCGCCGACCTCGGGCACATCGCCGAGGCCAGCAAGGTCCGCATCGACCTGCGCTCGGGGCTCATCGACATCCCGACCCAGATGAACGACATCGGCCAGGCCGTCGGCGTCGACCCCATGCAGTGGGTGCTCACCGGGGGAGAGGACCACGCCATCGTCGCCACCTTCCCGCCGGACGTGAAGCTCCCCGCCCGCTGGAAGGTCATCGGCGAGGTCCTCCACCCCTCGGCGCTCCCGCAGGTCACCGTGGACGGCGCGCCCTGGCACAGCGTCGGCGGCTGGGACCACTTCGGAGAGACGGAGTGACCCCGCCGCTGGTGCTCACCGTCGCCGGATCCGACTCCGGCGGCGGGGCCGGCATCCAGGCCGACCTGAAGACCATGCTCGCGCTCGGCGTGCACGGCATGAGCGTGCTCACCGCCGTCACCGCCCAGAACTCGCAGGGCGTCCAGGGCGTCTGGGAACTCCCCGTCGAGGCCGTGCGCGGCCAGTACCGGGCCGTCGTCGACGACATCGGCGTCCAGGCCGTGAAGACCGGGATGCTCGCCTCCGCCGCGCTCGTGGAAGCCGTGGCGGAGCTGCTCGCCGGGACGCCCGGGGTGCCCGCCGTCGTCGACCCGGTCGGGGTCTCCAAGCACGGCGACCCGCTGCTCGCCGAGGCCGCGCTCGACTCCGTCCGTACGAAGCTGCTGCCGCTCGCGACCGTCGCCACGCCCAACCTGGACGAGGTGACGCAGCTCACGGGCCTGGTGGTCGAGGACGGGACCGGAATGCGGCGTGCGGCCGACGCGGTCCTCGGCTACGGGCCGCGCTGGGCGCTGATCAAGGGCGGCCACCTTCCCGGGGGCTCCGAGGAGGTCGTGGACCTGCTCACCGACGGCACCGAGGAGCACTGGCTGCGCGCCCCCCGGTACGACAACCGGCACACCCACGGGACGGGCTGCACGCTCGCCTCGGCCGTCGCCTCGGGCCTCGCCAAGGGCCTGGAGGTGCCGGAGGCCGTACGGCAGGCCAAGGAGTACGTGACCGGGGCCATCGCCGCCGGATTCGCCCTGGGCTCGGGCATCGGCCCGGTCGACCACGGCTGGCGGTTCCGGGGCTGAGCGGCCTCAGGGGCTGAGCGGCGCCGGTTCCGGGGCCGAACGGCCCCAGGGCATGGCAAAAGGCCGGTTCACCGAGGTGAACCGGCCTCTCAAGGCAACCGCAGGGGCTGCGCTACGACAGAACGTCGCAATTAGCGCGAGACCTTGCCGGCCTTGATGCACGAGGTGCAGACGTTGAGCCGCTTCGGCGTCCGACCGACCACGGCACGCACGCGCTGGATGTTCGGGTTCCAGCGACGGGACGTACGGCGGTGCGAGTGCGAAATGTTGTTGCCGAAGCCCGGCCCCTTGCCGCAGACGTCGCAGTTGGCAGCCACGGGTCACTCCAAAGACTTCAGAATTACAGTGAAATCCGGCGCACCGGAATCAGGAGTCTGAAGTGGCTTGCCGGGGGATGGCCCGGTGTGAACCGGGCAACCGAAGCAGCATACAACGCCTGCTTCCGTGGAACGAAACTACCATGGTCTGCGCGGACCTCGCCCCGGGCCCCGGTCACGAGCGGGCGACCCCCGGTCTACCCTGCGGTGAGCTCACCGCCGAAGGAGGACCCCCCGTTGTCGCGAGCCCTTCAGCCTGACGAGGAGCTCGTCGAGCTCGACGCCGAAGCGGTCCGGACCTGGTGCGCGAGGTCCCTCGACGCCCTCGGACGGGAGCGCGAGGAGATCGACGCGATCAACGTCTACCCGGTCGCGGACGGGGACACCGGCACCAACCTGTACCTGACGGCCGAGGCAGCCCACCAGGCCGTCGAAGCCGTCTTCGCGGCCTCCTCGCCCGACACCGCCGAGACCGTACGGGCCATGGCGCACGGCGCCCTGCTCGGCGCCCGCGGCAACTCCGGGACGATCCTCGCCCAGCTGCTGCGCGGCATGGCCGCCGTCCTCGCCGAGGGGCGTGACGGGGATCACCTCGCCCGCGCCCTCGCCGAGGCCTCCTCCGCCGCCCGGCGGGCCGTCGCCCACCCCGTCGAGGGCACCGTCCTCACCGTCGCCGCCGCCGCCGCGCGGGGCTGCGCGGGCGGCGGCACCCTCGTCGAGGTCGCCGCACGGGCCCACGAAGCCGCAGGCAGCGCCCTGGCGGCGACCCCCGGCCAGCTGGACGTGCTCGGCCGCGCCGGTGTCGTGGACGCCGGCGGGCGCGGTCTCGTGGCCGTCCTCGGCGCGCTCCTGGAGACCGTCGGCGGCCGGGCGCCGGAGCTCCCGCGGACCTCGCGGGACGCGGTCCTGCTCCCTGTGGACGCGCGGCCGGCTCCCGACGGACCCTGCGAAGGCGACGCCGGGCCCGCCTACGAGGTGATCTACCTCCTGGAGGCCGAGGACGCCGCCGTGGAACTGCTGCGGGCCCGGCTCGACGCCCTCGGCGACTCCCTCGTCGTCGTCGGCGGCGACGGCCTGTGGAACGTCCACGTCCACGTCGACGACGCGGGCGCCGCCGTCGAGGCCGGCGTCGAGGCCGGCCGGCCCCACCGCATCCGCGTCACGCACTTCGCGGCCGAGACCGCCGCCGGAGCACGGGCCGCCGGACGCGGGGAACGCGCCCAGCGCGCGGTCGTCGCCGTGGTCCCCGGCGAGGGCCTCGCCGGACTCTGCGCCGAGGCCGGTGCGACCACCGTCCGCAGCAGGCCCGGCGAACCGCCCGCCGGCGACGAGCTCGTCGAGGCGATCCGACGGGCGCACGCGCGCGAGGTCGTCCTGCTGCCCAACGACACCGACCTGCGCGGGGCCGCGGCCGCCGCGGCGGAACGGGCGCGGGCCGAGGGCATCCGGGTGGCCCTCATCCCGACCCGGGCCGCCGTCCAGGGCATCGCCGCCCTCGCCGTCCACGAACCCGACCGGCGCTTCGACGAGGACGTCGTCGCCATGACGGCCGCCGCCGGAGCCACCCGCTACGCCGAACTCGCCGTCGCCGAGCGCCAGTCCTTCACGTCCGCGGGCGTCTGCCAGGCCGGCGACGTCCTCGGCCTCATCGAGGGCGACGTCGCCGTCATCGGCAAGGACCTCACCGAGACCGCCCGCACCGTCCTGGACCGGATGCTCTCGGCGGGCGGCGAACTCGTCACCCTCGTCGTCGCCGACGACACCCCGCCCGGCCTCGCCCCCGACCTGGAACGCCACGTCCGGCGCGGCTACCTGGCCGTCGACACCACCACGTACCACGCGGGCGCGGGGGCGCCTCCGCTGCTCATCGGGGTGGAATAGGCCCCGATCCCGGCCGTTGTCCACAGGCTTCGGCACGGCTGTCGGTCCCGTGGTCTTCAATGGGAGACGTGCCCGCGCTCGACGAACCACTCAAGAAGTCCCTCGGTCCCGCCACCGCCAAGGTCATGGCCGAGGCACTCGACCTGCACACGGTCGGGGACCTGCTCCACCACTACCCCCGCCGGTACGCCGAGCGCGGGGAGCTCACCACGCTCTCCGACCTGCCGCTCGACGAGCACGTCACGGTGGTCGCGCAGGTCGCCGACGCCCGTGTGCACACCTTCAACGGCTCCAAGGGGCGCGGCCAGCGCCTCGAGGTGACCATCACCGACGGCAGCGGCCGCCTCCAGCTGGTCTTCTTCGGCAAGGGCGTGCACAAGCCGCACAAGGACCTGCTGCCCGGCACCCGCGCGATGTTCGCCGGGAAGGTCTCGCTCTTCAACCGGCGCCTCCAGCTCGCGCACCCGGCGTACGAACTCCTCCGCGGCGACGGCGAGGAGGAGGTCGGCACCTGGGCCGGAGCCCTCATCCCGATCTATCCGGCCACCACCAAGCTGGAGTCCTGGAAGATCGCCAAGGCCGTCGACGCCGTCCTGCCCAGCGCCGGGGACGCCGTCGACCCGCTGCCGGACGCCCTGCGCGAGGGCCGCGGCCTCGCCGAGCTGCCCGACGCCCTGCGGATGATCCACCGGCCCCGCACCAAGGCGGACATCGCCGACGCCCGCGAGCGCCTCAAGTGGGACGAGGCCTTCGTGCTCCAGGTCGCCCTGGCCCGCCGTCGGCACGCCGACACCCAACTCCACGCCGTCGCCCGGCGCCCCGCCCCCGGCGGCATCCTCGACGCCTTCGACGCCAAGCTGCCCTTCACCCTCACCGACGGCCAGACGAAGGTCTCGAAGGAGATCTTCGACGACCTCGCGACCGAGCACCCCATGCACCGCCTCCTCCAGGGCGAGGTCGGATCGGGCAAGACGATGGTCGCGCTGCGCGCCATGCTCGCCGTCGTCGACACCGGCGGGCAGGCCGCGATGCTCGCGCCCACCGAGGTCCTCGCCCAGCAGCACCACCGCTCCGTCACCGAGATGATGGGCGAACTGGCCGAGGGAGGGATGCTCGGCGGTGCCGAGCGCGCCACCAAGGTCGTCCTGCTCACCGGCTCCATGGGCGCCGCCGCCCGCCGCCAGGCCCTGCTCGACCTCGTCACCGGCGAGGCGGGCCTCGTCATCGGCACGCACGCGCTGATCGAGGACAAGGTCCAGTTCCACGACCTCGGGCTCGTCGTCGTCGACGAGCAGCACCGCTTCGGCGTCGAGCAGCGCGACGCCCTCCGCGGCAAGGGCAAGCAGCCCCCGCACCTCCTGGTGATGACCGCCACCCCCATCCCGCGCACGGTCGCCATGACCGTCTTCGGCGACCTGGAGACCTCCGTCCTCGACCAGCTGCCCGCCGGCCGCTCGCCGATCGCCAGCCACGTCGTGCCCGCCGCCGACAAGCCGCACTTCCTCGCCCGCGCCTGGGAGCGGGTCCGCGAGGAGGTGACGAACGGACACCAGGCGTACGTCGTCTGCCCGCGCATCGGCGACGAGGAGGACCAGAAGAAGAAGGCCAAGGCGTCCCCCGAGGACGAGGCCGAGAAGCGCCCGCCGCTCGCCGTCCTCGACATCGCCGAGAAGCTCGGCGCCGGCCCCCTCGCGGGCCTGCGCATCGCCGTCCTGCACGGCCGCATGCACCCGGACGACAAGGACGACGTCATGCGCCGCTTCGCCGCCGGAGAGCTCGACGTCCTCGTCGCCACCACCGTCATCGAGGTCGGCGTCAACGTGCCCAACGCCACCGCGATGGTGATCATGGACGCCGACCGCTTCGGCGTCTCCCAGCTCCACCAGCTCCGCGGCCGCGTCGGCCGAGGTTCCGCCCCCGGCCTCTGCCTGCTGGTCAGCGAGATGCCCGAGGCCAGCCCCGCCCGCCAGCGGCTGAACGCCGTCGCCACCACCCTCGACGGCTTCGAGCTCTCCCGCATCGACCTCGAACAGCGGCGCGAGGGCGACGTCCTCGGCCAGGCCCAGTCCGGCGTCCGCTCCTCCCTGCGGGTCCTCACCGTCATCGACGACGAGGAGGTCATCGCCGCCGCCCGCGAGGAGGCCACCGCCCTCGTCCTCGCCGACCCGGACCTCACCGCCCACCCGGGCCTGCGCACCGCGCTCGACGCCCTCCTGAGCGAGGAGCGGGAGGAGTACCTGGAGAAGGGCTGACCGGGGCCGGCGCCCGTCCCGGACGGGCCCGGCAGGAGGGTGGGCGCCCGGCCCGCGGCCATATCCTGGGACCGACGCATGGACGACGCAGGACGAGGACGAGGAAGCAGATGACCCGCGTGATCGCCGGTACCGCCGGCGGACGGCGCCTGGCCGTGCCCCCCGGCAACGGCACCCGACCCACCTCCGACCGGGCACGGGAAGGCCTCTTCTCCACCTGGGAGGCCTTCCACGGCCTGGCGGGCGCCCGGGTCGCCGACCTGTACGCGGGCTCCGGCGCGGTCGGCCTGGAGGCGCTGTCCCGCGGGGCCGACCACGCCCTCCTCGTGGAGGCCGAGCCCCGCGCCGCCAAGACGATCCGGGACAACGTCCGCTCGATCGGTCTGCCCGGCGCCGAACTGCGCACCGGCAGGGCCGAGCAGATCGTCACGGGACCGGCCCCGGCCGACCCGTACGACCTCGTCTTCCTCGACCCGCCCTACGCCGTGTCGGACGACGATCTCCGCGAGATTCTCCTCACACTGCGCTCGGGGGGCTGGCTGAGCGACGATGCTCTCGTCACCGTGGAGCGGAGCACCCGAGGCGGGGAGTTCGGCTGGCCGGCCGGCTTCGAGGCCCTGCGGTCCCGTCGCTACGGCGAGGGAACGTTTTGGTACGGTCGCGCCGCCTCTACGTGCGAAGACGCACGATGACCGGACCGGAGAGCGAGGGACCCAAGTTGCGCCGCGCCGTCTGTCCGGGGTCATTCGACCCCATCACCAACGGACACCTCGACATCATCGCCCGCGCGTCCAGGCTGTACGACGTCGTACACGTCGCGGTGATGATCAATCAGTCGAAGAAGGGCCTCTTCACGGTCGACGAGCGGATCGAGCTGATCCGCGAGGTCACCGCCGACTTCGGCAACGTCGAGGTGGAGTCCTTCCACGGCCTCCTCGTCGACTTCTGCAAGCAGCGCGACATCCCCGCGATCGTCAAGGGCCTGCGCGCCGTCAGCGACTTCGACTACGAGTTGCAGATGGCCCAGATGAACAACGGGCTGTCGGGCGTGGAGACGCTGTTCGTCCCCACCAACCCCACCTACAGTTTCCTCTCCTCCTCCCTGGTCAAGGAGGTGGCGGCCTGGGGCGGCGACGTCTCGCACCTCGTTCCGCCGCTGGTCCTCGGCCGGCTCACCGAGCGGCTCGCGCGGAAGTGACGCGCGGCCACCGCCGCTGACACTCCGTCATCTGGTGTCGGACGGGCGCCGACTGCCCTTACAGTCGTCCCGTCCGTCTCCATCCAGCTGTAGAGAGTGGCGAGCACCCGGTGGACGTGCAGAAGAAGCTCGACGAGATCGTCGCGACCGTGCAGGGCGCCCGCTCCATGCCCATGTCGGCATCCTGCGTGGTCAACCGCGCCGAGCTGCTCGCCCTGCTCGAAGAGGTGCGGGACGCCCTGCCCGGCTCCCTCGCCCAGGCGCAGGAGCTGATCGGCGGCCGTGAGCAGATGGTCGAGCAGGCCCGCCAGGAGGCCGAGCGGATCATCGGCGCCGCCCACGCCGAGCGGGGCTCGATCGTCTCCGACACCCAGGTCGCCCGCGAGTCGCAGGAGGAGGCCGACCGGATCCTCACCGAGGCCCGCCGCGAGGCCGAGGAGGTCAAGGCCGAGGCCGACGACTACGTCGACTCCAAGCTCGCCAACTTCGAGGTCGTCCTCAACAAGACCATCGGCTCCGTCGACCGGGGGCGCGAGAAGCTCCTCGGCCGCGGCCCGGGCCTCGACCAGGACGGCTACGCCGACCCGGAGGCGCCCGAGTACAGCGCCGACCCGCAGACCCTGATCCAGCGGGCCGACGCGTACGTGGACGCCAAGCTCGGCGCCTTCGAGGCCGTCCTCAGCAAGACCCTGGAGGCCGTCGGCCGGGGCCGCCAGAAGCTGCACGGCCGGATCGCCAGCGACGACCTCGGCGAGCACATGGCGGCGCAGGACGGCCTGGGCGGCGCGGTGCACACCAGCGACGCCGACTACCTCGCCGGGCTCGCGGAGCTCTCCGACCCGGCGCCGGCCCAGCCGCAGGCCCCGCCGATCCCGGCGCAGCAGCCCGACCCGTACGGCTACCCCCAGCAGCCCCAGCAGGACCCGGCCTACGCGTACCAGCAGCAGGACGCCTACGCTTACCAGCAGCAGGACCCCTACGCGTACCAGGGGCAGTACGGCTACGAGCAGCAGCCGTACGACCCCCAGGGCCAGGGCCAGGTTCACGCCCAGCCCCACCAGCCCCAGCAGGCCGCCGCGCTCGACGAGACCAGCTTCTTCGACACGAGCATGATCGACCTGGAGCAGTTGCGCCGGTACGAGCAGGGGCAGTAAAGGGCGCGGAGCCCGGATTGGGCCCTGGGCGAAGCGTCCAGTATCCTGGCTCTTCGGTCGCGCTACGTCCGCGATCCTCGCTGCCCACGTCCGGCAGCCTCCTCTACGCAGCAGAACGATCCGAAAGCAGGAAGAGCCCTGAGCACGCGCCTCGACCACCGCAACCCCCTCGTGTTCGACACGCACGAGCTGGGGCGGCGTCCTGGCGCCCTGCTGCGGCTCTCGCGATCGGTCGAGTCCCCCAAGGACCTGGGCGTCGAAGGAGTGATCGGGGTGCCCGAGGGCGCTCCGGTGGAAATCGATCTCCGTCTTGAGTCGGTCATGGAAGGGGTGCTTGTCACAGGCACCGCCCGTGCATCGGCCGAGGGGGAGTGCGTAAGGTGTCTGGAGCCCGTCGAGCTGGAGCTCGACGTGGACTTCCAGGAGATGTTCTCGTACCCCGACTCCGACGACCGGGGCCGCTCCAAGGCGGCCGCGGACGACGAAGCCGAGGACGACGAGGACATGATCCCCCTCGAGGACGGCATGTTCGACCTCGAACCCGTGCTGCGTGATGCGGTGGTGCTCGCACTGCCGATGCAGCCGGTGTGCCGGGAGGACTGTGCGGGTCTGTGTTCCGAATGCGGGACCAACCTGAACGAGAACCCGGACCACCACCATGACGCCGTCGACATCCGTTGGGCGGCACTGCAGGGACTCGCCGGTTCGCTGGGAACCGATGAGAAGGACAACATGAGCGGCAAAGCCTCTGACGGGGACGTCCGAAGCGCCGCCGAGAAGCAGGAGAAGTAGCCGTGGCTGTTCCGAAGCGGAAGATGTCGCGCAGCAACACGCGCCACCGCCGGTCGCAGTGGAAGGCTGCGGTCCCCACCCTGGTTTCGTGTGAGCGTTGCCAGGAGCCGAAGCTGCAGCACATCGCGTGCCCGAGCTGCGGCACCTACAACAAGCGCCAGGTCCTCTCGGTCTGAGTGGCTGGTGAGAGGCACGATGTCTGAGAACATCAGCGCAGCCTCGTCCCACACGCTTCTGGAAGGGCGGCTCGGGTATCAGCTCGAGTCCGCCCTTCTGGTGCGTGCGCTGACCCACCGCTCGTACGCGTACGAGAACGGCGGTCTGCCCACCAACGAGCGTCTGGAGTTCCTCGGGGACTCCGTGCTCGGCCTGGTGGTCACGGACACGCTGTACCGCACCCACCCCGATCTCCCGGAAGGCCAGCTGGCCAAGCTCCGGGCCGCGGTGGTCAACTCGCGTGCGCTGGCGGAGGTCGGCCGCGGCCTCGAACTCGGCTCCTTCATCCGGCTCGGCCGGGGCGAAGAGGGCACGGGCGGCCGGGACAAGGCGTCCATCCTCGCCGACACCCTTGAAGCGGTGATCGGCGCGGTCTATCTCGACCAGGGCCTCGACGCGGCGTCCGAGCTGGTGCACCGGCTCTTCGACCCGCTGATCGAGAAGTCCTCGAACCTCGGTGCCGGACTGGACTGGAAGACCAGCCTCCAGGAGCTCACCGCGGCCGAGGGCCTGGGCGTCCCGGAGTACCTCGTCTCCGAAGAGGGCCCGGACCACGAGAAGACCTTTACTGCTGCCGCCCGCGTCGGTGGTGTCTCGTACGGCACCGGCACCGGCCGCAGCAAGAAGGAAGCGGAACAGCAGGCGGCGGAGTCCGCGTGGCGCGCGATCCGCGCGGCCGCGGACGAGCGCGCGGCGGCGGCGAAGGCCGCGGCCGACGCCGCTGAGCCGGCCCGGAAGGACGGGGCCGCTCCGGCCACCGCCTGACCGCGACCGCGTCTCCCGCACTCCTTCAGCGGAGTCTTCCCGCCCGCCCCCGCCAGGGGCGGGCGGAGCCGTTTCCGGGGCGGCCCGGCGGTCCGGCCCCGGGCGGTAGGCTGACCGGGCCCGTCCGTGGGCCGGGGGCGGATCGCCCCGGGACCACCAGTCCTATCCCTCCGGAGGAGTGCCGTGCCCGAGCTGCCCGAGGTCGAGGTCGTACGGCGCGGTCTGGAGCGCTGGGTCGCCGGACGGACCGTGACCGAGGTCGAGGTGCTGCACCCCAGGGCCGTACGGCGCCACCCGGCCGGCGGCGAGGACTTCGCGGCCCGGCTGAAGGGGCAGCGCTTCGAGGTGGCGCGGCGGCGCGGCAAGTACCTGTGGCTGCCGCTGGCGGAGTCCGGGACCTCCGTCCTGGGCCACCTCGGCATGAGCGGTCAGCTGCTCGTGCAGCCGGAGAGCGCCCCGGACGAGAAGCACCTGCGGATCCGTGTCCGCTTCGACGACTCCGCCGGCACCGAGCTGCGCTTCGTCGACCAGCGCACCTTCGGCGGCCTCTCGCTCCACGACCAGGTCGCGGACGACGCCGACGGGCTGCCGGACGTCATCGCGCACATCGCGCGCGACCCGCTGGACCCGGCCTTCGACGACGCGGCCTTCCAGAGCGCGCTGCGGCTGCGCCGTACGACGATCAAGCGGGCGCTGCTCGACCAGTCGCTGATCAGCGGCGTCGGGAACATCTACGCGGACGAGGCGCTCTGGCGCTCGAAGCTGCACTACGACCGGCCGACCGCCGCCCTGCCCCGACCGCGCTCGGCCGAGCTGCTCGCCCACGTCCGGGACGTGATGAACGCGGCGCTCGCCGCCGGCGGCACCAGCTTCGACAGCCTGTACGTGAACGTGAACGGCGAGTCCGGCTACTTCGACCGCTCGCTCGACGCGTACGGACGCGAGGACGAGCCCTGCCGCCGCTGCGGCACGCCGATGCGGCGACGGGCCTGGATGAACCGGTCCAGCTACTTCTGCCCGCGCTGCCAGCGCCCGCCGCGCACGGTGGCCTGAGCCTTCGGGGCTCAGGCCGTGACCGGGGCCGCGCGCTCCGCGTCGTAGCTCTCGCGGGCGGCCTCCACCTGGGGCATCCGCCCCTCCACCAGTTCGATCAGGCCGATCAGCCGCTCCGCGATCTCGCGGCCGAGCGGGGTGAGCCGGTAGTCGACCCGCGGCGGGTTCGTGGGCTGGGCCTCGCGGTGCACCAGACCGTCGCGCTCCAGGGCGTGCAGGGTCTGCGACAGCATCTTCTCGCTCACGCCGTCGACCCGGCGCCGCAGCTCGTTGAAGCGGAACGTCCCTTCGTGCAGGGCGCCCAGGGTGAGGCTGCCCCAGCGGCCCGTCACGTGCTCCAGCGTGCCGCGCGAGGGACAGGCGCGCGCGAACACGTCGTAGGCGAGGTCGTCAGTCATGCCTCCACCGTACTCCCGCACAGCGCTCACCGTCACGGGTGCGCTCTCTCTTTGCTTGCGCTTTCCAAAAGTTAGTGCTCTACTTCTGGTTACACCCCGCCCACCTCTCCGAGGAGCACTCTGTGACCACGCCCGTCGTCTCCATCGCCTACCACTCCGGCTACGGCCACACCGCCGTCCTGGCCGAGGCCGTCCGCGACGGCGCCGCCGACGCGGGCGCCACCGTCCACCTGATCAAGGTCGACGGGATCACCGACGCGGAGTGGGAGCTGCTCGACGCCTCCGACGCGATCGTCTTCGGCTCGCCGACCTACATGGGGACCGCCTCCGGCGCCTTCCACCAGTTCGCCGAGGCCACCTCGAAGCGCTGGTTCACCGACGCCTGGCTGGACAAGCTCGCCGCGGGCTTCACCAACTCCGGCTCCAAGAGCGGCGACAAGGGGCACACCCTCCAGTTCTTCCAGACCCTCGCCGGCCAGCACGGCATGACCTGGGTCAACCTGGGCCTGAAGCCCGGCTGGAACAGCAGCGAGGCCTCCGAGAACGACCTCAACCGCCTCGGCTTCTTCTCCGGCGCCGGCGCCCAGACCCACACGGACCAGGGCCCCGAGGGCGTCCACAAGGCCGACGTCGCCACCGCCGAGCACCTCGGCCGCCGCGTCGCCACCACGGCCCGCACCTTCGCCGCGGGCCGCGCCGCCGCCTGATCCCCGCGCGCACCCGAGGGCACGGTGGCCACGAGCGCGACGGCCTCCCCGCGCCCCTCCGAGGGCCCCGTCGCCACGCAGGCGACGGGGCCCCCGGGCGTCGGCGCGGGCCGCTCCGCCCGACGGGAATCGGATCGCAGTCCACGGGGTTGGCGGTGGGACAAGCCGACAGGGGAGGGTCATGCGAGCGATTCAGGTGGACGAGGTGGGCGGTCCCGAGGTGCTGCGGGAGGCCGAGGTGGACCAGCCGCGGCCGGGGCCGGGCGAGGCGGTCGTGGAGGTGGCCGCATCCGGGGTCAACTTCCTCGACGTCTACCACCGCGAGGGCCGGTACGGCCTTCCGCTGCCCTTCACCCCGGGCGCCGAGGGCGCCGGCACGGTCGTCGACGTCGGACCCGGCGTCGACGACGTCGCGGTCGGGGACCGGGTCGGTTGGGTGGAGATTCCCGGCACGTACGCCGAGCGGGCGGTCGTGGACTCCGCCCGGCTGGTGCCGCTGCCCGACGACATCAGCTTCGAGACGGCCGCCGCCGTGCTCCTCCAGGGCATGACCGCGCACTATCTCGTCAAGGACGCCTACCCGGTTCAGGGTGGCGACACGGTGCTCGTGCACGCGGCCGCCGGTGGCATGGGGCTGCTGCTCACCCAGCTCATCACCCATCTCGGCGGCCGGGTGATCGGCACGACGTCGAACGCGGCGAAGGCCGAGGCGGCGAAGCGCGCCGGGGCCGCCGAGGTGATCCTCTCCTCCGCGGTCGACGATCTGGCCGCCGAGGTGAGGCGGCTCAACGGAGGCCAGGGCCTGCCGGTCGTCTACGACGGCGTCGGCGCGCACACCTTCGACGCGAGCCTGGCCACCCTGCGCACCCGCGGCCACCTCGTGCTCTTCGGCGCGGCCAGTGGTGCCGTGCCTCCGGTCGATCCGATGCGGCTCGCCCACGGCGGTTCGCTGACCCTGATCCGGCCCAGCCTCGGGGACTTCATCGCCGATCGGCCCGAACTGCTCCGACGGGCGGCCGACGTGTTCGCGTGGGTGCGCTCCAAGGCGCTCGAGATCACCGTGACGGGCCGCTACCCCTTGTCCGAGGCGGCCAGGGCCCACGGCGACCTGGAGGCTCGGCGAACCACCGGCAAGCTGCTCCTCGTACCCGGTGCGGGAGTCTGACCCCGCGGGGGCTCAGTAGCCGAAGTCCTGGGTCCACCACGGGCCGCCGTCGCCGAAGACGACGCCGACGCCCAGGGTGGTGAAGTCGCAGTTCAGGATGTTGGCGCGGTGGCCGTCGCTGTTCATCCAGGACGCCATCACCGCCGCCGCGTCCACCTGGCCGCGGGCGATGTTCTCACCGCCCATGCCCGTGATGCCGGCCTGCTCGGCCCGGACCCACGGGGTGTCGCCGTCCGGGTCCGTGTGGTCGAAGAAGCCCCGGGCGGCCATGTCCGCGCTGAACGCGCCGGCCAGCGACGCGAGCTTCGCGTCCGCGCGGACCGGGGAGCAGCCCACCTTGGCGCGCTCGTCGTTCACCAGGCGGACGACCTCGGCCTCGGCGGCCTCGCCGCGGTCCGCCGTGGAGGTGACCCGGGCCTCCTCGGTGGGCGCCGCGGTGGTCGGGTCCGGCTTCGGCGCGGGCGCCTTCGTGGTGGGCGCGGCCGAGGTCCTGACCGGAGCGGGCTTCGCCGCGGGCTTCTTCGAGCGCGTCGGGGTGGGCTTCGGCTTCGGCTTCTCCGAGGGAGTGACCTTCGGCGTGGGCTTGGGCTTGGGCTTCGCTGAAGCGGACGGGGGCGCCGAGGGGGTGGGCGCGTTCCCCCCGCGCGACTCCGTGCCCGTGGCGGTCGGGGTCGACGTGGATCCGCCCTGCGTCGTCAGCTCCGGGGCCTGCCGGGTCTCGACCTGGTGCTCGCTCGAACCGGCGCTGCCGACGGTGAGCGTGTTCCCGCCGGGGAGCAGGCCCGAGGCGACGGCGACGGCACCGACCGCGACGGCCGCCGAGGCGCCGAGGAGGCCGTTGCGCACGGGCCGACGGCGGCGGGCACCCCGGTGGGGGCGGCCCGAGCCGGCCGCGTAGTCTTCTGCGGCGGGTGCGGCGCCGGAGCGACGGTGGCGTCCCATCTGCTCTGCCTTCCTCTAGCTGGTCTGCGCTGGATCTTTGCCGGGCTTTGCTGATCTTTGCTCTGGGCGCCGTTCCGGATCGTCGGTCGAACGGTGCGCGCCCGAACGGGTGAGGCGCGTTCGGTCGGGACTGTAGTCCATGAGAAGCAGGGGCGATGTGCTCATCTGGCAATCCGCCCGTTAGCGTGCAGCCATGAGTGACGACGTACGGATGACCGCCTGGGTGCGCGGCCGGGTACAGGGAGTGGGGTTCCGCTGGTTCACCAGGGCAAACGCTCTGGAGATCGGCGGCCTGGTGGGCTTCGCCCTGAACCTCGACGACGGCCGGGTGCAGGTGGTGGCCGAGGGGTCGCGTGAGAATTGCCACCGTCTGCTGGACTGGCTGCGGTCCGGCGACACACCCGGACGTGTGGACGGTGTCACTGAGATCTGGGACACGCCGCGCGGCGGCTACGACGGCTTCGCCATCCGTTGACGATCACGCTCCGCCATCCCGCCCGGTGACCGAGAGGGGCACCGGGCGGACACCCGGTAACAGGGGCGTGACCAGCGAAGCACCTGATGGTTGCCAACGGACGCCGGGCGTGCGAGGCTGCCCCGTAAGGATGATCGCGACGCCCCCGAGGCACCGAGTCCGAAGGCCCAGCCGCCCGCTGAGCGGCCGTGGACTCCTCGGTAGCCCTTCAAACGGGGCGTGATCGTGTTGACCGTCAAACTTTTTGGTGAGACTCTGGAATCCCCGCGCACCTTAGCTGTTTGGCAGTGGAACCGGCACGACAAGCAGTACTGCCGAGCACCGCGGGTGCGAATCCCTCACGACCCAACCACTACGGTCGGTCACTCATTGTGGAGGACCACTCATCATGGCAAAGGCGCTTCTCGGTTACGTCGGCGGCTCCGACCCGCGACTCCTCGCCGAGATGCGACGGCTTCAGCAGCGCGTCCAGGACCTCGAATCCGAGCTGGTACGGATCCAGTCCGAGAACGACTCGCTCGCCGCTGCCGCCGCTCAGCACCAGGGAGAGTCGCTGCTGAACAGCATCGACCTCGACGTACCCCAGGCAGAGCCTGCGCTCACCTGACAACCCAGCCCTCCGGGGCCGGGTGGAAAGCATTCTCGTCGGCGCAGCCGGACACCCGATCACAGCTGATCGTGCGGAACGACGCACGTGCACGACGGCTGGACCTGCAAGGGGCGCCTCGGCGTCCCTTCTCTCTTTCATCCGCTGTTTCCCCCGCGTACGCCCCCTCCTCATCCGAGGATCTGCCCCACGCCGTCGCGGGCGAAACGCGCGCGCCCCGGTAGAGTCCCCGGGGTGCACCTCAAGGCCCTGACGCTCCGCGGATTCAAGTCGTTCGCCTCGGCCACCACGCTGCGGTTCGAACCCGGAATCACCTGTGTCGTGGGCCCCAACGGCTCGGGCAAGTCCAATGTCGTGGACGCACTGTCCTGGGTCATGGGCGAGCAGGGCGCCAAGTCGCTGCGCGGCGGCAAGATGGAGGACGTCATCTTCGCCGGCACGACCGGGCGCCCTCCGCTCGGCCGCGCCGAGGTCTCGCTGACCATCGACAACTCCGACGGCGCCCTGCCCATCGACTACGCCGAGGTCACCCTCACCCGGATCATGTTCCGCGGCGGCAGCAGCGAGTACCAGATCAACGGCGACACCTGCCGCCTCCTCGACTTCCAGGACCTGCTCTCCGACTCCGGCATCGGCCGCGAGATGCACGTCATCGTCGGCCAGGGGCAGCTCGACTCCGTGCTGCACGCCGACCCGATGGGCCGGCGTGCCTTCATCGAGGAGGCCGCCGGAGTCCTCAAGCACCGCAAGCGCAAGGAGAAGGCGCTCCGGAAGCTGGACGCGATGCAGGCCAACCTCGCGCGCGTGCAGGACCTCACCGACGAACTCCGGCGCCAGCTCAAGCCCCTGGGACGGCAGGCCGCCGTCGCCCGCCGCGCCGTCGTCATCCAGGCCGACCTGCGCGACGCCCGCCTCCGCCTCCTCGCCGACGACCTCGTCCGGCTCCAGGCGGCGCTCGCCGCCGAGGTGGCCGACGAGGCGGCCCTGCTGGCCCGCAAGGAGTCCACCGAGGCCGAGCTCCGTACCGCCCTCGCCGAGGAGGCCCACCTCGAGGCGGAGGCCCACGCCCTGGTGCCCCGCCTGGAGCGCGCCCAGCAGAGCTGGTACGCCCTCTCCCAGCTCGCCGAACGCGTCCGGGGCACCGTCTCCCTGGCCGACGCGCGCGTGAAGAGCGCCACCACCGCGCCCGCCGAGGAGCGGCGCGGCCGCGACCCGGAGGACCTGGAGCGGGAGGCGGCCCGCGTCCGCGAGCAGGAGGCGGAGCTCGAAGCCGCGCTGGAGGCAGCCGAGCGCGCCCTGGAGGACACCGTCGCCCACCGCGCCGACCTGGAGCGGACCCTCGCCGACGAGGAGCGCCGCCTCAGGGACCTGGCCCGCGCCCTCGCCGACCGGCGCGAGGGCCTCGCCCGGCTGCACGGCCAGGTCAACGCGGCCCGCTCGCGCGCCGCGTCCGCCCAGGCCGAGATCGACCGGCTGGCCGCCGCCCGCGACGACGCCGCCGAGCGGTCGGCCGCGGCCCAGGAGGAGTACGAGCAGCTGAAGGCCGAGGTCGACGGCCTCGACGCGGAGGACGCCGAACAGAGCGAGCGGTACGAGGCCGCCCGCCGTGAACTCGCCGACGCCGAGGCCGCTCTGGGCGCCGCGCGCGAGGCCGCCGCCGACGCCGAGCGCCGCCGTGCCGCGACCCGGGCCCGGCACGACGCGCTCGCCCTCGGGCTGCGGCGCAAGGACGGTACGGGCGCGCTGCTCTCCGCCGGGCTCACCGGACTCCTCGGCCCCGCGGCCGAACTCCTCGCCGTCACCCCGGGATACGAGGTCCCCGTCGCCGCCGCCCTCGGCGCGGCCGCCGACGCGCTCGTCGCCGACGGCCCCTCGGCCGCCGTCGAGGCGCTGCGCCATCTGCGCAAGCAGGACGCGGGCCGGGCCTCCCTGATCCTGACCGGAGCCGCCGGGCCCCGGCACCCGGCGGCGGCCGAGGACCACCCGTACGCCGCCGACCTCGTCCGGGGTCCCGTCGAGCTCGTGGGCGCCGTCCGCGGCCTGCTCGACGGGATCGTCGTGGTGGGCGACCTCGACGAGGCCGCCGAGCTGGTCAGGACCCGGCCCGCGCTGACCGCCGTCACCGCCGAGGGGGACCTGCTCGGGGCGCACTTCGCGCAGGGCGGGTCCGCCGGGGCGCCCAGCCTCCTCGAAGTCCAGGCCTCGGTGGCCGAGGCCGCCGCCGAGCTCGACGAACTGGCCGTGCTCTGCCAGGAGTCGTCCGCGGCGAAGGAAGGGGCCGTCGAGCGGCGCCGCACCGCCGGGGCGCTGGTCGAGGAGCTCGACACCCGCCGCCGCGCCGGGGACCGGGAGCGGTCCGCGGTGGCCCAGCGGCTCGGCCGGCTCGCCGGGCAGGCCAGGGGAGCGGCGGGGGAGGCCGAGCGGACAGCGGCGGCCGCCGCCCGTGCCCAGGAGGCCCTGGAGAAGGCCACCACCGAGGCCGAGGAGCTGACCGAACGGCTCCTCGTGGCCGAGGAGATGCCGGCCGAGGACGAGCCCGACACCTCGACGCGCGACCGGCTCGCGATCGACGGCTCCAACGCGCGGCAGACCGAGATGGAGGCGCGGCTCCAGGTCCGTACCCACGAGGAGCGGGTCAAGGGACTCGCCGGACGGGCCGACTCGCTCGACCGGGCCGCCCGCGCCGAGCGGGAGGCACGCGCGCGTGCGGAGCGGCACCGGGCCCGGCTGCGCCACGAGGAGCGGGTCGCGGGCGCGGTCGCCTCGGGCGCGCGGGCCCTCCTGGCGCACGTCGAGGTCTCGCTGGTCCGCGCCGAGCGGGAGCGGGTGGTGGCCGAGGCGGCGCGGGCCGACCGGGAGAAGGGCCTGACGGTCGCCCGGGCCCGCGGCCGTGACCTCAAGGCCGCACTCGACAAGCTCACCGACTCGGTGCACCGGGGCGAGGTGCTGGGCGCCGAGAAGCGGCTGCGGATCGAGCAGCTGGAGGCGAAGGCGCTGGAGGAGTTCGGCGTGGAGGGAACCGCCCTGGCCGCCGAGTACGGCCCGGACCAGCCCGTGCCCCCGTCGCCCACCGCCGAGGGGGACCCGGAGGAGGCGTCCGGAGCCGGGCCGCGGCCGTTCGTCCGTTCGGAGCAGGAGAAGCGGCTGAAGGCCGCCGAACGGGCGTACCACCAGCTCGGCAAGGTCAATCCGCTGGCCCTGGAGGAGTTCGCGGCCCTGGAGGAGCGGCACCGGTTCCTCTCGGAGCAGCTGGAGGACCTGAAGAAGACCCGGACCGACCTGCTTCAGGTCGTGAAGGAGGTCGATCTGCGGGTGGAGCAGGTCTTCACCGAGGCCTACCGGGACACCGCGCGCGAGTTCGAGGGCGTCTTCTCGCGTCTCTTCCCCGGCGGCGAGGGCCGGCTCGTCCTCACCGACCCGGACGACATGCTCACCACCGGCGTCGAGGTGGAGGCCCGCCCGCCGGGCAAGAAGGTCAAGCGGCTCTCGCTGCTCTCCGGCGGGGAGCGCTCGCTCACCGCCGTGGCGCTGCTGGTCTCGATCTTCAAGGCGCGGCCCAGCCCGTTCTACGTCATGGACGAGGTCGAGGCGGCGCTCGACGACACCAACCTCCAGCGGCTGATCCGGATCATGCGGGAGCTCCAGGAGTCCTCGCAGCTGATCGTGATCACGCACCAGAAACGGACGATGGAGGTCGCGGACGCGCTGTACGGCGTTTCCATGCAGGGCGACGGGGTATCCAAGGTCATCAGTCAGCGGCTGCGCTGAGGCAACAGCCTTCAACTGTTGAACTCAACGTGCCTTCGAGCGCCTATAAAGTCACACGACATGAGCTATTGACTTCGAAACTTGAAGGCATAGTCTCTGCAACGTTGCTTTAACCTTCACGTGGTGGGCGGCGTGAAGTTGTGCGCCACTGGAAGGGCTCGCCCCCCACCGAGGAGTCCATGTGACCAGCACCGAGCAGGCGCCCCCGCCGCCGCCCTCCGATGGCCGAGCCGCTCACCCGGACCACCTCGGCCACGTCATCTTCATCACGGCCTCCGCCGCGATGGGCGGTTTCCTCTTCGGGTACGACAGCTCCGTCATCAACGGCGCCGTCGAGGCGATCCGCGACCGCTACGACATCGGCTCGGGCACCCTCGCCCAGGTCATCGCCATCGCCCTGATCGGCTGCGCCATCGGTGCCGCCACCGCCGGCCGGATCGCCGACCGCATCGGCCGCATCCGCTGCATGCAGATCTCCGCGGTGCTCTTCGCCGTCAGCGCCGTCGGCTCCGCGCTGCCCTTCGCCCTCTGGGACCTCGCCCTCTGGCGGATCATCGGCGGCTTCGCCATCGGCATGGCCTCCGTCATCGGCCCGGCGTACATCGCCGAGGTCGCCCCCGCCGCCTACCGGGGCCGCCTCGGTTCCTTCCAGCAGGCCGCGATCGTCATCGGCATCGCCATCTCGCAGCTCGTCAACTACGGGATCCTCCAGCTCGCGGACGGCGACCAGCGCGGGAAGATCGGCGGCCTCGAGGCCTGGCAGTGGATGCTCGGCGTGATGGTCGTGCCCGCGCTCCTCTACGGCATGCTGTCCTTCGCGATCCCCGAGTCCCCCCGGTTCCTCATCTCCGTCGGGAGGACCGACCGGGCCAAGGAGGTCCTCGCCGAGGTCGAGGGCGAGGGCGTGGACCTGGACCAGCGCGTCGCCGAGATCGACCGGGCCATGCGCCGGGAGCACAAGTCCACCTTCCGGGACCTGCTCGTCTCCGGAAGCCGGTTCAAGCTGCTGCCCATCGTCTGGGTCGGCATCGGACTCTCGGTCTTCCAGCAGCTCGTCGGCATCAACGTCGCCTTCTACTACTCCGCGACCCTCTGGCAGTCCGTCGGCATCGACCCGTCCAGCTCGTTCTTCTACTCGTTCACCACGTCGATCATCAACATCATCGGCACCGTGATCGCGATGGTGCTGGTCGACCGGGTCGGGCGCAAGCCGCTCGCCCTCGTCGGCTCCATCGGCATGGCGATCGCCCTCGCCTTCGAGGCCTGGGCCTTCTCCGCGGACCTCGTCGACGGCAAGCTGCCCGAGACCCAGGGCGTGGTGGCCCTCGTCGCCGCCCACGTCTTCGTGCTCTTCTTCGCCCTCTCGTGGGGCGTGGTGGTCTGGGTCTTCCTCGGCGAGATGTTCCCCAACCGGATCCGCGCAGCGGCCCTCGGCGTCGCCGCCTCCGCCCAGTGGATCGCCAACTGGGCCATCACGGCCAGCTTCCCGTCGCTCGCGGACTGGAACCTCTCCGGCACCTACATCATCTACACGGTCTTCGCCGTGCTCTCCATCCCCTTCGTGCTCCGGTACGTCAAGGAGACGAAGGGCAAGGCGTTGGAGGAGATGGGCTGATCCCCGCTGCCCCTCTCCTCGCGACGACCGCCCCGCGCCTCCGGCCGGGGCGGTCCGTCGTTCCCCGGCGGCGGGACGCTCTCAGGCCGGGAGCCCCGGCAGGACGCGGTCGCAGAACAGCCGCAGGCTCCGCCACCCCTCCTCCACCGGCATCCCGCCGCAGAGCGGGTGCAGCACCAGGCTCTCCAGGCCGAGCGCCAGGCACTCCTCCGGGGTGACGACCCGGTAGACCCCCTCGGCGCGCAGCTCCGCCACCGTCGTCGCCGCCGACCGCACCGCCGAGCGGATGTCCTTCGACTGCCAGGAGGCGTACGTCCGCGCCTCGTGCAGGAAGTGCTCGCCGTGCTCCGCCCAGGTCCGGTCCGGATCCTCCGACAGGTGCAGCAGCGGCGTCACCTCCGCCGGCATCATGGTCCAGCCCTCCGTGCCGTACTCCGCGCACCGCTCCCGGTAGTACGCCTCCAGCTCCGGCAGGTGCGCGCTCGGGAAGAACGGCAGCCCCAGCCGGGCCGCCCGCCGCGCCGCCGCCCGCGAGGAGCCGCCGACCAGGAGCATCGGGTGCGGCCGGGTGAAGGGCCGCGGGGTGACCCGTACCGTACGCCCCTGATAGGTGAACGGCTCCCCGGTCCAGGCCGTGAGCAGGGTCTCCAGGAGCAGGTCCTGGAGCTTGCCCCGCCGCCCCCAGTCGACCCCGCGCTCCTCGTACTCCTCCGGGCGGTAGCCGATCCCCGCCACCGTCACGAGCCGCCCGCCGCTCAGCAGGTCCAGGACGGCGATGTCCTCGGCCAGGCGCAGCGGGTCGTGCAGCGGGCCGATGATCGCCGAGACGGTGACCGCGATCCTGCGGGTGGCGCCGAAGACGGCGCCCGCGAAGGCGAAGGGGGAGGGCAGCCAGTTGTTCTCGACCCCGTGGTGCTCCTCGGTCTGCACGGTGTCGACGCCGTGCCCGTCGGCGTACGCCGCCATGGCGAGCGCGGCGCGGTAGCGCTCCGAGAGGGACTCCGGGGTCGCGCGGGGATCGACGAGGTTGAACCGTACGACGCTGAACGGCATGGGAAGTCCCCCTTCGCTGGTGCGCGGAAGGGGGACAGTAGCTGACGGAACGTCAGATGGAAACGGTCTCGCGGACCTCGGCGGCGGGTTCGGCCTTCGGCCCGGCCGAGCGCGGCAGCACCGCGTACAGCGCGCCCGCGACCACGATCGTCGCCGCCCAGCCCAGACCGTTCTCACCGATCCAGGACGAGGCGAGCGGACCGGAGAACCAGTCCACCTTCGTGAACAGCAGGCCCATGAGCAGCGCCGCGGCCCACGCCGTCATCGCCTGCCAGGCGAAACCGCCCCGGTACCAGTAGGCGCTGGTCCGCGTGGTGTCCATCAGGGCCGTCGCGTCGTACGACCTCCGGCGCAGCATGTCGACGCCGAAGACCCCGATCCACGCCGAGAACGCCACCGCGAGCAGGGTCAGGAAGGAGATGAACGAGCCGATGAAGCTGGTCGCGACCACCATCAGGAGGAATCCGAAGACCAGGCTGATCACGGCGTTCACGCTCACCGCCGCCGCCCGGGACACCTTGATGCCCAGCGTCTGCGCCGTGAACCCGGCCGAGTACATCGACATCGAGTTGATCAGCAGCATCCCGATCAGCGCGATCACCAGGTACGGCACCGAGATCCACATCGGCAGCAGCTCGCCGATGAACGAGACAGGGTCCTGCGCCGAGGCCAGGTCCGGCGTCGACACCGCCATCACGGCGCCCATCAGCACCATCGGGAGCACCACGATCCCGGCGCCGCCGATCGTCGACCCGACCATCGCCCGCGAGGAGGCCGTGCGCGGCAGGTAGCGCGTGAAGTCGGGGCCCGAGGGCACCCAGCTGATGCCGCCGGCCGCGATCGTGCCGATGCCCGCGACCATCATCGCCGTCGAACCGGCCGGCTTGTCGAAGACCGCCGACCACTCGGTGTTCGCCACCAGATAGACCAGGACGAGCACCGAGAAGGCGCCGAAGAGGTACGTCGACCACTTGCTGCACACCCGCAGCGCGTTGATGCCGAGGCCCGACACCAGGAAGGTGCAGGTCACGAAGAGCGCCAGCGTCACCACGATGAGCAGCGTGTTCGACTTCACCCCGAAGAGCAGGTCGAGGACGGTCAGCACCGCGTAGGCGCCGGTGACCGCGTTGATGGTCTCCCAGCCCCAGCGGGCGACCCAGATCAGCGCTCCGGGAAAAAGGTTTCCGCGCTGACCGAACACGGCCCGGGACAGCGCCATGCCGGGCGCCCCGCCGCGCTTGCCCGCGATCGAGATCAGACCGACGATCCCGTACGAGAGGACGGGCGCGGCGATCGCCACGGTCAGGACCTGCCAGAAGTTCAGGCCGTTGAAGACGATCAGGCCGGCGCCCATCGTGAGCAGCAGCACACTGATGTTGGCCGCGACCCAGGTCGGGAAGAGCTCGCGGACACGGCCGGTCCGCTCGGCGTCGGGGACGGGCTCGAGACCGCGGGTCTCCATCGCTCCGTCGTGCGTCGCGCCTGCGGCTTCGGAGGCGTCGTGGGGCATGGGGGTACTCCGTACAGATGTGGGGGACCCACCCAGCGTACGTGCTCCTCCAACCGTGCCCTCGTGGCCGATACTGGTCGGGTTATGGAACTCATCCTTGCTGTAGTCATCGCTCTGGTCGTCGCGGTCGCCGTGACGAGCGGGCTCGTGATCAGCGGCCGCAAGAAGAAGCAGCTGCCGCCGGCCGAGCCGCCGTCCACCACGCCGACCATCACCGCTCCGCCCGCCGAACCGCACGTCGGCGAGGAGGCGGAGACACCGCGGGAGGAACCACGCCGCACGGTCGAGGAGGTCGAACTCCCCGCCGAAGCGGTCCCCGAGGCACCCGTCGCCGAGGAGCCCGCCGCTCCCGAGATCGAGGTCCCCGAGCCCACCGCCGGCCGCCTCGTGCGGCTCCGGGCCCGCCTCGCCCGCTCCCAGAACTCGCTCGGCAAGGGACTGCTCACGCTGCTGTCCCGCGAGCACCTCGACGAGGACACCTGGGAGGAGATCGAGGAGACGCTTCTCACGGCCGACGTCGGCGTCGCCCCCACCCAGGAGCTCGTCGACCGGCTGCGCGAGCGCGTCAGGGTGCTCGGCACCCGCACCCCGGACGAGCTGCGCGGCCTGCTCCGCGAGGAGCTCGTCGCCCTGCTCGGCGACTTCGACCGCTCGGTGAGGACCGAGAGCCCCGAGGACACCCCCGGCGTGGTCATGGTCGTCGGCGTCAACGGCACCGGCAAGACCACCACCACCGGCAAGCTGGCCCGGGTCCTGGTCGCCGACGGCAAGTCCGTCGTCCTCGGCGCCGCCGACACCTTCCGTGCCGCCGCCGCCGACCAGCTCCAGACCTGGGGCGAGCGCGTCGGCGCCCGCACCGTGCGCGGCCCGGAGGGCGGCGACCCGGCGTCGATCGCCTTCGACGCGGTCAAGGAGGGCATCGCCGAGAAGGCCGATGTCGTCCTCATCGACACCGCAGGCCGGCTGCACACCAAGACCGGCCTGATGGACGAGCTCGGCAAGGTCAAGCGCGTCGTCGAGAAGCACGGCCCGCTCGACGAGATCCTCCTCGTCCTCGACGCCACCACCGGTCAGAACGGCCTGATCCAGGCCCGCGTCTTCGCCGAGGTCGTCGACATCACCGGCATCGTGCTCACCAAGCTCGACGGCACCGCCAAGGGCGGCATCGTCGTCGCGGTCCAGCGCGAGCTCGGCGTCCCGGTCAAGCTGATCGGCCTGGGCGAGGGCCCGGACGACCTGGCGCCCTTCGAGCCGGGCGCCTTCGTCGACGCCCTGATCGGCGACTGACACCCGGTGCGGCACACGGAAGGGCCCCCGCCACATGACGGCGGGGGCCCTTCCGTACACCCGTGCTCAGAAGCCGTCCATCCGTGCTCAGAAGCGCGTCCGGTGGCAGATGTACGCCAGAGTGCCCAGCAGCAGCCGGGCCTGCGGCGGCGCGCCCGCCGTGTCCAGCGTCGGGGGCCGCAGCCAGCGCACCGGCCCGAGACCGGACAGGTCCGACGGGGGAGCGGTGACATGGGAACCGGGCCCCAGACAGTGCAGGTCCAGATCGGCGTCGTCCCAGCCCATCCGGTACAGCAGCCGCGGCAGCCCGGCCGCCGCGCCCGGGGCCACGAAGAACCGCGCCCGGCCGGTCGGCGTCGCGCACACCGGGCCGAGCGGCAGCCCCATGCGCTCCAGGCGCACCAGCGCCCGCCGGCCCGCCGCCTCGGCGACCTCGATCACGTCGAAGGCCCGGCCGACCGGCAGGAGCATCGTCGCGCCGGGGTACTCGGACCAGGCCTTGGCGGCGTCGTCGAGCCCGGCGCCCGCCGGGACCGGGTCCGCGAAGGAGAGGGGGTGGGCGCCGGGGGCGGCGCAGGCCGGATCCCCGCAGGAGCACCGGCCGGAGACGGCCCGCGCGCCCGGGACGACGTCCCAGCCCCACAGCCCGGTGTACTCGGCCACCGCAGTGCACTCCGTGGTGCGTACGCGGCGGCGAGCGCCGACCCGCATCTCACGAATGCCGCCGATCGTGAAACCCATGCCCCCTCCAACGGGTCGAGCGCGCCGGTGGTTACGACCCGGAGCATCGTCGTCACCCTTCGTCACGTTCCGTCGCCGCGCGTGGCGCGCGGTCGTGACAGGGGTGGTGCGGGCCGGGACGCGCGCTGCTCCGCGCTTCCGTCCGCCGACTCCGGTTCGTCGCATGTCAAGTGAATCGCGTTCCACGCGCGGCGAGTTCATTCGAAGGGGTGGCGAATGGTGGCGTTTCTTGAATCGGGCTCGTGGAGCGGTGATCGTAGGATTACTTTCGGTACTCGAACCCCGGGACCGCGTGCACGCGTGGGTATGCCGGAGGCAACCCGGTTTCCAGTTCGAAGGAGTGCGAACGCCGGACGGGTGCCGCGAGAGGCGGCATTCTGATAGGGGTTCGGACGACAGGATTTCAGGTGGATGGGGGCGTTCCAGTGAGCGGCAACGGCGCAGACGGTACGATTGCCGGCAAGCGCCCGAACGAGCAGCTGGGCTCGTGGTTCGTGCGCAGCGGCTGGTCGAAGGGCGAACTGGCACGCCAGGTGAACCGCCGGGCGCGCCAGATGGGCGCGCACCACATCTCCACGGACACCTCGCGCGTGCGGCGCTGGCTCGACGGCGAGCAGCCCCGCGAGCCCATCCCGCGGATCCTCTCCGAGCTCTTCTCCGAGCGCTTCGGCTCCGTCGTCGCCGTCGAGGACCTCGGCCTGCGCACCGCGCACCAGTCGCCCTCCGTCTCCGGTGTCGACCTGCCCTGGGCGGGGCCGCAGACCGTCGCCCTGCTCAGCGAGTTCTCCCGCAGCGACCTGATGCTCGCCCGCCGGGGCTTCCTCGGCTCCTCCCTGTCGCTCGCCGCGGGACCCGCCCTCATCGAACCGATGCAGCGCTGGCTCGTGCCCACCCCGGTCGCCGACGTCGAGCGGCCCGAGCCCCTCGTCGACGCCCGGCGCCCCAACCGGCTCTCCGAGATCGAGCTCGACCTCCTGGAGTCCACCACCGCCATGTTCCGCAAGTGGGACGCCCAGTGCGGCGGCGGACTGCGCCGCAAGGCCGTCGTCGGCCAGCTCCACGAGGTCACCGACCTGCTCCAGGAGTCCCAGCCGGCCGCCACCGCCAAGCGCCTCTTCACCTGCGCCGCCGAACTCGCCGAGCTGGCCGGCTGGATGAGCTACGACGTCGGCCTCCAGCCCACCGCCCAGAAGTACTTCGTGCTCGCCCTGCACGCCGCCAAGGAGGCCGGCGACAAGCCCCTCGGCTCGTACATCCTCTCGTCCATGAGCCGCCAGATGATCCACCTCGGCCGCCCCGACGACGCACTCGAACTCATCCACCTCGCCCAGTACGGCAGTCGGGACTGCGCCACCGCCCGCACCCAGGCCATGCTGTATGCGATGGAGGCCCGCGCCTACGCCAACATGGGGCAGCCCTCCAAGTGCAAGCGGGCCGTCCGGATGGCCGAGGACACCTTCGCCGACGTCGGACTCGACGGCGAGCCCGAGCCCGACTGGATCGGCTTCTTCTCCGAGGCCGAGCTCAACGGCGAGAACTCGCACTCCTACCGCGACCTCGCCTATGTCGCGGGCCGCTCCCCGACCTACGCCTCGCTCGCCGAGCCCGTCATGGAGCGGGCCGTCCAGCTCTTCGAGAAGGACCCCGACCACCAGCGTTCGTACGCGCTCAACCTGATCGGCATGGCCACCGTGCACCTCCTCAAGCGCGAGCCCGAGGAGTCCGTGGTCCTCGCCGAGAAGGCCCTCGGGGTCGCCCGCAGCATCCGCTCCGAGCGGGTCAACACCCGGCTCCGCAAGACCGTCGACCACGCCGCCCGCAACTACAGCGACGTCGCCGAGGTCGTCCACCTCACCGACCGCCTCACCCAGCTCCTGCCGGAGTCCGCCGAAGCGGTCTGACCCCCCCCCGGGCTCCACGAGCCCGCACCGACCCCGGCCGCGCCGGACGTCCCGTAAAGCCCGACTCGGCTCCCCCGCCGCAAGGTCACACGGACGCCCGGCGCGGCCGGCCCCTTTCCCGGGCGCCGGGCCCGACCGGCGCCACGGCCTCCCCGGGCGGGCAGACGCGGGCACCCGCCCGGACGCTCCCCGGCGCGGGCGCAGCCGTCGCCGCCCCGGCCCGACACGGCCGTCGGCCCCGCCGACCCGGGCGTCCCCCGGACCGACACGGGCGTTCACGGTCGCGTAACACGCCCGACCCCTTCGTCACCGCTCCGAAACATCGAGCGGCATCGGCGGAAACCGCGCTGCGCGAATCTCTGGCCCATAACCGGCCACCCCTCACGGCCGGACGCTCCCCGGCCCCGCCCCGCACAGGCCGCATTCGACGACGAGGAGACGCCGATGGCACCAGCCGTCACGACCCTGGCCGCAGACGCCCCCGCGCTGTCCGCCGCCAACACCGGGTTCATGCTCATCTGCTCCGCCCTGGTCATGCTGATGACCCCGGCGCTCGCCTTCTTCTACGGAGGCATGGTCCGCGTCAAGTCCACCCTCAACATGCTGATGATGAGCTTCATCAGCCTCGGGATCGTCACGATCCTGTGGGTGCTCTTCGGCTTCAGCCTCGCCTTCGGCACCGACGCGGGCTCGCTCATCGGCTGGTCCTCCGACTACGTCGGCCTCAGCGGCATCGGCATCACCGAGCTCTGGGACGGCTACACCATCCCGGTGTACGTCTTCGCCGTCTTCCAGCTGATGTTCGCGATCATCACCCCCGCGCTCATCAGCGGCGCCCTCGCCGACCGCGTCAAGTTCACCGCCTGGGCCCTCTTCATCACCCTCTGGGTCACCCTCGTCTACTTCCCCGTCGCCCACTGGGTCTGGGGCGCGGGCGGCTGGCTCTTCGAGATGGGCGTCATCGACTTCGCCGGCGGCACCGCCGTCCACATCAACGCGGGCGCCGCCGCCCTCGGCGTCATCCTCGTCATCGGCAAGCGCGTCGGCTTCAAGAAGGACCCGATGCGCCCGCACAGCCTCCCGCTGGTCATGCTCGGCGCCGGTCTCCTCTGGTTCGGCTGGTTCGGCTTCAACGCCGGCTCCTGGCTCGGCAACGACGACGGCGTCGGCGCCGTGATGTTCGTCAACACCCAGGTCGCCACCGCCGCCGCCATGCTCGCCTGGCTCGCGTACGAGAAGATCCGCCACGGCTCCTTCACCACCCTCGGCGCCGCCTCCGGCGCGGTCGCCGGACTCGTCGCCATCACCCCGTCCGGCGGCGCCGTCAGCCCGCTCGGCGCCATTGCCGTCGGCGCGATCGCCGGTCTCCTCTGCGCCATGGCCGTCGGCCTCAAGTACAAGTTCGGCTACGACGACTCCCTCGACGTCGTCGGCGTCCACCTCGTCGGCGGCGTCGCCGGCTCCCTCCTCGTCGGCCTCTTCGCCACCGGTGGCGTCCAGTCCGACGCCAAGGGCCTCTTCTACGGCGGCGGCCTGGAGCAGCTCGGCAAGCAGGCCGTGGGCGTCTTCGCCGTCCTCGCCTACTCTCTGATCGCCTCCGCCGTCCTCGCCCTCGTCATCGACAGGACGATGGGCATGCGGGTCAGCGAGGACGACGAGGTCTCCGGCATCGACCAGGTCGAGCACGCCGAGACCGCGTACGACTTCAGCGGCGCCGGCGGGGGCATCACGGGACGCGGCACCTCCGTGGCCACGCCCGTCCTGAGCGAGAACAAGAAGGTGGACGCATGAAGCTCATCACCGCGGTCGTGAAGCCGCACCGGCTCGACGAGATCAAGGAGGCCCTCCAGGCGTTCGGCGTCCACGGACTCACGGTCACCGAGGCCAGCGGCTACGGCCGCCAGCGCGGCCACACCGAGGTCTACCGGGGCGCCGAGTACACCGTCGACCTGGTCCCCAAGATCCGCATCGAGGTCCTCGTCGAGGACGAGGACGCCGAACAGCTCATCGACGTCGTCGTGAAGGCCGCCCGGACCGGCAAGATCGGAGACGGCAAGGTGTGGAGCGTGCCGGTCGAGACCGCCGTACGGGTCCGCACCGGCGAGCGCGGACCGGACGCACTGTAAGCACGGATAGGAGCCGCCGGGTGACGAACCTCGACACGAGCGACACGACCGAAGCATCGGGACCCGGCGGCTACGCGGCGGCCCGGCTGCTCCTCCTCCAGGAGAAGGAGCGGCCCGGGCCGCCGCGCCGTGCCGCCCTCGCCCGGCTCACCGACGACTGGCTGGCCGGACTCTTCGCCGCCGCCGCACCGCCCCGCGGGACCGCCCTCGTCGCCGTCGGCGGCTACGGGCGCGCCGAACTCTCCCCGCGCAGCGACCTCGACCTCCTCCTGCTCCACGACGGCACCGCCGACCAGGCCGCCGTCGCCGCCCTCGCCGACCGGATCTGGTACCCCGTCTGGGACCTCGGCCTCGCCCTCGACCACTCCGTCCGCACCCCGGCCGAGGCCCGGGCCACCGCCGCCGACGACCTCAAGGCCCACCTCGGCCTCCTCGACGCCCGGCCCCTCGCCGGCGACCACGGCCTCGTCGCCGCCCTGCGCACCACCGTCCTCGCCGACTGGCGCAACCAGGCCCCCCGGCGGCTCCCCGAACTCGACGAACTCTGCCGGGAGCGCGCCGAGCGCGCGGGGGAGCTCCAGTACCTCCTGGAGCCCGACCTCAAGGAGGCCAGGGGCGGTCTCCGCGACACCCAGGTCCTCCGTGCCGTCGCCGCCTCCTGGCTCGCCGATGCCCCCCGCGAGGGCCTCGACACCGCCCGCCGCAGGCTCCTCGACGCCCGCGACGCCCTGCACCTCGCCACCGGCCGGGCCACCGACCGGCTGGCCCTCCAGGAACAGGACGCGGTCGCCGCCGCTCTGGGCCTCCTCGACGCCGACACCCTGCTCCGCGAGGTGTACGAGGCCGCCCGGACCGTCTCGTACGCCACCGACGTCACCTGGCGCGAGGTCAACCGCGTCCTCAGGGCCCGCTCCGTCCGTCCGCGGCTGCGCTCGCTCCTCGGCCGGGGCGGCACGAAACCCCCCGTCGAACGGACCCCGCTCGCGGAGGGCGTCGTCGAGATGGACGGCGAGGTCGTCCTGGCCCGCAGCGCCCGGCCGGAGCGCGACCCCGTCCTGCCGCTGCGGGCCGCCGCCGCGGCCGCCCAGTCCGCCCTGCCGCTCTCCCTGCACGCCGTGCGGCGCCTCGCCGCCGCCGCGGCGCCCCTGCCGGTGCCCTGGCCCGCCGAGGCCCGCGAGGAGCTCGTCACCCTGCTCGGCGCGGGCGAGGCCACCGTCCCCGTCTGGGAGGCCCTGGAGGCCGAAGGGCTCGTCACCCGGCTCCTGCCCGACTGGGAGCGCGTCCGCTGCCGCCCCCAGCGCAACCCCGTCCACACCTGGACCGTCGACCGGCACCTCGTCGAGACGGCCGTACGGGCCTCCTCGCTCACCCGCCGCGTCGGCCGACCCGACCTCCTCCTCGTCGCCGCCCTCCTCCACGACATCGGCAAGGGCTGGCCCGGCGACCACTCCGTCGCGGGCGAGACCATCGCCCGCGACCTCGCCGCCCGCATCGGCTTCGACCGCACCGACACCGCCGTCGTCGCCACCGTCGTCCGCCACCACCTGCTCCTCGTCGAGACCGCCACCCGGCGGGACCTGGACGACCCCGCCACCGTCCAGTCCGTCGCCGCCGCCGTCGGCAGCCTGGGCGCCTTGGAGCTCCTGCACGCCCTCACCGAGGCCGACGCCCTGGCCACCGGCCCCGCCGCCTGGTCCTCCTGGCGGGCCTCGCTCGTCGCCGACCTGGTCAAACGGGTGGCCGGCGTCCTCACGGGCGCACCCCTGCCCGACCCCGAGGCGGCGGCGCCCAGCGCCGAGCAGGAACGGCTCGCGATCGAGGCCCTGCGCACCGGCGAACCCGTCCTCGCCCTCCACGCGCGCGAGGAGCAGCCCCTCGACGAGGAGGCGCCCGAGCCCGTCGGCGTGGAACTCCTCATCGCCCTGCCCGAGCGCCCCGGCGTCCTGCCCGCCGTCGCGGGCGTCCTCGCCCTGCACCGGCTGACCGTGCGCGCCGCCGACCTCCGCGCCGTCGAGCTGCCCGGCCCCCTCGGTTCCGGCCCGGTCCTGGTCCTCGACTGGCGGGTCGCCGCCGAGTACGGCTCCCTGCCCGAGGCCGCCCGGCTCCGCGCCGACCTCGTGCGCGCCCTCGACGGTTCCCTCGACATCGCGGCCCGGCTCGCCGAGCGCGAGGCCGCCTATCCGCGCCGCCGGGGGCTCACCGCGCCGCCGCCCCGGGTCACCGTGGCCCCGGCGGACTCCCGCCTGGCCACCGTCATCGAGGTCCGCGCCCAGGACGCCCCGGGCCTGCTGCACCGCATCGGCCGGGCCCTGGAGGGCGCGGCCGTCCGGGTGCGGAGCGCGCACGTCTCCACCCTGGGCGCCAACGCCGTCGACACCCTGTACGTGACCCGCACGGACGGCTCCCTGCTCTCCGACGAGGAGGCGATCGACCTGGCCCGCGCCCTGGAGGGGGCGCTGCGATGAGCACATGAACCCAGGGGATTCGGCGGGCGGGGGCACACACTTCGAGCGGCCCGATACCCTGGAGGGCAATCCGACCGCCCCCGACACCGAGGATCCGCGACCGCCGTGTTCGATACCCTCTCCGACCGCCTTGCAGCGACCTTCAAGAACCTCCGCGGCAAGGGCCGTCTGTCCGAGGCGGACATCGACGCCACCGCACGCGAGATCCGCATCGCGCTGCTCGAAGCGGATGTCGCCCTTCCGGTCGTCCGCGCCTTCATCAAGCAGGTCAAGGAGCGCTCGCTGGGCGCGGAGGTCTCCCAGGCCCTCAACCCCGCCCAGCAGGTCATCAAGATCGTCAACGAGGAGCTCATCGGCATCCTCGGCGGCGAGACCCGCCGTCTGCGCTTCGCCAAGACCGCGCCGACCGTGATCATGCTCGCCGGCCTCCAGGGCGCCGGTAAGACCACCCTCGCCGGAAAGCTGGGCGTCTGGCTCAAGGGCCAGGGCCACTCCCCGCTGCTCGTCGCCTGCGACCTCCAGCGCCCCAACGCCGTCAACCAGCTCTCCGTCGTCGCCGACCGCGCCGGCGTGGCCTTCTACGGCCCGCAGCCGGGCAACGGCGTCGGCGACCCGGTCCAGGTCGCGAAGGACTCCATCGAGTACGCGCGGACCAAGCTGTACGACGTCGTCATCGTCGACACCGCCGGCCGCCTCGGCATCGACCAGGAGCTGATGCGGCAGGCGGCGGACATCCGCGACGCCGTCAGCCCCGACGAGGTCCTCTTCGTCGTCGACGCCATGATCGGTCAGGACGCGGTCAACACCGCCGAGGCCTTCCGTGACGGCGTCGGCTTCGACGGCGTCGTGCTCTCCAAGCTCGACGGCGACGCCCGCGGCGGTGCCGCGCTCTCCATCGCCCACGTCACGGGCAAGCAGATCATGTTCGCCTCCAACGGCGAGAAGCTGGACGAGTTCGACGCGTTCCACCCGGACCGCATGGCGTCCCGCATCCTCGGCATGGGCGACATGCTCTCCCTCATCGAGAAGGCGCAGCAGACCTTCGACGAGGAAGAGGCCGCCAAGATGGCCTCGAAGCTCGCCTCGAAGAAGGGCGAGGGCTTCACGCTCGACGACTTCCTGGCGCAGATGGAGCAGGTCCGCAAGATGGGCTCCATCTCGAAGCTGCTCGGGATGCTCCCCGGCATGGGCCAGATGAAGGAGCAGATCGCCAACATCGACGAGCGGGACGTGGACCGCACGGCCGCCATCATCAAGTCGATGACCCCGGCCGAGCGTCAGGACCCGACCATCATCAACGGCTCCCGGCGGGCCCGTATCGCCAAGGGCTCCGGCGTCGAGGTCAGCGCGGTCAAGGGCCTGGTCGAGCGGTTCTTCGAGGCCCGCAAGATGATGTCCCGCATGGCGCAGGGCGGCGGCATGCCGGGGATGCCCGGCATCCCGGGCATGGGCGGCGGCCCCGGCCGGCAGAAGAAGCAGGTCAAGCAGGCCAAGGGCAAGCGCAAGAGCGGCAACCCGATGAAGCGGAAGGCCGAGGAGCAGGCCGCGGCCGAGCGCCGCGAGCAGGCCCAGGCCGGCGGCGCCTTCGGTCTCCCGGCGGCCGGACAGGCCCCGAAGGACTTCGAGCTCCCGGACGAGTTCAAGAAGTTCATGGGCTGACACGCGGACCAGGAGGGGCCCGGGGCGGTGCGAAACCGCCCCGGGCCCCTTTTCACTCCTCCGCGCCGCCCGCGATGCCCGGTTCGTCCCGCTCTTCGATACTGGGGCCACAGCCGCCCCGAGGAGAGCCACGTGGCCAACCCCGTACCCCCGCGCGACCGGACCGACCAGCCCTGGCGCTCGGAAGGGGCTCCGCCGCCCCCGCCGCCGAAGAAGCGGATGCGGGGGAGCTGGGGCAGCCTCATCCTGACCGCGCTCGTCGTCTACCTGCTGGCCAACATCGTGCTGTCGTTCTTCAACGAGGGCGACGGGCCGACGATCTCGTACACCGAGTTCGACAAGCAGGTCGCCGCCGGGAACGTCACCAAGATCTACTCCAAGGGCGACGCGATCCAGGGGCAGCTGAAGAACAAGCAGCCGATCCCCGACGGCGACGGCGACTACACCAAGTTCCAGACCCAGCGGCCCGCCTTCGCCGACGACGACCTGTGGGCCCAGCTGTCCAAACAGAACGTGGTCGTGACCGCCGAGCCGGTCGTCAAGGAGCGCAGCTTCCTCGTCAACCTGCTGATCTCCCTGGCGCCGATGCTGCTGCTCGTCGTGCTGTGGCTGTTCATCGCCCGCCGGATGAGCGCGGGCATGGGCGGCGCCGGAGGCATGCTCGGACGCAAGCAGCCGCCGAAACCGGTGGAGCTGGAGGGCGGCCCGCGCACCACCTTCCAGGACGTCGCCGGCATCGACGAGGTCGAGGGCGAGCTCAACGACGTCGTCGACTTCCTGAAGAACCCCCAGGCCTACCGCGAGATGGGCGCCAAGATGCCCCGCGGCGTGCTCCTCGCGGGCCCTCCCGGCACCGGCAAGACGCTGCTCGCCCGGGCCGTCGCGGGCGAGGCCGGGGTGCCGTTCTTCTCCGCCTCCGCCTCCGAGTTCATCGAGATGATCGTGGGCGTCGGCGCCTCCCGGGTCCGCGAGCTCTTCGCCGAGGCCCGCAAGGTCGCCCCCGCGATCATCTTCATCGACGAGATCGACACCATCGGCCGGGCCCGCGGCGGCGGCTCCGGCATGGGCGGTCACGACGAGCGCGAGCAGACCCTCAACCAGATCCTCACCGAGATGGACGGCTTCACCGGCTCCGAGGGGGTCATCGTCCTCGCCGCCACCAACCGCGCCGACGTGCTCGACCCGGCCCTCACCCGGCCGGGCCGCTTCGACCGGATCGTCCACGTCAACCCGCCCGACCGGGGCGGCCGCGAGGCGATCCTCAAGATCCACACCCGGGAGATCCCGCTCGCCCAGGACGTCGACCTGGAACACGTGGCCCGCACCACCCCCGGCATGACCGGCGCCGAGCTCGCCAACCTCGCCAACGAGGCCGCCCTCCTCGCGGTCAAGCGCGACCAGAAGGCGGTCACCCAGTCCGATCTGTCCGACGCCCTGGAGAAGGTCCAGCTCGGCGCCGAACGGCCCCTGGTGATGCCCGCCGAGGAACGGCGCCGCACCGCGTACCACGAGAGCGGGCACGCCCTGCTCGGCATGCTCCAGCCCGGCGCCGACCCGGTCCGCAAGATCACCATCGTGCCCCGGGGTCGGGCCCTCGGCGTCACCCTGTCGACCCCCGACGCCGACAAGTACGCCTACACCGAGGACTACCTGCGCGGCCGGATCATCGGCGCCCTCGGCGGCATGGCCGCCGAACAGGTCGTCTTCGGCGTCATCACCACCGGCGCCGAGAGCGACCTCGAACAGGTCACCAACATCGCCCGGGGCATGGCGGGCCGCTGGGGCATGAGCGAGCGCGTCGGCCGCCTCACCGCCATCCCGAGCGACGCCCAGCAGGCGTACGGGCTGTCGGCCGCCCCCGCCACCCTCGACACCGTCGACGAGGAGATGCGGCGCATCGTCGACGAGTGCTACGAGAGCGCGGTGCGGCAGCTCCGCGAGCACCGGGACAAGCTGGACGCCCTCGCCGAGGCCCTCCTCGCCCACGAGACCCTGGAGGAGGAGGCGGCCTACCGCGCCGCGGGCATCCCGCGCGTCAAGAAGGAGCTGTGAGGGGCCGCGGCCTTCGGTGACCGGCTCACACGGCCACGCGCACGGGGTGCGTGCTCTCGGGGTGCGGGCTGGTGGGGTCCGGGCTCACGGGGCTCCGCCTCACGGGGGTGCGGGCTCACGGGGCTCCGCCTCACGGGGCTCCGCCTCACGGGGGTGCGGGCTCACGGGGCTCCGCCTCATCGCACCCGTGCGACCACGTACCGGAAGACGTTCGGCATCCACACCGTCCCGTCCGGGCGGGCGTACGGGGCGAGCGCCTCCTCGATCTCCTTCTCCACCTGGGAGAGGTCCGTCGCGCCGACCGCCTCGTCGAAGGCGCCCGTCGAGAGCAGCCCGCGCACCGCGCTCGACCCGTCCGCGTAGCCGAAGGGGCAGGCCACCCGGCCCGAACCGACCGGCCGCAGTCCCGCGTCCGCCACCAGGGCGTCCAGGTCGGGTCCCGCCGCCGGGCCCCGGTCCGCCAGCCGGGCCGCGACCCGCAGCACCGGCTCCGTGGCGCACCGCTCCGGCGGCCCCCAGCCCGCGAGCACGACCGCCGTACCCGATTGCGCCGTACGGGTGAGCGCGCGGAGATCCGGCAGGACCCCGTCCGTCGCGTGGAAGGCCGTGACCACGTCGTACGGAAGGTCCTCGGGGAGCCCCTCCGTCACCGTGACGTCCTCCGGCAGCCGCTCCCTCGCCAGCTCCACGCGCGCGTGGTCCCGGTCCGCGCCGGCCACCCGCGCGCCGCGCGCCGCCGCCATCAGGAGGGCCAGGCCCGAGCCGCAGCCCAGGCCGAGCAGCCGGGATCCCGCGCCCACGCCGAGGCGGTCGTACACCGCCTCGTACAGCGGGACCAGCATCCGTTCCTGGATCTCGGCCCAATCGCGCGCGGGGTGGTGCGGGACGAGCGTAGGTGTCATGGAAAAGTGCCCCAATCCGTGCTCGGACGACAGCCCCCCGTAGTCAGGGAACTGCGCATCCCGGGCCGCGTCCAGTGCTCGGGCCGGACGGATTCGTCCGGGGGAGGGGCGGTGCGCCGCCACCCCGCCGCACCGGGTACTGTCCTCGCCGAGGTCCCCCCGCCCCGCCGGCTCCCCAGGGGGCGCGCGCACCCCGTTCACGCGCCGGGGCGTATGCGCCACTACGCACCGGCTTGAGGCTCCCTGCGTGACTTCTCCGCAGATCGAGGCACTGGACCGCGTCGCCACGCATCGATGCCAACTGACGGGTACGTGCAAAATATTTGGGATGCCCCGGAATGGAACCCGGGGGCACTCCGGCTCGTTGTACGCGACGTGAGCACGACACCCCCTGTTCTCGCCGCAGAGCTGGCACAGGCGTGGGCCGACATTCAGCGGCACCACCCCGAGCTGCCCGATCTTGCCGCGCCCGAGTCCCTGATCGGAGAGTCCTCGTCCGCCTGTGGCGCCGAGCTCTCCTTCGAACGACTGCTCCACGAGGCAGTCCACGGCATCGCAGCCGCCCGAGGTGTCCGCGACACCTCCCGCGCCGGCCGCTACCACAACCGCAGATTCCTCGCGATCGCCGAGGAGATGGGCCTCGACCATCCCGAGGAGCCGCACGCCAGCAGCGGCTTCTCCCTGGTCACGCTGAACCCCGAGGCCCGGCGCCGCTACCGGCCCACCATCGAGCGGCTCCAGCGCGCCCTCAAGGCCCACACGGTCGCCACGGCCGCCGACACCAAGCGGTCCTTCCGGGGTCCGGCCGCCCGGCACGGTTCCTCGGGCGGCGGCGTCCGCGTCAAGGCCGTCTGCGACTGCGGGCGGAACGTGCGCGTGGTGCCCTCGGTGCTGGCCCAGGCCCCGATCGTCTGCGGCGGCTGCGGCAAGCCCTTCCGCATCCCGGAGACGGTGGGCGCCGCCAACTGAGTCGGCGGCGTGTGGCACAATGGCTAGCTGTACTCGACAGTCGCACAGGACCCCTCTCTCCTCCGGCTGACGCGTCCATCGGGCATCCGAGTACCGCAACCCCACGTGGCATCTCAAGTGCCCAACCACGTCAAGACCAGGAGACACCACTCCAGTGGCAGTCAAGATCAAGCTCAAGCGCCTCGGCAAGATCCGCCAGCCGCACTACCGCATCGTCGTCGCCGACTCGCGCACCCGTCGTGACGGTCGCGCGATCGAGGAGATCGGCCTCTACCACCCGACGTACAACCCGTCGCGTATCGAGGTCGACTCCGAGCGTGCGCAGTACTGGCTGTCCGTCGGCGCCCAGCCGACCGAGCCGGTTCTCGCCATCCTGAAGCTCACCGGCGACTGGCAGAAGCACAAGGGTCTGCCGGCCCCCGAGAAGGCTCTGCTCGTCCCCGCCACGAAGGAGGCGAAGCGCGCCTCGTTCGACGAGTTCGCGAAGACCCTCGAGAGCGGCGACGACAAGGGTGAGGCCATCACCCCGAAGGCCAAGAAGGCCGACAAGAAGGCGGACGAGGCCGAGGCCGCGTCCACCGAGTCGACCGAGGCCTGATCATGCTCGAGGAGGCTCTCGAGCACCTCGTGAAGGGCATCGTCGACAACCCCGACGAGGTGCAGGTCGCCTCGCGCAACCTGCGCCGGGGCCGCGTGCTGGAGGTCCGGGTCCACCCCGACGACCTCGGCAAGGTCATCGGCCGCAACGGCCGCACCGCGCGTGCGCTGCGCACCGTCGTCGGCGCCATCGGCGGACGGGGGATCCGCGTCGACCTCGTCGACGTGGACCAGGTCCGCTGAGCAGGTCGGCAGCATCACCTTGAGTTGTGCCGGCACGGGCCGGGGAGGGCTGAAGAGCCCTCCCCGGCCCGTTGTCGTTCGTACGAGCTGTGTGACAGGAGAGTGTGGAGCAGTGCAGTTGGTAGTCGCGCGGGTCGGCCGCGCCCACGGGATCAGGGGCGAGGTCACCGTCGAGGTGCGGACGGACGAGCCCGAGCTCCGGCTCGGCCCCGGCGCCGTACTGCTCACCGACCCGGCCTCCGCCGGGCCGCTGACCATCGAGTCCGGCAAGGTCCACAGCGGCAAGCTGTTGCTGCGCTTCGAGGGCGTCCGCGACCGCAACGCCGCCGAGGCCCTGCGCAACACCCTCCTCATCGCCGAGGTCGACCCCGAGGAACTGCCGGAGGAGGAGGACGAGTACTACGACCACCAGCTCATGGACCTCGACGTCGTCCTCGCCGACGGCACCGAGATCGGCCGGATCACCGAGATCTCCCACCTGCCGTCCCAGGACCTCTTCATCGTCGAGCGGCCCGACGGCACCGAGCTGATGATCCCCTTCGTGTCGTCGATCGTCACCGAGATCGACCTGGAGGAGCAGCGGGCCGTGATCGACCCGCCGCCCGGCCTGATCGACGACCGCGCCGAGATCGTCTCCTCCCGGGACGAGGCCGAGGACGAGACGTCCGGCGACGAGCCCGCCGGGGAGACGGCATGAGGCTCGACGTCGTCACGATCTTCCCCGAGTACCTGGAACCGCTGAACGTCTCCCTCGTGGGCAAGGCACGCGCGCGCGGGCAGCTCGACGTCCACGTGCACCACCTGCGGGACTGGACGTACGACCGGCACAACACGGTCGACGACACCCCCTACGGCGGCGGCCCCGGCATGGTCATGAAGACCGAGCCCTGGGGCGACGCCCTCGACCAGACGCTCGCCGACGGCTACGAGGCCGGGGCGCACGGACCGGTCCTCGTCGTCCCGACCCCCAGCGGCCGTCCCTTCACCCAGGAGCTCGCCGTCGAGCTCTCCGAGCGGCCCTGGCTGATCTTCACGCCGGCCCGCTACGAGGGCATCGACCGCCGCGTCATGGACGAGTACGCGACCCGGATGCCCGTCTACGAGGTCTCCATCGGCGACTACGTCCTCGCCGGCGGGGAAGCGGCCGTGCTCGTGGTCACCGAGGCCGTCGCCCGTCTGCTGCCCGGCGTCCTCGGCAACGCCGAGTCCCACCGGGACGACTCCTTCGCTCCCGGCGCCATGGCCAACCTCCTGGAGGGCCCCGTCTACACCAAGCCCCCCGAGTGGCGCGGCCGGGGCATCCCCGACGTCCTCCTCAGCGGGCACCACGGGAAGATCGCCCGCTGGCGGCGGGACGAGGCCTTCCGGCGCACCGTCGCCCACCGGCCCGACCTCATCGAGCGCTGCGACCCCTCCGCCTTCGACAAGAAGGACCGCGAGATCCTCTCGATGATGGGGTGGGCACCCGAGCCCGGCGGCCGATTTTGGCGCAGGGTCGAGGGCGTGGAAGAATAGGCCGCTGTCGTCCGTCCGGCGCGCGCCCCTGCCACAGGGGGAACGACGCCGCCAGAACCGGACGACGCTCCTCATCATTCGAACGTACCGCTGATGACCTGTGGCATCAGCGAGGAAAGAGACCTCCATGGCCTCCCTGCTCGACCAGGTCAACGCGGCTTCGCTCCGCTCCGACCTCCCCGCCTTCCGTCCCGGCGACACGGTGAACGTCCACGTGCGCGTCATCGAGGGCAACCGCTCCCGTATCCAGCAGTTCAAGGGTGTCGTCATCCGCCGCCAGGGCTCGGGCGTCAGCGAGAGCTTCACGGTCCGCAAGGTCTCGTTCTCCGTCGGCGTCGAGCGCACCTTCCCGGTGAACAGCCCGATCTTCGAGAAGATCGAGCTCGTGACCCGCGGTGACGTCCGTCGCGCCAAGCTCTACTACCTGCGTGAGCTGCGCGGCAAGGCTGCCAAGATCAAGGAGAAGCGCGACCGCTGAGCCCCGGCTCCCGGCATGCCCCACGCTTCCGACTCCCCGCACAGACAGGCCGGATAGGCTCTGCCAGCGATGGACACCGAAGCACAGCACACGGAGCGCGATCCCTCTTCCCGAGCGGAGGAGGGGTCGCGCTCCGCGCGCGTTCCCGACGCTTCCGGGCGGGGCTCCGAGGACTCCGCGCGGTCTACCACGGAGTCCGGGCAGGGCCCTGAGGACTCCGCGGCCTCCGGGGACCCCTCGTGCGGTCCCGAGCGGTCCGGGCGGGGCTCCGAGGGCTCCGGGTCGCCTGCCGAGGAGTCCGGGCAGGGCTCCGAGGAGCCCGGGCGCGTTCCCTCCTGGCGGCGCACCGCCCTCGTGGGCGCCGTCTTCGTGACGTTCCTGCTGCTCCTGAGCCACTTCGTGATCCAGCCGTTCCTGATCCCCAGCCGCTCGATGGAGCCCACGCTCCAGGTCGGTGACCGGATCCTCGTGAACAAGCTGGCGTACCGTTTCGGCAGCGAGCCCGCCCGGGGCGACGTCGTCGTCTTCGACGGCACCGGCTCCTTCGTACGGGAACAGCCCGTAGGCAATCCGGTCACCGGACTCCTCCACGACGGAGCGGCCGCCCTCGGCCTCGCCGAGCCCGACGAGACCGACTTCGTGAAGCGGGTGGTCGGCGTCGCCGGCGACCGGGTCGTCTGCTGCGACAAGGACGGCCGGCTCACCGTCAACGGCGCCCCCGTCCAGGAGTGGTACGTGAAGCTCGGCGACCGCCCCTCCAGCGTGCCCTTCGACATCGTCGTCCCGCCGGACAGGCTCTGGGTCATGGGCGACCACCGCAGCCAGTCCAGCGACTCCCGCGACCACCTGGGCGACCCGGGCGGCGGCATGGTCCCCGTCGAGAAGGTCATCGGCCGGGCCGACTGGATCGCCTGGCCCTTCGGGCGCTGGTCGACCGTGCCGGACACCGACGCCTTCGCCGCCGTACCGGCCGCGCCGGCCGGTGGACACGCGGCGGCAGCCCATGGGTAGCCGGGGCCGTCCGCCCGGCGGGTCCGCGCCGGACACCGAGACCGGACCGGGGGCCGCGAGGCCCGGACGGGCCGAGCGGCGCAGACTGGCCCGCAGGGTCCGGCGGCGCCGGCAGCGCTCCGCGCTCCGCGAGATCCCGATCCTGATCACCGTGGCCGTGCTCATCGCGCTCGTCCTCAAGACGTTCCTGGTCCAGGCGTTCGTCATCCCCTCCGGCTCCATGGAGCAGACGATCCGCATCGACGACCGGGTCCTCGTCGACAAGCTCACGCCCTGGTTCGGCTCCCGTCCGCAGCGCGGCGACGTCGTCGTCTTCAAGGACCCCGGCACCTGGCTCCAGCAGGAGACCGCGCCGCCCGCCGACGACCCCATCGGCGTCAAGCAGGTCAAGCAGGCCCTGACCTTCATCGGACTGCTGCCCTCGGCCGACGACCGGGACCTCATCAAGCGGGTCGTCGCCGTCGGAGGGGACACCGTCCGCTGCTGCGGCACGGACGGCAGGATCAGCGTCAACGGCGTACCGCTGGACGAGCCGTACCTCCACCCCGGGAATCCGCCGTCCAAGATCCCCTTCGAGGTGAAGGTCCCGGAGGGCCGGATCTTCGTCCTCGGCGACCACCGCTCCGACTCGGCCGACTCCCGTTACCACCTCGACGAGGAGGGCCACGGCACCGTCTCGGAGGAGCAGGTCGTGGGGCGTGCCGTGGTGATCGCCTGGCCCTTCGGGCACTGGCGCGGCCTGGAGCAACGGGACGCCTTCGCGGGCGTACCGGACGCCCGTGCGAGTTCCGGTACCGCATCCGGTCTGTCGCATAGTGTGTCCCAGCGGAATCTGAACGGATTGCCCGGGCTCCCGACCCCTGCGGAACTTCTGCTCGTTATGGGAGTGGTGGGCCTGTCCCTGACCCGGGGCGGGCGTTCGCACGGACTGAGGAGTGGATGTGGGGGATTTGGCCGTCGGCGCACGATCCGGACACGATGGACCCGAGAAGAGGGCCGACGGGGCCTTCGACGATGGCACGACGGGTGACGACGTGACGGGTGACGAGCAGGCGCAGCCGCCGAGCGGCGGCACGCCGGGCGATGGCGGCGACGACGCGGCGAGCGGCTCGGGCCGGGCCCCCAAGAAGCAGCGTTCCTTCTGGAAGGAACTGCCCCTTCTCGTCGGCATCGCCCTGGTGCTCGCCCTGCTGATCAAGACCTTCCTGGTGCAGGCGTTCTCGATTCCCTCGGAATCGATGATGAACACCCTGCAGAAGGGCGACCGGGTCCTCGTCGACAAGCTGACCCCCTGGTTCGGCTCCGAGCCCGAGCGCGGCGAGGTCGTCGTCTTCCACGACCCGGGCGGCTGGCTGGAGGGCCAGGAGACCCCCAAGCCGAACGTCGTGCAGAAGTTCCTCAGCTTCATCGGCCTCATGCCCTCCGCCGAGGAGAAGGACCTCATCAAGCGCGTCATCGCGGTCGGCGGCGACACCGTCTCCTGCAAGGAGGGCGGCAAGGTCGTCCTGAACGGCGTCGCGCTGGACGAGAGCGCGTACCTCGCCCCCGGCGCGGTGCCCTGCCAGGACTCCTTCGGCCCGATCAAGGTCCCCAAGGACCGCATCTGGGTCATGGGCGACAACCGGCAGAACTCCCTGGACTCCCGCTTCCACCAGCAGCTCCCCGGCGGCGGCACCGTCTCCAACGACGAGGTCGTGGGCCGTGCCGTCGTGATCGCCTGGCCGGTCACCCGCTGGGCCACGCTCCCCATCCCCGAGGTCTTCGACCAGCCGGCCCTGAACAAGGCCATGGCCGCGGTCCCGGCGGGGGCGGCCGGTCTCGCCGGAGCGCTCCCCCTCGTGCTGTGGCGCCGGAAGAAGCAGGCCGCACGGCATACCGCCGAGTAGCGACCCGCGGGTAGGGTGCCGTCCCGGACCGTCGACAGGACCGCGGTCCGCCGACAGACCTACGGGGTGCGCACATGAGCGGAACCATACGGACCAAGGACGGCCGCGGCCGCCTCGGCAGCATGCTGTCGGGGGTGGCCGTGGCCGTCGGCTGTGTGCTCTTCCTCGGCGGATTCGTCTGGGGAGCCGTGCTCTACCAGCCGTACACCGTCCCCACCGACTCCATGACCCCGACCCTCGCCGTCGGCTCCAAGATCCTCGCCCAGCGGATCGACGGCGACGAGGTGCGGCGCGGTGACGTCGTGGTCTTCGACGACCCCCTCTGGAACTCCGGCCCCATGGTGAAGCGGGTCGCCGCCGTCGGAGGCGACACCGTCGCCTGCTGCGACCGGGACGGACGGCTCACCGTGAACGGCAAGCCCGTCGACGAGCCCTACCTGCGGCCCAGCATCGGCGGCCGCATCATCGCCTCGGGCCAGGACTTCTCCGTGACCGTCCCCGAGGGCAACCTCTTCCTGCTCGGCGACGACCGGCACACCTCGCTGGACTCCCGCTCGCACATGGAGGAGGCCGGACAGGGCTCCGTGCCGCGCTCCACGGTCCTCGGCAGGGTCGACGCCGTCGTCTGGCCCGCCGAGGGCCTCCTGACACCCGCCGAGGGCTTCGCCGACCTGCCGGGCGGCATCTCGCGACCGGGCCCCTTCACGGCGCTCCTCACGGCCGTCGTGGCCGGTACGGCGCTGATCCTCGCGGGAGCCGCGTACGGGCCGGTGGCACGCCTCCTGACCGGACGCCGGTCGGGCGGGACGCGGCCCGGCGCCCGGGAGAAGGTGGGGGCATGACGGATACGGGAAGGCCGGGGGCCGGCCCGGGTACGGGAGGTGCCGAGGGCAGGACGGGAGGGCGGGAGGCCGCCTCGGGGACGGGAGCGGGTGAGGGCATGACGGGAGGGCGGGAGGCCGGCCCGGGGACGGGTGGGGGCATGACGGGTACGGGGACGGGAGGGCCGGAGGCCGCCTCGGGGCCCGAGCTCCTGCGGCGCCGGGTCGCCCGCATCGTGCTGCTCGACCCCGACGACCGGATCCTGCTCCTGCACGGGTACGAGCCCAAGGACCCGGACCTGACCTGGTGGTTCACCCCGGGCGGCGGCCTGGAGGGCGACGAGACCAGGGAGGAGGCGGCGCTGCGCGAGCTCGCGGAGGAGACCGGCATCACCGAGGTCGACCTCGGCCCGGTGCTCTGGAAGCGGTACTGCTCCTTCCCCTTCGACGGGCGCCGCTGGGACCAAGACGAGTGGTACTACCTGGCCCGCACCCGGGGGACCGAGCCCGCGCCCCGGCCGCAGGCCCTCACGGAGCTGGAGACCCGCAGCCTCGCGGGCCTGAGATGGTGGACCTCCGCCGAACTGTCGGCGGCGCGTGAGACGGTGTACCCGACCAGACTCGCCGAGCTGCTCCAGGCGCTGCTCGACGAAGGACCTCCGAGAGCGCCGGTGGTGCTCGCCCCGGAAATCGTTTAGGGGCGCGTACGACTGGCGCACAATAGGGGGACGCACGGCTGAAGGGGAACATGCCATGAGCGCCGAGGACCTCGAGAAGTACGAGACCGAGATGGAGCTGAAGCTCTACCGGGAGTACCGAGACGTCGTCGGGCTGTTCAAATACGTGATCGAGACCGAGCGGCGCTTCTACCTCACCAATGACTACGAGATGCAGGTGCACTCGGTGCAGGGCGAGGTCTTCTTCGAGGTCAGCATGGCTGACGCCTGGGTCTGGGACATGTACAGGCCCGCCCGGTTCGTCAAGCAGGTCCGGGTCCTGACCTTCAAGGACGTGAACATCGAGGAGCTCAACAAGAGCGATCTCGAACTTCCCGGCAGCTGAGCCGCTCACACACTCCTCCCAGCGGAATCACCCCCAGGGGTGACGAGGTTCTCCACAGCCTCACGGGGCGTCCACAGCGCCGCACGGGACCCGCCACGCTCCGTCACAGTCGGTGACGGAGGTGGTACCGCATGAACAGGACCCAAGCCCTCGGACGGTACGGGGAGGAGCTGGCGACCCGCCGGCTCATCGCGTACGGCATGCACATCCTCGCCCGCAACTGGCGCTGCGGCCGGAGCGGCGAGATCGACATCGTCGCCCGGGACGGCGACACCCTCGTCATCTGCGAGGTCAAGACCCGGCGGGACGGCGCCTACGAGCACCCGATGGCCGCCGTCACGCCCCGCAAGGCCGAGCGGCTCCGCCGCCTCGCCGCCTGCTGGCTCGACCGCCACGGCGCCCCGGCCCCCGCCGGGGGCGTCCGCATCGACCTCGTCGGCATCGTCCTGCCGCGCAAGGGCGCCCCCGTCCTCACCCACGCCCAGGGGGTGGCCTGATGGGATTCGCCCGCACCTGCTCCGTCGCCCTCGTCGGCGTCGAGGGCGTCGTCGTCGAGGTCCAGGCCGACCTCGAACCCGGAGTCGCCGCCTTCACCCTCGTCGGCCTCCCCGACAAGAGCCTCAGCGAGAGCCGCGACCGGGTCCGCGCCGCCGTCGTCAACTCCGGAGCCGAGTGGCCCCAGAAGAAGCTCACCGTCGGCCTCAGTCCGGCGTCCGTGCCGAAGGGGGGCTCGGGCTTCGACCTCGCCGTCGCCGCCGCCGTCCTCGGCGCGGCCGAGCGGATCGACCCCCGGGCCATCGCCGACCTCGTCCTCATCGGCGAACTCGGCCTCGACGGGCGCGTCCGGCCCGTCCGCGGCGTCCTGCCGGCGGTCCTCGCCGCCGCCGACGCCGGATACCGCCAGGTCGTCGTCCCGGAGCAGACCGCCGGAGAGGCCTCGCTCGTCCCCGGTGTCTCCGTCCTCGGCGTCCGCACCCTCCGCCAGCTGATCGCCGTCCTCAGCGACGAGCCCGTGCCCGTCGAGGAGGCCGCCGAGGAGGGCCGTCCCGACGCGATGCTCGCCGGACTCCTCGTCCCCGGCGCCGGCCTCGGGACCGGACTCGCCGCCGGGCCCGCCGAAGGCCCCGACCTCGCCGACGTCGCCGGGCAGCGGCGGGCCCGCCTCGCCCTGGAGGTCGCCGCCGCGGGCGGACACCACCTGCTCCTCTCCGGCCCTCCCGGCGCGGGAAAGACGATGCTCGCCGAGCGGCTCCCCGGCATCCTCCCGCCCCTCACCCGGCAGGAATCCCTGGAGGTCACCGCCGTCCACTCGGTCGCGGGCATCCTGCCGCCCGGAGAGCCCCTGGTGCGCAGCGCGCCCTACTGCGCACCCCACCACTCCGCCACCATGCAGTCCCTCGTCGGCGGCGGGAACGGCCTTCCCAGGCCCGGCGCCGTCTCCCTGGCCCACCGTGGGGTCCTGTTCCTGGACGAGGCGCCGGAGTTCTCCGGCAAGGCGCTCGACGCACTGCGCCAGCCCCTCGAGTCGGGACACGTCGTCATCGCCCGTGCCGCCGGCGTCGTCCGCCTTCCCGCCCGCTTCCTCCTCGCCCTCGCCGCCAACCCCTGCCCCTGCGGCCGCCACACCCTCCACGGCGCCGGCTGCGAATGCCCCGCCTCCGTCGTCCGCCGCTACCAGGCGCGCCTGTCCGGCCCCCTGCTCGACCGCGTCGACCTGCGCGTGGAGGTCGAGCCCGTCACCCGCGCCGACCTGCTCGGACAGGGCGGCCGGGGCGAGACCACCGCCACCGTGGCCGCCCGCGTCCACGCCGCCCGGGACCGGGCCGCCGCGCGCCTCTCCGACACCCCCTGGCGGGTGAACAGCGAGATCCCCGGACACGAGCTGCGCACCCGCCACCTGGCCGCTCCCGGAGCCCTGGCCGCCGCCGAACGCGACGTCGAGCGCGGACTGCTCACGGCCCGGGGCCTCGACCGGGTGCTCCGCGTCGCCTGGACCGTCGCCGACCTCGCCGGGCACGACCGCCCCGACAGCGGGGACATCGCCCTCGCCCTCGAACTGCGCACGGGCGTCGCCCGCGGCGTACCGGTCGGAGCGGGGGAGTTCGCATGACCACCGCACGAGGGGCCAGCCCGACGGAACCGGACGGGCCGGACGCGCTTGAACCCGGAGTGCCGGGACCCGGAGCGCTCGAACCCGCCGTGCTCGAAGCCGGCGCGCTGGGGCCCGCAGCGCTGGGACCCGAAGCGCTCGAACCCGCTGCGCTCGAAGCCGGAGCGCTGGGGCCCGCAGCGCTGGGATCCGAGGCGCGTGGGCCGGACGTACCCACGAGGGCCGTGCCAGGCCATGACATCCCGGGCTCCCCCGTCCCGGTCCCCGAGATCCCAGGCCCCGGCGGGACGGGCCCCGGCGGGACGGGCCCCGGCGGGCAGGAGGCCATGCCGTCCGACGGCGACCGTGAGCGGCTCGCGCGGGCGGTGCTCAGTCGGTCCGTCGAGCCCGGGGACGAGCACGCCGGGCGGTGGCTCCGCCGGTACGGGGCCGCCGGGTTCCTCGACCGGCTGCTCCACGACGGGGACGTCGGCTCCTCGTTCCCCGGTACCGGAGCCACCCGCGTCGCCTCCTGGCGCAGACGCGCCACCGCCGCCCGGCCCCGCCACGACCTCGACACCGTCCACGCCCTCGGCGGCCGCTTCCTCGTCCCGGGCGACACCGAATGGCCGCGTCAACTCGACGACCTCGGAGACGCCCGCCCCATCGGCCTCTGGGTGCGCGGCCCGGCCGACCTGCGCGCCTGGGCACTGCGCTCCGTCGCCCTCGTCGGAGCCCGCGCCTGCACCCCGTACGGCGCCCACACCGCGGCCGACCTCGCCGCCGGCCTCAGCCGAAGGGGCTGGGTCGTCGTCTCCGGCGCCGCCTACGGCATCGACGGCGCCGCCCACCGGGGCGCCCTCGCCGCCGACGGCGCCACCGTCGCGGTCCTCGCCTGCGGCGTCGACGCCCCGTACCCCCGCGGCCACGACCGGCTCATCCGACGCGTCGCCGAACAGGGCCTCGTCGTCGGGGAGTTGCCACCCGACTCCCATCCCACGCCGAGCCGCTTCATCCTCCGCAACCGCGTCATCGCGGCCCTCACGCGCGGCACGGTCGTTGTGGAGGCGCAGCACCGCAGCGGCTCCCTCGTCACCGCCCGGGCCGCCGCGCGGCTCGGCCGTCACACCATGGGCGTTCCCGGTCCCGTGACCAGCGCACTCTCCGCCGGGGTCCACGAACTGCTCCGCGGCGACGCCACCCTCGTCACCGACGCCGACGAGATCGTCGAACTCGTCGGCGACATCGGACAGCTCGCCCCCGCGCGGCGCGGCCCCGTCCTGCCCCGCGACCTCCTCGCCCCCGCCGTCGCGCACGTCCTCGAAGCCGTCCCCGCCCGCGGCCCCACGCCGACCACCGTCATCGCCCGCCGGGCCGGCACCGGCCCCGACGACACCCTCGCCAAGCTGTACGAACTCCACTCACTGGGCTTCGTCGAACGGCACGGGGAGGGCTGGCGGTTGACGAACACCGCGACAGAAGCGTCGAACGCGCGGCGAGGCGTTACTTGACCTGGCGCATTCGGGTGAAAGGGTGATGAGGATGAACAGACCCGTTCTCTCGGTCGCACCCGGGGGGCCGACACGCGCCACGGCCCGGGTTCGAAGATGTGGCCGACGGCGTCCACCCGGAGCGGCGCGATCCGCCGATGTTCGCGCACCGCGACGGCGCACTCACGCTACGCTCACCAGAATTCCCTACAGGACCACCGCACCGACACACCCGAAACCAGAACGGCTCAAGGCAACGCATGCCCCAGCACACCTCCGGGTCTGACCGCGCTGCGGTGCCCCCAGCGGCCCGGGGCACCGTGCGACCGCCCGCGCCGACCTCACTCGACGAGCTCTGGCGCTCGTACAAGGACAGCGGCGACGAGCGGCTGCGGGAGCAGCTGATCCTGCACTACTCGCCGCTCGTCAAGTACGTCGCCGGCCGGGTCAGCGTGGGTCTGCCGTCCAACGTGGAGCAGGCCGACTTCGTCTCCTCCGGGGTCTTCGGCCTCATCGACGCCATCGAGAAGTTCGACGTCGAGCGGGCGATCAAGTTCGAGACGTACGCGATCACCCGCATCCGCGGTGCCATGATCGACGAACTCCGCGCCCTCGACTGGATCCCCCGCTCCGTCCGCCAGAAGGCCCGCAACGTCGAGCGCGCCTACGCCACCCTCGAAGCCCAGCTCCGGCGGACCCCCTCCGAGAGCGAGGTCGCCGCGGAGATGGAGATCACGCTGGAGGAACTGCACGCGGTCTTCAGCCAGTTGTCCCTGGCGAACGTGGTCGCCCTGGAGGAGCTGCTGCACGTCGGCGGCGAGGGCGGCGACCGGCTCTCCCTCATGGACACCCTCGAGGACACCGCCGCCGACAACCCCGTCGAGATCGCCGAGGACCGCGAGCTGCGCCGGCTGCTCGCCCGCGCCATCAACACGCTCCCCGAGCGGGAGAAGACCGTCGTCACGCTCTACTACTACGAGGGCCTCACCCTCGCCGAGATCGGCCACGTCCTCGGCGTCACCGAGAGCCGCGTCAGCCAGATCCACACCAAGTCCGTCCTCCAGCTCCGCGCCAAGCTGGCCGACGTCGGCCGCTGACCCTTGCGGGCCGGTCGTAGAGTGGAGCCGTGCCCAGGATTCGAGCGGCCTCCGTGGCCGAGCACCGGACCATGCAGCGCGGCGCCCTCCTGGACGCCGCGCGTTCCCTGCTGTCCGAGGGCGGTACGGAGGCGCTGACCTTCCCCGCCCTCGCCGAGCGCACGGGCCTCGCCCGCTCGTCGGTCTACGAGTACTTCCGGTCCCGCGCCGCCGTCGTCGAAGAGCTCTGCGCCGTCGACTTCCCCGTCTGGGCCGCCGAGGTCGAGGCGGCCATGGCCGGCGCCGAGACGCCGGGCGGCAAGGTCGAGGCGTACGTCCGCAAGCAGCTGGACCTCGTCGGGGACCGGCGTCACCGGGCGGTCGTCGCCATCTCGGCGAGCGAGCTGGACGACGGCGCCCGCGAGAAGATCAGGGCCGCCCACGGAGGCCTCGTCGCGATGATCGTCGAAGCCCTCGCGGCCCTGGGGCAGCCCGAGCCGCGCCTCGGCGCCATGCTCCTCCAGGGCGTCGTCGACGCCGCCGTCCGCCGCATCGAGCTCGGCGCGGCCGAGGACCCGGCGGCCATCGCCGAAGCGGCCGTCACGATGGCCCTCCACGGCGTCACGGGCCCGGAGTCCTAGACCTCGGCCCCGCCCGCCCGGCTCCCCAGGGCTCCCCGTCGAGCGGAAGCAGCCGCGCGGGGGCCCGCCCCGTCAGCAGCAGGGGGTTCAGGTACTCCTTCCCCCGCAGCAGGCCCCAGTGGAGGCAGCTCACCCGGCAGTGAGAGCCCTCCGCGACCTCGGCGATCGGCGTGCCGCGCGCGACCCGGGTGCCGGGCGGCACCAGCGGCGTCACCGGGGTGAACGTCGTGCGGAGCGGAGGAGTACCCGTGCCCGGCAGGGTCAGGGACACCGCGCCGCGTCCGCCCACCGGGCCCGCGAAGGTCACCGTCCCCGCGGCCGGGGCGAGGACCGGGGTGCCCGGGGGCGCAGCGAGGTCGATGCCGCGGTGACCCGCGGCGTACGGGCCGGGCGGAGGCTCCCAGCCGCGGACGATCTCCGGCGGGGGCGGGCCCACCGGCCGGAGCAGGATCAGGGTCAGGGTCGCGAGCAGGACGGTCAGACGCATGGGGCCAGCGTTCCGCGCGCCGGCGGACCGTTCGGGTGACGGAGCGCATCTGTGGACCGGCCACCGCTTGTGGACAGTGCCGTCACCCGGCGCTCCCGGGGTCCCGTACACTTCCTATGGCGACTCGGGTCACCGGGTCGACTTCGCACGCCCCGCCACCAGCTCTCGCGGCGGGTGGCAGCGCCTTTCGGTCCTTCGTGGCACGGCGCGCCGGGGCGTCAGGAACACAACCGAGAAACCCAAGGAGATACGGCCATGGCCGTCGTCACGATGCGGGAGCTGCTGGAGAGCGGCGTCCACTTCGGTCACCAGACCCGTCGCTGGAACCCGAAGATGAAGCGCTTCATCTTCACCGAGCGCAACGGCATCTACATCATCGACCTGCTCCAGTCGCTGTCGTACATCGACCGCGCCTACGAGTTCGTCAAGGAGACCGTCGCGCACGGCGGCTCCATCATGTTCGTCGGTACGAAGAAGCAGGCCCAGGAGGCCATCGCCGAGCAGGCGACGCGTGTCGGCATGCCGTACGTCAACCAGCGTTGGCTCGGTGGCATGCTCACCAACTTCTCCACCGTCTACAAGCGTCTGCAGCGCCTCAAGGAGCTCGAGCAGATCGACTTCGAGGACGTCGCCGCCTCGGGTCTCACCAAGAAGGAGCTCCTGGTCCTCTCCCGCGAGAAGGCCAAGCTGGAGAAGACCCTCGGTGGTATCCGCGAGATGCAGAAGGTGCCCAGCGCCGTCTGGATCGTCGACACCAAGAAGGAGCACATCGCCGTCGGTGAGGCGCGCAAGCTCCACATCCCGGTCGTCGCGATCCTCGACACCAACTGCGACCCCGACGAGGTCGACTACAAGATCCCGGGCAACGACGACGCGATCCGCTCCGTCACCCTGCTCACCCGCGTGATCGCCGACGCCGTCGCCGAGGGCCTCATCGCCCGCTCCGGCGCCGCGACCGGCGACTCGAAGCCGGGCGAGAAGGCCCAGGGCGAGCCGCTCGCCGAGTGGGAGCGCGACCTGCTCGAGGGCGAGAAGAAGGCCGACGAGACCGCTGAGGCCCCCGCCGCCGAGGCCGCTCCGGCCGAGGCTGCCGCCGAGGCCCCCGCTGAGGCCCCGGCCGAGGCTCCGGCCGCCGAGGCTCCGGCCGCCGAGGCTCCGGCCGCGGACGCCGAGCAGGCCTGACCCTTCAGGACCTTCGGGTGACGACGGCGGGGGCCCACGAAGCCCCCGCCGTCCACCCGTGGACCCGCCCGATCTTTCAGACTTCGAGAGAGAAACAGACTCATGGCGAACTACACCGCCGCTGACGTCAAGAAGCTCCGCGAGCTCACCGGCGCCGGCATGATGGACTGCAAGAAGGCCCTGGACGAGGCCGACGGCAACGTCGACAAGGCCGTCGAGGCGCTCCGCATCAAGGGCCAGAAGGGCGTCGCCAAGCGCGAGGGCCGCTCTGCCGAGAACGGCGCCGTGGTCTCCCTCATCGCCGACGACAACACCTCGGGCGTCCTCGTCGAGCTGAAGTGCGAGACGGACTTCGTCGCCAAGGGTGACAAGTTCCAGGCCGTCGCCGCCCAGCTCGCCGAGCACGTCGCCGCCTCCGCCCCGGCCGACCTGGAGGCGCTGCTCGCCTCCGAGATCGAGGCCGGCAAGACCGTGCAGGCGTTCGTCGACGAGGCCAACGCCAACCTCGGCGAGAAGATCGTCCTGGACCGCTTCGCGCAGTTCGCCGACGGCTTCGTCTACGCGTACATGCACCGCACGATGCCGGACCTCCCGCCGCAGATCGGTGTCCTCGTCGAGTTCGACAAGGCCGACGCCGCCGTCGCCAAGGGTGTCGCCCAGCACATCGCCGCCTTCGCGCCGAAGTACCTCACCAAGGAAGACGTTCCGGCCGAGGTCGTCGAGACCGAGCGCCGCGTCGCCGAGGAGACCACCCGCGCCGAGGGCAAGCCCGAGGCCGCGATCGCCAAGATCGTCGAGGGTCGCGTCAACGGCTTCTTCAAGGACGCCACGCTGCTCGGCCAGCCGTACGCCCTGGACAACAAGAAGTCCGTCCAGAAGGTCCTGGACGAGGCCGGTGTCACCCTGAAGCGCTTCACCCGCATCAAGGTCGGCATCTGAGTCCGTACGCGAACGCGACGGACGCCGGACCCCGGTAGGGTCTGAGGCAGTCGTCCGCGCACGCGCAGGGCGACCGCAGATCTGACGAGGAGGCCATTGCCGCACGGGATACCGCGAGGATCCAAGGCAATGGCCTCCTTCGTATGTGCACGAGGAGATCTCCATGAACCAGGGCGCCGTACAGGGCGACGACAACAACGGCAAGCAGGTCGGCCGCTACATGCTGAAGCTGTCCGGAGAAGCCTTCTCCGGCGGTACCGGCCTGGGCGTCGACCCCGACATCGTGCACGCCATCGCACGTGAGATCGCGGCCGTCGTCCGCGACGGCGCGGAGATCGCGGTGGTGATCGGCGGCGGCAACTTCTTCCGTGGCGCCGAGCTCCAGCAGCGCGGTATGGACCGGGCCCGCTCCGACTACATGGGCATGCTCGGCACCGTGATGAACTGCCTCGCCCTCCAGGACTTCCTGGAGAAGGAGGGCATCGACTCCCGCGTCCAGACCGCCATCACCATGGGCCAGGTCGCCGAGCCGTACATCCCGCTGCGCGCCGTGCGGCACCTGGAGAAGGGCCGCGTGGTCATCTTCGGCGCGGGCATGGGCATGCCGTACTTCTCCACGGACACCACCGCCGCCCAGCGCGCCCTGGAGATCGACGCCGAGGCCCTGCTCATGGGCAAGAACGGCGTGGACGGGGTCTACGACTCCGACCCGAAGCGCAACCCCGACGCGGTCAAGTTCGACGCCCTCGAGTACGGCGAGGTGCTGTCGCGCAACCTCAAGGTCGCCGACGCCACCGCCATCACCCTGTGCCGGGACAACAACCTCCCGATCCTCGTCTTCGAACTGCTCACCGAGGGCAATATCGCTCGCGCGGTGAAGGGTGAGAAGATCGGCACGCTCGTGAGCGACCAGGGCACCCGGGCCTGACCCGAACCGGGGAACCGCCCCGCAAGGGGATGGACAGAGCCCTGCCGGTCGTACACCGTGCAGGACACAACGCGACGACACGCAGGAGCATGTGGTGATCGAAGAGACTCTCCTCGAGGCCGAGGAGAAGATGGAGAAGGCCGTCGTGGTCGCCAAGGAGGACTTCGCCGCGATCCGCACCGGCCGTGCGCACCCGGCGATGTTCAACAAGATCGTGGCCGACTACTACGGTGCCATCACCCCCATCAACCAGCTGGCGTCCTTCTCCGTGCCGGAGCCGCGCATGGCCGTGGTGACGCCGTTCGACAAGAGCGCCCTGCGCAACATCGAGCAGGCGATCCGTGACTCGGACCTCGGGGTCAACCCGAGCAACGACGGCAACATCATCCGTGTGGTGTTCCCGGAGCTGACCGAGGAGCGCCGCCGCGAGTACATCAAGGTCGCCAAGGGCAAGGCCGAGGACTCGAAGATCTCGATCCGCTCGGTGCGCCGCAAGGCCAAGGAGACCATCGACAAGCTCGTGAAGGACGGCGAGGTCGGCGAGGACGAGGGCCGTCGCGCCGAGAAGGAGCTCGACGACACCACCGCGAAGTACGTCACGCAGGTGGACGAGCTGCTCAAGCACAAGGAAGCCGAGCTGCTCGAGGTCTGATGAACGACTCTTCCTGGGGGGCCCCGGCCGGTTCCGGCCGTGGGGGACCCGACCAGGGGCCTGCCCCGGCGGGTCCCGCATACGATCGGCATCAGGCGGCGCAGACTCGGCCCATGCCCATCGTGCCCGACGTTCCCGCCGGCGGATTCCAGGACGGTCACGGCCGGGGGGCCGCTCACCCGAGCGGTCCCCTGTTCCGTGACGAGACGCCGCACGAGCACCCGCAGGAGCCCATGTCCAGCCCCACCCCGCCTCCGCCGCCCGCGCCGCCGGCGCCACGGCAGAAGAAGAGCGCCGGGCGCAATCTGGGCGCGGCCATAGGGGTCGGAGTCGGACTCGGCGCGGTGATCATCGCGTCGCTGTACATCTGGGCGCCCGCGTTCGTCGGAGTGATCGCGGTCGCCGTGGTGGTCGGCCTCTGGGAGCTCACCTCCCGCCTCCAGGAACGCAAGGGCATCAAGGCGCCGCTGGTCCCGCTCGCGGTCGGCGGTGCGGCGATGGTCGTCGCCGGCTACGTGCGGGGCGCCGAGGGCGCCTGGGTGGCGATGGCCCTGACGGCCCTCGCGGTACTCGTCTGGCGGATGACGGAACCGCCCGAGGGATACCTGAAGGACGTCACGGCGGGGGTCTTCGCCGCGTTCTACGTGCCGTTCCTGGCGACGTTCGTGGCGATGCTGCTGGCCGCGGACGACGGACCGGAGCGGGTGCTGACGTTCCTGATCCTGACCGTGGTCAGCGACACCGGGGCGTACGCGATCGGCTGGCGCTTCGGCAAGCACAAGCTGGCCCCGAGGATCAGCCCCGGCAAGACCCGGGAGGGTCTGGTCGGCGCGGTGACGTTCGCGATGGCGGCGGGCGCGCTGTGCATGCAGTTCATGATCGACGACGGCATGTGGTGGCAGGGCCTGATCCTCGGTCTGGCGGTGGCGGCGAGCGCGACGCTCGGCGACCTCGGCGAGTCCATGATCAAGCGCGACCTGGGCATCAAGGACATGGGCACGCTGCTCCCGGGCCACGGCGGCATCATGGACCGCCTGGACTCGCTGCTGCCCACCGCTCCGGTGGTGTGGCTGCTGCTGGCCCTGTTCGTCGGGACGACCTGACCGGCGGAGCCGTACGAGAAAGGGCCCCCGCCCCGCACCACCGGTGCCGGACGGGGGTCCTTTTCGTCGGCCCGGTGGGTCAGCGGTCCGTTCCCGACATCAGACGGGAAAGCAGGCTCCGGGTGTTCGCCGTGCTGGGGTGCTCGGCCCCGAAGAGCTTCTCGCGCGAGACAAGAACCGCCTGAGCCTCGGCGATCGCCCGGTCCCTGTGTCCCATCTGATCGTAGAAACCCGCGAGGTTGTGCCGGGTGACAAGCGCGTCCGGATGGTCTGCCCCCAGAGCCGAATGCTCCACTTCCAGGAGCGCTTCCATATCGGCGATCGCTCCTCCGACGTCACCGGCCTCCGCCCGCAGCCCGGCCAGATTGTGTCGGATCGTGCAGGCGAAGGCGCCGTTCGCATCAATCGACGAAGGCAGCTCTGCAAGAATCTCTTCCAGTGCTCGAATCCCACCCTCCATGTCCGCGCCCCTTGCCCGCCAGTAAGCAATCTGGCATCGCGCCTCGATCACCAGGATGTGGGCGGGCTCATGGTTCACGAGCAAACCTTCAAGGATTTCTTCGAACGTGTGCGCAGCACTCTCGTATGCTCCGTGCGCTCCCAGCATCTGCGCCAATTGACTCCGCGCGATGAGGGTCTCGACATCGTTCGGACCTTCGACCCTCAGCAGATCCGAATATGCCTGCATGAGCGTATCGACAGCGTTATCGAAATCTCTGTCCCGTGATTGCCAGAAACCGAGCTGACGAAGGCATCTCAGCGTGTCCGAGTGATCCGGGCCAAGGATCTCGGTGGCTGTTTCCCAGAGCGCGCGCCACTGGGAGATCGCGGTGGAGTACATTCCGGCATAGCCGTGACTGTCTGCGCCATGAAAAAGGACCTCGTAGGCCTCGACCTTCCACAATGAATCAAAGGCAAGGGAAGAAAGCGCGTCGATGTTCTGGCACAGTACGTGCCTCAGATCCCGCTCCTCCGCGTCGCGCGACCATGACGAAAGAATGCAGAGCGAGGCGAAGAACGCCAGCTCCTCCTGATGGGCCTCGTCCACGGACTCCCGTGCCACGCGCTGCACGAGGGGGTGGACTCGCACCATGCCATGTGTCTCGTACGGCGAGTGGCTCACCAGACTCAGGCGATGCAGGGAGCGCAGGGAGGCCAACACCTCGTCCTCGGAAAGCTCGGGCACTTGGACGTCGAGCGGTCCCTCCGGCTCGAACATCAAGTACTTGCAGATTCCCAGGTACGAGCGAGCCGGCTTGCTCGTGAGCACCGCATCGGGAATTCCGTTCGCGTTCATCACCGACGCGAGGGCCAGGAGGTAGCGGGATATGCCCTCGGGCCACAGCTGGTCGGCCCGCGCCACGGACAGGTCCCAGACCGCGGCCAGTACCTCTTCATGGTCATCCGGCAGGCTGCCCCCGTCCGGGACCAGCTCCGACAGGACTCGGCGCCGATCCGCCAGCAGTTCCCTGTAGCGGGGCACCCGCAAGCCCTGGTCGGCGATGTAGGAGGCGGCTTGGGCGAGCGCCAAGGGCAGGTGTCCGAGATCGGTGGCGAGATCGAGGATCTCGTCCCCCCGGCCCCGGCAGCCGTGCGCATCGAGCTTCCTCACCAGATACGAGACGGATTCTCTCTCGGTGAAGACCCCGACCTCCATGAAGTCTCGGCCCTGACCTCGCAGAGCGGAGTCCCGACGCCGGGTGGTGACCACCACCTGGCACTGGGGGCGGGACGGCGGCCAGAGTCCTCGAACATCTGCTGGATCCGCCACGTCGTCCAGGACGATGAGGCAGAACCGCTCGGTCGTCTGGAGCCAGGCGATGAACATGCGCGCGGCCTGGTGGGGGTTCTCCTCCGTGACGGCGCAGACATCACGCGCCGCTTGCGCATACGCGAGCTCGATCGCATCACGGTTGACGGCACTGAGCCAGACGAGCAGCTCGGCCCTTCCCTCGGCCTGGGCCGAGCGCGCGTACCGGGCCGCCAGCTGGGTCTTGCCCACCCCGCCCATGCCCGAAAGGATCTTCGTGGAACGTGTGGAAAGTGAACTCAGAGTCGGTCTCGGCTCGAAGCAGTGAGCTTCGAGTGGAACCACTCCCACCTGATGAGGCCACGAGACGCGTGAGGTCGGCTGCGGCGCGTGAAAGTTCTGGACACTCCCGATGGCGAGACCGCCGTCGGAGGCATAGACGGACGTGTCCGCGCTCACTGAGGGCCCATGCGACCCGGAAGCGGTCAGCCCTGAGACCGGCCCGGCGAACGAGGGTTTTCGATATGAACGTCGCCCTCGAAAACGACCCCCGCGACCGACCCTCTGTCGGCCCTGACCGAGACATTCCCCGTGAACGTATGGCGAGACGCGGGTGTCTGTTCCGAGATGTCCCCCAGGGACAACAACTGGGCTGCCGCTGCCTGCCTCCGCTCACCCTCGCTGCCGGCCAGAAGCTCCTCGAACCTGAGCCGCCAGAAGGCCGCCTGCCGCGCCAGCTCGCGTTCACGGTCCTCTTCACGCACCATGAGCTGCAGCGTCGCCGACGTATGGTCGAGCGACTCACTCACCGTGCGCTCTTGATGTGCGCCGAAAATCCTTCTCACACGGTCCCGCACCGTTTCCCAGGCGTCTGTTCCCGCCGCCTGCACCACCGCTCCGGCCCCCGCCGCAGCGATGGCCGCGAGCCCCTCAGCCAACATGACGCCCCTCCCACGCAGAACCAGGACTCCATTCAATCCCGCCCCGCAGCGCACCGCGTCGTGTTCCGCGGAAACGCAGCCGGTCGTCAAGCCGCCTCGTACTCGTGGGCTCGGCCGCCCCGCCACTTGACCCAGGCCGGGTCGTCGAGGAGGTCCTCGGCGTCCGGGAGGCCCGCGCGGCGGAGGAACTCGACGACGTCCTCGTCGCTGTGGGCGAGGCCGAGAATGCTGCCGCGCGCGGTGACGCGCCTCCCGCCGGTGGGGGACGGCTGATGGACGACGATCGGGGCACTGTCCATACCTCCAGGATGCCCGGGAACGGCCCCGAACGGCGCGGGGCGGCCCGTACCGGATCCTCGGGACCCCGGTCACCGCGTTCCGTCTGCGACACTGGGGGAACCATGCCCAAGCCCGGAGAACTCACTTTCGTCGCCCCCCGCGGAGCCAAGAAGCCGCCGCGGCACCTGGCCGACCTCACGCCCGCCGAGCGGAAGGAGGCCGTCGCCGCGATCGGCGAGAAGCCCTTCCGCGCCAAGCAGCTGTCCACGCACTACTTCGCGCGGTACGCCCACGACCCCGCCGAGTGGACCGACATCCCGGCCGCCTCGCGGGAGAAGCTGGCCGGGGAGCTGCTGCCCGACCTGATGTCCGTGGTGCGGCACATCTCGTGCGACGACGACACCACCCGCAAGACCCTGTGGCGGCTGCACGACGGCACGCTCGTGGAGTCGGTGCTCATGCGCTACCCGGACCGGGTCACCATGTGCATCTCCTCGCAGGCCGGCTGCGGGATGAACTGTCCCTTCTGCGCCACCGGGCAGGCGGGCCTCGACCGGAACCTGTCGACCGCCGAGATCGTGCACCAGATCGTGGACGGCATGCGCTCCCTGCGCGACGGCGAGGTGCCCGGGGGCCCGGCGCGGCTCTCCAACATCGTCTTCATGGGCATGGGCGAGCCGCTCGCCAACTACAAGCGGGTCGTCGGCGCCATCCGTCGCCTCACGGACCCCGAGCCCGACGGGCTCGGCCTCTCGCAGCGCGGCATCACCGTCTCCACCGTCGGTCTCGTGCCCGCCATGCTGCGTTTCGCCGACGAGGGCTTCAAGTGCCGTCTCGCCGTCTCCCTGCACGCGCCCGACGACGAGCTGCGCGACACCCTCGTGCCCGTCAACACGCGCTGGAAGGTGCGGGAGGTCCTCGACGCGGCCTGGGAGTACGCGGAGAAGTCCGGGCGCCGGATCTCCATCGAGTACGCCCTCATCCGGGACATCAACGACCAGGCCTGGCGCGGTGACCTGCTCGGCAGGCTCCTCAAGGGCAAGCGGGTGCACGTCAACCTGATCCCGCTGAACCCGACGCCCGGTTCGAAGTGGACCGCCTCCCGCCCGGAGGACGAGAAGGCCTTCGTCGAGGCCATCGCCCGCCACGGCGTCCCGGTGACCGTCCGGGACACCCGGGGCCAGGAGATCGACGGCGCCTGTGGACAGCTCGCCGCCGCCGAGCGCTGACCTTGTAGTCTGGGCTCGAACACATCTCCATATTCCGACAGGGGAGCGCCACAGCGCTGAGAGTGCGGTAACCGTAGACCGCAGACCCTCTGAACCTCGCCCAGGTCATTCTGGGTAGGAAGTTCGGTCGCAACTCAAGCTGTTGCGCCCTGCCCGTGTCCCCCGGACGCGGGCAGGGCCGCGTCTCTTCCTGGTCACACCCAGGAGGAATCCAGTGAGCATCAAGAAGGCCGCCGCCGCCGCGCTCGTCGCGGCGCTCGGCGTCACCAGCCTGGCCGCGTGCGGCACCGAAGAGAGCCGTGGCGCGGCCGGCAAGACCGACCAGCCCGCGCCGAAGACGGTGACGCTGGTGAGCCACGACTCGTTCAACGCCTCCAAGGAGGTGCTGGCCGACTTCACGAAGCAGACCGGCTTCACGGTCAAGGTCCTGAAGAGCGGCGACGCCGGCGAGGCCGTCAACAAGGAGATCCTGACCAAGGGCTCCCCGCAGGGCGACGTCTTCTTCGGCGTCGACAACACGCTGCTGTCCCGCGCCCTCGACAACGGGATCTTCGTCCCGTACGAGGCGAAGGGCCTGGACCGGGTCCCGGCCGCGTACCAGCTCGACAAGGAGCACCGGGTCACCCCGGTCGACTCCGGCGACATCTGCGTCAACTACGACAAGAAGTACTTCGCCGACAAGAAGCTGGCGCCGCCGGTGACCTTCGACGACCTGGCGAAGCCGGCGTACAAGGACCTGCTGGTCGTGGAGAACCCGGAGCGGTCCTCCCCGGGCCTCGGCTTCCTGCTCGGCACGGCCGCGAAGTACGGCGACGCCGGCTGGCCGGACTACTGGAAGAAGCTCAAGGCCAACGGCGTGAAGACCGTCGACAGCTGGGAGCTCGCCTACAACCAGGAGTTCTCCGGCTCGGCCGGCGGCAAGCAGGCCAAGGGCGACCGGCCGCTGGTCGTCTCGTACGCCTCCAGCCCGCCCGTCGAGGTGCTCTACGGCGAGCCGCAGCCGAAGGTGGCGCCCACCGGCGTCTCCACCGGCACCTGCTTCCGCCAGACCGAGTTCGCCGGCCTGCTGAACGGCGCGAAGAACCCCCAGGGCGGCAAGGCGCTGATCGACTTCCTGATCTCCAAGAAGTTCCAGGAGGACATGCCGCTCCAGATGTTCGTCAACCCGGTGGCGAAGGACGCGGCCCTGCCCGAGCTCTTCACGAAGCACGGCGTCGTGGTCGACAAGCCGGAGACCATGGCACCCGAGAAGATCGCAGAGAAGCGTGACCCGTGGATCCAGCAGTGGTCGTCGCTCGTCCTGAAGTGACCCGGGACGTCCGGGGGAGCGTGACGCGGCTCGGCCTGATGGCCCTGCCCGTCGCGTTCTTCGGGCTCTTCTTCGCCTGGCCCGTCGTGTCCATCGTGGACCGCGGGCTGCGGCCCGACGGCACCTGGCGGCTCGGCGGGATCGGCGAGACGCTGACCCGGCCGGACATCCTCGACGTGCTCGGCTTCACCCTCTGGCAGGCGCTCGCCTCCACCGGCCTGACCCTGCTGGTCGCGCTGCCGGGGGCGTACGTCTTCGCCCGCTTCGACTTCCCCGGCAAGAGCGTGCTGCGGGCCGTCGTCACGGTCCCGTTCGTGCTGCCGACCGTCCTCGTCGGCACGGCGTTCCTGGCGCTCGTCGGCCGGCACGGGCTCACCGACGAGCTGTGGGGGCTGCGCCTCGACACCGGCGTGTGGGCGATCCTCCTCGCGCACGTCTTCTTCAACTACGCGGTCGTCGTACGGACCGTCGGAGGCCTCTGGGCGCAGCTCGACCCGCGTCAGGAGGAGGCCGCCCGGGTCCTGGGCGCCTCGCGCCTGCGGGCCTGGCGGACGGTGACGCTGCCGGCGCTCGTGCCGGCGGTGGGAGCGGCCGCCCTCATGGTCTTCCTCTTCACCTTCACCTCCTTCGGTGTCGTGCAGATCCTCGGCGGGGACGCCTACTCCACCCTGGAGTCCGAGATCTACCGGCAGACCGCGCGGCTGCTCGACCTGCGGACGGCCGCCGTCCTGACCCTCGTCCAGTTCGTCGCCGTCGGCGCGATCCTGGGCGTGCACGCCTGGACGGTACGGCGGCGGGAGACCGCGCTGCGGCTGGTGGCGCCGGAGACCACCGCGCGCCGGCCGCGCGGCGCCGGACAGTGGGCCCTGCTCGGCGGCGTCCTCGTCTCCGTGGCGCTGCTCGTCCTGCTGCCGCTGGGAGTGCTCGTGGAGCGCTCCTTCGCGGGGCCCGACGGATACGGGCTGCGGTACTACCGGGCGCTCGGCTCGCTCGACGAGTCCGGTACCTTCCTCGTCCCGCCGCTGGAGGCCATCGGGAACTCCCTGCGGTACGCGCTGGCCGCCACCGCCATCGCCGTGGCCGTCGGCGGGCTCGCGGCGGCGGCCCTCACCCGGCGGGCCGGGCGTCTCAGCCGGGGCTTCGACGCGCTGCTCATGCTGCCGCTCGGGGTCTCGGCCGTCACCGTCGGCTTCGGCTTCCTCATCACGCTCGACGAGCCGCCGCTCGACCTGCGGGCCAGCTGGATCCTCGTCCCGCTCGCCCAGGCCCTGGTCGGCGTGCCCTTCGTCGTACGGACGATGCTGCCGGTGCTCCGGGCGGTCGACGAGCGGCTCCGGGAGGCGGCGGCCGTGCTCGGCGCCTCGCCTTGGCGGGCCTGGCGGGAGGTGGACCTGCCGCTGGTGCGCCGGGCGCTGCTCGTCGCGGCCGGGTTCGCCTTCGCCGTGTCGCTCGGCGAGTTCGGGGCGACCGTCTTCATCGCCCGGCCCGACAGCCCGACCCTGCCGGTGGCGGTGGCCCGGCTGCTCGGCCGGCCGGGCGAGCTCAACTACGGCCAGGCGATGGCCCTCTCGACGATTCTGATGGTGGTGTGCGCGGTGTCCCTGCTGCTGCTCGAACGGCTGCGCACCGACCGGACCTCCGGGGAGTTCTGATGCTTTCGATCGAGGACGCGACCGTACGGTTCGGGGAGCGGGCCGTGCTGGACGCCGTGGACCTGGAGGTCGCCGAGCACGAGATCGTGTGCGTGCTCGGCCCCAGCGGCAGCGGCAAGTCCACCCTGCTGCGGTCCGTCGCCGGGCTCCAGGCGCTCGACGGCGGCCGGGTGCTGCTCGGCGGCGCCGACCAGGCCGGGGTGCCGGTGCACCGGCGGGGCGTCGGCCTGATGTTCCAGGACCACCAGCTCTTCCCGCAGCGGGACGTCGGGGGCAACGTCGCCTTCGGGCTGCGGATGCGGGGCGCGCGGAAGGCCGAGCAGACCGAGCGGGTGCGGGAGCTGCTCGACCTGGTCGGCCTGCCCGGAGCCGGGCGGCGGTCCGTCGCCGCGCTCTCCGGCGGCGAGCAGCAGCGGGTCGCGCTGGCCCGTGCGCTGGCGCCCCGGCCCCGGCTCCTGATGCTCGACGAGCCGCTCGGCCAGCTCGACCGGGGGCTGCGGGAACGGCTCGTGGTGGAGCTGCGGCAGCTCTTCGGGCGGCTGGGGACGACGGTCCTCGCCGTCACCCACGACCAGGGCGAGGCCTTCGCGCTCGCCGACCGGGTGGTGGTCATGAGGGACGGGCGGATCGCCCAGTCGGGGACGCCCGTGGACGTGTGGCGGCGGCCGGCGTCGGAGTTCGTGGCGCGCTTCCTCGGCTTCGACAACGTGGTGGCGGCGACGGTCACCGGCGGTGCCGCGCGGACTGTGTGGGGCCCGATCCCCGTCCCGGACGGCTCGCCGGAGGGCGAGCGGCGGCTCCTCGTCCGCCCGGGCGGCGTGCGGCTCGTGGCGCGGGACCCGGCCTGGACCGTGGAGAGCCGGACCTTCCGGGGCAGCCACGTCGTCGTACGGCTGCGCCCGGCCGAGGGGCCCGCGCTGGAGGCCGAGCTGCCGCTCCGGGAGGCTCCGGAGGAGGGCGCCCGGGTGGGGCTGGAGTTCCGTCCGGAGGACGTGGTGGTGCTGGGGGACGACATGCCGTGAGCGCTGCGATGAGTTTTCCGGGCCGGGGGAGTCTCCTGTTCGTACGGCGTCTCACTGTCGACCGCGCCGGGAGGAAGTCATGGCCCAGTTGCTCAGAGTGCAGAACTTCATGGTCTCGTCCGACGGATTCGGTACGGGGGAGGGGCAGAGCCTGGAGCGGCCGTTCGGGCACGCGGACCCGGGCACCCTCTTCGCGTGGGCCGGGGCCACGGCGAGCTGGCCGAACCGGACCGACCCCGGAGGCAGCCGGGGGCTCGACGACTACTTCACCCGGGACTTCGCCCGGAACATCGGCGCGGAGATCATGGGCCGCAACAAGTTCTCCCCGCTGCGGGGGCCCTGGGAGAACGAGGAGTGGCGCGGCTGGTGGGGCGAGGAGCCGCCGTTCCACACGCCGGTGTTCGTGCTGACCCACCATCCGCGGCCCTCGTTCACGCTCTCCGACACCACGTTCCACTTCATCGACGCCGACCCGGAGACGGCCCTCGCGACCGCCAAGGAGGCGGCGCAGGGGAAGGACGTCCGTCTCGGCGGCGGCGCCACCACGGTCCGTGAGTTCCTCGACGCCGACCTCGTCGACACCCTGCACGTCGCGGTCTCGCCGGTGGAGCTGGGCGCCGGGGTGCGCCTCTGGGACTCGCCCGACGAGCTCCTCGACCGCTTCCACCGCGACGTCGTGCCGAGCCCGGGCGGCACCGTGACCCACCACCTGTACTGGCGGAAGTGACCCGCACGGGGGACGGCTCCGGACGGCGAGACCTTCGCGGTCCGCGCCGTACCACCGGGGGCCGCCCGCAGGGGCGGCCCCCGCCGTCAGGTCGTCAGAGGGAGGGCCGCCAGGCTCGCGACCGCCCAGGTCAGGGGGAGGAAGACGGCGAGGAGCGCCCCGGCGCGGAGCAGGGCCGCCGTGCGCAGGACGGTGGCCGGTGCGCCGATGCGGAGCAGGGCCTCGGTGGTGTGGGCGCGGCCCTGCCGGGACTCCAGCGCCGCGGTGAGGAGCGAGGCGGTGGTGCAGGCCAGGACGAGGGTCGCGCCGAGGCCGGTGAGGGGGCCGAAGGCGTCGGAGTCCGTGTCCGCGGCGTACAGCGAGGCCGCCGCGAGGGTGCCCGAGAGCACCGCGCTGACCACGCCGAGCGGACGGCCGATGCGGCGGGCCTCGGTCATGAGGACCCGGCCGGCGAGCAGCCGGGTGGCGCCCGGCCGGACGGACTGGAGGAGCCGGCCGCAGCCGTGGGCGAGGCCGGGGCCCGCGAGCGCGAGGCCCGCGGCGGTGAGGACCCAGCCGGCGAGGACGCCCGCCGGGCTGCCGTCGAAGCGGCCCGGCAGGGGCAGCGCGTTCCCGGCGCCGCTCTGTGCGGCGTACGTCTCGATCGCGAGCCCGACCGCGACGAGGGCGACGCCCCAGGGCAGCCCGGAGGGCATCGACGTCTCGGCGCCCTCGGGCGCGGCGGGCGCGGGGCGGGGGCGCAGCGCCAGACCGGCCGCCGTCGCCGCCGCGATCGGGAGCACGGCGAGCAGGGTGAGGGCGGCGGCGAGCGGGACGGGCTGGTCGGCGGCGAGGAGTCCGGCGGCCGCCCCGTCGAAGGGCAGGCCGGTGATGTCGCCGCGCAGGTGCAGGTAGAACAGGAGCGCGACCGCGGAGCCGAGCGTGCAGGCGACGGCCGTCGAAGCGGCGGCGATCGCCGTGAGGCGGGCGGGGCCGAGGCCGATCGCGGAGAGCCCGGGGCGCGGCCGGATGCTGGGGTCGGTGCGGGCCACCGCGACGGCGAACTGGACGGTGGCGGCGAGCGGCAGGGCGCACCAGAGGAGCCGCAGCACCGAGGCGGAGGAGCGCCCGGGGTGCCCGACGGCGTATCCGAGGGTGCAGAGCAGGAGGAAGCCCACCCCCGCGGCCGCGGCGGCGACGAGGAGCCGGCGCGTGAGGACGAGGGGGTGGGTCCCGCGGGCTAGACGGAGAGCGAGCACGCGGCGACGCCCTCCGCCCCGGACACCGGAGGTACGGCGCCGACCCGGCGTCCGTCGAGGAGCGCGACGGTGCGGTCGGCGAGTGCCGCGACCTCGCCGTCGTGGGTGGCCAGGAGCACGGTGATGCCGTGCGAGCGGGCCGCCGCCGTGAGGGTGCGCAGGACCTGCGTGCCGTCGGCCCGGTGCAGGGTGGCGGTGGGCTCGTCGGCGAAGAGCACCGGCGGGATGGTGACCAGGGCGCGGGCGATGGCGATGCGCTGGCGCTGGGACTGGGTGAGGGCGTGCGGCCGCTTGCGGGCGCAGGCGCCGATGTCGAGCCGCTCCAGCCACTCGAGGGCGGCGGTCTTCGCGGCGCGGTGGGAGGTCCCGCGCAGCAGCAGCGGCAGGGCGGTGTTCTCCCAGCCGGTGAGCTCGGGGACGAGGCCGGGCTCGGGGTCGATCCAGCCGAAGCGCTCGCGCCGGAGCCGTTCGCGCTGGGCGGGGCCCAGGGTGTGCACGGGGGCGCTGTTGAACCAGACCTCGCCCTGCTGGGCGACGAGCTGGCCGGAGAGGCAGCGCAGGAGGGTGGTCTTGCCGCTGCCCCGGGGGCCGACGACGGCGAGGATCTCGCCCTCGCGGGCGCCGAGGGAGACGCCGCTGAGCGCCTCCGAACCGCCCAGGGCGCAGTGCAGGGAACGCGCCCAGAGCACGTCGTTGTCCGGTGGGGCCATCGCGTACACCTCGTGTCGGATCCGATACTCGCCTTCCCCCGTCCGGGGGAACGAAGGGACGGGTCTGTCGGTCACCCGCACCGTAAGGATTCAGATCCGTTTGTACGGACAGCACACGGCCCGGGCGGCGGCCATCCACTCGGATGGCCGCACACCCGGGCCGGGGTCACGCCGTGAGGGCGGCGTGATGCTGGGGGACCTTAGAGCTTGGTCCAGGCCTCGGTGAGCACGTTGCGCAGGATGCCCTCGATCTCGTCGAAGGTGCCCTGGTCGGCGATCAGCGGCGGGGCCAGCTGGATGACCGGGTCGCCACGGTCGTCGGCACGGCAGTACAGGCCGTTCTCGAACAGCGCCTTGGAGAGGAAGCCGTACAGGACGCGCTCGGTCTCCTCGTCCGTGAAGGACTCCTTGGTGACCTTGTCCTTGACGAGCTCGATGCCGTAGAAGTAGCCGTTGCCGCGGACGTCGCCGACGATCGGCAGGTCGTGCAGCTTCTGCAGCGTCGAGAAGAAGGCGCCCTCGTTGTCCAGCACGTGCTGGTTGAGGCCTTCCTTGTCGAAGATGTCCAGGTTGGCGATCGCGACCGCCGAGGACACCGGGTGGCCACCGAAGGTGTAGCCGTGCAGGAAGGTGTTGTCGCCCTTGTAGAACGGCTCCGCGATGCGGTCCGAGACGATGCAGGCGCCGATCGGGGAGTAGCCCGAGGTCATGCCCTTGGCGCAGGTGATCATGTCCGGCACGTAGCCGAACTTGTCACAGGCGAACATCGTGCCGAGGCGGCCGAAGGCGCAGATCGTCTCGTCGGAGACGAGCAGCACGTCGTACTGGTCGCAGATCTCGCGGACGCGCTGGAAGTAGCCGGGCGGCGGCGGGAAGCAGCCACCGGCGTTCTGCACCGGCTCCAGGAAGACGGCCGCGACGGTCTCGGGGCCCTCGAAGAGGATCTGCTGCTCGATCTGGTCGGCGGCCCAGCGGCCGAAGGCCTCGGGGTCGTCGCCGTGGATCGGGGCGCGGTAGATGTTGGTGTTCGGCACCTTGTGCGCGCCGGGGACCAGCGGCTCGAAGGGGGCCTTCAGGGCCGGCAGGCCGGTGATGGACAGGGCGCCCTGCGGGGTGCCGTGGTAGGCGACCGCACGCGAGATGACCTTGTACTTGGTGTGCTTGCCCTGGAGCTTGAAGTACTGCTTGGCGAGCTTCCAGGCGGTCTCGACGGCCTCGCCGCCACCCGTGGTGAAGAAGACCTTGTTGAGGTCGCCCGGGGCGTAGTCCGCGAGGCGCTCGGCGAGCTCCACGGCCTTGGGGTGCGCGTACGACCACACCGGGAAGAACGCGAGTTCCTTGGCCTGCTTGTACGCGACCTCGGCCAGCTCCTCGCGGCCGTGTCCGGCGTTGACCACGAAGAGACCCGCGAGACCGTCGAGGTAGCGCTTGCCCTTGTCGTCGAAGATGTAGGTGCCCTCGCCACGCACGATGGTGGGAACGGGCGAGTTCTCGTACGACGACATGCGGGTGAAGTGCATCCACAGGTGGTCGTAGGCGGTCTTGCTGAGGTCCTGGGTCACGATTATCGAGTTCCCCACATGTAGGTCTGCTTCTTGAGCTTGAGGTAGACGAAGCTCTCGGTGGAGCGCACGCCGGGCAGGGTGCGGATGCGCTTGTTGATCACATCCAGCAGGTGGTCGTCGTCCTCGCAGACGATCTCCACCATCAGGTCGAAGGAGCCCGCGGTCATCACCACGTACTCGCACTCGGCCATGGCCGTGAGCGCCTCCGCCACCGGATCCAGGTCACCCTCGACGTTGATGCCGACCATCGCCTGCCGCCGGAATCCCACGGTGAGCGGGTCGGTGACGGCGACGATCTGCATGACGCCCTGGTCGAGCAGCTTCTGGACGCGCTGCCGCACGGCGGCTTCGGAGAGGCCCACGGCCTTGCCTATCGCCGCGTAGGGGCGGCGACCGTCCTGCTGGAGCTGTTCGATGATCGCCAGGGAGACGGCGTCGATCGTCGGGGACGAACCGGTTCCGGTTCTGGGGTCTGTGCTTCGACTGGCCACGCCTTCACTGTGCACCGAGATGGGCAGTCACGCAAGCCGGGATCGATGAAATTCGTTGTGATGGGCTCCAGATCTCACCGAATCCGAAGTTGGGAGGGGTCGGGGCTGTTGAAAGCGTCAGTCGAGCGATTAGGCTGGGGTGTCTCGCCCATCGGGACACCGCACAAGGACGTGCGAAGACAGAACGTGACAGGAGGGGTGGCAAGTGACCACCGAGCTGCGCCGGCTGCGTAACTACATCAACGGGGAGTTCCGCGACGCGGCCGACGGCCGCACCATCGAGGTGACCAACCCGGCCACGGGTGAGGTGTACGCCACCTCCCCGCTCTCCGGGCAGGCCGACGTCGATGCCGCCATGGAGGCCGCCGCCGCGGCCTTCCCCGCCTGGCGTGACAGCACGCCGTCCGAGCGCCAGAAGGTGCTCCTCAAGATCGCGGACGCGTTCGAGGAGCGGGCCGAGGAGCTCATCGCCGCCGAGGTGCTGAACACCGGCAAGCCCACCGCCCTCGTCGCCAGCGAGGAGATCCCGCCGATGGTGGACCAGATCCGCTTCTTCGCGGGTGCCGCCCGGCTGCTCGAAGGCCGCTCGGCCGGCGAGTACATGGAGGGCATGACCTCGATCATCCGCCGCGAGCCGGTCGGCGTCTGCGCCCAGGTCGCGCCCTGGAACTACCCGATGATGATGGCCGTGTGGAAGTTCGCCCCGGCCCTCGCCGCGGGCAACACCGTCGTCCTCAAGCCCTCGGACACGACCCCCGCGTCGACCGTCCTGATGGCCGAGATCATCGGGCAGATCGTGCCCAAGGGCGTCTTCAACGTCGTCTGCGGCGACCGCGAGACGGGCAAGGCCATGGTCGAGCACCCGACCCCCGCGATGGCCTCCATCACCGGCTCGGTCCGGGCCGGCATGCAGGTCGCCGAGTCGGCGGCCAAGGACGTCAAGCGCGTCCACCTGGAGCTGGGCGGCAAGGCCCCGGTCGTCGTCTTCGAGGACACCGACATCGAGGCCGCCGTCGGCGACATCTCGGTCGCGGGCTTCTTCAACGCCGGCCAGGACTGTACGGCCGCGACCCGTGTCCTCGTGCACGAGTCCATCCACGACGAGTTCGTCGCCGCCCTCGCCAAGGCCGCCGCCGAGACGAAGACCGGTCAGCCGGACGACGAGGACGTGCTCTACGGCCCGCTCAACAACGCCAACCAGCTCAAGCAGGTCGCCGGCTTCATCGAGCGCCTCCCCGCCCACGCCAAGGTCGAGGCGGGCGGTCACCGCGTCGGCGACAAGGGCTACTTCTACGCCCCGACCGTCGTCTCCGGCCTCAAGCAGGACGACGAGATCGTGCAGAACGAGGTCTTCGGCCCGGTCATCACCGTCCAGTCCTTCACGGACGAGGCCCAGGCCCTGGAGTTCGCGAACGGCGTCGAGTACGCCCTCGCCTCCTCCGTCTGGACCAAGGACCACGCGCGCGCGATGCGCATGTCCAAGTCCCTCGACTTCGGCTGCGTGTGGATCAACACCCACATCCCGCTGGTCGCCGAGATGCCGCACGGCGGTTACAAGAAGTCCGGCTACGGCAAGGACCTCTCCGCGTACGGCTTCGAGGACTACACGCGCATCAAGCACGTCATGACCTCCCTGGGCTGATCCTTCCGGCCCCCCGCGCGGCCCCGGCACCCGATCGACAGGGTGTCGGGGCCGCGCGCCGTCGCTCGACGGACCGTCCATTGCCGCAGGTCGCATGCGGGCGGGATGCTGACCGGGTGAGAGCGACTGCCAGGAAACACATGTCCCGCCGGTCCCTGCTGCGCGGCATCGGCGGTGTGGGTGCCGCGTCCCTGCTCGCCGGCTGCGGGGTCCCCGCCGCCTACGTCGAGGAGGGCGACCGGGCCGGCCGCGACCTCTCGGCGCGCGACCGGACGCTCGACTTCGCGAACTGGCCGCTGTACATCGACACCGACGACGAGAACACCTCGAAGCGGCCCACCCTGGACGCCTTCCGGAAGCGGACCGGGATATCCGTCCGGTACACCGAGGAGATCAACGACAACGACGAGTTCTTCGGCAAGATCAGCCCGTCCCTCATGAACCACCAGGAGACCGGCCGCGATCTGATCGTCGTCAGCGACTGGATGGCGGCCCGCTTCGTCCGCCTCGGCTGGGTCCAGGAGATGGACCGCGCCGCCCAGCCGCACGTCGCGAAGAACCTCAGCCCGCAGCTGCGGTCGCCCGCCTTCGACCCCGGCCGGCTGCACACCGTGCCCTGGCAGTCCGGGATCACCGGCATCGCGTACAACCGCAGGAAGCTCGGCCGGGAGCTGCGCTCCACCCGGGAGCTGTGGGCCGACGACCTGCGCGGCAAGGTCACCCTGCTCTCCGGGCTCGACGAGTCCTTCGCCCTGCTGATGCTGGGCAACGGCGTCGACGTGACCCGGTGGACCGGCGACGACTTCCACGCCCTCTGCGAGCAGATCGAGGGGCTGGTGCGGACGAAGCACATCCGGCGCTTCACCGGCAACGACTACATCAAGGACCTGTCCACCGGCGACGTCCTGGCCTGTCAGGCGTACTCCGGCGACGTCATCCAGCTCCAGGCCGACAACCCGGACATCGAGTTCGTCGTCCCCGAGGAGGGGGCCGAGCTCTGGGCCGAGTCCCTCATGATCCCCAACCTCGCGCAGCACAAGTCCAACGCCGAGAAGCTCGTGGACTACTACTACGAGCCCGAGGTCGCCGCCGAACTCGCCGCCTGGGTCAACTACGTGTGCCCGGTGCCCGCCGCCCAGCAGGTGCTCGCCGACTCCGGCGACGAGGAGCTCGTGGCGCTCGCCGAGGACCCGCTGATCTTCCCGGACTCCGGCATGCGGAGCCGGCTGGCCATCGCCCGTGACATCACCTCCGAGGAGCGCCAGGAGTTCGCGAAGAGGTGGAACGCGATCGTCGGGCTCTGAGCTCCACGCTCAGGAGCGACGTGCACACCGGGGTCATTTCTGAACGCGATCAAAAAGAGCCGCCCCGCCTTTCTGAACGCGTTCAAGAGGGGTGTACGTTGTCCCCATGAGCGACACGAACGGGCCGAGAGCCCTTCTCACGCGCATCCGCGTCTGGCTGATCGTCTTCGCCGTCTGCCTGGTCCTCAGCGGGGCCACCGCCTTCCCGCTCGTCACCGAACTCCGAGTCCTCGACTCCGCGTTGTCCGGCTGGGCGTCCCCCGTCGCCGATCTCCTGCCCGGCCTCGCCGAGTGGATCCACCGGGTCCGGGGCGGCCTGGAGACGGCCGACGGCCAGGCCCCGTACCTGCTCTACGGCACCGACTGGCTGGCCTTCGCCCACCTCGTCATCGCGGTCGCCTTCCACGGCCCCTACCGCGACCCCGTCCGCAACATCTGGGTCGTCGAGTTCGGCATGATCGCCTGCGTCGGCATCATCCCCCTCGCCCTGGTCTGCGGACCGATCCGGGGCATCCCCTTCTGGTGGTCGGTCGTCGACATGTCCTTCGGCGTCATCGGCATCCTGCCGCTGCTGCACGTCCGCCGGCTGATCAAGCGCCTGGAGGCGGCGGGCCCCACGTGGGCCCCGGCGACGGGCCCCACCCCGGTCGCGGCCGCGGGCCCCGCTCAGTCCGGCAGGCCGTAGGCCGCCACCATCAGGCCCAGGGCCGTCGGGTTCATCTCCTGGCCCTTGGCATCGGTGGCGTTGACGCTGTAGACGAGGGTGCGGGCGCCGTCACGGGTGGAGGCGATCGCCGCGTTGTAGCCCCAGCGGCCGCCCGTCTTGCCCCAGACCTCGCGCCCGCCCAGCCGCTTCATCGACAGCCCGGCGGAGTACGCCGCCGGCTCGCCCGACGCGAGGTCCGGGACCTTCGGCAGCGTGAACATCTCCTCCAGGAGCGGCCCGCGCACCACCCCGCCCCGGAACAGGACCCGGGTGAAGCGCTCCAGGTCGGCGGTGGTCGAGACGAGGTCGCCGGCCGCCCAGCCGTCCGTCGTCCCCCACACCGAGACGTCCCGCAGCCCCGTCGACCCGTCGTCGAGCCGCATCGTCTGGTAGCCGTGGTTGTGCGGGCCCCTGATCTCCGGGTCCGCGCCCGGGAAGTACGTGTCCCGCAGCCCGAGCGGGCGCAGGATCCGCCGCTCCACCTGGTGCTCGTACGTGTCGCCCGTGACCCGCTCCACGATCAGCCCGGCGATCGTGTAGCCGATGTTCAGGTAGTGCTGCCGCGTGCCCGGCCGGAACTCCCGGGGCCGCGCCGTCGCCGAGCGCACCAGCTCCTCCGGCGTGTGGACCGCGAAGCGGTTCGCGTACCACTCCTCGACCGTCCCGCCCGGCAGCTCGGCCGCCGGGATGCCGTGGGTGTGGTTCAGGAGCTGGCGCACCGTCACCGTGCCGTAGCGGCCGGGGATCAGCTCCGGGAGGTACGCGCGCGCCGGGCGGTCCAGATCGATCCGGCCCTCGGCCGCCAGCTGGAGGACGGTCGCCGCGGTGAACACCTTGGTCACCGAACCGGCGCGGAAGCGGGCCGCCGGGTCCGCCGGGGCGTTCGTCACCAGGTCGTGCACGCCGGAACCGCCCTGCCAGGAGCCCTCGGTGCCGCCGACCCGGACCAGCGCGGCCGTCGCGTCCGCCCGGGGCAGCCCCGCGATCACCGCGCTCAGATCGGGACTCGACGCCCGCACCGCCGACCGCGAGGTCGCGGCGGAGGCCGGGGTGAGCGCCGGGCCCGCCGCGACCCCCAGGACGAGGGCGGCGGCGAGCAGGGCGCGGGTGGACTTCCGCATGGTCAACTCCGATGGTGTGGGCCGTTGTTCCCGATGGCTCCATCCTGCTGACCCGCGGCGATCGGCGGATCGCCCGCACCGGCGGTCTTCCGCGGGTCAGTTCCTCCCCGGCACGGGGGAGGCAGCGGCCCCCGCGCCTCCCCCGGGCGGGGGAGAGCCCGCCGCGACCAGGCCCGTCTCGTACGCGCAGATCACCGCCTGGATCCGGTCCCGCAGCCCCAGCTTCGCCAGCACGTTCCCCACGTGCGTCTTCACCGTGTGGTCGCTCACCACCAGCTCCGCCGCGATCTCCGCGTTCGACAGGCCCCGGGCGAGCAGCAGCAGCGTCTCGCGCTCCCGGCCCGTGAGGACCTCCAGCCGGGGATCCGACCGCCGCGGCCCGCCCGCCGTGTACTGCTCCACGAGCCGCCGGGCCACGGACGGCGCGAGCAGCGAGTCGCCCGCCGCCACCACCCGCACCGCGTGCACCAGGTCGTCCCGCCGCACGTCCTTGAGGAGGAAACCGCTCGCACCCGCGTGCAGCGCCTCGTACACGTACGCGTCGGTGTCGAAGGTCGTCAGCATCACCGTCCGGCAGCCGGACTCCGCGCCGATCGCCCGGCAGGCCTCGATGCCGTCGGTCCGGGGCATCCGGATGTCGAGCAGCGCCACGTCCGGCGCGAGCCGGCGCACCGCCTCGACGGCCTCCGCCCCGTCCCCGGCCTCCGCCACCACCTCGATGTCCGGCTGCGCGTCCAGGATCATCGCGAAACCGCTGCGCACCAGTTCCTGGTCGTCCGCGACCACCACCCGGATCGTCATGTCGTCCCCTTCCCCACGGGCAGCAGGACCCGCACCTCGAATCCCCGGCCGCCCGGACCCGGGCCCGTCTCCGCCGTCCCGCCGTGCGCGGCGGCCCGCTCCCGGATGCCCACGAGCCCGTGCCCGCCGGGCCCGCACTGCGGCCCGCGCCCGTCGTCGGTCACCGTGACCCGCAGGACCCCGCCGGCGTGGGAGAGCCGGACCTCGGCCGTGCGGGCCCTCGCGTGCTTCACCACGTTCGTCAGCGCCTCCTGCACGATCCGGTACACGCTCGCCCCGGCCGCCGCCGGCAGCGCCCGCACCCCGCCCTCCGTCGCGTACCCGACGGCCAGACCGCCCTCCCGCACCCGCTCCAGGAGCGCGGGCAGCTCGCCGATCCCCGGCTGCGGCGCCCGCGGGGCGTCCTCGCCCTCCCGCAGCACGCCCAGCATCCCGCGCAGCTGGGTCATCGCGTCGCGCCCGGCCGCCGAGATCGCGTCGAACGCGGCCTCCGCCCGCTCCGGCGCCGCCCGCACGGCCAGCGGACCGGCCTCCGCCTGCACGATCATCAGGCTCACCGCGTGCGACAGGACGTCGTGCATCTCCCGGGCGATCCTGGCCCGCTCCCGCGCCGCCGCCCGCTCCGACTCCACCGCCTGCGCCCGCTGCCGGGCCTCGGTCAGCCGTCCGAACGCGTAGGCCGCGCCGAACACGAAGAGCGAGAAGGTCAGTTCGCGCGCCGACCGGGTGTTGAGCCACACCGAGACCGGCACCGCGACCACCATCAGGCCGGCCGTCACCAGCCGCTGCCACGGCGGCGCCAGCACCGCGATCGTGTAGACGCTCACCAGCCCCGTGTACGGCAGCGGCTGCCCCGGCCCCTCGACGGCCAGCCTGTACAGCGCGCTCGTCGCCAGGATCGCCAGCAGCACCGTCATCGGTGCCCGCCGCCGCCACACCAGCGGCACCACGGTGAGCGTCGTCAGCCCGTACGCGGGCCAGGTCGCCGGCTCCAGCTCGGGCCCGCGCGGCACCACGAACGGCATCGTCATCGCCGCCTGGACGACCAGCGCGAGCCCGATGTCCACCGCCCTCGGATGGGCGGCCCCCCATGTGCGGAGCTCCCGCAGCTCCCGCGTCCCCCGCAGGCCCATTACGGCTTGCGGCCCACCGCGCCGAACTGCGCCACCACGTGGCCCCCGTCGGAGCGCCAGCGGGAGCACGAGACGACGCCCGGCTCCAGGAGGTCGAGGCCGTCGAAGAAGGAGGTGAACTCCTCGCGGGTGCGGGCGGTGATCGGCGGGGTCGCGTTCTCGTTCCAGAAGTCCATCGCGGCCTCGTTGCCCTCGCCGCCGAGCTCCGGCTCCAGCGTCGGGTGGGTCAGCACCAGATAGCTGCCCGAGGGCACGGCGGCCGTGAGGGTCCGCACGACGGACCGGGCCTTGTCGGTGTCCAGGACGAAGTTGAGGATGCCGAGCATCATCACCGCCACCGGGCGGGAGAGGTCGAGCGTCCCGACGGCCGCCGCGATGATCCGCTCCGGGTCGTGGGCGTCGGCGTCGACGTACTCGGTGACGCCCTCCGGCGCGCTCGTCAGCAGCGCCCGCGCGTGCGTGAGGACGATCGGGTCGTTGTCCACGTAGACGATCCGGGCGTCGGGTGCGACCCGCTGCGCCACCTCGTGGGTGTTGTCGGCGGTCGGCAGGCCCGTGCCGACGTCCAGGAACTGGCGGACGCCCTCCTCGGCCGCCAGGTGCGTCACCACCCGCCCGAGGAACGCCCGGTCCGCGCGGGCCACTTCGCCGATGCTCGGATAGAAGCCGGTGACCCGGTCGCCGACCGCCCGGTCCACCGGATAGTTGTCCTTGCCGCCCAGCCAGTAGTTCCACACCCGGGCGTTGTGGGCGATGTCGGTCCGGATCCGGTCGTTCATGGCTGCGTCCTTCGGAGCACGGAGGCGAGTGCGTCGACCCGGTTCGTGGTGATCGAGTCGACCCCGTTCCCGATCAGCTTACGCATCGTGCGACGGGTGTCCGCCGTCCAGGCGGAGACCAGCAGCCCGTCCCGGTGGATCCGCTCGGTCAGTGCCCGACTCACCAGTCCGAAGCGGTAGTTGAGCCACTTCGGCCGCACGGCGTCGAGGAGCACCGGCCGGGGCGGGGCGAGCGAGGTCCAGGTCAGGGCGATCTCTGCGGACGGATCGGCGGCCCGGACCTGGAGCATCGCCACGGCGCCCGCGCAGTAGAGGACGCGCTCCCCGGCCCCGCACTCGCGGACCGTGCGGACGATCGCCCGGACCGAGTCCTCGTTCCCGCCGGGCAGATCGAGCATCAGCCGATGGTCCCCGGCGGTGATCAGCGCCTCCCGGAGGGTCGGCACCCCGCCGCCCGTCAGCTCGGTGACGCGCGCGTGCGGCAGCTCCGCGAGCGGCCGGTCGTGGCCCCACAGCCGCTTCAGGGTGTCGTCGTGGAGGAGGACGGGCACCCCGTCCTCGGTGAGCCGGACGTCGATCTCGACGGTGTCCGCCCCCTGCTCGATCGCGGAGGCGATCGAGGGGAGCGTGTTCTCGCGGACGCGGTACGGGTCGCCGCGGTGGCCTACGACAGTGACAGGGCGCATGGCCCCATTCTCGTCGGCGTCAGCGCGCGAGCCAGCCGTTCGTGTACGTGTCGATCTCGGCGGCGATCCTGGCCTTGCCGGCCGCGTCGAGGAAGGAGGCCTCCACCGCGTTCTTGGCGAGGGCGGCGACACCGCGCTCGTCGAGGCCGAGGAGACGGGCGGCGACGGCGTACTCGTTGTTGAGGTCCGTGCCGAACATCGGCGGGTCGTCGGAGTTGATCGTGACGAGGACCCCGGCGTCGACCATCTGCCGGATCGGGTGCTCCTCCAGGGTGGCGACGGCCCGGGTCGCGATGTTCGAGGTCGGGCAGACCTCCAGGGCGATCCGGTGCTCGGCGAGGTGCGCGAGGAGCTCCGGGTCCCGGACGGAGCTGGTGCCGTGGCCGATGCGCTCGGCGCCCAGCTCGCGGATCGCGTCCCAGACGGTCTCCGGGCCGGTCGTCTCGCCCGCGTGCGGGACGGAGCGCAGACCGGCCGCCCGGGCCAGGTCGAAGTACGGCTTGAACTGCGGGCGCGGCACACCGATCTCCGGGCCGCCGAGGCCGAAGGAGACCAGGCCCTCCGGGCGCAGCCCGTCGGTGGTGGCGAGCCGCGCGGTCTCCTCGGCGGAGACGAGGCCGGCCTCGCCGGGGATGTCGAAGCACCAGCGCAGGATCGTGCCGAACTCGGTCTCGGCGGCCTTGCGGGCGTCCTCGATGGCGGCCATGAAGGCGTGCTCGTCGATGCCGCGGCGGGTGGAGGAGTACGGCGTGATGGTCAGCTCGGCGTACCGGATGTTCTGCCGGGCCATGTCCCGGGCGACCTCGAAGGTCAGCAGCCGGACGTCCTCGGGGGTGCGGACCAGGTCGACGACCGACAGGTAGACGTCGATGAAGTGGGCGAAGTCCGTGAAGGTGAAGTAGTCGGTGAGCGCCTCGGGGTCCGTGGGGACCTTTGAGTCGGGGTGCCGGGCCGCGAGCTCGGCGACGATCCGGGGCGAGGCGGAGCCCACGTGGTGGACGTGCAGCTCCGCCTTGGGAAGGCCGGCGATGAAAGGGTGGAGATCGGTCATCGGGTCATCGTAGGCCGGGCGGGTCCCCCTCACGGGTGAGGTCGTAACATGGCGTGACCACGATGGGGGAGGCCCATGTCTGACAATCGAGACCAGTCGCGGGGCGGGTACGACCCGACCGACCCGTGGGCTCCGCCGAACCGCGACGGGGTGGAACTGAGCAAGCCGTCCACGCCGTCGCCGGTGCACGACCAGCCGACCATGACGGCCTTCCCGACCGGGGAGGTCCCGCCGCCCCCGGTCGCCCCGGGCGGCCCGGCGGCCACGCCCGGGTACGGCTATCCGGCGGACACGTCCGGCGGCTACGGCTACCCGTCGGCCCCGACGCCGGCCCCGGCCTCGCCGGGATACGGCTACCCCGCCGGGTACGGCTCGGGATACGGCCAGCCCGGCTGGCAGCAGGCCCCGTCCAACGGCATGGGGACGGCCGCGATGGTGCTCGGCATCATCGCCGTCGCGGGCTTCTGCCTCTACGGCCTGGGCGTGATCCTCGGCGTCCTGGCGCTGATCTTCGGCGTCATCGGCCTGAAGAAGGCCGGGCGGGGCGAGGCGACGAACCGGGGCATGGCGATCGCGGGCATCGTGCTCGGCTCGATCGGCGTGCTGGTGAGCGCCGTCTTCCTGGGCTTCGTCATCTGGGCGGTCGCCCAGGACCCCTCGACCTTCGAGGACTCCGGGAGCGACGACCCGTTCGGCTCGGTCCTCCAGATCGAGGGCGACGCCCACTGAGCGCACCCATACGAGAGGGGCCCCGCACCGGTCGGTGCGGGGCCCCTCTCGCATGCGACGGCGGTCGCGCGCACCCCTCTCACCCGACGACGGAGGCCCGCAGCCTCTCGCGCGCCTCTCTCACAAGGCGCCGGCGGAGGCACGCGCCCCTCTCTCATGTGCCCGCAGTCGCCCGCAGCCTCTCGCGCGCCTCCATCAGCGCGAACCCCAGCAGGTTGAGCCCGCGCCAGCGTGCCGGGTCCTGGGCGCCGGGGGCGTCCGCGGCGAGGCCGATGCCCCAGATCCGGTCCAGCGGGCTGGCCTCCACCAGGACGCGCTCGCCGGTGCCCAGCAGGTAGGCGCGCAGGGCCTCGTCCGAGGAGAACTTGTGGACGCTGCCCTCGACGACGATCCCGAAGCGCTCGCGCTCCCAGACGGCGCCGTCGAAGTCCCGCACCAGCCGGCCCGCGTTCTTGGCCTCCGCGGGGGTGCGGGCGGTCAGCGCGGCCCGCTCGGCGTCGGCGTCCCCGAAGAGGCGGGCCTTCGCCGCCATCATCCAGTGCTCGGCGGTCGCGTAGGCGACCCCGTCGACCACGAAGGGGGACGGCCACCACTGGCTCAGGCAGCTCGCCGAAAGGCGGCCGTCGGGGTGCGGACGGTGGCCCCAGAAATGCAGCCACTTCACCCGGTCACCCCTGGTGACCTGCTGTGTCAGCTCTTCGATCTTGGTCATACATGCGAGTCTGGCATTCGCCACGGACACTCCGTACGGAGATTTTCCGGCCGCCTCGACACATGGTCGACCGAATCCGTCGCGTAACCAAAAGGCAACAACGGAATCACTTGTTGGACCACTATCCCCATGCCAGGATCGGCACTCAATTCGAGCTGGGACAACGGAGAGCGTCATGAGCAACCGCTTCCAGGTGACGGACCGCTTCGCGGACGGCGCGCAGTACATCGGCGGAAGGCTCCGCGCCGGAACCTCGGGTCAGGAACACAGCGTGATCGACCCGGCGACGGGGGAGAGCGTCTACACGTACGCGCTCGCCTCCACCGCCGACGTGGACGAGGCCGTCGCCGCGGCCAAGGCCGCCTTCCCCGCCTGGGCGGGGGCCACCCCGGGCGAGCGCTCCGACGCGCTGCACCGCCTCGCGGGCGTGCTCGCCGACCGGGCCGAGGAGATCGCCCGGGTCGAGTCGCTCCAGTGCGGCAAGCCCCTCAAGCTCACCACCGAGTTCGACGTGCCGGGCACGATCGACAACGCGGCGTTCTTCGCGGGCGCCGCCCGCCACCTCCAGGGCCAGTCGGCCGCCGAGTACTCCGGCGACCACACCTCCTACATCCGGCGCGAGCCCCTCGGCGTCGTCGGCTCCATCGCGCCCTGGAACTACCCCCTCCAGATGGCCGCCTGGAAGATCCTGCCGGCCATCGCCGCGGGCAACACCATCGTCCTGAAGCCGGCCGAGCTGACCCCGCTCACCTCGATCATGTTCGCCCAGGCGGCGAAGGAGGCCGGAATCCCGGACGGTGTGATCAACATCGTCAGCGGCTCCGGACGGGTCGTCGGCGAGCACCTCGTCGGCCACCCCGACGTCGTCATGACCTCCTTCACCGGCTCCACCCCGGTCGGCAAGCGGGTCGCCGAGGTCGCCACCGCCACCGTGAAGCGGCTCCACCTGGAACTGGGCGGCAAGGCCCCGTTCCTCGTCTTCGACGACGCCGACCTGGAGGCCGCCGCCCACGGCGCCGTCGCCGCCTCCCTCATCAACAGCGGCCAGGACTGCACCGCCGCCACGCGCGCCTACGTCCAGCGCCCGCTCTTCGACGCCTTCGTCGCCCGGGTCGCGGAGCTCATGGAGGGCGTCCGCGTCGGCGACCCCTTCGCCCCCGGCACCGACCTCGGACCGCTCGTCAGCCACCGCCACCGCGACAGCGTCGCCGGCTTCGTCGAGCGCGCCCGCGGCTACGCCACCGTCGTCACCGGAGGCGAAGCCCCTGGTGGAGAGCTCAAGAACGGCGCATACTACCGACCCACCCTGATCACCGGCGCCGCACAGGACAGCGAGGTCGTGCAGTCGGAGATCTTCGGTCCGGTCCTGGTGGCCCTGCCCTTCGACAGCGACGACGAGGGCATCCGGCTCGCCAACGACACCCCGTACGGCCTCGCGGCCTCCGCGTGGAGCCGTGACGTCTACCGGGCCAACCGTGCCACGCGGGAGATCAAGGCGGGATGCGTGTGGGTCAACGACCACATCCCGATCATCAGCGAGATGCCCCACGGCGGCACCAAGGCCTCCGGCTACGGAAAGGACATGTCGGCGTACTCCTTCGAGGAGTACACGCAGGTCAAGCACGTGATGTTCGACAACACAGCGGCGGCGGCCAAGGACTGGCACCGCACGATCTTCGGGGACCGATAGCACCTCGCCGCCCGACCGGCGGCCCACCCATCCCGAAAGGGCACAGCGCATGGAGCAGTACGAGCCCGAGAGCCTGTCGGCCGCGCAGCTGGCGGCGATACGGCGCAGCATGACGAGCGGCCGGGGCGCGCTCAGCCGCCGTTCGATGCTGCGTGCGGGAGGCGTCGGCGCGCTCACGGTCGGCGGCCTCGCCGGCCTGAGCGCCTGCGGCATCCCGCCGGCCAAGCGGGAGGGCCAGGGCCCCGCCTCCACCGACGACTCGGCCCGGGAGAAGACCGTCGCCTTCTCCAACTGGACCGAGTACATGGACGTCAGCGAGGACGAGAAGTCCCGCCCGACCCTGGAGGCGTTCGCGAAGCGCACCGGGATCAAGGTCAAGTACACCGAGGACATCAACGACAACGTCGAGTTCTTCGGCAAGATCAAACCGCAGCTCGCGGCCGGCCAGGACACCGGCCGCGACCTGATATGCGTCACCGACTGGCTCGCGGCCCGCATCATCCGGCTCGGCTGGGCGCAGCGGCTCGACCCGGCCCACCTGCCCAACGCGTACGCGAACCTGTCGGCGCAGTTCCGCCGCCCCGACTGGGACCCGGGCCGCTCCTACTCGTACCCGTGGACGGGCATCTCCACCGTCATCGCCTACAACTCCAAGGCGACCGGCGGCAAGAAGGTCGACTCGGTCACCCAGCTCCTCGACGACCCCTCGCTCAAGGGCCGGGTCGGCTTCCTCACCGAGATGCGCGACTCCGTCGGCATGACCCTGCTCGACCTCGGCAAGGACCCGGAGAAGTTCACGGACGCCGACTTCGACGCGGCGGTCGGGCGCCTCCAGAAGGGCGTCGACACCAAGCAGATACGTCGCTTCACGGGCAACGACTACACCTCGGACCTGGACAAGGGCGACATCGCGGCCTGCCTCGCCTGGGCCGGCGACATCATCCAGCTCCAGGCCGACAACCCGGACATCAAGTACTCCATACCGTCCGCCGGATACATCACCTCCAGCGACAACCTGCTCGTCCCCGCGCAGTCCCGGCACAAGGCGAACGCCGAGAAGCTCATCGACTACTACTACGAGCTTCCCGTCGCCGCCCAGCTCGCCGCGTACATCAACTACGTGTGCCCCGTCGACGGGGTGAAGGACGAGCTCGCCAAGATCGACCCCGAGCTCGCGAACAACACGCTGATCCTCCCGGACAAGGCCATGGCCAAGAAGTCGCACGCCTTCCGCTCCCTCACCAGCGCGGAGGAGACGGCGTACGAGGAGAAGTTCGCCAAGCTCATCGGCGCCTGAGTCCGGCCTCGTCCACCTCTCTCACTCCCCGGGACCACAACCCATGACTGACAAGACTGCTCACACCGGCAAGAACACTGGCGGCGGCGACGTCCGTCTCACCGGGATCAGCAAGTCGTACGGCTCCTTCACCGCCGTCCACCCGCTGGACCTGACCGTCCCGCAGGGCTCCTTCTTCGCCCTGCTCGGCGCCTCCGGCTGCGGCAAGACCACCACGCTGCGCATGATCGCCGGCCTGGAGGACCCGAGCACCGGCACCGTCTTCCTCGGCGACAAGGACGTCACCGACCTCCCGCCGTACAAGCGGCCGGTCAACACCGTCTTCCAGTCCTACGCGCTCTTCCCGCACATGGACATCACCGAGAACATCGCCTTCGGCCTGCGCCGCCGCGGCATCAAGTCGGTGAAGAAGCAGGTCGACGACATGCTGGAGCTCGTCCAGCTCGGCGACAAGGCCCACCACAAGCCCCACCAGCTCTCCGGCGGCCAGCAGCAGCGCGTCGCCGTGGCCCGCGCGCTCATCAACCACCCGCAGGTGCTCCTCCTCGACGAGCCGCTCGGCGCCCTCGACCTCAAGCTGCGCCGCCAGATGCAGCTGGAGCTCAAGCGGATCCAGACCGAGGTCGGCATCACCTTCGTGCACGTCACCCACGACCAGGAGGAGGCCATGACCATGGCCGACCAGGTCGCGGTGATGAACGGCGGCCGGGTCGAGCAGCTCGGCGCCCCCGCCGACCTGTACGAGAACCCGCAGACCACCTTCGTCGCCAACTTCCTCGGCACCTCGAACCTGATCGAGGCCGAGGTCGTCGAGACCGGCGCCGACGTCGTCGTCACGGCCGGCGGCGGCAAGCTCCGGGTGCCCGGCGAGCGCTGTACCTCCGCCGCCCGCCAGGGCGGCACGGTGCTCGTGGGCGTCCGCCCCGAGAAGATCTCGCTCGCGCACGCCGACGACGCGGGCTCCATAGCCGACGGCCGCAACCGCGTGACCGGCCGGATCGTCGACTCCAGCTTCATCGGCGTCTCCACCCAGTACGTGGTGAACTCACCGGCGGGCGCCGAGCTCCAGGTCTACGAGCAGAACGTCGAACGGGACACCCGGCTCGTCCCCGGTGCCCAGGTCGTCCTGCACTGGAACCCGGCCCACACCTTCGGCCTCGACGCCGCCCAGGACATCGACGCGGGCGTCGAGACCGTGGAGGACGCCTCGTGACGACCACCCTGGAGAAGGCCGCTCCTCCGACGGAGGAACCGGTCCCGCGCAAGCCCTCCGCGCGCAAGCGGCTCGTCCCGTACTGGCTGCTGCTGCCCGGCATCGTCTGGCTGGTCGTCTTCTTCGCCCTGCCGCTGGTCTACCAGGCCTCCACCTCGGTGCAGACCGGCTCCCTGGAGCAGGGCTTCGAGGTCACCTGGCACTTCCAGACCTACTGGGACGCCTTCCAGGAGTACTGGCCGCAGTTCGTCCGCTCCCTGCTCTACGCCGGTACCGCGACCGTCCTCTGCCTCCTGCTCGGCTACCCGCTGGCGTACCTGATCGCCTTCAAGGCCGGCCGCTGGCGGAACCTGCTCCTCGTCCTCGTCATCGCGCCCTTCTTCACCAGCTTCCTCATCCGCACGCTCGCGTGGAAGACGATCCTGGCCGACGACAGCGTCGTGGTCGAGGCGCTCAACGCCCTCCACTTCCTGGACGTCACCGGCTGGCTCGGCTGGACCGAGGGCGACCGCGTCCTCGCCACCCCGATGGCGGTGGTCTGCGGTCTCACGTACAACTTCCTGCCCTTCATGATCCTGCCCCTCTACACCTCCCTGGAGCGGATCGACGGCCGGCTGCACGAGGCCGCGCAGGACCTGTACGCCTCCCCGGCCACCACCTTCCGCAAGGTGACCTTCCCGCTGTCGATGCCCGGCGTCGTCTCCGGCACCCTGCTCACCTTCATCCCGGCGAGCGGCGACTACGTCAACGCCGAGCTCCTCGGCTCGACCGACACCAAGATGGTCGGCAACGTCATCCAGTCGCAGTTCCTGCGGGTCCTCGACTACCCGACGGCGGCCGCGCTGTCCTTCATCCTCATGGCGATCGTGCTGGGCATGGTCACCGTCTACATCCGCCGCGCCGGAACGGAGGACCTGGTCTGATGCGCTGGATACGACGCCACCTGGTCGTCATCGCGGGCCTGCTGACGCTCGCGTACATGATCCTGCCGAACCTCGTGGTGATGGCGTTCTCCTTCAACAAGCCGAAGGGGCGCTTCAACTACTCCTGGCAGGAGTTCTCGCTCGACGCCTGGAAGGACCCCTGCGGCGTCGCCGACATGTGCGAGTCGCTCTCCCTCTCCCTCCAGCTGGCCGCCTGGGCGACCGTCGGCGCGGTCGTCCTCGGCACGATGATCGCCTTCGCCCTGGTCCGCTACCGCTTCCGGGCGCGCGGCGCGATCAACTCGCTGATCTTCCTGCCGATGGCGATGCCCGAGGTCGTCATGGCCGCCTCGCTGCTCACGCTCTTCCTCAACATGGGCATCGAGCTGGGCTTCTGGACGGTCCTGATCGCCCACATCATGTTCTGCCTGTCGTTCGTCGTGACGGCGGTCAAGGCCCGGGTCATGTCCATGGACCCCCGTCTGGAGGAGGCCGCGCGCGACCTCTACGCGGGGCCGGCGCAGACCTTCCTGCGCGTCACCCTGCCGATTGCCGCACCCGGCATCGCCGCCGGCGCGCTGCTCGCCTTCGCGCTCTCGTTCGACGACTTCATCATCACCAACTTCAACGCGGGCTCCACCGTCACCTTCCCCATGTTCGTCTGGGGCTCGGCGCAGCGAGGAACCCCCGTTCAGATCAATGTCATCGGCACCGCGATGTTCGTCCTCGCGGTACTGGTGGTCGTAGCCGGGCAAATCATTACGAACCGGCGCAAGAAAACAGCAACAGCCTGAGCGAGAGCCGTCTCAGGCACCGAAGGAGTTGGAAACCATGGCCCCAGTCGCCATGCGTCTCGCTGCACAATCTCTCTCCGACGCCCAGCCCGTCCCCTTCTGGCTGGAAGACCCCGGCAAGCCCGGCGCCCTGCCCGCCCTCACCGGCACCGAGACCTGCGACCTCCTCGTCGTCGGCGGCGGTTACAGCGGACTGTGGACCGCGCTCCTCGCCAAGGAGCGCGATCCCTCCACGGACGTCGTCCTGATCGAGGGGCGCGAGGTGGGCTGGGCCGCCTCGGGCCGCAACGGTGGCTTCTGCGCGGCCTCCCTCACGCACGGCTTCGGCAACGGCCTCGCCCGCTGGCCGGGCGAGCTGCCGAAGCTGGAGGAGCTCGGCGAGCGGAACCTCGACGCCATCGAGGAGACCGTCGCCCGCTACGGGCTGGACTGCGAGTTCGAGCGCACCGGCGAGATCGACGTCGCCACCGAGCCGTACCAGGTCGAGGAACTGGCCGAGGTGTACGGCGAGCTGGACCGGCTCGGGCTCGCGGACGGCGTCGAGCTCCTCGACCGGGACGCCGTGCGGGCCGAGGTCGACTCGCCCACCTTCCTCGGCGGCATGTGGGACAAGCGCGGCGTCGCCATGCTCCACCCGGCGAAGCTGGCCTGGGGCCTGAAGCGGGCCTGCCTCGACCTCGGCGTCCGGATCTACGAGAACACCCCCGGCACGCAGCTGGTCCGGGTCGGCGCCGGGATGGGCGTCCGCACGCCGTACGGCAGGATCGTCGCCGGCCGGGTCGCGCTCGGCACCAACGTCTTCCCGTCGCTGGTCAAGCGCGTCCGGGCGTACACCGTCCCGGTCTACGACTACGCCCTGATGACCGAGCCGCTCAGCCCGGAGCAGCTCGCCTCGATCGGCTGGAAGAACCGGCAGGGCCTCGGCGACTCCGCGAACCAGTTCCACTACTTCCGGATCACCGCCGACCACCGGATCCTGTGGGGCGGCTACGACGCGATCTACCCCTTCGGCGGCAAGGTCAGCGCCGAGATGGACCACCGCCCGGAGACGTACCTCAAGCTCGCCGAGCACTTCTTCCGCTGCTTCCCGCAGCTGGAGGGGCTCCGCTTCAGCCACGCCTGGGGCGGCGCGATCGACACCTGCTCGCGCTTCTCGGCCTTCTTCGGCACGGCGCACCAGGGCAAGGTGGCGTACGCGGCCGGCTTCACCGGCCTCGGCGTCGGCGCCACCCGCTTCGGCGGCGACGTGATGCTCGACCTGCTCGCGGGGGAGCGCACCGAGCGCACCGACCTGGAGATGGTCCGCTCCAAGCCGCTGCCCTTCCCGCCCGAGCCGGTCGCCTGGGCCGGCATCGGCATCACCAAGTGGTCGCTCGCCCGCGCCGACGAGAACGGCGGACGGCGCAACCTGTGGCTGAAGGCCATGGACCGGCTCGGCCTCGGCTTCGACAGCTGACGCCGGAGCATGTGACGCAGATCACGACCGGCGCGTAGTCGAAGCCGCGTAAGAGAAGCCCCCGTACCCGCTCTCTCCGGGTGGACACCGAGTCCACACGGAGAGGAGATCGTCACGATGACCGGTACGGGGGCTTCTGGCGTCAGGGCCGCGGTGGAATGGCTGGCCGCGGTCGCACCGGATCCCGAGGCCTGCCGGTGGGAGTGGGAGCGCAACCCGCACGGGGTCGCGCTGCTGCCCGCCGGCCGGCGCTGGGACGTCCTGATCCTGCCCGGGGAGCTCGGGCGTCCCACGCTCGACGTGCTGACCCGCCTGGTGGACCGGCCGGGCCCGGTCCTGTCCGGCTTCGGCGACGCCCGGACCGGCTTCTTCGTGCCGCCCGGGACCGCCGCCGGGTGGCTCGGCACCGGGGTGCGCGGCGCGGGCGACGGCACCTGGATCGTCGTCCCGTACCCGGGGCGGGCGACCGGCGCCGCGCGCTGGCTGGTGGCGCCGGACGGCCTGGGCACCCTCACCGACGCCGCCCTCCTGGAGAGGGCGATGCACGAGGCCGCGGGCGGGCTGGCCGGGGAGGGGAGGGGGCCGAGCGGGACCTGACCGGCGCTCCGGACCGGACAGAGGTCTTGACCACTCGATTGGTCTGGACCATGCTGTGGCGCGCTCCACCTCGATTCCCCCACCCCCGGAGGCAGTTGTGGACCGCACCAGACCCCTCACCCTGCTGTTGGCGGGTTCCCTCGCCGCCGGCGGGCTCCTCGCACTCACCCCGGCGGCCCAGGCCGCCGACACCGAACTCGCCCGCAACGGCGGCTTCGAGGCCGGCCTCGACGGCTGGACCTGCACGGCGGGCAGCGGCGCCGTCGTCCCGTCACCCGTGCACGGCGGGACGAAGGCGCTCCAGGCCACCCCGGCCGGCAGCGACAACGCCAAGTGCTCCCAGACCGTGACGGTGAAGCCGAACTCCAGCTACACGCTCAGCGGCTGGGTGCGCGGCAGCTACGTCTACCTCGGTGCCTCCGGCACCGGCACCACCGACGTCTCCACCTGGACGGGCTCCGCCCCCGACTGGCAGAAGCTCACCACCTCGTTCACCACGGGCGCCTCGACCACCTCGGTCACGATCTACACCCACGGTTGGTACGGCACCCCCGCCTACCAGGCCGACGACCTCTCCCTGTACGGCCCCGGCGGCGACCCGGTGCAGCTCCCGGCCGCCCCCGCGGGCCTCGCGGCCGGCTCCCCGACCTCCACCACGGTGCCGCTCACCTGGACGGCGGTCTCCGGCGCCACGTCGTACAACGTCTACCGGGGCACCACCAAGGTCCAGACGGTCACCGCCCCCTCGGCCACCGTCTCCGGCCTCACCGCCTCCACCCCGTACACCTTCCAGGTCACGGCCGTGAACAGCGCGGGCGAGTCCCCGAAGTCCGCCGCGGTCACCGCGACCACCACGTCCGGCGGCGGCGGAGGCGGCGGTGTCGGCCTTCCCGCGCACGCCCTCGTCGGCTACCTGCACGCGAGCTTCGCCAACGGCTCCGGCTACACGCGCATGGCCGACGTCCCGGACTCCTGGGACGTCATCAACCTCGCCTTCGGCGAACCGACCTCGGTGACCTCCGGGGACATCCGCTTCAGCCTCTGCCCGGCGACCGAGTGCCCCGGCGTCGAGTCCCCCGCCGACTTCAAGGCCGCGATCAAGGCCAAGCAGGCCGCGGGCAAGAAGGTCCTCATCTCCATCGGCGGCCAGAACGGCCAGGTGCAGCTCGCCACCACCGCGGCCCGCGACACCTTCGTCTCCTCCGTCTCGAAGATCATCGACGAGTACGGCCTCGACGGCCTCGACATCGACTTCGAGGGCCACTCGCTCTCGCTCCAGACCGGTGACACCGACTTCCGGAACCCGACCAGCCCGGTCATCGTGAACCTGATCCAGGCGGTGAAGACCCTCAAGGCCAAGTACGGGGCGAAGTTCGTCCTGACGATGGCCCCGGAGACCTTCTTCGTCCAGCTCGGCTACCAGTACTACGGCTCCGGCCCCTGGGGCGGCCAGGACCCGCGCGCCGGCGCCTACCTGCCGGTCATCCACGCCCTGCGGGACGACCTGACCCTGCTCCACGTCCAGGACTACAACTCGGGCTCCATCATGGGCCTCGACAACCAGTACCACTCGATGGGCGGAGCCGACTTCCACATCGCCATGACCGACATGCTCCTCACGGGCTTCCCGGTCGCCGGCAACACCGACCGCTTCTTCCCGGCCCTCCGCCCCGAGCAGGTCGCCATCGGCCTCCCCGCCTCCACCCAGGCGGGCAACGGCCACACCGCCCCGGCCGAGGTGAACAAGGCCCTGGACTGCCTCACGAAGAAGACGAACTGCGGCAGCTACCAGACCCACGGCACGTGGCCGTCCCTGCGCGGCCTGATGACCTGGTCGATCAACTGGGACCGCTACAACCAGTGGCAGTTTTCGCAGAACTTCGACGCGTACAACTGGAGCTGACGCCCAGCACGACCAGCGAGAGGCAGAGACTGGCGAACACGTCCAGCGGCCAGTGGAAGCCCCGCAGCATCAGCCCGGTCCCCGTCACCGCCGTCAGCACGGCGGCGACGGGGACCAGCCGGTTCGAGACCAGGAACGCCGCACCGAAGTACGCGACCGCCGCCGTCGCCGTGTGGCCCGAGGGGTAGTAGCCCTGGGCCCAGGGCTCCAGCGGGCCCGGGCGGGCGGTCCACTCCTTCAGCGGCACCACCAGGAGGGGGACGGCGGCCATGGCCAGGCCCGCGTGCAGCGCGGCGGCGCGGCGCCCGCGCCACACCGCGTACGCCATCGCGCAGGCGAGCACCGGGAGGGCGACCGTCATGTTGCCGAGGTCGGAGGCGAGTTCGCTCAGGGGCCGGGGGACCGAGTCCACCAGGGACCGGGACACCCGCTCGTCGAGCCTGGCCAAGGGGCCGTGGACGAGCACCTGCCAGGTCACGACGGCGAGGGCGACGAGCGCCGAGAAGAGAGCCGGCCGCCCTGGAACAGGGGGGGTGGTTCCAGGGCGGCCGAGGGGACCGGGCTGCCGCGCGCCCCGGGGGGTGTGGGGCGTGCGGCCATCCGATCGGTGAGGAGGTCCGGGGCGCGAAGTCCCGGTGGTGTGCACGAAGGCACGGTGTGGACGGGGCTGGGGAGGCTCCGCCCGGGGTGCTTCTCTCATCTGCGGAAACCGTACGTCACGAAAAGGAGGGCCGACAGCGGGAAACGTATCCCACCATCGGCCCCCCACAGAGTCTTCACACGGAGTGTCAGATCGACGGTCCGACCGGTGATCCGACGCGCGGGCGGACCGGGTGATCCGGTCCGCCCGTGACCGGGTCAGAGCTGCGCGAGCGCGGCCTCGATGACGTCCAGACCCTCGTTCAGCAGGTCCTCGCCGATGACCAGCGGCGGGAGGAAGCGCAGGACGTTGCCGTAGGTGCCGCAGGTGAGGACGAGCACGCCCTCGTTGTGGCAGTACTTGGCGAGCGCGGCGGCGGCCTCGGCGTGCGGCGCCTTGGTCTCCGGGTCCTTCACCAGCTCGATGGCGATCATGGCGCCGCGGCCGCGGATGTCGCCGATGACCGGGAACTTCTCCTGCATGGCGGTGAGGCGGGCCTTCATGACCTCCTCGATGCGCTTGGCCTTGCCGTTGAGGTCGAGCTCCTTCATCGTCTCGATGGCGCCGAGCGCACCGGCGCAGGCCACCGGGTTGCCGCCGTAGGTGCCGCCGAGGCCGCCGCCGTGGACGGAGTCCATGATCTCGGCGCGGCCGGTGACGGCGGCGAGCGGCAGACCGCCCGCGATGCCCTTGGCGGTGGTGATGAGGTCCGGGACGATGCCCTCGTCCTCACAGGCGAACCACTGGCCGGTGCGGCAGAAGCCGGCCTGGATCTCGTCCGCGACGAAGACGATGCCGTTGTCGTTGGCGAACTTCACGATCGCCGGCAGGAAGCCCTTGGCCGGCTCGATGAAGCCGCCCTCGCCGAGGACCGGCTCGATGACGATCGCGGCGACGTTCTCGGCGCCGATCTGCTTGGTGATGTTGTCGATCGCCTGGGCGGCGGCCTCGGGGCCGCAGTTCTCGGCACCGGTGGGCCAGCGGTAGCCGTAGGCCACCGGCACGCGGTAGACCTCGGGGGCGAACGGACCGAAGCCCTGCTTGTACGGCATGTTCTTCGCCGTCATGCCCATGGTCAGGTTCGTACGGCCGTGGTAGCCGTGGTCGAAGACGACGACGGCCTGGCGCTTGGTGTACGAGCGGGCGATCTTCACCGCGTTCTCGACGGCCTCGGCGCCGGAGTTGAACAGCGCGGACTTCTTGGCGTGGTCGCCCGGGGTCAGCTCGGCGAGCGCCTCGCAGACCTCCACGTAACCCTCGTACGGCGTCACCATGAAACAGGTGTGGGTGAAGTCCTGGAGCTGCGCGGCCGCGCGGCGCACGACGGCCTCGGCGGACGCGCCGACCGAGGTCACGGCGATGCCGGAGCCGAAGTCGATCAGGCGGTTGCCGTCGACGTCCTCGATGATGCCGCCCCCGGCCCGCGCGGTGAAGACGGGCAGCGTGGAGCCGACGCCACCGGCGACCGTGTCGAGGCGGCGGGCCTGAAGCTCCTGCGACTTCGGACCGGGGATGGCGGTGACGACGCGCCGCTCCTGCGGGACAGCGTTCATGCGGGGCTCCTGGGGGTGTTCTGGACGCACTTGCGGGTTTCCTCCGCAGGCTAGGCGCGGGGGAGGGGCGGGGGCATGCGCCGATCGGGAGTGGTGGCGGGTGTGTCGTTGTCCGGGATGGACATGAGGGCTCCGCCCCGCGGCGGGGACCGGCTCCGGAGGCCCGGGAGGCGGTTCGGCCGCACGGGTGGTCGAATCCCCTCCCGTCGGCTCCGGGCCCACTAGATTGACGGTGGCACAGACGCGGCGACCTGGCTGGTCAGGGGGCAGGGGTTCATGGAGACCGACGGCACGTACGAGTCACGCGACACCAGGGGCGGCGCGGTCCCCCGCCCGTCGTCACCACCCCGCACCACGTCCCCTGAGCTGCGGGGCGCCGACCCCGAGTCTCACGACCGGCGGGGCGCCGACCAGGAGCCCGCGCATCCCGGAGCCTCCGCGCATCCCGGAGCCTCCGCGCACCCCGGAGCGCCCGCGCACCCCGCGCACGTCCCCGCCCCGCCGACCGTCCCGCCGAGGCCGACGGGCACGCCCGCGCCGGGGGCCGTCCCGCCCGGCGCCGCCGCGCACGCGGTCGCCCTCCCGCCCGTCGTCGCCTGGCTCGACGCCCCCCGGCCCGAGGCCGCGCCGGGGATCTGGCGCTTCCGGCACGTGCCACCGCCCCCGCCCCGGGAGGCACGGAAGCTCGCCCCCGTCACCGTCGCCGGTCTGCTCATCCCGCTCGTCGTGGGGCTGCTGCTCTGGTCGGCCTGGCGCCGCGGCGCGGTCCCCTACCAGTGGATCCCGCTCGCCACCTTCACACCCGCGGACTGGTGGTACGCCGGAGGCACCTCGCCCCGTGACTGGCACGGTGGCGAGGCCCACGTCGTCTACGACGGGATCTTCTTCGCCGTCCTCGTCTACGCGATGGCCCGCCTCGGCGCCTGGGCCGAGCTCGCCCGGCACCTCCTGGCCGACCGCCGGCCGACCGTGCGCGCCGCCTCCACCGCGGCCGCCGCGCTGATCGCCCTGACGTTCGTCTGGCCCGACGCCTTCCCCGGCGTCGGCTGGGACGCCCTGCCGGTGGTCGGCCCGCTGCTCTCCCTCGTGGTGCTCCTCGGCGGCGGATACGACGTCCTCGCCTCGCCCGTCCTCGTCTACACCCTGTACGCGCTGATCACGGCCGCCGTGCTCTGGCCCTTCGCGCGCCTCGGCGGCTGGCCCGCCCTGGTCCGAGGATGGCTCAAGGACCGCGCCGCCGCCCCGGCGGACGGCACCCCGCCGCCCCTCGACCCGGCCGCGCCCGTGCCCCTCTCGCAGTGGCCCGAGCTGCGGGCGGCCGGGGAACGCCCGGCGGCGGACCTGCTCGCCGCCGAGCTGTCCGCCGGACGCATGAACGACGTGGACTGCGCCCGGGTCCGCCGCGACCTGGAGCGCGGGCGGACCCACGCGGGCGGCCTCGCCTCCTTCGCGGGCACCGTGCTCCGGCAGGGCGCGGCGGCCGGGGCGCACCCCTCCGGCGACCGCGACCTGCCGGGCCGCGCCGCCACCCACGACCTCCTCCTCGGCCAGGTCCGGATCGGCCGCTGCGCGGCCGAGGAGCGGAACCCGGCCGCCTACCGGGGCGTCGGCCTCGCCCTCGAACCCGCCGCGCTCGCCACCTCCCTGCTGGTCGTCGGCCCCTCCGGCGCGGGCAAGACCACCCGCCTGACCGGCCCGGTCGTCGAGTCGCTCACGCTCCAGGCCCTCACCGGCGGCTGCGCGGTCGTCGCCGTGGGCACGGCGGACGCGCCGCTCGGCCCGGACGCCGCCTACGACGTCGTGGTCCGGCCCGGCGACCCGGCCTCCCCGTACGACCTCGACCTGTACGCCGGGCTCGGCGACCCCGACGAGGCCGCCGCGCTGCTCGCGGAGGGCCTGGTGGGCGACGTCGAGCACCTGGACGCCCGGCGGGCCGCCACCGTCCTCGCCCAGCTCATCGGCCCCTACCGGGCGGCCCACGGCCGCTTCCCGTCCGTGCCGGTGCTCCGCGAGCTCCTCGAAGCGGGACCGGAGACCCTGCGGGCCCTCCTCGAACGGCTCCCCGCCGACGCCGCCGCCATGCGCCGCGAGCTGGAGGCCCGGATCCGGCAGGCCGGCACCGCGGCCGACGCGGGGCCGCTCCTCGCGGACCGCCTGTCGCTCCTCGACCGCCCCGCGTTCGCCGAGTTCTTCGGTGCCGACGGGAGCGAGGTGCGGCCGTTCTCGCTGAAGTCGGTCGCGCACCACCCGCTGCGGGTGCGGATCAAGCTGCCCGAGCGCGGCCACGAGGAGGCCTCGCGGCTCCTCGTCCGGCTGGTCCTCGCCCAGTTCACGGCGGCGGCCAGGACGGGCGCGCAGCGCGAGCACTTCCTCGCCCTCGTCCTCGACGACGCCACCGGGGCCCTCACCCCGGGCACCGTCCGCTCGCTCCAGCGGCTGCGCCCGCACCACGCGGGTGTCGTCCTGGGGCTCCGTACCCTCGGCGAGGTGCCCGAGGCCCTGCACGGCCCGCTGCTCGGCGCCGTCGGCTGCCGGGTGGCGCTCTCCGGCATCACGACCTGGGACGGCCGGGGCTTCGCCGAGGCCTGGGGCAAGGAGTGGGTGGAGACCACCGAGGTGGCCCACCACACGGTCTTCGCCGACCAGCCGATGACCCGGTTCATCCACGCCCTGCGCAAGAAGGTCACCGGCAAGGCCGTCACCACGGACGCGGTCACGACCCGGAAGGTCGAGCGCGAGCGGTGGTCCGCCTCCGAGCTGGCGCACGCCGTGCCGCCCGGCCACGCCGTCGTGTCCCTGACGACGGCCCAGGGCACGCACACGCCGCCGGTCCTCGTCGACCTGCGCGGCTGACCGAGCCGGGCGGCACCCGGGCCCCGCCGCGTACGGGCGGGCCCGGCACCCGGCACTCCGACGCCCGGCACTCCGGCGCCCGGCACTCCGGCGCCCGGCACTCCGGCGCCCGGCACTCCGGCACCCGGCACTCCGACGCCCGGCACTCCGGCACCCCGGCCCCGCCGGACGGCCCGGCTGTCGGGCCGTCCGGCGACCCCGGGCCCGTCGTGCGGGCCCGCCCGCACCCCGGTCCCGCCCGGCCCCGCCCGTCTCACGGCTCGCGCGGCTGAGCGGGGTTCCGGCGGGGCTGGCACAATCGGGGGCGCCGCTCGGCTGAGCGGCGCCGCCCCCGGCCGTGCACGGCTCCCCCCGCGCGCGGTCCTCGCTCAAAGGTCCGACGGTCTCCCCATGCCGCCCACCCTCGCCTCGCTCGTGCAGCACTCCGCCCTCAAGCTCATCGTCCGCGCCGGTGAGGACCGCCTCGACACCCCCGTCCGCTGGGCGCACGTCAGCGAGCTCGCCGACCCCGTCCCGTACATGGAGGGCGGCGAGCTCCTGCTCACCACCGCGCTCACCCTCGACGCGGAGGACCTGGAGGCGATGCGCCGCTATGCGCGGCGGCTGCTCGGCGCCGGGGTCGTCGGGCTCGGCTTCGCCGTGGGCGTCAACTACGACGAGATCCCGCCCGCCCTGCTCGAAGCGGCCCGCGAGGAGCACCTCCCGCTGCTCGAAGTGCCGCGCCGGACGCCGTTCCTCGCGATCAGCAAGGCCGTGTCGGCCGCCATCTCCGCCGACCAGTACCGGGCCGTCACCGCCGGCTTCGAGGCGCAGCGCGAGCTGACCCGCGCCGCGCTCGCCGAGGGCCCCGAGGCCGTCGTCGCGCGGCTCGCCGCCCACGTCGACGGCTGGGCCGCGCTGTACGACGCCTCCGGCGCGGTCGTCGCCGCCTCGCCCGAGTGGGCGGCCCGCCGGGCGGCCCGCCTCACCCCCGACGTGGAGCGGCTGCGCGAGCGGCCCGCGCCCGCCAGCGCCGTCGTCGGCGGTACGGACGACCGCGTCGAACTCCAGTCGCTGGGCACCGGCCGCCGGGTCCGCGGCGCCCTCGCCGTCGGCACGGGAGCGCCCCTCGGCACGGCCGAGCGGTACGCCGTGCACTCGGCGATCGCCCTGCTCACCCTCACGACGGAACGTTCCCGCTCGCTCCAGGCCGCCGAGCAGCGCCTCGGCGCCGCGGTGCTGCGCCTGATGCTCGCCGGCCAGCCGGAGCACGCCCGGGCGGTGGCCGGGGACCTGTACGGCGGACTCCTCGACGCCCCCTACCGGCTGCTCGTCGCCGAGCCCGCGGGGGTGGAAGCGTCCGGCGAACCGCCGCTCCCGGTGCTCGCCGAGGCGCTGGAGGCCGCCGCGGCCCGGGCCGGCGAGGCGGTGCTGTCCGTCGCGGAGAACGCGCGGCGGCTGGTCGTGCTCGCCGGTGACGGCGGCGCGGTCGTCGCCGCCTGCGAGGGCTACGCGGAGCGGGAGGCGGAGGACGCCGGGGTCGTCGTCGGGCTCTCCGCCCCGGCGGGACCGAGCGGCGCGGCTGCCGCGTACAAGCAGGCCGAGCAGGCGCTCTCGGTCGCCCGGCGCCGGGGCAGGGCGCTCGTCGAGCACGAGGACCTGGCGGCGGGCTCGGTGCTTCCGCTCCTCGCCGACGACGCCGTCCGTGCCTTCGCCGACGGGATGCTCCGCGCGCTGCGGGAGCACGACGCGACCGGCCGGGGCGACCTGGTGGCCTCGCTGCGGGCCTGGCTCTCCCGGCACGGCCAGTGGGACGCGGCCGCCGCCGACCTGGGCGTCCACCGGCACACGCTGCGGTACCGGATGCGCCGGGTGGAGGAGATCCTCGGCCGCTCCCTGGACGATCCGGACGTCCGGATGGAGCTGTGGCTGGCCCTGAAGGCGACGGGCGACGGCGCGGAGTAGCGCGTGGTCCGGGGGCTAGTCGGAGCCGCTGCTGTAGTTGTTCCCGTTCCCCCGCCGCCTGCTCCGGCGTCGCTCGTCGCGGATCAGCTCACCGCCCAGCAGGGTCACCGCGGCCACGGCCCGCACCCAGCGGGGGCCGCCGCGGGACGCCCACACCACGCAGACGCAGCCGGCGACGGCGAGCGCCAGGAGTCCGAACAGTACGTAAAGGATCATGAATTCCCCCCTGGGGTCGTACGGTCCCGGCCATCCTCCCACCCCTCCGGGCACCTTCCCAGGGCGTCGTCGCCGTCCGAAATCCGCAAACCCTGCCCGGATTCGGGCAATTCTGTTGGTCGTCCGGTGCCGCACTCCCTAATCTCCTGCTCATGACAAGCCCTGCCGTCGACCCGGCCCCCGAGAAGCACCCGGCCGCCCCCGGACTCCGCACCGCCGCCCCCGCGATCCCCGCCACCCCGGCGACCCTCGTCGCACCCGTCGCCCCGGCCCGTCGGATCACCGGGGCCGTCTGGGCCGCGCTCGGCATCGTGTACGTCGTGTGGGGGTCCACGTACCTCGGGATCCGGATCGTCGTCGAGACCCTGCCGCCGTTCCTCTCCGGCGGCGCCCGCTTCGTCACCGCGGGACTGCTCCTCGCCGCGATCGTCGCCTGGCGGCAGGGCCCGGCCGCCCTCAAAGTCACCCGCCGGGAGCTCGGCTCCGCCGTCCTCGTCGGCCTGCTCCTCATCCTCGGCGGCAACGGCCTCGTCGTCCTCGCCGAGACCTCCATACCCTCCGGCCTCGCCGCGCTCCTCGTGGCCGCCGTCCCCGTCTGGGTCGTCCTGCTCCGCACGGTCCTCGGCGACCGCCCCGGACCCGGCGCCGTCGGCGGCGTCCTGCTCGGTTTCGCGGGCCTCGGCGTCCTCACCGTCCCCGGCCTCAGCGGAGAGGTGAAGATCGGCGGGGTGCTGCTCGTCCTCGTCGCCGCCCTGCTGTGGTCCGCCGGCTCCGTCTCCTCCGCACGGCTGCCCCTGCCGCGCAACCCCTTCACCGCGAGCGCGTACGAGATGCTGGCCGGCGGACTCGCCGCGCTCACCGTCGGCCTCGCGCGCGGCGAGCACCGCGGCCTCGACCTGAGCGCCGTGTCCGGCCGCTCCTGGGCGGCCCTCGCCTATCTCGTCGTCTTCGGCTCGCTCGTCGCCTTCACCGCGTACGCCTGGCTCCTCCAGACCGCCCCGGTCTCCCTCGCCGCCACCTACGCCTACGTGAACCCGGTCGTCGCCGTCCTCCTCGGCGCCCTCGTCCTCGACGAGGCCCTGACCTGGCCGATCCTCCTCGGCGGCGCGATCGTCGTCGGCGGCGTCTGCCTCATCGTCTCGACCGAGCGACGGCGGTGATCCCTCGCGGGACCGGGCTCTTCGGCCGAAGCGGACAGAGCCGCCACCCCCACTACTCCATACCGGCCAATCCCCGGCCCGCCGTCCCGGCCCTACGGTGTCACCAGAGCAATCGCTCGCACCCCGAAACGGAAAGGGCCGGGACGCAATGACGACCACCCACGCCTTCTGGCTCGCCGGCCGCGAGGCCACCGGCGACGCCTCCTTCGACGTCACGAACTCGTACGACGGACGTCTGGTCGGCAAGGTCAGCGTGCCCACCGAGGCCCAGATCGAAGAGGCCGTCGCCGCCGCGCACGCCGTCGTCGACGAGTTCGCCGCGACCCCGGCACACGTCCGCGCCGCCGCCCTCGACCACGTGTCGAAGCGGCTCGCCGAGCGCACCGAGGAGATCGCCCTCCTGATCTCCGCCGAGAACGGCAAGCCCATCAAGTGGGCCCGCGGCGAGGTCGGCCGTGCCGTCTCCGTCTTCCGTTTCGCCGCCGAGGAGGCCCGCCGCTGGAACGCCGGCGAGGCCCAGCGCCTGGACACCGAGGCCGGCGGCGCGGGCCGCCTCGCCCTCACCCGCCGCATCCCCCAGGGCGTCGTCCTGGGCATCGCGCCCTTCAACTTCCCGCTGAACCTCAGCGCCCACAAGGTCGCCCCGGCCATCGCCGTCGGCGCCCCGATCATCCTCAAGCCGGCGCCCTCGACCCCGATCTCCTCGCTGGTCCTGGGCGAGATCCTGGCCGAGACCGACCTGCCGGCCGGCTCCTGGTCGATCCTGACCGTGCCGAACGACCGCATGCCGGCCCTCGTCCAGGACGAGCGCCTCCCGGTCATCTCCTTCACGGGCTCCGACAAGGTCGGCTACGCCATCCAGGAGTCGGTGCCGCACAAGCACTGCACCCTGGAGCTCGGCGGCAACGCCGCGGCCGTCGTCCTGTCCGACTGGTCCTCCGAGGCCGACCTGGACTGGGCCGCGAGCCGCATCGCGACCTTCTCCAACTACCAGGGCGGCCAGTCCTGCATCTCCGTACAGCGCGTGATCGCCGACGCCTCGGTCTACGACCGCCTGGTGCCGAAGATCGTCGCCGCCGTCGAGGCGCAGGTCACCGGCGACCCGGCGGACGACGCCACCGACGTCGGCCCGCTCGTCGACGAGGCCGCGGCCCAGCGCGTCGAGTCCTGGGTCGACGAGGCCGTCGCGGCCGGCGCGAAGCTCCTCGCCGGCGGCAAGCGCGAGGGCGCCACCTACGCCCCGACCGTCCTCACCGACCTCCCGGCCGACGTCATCCTGGCCCGTGCCGAGGTCTTCGGCCCGGTCCTGACCCTCACCAAGGTCGACGGCGAGGCCGAGGCCTTCGCCGCGGTCAACGACTCGGACTTCGGCCTCCAGGCCGGCGTCTTCACCCGTGACCTCCAGACCGCCTTCCGCGCCCACCGCGCGCTGGAGGTCGGCGGCGTGATCGTCGGCGACGTCCCCTCGTACCGCGCGGACCAGATGCCGTACGGCGGCGCCAAGCGCTCCGGCGTCGGCCGCGAGGGCGTGAAGTACGCGATGGACGACTACACCTACGAGCGCGTGCTCGTCCTGACGGGCCTCGCGCTGTAAGGCGTACGCCCCACCGAGACCAGGCGGTCCGAGCCCACTGTGCGGGGGCTCGGGCCGCCTTCTCGCGTGCGGCGGCCGTCCCGTCCCGCGCGGCCCGGAGGAATCCGCTCCTCTTTCGGGACCCGCCGGAATCGGGTACGACGGACAGGAAGCCCAAGGAGGCGTCCATGTCCGCACCCACGCAGCGGCCCAAGGTCACCGAGCGCGAGGCCCGGCAGGTCGCCGAGGCCGCGCGCGAGCGGGACTGGCACAGGCCCAGCTTCGCCAAGGAGCTGTTCCTCGGCCGGTTCCGCCTCGACCTCATCCACCCCCACCCGCTCCCCGCCGCCGAGGACGTCCGCCGCGGCGAGGCCTTCCTCGCCGTCCTCCGGGACTTCTGCGAGACCCGGATCGACGGCGCCCGCATCGAGCGCGAGGCCCGCATCCCCGACGAGACGATCACCGGACTCAAGGAGCTCGGCGCGCTCGGGATGAAGATCGACCCGGCGTACGGCGGTCTCGGCCTCACCCAGCTGTACTACAACCGCGCCCTCGCCCTCGTCGGCTCCGCGAGCCCCGCCGTCGGCGCCCTGCTCTCCGCGCATCAGTCGATCGGCGTACCGCAGCCGCTGAAGCTCTTCGGCACCCAGGAGCAGAAGGACGCCTTCCTGCCCCGGCTGGCCCGCACCGACCTCTCGGCCTTCCTGCTCACCGAGCCCGACGTCGGCTCCGACCCGGCCCGGCTCGCCACCAGCGCCGTGCCCGACGGGGACGCCTACGTCCTCGACGGCGTGAAGCTCTGGACCACCAACGGCGTCGTCGCCGACCTGCTCGTCGTCATGGCCCGCGTCCCCGCCTCCGAGGGACACCGGGGCGGCATCACCGCCTTCGTCGTCGAGGCCGACGCGCCCGGCATCACCGTCGAGCACCGCAACGCCTTCATGGGCCTGCGCGGCCTGGAGAACGGCGTCACCCGCTTCCACCGCGTCCGGGTCCCCGCGGCGAACCGCATCGGCCCCGAGGGCGCCGGCCTCAAGATCGCCCTCACCACCCTCAACACCGGCCGGCTCTCCCTCCCCGCCGCCTGCGCGGGCGCCGCCAAGTGGTGCCTGAAGATCGCCCGGGAGTGGTCGGCGGAGCGCGAGCAGTGGGGCAGGCCCGTCGCCCGCCACGAGGCCGTCGGCACCAAGATCTCCTTCATCGCCGCCACCGCCTTCGCCCTGGAGGCCGTCGTCGACCTCGCCTCCCAGATGGCCGACGAGGAGCGCAACGACATCCGCATCGAGGCCGCCCTCGCCAAGCTGTACGGCTCCGAGAAGGCCTGGCTCATCGCCGACGAACTCGTCCAGATCCGCGGCGGCCGGGGCTACGAGACCGCCGACTCGCTGGCCGCCCGCGGCGAACGGGCCGTGCCCGCCGAGCAGCTCCTGCGCGACCTGCGGATCAACCGGATCTTCGAGGGCTCGACCGAGATCATGCACCTGCTGATCGCCCGCGAGGCCGTCGACGCGCACCTCTCCGTCGCCGGCGACCTCATCGACCCCGAGAAGTCCCTCGGCGACAAGGCGCGCGCGGGTGCCCGGGCCGGCGGCTTCTACGCCCGCTGGCTGCCGGGGCTCGTCACCGGGGCGGGACAGCTCCCGGGCTCGTACGCGGAGTTCGGCGCCCTCGCGGGGCACCTCCGGTACGTCGAGCGGACCTCCCGCAAGCTGGCCCGCTCCACCTTCTACGCGATGTCCCGCTGGCAGGGCCGGATGGAGCTCAAGCAGGCGTTCCTCGGACGCGTCGTCGACATCGGGGCGGAGCTCTTCGCGATGAGCGCGGCATGCGTGCGGGCCGAGCTCCTCCGCACCACGGGGGAGCACGGCGCCGAGGCCCACCAGCTCGCGGACGCCTTCTGCCGGCAGGCGCGGCTGCGCACCGAGGAGCTCTTCGGCCGCCTCTGGTCGAACACGGACGACCTGGACCGGCGGATCGTCGACGGGGTCCTCGCGGGGCGCTACGCCTGGCTGGAGGCGGGCGTCGTGGACCCCAGCGGCGACGGCCCCTGGATCGCGGACGCGACCCCGGGCCCGTCGACCGGGCGGAACGTCCACCGCCGCATCCCCTGAACCCGCCCCGCCGCTCCGTCATGGGCGGGGGCGCCGGGGGTCATGCCGTCTCGTGGTGGAGGGGGCCCAGGGCGGCGAGTTCGTCCTCGGCCAGGCGCAGGGAGCCGGTGGCCACGTTCTGGGTGAGATGGTCGAGGTCACCGGTGCCGGGGATGGCCAGGACGTGGGGGCCCTGGTGCAGGGTCCACGCGAGCCGGATCTGCGCCGTGCTCACGCCGTGGGCGCGAGCGAGGGCCCGCACCTCCGGGCTGTGGTCCGTGGTCGCGCCGGCGGTGCGTCCGGTGCCGGCGATCGAGTAGAACGGCACGAACGCGATGCCTTGTGCACCGCAGACGTCCAGGAACGCCCGCTGCTCGGGTGACGCGCCGACACCGTACATGTTCTGGACGCAGACCACCGGTGCGATGGCCTGGGCCTCGTCGAGGTGGTGGGGGTGGACGTTGGAGAGGCCCAGGTGGCGGATGAGCCCCGCCTCGCGCAGGTCGGCGAGCGCGCCGAAGCGTTCGGCGATGGAGTCGGTGCCGACGATGCGCAGGTTCACCACGTCGAGGTGGTCGCGGCCGAGCTGGCGCAGGTTCTCCTCGACCTGGCCGCGCAGCTGCCCGGGGCCGGCGTGCGGCAGCCACTGCCCCGCGGGGTCGCGGCCCGGCCCGACCTTGGTGACGATGACGAGGTCGTCCGGGTAGGGGGCCAGCGCCTGGTTGATCAGTTCGTTGGCGGAGCGCAGCGGCGAGAAGTAGAAGGCGGCGGTGTCGATGTGGTTCACGCCGAGCTCGACCGCGCGGCGCAGCACACCGATCGCCCGGCCGCGGTCGCGGGGGACGGCGTCGGCCGCGAACGCCTCGCCGTGCTGCGGCAGGCGCATCGCGCCGAGACCGACGCGGCGGACCGTCAGGTCGCCCAGCTTCCAGGTGCCCGATGCCGCCGCCGTGATCGTCTGTGGAGTCATGGCGGGATGATGTCCGCACGATAGGCTGGCGCGCCATTGATTCACACATCCCTGAATCCATCGAGGAGGGGTCGTCCTGGCGGAGCTGGCGTTCTCGACGACTGATCTGGCGCAGGTGCGGTTCGCCGTCTCGCCGCTGTGGGAGATCGCCCCCAGCTTCCGGCTGCTGAGGTCCGCCGCCGCGCATCCCGTCCACCGGCCCTGGGCCGACCAGGTACGCCCGCGCTGGGCGGCCGCCGGGCTGGACCGGGGCTGGCTCAGCGAGCTGATCCCGCCGACCGGCGGCTACGTTCCCGACTTCCTCAACCCGGCCCCCGCCGGACCGGCCCCCACCCCGTCGGCGGAGCGGGACGCGATCGGGGCCACCGCCGCCGACCGGGTACGCCGGGACCTCGACCACCTGGCCCGCCACCAAGGGCCCCTCGGCCCCCGGCTACGCGCCCTGCGCAACGATCCGGAGGGCCTCCTGGCCAAGGTCACCGGAGAGATCGAGGCGTACTGGGATCTGGCGCTGGCCCCCTACTGGGCACGGATCCGGACCGTCCTGGACGCGGACGTCCTCCACCGGTCCCGCCAGGCCGCCGAGCACGGCGCGGGCCACCTCCTCGCCCACCTGCACACCTCGCTGGCCTGGGACGGCAACGCCCTGCGCATGTCCGGCCGGAAGCAGCCGCTGACCCGGGTGAAGGCGGGCACGGGACTGCTGCTGATCCCCTCGGCCTTCACCGGACCCGGACTGCGCACCCGGACGACGCCGCCCGATCCGCCTCAACTCGCCTACCCGGCACGCGGTGTCGGCTCGCTCTGGCAGGCGCGGCCCGTGACACGAGCCGACACGCTCTCCGCCGTACTGGGCCGCTCACGGACCCTCCTCCTGACCGAACTGGACAGCCCGGCCTCCACCACACAGCTGGCCCACCGCACCGGACTCTCCCCGGCCGGGGTGTCCCAGTACCTCACCGCGCTCCGCGGAGCGGGCCTGGTCAGCGCCCACCGCGCCGGGCGCTCCGTCCTCTACGCCCGCACCACCGCGGCCGAGACCCTCCTCCGAGCCGCGTCCGCCTGACCTCACGCCGCCCCCCGGGGGACCTCCGGCGCCGACCGCCGAGGGTGCCCGGTGCACGAGGACGCCGGGCGCGCGGGCCCACGCGGGCGCGGGGCGCAGGTCCGCGCGGTGCGCGTCCGTGCCGGGCGGAGGCCCGCGCCGCCCGCGCGTCCACGTGCCGGACCGGGCCGCGGGCCTCCCGCCCGCCACGGCAGGATGGCCCCGTGACCGTCATCGACATCCCCGGCTCCAAGTCCGTCACCGCCCGCGCGCTCTTCCTCGCCGCTGCCGCGGAGGGCACCACCACCCTTCTGCGTCCGCTCGTGTCCGACGACACCGAGGGGTTCGCCGAGGGCCTCGCCGCCCTCGGCCACACCGTCCGCCGCGAGCCCGAGGCCTGGCACATCGAGGGCCGCCCCGCCGGTCCCGGCGTGGAGAGCGCCGACGTGTACTGCCGCGACGGCGCCACCACCGCCCGCTTCCTGCCGACCCTCGCCGCCGCCGGCCACGGCACGTACCGCTTCGACGCCTCCGCGCAGATGCGCCGCCGTCCCCTCGGCCCGCTCAGCACCGCCCTGCGCGACCTCGGGGTCGACCTCCGGCACCGGGAGAAGGAGGGGCACCACCCGCTCGACGTGCACGCCGCCGGGGTCAAGGGCGGGGCGCTCACCCTGGACGCCGGGCAGTCCTCGCAGTACCTCACTGCGCTGCTCATGCTCGGCCCGCTCACCGAAAAGGGCCTCGACATCACCGTCACGGACCTGGTCTCGGAGCCGTACGTCGAGATCACCCTCGCGATGATGCGGGCCTTCGGCGCCGAGGTCACCCGGGAGGGACGCACGTACCGCGTCGCCCCGACCGGCTACCGCGCGCTCACCTACGGCATCGAGCCCGACGCCTCCACGGCCAGCTACTTCTTCGCCGCGGCGGCCCTGGAACCAGGCCGCTCCGTCACGGTCCCCGGCCTCGGCTCCGGCGCCCTCCAGGGCGACCTGGCCTTCGTCGACGTGCTGCGCCGGATGGGCGCCGAGGTCGAGACCACCGCCACCGGCACGACGGTCCGCTCCACCGGCGCCCTGCGCGGACTCACCGTCAACATGCGGGACATCTCGGACACCATGCCGACGCTCGCCGCGATCGCCCCGTTCGCCGACGGGCCCGTCCGCATCGAGGACGTCGCCAACACCCGGGTCAAGGAGTGCGACCGGCTCGACGCCTGCGCCGAGAACCTGCGCCGCCTCGGCATCACCGTCGAGACCGGCCCGGACTGGATCGAGATCCACCCCGGCACCCCGGCCGGACCCGTCGAGATCGCCACCCACGGAGACCACCGGATCGTCATGTCCTTCGCGGTCACGGCGCTGCGCACCCCGGGCATCACCTTCGACGACCCCGGCTGTGTGAAGAAGACGTTCCCCGACTTTCACCGCGCGTTCGGCGCATTCGCCCGCACCCCGTGACGACCGCACAGCGTTTGCGGCGAGAATGGAGGGCATGAGCGACCGCCCCTCACCTCTCGCCGACCCGCACATCGCCTTCGACGTCTCCGAAGGACGCCGGGACATCGTCGTCCTCGGCTCGACCGGGTCCATCGGCACGCAGGCCATCGACCTGGTGCTGCGCAACCCCGACCGCTTCCGGGTCACCGCCCTGGCCGCCTCCGGCGGACGGATCGGACTGCTCGCCGAGCAGGCGCACCGGCTGAAGGTCGCCGCGGTCGCCGTGGCCCGCGAGGAGGCGCTGCCCGAGCTGCGCGAGGCGCTGAAGGCGCTGTACGGCTCCGAGCCGCTGCCGGAGCTCCTGGCCGGGCCGGACGCCGCCACGCAGCTGGCCGCCTCCCCGTGTCACACCGTCCTCAACGGCATCACCGGCTCCATCGGCCTGGCGCCCACGCTCGCCGCCCTCGAAGCGGGCCGCACGCTCGCCCTCGCCAACAAGGAGTCGCTGATCGTCGGCGGACCCCTGGTGAAGGGGCTCGCGAAGCCGGGCCAGATCATCCCGGTCGACTCGGAGCACGCGGCGCTCTTCCAGGCGCTGGCGGCCGGCACCCGCGCCGACGTCCGCAAGCTGGTCGTCACGGCCTCCGGCGGCCCCTTCCGCGGCCGGACCCGCGAGCAGCTGGCCGACGTCACCCGCGAGGACGCGCTCGCCCACCCGACCTGGGCGATGGGCCCGGTGATCACGGTGAACAGCGCGACCCTGGTGAACAAGGGCCTGGAGGTCATCGAGGCCCACCTGCTCTACGACATCCCGTTCGACCGCATCGAGGTCGTCGTCCACCCGCAGTCGTACGTCCACTCGATGGTCGAGTTCACGGACGGCTCCACGCTCGCCCAGGCCACCCCGCCGGACATGGGCGGCCCGATCGCCATCGGCATCGGCTGGCCCGAACGGGTCCCGGACGCCGCCCCCTCCTTCGACTGGTCCACGGCCTCCACCTGGGAGTTCTTCCCGCTGGACACCGAGGCCTTCCCGTCCGTCGGCCTGGCCCGGCACGTGGGCGAGCTGGGCGGCACCGCCCCGGCCGTCTTCAACGCCGCGAACGAGGAGTGCGTCGAGGCGTTTCTCGCCGGACGGCTGCCGTTCAACGGAATCATGGATACCGTCACTGCGGTCGTCACCGAGCACGGAAAGCCCGGCGGGGGAACCTCGCTGACGGTCTCGGACGTCCTCGAAGCGGAGACCTGGGCGCGCGCCCGGGCCCGAGAGCTCGCAGCGAAGGCAACAGCGGAGGCCCGCGCATGACCGAAATGCTCCTGTACGCCCTGGGCCTGGTGCTGTTCGCCCTCGGCCTGCTCGTCTCCATCGCCTGGCACGAGCTCGGTCACCTCTCCACGGCCAAGATCTTCGGCATCCGCGTGCCGCAGTACATGGTCGGCTTCGGCCCCACGATCTGGTCGAGGAAGCGCGGGGACACCGAGTACGGCATCAAGGCCATCCCGGCCGGCGGCTACATCCGCATGATCGGCATGTTCCCGCCGGGCGCGGACGGCAAGATCGAGTCCCGCTCCACCTCGCCGTGGCGCTCCATGATCGAGGACGCCCGCGAGGCGTCGTACGAGGAGCTCCAGCCCGGCGACGAGACCCGGCTCTTCTACACGCGCAAGCCGTGGAAGCGCGTGATCGTGATGTTCGCCGGGCCGTTCATGAACCTGGTCCTGGCGGCGCTGCTGTTCTTCGGCTCGATGATGACGATCGGCATGGCGGGTCAGACGACCTCGGTCGCCGGCGTGCAGAAGTGCGTGATCGAGCAGAGCGAGAAGCGCGACAAGTGCCAGGCGGGCGACCCCGTCTCCCCGGCGTTCCAGGCCGGCCTGAAGGAGGGCGACAAGATCGTCGCCTTCGACGGGACCCCGGTCAGCGACTGGGACACCCTCTCGGACCGCATCCGGGACACCATCGGCCCCGCGACGGTCACCGTCGAGCGCGCCGGACAGCGCATCGACCTGCACCCCACCCTCGTCGCCAACGAGGTCCCGAAGAAGGACGCGGACGGCAAGCTCGTCCAGCCGGTGAAGTACGTCCAGGCCGGCTACCTCGGCTTCGCCTCCAAGTCCGAGGTCGCGCCGCTCACCTTCGGCGAGACCACCGAGCGGATGACCGACCTCCTGGAGAACGGCGTCCACTCGGTCGTCGCCCTCCCGGGCAAGATCCCCGGCCTGTGGAACGCCACCTTCGGGGACGGCGAGCGGGCCGAGGACTCGCCCGTCGGCGTCGTCGGCGCCGCCCGCATCACCGGCGAGCTGATGACCGTCGAGGCGCCGCCGACGACGATCCTCGTGATGTTCATGAACCTGCTGGTCATGTTCAACGTCTCGCTGTTCCTGTTCAACATGCTCCCGCTGCTGCCGCTCGACGGCGGACACATCGCGGGCGCCCTGTGGGAGTCCGTCCGCCGCCACACGGCCCGGATCTTCAAGCGCCCCGACCCCGGCCCGTTCGACGTGGCCAAGCTGATGCCCGCCGCCTACGTGGTGGCCGGTGTCTTCGTCTGCTTCACGCTGCTCGTCCTCGCCGCCGACATCGTCAACCCGGTGAAGATCACGTAGCTCCCAGGGGGGCCGCACCCGGTGGTGTCGGGCCCCCCGCCCCCGGGGCGGTAACCTCGGAGACCTGAGCCCGCCGACGCACAACCTTGAGGTTGCACTTCAGATGACCGCGATTTCTCTCGGTATCCCGACCGTTCCGACCCGGCTCGCCGAGCGGCGCAAGAGCCGCCAGATCCAGGTCGGCAGCGTGGCCGTCGGCGGTGACGCGCCCGTCTCCGTCCAGTCGATGACGACGACCCGCACCTCCGACATCGGCGCCACGCTCCAGCAGATCGCCGAGCTGACCGCCTCCGGCTGCCAGATCGTCCGCGTGGCCTGCCCGACCCAGGACGACGCCGACGCGCTCGCCACCATCGCCCGGAAGTCGCAGATCCCCGTGATCGCCGACATCCACTTCCAGCCGAAGTACGTCTTCGCCGCGATCGACGCCGGCTGCGCCGCCGTCCGCGTCAACCCGGGCAACATCAAGCAGTTCGACGACAAGGTCAAGGAGATCGCCAAGGCGGCCGGCGACGCCCGCGTCCCGATCCGCATCGGCGTGAACGCCGGCTCGCTCGACGCCCGCCTGCTGAAGAAGTACGGCAAGGCCACCCCCGAGGCGCTCGTCGAGTCCGCCCTCTGGGAGGCCTCCCTCTTCGAGGAGCACGGCTTCCGCGACATCAAGATCTCGGTCAAGCACAACGACCCGGTCGTCATGGTCGAGGCCTACCGCCAGCTCGCCGCCCAGTGCGACTACCCGCTGCACCTCGGCGTCACCGAGGCCGGCCCGGCCTTCCAGGGCACCATCAAGTCGGCCGTCGCCTTCGGCGCCCTGCTCTCCCAGGGCATCGGCGACACCATCCGCGTCTCCCTCTCCGCCCCGCCGGCCGAGGAGATCAAGGTCGGCATCCAGATCCTGGAGTCGCTGAACCTGCGCCAGCGCCGCCTGGAGATCGTCTCCTGCCCGTCCTGCGGCCGCGCCCAGGTCGACGTGTACAAGCTCGCCGAGGAGGTCACCGCCGGTCTCGACGGCATGACCGTCCCGCTGCGCGTCGCCGTCATGGGCTGCGTCGTCAACGGCCCCGGCGAGGCCCGCGAGGCCGACCTCGGCGTCGCCTCCGGCAACGGCAAGGGCCAGATCTTCGTCAAGGGCGAGGTCATCAAGACCGTCCCCGAGTCGAAGATCGTCGAGACCCTCATCGAGGAGGCGCTCAAGATCGCCGAGCAGATGGAGAAGGACGGCATCGCCAGCGGCGAGCCGACGGTCGCCATCGGCGCCTGACCGCCCCGCGTCCCCGCGCCTGAAGCCCCTCCGCCCCACCGGGCAGAGGGGCTTCACGCTCGCGACGGGCCCCGCCGAGGGGCTCGGGGGTACAGTGCGGAGACCAGCAGACCCGTCCCGTGAGGCCCCCTCGTGCTGACAGAGACCACCACTCGGGTCCTCGAACCCGCCGACCTCGGCGCCGCGCTCGCCGTCCTGGAGAGCGCCCCCGTCGAGAACGCCTTCGTGACCGCCCGCGTCCAGGTCGCCGGGCTCGACCCCTGGCGCCTCGGCGGAGAGATGTGGGGCTGGTACAGCGAGGGCCGACTCCGCTCCCTCTGCTACTCCGGCGCCAACCTCGTCCCCCTCTGCGCCACCCCCGAGGCCGTCCGCGCCTTCGCCGACCGGGCCCGCAGGATCGGCCGCCGCTGCTCCTCGATCGTCGGCCCCGTCGAGGCCACCAGCGAGCTGTGGCGCCTCCTGGAGCCCAGCTGGGGCCCCGCCAGGGACGTCCGCGCCCGCCAGCCCCTCATGATCGCCGAGGAGCCCTCCACCGCCGTCGCGCCCGATCCGCTGGTGCGCCGCGTCCGCAAGGACGAGATGGAGGCGATCATGCCCGCGTGCGTCGCCATGTTCACCGAGGAGGTCGGCGTCTCCCCGCTCGCCAACGACGGCGGACTGCTCTACCAGGCCCGCGTCGCCGAGCTCGTCGGCACCGGCCGCTCCTTCGCCCGCATCGAGGACGGCAAGGTCGTCTTCAAGGCCGAGATCGGCGCCGCCACCCGCCAGGCCTGCCAGATCCAGGGCGTCTGGGTCGCCCCCGAGCACCGCGGCAAGGGCCTCTCCGAGACCGGCATGGCCGCCGTCCTCCAGTACGCCCTGGCCGACGTCGCGCCCGTGGTCAGCCTGTACGTCAACGACTTCAACGCCCCCGCCAGGGCCGCGTACCGCCGCGTCGGCTTCCGCGAGACCGGCGCCTTCATGAGCGTGCTGTTCTGAACGTGCTGTGCGGGGCGGGCGGGCGCTTGTAGGGTGCGCCGCATGGATGACGCACAGGTCGAGGTCGGTCCGGTCAATCTCGCCGCCCGGGTGGACGAGGCCCTCGCCGTGCAGGCGGTCGCCTTCGGCCTGGACGCGGGCGAGGTCGCCGTGCGCCGCCACATCGTGCTGCGCCACCTCCTCAGCCCCGGCGCCCGCAGCTACGGTGCCACCACTCCCGACGGACGGCTCGTCGGCTTCGTGTACGGGATGCCCAACGACCGCACCCACTGGTGGTCCACCGTCGTCGAGACGTACCTGCGCGCCACCGGCACCGCCGCCTGGCTCGACGACTCCTTCGTCATCACCGAGCTCCACGTCCACCCGGACTTCCAGGGCCGGGGCGTGGGCCGCGCCCTGATCACCACGATCACCGACGGCGCCGCCGAACCCCGCTCGATCCTCTCCGCGATCGACACCGACAGCCCCGCCCGCGGCCTCTACCGCGCCCTCGGCTACGAGGACCTCGCCCGGCAGGTGCACTTCCCGAGCGCGCCCCGCCCCTACGCGGTCATGGGCGCCCCGCTGCCGCTCAGGCGCCGGAACTGATTTCTCCTGCCAGGGGCGGCCCGGCTAACCTCGGGGCCATCACCTTCAGTCCCGGCAGGAGTACGAGAACCATGGCCAACGCACCGGTCCAGCGCATGTCCCAGTTGATGGCGAAGACGCTGCGCGACGACCCGGCGGACGCCGAGGTCCTCAGCCACAAGCTGCTCGTCCGCGCCGGCTACGTCCGCCGCACCGCCGCCGGCATCTGGAGCTGGCTGCCGCTGGGCAAGAAGGTCCTCTCCAACGTCGAGCGGATCGTCCGCGAGGAGATGGACGCCATCGGCGCGCAGGAGGTCACCCTGCCCGCGCTGCTGCCCCGTGAGCCGTACGAGGCGACCGGCCGCTGGGACGAGTACGGCGCCGAGCTCTTCCGCCTCCAGGACCGCAAGGGCGGCGACTACCTCCTCGGCCCTACCCACGAGGAGATCTTCACGCTCCTGGTCAAGGACCAGTGCTCGTCCTACAAGGACCTGCCGGTGATCCTCTACCAGATCCAGAACAAGTTCCGCGACGAGGCGCGCCCCCGCGCCGGCATCCTGCGCGGCCGCGAGTTCCTCATGAAGGACTCGTACTCCTTCGACACGGAGGACGAGGGCCTCGCCCAGTCGTACGCCCTGCACCGCGCCGCCTACCAGCGCGTCTTCGAGCGCCTCGGACTCGACTACCGCATCTGCGCCGCCACCGCGGGCGCGATGGGCGGCTCGAAGTCCGAGGAGTTCCTCGCCCCGGCCGAGGCCGGCGAGGACACCTTCGCCGACTGCCCGAACTGCGACTTCGCCGCCAACACCGAGGCGATCACCTACGAGCTGAAGACGGTGGACGGCTCCGCCGTCGCCGCCGCCGAGGAGATCCCCACCCCCGACACCCCGACGATCGAGACCCTCGCGGCCTCCCTCGGCGTGCCGGCCTCCGCGACCCTGAAGAACCTCCTGGTGAAGGTCGACGGCGAGATCGTCGCGGTCGGCGTCCCCGGCGACCGCGAGGTCGACCTGGACAAGGTCGAGGCGCACTTCGCCCCCGCCACCGTCGAGATGGTCACCGAGACGGACTTCGCCGCGCGCCCCGACCTGGTCCGCGGCTACGTCGGCCCGCAGGGCCTGGACAAGGTCACGTACCTCGCCGACCCGCGCGTCGCCCCCGGCACCGCCTGGATCACCGGCGCCAACAAGGACGGCATGCACGCGAAGAACGTCGTCGCGGGCCGTGACTTCGAGGTCGACGCGTACGTCGACGTCGTCGTCGTCCAGGAGGGCGACCCGTGCCCCAGGTGCGGCACCGGCCTCAAGCTGGACCGCGCCATCGAGATCGGCCACATCTTCCAGCTGGGCCGCAAGTACGCCGACGCCCTCAAGCTCGACGTGCTCGGCCAGAACGGCAAGCCGGTCCGCGTGACCATGGGCTCGTACGGCATCGGCGTCTCCCGCGCGGTCGCGGCGCTCGCCGAGCAGACCGCCGACGACAAGGGCCTGTGCTGGCCCGCCGAGGTCGCCCCGGCCGACGTCCACGTCGTCGCCGCCGGCAAGGCGCTCCAGATCGAGCTGGCCCTGGAGGTCTCGGAGAAGCTCTCCGCGGCCGGCCTGCGCGTCCTGGTCGACGACCGCGCGGGCGTCTCCCCGGGCGTGAAGTTCACCGACGCCGAGCTCATGGGCGTCCCGAAGATCCTCGTCGCGGGCCGCCGCTCGGGCGAGGGTGTCGTCGAGCTGAAGGACCGCCGGACGGGCGAGCGCGAGGAGCTCACCGTCGACGAGGCGCTCGCCCGCCTGACGGCCTAGGACGAGGAGAGGGCGGGACCCGCACGGGTCCCGCCCTCTTCCTTGTGGCTCAGAGGCCGCTCTCCGTCCGTACGGCTCAGAGGTCGCTCTCGCGGGGGGACGGCTCGACCGAGGTGCCCGTCAGGTCCTCGACGGACTCCTCCGCCGCCGCCCGGCCCTTCAGGTACGCCTCGCTCAGGGGCGCCGTGATCTGCCCCTGCTCCGCCGGAGCCGCCTGCTCCGCCTCCGCCGGGCCCGCCGGAGTGGCCCGCTCCAGGAACCGCAGCAGTTCCACCGGGATCGGCAGGACCAGCGTCGAGTTCTTCTCCGCCGACACCGCCATCACCGTCTGTAGCAGCCGGAGTTGCAGCGCCGCCGGCTCCGCCGACATCACGCCCGCCGCCTCCGCGAGCTTCTTCGACGCCTGGAGCTCCGCGTCCGCGTTGATCACCCGCGCCCGCCGCTCCCGGTCCGCCTCCGCCTGCCGGGCCATCGAGCGCTTCATCGTCTCCGGCAGCGACACGTCCTTGATCTCGACCCGGTCGATCGCCACGCCCCAGCCCATCGCCGGGCTGTCGAGCATCAGCTCCAGGCCCTGGTTCAGCTTCTCCCGGTTCGACAGCAGGTCGTCGAGGTCGCTCTTGCCGATGATCGACCGCAGCGAGGTCTGCGCCATCTGCGAGACCGCGAACTTGTAGTCCTCGACCCGCACCACCGCGTCCGCCGCGTCGACGACCTTGAAGTACACGACCGCGTCCACCCGCACCGTCACGTTGTCCCGGGTGATGCCCTCCTGCGCGGGCACGGGCATCGTGACGATCTGCATGTTCACCTTGCGCAGGTGGTCGACGAACGGAACGATCATCGTGAAGCCGGGGGACCGGACATCGTTGCGCAGTCTCCCGAACCGGAAGACGACACCGCGCTCGTACTGCTTGACCACCCGCGCGGCAGCGCCCGCGTACACGGCGAACGCCGCGGCCGCGCCGGCCGCCGCCACCAGCACCTCTTCGATCATCACGGCCCCCTGGAATCGAGCCGAACGTTACAAAAGGGCTATTACCCCGCAGACGGCCCGGGAACTCACAGCCAGCTCGCGAACTCCAGAAGCAGCTCGGCGTCCTGCCGCCGCCCCGCCGTCAGCGCCCGCGTCGCCGACTCCACCGCACGGAAGAGGGTCCAGCCGTGCAGCCGCTCCCGGTCCAGGTCCAGGGAGTCCGCCAGCTTGTTCACCCGCCGCCGCGCCGCCGCGGCCCCCGAGGACGCGGCCACCAGGTCCTCGACCCGGTCCCGTACGAGCCGGGCCAGGTCGTAGGCCCGCTCGCCGACCAGCGGCTCGGGGCCGACGGCCAGCCAGGGCGCCCGGTCGCCGGCGAGCACCTTGCCCTGCCGGAAGTTCCCGTGCAGCAGCACGGTCTCCGTCCCGTCCGCGACCAGCTCCTCGCGGGCCGCCAGAGCCGCTGCCGCAAGCGCGCCGGCCGCCGCGTCGGCCCGGTAGGGGTCCATGGCCGAGGCCTGCCCGGCCGTCCGGTCCGCCACCGTCTCGAAGCCGTGCTCCGCGGGAGGTTCCACCCACAGCTTCCGCACGGTGCCCGCCGCCTCCAGGAGTGCCTTCGCCTCCGGCAGCGAGCGCAGGGAGACCTCGGGGTGCAGCCGTTCGAGGAGGAGCCCGCCCTCACCGGCCCCGTCGAGGAGCTGGACCGCTCCCCAGCCGTTCCAGTGCGCCAGCGCCTCCCGTTCGAGGTCGGGCCGGGTGAACGGGGGCGCGATCTTGAGCGCGGCGGGGGAGCCGTCGGAGCGCCGGACCAGCGCCACCAGGCTGCTCCGTCCGCCGGGGGCCACCACCCGTTCGGTGTCCAGGGAGGCGTCGGCGAGCGTCCGCTCGGCGAGTCCGGGCAGGGTCCCGAGCCACGCGGCCGCCTCGGCCTCCCCGTACGCCTCACCCAGCGTCCTGGCCAGTCGCTGCGGCGGTTCGAAACCCATGCGTACGTTGTTCCTTCGGTCGGGGCGGCCTCGGTCGGGGCGGGACTACACCCGCTCGGCGAGCCCAGGAAAGGTTACGTCGCTGCCGCGCCAGCGGACCGCGCGTACCGCCGCCTCCCGGAGCGCGGCGGCCGCCTCGCCCCGCGCTCGGCCCTCGGTTGCCCGGACGAGGTCGGAGTACACCCCGGCCACCCGGTCCTCCAGGACCGCCGCGAGCCGCACGGCCCCGGCCGGGTCCGTGACCGGGAAGGGCAGCCCGTACGCCGCCTCCGCCGCCACCGGGGCCCCGCCGAGGTCCCGCACGGTCCGGCGAAGCGCGTCCCGCCGCGCCCGGTGCGCCTCGTACGCGGCGGTGGCCTCGGCCCGCCGGCCGGCGTCGATCCGGCCGCCGACGACCCCGTATCCGTACACCGCCGCGTGTTCGGCGGCGAGCGCGGCCTGGGCCGCGACGAGGGCGCTCATGCGCGGGCTCCTTCGGTCAGCAGGTAGGCGTGGGCGGCGCCGGAGGCCGCCACGGAGGCGAGCAGCCGGGCGTACTCGGGCGGGGCGGTGAGCAGGGCGGCCGCGTGACCGTCGGCGGCCGCGCGCTCGGCGGCGGCGAGCTGCCTGAGCGCGGCCCCGGCGTCGGGCGGCACCGGTACGGGCGCGGGGGAGGAGCCGGCGGGCTTGCGCGCGGCGGGCGAGGACGCTCCGGGGGCCGCGGTGCCGGACGGCGTGCTCCGGGGGACGGCGGTGCCGGGGGACGTCTGCGGGGTGGGCGTGGTGCCGGCGGCCGCGGGGGTGGCCCCCGTCGTCGGCCCGGTCGTCGGCTCCGCCGTCGTGCCGCCCTCGCCCAGGGCCTTCGCGTGTGCCGCCACCGCGCCCCGCAGGGGGGTCAGCCGGGGTGCCAGGGCGGGGTGGGCGGCCAGCGTGGCGTCGTAACGTTCCAGCAGGCTCCGCGCGGCGGTCACGGCCCGCAGGCGCTGGGCCGCCTCGGCCCGCGCCGCCCGTTCGGCCGCGAGCTCGGCGGCGCTCGGCCGGCCGGGCCGCCCGCCGGACGGGGAGGTGCAGCCCGTGAGGGCGGTCGCGCCCGCCGCCGCACCCGCCACGAGGAGTGCGCGTCTGCCCGTCGTCCCCACGCCTGCTCTCCCCGTCTGCCGTCCGTCGCCGAAGATCGTCGAGATCACCGCAGGCGAGCGTACCCGCGGGCCCCGGGGCGGTGGACGGCAACACCCTCCCGGACCGGATACCCTTTGGTCTGACACGCGACGAACCCACAACAGCACACGCGGCCGAGGAGTCACCCGGATGAGCACCACCCAGAGCGACAGGCTGCGCGGAATCGTGGAGCCGCTCGTCGCCGCCAAGGACCTGGATCTGGAAGAGATCGACGTGTCCCGGGCCGGCCGCCGCGGACTGCTGCGGGTCGTCGTCGACTCGGACGAGGGCGTGGAGCTCGACGTGTGCGCCGAGCTGAGCCGCGCGATCTCCGAGAAGCTCGACGAGACCGACGTGATGGGCGAGGGCGAGTACGTCCTCGAAGTCAGCTCCCCGGGCGCCGACCGCCCCCTGACCGAGCACCGCCACTACGTGCGCGCCACCGGCCGACTGGTGAAGCTCCAGCTCGCCGAGGGCGGGGACCTGGTCACGCGCGTCCTGGCCGTGGACGAGGACGGCCTCGACACCGAGGTGCCGGGCGTGAAGGGGCGCAAGCCCACCGCCCGCAGGGTCGCGTTCGCCGACATCGCGAAGGCGCGTGTCGAGATCGAGTTCAACCGCAAGGACAAGAAGGAAGAGGAGGCGTAGCCGTGGACATCGACGTGAAACTCCTGAAGGGCTTGGCACAGGAGAAGGACATCTCCTTCGAGATGCTGGTCGAGGCGATCGAGTCGGCCCTCCTCATCGCGTACCACCGCACTCCCGACGCCCGTCGCCACGCGCGCGTGGAGCTGAACCGGGCGACCGGCCACGTGACGGTGTGGGCCAAGGAGGACCCCTCCGAGCTGGAGGAGGGCCAGGAGGCGAAGGACTTCGACGACACCCCGTCGGACTTCGGCCGGATCGCGGCGAGCACCGCCCGCCAGGTCATCCAGCAGCGGCTGCGGGACGCCGAGAACGACGTGACCTTCGGCGAGTACGCGCGCCGCGAGGGCGATGTCGTCGCCGGTGTGGTGCAGCAGGGCAAGGACCCGAAGAACGTCCTCGTCAAGCTGGACGACAAGCTGGAGGCCATCCTTCCGGTGCAGGAGCAGGTGCCGGGCGAGGACTACACGCACGGTCTGCGGCTGCGCACGTACGTCGTCCGGGTGGCGAAGGGCGTGCGCGGTCCGTCCGTCACCCTTTCGCGCACGCACCCCAACCTGGTGAAGAAGCTCTTCGCCCTGGAGGTGCCGGAGATCGCCGACGGTTCGGTCGAGATCGCGGCGATCGCCCGTGAGGCCGGTCACCGTACGAAGATCGCCGTCCGTTCCACCCGTTCGGGTCTGAACCCCAAGGGCGCCTGCATCGGCCCGATGGGCAGCCGGGTCCGCAACGTGATGGCGGAGCTGCTCGGCGAGAAGATCGACATCGTCGACTGGTCGGACGACCCGGCCGAGATGGTGGCGAACGCGCTCTCCCCGGCGCGGGTCTCCAAGGTCGAGGTCGTGGACCTGGCCGCCCGCTCCGCGCGGGTGACGGTGCCGGACTACCAGCTGTCGCTGGCGATCGGCAAGGAGGGCCAGAACGCCCGCCTGGCCGCGCGTCTCACCGGCTGGCGGATCGACATCCGTCCGGACACGGAGCCGGCCGAGCCGCAGGACTGAGACCGTTTTTGGCCAACAAGTGTTCGATTCTTGCCCCGAACGGGTGGGGTCGCTACGGGGAGGTAGACTTAATAGTGTCTGGCCGGACGCATGCCTGCGCGTGCCCTGAGCGAACCTGCGTGGGATGCCGGGAGCGAGCGGCCAAGAGCGATCTGCTGCGGATCGTGATGAATAAGGACGAGTGCGTCCCTGATCATCGCGGTACGCTGCCCGGCCGGGGTGCGTACCTGCACCCGGCCGTGGTCTGTCTGGACCTGGCGGTCCGCCGCCGGGCCTTTCCGAGGGCCTTCAAGGTCCAGGGACCGCTCGACACGGAGGCACTCCGCCACCACGTCGAGCGGACGGCACCGCAGTGAACAAGAAGTACGGCACGGAACACCGTGCGGTCAGGTACCTCGCGAGTTGGAAGTAGGTCGAGATTGCGATGAGCACTCGATGAGTACGCGATGAGTACGCCCATGAAGTAGCGACGGTCCGGCGGTAACCGGACCTATAAAGGAGCGAAGTGGCTAAGGTCCGGGTATACGAACTCGCCAAGGAGTTCGGCGTGGAGAGCAAGGTCGTCATGGCCAAGCTCCAAGAACTCGGTGAATTCGTCCGTTCGGCGTCCTCGACGATCGAGGCGCCGGTCGTGCGCAAGTTGACTGACGCTTTGCAGGGTCCCGGCGGCAACGCCGGCAAGACCGCTGCCAAGCCCGGCGCGCCCCGCAAGGCGACGCCTTCCCCCGCGGCGCCGTCTCCGGCCGCCGCGGCTCGTCCCGCTGCCCCGAAGCCCGGCGCCCCGGCCCCCAAGCCGGCCCCCGCCGCGCCTGCGGCCCCGGCCGCGCCGGCCGCGCCCGCGAGCAGCACCCCCTCTCCGGCTCCGGCCGCCTCGGGCCCCCGCCCGGGCCCGAAGCCCGCGCCCAAGCCGGTCACCCCGGCTCCGGCCGCCCCGGAGTTCACCGCGCCCCCGTCGGCTCCCGCCGCCGGTGCGCGTCCCGGTGGCGCCGCCCCGGGTCCCCGTCCCACCGGCGAGCGTCCCGCCCGCCCGGGTCAGGGTTCCCCCCGCCCGCAGGGCCAGGGCGCGCCGCGCCCCGGCGGCCAGCAGGCCCCCCGTCCGGGCGGTGCCCGTCCGGCCGGTCCCCGTCCGGGCAACAACCCCTTCACCTCGGGTGGCTCCACCGGAATGGCGCGCCCGCAGGCGCCCCGTCCGGGTGGCGGCGCTCCCCGTCCCGGCGGCCCCGGTGCCGTTCCGGGTGCCCCGCGTCCGCAGGGCGGCCCCGGCGGCGCCCCGCGTCCGCAGGGTCAGGGCGGTGCCCGTCCGACCCCCGGTGGCATGCCTCGTCCGCAGGCTCCCCGTCCGGGCGGCGCGCCCGGCGGTAACCGTCCGAACCCGGGCATGATGCCGCAGCGTCCCGCTGCCGGCCCGCGTCCCGGCCCCGGCGGCCGCGGTCCCGGTGGCCCCGGCGGCCGTCCGGGTGGTCCCGGCGGTGGCGGCGGCGGTCGTCCCGGCTTCGCCGGTCGTCCGGCCGGTCCCGGCGGTGGCGGCGGCGGCTTCGCCGGCCGTCCCGGTGGTCCCGGTGGCGGCGGCGGTCGTCCGGGTGGTCCCGGCGGCGGTGGCGGCGGCTTCGGCGGTCGTCCCGGTGGCTTCGGTGGCCGTCCCGGCGGTCCGGGTGGCCGTGGTGGCACGCAGGGCGCCTTCGGTCGTCCCGGCGGTCCCGCGCGTCGTGGTCGCAAGTCGAAGCGTCAGAGGCGCCAGGAGTACGAGGCCATGCAGGCCCCGTCCGTGGGCGGCGTGATGCTTCCCCGCGGTGGCGGCGAGGTCATCCGCCTGTCGCGCGGTGCCTCCCTCACCGACTTCGCCGAGAAGATCGGCGCCAACCCGGCGTCGCTCGTCGCGGTGATGATGAACCTCGGCGAGATGGTCACGGCGACGCAGTCGGTCTCCGACGACACGCTGACGATGCTCGGCGAGGAGATGAACTACCAGGTTCAGATCGTCTCGCCGGAGGAGGAGGACCGCGAGCTCCTCGAGTCCTTCGACATCGAGTTCGGCGAGGACGAGGGCGGCGAAGAGGCCCTGGTCTCCCGTCCGCCGGTCGTCACCGTCATGGGTCACGTCGACCACGGAAAGACCCGACTGCTCGACGCGATCCGCAAGACGAACGTCGTCGCGGGCGAGGCCGGTGGCATCACGCAGGGCATCGGCGCCTACCAGGTGGGCACCGAGGTCAACGGCGAGGACCGCAAGATCACCTTCATCGACACCCCGGGTCACGAGGCGTTCACCGCCATGCGTGCCCGTGGTGCGAAGTCGACCGACATCGCGATCCTCGTGGTCGCGGCCAACGACGGCGTCATGCCGCAGACGATCGAGGCGCTCAACCACGCCAAGGCCGCCGGCGTCCCGATCGTCGTCGCGGTCAACAAGATCGACGTCGAGGGCGCGGACCCGACCAAGGTCCGCGGTCAGCTGACCGAGTTCGGTCTGGTGGCCGAGGAGTACGGCGGCGACACGATGTTCGTCGACATCTCCGCCAAGCAGGGTCTGCACATCGACTCCCTGCTGGAGGCCGTGATCCTCACCGCCGACGCCTCGCTCGACCTTCGGGCCAACCCGAACCAGGACGCGCAGGGTATTGCGATCGAGTCCCACCTCGACCGCGGTCGCGGTGCCGTCTCGACCGTCCTGGTCCAGCGCGGAACGCTGCGCATCGGCGACACCGTGGTGGTCGGCGACGCGTACGGCCGCGTCCGGGCGATGCTCGACGACAAGGGCAACAACGTCGAGGAGGCGGCCCCGTCGACTCCCGTCCTGGTGCTCGGTCTCACCAACGTGCCGGGTGCCGGCGACAACCTCCTGGTCGTCGACGAGGACCGCACGGCCCGCCAGATCGCCGAGAAGCGCGCCGCGCGTGAGCGCAACGCCGCCTTCGCCAAGCGCGTCCGCCGGGTGTCCCTCGAGGACCTCGACAAGGTGCTCAAGGCCGGTCTGGTCCAGGAACTCAACCTCATCATCAAGGGCGACGCGTCCGGTGCGGTCGAGGCCCTGGAGGCTTCGCTGCTCCAGCTCGACGTCGGCGAAGAGGTGGACATCCGGGTCCTGCACCGCGGTGTGGGTGCGGTCACCGAGTCCGACATCGACCTGGCGATGGGCTCCGACGCCATCGTCATCGGCTACAACGTCCGTGCGGCTGGCCGTGCCGCGCAGATGGCGGAGCGCGAGGGCGTCGACGTCCGGTACTACTCGGTGATCTACCAGGCCATCGAGGAGATCGAGGCGGCCCTGAAGGGTCTCCTCAAGCCGGAGTACGAAGAGGTCGAGCTCGGTACGGCGGAGATCCGCGAGGTCTTCCGCTCGTCCAAGCTGGGCAACATCGCCGGTGTCCTCATCCGCTCCGGCGAGGTCAAGCGCAACACCAAGGCGCGCCTCGTCCGCGACGGCAAGGTCATCGCCGAGGACCTCACGATCCACGGTCTGCGCCGCTTCAAGGACGACGTCACCGAGATCCGCGAAGGCTTCGAGGGCGGTATCAACCTCGGAAACTTCAACGACATCAAGATCGACGACGTCATCGCGACGTACGAGATGCGCGAGAAGCCGCGCGCCTGATCGCGTCCGATCGCAGCAGTGAGTCGGGGCCGGTCGGCGGAAGTTATTCCGTCGATCGGCCCCGGCCGTTGCGTGTACGGTTCTGGTGTCCCTGCCAAGCGACGGCATGGCAGGTCACCGAACCCGAACCGGCGGGACATCCGGCACCACATGTACGTGGGGACTCTGTCCTTCGACCTGCTCCTCGGCGACGTCCATTCGCTGAAGGAGAAACGCTCCGTCGTCCGGCCCATCGTCGCCGAGCTCCAGCGCAAGTTCTCCGTGAGCGCGGCAGAGGTGGGCGACCAGGACCTCCATCGCAGGGCCCGGCTGGGCGTCGCGCTGGTGTCCGGGGACGCGGGGTTCGTATCGGACGTGCTCGACCGCTGTGAGCGGCTCGTCGCCGCGCGTCCCGAGGTGGAGCTGCTGTCGGTGCGACGCAGGCTCCACACTGATGAAGACTGATGTGAGCAAGGCAAAGAAGGAGAAGGACCAGTGGCCGACAACGCGCGGGCGAAGAAGCTGGCAGACCTCATCCGGGAGGTGGTCGCCGAGAAGCTGCAGCGCGGCATCAAGGACCCCCGCCTGGGCACGCACGTGACCATCACGGACACCCGCGTCACCGGCGACCTGCGGGAGGCCACGGTCTTCTACACGGTCTACGGCGACGACGAGGAGCGCGCGAGCGCGGCGGCGGGCCTGGAGAGCGCCAAGGGCATCCTCCGGTCGGCCGTGGGCCGGGCGGCGGGGACCAAGTTCACCCCGACCCTGACCTTCGTGGCCGACGCCCTCCCGGAGAACGCCAAGACGATCGAGGACCTCCTCGACAAGGCGCGTGCCTCGGACGCCCAGGTGCGGGAGGCGTCCTCGGGCGCCGCCTTCGCGGGCGAGGCCGACCCGTACAAGAAGCCGGGCGAGGACGAAGCCGCCGAATGAGCAACGCAGCAACCACGCCCGACGGCCTTGTCATCGTCGACAAGCCGTCGGGCTTCACTTCGCACGACGTCGTGGCCAAGATGCGCGGGATCGCCAGGACCCGGCGCGTCGGCCACGCCGGCACGCTCGACCCCATGGCCACGGGCGTCCTCGTCCTCGGCGTGGAGCGGGCCACCAAGCTGCTCGGTCACCTCGCGCTGACCGAGAAGGAGTACCTGGGCACCATCCGCCTGGGACAGACGACGATCACCGACGACGCCGAGGGCGAGATCACGGCGTCGGTCGACGCTTCGAAGGTCACCCGCGAGCAGATCGACGCGGGCGTCGCCGAGCTGACCGGCGCCATCATGCAGGTGCCGTCGAAGGTCTCCGCCATCAAGATCGACGGCAAGCGGTCCTACGCGCGCGTGCGCGGCGGCGAGGAGTTCGAGATCCCGGCCCGACCGGTCACCGTCTCCTCCTTCCAGGTGTACGACGTCCGCGAGGCGACCGCCGAGGACGGCACCCCCGTCGTCGACCTGGTCGTCTCCGTGGTCTGCTCCTCCGGCACCTACATCCGGGCGCTCGCCCGGGACCTCGGCGCCGGACTCGGCGTGGGCGGCCACCTGACCGCGCTGCGCCGCACCCGGGTCGGTCCCTACAAGCTGGACTCCGCCCGGACCCTGGACCAGCTCCAGGAGGACCTCACGGTCATGCCGGTGGCCGAGGCCGCCGCGGCGGCGTTCCCGCGCTGGGACGTCGACGAGAAGCGGGCCAAGCTGCTGCTCAACGGCGTCCGCCTGGAGATGCCGGAGTACCCCAAGGGGGCCGTCGCGGTCTTCGGACCCGGGGGGAAGCTCCTGGCGCTCGTCGAGGACCAGCGGGGCAAGGCCAAGAGCCTCGCCGTCTTCGGCTGAGACGCTTCCCGGAGCGCATCGTGGGGCGGGCACGCACGCGTGCCCGCCCCACGCCTTTTCCCCCCTCGTTTCCCCCGGACCGATCCTGTCCGATCGAGCCGCCGAAATTCACCCCATCGGGGAGGCGCTCGGAGTGAACGGGGGAGTGCCGGGGGGCGCGTTTCCCGGCGACCGCCGTCGGCTGATCACCGGCCGCCTACCGTCGACACCATGGGAAGCGGGAACCTGGCGACGCTGGTGCGCATCTGCGATCCGGCGGGCCGGCCACGCGGCACCGGTTTCCTCGCCGACCACCACGGGACCGTGGTCACCAGCCACGAAGCCGTCGACGGCCTCAGCCGCGTCGTCCTGCACGCCCCCGGCGACCGGAGCTGGCTCGCCGAGGCCGAGGCCGTCACCCCGCTGCCCGAGAGCGGCCTCGCCCTCGTACGGACCGAAGGACTCGGCGGCCGGCCGCTGCCGCTCGCGACCCGGCCCGAGATCGAGCCCGGCACCTACGTGCGCATCGCCGCCCAGGGCTGGCGCGAGGCCCGCGTCCTCGGCCCCGCCTCCGTCACGTACGCCGCCGCCGACCGCTTCCACGCCCTCGCCGACGCCCTCGAACTCGCCATCGGCACGGAGGGCGCCGACGCGCTCCGCCGCGGCGGACAGGCCGCCGGAGGACCCGTCCTCGACACCGTCACCGGCACCGTCCTCGCCGTCCTCGGCACCGCCCTGCACGGCCACCGCCGGAGCGCGGGGTACGCCGTGCCGCTCCGCCCCGCGGGCCCGCTCACCGCCCTCATGCGGCGCAACGCGGCCACCGTCCCCGCCTACGGCCCCGACCTCAACCTCGCCGGGATCCTGGAGCTCACCGCCACCTCCACCGGGCCCGTACGCGAGCCGGGCCCCTGGCCCGGGCCCGTCGAACGGCCCGACTGCGTCCGGGAGTTCACCCGCTTCACCGCCGGCCGCACCCCCGTCCTCGCCCTCGTCGGCGCCCCCGGCACCGGCCGCACCACCGCCCTCGCCGCGCTCTGCGCCCGCCGCTCCAAGGGCGTGGCGCCCGCCCCCACCGTCCGGCTGCGCGGGGCCGACCTGCGCGCCGAGGACCGCTCCCTCGCCGACGCCGTCGGCCGCGCCCTGGACCGGGCCGGCCGGATCGTCGCCGCCTCCGGCGCGCTCGGCGACACCGCGACCGCCACCCCCGAGCGGGCCGCCGCCCTCGCCCGGGACGCGGGCCGGCCGCTCCTCGTCGTCCTCGACGGCCCGGAGGAGATGCCGCCGCTCCTCGCCCACCGGCTCGCCGACTGGACCACGGCCACCGAGACGTGGCTCCGCGCCCACCAGGTCCACCTCGTCACCGCCTGCCGCCCCGAGCACTGGGAACAGGCCGGGACGCTCTACGGCCCCCGCGCCCTCCACCGCCCGGCCTCGGACCCCGGCCCCGCGGACGGGCTCCCCCCGGCCGTCGTCCTCGGGCCGTACTCCGCGCACGAGGCCCGTGCCGTACGGGAGGCGTACGGGATCGGGGAGACGGACCTCGCCCCGGCGGACGCCCGGCACCCGCTCGCCCTGCGGCTGCTCGCCGAGGTCCGGGCCGCGCTGCCCGGCGAGGTGCCCGGGCGGCCCGGGCGCGAGGAGATCTTCACGGCCCACCTGGACCTGGTGTGCCTGCGGGCCGCGGTCCGGATCGCCGCGGGCTCCCGGCCCCTCGTCCGGGGGACGGCCGTCCGCCGGCTCGCCGCCCGCCTGGCCGGCCGGGTGCACGAGGCGGCCCGCCGCTGCCTCGGCCCCGGGCACGGCGTCCTCGACCGGGACTCCTTCGAGGAGCTGTTCCCCTGGCGGGAGGGCTGGGCCCCGGCCGTCCTCACCGAGGGCCTCCTCGTCCCGGCGGGCTCCGGCTACCGCTTTGCCCACGAGGAGCTCGCCGACTGGGTGCAGGCCTCCCACCTCGACCTGGACGCGGCCCTGGACGCCCTGGTCCACGGCCCCGCCGAGACGCCGCCGGGCGAACGGGGAGCCGGCCCCGGGACGAGCCTGGCTGCCCCGGCTTCCCCGGCTTCCGGCGCTGCTGGCGCTTCCGGTGCTGCTGGTGCTTCCGGTGGTTCTGGTGCGCCCGGTGGGGCCGTCGGGCCGTCCGACACCGCCTCAGGCTCCGGCTCCGGCTCCGCCTCCGCCTCCGAGCGAGGGGCGGCAGGGCGGGCGGGCTCCCGGGAGCCCGCCCACTCCGTCCCCCGGCAGCGGGACCGCCAGGCGCGGCGGACCGGCGGGCAGCCGCCCGTGCCCCGGCACCGGATCGGGCCCGTGCTCCAGGCACTGCTGCTGCTCCACCGGGAACAGGGGCCCGCCGGACTCGCGCCCCGGCTCGCCGCGCTCGCCGAGGCCCTCGGGCGCTTCGCCGGGGACGGGACCCCCGGCCCGGCGGCGGCCCATGCCGGGGCACCCGCCCCGGAGGGTCCGGCCGGGGACGGGGCCTGGTGGGCGGCCCGGCTCTTCCGGGAGAGCGTGCGGCAGCTGCCGGACCCGCGCCCCTACCTGCCGGTCCTGCGGCGGCTCGCCGACCTCGTCGGGGCCCGCCCGGCCCCGCACCCGGTCCTCGCCCCGTTCGGCCCCGCCTTCTGGCTGGACCTGCCGCTCGGCGAGGACGAGCGGATCGACCTGCTGCGGCGCACCGTCCCCGCCGTCCGGGCCGGGGACGACCGCGTCCTCGCCGCCGTCGCCGAGAGGCTCGTCGCCGACCCCCGGGGCGTCCAGCCGCTCCTCTGCCGCTGGTTCGGCGACGACAGGCCCGCCGTCGCCACCGCCGCCCGGACCCTCCTGCACACCCACCGGGGGCGCGCCGTCGACGACCTGTGCGAGGCCCTCGTCGCCACCGCCCACCCGCTCGCCGACGGTCTCCTCGCCACGCTCGCCGAGGACGAGCCCTCCGCCCTCTGCCGGGCCGTCGACCGCTGGGCCCACGACGACGGACGCCCGGAGCGGCGCGTCGCCGCCGCCGCGTACGGACACAGCGTCGCCCGGCACGCCACCACCTCCGCCGACCGCGAACTCCTCCGCTACGCCGCGCTCGCCCTGCTCGCCCGCCCCGGGGACCGGACCCTGCACGGCGCCGCCCTCGGCCTCCTCGTCCGCGACCCGCTCAGCCGCGCCCGTCACCTGCCGCGCGCCCTCGCCGAGCCCCAGGTGCCCGCCCTCGCCCTCGCCGAGGCCCTCACGACCCATCCCGAAGAGGTCCTCGGCGCCTTCCGGACCCGCCTCGACGGCACCGGCGCGACGGCCGCCGCCGCCCTGCGGGCCCTCGCCGAGGTCGACACCCCCGCCCTCGCCCGCCGCATCGCCGCCCTCGTCCGCGACCACGCCGCCCGCCACCCCGGGGCCGGCCCGCTCGTCGCCGCCTTCGTCGACCGCCGCCTGGAGGACGGCCCGGCGGCCAGGGCCATCCTCTTCCCCCTGGTCACGAGCCTGATCCGGAGCCGCCCCGTGCCGCTCAGAAGTGCCCTCGCACCCGTCCTCGCGGCCCACGGCACCGGGGCCTCCCGCCATCTGCGGGCCGAACTGCTCGACGTACTCCTGGAGCACGAGCGGCACGAGGCGGAGGCGGGTGAACACACCGTCCTGGAGGCCCTCCTGCGGGCCGCCGCGGCGGACGCCGACCGGCGCACCGAGCCGCGCACCAGGGAACTCACCCACCGGGCGGGCGCGCTGTGCGTCCGCACCCCGGAGGGCGCCCGGCGGCTCGACGGGACGCTGGCCGCCGCCGTCCGCGAGCGGCCCGTCTTCGCGGGGCTCCTCGCCGCCTGGACCGTCGCCGCACCGGGGGACTGGGCGCCGCTGCTCGGCCCGGAGACCCTTCGGGCGCTGCGGAGTCACGGCTCCGCCATGCCGATGCGTACCGACGGCCGTGGACATGGCAGTCTTAGACCTGCGTAAGGCGAACAGGGCGAACAGGCGGACGAGGAGCGGTCACAGTGCAGCGCTGGCGTGGCTTGGAGGACATCCCCCAGGACTGGGGACGCAGCGTCGTCACCATCGGCTCCTACGACGGGGTGCACCGCGGGCACCAGCTGATCATCGGGCGGGCCGTCGAGCGCGCCCGTGAGCTGGGAGTCCCCTCCGTCGTCGTCACCTTCGACCCGCACCCCTCCGAGGTCGTGCGCCCCGGCAGTCACCCGCCGCTGCTCGCCCCGCACCACCGGCGGGCGGAGCTCATCGCGGAGCTGGGCGTGGACGCGGTGCTCGTCCTGCCGTTCACCGCGGAGTTCTCGCAGCTCTCCCCGGCCGACTTCATCGTGAAGGTCCTCGTCGACAAGCTGCACGCGAAGGCGGTCATCGAGGGCCCCAACTTCCGCTTCGGACACCGGGCCGCGGGCAACGTCGCCTTCCTGACCGAGCTCGGCGCCACCTACGACTACGAGGTCGAGGTCATCGACCTGTACGTCAGCGGGGCCGCCGGCGGCGGCGAGCCCTTCTCCTCGACCCTCACCCGCCGTCTCGTGGCCGAGGGCGACATGACCGGCGCGGGCGAGATCCTCGGCCGCCCGCACCGGGTCGAGGGCATCGTCGTCCGCGGCGCGCAGCGCGGCCGCGAGCTCGGCTTCCCGACGGCCAACGTCGAGACCCTGCCGCACACCGCGATCCCGGCGGACGGCGTGTACGCGGGCTGGTTGACGGCCGCGGGGGAGCGGATGCCGGCGGCGATCTCCGTGGGCACGAACCCGCAGTTCGACGGCACGGAGCGGACGGTCGAGGCGTACGCGATCGACCGCGAGGGCCTCGACCTGTACGGGCTGCACGTGGCCGTGGACTTCCTGGCGTACGTGCGCGGCATGCTGAAGTTCGACACGCTGGACGATCTGCTCCTGGCGATGGCGGGCGACGTGAAGCGCTGCCGCGAACTGACGGACGCCTACGACTGCGGCTGAGCCTGACGGCCGCGCCCGCGCCTTCGGCCGGGCCTTCGCCCCGCCCCCGTGTGGGCAATCGTCCCGCTGGGGCGGGACGGGTGGGCACACGGGACGGCGCCCTCTCGCGGCGCCTCCGCGTTCTGTGTCTTGACCCGCACCGCTGGTGACGGGCACCTGGCGGTGCGGGCCAGGGCACAGGAGCCTCTGGCGCCGGCAGGGCGCTGGTCCGTTGTGCCCACCCGTTCCGCCCCTTGCGGAACGCCTGCCCACAACGGGCGGGGCGCGGCTCACAACGGGCGGGCGCGGCGTCAGGCCTGGGTCACCCAGTGGCAGGCCACCGAGCGTTCCCCCGCCCCCGGCAGGACCGGTAGGTCCTCGGCTCGGCAGCGGTCCGCCACCGCCGCCGCCTCTCCCGAGGCGAGGAGCTGGCAGCGGGCGTGGAAGCGGCAGCCGGACGGGATGCGGGACGGGTCCGGCGGCTCGCCGGTCAGCAGCACCGGGGCGCTCTCCGACTCCGGAAGCACGGACAACAGGGCCCGGGTGTAAGGGTGCTGAGGGTTCGTCAGGACGGACTCCACCGTGCCGGTCTCCACGACCCGGCCCAGGTACATCACGGCCACCCGGTCCGCGATGTTCCACGCGAGACCGAGGTCGTGCGTCACCACCAGCGCCGACAGGCCGAGTTCGTCGCGCAGTCGCAGCAGCAGCGCCAGGATCTCGCCCCGTACGGACGCGTCCAGGGACGCCACCGGCTCGTCCGCGACGATCAGTTCGGGCTCCAGGACCAGCGCGCCCGCGATGACCACGCGCTGCCGCTGACCGCCGGACAGCTCGTGCGGGTAACGCAGGAAGAAGCGCTCCGGGGGCCGCAGCCCGGCCCGGGCGAGGGCCTCGCCGACGGCCGTCCGCTCGTCCCCCCGGTACCCGTGGATCCGCAGCCCCTCCGCCACCGCCTCGTACACCGTGTGCCGGGGGTTGAGCGAGCCGCTCGGGTCCTGGAGGACCAGCTGGGCCCGCTTCCGGTAGGCCCGCAGCGCCCCGGAGGAGTACGCGAGCGGCCGTCCGTCGAAGGTGACCGCGCCCGCCGTGGGCCGGACCAGGCCGAGCAGGGAGCGGGCCAGCGTCGTCTTGCCGCAGCCGGACTCGCCGACCAGGGCCACGATCTCCCCGGCGCCGATGTCCAGGTCCACCCCGTCCACCGCGCGCGCGGGCGGCGCGCCCCGGCGGCCGGGGAAGGTGACGCGCAGCCCGCGCGCCGACAGGAGGCTCATGCCGTGCTCCCCACGTGTACGCAGGCGGCCCGGCGCCCGGCGCCCGCCTCCCGCAGTTCCTGATCGAGCTCCGCGCAGGCGTCCACCGCCACCGGGCAGCGCGGATGGAAGGTGCAGCCGCCGGGCAGGTCGGCCGGGTCCGGCGGGTCGCCCGGGAGCCCGCGCGGCGCCCGCCGGGACGCCGGGTCCCCGATGCGCGGGAAGGCCGAGGACAGCGCCCGCCCGTACGGGTGCGCGGCCGCCTCGTACACCGCCCGGGCCGGTCCCTCCTCCACGACCCGGCCGGCGTACATCACGGCGAGCCGGTCGCAGGTGTCGGCGAGGACCGCCAGGTCGTGGCTGATCATCAGCAGGCTGATGGACTGCTCGGCGACGAGCCGCTCGATCAGCCGCAGGATCTGCGCCTGGATCATCACGTCGAGCGCGGTCGTCGGCTCGTCCGCGACGATCAGGCGCGGGTCGCAGGCGAGGGCCATCGCGATCATCACGCGCTGCCGCTGACCGCCGGACAGCTCGTGCGGATAGGCGGCGGCCCGGGCGGCCGGGAGCCCGACGTGTTCGAGCAGTTCGCCGACCCGGGTGCGGGCCGCCGCGGGGGTCGCCCGGCCGTGCACGAGCAGGGGCTCGGCGATCTGGTCCCCGATGCGGTGCACCGCGTTCAGCGAGTGCATCGCGCCCTGGAAGACGATCGACGCGCCGGCCCAGCGCACCGCCCGCAGCCGGCCCCACGACAGGGACAGGACGTCGTCGCCGTCGAGCAGGATCTCGCCCTCGACCCGCGCCGAGGACGGGAGCAGGCGCAGCAGCGCCAGCGCGAGCGTCGACTTGCCGCAGCCCGACTCGCCGGCGACGCCCAGCTTGGTCCCCGGCTCCAGGGTCAGGTCCACCCCGCGCACGGCGGGGACGGCGTTCGCGCCCGAGCCGTAGGTCACGCGCAGGTCCCGCACCTCCAGGAGGCTCATCGCCCCACCCCCAGCTTCGGGTTCAGCACGGATTCCACGGTCCGGCCGCACAGCGTGAACGCGAGCGCGACCAGGGCGATCGCGATCCCGGGCGGGGCCAGGTACCACCAGTGGCCGGAGGAGACGGCGCCCGCCTCCCGGGCGTCCTGGAGCATTCCGCCCCAGGAGACCACCGTGGGGTCGCCGAGGCCGAGGAAGGCGAGGGTCGCCTCGGTGAGGATGGCGGTCGAGATGCCGAGGGTGGTCTGCGCGAGCACCAGCGGCATCACGTTCGGCAGCACGTGCCGGGTCATGACGTGCCGGTGCCCGCCGCCGAGGGCGGTGGCCCGTTCGATGTAGGGGCGGGACTCCACCGCGATGGTCTGCGCCCGGACGAGGCGGGCGGTGGTCGGCCAGGAGGTCACGCCGATCGCCAGGACCACCGTCCACATCGACCGGGACATGACGGTGGCGAGGACGATCGCGAGCACCAGCGTCGGCATCACCAGGAACCAGTCGGTGATCCGCATGACGACGGTCGAGAACCAGCCGCCGTAGTGCCCGGCGATGATGCCGACCAGGGTCCCGATCGCGACCGAGAGGGCGGCCGCGAGCAGGCCGACGAGCAGCGAGATCCGGGCGCCCCAGATCAGCAGGCCGAGCAGCGAGCGCCCGAACTGGTCGGTGCCGAGCGGGAAGGCGGCGCTCGGTGGCTCCAGCGCCGTGCCCGGCGCCCGGGTCACCGACTGCACGTCGGAGCCGACGACGAGCGGGGCGGCGAGCGCGAGCAGGGCGATCAGGGCGAGGCCGAGGAGCCCGTACAGCCCGGCGCGGTGGGTGCGGTACTGCTTCCAGAAGCGGGTGGCCGAGCCCTTGCGGCGTTCCCACGTGAGAGAGGTCATCGGCCCACCCGGGGGTCGAGCAGCGGATAGAGCAGGTCGGCGAGCAGGTTCATCAGGATCATCGCGCCGGCGAAGACGACGAAGAGGCCCTGCACGAGCGGCAGGTCGGGCACGCTCAGCGCCTGGTAGAAGAGCCCGCCGAGCCCCGGCCAGGAGAACACCGTCTCCACCAGGATCGAACCGGCGGCCACATGGCCCAGGTTGATGAAGATCATGGTCACGGTCGGCAGCAGCGCGTTCGGCACGGCGTGCCGGCGCCGCACGGCGTCGTCCCGCAGCCCCTTCGCCCGCGCGGTCGTCAGGTAGTCGCCGCCCATCTCGTCGAGCAGCGAGGAGCGCATCACGAGGAGCGTCTGCGCGTACCCGACGGCGACGAGCGTGACCACGGGCAGCACCAGGTGGTGCGCGACGTCCAGGACGTACGCGAAGCCGGTCTCGCCCGTCCCGGACTCCATGCCGCCGGTCGGGAAGAGGCCGGGGATCGGGCCGATGCCCACCGAGAAGAAGATGATGAGGAGCAGCCCGAGCCAGAAGGACGGCACCGACCACAGGGTCAGGGCGATCCCGGTGTTCAGCCGGTCGCCGAGTCCGCCGTGCCGCCAGGCCGAGCGGGTGCCCAGCCAGAGTCCGAGCGCGGAGTAGATCACCACGGCGATCCCGGTGAGCAGGAGCGTCGCCGGGAGCTTCTCCGCGATGAGGTCCCCGACGGGGGCGCGGAACTGGAAAGAGGTGCCGAGGTCGCCGCTGAGCGCCTTCGCGCAGTAGTCGGTGAACTGCTGCCACAGCGGCAGGTCGAGACCGAACTGGCGGCGCAGGGTGGCGAGTTGTTCGGCGGAGGTGGGGATGCCGTGGGTCATCGCCTTCACCGGGTCACCGGGGATGATCCGGAAGAGGAAGAAGCTGGTGACCAGCACGGCGAGGAGCGAGACGAGCGCGCCGCCCAGCTTTCCCGCCGCGTGGCGGAGATAGCCGAGGGAGGAACCGGTGCGGTGTGCGCCGTCCGTGGCGCGGGCCTTCTCGGCCCGCGCCACGTCGGCGGGGGTGCTTGCCGTCGTCACGTACTACTCGCGGTCGTCGGCGGTGGAGCGGCGCCGGATCCCGAGGAAGGCGCCGACGCCGACCACGACCACCACGGCCGCGACGATGCCGACGACCACCCCGGCGGAGGAGCCGCCGTCGGAGCCCTCGGCCCGCGCCGTGGGCACGGCCGACCACCAGCTCCAGTAGCCGTCCTGGCCCCACAGGTTCCCCGCGGCCTCGGGCATGGTCGTGATGGACTTGATCTGGTCCGTGCGGTACGCCTCCAGGGCGTTCGGGTAGGCCATGATGTTCATGTACCCCGTGTCGTACAGCCGGGACTGCATCCGCTTCACCAGATCCGCCCGCTTGGCCGCGTCGTACTCCACCGCCTGCTGCGCGTAGAGCCCGTCGAACTCCTTGTCGCAGATGAAGTTGTCGGTGGCGCCGGAGTCCTTCGGCGTGGTCGGGAGGGTGCCGCAGGTGTGGATCGAGAGGACGTAGTCCGGGTCGGGGTTGACGGACCAGCCGTCGAAGGCGAGGTCGTAGTCGCCCTTGACCCAGGGGTCGGAGACGCTGTCGAGGCACTCGACCTTCAGGCCGATGCCGAGCTTGCCCCACCACTCCTGGAGGTACTTGCCGACGGCCTTGTCGTTCGGGTCGGTGGCGTGACAGAGGATCCGCAGCTCCAGCGGTCTGCCGTCCTTGCCGAGGCGCTTGCCGGCGGCGTCCTTGCGGTATCCGGCGGCGTCGAGCACCTTCTCCGCCGCGGCCGGGTCGTACGCCCGCTTCTGCGCGCCCTCCGGCTTCCAGAAGTACGAGCCGAAGCGCGGCGGGATGTACCCCTCGCCCTCGACGGCGTGACCCTGGAAGACCTTGTCGACGAGGGTGGCGCGGTCGACCGCGAGGAAGAGCGCCTTGCGGACCTCCGGGTCGAGCAGCGCCTTGCTGCCGTTGCCGAACGTCTTCCCGTCCTGGGCCTTCGCGCCCGGGTTGGTGGCGAGGGCGTAGAAGCGGCGGCCGGGGGCGTCGTTGACCTTGATGTCCTTCTGCGTCTTCAGCGCCGCGGCCTGGGCGGGCGTCAGGTTCGGTACGAAGGAGACCTCGCCCTTCTGGAGGGCGGCGACGGCGGCGTCGCCGTCCTTGTAGTACTTGAAGACCAGCTCGTCGAACTTCGGCGCGCCCCGCCAGAACTTCTCGTTCGGCTTGAGCTTGATGTACTGGTCGACCTTGTAGTCCGTGATGACGAAGGGCCCGTTCCCCACGATCGGGAAGGTCTTGTCGTTGTTGAACTTGGAGAAGTCGGTGACCTTCTCCCACACGTGCTTCGGCACGATCGGCACGTCGAGGGCCGTCATCGTCGCCTGGGGCTTCTTCAGCCGGATGACCAGCGTCTGCGGGTCGGGCGCGGTGACCTGGGCGAAGTTGGCCGTGAAGCTGCCGTTGGCGGTGGCGGCGTTCGGGTCGGTCATCATCTTGTTGAAGGTCCAGGCCGCGTCCTCGGCGGTGGCCCGCTGCCCGTCGGACCAGGTCGAGTCCTTGCGGATCGTGTACGTCCACGTCAGCTTGTCGGGCGACGACGTCCACGCGGTCGCCAGACCCGGGACGGTGTGGGCGTCCTTCGGGTCGTAGTTGGTGAGGTACTCGTACGCCAGCCGGTGGATGCTGGTCGAGGTGAGCTTCTGGGCGAGGAACGGGCTCAGCGAGTCGATGCTCTGCGAGACGGCGACCGTGAGGGTGGTGCCGCCGGACTTTCCGTCCTCCGCCTGCGCGGTGCCGGGGGCGACGACGAGGGAGCCGGCGACGACGCCGGTGGCGAGCAGCAGCCGCAGGGCTCTGCGGGCGGGGGCGGGACGGGGTGGAGCCTTCGTGACCATGACCATGGGACGTGACCTCGCGTCGGAGTTTCTGTCGTGGATCTTGGGCTGACGATGGGTGAAGCGAAGGTGTATCAGCGGTGGTCTGCCGTCGTCAACGATCGCTCAAACCCCTTGTGGTCTGCGGGAACGCCAAGAGGCTCCGTATCGGTGAGCCGATACGGAGCCTCATTGGTCTAATCCTGTGACGCCCTACTGCTGAGGGGCTGGCGGCGCCTGCCCGGGGCCCTGCGGGTCCGCCTGCGGGGGCAGCGGCCGGCCCGGCTGGGGCTCGCCGCCGTCCTGCGGCTGCTGCCAGGCCGGCGGCACGCCGGGCTGCCCCGGCAGGCCCGGCTGCGGCGGGTACGGCGGGTACGGCTGACCCGCCGGGGGGCCGTACGGCTGACCCGGGACGGGCTGCCCGGGGGCGAACTGACCCGGCATCGGACCGGCCTGCCCCGGCACCTGACCCGGCATCGGCTGTCCGGACTGCGGCTGACCCGGCTGGGGGTACGCCTGCTGCGGGTACGGCTGCCCCGGCTGCTGCGGGTACGGCTGACCGGGCTGCGGCGCCTGGGGAGCGTACGGCTGCCCGGGAACCGGCTGTGCGGGCGCGAACTGACCGGGAACCGGCTGTCCCGGGACCGGCTGTCCGGGCGGGAACTGCCCCGGCACCGGCTGCCCGGGGGCGAACTGCCCCGGCCCCGGCTGTCCGGGCGGGAACTGCCCGGGGTGCTGCTGGCCGGGCATCGGCTGTCCCGGCTGCCCCGGCGCGAACTGCCCCGGCACGGGCTGGCCCGGTCCCTGGTGGCCCGGCATCGGCGGGGCCATGTGCGGCGGCATCGCGCCCTGGCCGTCGCCGGTCCACAGCCCCTGTGCCTGCTGCGCGCGCGAGAAGTCCTCGGCGACCATCGCCGAGAGGTGGAAGTACGCCTCCCGGGTCTTCGGCCGCATCATGTCGAGGTCCACCTCGGCGCCGGCCGCCAGGTGCTCGTCGAAGGGCACGACCACGACACCGCGGCAGCGGGTCTGGAAGTGCTGCACGATGTCCTCGACCTTGATCATCTTGCCGGTCTCGCGGACCCCGGAGATGACCGTGATGGAGCGCTGCACCAGGTCCGCGTAGCCGTGCGCGGAGAGCCAGTCCAGCGTCGTCGAGGCGCTGGAGGCGCCGTCCACGGAGGGCGTGGAGATGATGATCAGCTGGTCCGCGAGGTCGAGGACCCCGCGCATGGCGCTGTAGAGCAGGCCGGTGCCCGAGTCGGTGAGGATGATCGGATACTGCTTGCCGAGGACGTCGATCGCGCGCCGGTAGTCCTCGTCGTTGAACGTCGTCGAGACGGCCGGGTCCACGTCGTTGGCGAGGATCTCCAGGCCCGACGGGGCCTGCGAGGTGAACCGGCGGATGTCCATGTACGAGTGCAGGTACGGGATCGCCTGCACCAGGTCGCGGATGGTCGCCCCGGTCTCGCGCCGCACCCGGCGGCCCAGCGTTCCGGCGTCCGGGTTCGCGTCGATCGCCAGGATCTTGTCCTGCCGCTCGGTGGCGAGGGTCGCGCCGAGCGCGGTGGTCGTCGTGGTCTTGCCGACACCGCCCTTGAGCGAGATGACCGCGATCCGGTAGCAGGAGAGGACCGGCGTGCGGATCAGGTCCAGCTTCCGCTGCCGCTCCGCCTCCTCCCGCTTGCCGCCGAGCTTGAAGCGGTTGGCGGCGCCGGGGTTCCGGCTGGACTTGGGCTTCTGCTTGTTGTTGCGCAGCAGGCGGTCGGAGGAGAGCTCGACAGCCGCGTTGTAGCCGAGCGGCGCGCCCGGCACGGAGCGTTCCCGCTGGTCGTGCGTCACCGGCGAGGGCCAGGCGGCGCCGGTCCGCGGATCCACCGGCGGCTGACCGTCGTACTGCGGCTGCGGCTGCGGCTGCGGGGCCTGGGCTGCCTGCGGGGGTACGGCTCCGGGGTGCGGGTAGCCGTAGCCGCCGGGCGCCTGGGCCTGCGGCGGGACACCGCCGGGCTGCTGCGGGTAGCCGTAGCCCGCCTGCTGCGGAGGCGTCTCCGGCTGGGGGAAGCCGTAACCGCCCTGCGGGGGCTGCGGGTATCCGTACGCGCCGGGCGCCTGGGGCTGGGCCTGCGGGGGTACGGGGGCGGGCGCGCCCGGCGCCGGCACCTCCGGGGGCGGCCAGGCGGCGGTGGGCGGCAGCGGCTGGGCACCCGGCGCGGGCTGCGCGGGCCACTGCTGCGCGGGCTCGGGCGCGGCCGGCTGGAAGGACGGCGGCAGCGGCGGCAGGCCCGCGCCGCCCGGGGCGCCGGGGGCCGGGTAGGGCGCGGGGTACGGTCCGGGCGCACCGGCCTGGGGCGCCGGGTAGGGGCTGCCGGGGAACGGCCCGGGGGCGCCGCCCGCCTGCTGACCGGCGGAGTCGTACGGGCCGGGGGCCGCGCCCGGCCCGAAGCCCTGGGGCGCGTCGGCGACGGGCTGGGCGGCGGGGAGAGGGGCGGCGGCAGCCGCGGGCTCGGCGTCAGGGGCCTGCGGCGCGGCCGTCTCCGGCTCGGCGTCGGGTGCGGCCGACTCGTCCCGCGGGCCGACGACGGCGTCACCGGCGGCCTCGACGGTCTCCTCGGAGCCGGCGGTGACGGTGGCGTCCTCGGTGTCCGTCGCGCCCGGGGCGTCGGGGGCACCGGCGGTCGGGTCCTCGTCCGTGCCGTCGGCGGGGACCTCGGCCTCGGCCGCCTCGGCGACGGGGGAGTCCGGAGCGGAGTCCTCGACGGCGTCGGCGCGCTCCGCCGCCTCGGTGCCGGCGGCGCTGGCGCTGCTCTCGGTGCCGGCGGTGCTCTCCGTGCTCTCGGCGGCCGACGCGGTCGTGGCTGCCGTGGCGTTCTCGGCCGTGCGCTCCTCGATCTCGCGCTGGAGGGCGGCCGGGGAGAAGCGCATGGTGGCGCCGCTCTCGACGTCCCCGGCCCCGAAGGAGGCCGAGGGCGCGGACGTCTCGGGCGCGGGCGCCGGGGCGACGGGAGGCACGGCGGCGGGCGGCAGCGATCCACCGGGCGTGGAGGCCTCGGGCACGGGGGCACCATGCACCGGCATCCCGGGCGCGGGAGCACCGGGCGCGTGCGCACCGGGCGCCGGTGTACCGGGTACGGGAGCACCAGGAAGAGACGCGCCAGGCACCGGCACACCCGACACGGGCGTACCAGGAACGGGCGCACCAGGCACCGGAGCACCGGGCACGGGAGCACCAGGAAGAGACGCGCCGGGCACCGGCACACCAGGAACGGGCGCACCAGGCACCGGCGTGCTCGGCGGAGTGCCGGCACCAGGAGCGGGAACCCCCACGGGAGGAGCGGGAGGCGCGGGAACCCCCGCCGGGGGAGTGGTCACCGGCGGAAAGCCCGCGGGAGGAACCGCGACGGCCGGCGGGACCGGAGGGGTCGGCTGGAACGGGGCGGGGGTGACGGGCGCGGCCGGCGGGGGCGTCGGAGCGGGCGCCGGCGGGGCCGGCGGCGCGACGTTCCAGCCGGGCTCGAAGCCGCTGCCCGCCGGGACGCCGGGCAGGGCGACCGGCGCTCCGCTCGGCGGCGGGGGAGTGACACCGCCCGTCCCCGCACCGCCCGACGCGTTCTGCGTGTACCAGGCGGGCGGGGTGTAGTCGATGGTGAACTCACCCGTCATCTCGGCGGGATCCGCGTCGGACTGATCGTCGGCGGGCGGATTCCAACCCCCGTGGATCTCGTCGCGATCGCCGTTCACTTTGCCTCCTGGTGTGGTCGAGCACCCTTGTGCCGTGGTGGGCGGGGCCCTTCCACCCTAATCGCCGCGAGCCGCCCCGGGGCAGGCCCGACAAGCCCTCCGCGCCCGCCTCCGCGACCCGCTCCCGGGCCCCAAGTGGCCCATGTGCGGCGCAGAGTGAGAACCCCCACCGTTCAAAACGATGCAAAAAGGGACGTACTTGAGCGATGCCGTCGTGGGACGGACCCGCTCAGTCCATCCGGCGCGCGGCGCCCAACAATCCTGTCTCGGGGTCCGTCGCCTGCGTCATCACGAACTGGCGGTCGCCCTGCGTGCACCAGAGGGTGACCCCGTCGGCGAGCGTGGACAGCGCCTCGTACTCGTGCTGCGGCAGGCTCATGATGCGGCCGATCTGGGCCGCCTCGTCCGGGGAGACCCGCTGGACCCCGACGAGCGAGGACTTCTCCAGGAGACGGGGCGCGACCGGGCTCAGATACGGCAGCAGCGTCACCACCGACTGCCAGGGCGCCGACACCACCCGGCCGCGCGGCGGCCGCATGCCGCAGTCGCGGACCACGACCACCGGACTGCCGGCGGACGCGCCCTGCGGCGGCACCCGGCCCACGTCGTGCAGCGTGATGCACGGCTGGCCGCCGCCCGCCGCCTGCGCGAGCGCCGTCCACGCCTGCGCGCGGCCGGTCTCGACCGCCACCCGGGCCCCCGTCGCCGCCGCCCGCAGCGCCAGCACCTGCGCGGTCCACAGACCGCCGATGAGGGTCACGTCGTACGGGACGGGCCGGTTGATGCCCAGCACGGCCGGACGGTTCTCGGCGTCCACGCCGATCACCATGCCGTCGTCGCCGACCGGCAGGGCCAGCGCCTCCAGCTGTTCCAGGGGGAGGGAGTGCCGGTCGCGGCGGGGCCCGACGAGCCCGAAACCGAAGCGGGGCCGCGCGGCCCGCCCCGTACGCGGAGCGGAAGAGGCGCCCGAGGCCGGGGACGTACCGAAGGAAGCGGTGGACATCAGCGGGCACCTCCCAGCGGGAGCGTCGCCAGGATGCCGGGCACCTGTTCCCGGTCGAGGCGCACCAGACCGGTCCTCACCCCGCGCGCCGCACGCTCCAGCTCGTGCCGCGCGGCCACCAGTTCCTCGTCGCTGCGCCCGGTGATCCGTACGTGTCCGGTCACCGTCACCTCCTGCCGGTCCCCGCCGCTGAGCGTCAGGCTGAACGTGGTCGCGAGCGCGGGCAGCGAGGTCAGCAGGGCCACCAGCTGCGGCATCGACGCGCCCGCGCCGCCGCTCCGGCCGCCCAACTGGGGCCAGCGCCCCACCCAGTACGTGGTGTGCCGCCGGTCGTCCACCCGCCAGGTCCGCGCGGTCTCCTGGGTCCGGCGCCCCTGGGCCTGCCCCCGGCCCGCCTGCGCGATCGCCATCGGGCTCGCGCAGCTCGACGTGGCCAGCGCGGCGGTCAGCTCCTGCTCCGTCAGCACGCTCGCCCGGAACCCGGCGCCCGCGAGGCGGCTCGCCAGCTGGTCCGCCGCCCGGACCACGCACTTCTGCGCGCCGGTCATGCCGCCACCGCGCGCGGCGACCGCCTCCGGGCAGAGCTCGGGGTCGAGCTTGAGCGCGATCCAGGTGATCCGGACCGCGGGCGAACCCGTCTGCGCCTGGAGCGGCCCGTAGTTGCGGGCGGCCATCGACTGCGCGGGCAGGTGCGGCGCGGGCGCCGGCTGCGTGTGCTGCACGATCTGCGCCGACTCCAGCCGTATGCCGTCCACGCTCAGCACGTCCCGGACGAGCCCGACGGGCAGCGGCCGCGCCGCGCGGTCGGGACGCAGCGCCGTGCCCTCGGACTCGACGCGCAGGACGGCGGTCACGAAGGTGCCGTCGCCGACCATGCCGACCGGACGCCGGTCGCGGTCGCTGTAGGCGTACGTCCGCAGCGCGGGATCGCACTCCACGAGCGGCGCGAGCCCCGGCTCGGTTCCCTCGGGGACGGTGAAGGAGGAGGCGCGGCGCGAACGGGCCCGCAGCGCGAGGAAGGTTCCGAGCCACTCGGGCAGCGAACGCCGGTGACGGCGCACCACGGCCAGCAGCACCAGCACCACGGCGACCACGCCCGCGGGGACGAGGAGCATCGGCTCGACGACCCAGGCGAGCAGCAGCAGAGCGGCGGCCACCTCGATCAGTACGAGCTGTTGCAATCGGAACGACCCGAAGTGTCCGGGACGTGCCTGGAGTCTCGGTGAGACCGCGGGGGCAGGACCCGTGGGCGGGGGTGGGGAGGCAGCGGCCGCGCCGGGCCGCCTCCGCCTCGCGGAAGCCATGATGGAGAATCCCCCTCAATTCGTCCCGATGACCCTGGCCCGCCAGGGCCTTGGCAGCCGGATCACCCTACCCGCCCCACGAACCCCACGGGACAGCAGGCATAGTAGGGGGCCGGTCCGAAGGCCGGGGCCCGGGTGTCACCACCCCGGGGCCCCGAGCGAAGATCGCGCCTGACGAGAATGGGGACTCATGGCATCGCGGCGGGACGAGCTCAACGCGTACACCTTTGCGAAGAAGCGCACGGTGGCGGCATTCCTCCAACCCTCGCCCTCCGGTACGGAGGAAGGGGCGCCGAAGCCGCTGCGCGCCGTCGTCCCCGGCCTGATCACCGCCGCGCTCGTCGTCGCCGGATTCGGCGCCTGGGGCATGTTCAAGCCGACCGCCCCCAAGGGCTGGGACACCCCCGGCACCCGGGTCATCGTCGGCAAGCAGTCGACGACCCGGTACGTCGTCCTGGAGACCGGCAAGGGCAAGGACAAGAAGACCCTGCTCCACCCCGTCCTCAACCTCGCCTCCGCCCGGCTGCTGCTCAACCCCGACCAGTTCCAGGTCATCCAGGTCGACGACAAGAAGCTGGACGAGGGCACCCCGCCGCGCGGACCCATCCTCGGCATCCCGTACGCCCCCGACCGGCTGCCCGTCGCGGAGGACGCGGGCAAGGCCAAGCGCTGGGCCGTCTGCGAGCAGCCCGGCGGCGGGAAGGGCGCCAGCGTCCAGAAGGCGACCTTCCTCTTCGCCGACCGCGACGCCAAGCGCACCGAGGGCGCCGGCCGGCTGAAGGACGGCCAGGTCCTGTACGTCAAGGGACAGAAGGACAACGCCCAGTTCCTCATCGACCACACCGGCACCAAGTACCCGGTGAAGGCCGAGCAGCCCGGACTCCTGACCGCCCTCGTCGGTCTCGGCACGAAGCCGCAGGCCGTCACCGACGACTGGCTCGCCACCCTGAAGACCGGCGACCCGATCGACTTCCCCCACATCGACGGCCAGGTCGGCGAACCCGCCGGCATCCCCGGCAACACCCTCACCGGCACCGAGAACCGGATCGGCATGGTCCTGCGCGCCCAGACCGGCGCCGGGCCCCAGGACTACGTCGTGCTCGCCGGCAAGGTCCAGCCCGTCACGCCCTTCACGGCCTGGCTGCTCATCAACTCCCCGCAGACCGGCGTCCTCGACATGGACGGCGACCGCGTGACCGTCGACGCCTCCTCCTTCGTCCCGGACCCCACCGTCTTCCACGGCGACGCCCACTGGCCGACGCGGCAGTCCAGCAAGCCGATCAACGCCGCCGCGGGCACCGGCGCCCGGGACACCGTGTGCAACGTCCTCACCTCCGTCGACGAGAAGGGCGGCACCACCCTCACCACCTGGGCCGGCGCCGACTACCCCGCCGACATCACGGCCGGCGGCACCAGCACGTACGTCACCCCCGGCACCGGCCTCCTCTACACGCAGATCCAGGGCAGGCAGAAGGCGCCCGACGGCTCCCTCTTCCTCGTCACCGACACCGGCCTGCGGTACGCCGTCCAGGCCAACGGCGACAGCGACTCCGCCCGTTCCGAGATCGGCGCCGGGGAGCAGAAGCAGACCGACGGGCGTCCGGAACCCAGCGACGCCCAGAAGCGTCTCGGGTACGAGAAGGTCACGCCGGTCCTCGTGCCCATGGAATGGTCGGAGTTCCTCTCCAAGGGGCCGCGGCTCGACACCAACAGCGCGCGTCAGCCGCAGGGTTCCTGAGGAGGTGGCACCGGTGACCACGACGCACCGAGCGGCCGGCCTGCTCGCCGCGGGCACCCTCGCCGTACTGCTCGCCGCTCCCGCCGCGGCCGCCGCCCCCGCCCCGCCGGGGCAGGACGGCCCGGCCCTCGACGGCAGCGGCGAGTGCACCTTCCCGATGAAGAAGCAGATCGAGGGCGTCCCCTGGCCGCTCCAGCGGGTCCTCCTGGACGAGCTGTGGCAGGACACCAAGGGCAAGGGCGTCCGGGTCGCCGTCATCGACACCGGCGTCGACGACGTCAACCCGCAGCTGCGCGCCCCCGCCGTCGACGCCAAGGCGGGCAAGGACTACCTCAAGCCCGACAAGAACAACCCCTCCTACGGCGACGACAAGCGCGGCAAGACCGACGGCACCGTCGACGAGGTCGGGCACGGCACCAAGGTCGCCGGCATCATCGCGGCCCGCCCCCGCAGCGGCACCGGCTTCGTCGGCCTCGCCCCCGAGGCCACGATCATCCCGATCCGGCAGAACGACGAGAAGAACAGCGGCAAGTCCGACACCATGGCGCTGGCGATCGACCACGCCGTGGCCGAGGGCGCCGACGTCATCAACATCTCGCAGGACACCACCCAGCCGCTGGGCCCGGACTCGACCATGGCCAGGTCGGTCGCGAAGGCGATCGAGAAGGGCGTCGTCGTGGTCGCCTCCGCAGGCAACGACGGCATGGACGGAACGTTCAAGAAGACCTATCCCGCCGCCTTCCCCGGGGTCCTCGCCGTCGCCTCCTCGGACCGCAACAACGAGCGTGCCGTCTTCTCCCAGCCCGGGGACTTCGTCGGCGTCGCCGCGCCGGGCGTCGACATCGTGTCCACGGTCCCCGGCGGCGGCCAGTGCGTCGACAACGGCACCAGCTTCTCCGCCCCGTACGTCGCCGGCGTCGCGGCCCTGCTGAAGGCCAAGTACCCGCGCTGGAGCGTGGCCCAGATCGTCACCCGCATCGAGCAGACCGCCGTCCGCTCGGTCAACGGGCGCGACGGATACGTCGGTTGGGGTGTGGTCGACCCGGTGCGGGCGCTCGCCGACCAGCCCGGCACGCCCGCGTCCTCGCCCGAGCCCGACCCTGGCCCGCCCAAGCCGCCGGCGCCCGAGCCGGCCCGTCTGGCGCTGTCGGAGACGCCCCAGGAGCGCTCCGAACGGCTCGCCACCTACACGTTGGGGATCGGAGGCGTCCTGGTGGCCGTGGTCGCCGGGACCGCCACCGTGATCCGCGACAGCCGCCGCGGAAGGGAGGCCCGGTGACGCGCGTACCGGTCAAGTATCGGGACCTTCCTTTGCAGTTGGAACTGCCGCCGTCAATGGCTACAGTGACCGCTGGGGGCACGGCAGTGCGAACCCAGCACGGGGGCGGCATCAGAAGATTCCCGTCCGCATCAAGACCGGAAGGCACGACGGCCGGTCCGTCGCAGCCGCCGAAGGAAGAAGGGGCAAGATGTCGAAAGACCTGAACGTAACCAGTGCCGAACAAGTCAAGCTCGCCGGCCGGATCCAGGACTTCTCCGACGAGCTCCAGGCCCGCATCACCTCTCTCAACAGTGTGGTGGACCGCGTTCAGGCGGGCTGGCAGGGCGCTGCGAGCAAGGAGTACGACCGGGTCCAGAACGACCTGAACCAGCGCCTGCGCAGCATGCGCGCCGAGCTCTCGAAGCTCGAGGAGATCATGCGGATGAGCGCCGACGGGTTCTCGCAGCAGGAGGAGGACCGCATCCGGTCCTTCCGCCAGATGGACAGCAGCTCCGGTGGCGGCCAGAGCGCCATCCTGGGCGTCTGAGCCGTCCGACCCGAACAGTCCTCCGCGCCACTCTCACTCCAGGAGTCATCACCATGACCACTGCGGTCAATTACGACACCGTGACGCAGGCGGCCGCCGACACCCGCCTCACGTCCACCACCCTCACCCAGCGGCTGGAAGACCTCATGGCCGAGGTCAACCGCGTCGCCTCCAACTGGGAGGGTGAGGCGAAGATCGCGTACCGCGAGAGCCAGGACCGCCTGACCCGCGACATGTCCGGCATGAACCAGGACCTGGCGCGCATCGCCAAGCTCCTCGACGAGTCGGTCGTCGGCTACCAGGACACCGACAAGGGCAACGCGGCGCGCTTCCGCATGATGTGAGTCCCCGCCCGCACGGCATGAGGGGTGGCCCGTTCCCACGGGCCACCCCTCACGTGCGTCCGGACGTCACCGCAGGTCGAACTCGCCGTCCCTGGCGCCCAGGACGAACGCGTCCCACTCGGCCTTCGTGTAGCGCAGCACCGTCTCCTTGTCGAGGGACGAGCGCATCGCCACCGCGCCCCCGGGCAGCCGCGCGATCTCCACGCGCTCCTCGTCCGGGCTCGTCCCCGGAGCGCCCTCCCACGCGACGCCCGAGATGTCGAGCGCGTACAGCTCCTCCTTCTGGCGCTCCTTCTCGGCGGCCAGGGCGGCGTCCGCGCTCTCGGTGGTGGTCTCGGCGGCGTCGGTCATCGGCGCTTTCCCTTCGCGGTCGTACGACGGAGCGGTCCCTCCCACAGTAGTGGGAGGGACCGCTCCGCCCGGGGCTGTTCCGCGAGCCCGGGCCTGTTCCGGCAGCTCAGTGCCGTTCGGACCGCCCGGTCAGTGCTGCTCGGGCAGCCACCCCAGCTGCACCAGCGGCGTGCCCCGCTTCCGCGACACGAACGTGCCCCGGCCCGGAGGCATCGGCCGCGCCCGGACGCCGCCGAGGATGTCGCCCTCCTGCGGATCGCCGGAGAGGAGCACGCCCTGCGCGCCCAGCTCCCGCATCCGCTGCATGAACGGCTCGTACATCGCCCGGGAGGCGCCCGCCTGGCTGCGGGCCACGATGAACCGGATGCCGACGTCCCGGGCGAAGGGCAGGTTCTCCACCAGCACCGCCATCGGGTTGCCCGAGTTCGTCGCCACCAGCTCGAAGTCGTCCACCAGGACGAACAGTTGCGGACCCGACCACCAGCTGCGGTCCCGCAGCTGCTGCGGCGTGATGTCGGGCTTCGGCGCCCGCTTCGTCATCACCGTGTTGATCGCGTCCATGTGCATCTGCATGGCCGAGGCCATCGGCGCGTACTCCAGGAGGTGCGAGGGCGCGACCGCCTCCAGCATCGTCCGCCGGTAGTCGCCCACCACGATCCGCGCCTGCTCCGGCGTGTACCGCTCGCACAACTGCTTGGCGATCAGCCGGAGCAGCCCCGTCTTGCCGGACTCGCTCTCGCCGAAGATCATGAAGAACGGATCCGACTCGAAGTCGACGAACACCGGCTCCAGGTTCGTCTCGTCGATGCCGATCGCGATGCCGTGCTGCGGGTACTCGAAGCCCTTCGGCAGCTGCTCCGCCGGCAGCCTGCGCGGCAGCAGTCGCACCGCCGGCGCCGGGGCCGAGGTCCAGCTCGCCTTCACGGCCTGCACGAACGCCGCCGTGCCGTCCGCCAGATCGTCCGAGGAGCTCGCCCCGTCGATCCGCGGCAGCGCCCCCATGAAGTGCAGCTTCTCCGGCACCTGGCCGCGGCCCGGCACACCGGTCGGCACGTTCGCCGCGACCTTGCGGTCGAACTCCGAGTCCATGACGTCACCGAGCCGCAGTTCGAGACGGCCCAGCATCTGGTCCTTGAGCGCCGCCCGCACCTCCATGTACCGGGCGGCGGTGATCACCACGTGGATGCCGTAGCCCAGACCGCGCGCCGCGATGTCGGCGACGATCGGCTCCAGCGTGTCGTAGTCGTTGCGGAAGCCGCCCCAGCCGTCCACGATCAGGAACACGTCGCCCCAGGCCTCGCCCGGCAGCTCACCCGCCGCCCGCTTGCGGCGGTAGGTCGCGATCGAGTCGATGGCGTGCGAGCGGAAGAACTCCTCCCGCCGGTTCAGGACGCCCATCACCTCCGCGACCGTCCGGCGCACCCGCTCCGGGTCGAGCCGCGACGCCACCCCGCCGACGTGCGGCAGGTCGGCCAGCGACACCATGCCGCCACCACCGAAGTCCAGGCAGTAGAACTGCACTTCGGCCGGAGTGTGGGTGAGCGCGAACGACGACACCAGCGTCCGCATGATCGTCGACTTGCCGGACTGCGGACCGCCGACCACCATCATGTGACCGGCCGCACCCGAGAAGTCCCGGTACAGCACCTCACGCCGCTGCTCGAACGGCTTGTCGATGAGACCGAGCGGCACCGTGAGCCCGCCCTGACGCGTGTACTCCGTCGCCGTGAGCCCCCGGTCAGCCGTCTGCGCGAGCCCCGGCAGCAACTGGTCCAGCGAGGGCGCCTGGTCGAGCGGCGGCAGCCACACCTGGTGCGCCGGCACCCCCTGGCCCTCCAGACGCCGCACGATCACGTCGAGGACCGTGTCCGCGAGCGCGTCGTCCTCCTCGGAGCGCCGCGCCGTCAGATAGGCCGGGTCCGGCGCCGCGTACACCACCGGCACCGGCGACGCCGTGAACAGCGCGGGCCGCCGCTCCACCGGCAGCTGCCCGATCTCCAGGCGCGGCCCGCCCGTCCGGTAGGTCCCCGAGACGTACGCCGCCTTGAAGCGGGTCATCTCGTCCGTGCCGAACTTCAGATAGCCCGAACCCGGCACCGACGGCAGGTGATAGGCGTCCGGCACGCCGATCGCCGTCCGCGACTCCGCCGCCGAGAAGGTCCGCAGACCGATCCGGTACGAGAGGTACGTGTCCAGACCGCGCAGCTTGCCCTCCTCCAGGCGCTGCGAGGCCAGCAGCAGGTGCACCCCGAGCGAACGGCCGATGCGGCCGATCTGGATGAACATGTCGATGAAGTCCGGCTTGGCGGTGAGGAGCTCCGAGAACTCGTCGATCACCAGGACCAGCGAGGCCAGCGGCTCCAGCGGAGCACCCGCCGCACGCGCCTTCTCGTAGTCGTGGATGTTCGCGTAGTTGCCCGCGGAACGCAGCAGCTCCTGCCGCCGCTGGAGCTCGCCCCGGATCGCGTCGCCCATGCGGTCGACGAGCGTCAGGTCGTCCGACAGGTTCGTGATGACCGCCGCCACGTGCGGCATCTGCGACATGCCCGCGAAGGTCGCACCGCCCTTGAAGTCCGCGAGGACGAAGTTCAGCGTCTCCGAGGAGTGCGTCACCGCGAGACCGAGCACCAGCGTGCGCAGCAGCTCCGACTTGCCGGAACCGGTCGCGCCGACGCACAGACCGTGCGGGCCCATGCCCTCCTGCGCCGCCTCCTTCAGGTCCAGCATGACCGGCTGGCCGTCCTCGCCGACCCCGATCGGCACCCGGAGCCGCTCGGCCACCGAGCGCGGCCGCCAGGTCCGCGTCACGTCCACCGAGGCCGCGTCGCCCAGGTTCAGCAGATCCGTGAAGTCCAGGTTCGCGAGCAGCGGCTCGTCGTCGTCCCCGCCGCCCATCCGCAGCGGCGCCAGCTGCCGGGCCAGCGCCTCGGCGGCCGGCAGCGAGATGCCGTCCGGCAGCCCCTCGTACGCGAAGCCGCCGCCCGACTCCAGACGCAGCCGGCCCGGCCGCACGACCACCGACAGACCGCCGCGCGGCTCGTCCAGCTCACCGGAGACGACCTCCACGATCGTCACGCCCTGGAGACCCTCGGGCGCCGCGAGCAGCGAGTCCGGCGGCACCATCCCCCCGTCGAGGACCACCACCATGTGCGGCTGGTCGAGGACCGGCTGGCTCTCCCGCGAGAAGCGCGTCCGCCCCTCCAGCTTCGAACGGACCAGGTTCTCCAGCTCACCGAGGTCGTCACCGAACAGGCGCTTCGTACCCGCCCCGTCGTAGCTGTTGGGCTGTCCCGAAACCTGCGTGTGCGGCAGCCACTTCGTCCAGTCCCAGCGCTCCTGCGCCGGCCGCGCCGCCACCACCGCCAGCATCAGGTCGTCGGGGGAGTGCAGCGTCACCAGCTGCGCCACCAGCGCGCGCGCCGCGGCCTGCGCCGACTCCGGCTCGCCCGACACCGTCACGTGGTAGAACGCCCGCATCGAGACCGCCATCGGCAGCCCGTCCAAGGTGCCGTGCACCGCGAGGAACTGCTGCATCGCGCCCGCGCACAGCGGCTCCAGCTCGTCCACCGGAGCGGTGTCCGGTGCCACCAGCGGCGTCGCCAGCTGCTGCGCCCCGAGCCCGATCCGCGCCTGCCCGAAGTCGTGGTCGCCGACCCGGCGCTCCCACACCCGGGAACCCTCCGCGACCACCGACCACAGCTGCTCGGGGGACGGGTGCAGATAGAGCTGCGCGTCCCGCTGCCTGCGGGCGGTGCGCCGGACCGTACGCCGGGTCTGGGCGAGGTATTTGAGGTAGTCGCGGCGGACATCGGCCATTTGCCCCTGCGTACCGCGACGGAATCTCACGAACTGCGCGACGGCCATCGCGACCGTCGACGCGAGCATCAGCGTGCCCATGATCCGCATGATCGGCGACGGCGTCATGAAGAAGAAGACGACCGAGGAACCCATGCCGAGCATCGGCAGAAGCTGCATCAGCGCCGACTCCTGCTGCCCCCGCGGAAGTTCCGGCGGAGACTCCAGGAGCAGTTCCTCACCGGGCACTTCTGGAGGAAGTGACCTCGGCGGGCGTTTGACGACGATCTGGCTCACCGGCGCATCAATCCCTCGTTGGAGGCGGGCTCGTGGCGGGAGCACGCGCGCTCGACCCCTGCCGGCAGCCGAGCGCGCGGACTTCCCCCATGGGACGGCGATCCTACTTGCAGCCCCCACCGGCCGTCCCCGGTAGGGTGGCGCGCGCATCGTGCGCAACCGCGAATCAGAAGGCGCGACCGCGCATCACGACGGGCGCAACCGCGAACCAGGGGGTCCACACACGTGAGTACGACCGCAGCGACCGGCTTCTGCCGCGTCACCGTCGTGGCGCCGGACAGCCGCATCGACGTCGCGCTCCCCGAGGACATCGCCGTCGCCGACGTCTACCCGGAGATCCTGCGCCTCACCGGCCAGAGCCAGGAGCCCGGCACCCCGACCGGCTACCACCTGGTCCGCCGCGACGGATCCGTCCTCGACGGCGCCCGCACCCTCGCCGCCCAGCAGGTCCTCGACGGCGAGGTCCTCTCCCTGCGCCCCTTCGCCCAGTCTCTCCCGCCGGCGGTCTACGACGACGTCTCCGACGCCGTCGCCTCCGCCGTCACCCGCGACCGCCACCTGTGGAGCGACGAACTGCTGCGGGGCGCCGGACTCCTCGGCGGCGTGCTGCTCCTCGTCCTCATGGGCTTCGTCCTCTGGTTCGCCGACCCCGTCCGCCACGACATGCACAGCCTCCCCGGGATCATCGCGGGCGCCGCCGGCCTCCTGCTCACCGCCTTCGCCGGCGTCCGCGCCCGCGTCTACGCGGACCGGGCGACCGCCGTCGCCCTCGGCCTCGGCGCACTGCCGCTGCTCCTCATCGCCGGCTCCGGGATCATCGCGCCCGACGCCGGGGACGGCCCCGGCCGCCTCCAGTTCCTGCTCGGCAGCGTCACCGTCCTCGTCGCCTCCGTGGCCCTCGTCGCGCTCACCCCCAGCGGCGACGCCCCCTTCGTGGCCGCCACCTTCCTCGCCGGCGTCGGCACCCTCGCCACCTTCGTGGCGATCCTCACCGAGAGCTCCGCCACCGAGACGGCCGCCGCCTGCGCCCCCGTCGCCATCGGCCTCGTCGCCTTCCTGCCCGGACTCTCCGCCCGCTTCGCCCGCCTCCCCATCGGCTACGCCGCCCCGCGCAGCGCCTCCGAGGACGAGTTCTCCGGCGACCCCCACCAGGGCGAGGAGGCCCAGGCCGTCGACGGCGAGCGCATCGCGCTCCAGGCCCGCCGCGGCCACGAGATGCTCCTCGGCCTCGTCGGCGGCTGTGCCGCCGTCGTCGTCGGCTCGGCCGCCGTCCTCGGCTTCGCCGGAAACGTCTGGGGCCAGCTCCTCGCCCTCGCCGCCGGCCTCGCGATGCTGCTGCGCGCCCGCCTCTTCCGCTACACCTCGCAGGTCGCCTGCGTCCTCGTCGCCGGCATCGCCGCCATCGCGCTGCTCGTCCTCGGCCTCTCCCTCAACCCGCCGGCCGACCTGGTCCGCGAGCTCCTCATGTACGGGGACCGGGGCGGCCTCGACATCCGCACCATCTGGCTCACCGCCGCCGTCGCCGCCGGCGCCGCGCTGATCACCGCCATCGGCCTGATCATCCCGAGGAAGGGCCTCTCCCCCTTCTGGGGCCGGCTCCTCGACCTGGCCGAGGGCTTCGTCCTCCTCTCCCTGGTCCCGCTCGCCCTCGCCGTCCTCGACGTCTTCTCCTCGGTCCGCGCGCTGACCAGCAAGTAGGAGGGCGATGCGGGAGCGCTCCGGCGAGCTGGTACGCTGTGTGACGGCCGTTTGTGTACGCGCTCCCGGAAAGCACCCGAGATCACTCGGAAGCCTCTGGAAGCTGCGCCCATCGGACCTTCGCCCGTCGAGTCACGGAAGCTTCCCCTGAGACCTAGACCAGGGGCACTCACGGGCGCACGAACCAACGAGGAGAACCGCGTGGCTCTCGACGCCGCTGTCAAGAAGCAGATCTTTGCCGAGTTCGGCACCAAGGAGGGCGACACCGGCTCTCCCGAGGTCCAGGTCGCGATGCTGTCCCGCCGCATCTCGGACCTGACCGAGCACCTCAAGCAGCACAAGCACGACCACCACTCCCGTCGTGGTCTGCTGATCCTGGTCGGCCAGCGCCGCCGCCTGCTGCAGTACCTGGCCAAGAAGGACATCCAGCGCTTCCGTACGCTGGTCGACCGCCTCGGCATCCGCCGCGGTGCGGCCGGCGGCGCCAAGTAAGACGCCACGAAGGGAGCGGTTCCCACTTTCAGGGGGCCGCTCCCTTTGCTGTACGTGCACAAAGTGCGCATCGGGACTTAGTCTGGTCGCACCATCCCGTACGACGAGCGTGACCCCGCCGGCCAGCCGCCGGTCCTCGGTAGTGGCCCCCGGAACCGAATGACCGGGTGCTTCGATCGAAGACCGGCCCGCACCCTGGGCGAGCTCTCCGCCACCGTCGTACACCGTCCCCGGCCACACGGGCCGCCAGGACGCAAAGACGAACACGTAGGAGAAACCCATAGTGGAGAACGAGACCCACTACGCCGAGGCCGTCATCGACAACGGCGCCTTCGGTACCCGCACCATCCGCTTCGAGACCGGCCGTCTGGCCAAGCAGGCCGCCGGCTCCGCCGTCGCCTACCTGGACGACGACACGATGGTCCTCTCCGCGACCACCGCCTCGAAGCGCCCCAAGGACCAGCTCGACTTTTTCCCCCTCACGGTGGACGTCGAGGAGCGGCAGTACGCGGCCGGCAAGATCCCCGGCTCCTTCTTCCGCCGGGAGGGCCGCCCCTCCGAGGACGCGATCCTCACCTGCCGCCTGATCGACCGCCCGCTGCGCCCCTCCTTCAAGAAGGGCCTGCGCAACGAGATCCAGATCGTCGAGACGATCATGGCGCTCAACCCCGACCACCTGTACGACGTGGTCGCGATCAACGCCGCCTCCGCGTCGACGATCCTGGCGGGCCTGCCCTTCTCCGGCCCCATCGGCGCCACCCGCGTCGCCCTGATCAAGGGCCAGTGGGTCGCGTTCCCGACGCACACCGAGCTCGAGGACGCCGTCTTCGACATGGTGGTCGCCGGTCGCGTCCTGGAGGACGGCGACGTCGCGATCATGATGGTCGAGGCCGAGGCCACCGAGAAGACCATCGAGCTCGTCAAGGGCGGCGCCGAGGCGCCGACCGAGGAGGTCGTCGCCGCCGGTCTCGAGGCCGCGAAGCCCTTCATCAAGGTCCTCTGCAAGGCCCAGTCGGACCTCGCCGCCAAGGCCGCCAAGCCCACCGGCGAGTTCCCGGTCTTCCTGGACTACCAGGACGACGTCCTCGAGGCGCTCACCTCCGCCGTCAAGGGTGAGCTCACCAAGGCGCTCACCATCGCCGGCAAGCAGGAGCGCGAGGCCGAGCTCGACCGCATCAAGGAGATCGCCGCCGAGAAGCTCCTCCCGGCCTTCGAGGGCCGCGAGAAGGAGATCTCCGGTGCGTACCGCGCGCTGACCAAGAAGCTGGTCCGCGAGCGCGTCATCAAGGACAAGGTCCGCATCGACGGCCGTGGCCTCACCGACATCCGTACGCTCGCGGCCGAGGTCGAGGCCATCCCGCGCGTGCACGGCTCGGCGCTGTTCGAGCGTGGCGAGACCCAGATCCTGGGCGTCACCACCCTCAACATGCTCCGCATGGAGCAGCAGCTGGACACCCTCTCCCCGGTGACCCGCAAGCGCTACATGCACAACTACAACTTCCCGCCGTACTCCGTCGGCGAGACCGGCCGCGTGGGCTCGCCCAAGCGCCGCGAGATCGGCCACGGCGCGCTCGCCGAGCGCGCCATCGTGCCGGTGCTGCCGACGCGCGAGGAGTTCCCCTACGCGATCCGCCAGGTGTCCGAGGCCCTCGGCTCCAACGGTTCGACGTCGATGGGCTCGGTCTGCGCCTCGACCATGTCGCTGCTGAACGCCGGTGTGCCGCTCAAGGCCGCCGTCGCCGGCATCGCCATGGGTCTGATCTCCGAGGAGATCGACGGCCAGACGCACTACGTCGCCCTCACCGACATCCTCGGTGCGGAGGACGCCTTCGGCGACATGGACTTCAAGGTCGCCGGTACGAAGGAGTTCGTCACCGCCCTCCAGCTCGACACCAAGCTGGACGGCATCCCGGCCTCCGTCCTGGCCGCGGCCCTCAAGCAGGCCCGCGACGCCCGCCTCCACATCCTCGACGTGATGATGGAAGCGATCGACACGCCGGACGAGATGTCCCCGAACGCCCCGCGGATCATCACCGTCAAGATCCCCGTGGACAAGATCGGTGAGGTCATCGGCCCCAAGGGCAAGATGATCAACCAGATCCAGGAGGACACCGGCGCCGACATCACGATCGAGGACGACGGCACCATCTACATCGGTGCCGCCCAGGGCTCGCAGGCCGAGGCCGCCCGCGCCACGATCAACGGCATCGCCAACCCGACCATGCCGGAGGTCGGCGAGCGCTACCTGGGTACGGTCGTCAAGACCACCACCTTCGGTGCCTTCGTCTCCCTGATGCCCGGCAAGGACGGCCTGCTGCACATCTCGCAGATCCGCAAGCTCGCCGGTGGCAAGCGCGTGGAGAACGTCGAGGACGTGCTCGCGATCGGCTCGAAGGTCCAGGTCGAGATCGCCGAGATCGACCAGCGCGGCAAGCTCTCCCTCGTCCCCGTCATGGCGGACGAGGACGCTGCCGAGGGTGACAAGGACGACGCTGCCAAGTGACGTCCCGTAGTTCCCGCGCGACGGCCCGCCCCTCCTCGGAGGGGCGGGCCGTCGCCCGTACCCAAACGCTTCTCCCGGGCAAGGACGGCATCGGCACCGTCCGCCGCACGACCCTCCCCGGCGGCCTGCGGATCGTCACCGAGACCCTCCCGTCCGTGCGCTCCGCCACCTTCGGCATCTGGGCCCACGTGGGCTCCCGCGACGAGACGCCGACGCTCAACGGCGCGACCCACTACCTGGAGCACCTCCTCTTCAAGGGCACCCGCAAGCGGTCCGCCCTCGACATCTCCGCCACGATCGACGCGGTCGGCGGCGAGATGAACGCCTTCACGGCGAAGGAGTACACCTGCTACTACGCGCGGGTCCTCGACACCGACCTGCCGCTGGCGATCGACGTCGTCTGCGACATGCTCACCGACTCGCTCATCCTCGACGAGGACGTCGACGCCGAGCGCGGCGTCATCCTCGAAGAGATCGCGATGACCGAGGACGACCCCGGTGACGTGGTGCACGAGCTGTTCGCGCAGACGATGTTCGGCGACACCCCGCTGGGCCGCCCGGTCCTCGGCACCGTCGACACGATCAACGCGCTCAGCCGCGGCCAGATCGCCCGCTTCTACAAGAAGCACTACGACCCGACCCACCTGGTCGTCGCCGCCGCGGGCAACGTCGACCACGCCACGGTGGTACGCCAGGTCCGCCGCGCCTTCGAGAAGGCCGGCGCCCTCACCCGTACCGACGCCGTCCCCGTCGCCCCCCGCGACGGCCGGCGCACCCTGCGCGCCGCGGGCCGCGTCGAGCTCCTGAACCGCAAGACCGAGCAGGCCCACGTGGTCCTCGGCATGCCGGGCCTGGCCCGCACCGACGAGCGCCGCTGGGCCCTCGGCGTGCTGAACACGGCCCTCGGCGGCGGCATGTCCTCCCGCCTCTTCCAGGAGGTCCGCGAGAAGCGCGGCCTGGCCTACAGCGTGTACTCGTACACCTCGGGCTTCGCCGACTGCGGCCTCTTCGGGGTGTACGCGGGCTGCCGTCCCGGCCAGGTCCACGACGTCCTGAAGATCTGCCGGGACGAGCTCGACAAGGTCGCCTCCGACGGCCTCACGGACGAGGAGATCACCCGCGCCGTCGGGCAGCTCTCCGGCTCGACCGTGCTCGGCCTGGAGGACACCGGCGCGCTGATGAACCGCATCGGCAAGAGCGAACTGTGCTGGGGCACCCAGATGTCGGTCGACGACATGCTCACCCGGATCGCGCAGGTCACCCCGGACGACGTCCGCGCGGTGGCGCGCGATGTACTGGAGCAGCGGCCCTCGCTCTCGGTGATCGGCCCGCTGAAGGACAAGCAGGCGGACCGCCTCCACCACGCGGTCTCCTGACCGACCCGTCCCCTAAGGAAGAGCAATGAGCAAGCTGCGCGTCGCGGTCCTCGGAGCCAAGGGCCGCATCGGCTCCGAGGCCGTCAGGGCCGTCGAGGCCGCCGAGGACATGGAACTGGTCGCGGCCCTCGGCCGCGGCGACGCCCTGGAGACCCTCACCGAGGCGGGCGCCCAGGTCGTCGTCGAGCTGACCACCCCGGACTCCGTGATGGAGAACCTCGACTTCTGCGTGCGCCACGGCATCCACGCCGTCGTCGGCACCACCGGCTGGACCGAGGACCGCCTCGCGCAGCTGAAGGACCGGCTCGCCGCCTCCCCGGAGACCGGCGTCCTCATCGCGCCGAACTTCTCCATCGGCGCGGTCCTCACCATGAAGTTCGCCCAGATCGCGGCCCCGTACTTCGAGTCGGTCGAGGTCGTCGAGCTGCACCACCCGAACAAGGTCGACGCGCCGTCCGGCACGGCCACCCGCACCGCCCAGCTCATCGCCGAGGCCCGGTCGAAGGCAGGCTGCGCCCCGCAGCCCGACGCCACGGCCACCGGCCTCGACGGCGCGCGCGGCGCGGACGTGGACGGCGTCCCGGTGCACGCCGTACGCCTCCGGGGCCTGCTCGCCCACCAGGAGGTGCTGCTCGGCGGCGAGGGCGAGACCCTCACCGTCCGGCACGACTCCCTGCACCACTCCAGCTTCATGCCGGGCATCCTCCTGGGCGCCCGCCGCGTGACCACCACTCCGGGCCTCACCTTCGGCCTGGAGCACTTCCTGGACCTGGGCTGACGACATGGGCGGAAAGATCACGTACGTCTTCCTCGCCACCGTGCTGGTGCTCGTCTTCGGCGTGGTGGCGATGGAGGGCGTCCTGCTCCTCCTCACGGGCGAGCCGGCCGCCATGGGCATGGGCGCGGTGGCGTTCCTGCTGCCGGCCGTCGGCGGCTGGTTCCTCTGGAAGAACACCAGCTTCGCCCGCCGGGCCAACCGCCTCGCGGCGGAGCTGGAGGCCGAGGGCGGCCTGCCCGTCGACGAGCTGAAGCGCACCGAGGGCGGCCGGATCCTCCGGGACTCGGCCGACGAGGTCTTCGCCCGGCGCAAGGCCGAGACGGAGGACTCGCCCGAGGACTGGCGCTGCTGGTTCCGCCTCGCCGTGGCCTACCACGACGCGCGGGACACCCCCCGGGCGCGCAAGGCCATGCAGCGGGCCATCGCGCTCCACGAGGGGCGCGCGGTCAGCGCGTAGCGTCCGGGGCCGTGCCGTACTCGGCGTTCCAGGCCTCGACGGTGTCGGCGGCCCGGTCGAAGGCCTCGACCCGGGAGAGGAAGTCGGCGTTGTGGTCGGTGAGCAGCTGGAGCTGCTCACCGCCGCGGCGGTCGAGCACCAGGGCCTGGCCCTGGACGGTGCGGGGGAGTCCCAGCCAGCGCACGGGCTGCTGGACGGTCCGCACGGACGCCACCTTCGCCCAGGGCACGGTGCTGGTCGAGAGGAAGCCCACGCGGCGTACGCCGGCCCGGCTCACCCAGGTGCCCACGCGGAGCATCCGCAGGGAGGCGGCGATCACGAGCACGGCGATGCCGAACGTGACGGCCGCGCCGCCGAAGGCACCGGCGGCCGCGATGATCACGGCGGCGAGCAGCACGAAGGAGGCGAGCAGCAGCGCGAGCGCGGCCGCTCCCACCCGCCACGACCCCGGCCGGTACGGTCGGCGCCACTGATCGTGGTCGTCGAACGGCAGGGCGACATGGTCGGTCGTGTCAAAAGCACGGTCGGCCGTCAGGAAGGGCAGGGGCACGACAGGTCCTCACTCAGAAGCACGCTCGAAGGGGCAGTGCCCGGTGAGGCTACCTCAGCGGTTGTCGGAGGCCTCGGACTGCTGGTGACGCGGGCCCGAGTCGCCCGACTGGAGCGAGGGCATCCCGAAGATGAGGGACCCGGCGAGGCCGGCCACGACGGTCAGTCCGAGCAGGGTGCGGCCCACGATCTGCGAGGCGCTGAGGCGCTCCCGGGGCGGTGGAGTGACGTTACTGCGGAAGTGGTCCGCCTCCGCGACGAACGCGAACGGTACATCCTCTCGCCTGGGGGTACCCCCGGACGGAGTCTGGGGGGAAAACATCAGAGCCACTCTCCTTCTTCGGCGTCATGCGTCACAGGTAGAGACGACGGAACCGATGTTTTGGTGCCCTTTTTCATCAAAGCGGCCGAATCTCATCCTCCGGTAGGACCCCCGGGGGAGGGGGCGGAGCCGGGTGTTGGACGACTGTGCAGTCCCGTGCGGCACACATGTCCGAACGCACGATGCGAAGTGTCCGTATTGCGACGTTTCACGAAGTTCATCTAGGCTGATCAAACGGACCCGGCGCTGCCTGAACCCCCGAGCAGGCAGCGCCGGGCTCCCTTTCTCCTGTCCCCCTAGGGGACACCCGGCGCTGAGCAGCGAGTAGCGTGTTACCCATGGCTCCGATCTCCACTCCGCATACCCCCTTCGGGCGGGTCCTCACCGCCATGGTCACGCCCTTCACGGCGGACGGCGCACTCGACCTCGACGGTGCCCAGCGACTCGCCACCCACCTGGTGGACGCGGGCAACGACGGCCTCGTCATCAACGGCACCACCGGCGAGTCCCCGACCACCAGCGACGCGGAGAAATCGGACCTCGTACGAGCCGTACTGGAGGCGGTCGGCGACCGCGCCCACGTCGTCGCCGGCGTCGGCACCAACGACACCCGCCACTCCCTGGAGCTGGCCCGCACGGCCGAGCGCGACGGCGCCCACGGCCTCCTCGCCGTGACGCCCTACTACAACAAGCCCTCGCAGGAGGGCCTGTACCAGCACTTCTCGGCCATCGCCGACGCCACCGGCCTCCCCGTGATGCTCTACGACATCCCCGGCCGCAGCGGCGTCCCGATCGACACAGAGACGCTCGTCCGTCTCGCCCAGCACCCGCGCGTCGTCGCCAACAAGGACGCCAAGGGCGACCTCGGCCGCGCCAGCTGGGCCATCGCCCGCTCCGGACTCGCCTGGTACTCCGGCGACGACATGCTCAACCTGCCGCTGCTCTCCGTCGGAGCCTGCGGCTTCGTCTCCGTCGTCGGCCACCTCGTCACCCCGGAGCTCCGCGCCCTCCTCGACGCCCACCTCGGCGGCGAGGTCCAGAAGGCCACGGAGATCCACCAGAAGCTGCTCCCGGTCTACACCGGCATGTTCCGCACCCAGGGCGTCATGACCACCAAGGCCGCCCTGGCCCTCCAGGGTCTCCCGGCCGGCCCGCTCCGACTGCCGCTCGTCGAGCTCTCCGCGCAGGAGACCGAGCAGCTCAAGGTCGACCTGGCCGCCGGCGGGGTAGAACTCTGACAACAGACTTCACAACTGAACACTGACAACAGCAAGTGCACGATTGTCATGCGCGCCACGTGCCCGAACGGTACGTGGCGTGCATGGTGAGGAGAGTCTTTTGAGTCATCCGCATCCTGAACTCGGCGCCCCGCCGAAGCTGCCCAAGGGCGCCCTGCGCGTCATCCCGCTGGGCGGCCTCGGCGAGATCGGCCGCAACATGACGGTCTTCGAGTTCGACGGCCGTCTGCTGATCGTCGACTGCGGCGTCCTCTTCCCCGAGGAGGAGCAGCCCGGCGTCGACCTGATCCTGCCGGACTTCAGCATCATCCGGGACCGTCTCGACGACATCGAGGGCATCGTGCTCACGCACGGCCACGAGGACCACATCGGTGCCGTCCCCTACCTGCTCCGGCTGAAGCCGGACATCCCGCTCATCGGCTCCAAGCTGACCCTCGCGCTGATCGAGGCGAAGCTCCAGGAGCACCGCATCCGCCCCTACACCCTCGAGGTGAAGGAGGGCGACCGCGAGACGCTGGGCCCCTTCGACTGCGAGTTCATCGCGGTCAACCACTCCATCCCGGACGCCCTGGCCGTTGCCATCCGCACCCCCGCGGGCATGGCCGTCGCCACCGGCGACTTCAAGATGGACCAGCTCCCGATGGACGGCCGGCTCACCGACCTCCACGCGTTCGCGCGGCTCAGCGAGGAGGGCATCGACCTCCTGCTGTCCGACTCGACGAACGCCGAGGTCCCGGGCTTCGTCCCGCCGGAGCGGGACATCTCGAACGTCCTGCGGAACGTCTTCGCGAACGCCCCGAAGCGCATCATCGTGGCCAGCTTCGCCAGCCACGTGCACCGCATCCAGCAGATCATCGACGCCGCCCACGAGTACGGCCGCAGGGTCGCCTTCGTCGGCCGCTCGATGGTCCGCAACATGGGCATCGCCCGCGACCTGGGCTACCTCCGGGTCCCGGCCGGTCTCGTCGTGGACGTGAAGACCCTCGACGACCTGCCGGACGACGAGGTCGTGCTGGTCTGCACCGGTTCCCAGGGCGAGCCCATGGCGGCCCTGTCCCGCATGGCCAACCGCGACCACCAGATCCGGATCGTCCCCGGCGACACGGTTATCCTCGCGTCCTCGCTCATCCCGGGCAACGAGAACGCGGTCTACCGCGTGATCAACGGCCTGACCCGCTGGGGCGCGAACGTGGTCCACAAGGGCAACGCCAAGGTCCACGTCTCGGGCCACGCCTCGGCCGGCGAGCTGCTGTACTTCTACAACATCTGCAAGCCGAAGAACCTCATGCCGGTCCACGGCGAATGGCGCCACCTGCGTGCCAACGCCGAGCTCGGCGCGATGACGGGGATCCCGAAGGACCACATCGTCATCGCCGAGGACGGCGTCGTCGTCGACCTGGTCGACGGCCGCGCCCGCATCACCGGCAAGGTCCAGGCCGGTTACGTGTACGTGGACGGCCTCTCGGTCGGCGACGTCACCGAGACCTCCCTCAAGGACCGCCGGATCCTCGGCGAGGAGGGCATCATCTCGGTCTTCGTGGTCGTGGACTCCTCGACCGGCAAGATCACCGCCGGCCCGCACATCCACGCCCGCGGCTCCGGGATCGACGACTCCGCGTTCGACGCGGTGGTCCCGAAGATCGACCAGGCCATCAACAGGTCGGCCCAGGACGGTGTCCTGGAACCCCACCAGCTCCAGCAGCTGATCCGCCGCTCCGTCGGCAAGTGGGTCTCCGACACCTACCGCCGGCGCCCGATGATCCTCCCGGTCGTCGTGGAGGTCTGACCAGCGCGTCACCGGAGCGGGGCCGCCTCGATTTGCATCGGGGCGCCCCGCTCCAGTACGTTTACGGCTCCGCCAGAACGGGAAGCCCCCGGCGCCGCTGTGTGCCAGGAGGAGGAACCGGGAGGCGGGAAATCCGACTCAGAACTTCTGATAAAGTCGGAACACGCCGAAAGGCCCCGAAAGAAAAACAATTCGGGACCGGAAAGCACCGAGGAAATCGGATCGGAAAGATCTGATAGAGTCGGAAACGAAGGAAGCGCCCGGAGGGCCTGGAAACAGGAACGAAGGAAGCGTCCGCACCTTGAGAACTCAACAGCGTGCCAAAAATCAACGCCAGATTAGTTGATACCCCGTCCATCTTCGGATGGTCGAGGTTCCTTTGAAAAAGTCCACCCCTTGGGGTGGCACACTACAGCGAGGACGCTGTGGACGGTCGGCCATATTCCGGCATGACTGTCCCGCTCAACGCGAGTGTCTGACCCGATTACGGGTA